>NZ_FQXD01000001.1 GCF_900129865.1 Virgibacillus chiguensis
AAAGAGTTATATTCATGGGTCAAAAAGAGTGATGTTGGCAGTAAGTCGAACTCTTCTAGTAGCAAAAGCTCTACTAAATCCATAAAAGTTGGCAGCAAGGTATACCTAAGCAAGGGAGCGAAAAAATATGTTACTGGTGAAAATATACCGTCTAGCATTAAAGGCAAAACCTACACTGTGCAGCAAGTAAAGGGAAATAGGGTGCTGCTTAAAGAAATTTATTCGTGGGTATATAAATCAGATGTAGGTGGTTCTACCGCATCCAGCAAACCAAAATCAAAATCATTTTCTGTTGGCCAAAAAGTAACGGTTAAAAAATCTGCAAGCAAATTTGCGACTGGCGAATCGATTGCTGACTTTGTTAAGGGTAAC
This sequence comes from Virgibacillus chiguensis, assembly GCF_900129865.1. Classification (GTDB taxonomy): domain Bacteria; phylum Bacillota; class Bacilli; order Bacillales; family Amphibacillaceae; genus Virgibacillus; species Virgibacillus chiguensis. The sequence continues at coordinate 373 of NZ_FQXD01000001.1, forward strand.
TCATACACGGTTAAACAGGTTAAATCAGATCGTTTGCTACTCGATGGTATTATGTCTTGGGTGCGTAAATCGGACGTTTATTGATTTAAAAAGCCCCGTCCTTAGTTGGATGGGGCTAAAAATATTCAACTTGATTAAGAATGTATGTTCTGTTATGATTTATTAAAGGAAATATATACTATAAAAAGCAGGAAAATAGTCCCTATTTGTCGAAATTATACCTGAGCATCATAAGGAAAAAGACAAATAAAGGGTGGTATTTCTTGAGTTATAAAACAGTGCATTTTCACAAACTAAATTATTTAGAAAAGAAATTAGTAAGCGTACCAGGGAAAGCAGATGAGTTGAAACGTAGTTATTTTTCAGAGAATAAACTGAGGTTGAAACTTGAAGATGTATTAAGCAAAGAATTATCAGAGGGTTGTCTAATTCTAGAGATGGGTAATAATCAAATCACTCTAGAAGTGTTGAGTAATACTAATGATTACATTTTTGCAAGGCTTGGCAAAATGCAGGACATTAAAACAGTTCATCTTAGAGATAAAAAAACGTTACGTGCTTCACCTATACAAAAAGCAATAGATCAGGAAATAGAGATATTCACGTATTTAATTATTAATAAGTACAATATGGTAGTTACTTATATAACCGAATTGGGTGCACCTCAGATTAAGAAAATAGAAAGAATAGCGAAAAGATATTTTTCCGAATCAGAGTATTTAGAAGTTGTTCCAATTCTTGTTCCAGATGCTTTAGAAGTATTAAAAAAGAAAAAGAAAATCAGTAAAATGGATTATAAAATAGCTTTACCAATTAATGATCTATTAGATAAAGATCATTTAAATTTACCTGTGGATGACATTCTAAAATTAAGAGAGTTGAAATCGGCTACTATTGAAATAAGTATTACTGGAAAAAAAGATAAAAATATAGTAGATGATATAAAGAATAATTTAAGTACGCTAGTTGAAAAAGTGAAAGGTAACAAGTTTGGAGACGTAAAACAATTAAGTTTTAATGCCAAGAATGAAGGAGAATACACCCATAAATATAACATTTTTGACGAGATTTTTGTCCGTAAAACCAGGATGAATACAAAACAAATAGATAGAAAAATAGATGAATTAGATTATAACGACGAGGATTACCATTATAAAGTTCAAGAAATCATCCATGAGGAAATAAAACAAAATTTACTTTCCGTCTATAAGGTAAATGAAGAAGACTTAGAAAATTATATAAAAGTTTCTTAAAGTAAAGGGTGGTGTTACTTGAATACTTTTATTCGTAGGAATAAGTTAAATGTTGCCTTACTCCTTAGTTGTTTAATAACTTTTACAATTGTAATAAACAAGCAACTGTTAGCCCAAAATGAAATTTACAACAGTAATTTTGTTTCTGTTAATTCTATTTTTGCAGGTTTTTTGTTTACTAGTTTAGGGATAATAGTAGGTATATTAGATAAAGAAATTATCGTTTTTTTAGATAAACATGGCTATTTAGATAGTTATATTAACGGAATTATAATCGGTCTAATAATGCATATTCTTTCAGCTGTTTTGGAACTTTTATTTAGTAATATAGAATTCACTGTTAGCCGTGATACTGATATTTTTATAAAAGAAATTGTGTTTTCGTTATTTTTGACAGGATTGGTATTTTTTATTAAGTCAACCTTTAATGTTCTTAAATTAATTAGGTTAATACGGAAATACAATAAAGGAGAAATATAATTTTCAACTTTCACTGCAAGTTTTTTCCCACAACAAACCACCTCCTGTAACCATAATCGAAATGAGTTACGGGTAGGTGGCATTTTTTGTTAGACTAAAAGCTTTTAATTGTTATAATTAGGGAAAAAGGGGAAGGGGGATTTACACACTTGACTGGTTATATTTTTAATGAATATAAAATCAAATATAGGAGGAAATCAATTGGCCAAGAAAAAGTATTATGATGAACATGGAAATCAAATTCGTTCAAAACCACCAAAACGAATTTATCAAAAATGGTGGGTTTGGTTAATGGTGGTTGTTGTGGTGTCTGTTGGAATCGCTGTTCTTGGTAGAGAAGAAAACATAGAAAAACCAGTATCAACAGGAATTTCGAAAACTGAGAAAGAAGATAAAGAGACAAATGCAGCTGATCCGGAGGAAGAGGGAATGAGTGAAGAATTAACTTATACATATGAAGATTTTAAAGGAACATATGCATTATTTGAAGGAGAGCCGTACAACTCTCCTATAGGGTTAGATATAAGGGTGATTGGAGACGATTCCTATAGAAGTTTTAATCTTTGGGATGTAGGTATGGCTTCTACCATTCTTGATAAAACAATAGAAGAAAATATTTTAACGCTTCACAGCGAAAGTGAAACAGAACAATTCGAGCTACGTTATGAAGGTGATAAAAAAATTATGCATTCAATTACAAATGGACAATCATTTTATTCTATGTCTAGTCAGGATTTACAAACTCACTATAATCAATCAGAAATTGATTATGCACGAATTATTTTGACAATAAATGGTGAACCAAGTTTAGATCAATGGCTTGTGTGGGAAGATCCTGTTGTTAAGATAAATCATAGTTCAGCTGATGATCCAGTCTTTCAGATTGCTGATGATATTGTTTATCCAGATGACGTAACTCATTTATCTAGCACTATAATGGATTCTAATTACATTAGCTATACAGCCAATGGCGACGGATATATCACGATTTATCCTAATCCATCCCATTCTCGAGCTAAACAATCCGAAGAAGAAAATCGTCAACTTGCTCAAGAAGTTTTAGATAATGCTTATACAATATATGTAGAGCCGTTCGACCCCTACACTGTGGCAGATTTTATTGGACGTGTTGAATTTGTATATGAATAATAATGGGATTGAGTAGGACGTTTAAAATCGCCCTACTTTTTTCTTTTTAATTCTTCCCAAACAAAGTAAAAAAAAGAGTACATACAAGGGTTTATCATTGAAAAACCAGATGTAAATGAATTGAGGTTAATTTTTGATTTAGTCGATGAAAAAGATCCCTCTAGTTTTGATTATTTAGCTGAAGAATTAAATTATAATTTAACTTTTGAATGATGTAAAAAAGCCTGCAATTGGCAGGCTTTAATCTTAATATAAACACCCACGAATGCACCCACGAAACACCCACAAAAAAATGAAAAAGTATGATAATCGTTGAAAGAGAATTTTCATAAAAACCTGTTAAAACCTATTTATTGAAACAGTATGAATTAGTAATAAAGCAAGGGGCTGATTTAAAACACAAGTACACCCGTGGGAAAGAGAGCAATATATAAGAACTTATTAATAGCGGAAGCCCCTGACACTATTGGTGTCGAGGGCTTTTGTTTTGGTAATTCAAATCATAGTTTGTTGGTTTCTCGGTAAACACCCAGAGATTATCCGGAAAAATAGTCGCTCATATCTTATTGTTTATTTTATTAAATATGTGCACATTTTTAATAGTTATTGAGTTAACTTTTAAAGCCTGAGCTGAATTTTTTTGTTCAAGTTTAGTACGAACGACTAGTCCAATCGTGCATGTCTTTTTTTCATTTGATATATCAAAGGGAATTCTAAGTTGGCGGAATTGTTCATAAGGTTTATTAGCGATAACGACAATGGTGTTAAATTTATGGACATCAGAGAAAGAATAACCCCTTAGAAAAGATCAATAGACTATGCAAATATTTAAAGAGTAAGGGAGGTAAATAACATGCAGAAGCTTAAAGATAAGTATTTGCTAGAACGTCGTTACCTTACAAATAAAAATGCCCGCCCGCAAATTAAGAATCTAGGTGTAAGTTTTTTAGTTGCTCATGAAACAGCGAATAATAATGCAGATGCAGATGCACATTATCATTACTTTCAAAATATTGACCCCAACATATCTGCTCATACGTTTATTGATGACAATAAGATATTAGAGATTATTCCTTTAGATGAAAAAGCTTGGCATGTACGCTATGATGTACCAAGAGATAACCAAATGTTTGGCGATGATGCCAACGATATTGCGATTGGTATAGAGCTTTGTCGTACTGGAAACTTTGATAAAGCATACGATCGTTATGTTTGGTATCATGCTTATCTTTGTAAAAAATATGAGTTGAATCCAAAAAAGGACATTGTTGCGCATTCAACGCTTGACCCTAGCCGCAGGAGTGACCCACAAAGTTGGCTAGAACCAAATCGTGTAAGTTGGGCAGAATTTATAGCTGATGTTTATAATTACTATCTTCATTGGGAGGATGAAATTGAGTTAGAGCCCAAGCCATCCAAGCCGGCAAAACCAGAAGGTGTTAGAGCTATAGAAACGGATTTAACAGGAGCTCGTATAAAAAATGTTTACAGTGAAAATGTAAATTACTATGACACTCCAAGGTGGAATAACCCATCTGGCACTTTTAAACCTGGTCATGGTTGGATAATTGTTGATAAATACCTTGTTCATGGATCACCTATGTATCAAGTGAAAAATAGTAAGGGTGATAAATATTTTATTACGGCACACCCAAAATTTGTGCAAGTTGTTGGCAGTATGTCTAATGAGTCCGGCCAACGTATTAACCAAACAATGGAAGCTGGTGACAAGGTATATCTTCGTAATACAGCTAAGAGATATTACACAGGCCAGACCATACCGTCAAAGTATAAAGGAAAGAGGTATACTGTGCAACAGGCGGAGCCAAACAAAGTACTCCTTCAAGAACTTTACTCTTGGGTGTACAAAAGAGATTTACAAGGGTATTATAATGAATCAATGGATACACTTGCTAGCTTTATTGATAAACGAGTAGAATCTATTCACAATGGTAGGCTTCGTTTTTATAAACAACCTTCTTGGTCGGATAAACATGTTGTTGGCCATCTAGAAAAAGGAGATGGTTTTCCAACCATCATAAACAAATTAAAAGTTGGTAATGGCTACCAGTATAAGGTTAAAAATAGCAAAGGCGTAATTTATTATGTTACAGCAAGTAATAAATACGTTAGAGTAGAATAGTATACGAAGTACTCGTGTCGATAATAACCCAACTGTTAAAATAAATTCTAACAGTTGGGCAGTACTTTTTGCATGATAGAATATCGCTATAACTTAGATATTCCTAGGAGACTAACAAGTTTATCAAGGATGGTGGAAGGGCTTTCTTGTAAAATATATCTCTCTTTCAAAATGTAGTTTTTTGCTTGTCTAGAGTATGTACGCTTGCGCTTAAAGCGTGCTTATCTATACATGTGCATAAATATTACAACTTAGCATGTTGACCTATACTCGCATGAATTGGGTAGCCAAAAGCTAGCTACTACAAGGGCCGGCTGATTATAATTTATAATGGGGATAAAATGCGTACAATAAATGATCGTTTTTGTACATATTTAAAAATAGCATTTATAGTAGCAGAACAAAAATAGATTATGCACGTTTAGATTGGATTGAATCAAAAAATAGTTAGTTAGGCTACGATGGTAAGTACATAAGTGATTTTTGTAGTAATTATTTTATGTAATGAAACAACGCTTTATTTTAATGCTCTTTTTACGATAAGGTGTAAAACGAGAAAATTTATTAATTTTATCATATTATAGAAATAAAGGAGGTGTAAGGAGTGAAAAAATATACAATCACGTTTCATATGACAGATGGTACTGAAATTGTTACAGAGGAAGAGCGAGAAAGTAAAAAAGATTTTTTCTTTAGTTTAAAGCGCTATGATTCTAATTGGTACAAAAGTAAAAATACAATAATAAATTTAGACAATGTAAACAGCATTATCCTGAAAGAGCAATCAGATGGAATGCTGAAAACTGGTAATGAAGAAAAAGAATTACGAAATGTTGTATGGTGACGAAGCATATCAGTGCTTCGTTTCTTTGTTTCATAAAGTCTTAATGGGGGTTTACATTACTCCTTTAAACTTGTCGTTGCCTATTTTACCTAACGAAACTGCTTGAAAAAATCAAACTCATCAACAATGGTATGTCAACAACTTCTTCTATTATCCATTATTTTATATAAAACGGAATGAGCTAAGGTGCATAAAATGAGATTGCGATATTTAACTACAACCTATCAACAATTTACTTAATGCTCCCCACAGCAATAATTGCCTATTTCTTTTAAAAAACGTGGGTGACTGTGTGAAATTCGTCAAGGTATACATATTCAGTTTGATTCAGTTTTACATTGCACACTCCACAGTGCATATTATCGCTCCTTTTAATATTGATTCGACAGTAAGCATTAATTTCCTTTCTGCTAATAAAACAAAAAGAGAAGGCATAAAAATCTTCTCTTAAAATAAAAGATAGCCTTCTTCAAAAGAGGGCGGCACCCACTTATTTGGTAGGAGCTATTTGTTATGTCTTTAAAAGCAAAAGGAGATCCTATTGCCAATTTGTATGAAGATATTGCTGCGGAAGAAAAGGCGCGGACGATATACCAATGGATTATTGATCTGTCAAGAAAACAGATTCGAGTGAACTACAGATTTCTGTGTATCCAGTAGGTATTGACTCTGGAATCGTTCCATAGTTTATACTTACAAACATAGTAACTATAGATAAAGGAGTAGTTGTACAATGTTCACATATGATGTAGCAATAATTGGTGCAGGAGCAGGTGGTCTAAACACCGCTATGGAAGCAGCTAGTATGGGAAAAAAAGTTGTATTAGTTGACAAATATAAGCCAGGCGGAGAATGTACTTGGGCGGGTTGTATTCCAAGTAAAGCACTTATTCAACTTGCTGATGAAATTCATACGGCAAAAAAATATGCCAACATTGAAGTGAATGGGAAGCAAATAATGAGTAAAGTTCGTCAATTAATAAAAAAAGCGCATCAAGCGGAGGCAGTAGAGCAATTACAGGCTGCAGGTATTGAATATATTCAAGGTGATGCGAAAATTAACGATCAACATAGCATACGTGTAGTCGATGAAATCATTACTGCTGAAAATATAGTTATTGCCACTGGATCAAGAGCACTTATTCCTTCTATTAAAGGAATTGATCAGGTTAACTATTTAACAAATGAGAACGTCTTTCAGCTTGAAGATTTACCAAAAAATCTAATCGTTGTAGGGGGCGGCCCTATCGGTGTTGAATTAACGCAAGCTTTTCAACGGTTAGGAGTGCAAGTAAAACTAGTTGAAATGGCTGACCGTATTTTGTTTAGAGAGGAAAAGGGCTTAGCACACCAGCTCCAGAGTACGTTGGAAGAGGAAGGGGTGCAACTGTATACATCTGCGAAGGCGCTTGAAGTAAAACAAGCAAATGGTACTACAACACTAACTATAAATAGGAACGATGTACTTGAACATATTGAAGCAGAACAGATATTGTTTGCCTTAGGTAGAAAGCCGAATATAGAAAATATTGGTTTAGATGATTTGGGGATTTGCTATACTAACAAAGGCATTGAAGTTAATGAATATAATGAAACTTCAGTTCGCAACATTTATGCTGTAGGAGATGCGGTTGGTCCTTATTTATTTTCTCATATGGCTGGCTTTCAAGCTAAACAGGCAATGCGACATGCATTTTTAGAAATGCATACCCCCATAGAGCAACACCCAGCTTGGTGCACCTTCACACATCCAGAATTGGCTAGAACAGGGATGACTGAAAATGAAGCAAGGGAGAAATTTCAAGACAAGTTTAATGTTTATACAGTAAGCTATTCTGAATTAGATAGGGCTGTTGTTGATCAACAGACAACTGGAGAAGCCAAAATAATTTGTGATCAAGATGGGTTTATAATTGGAGCAAGTATTTTAGGGGAAAGAGCCTGTGAGTTATTGGGCGAATTGCAACTTATGAAAACATTCCATATTCCCTTCCGTAAACTAAAAGATACAATTCATCCATATCCGTCTTATAGTGAAATTCTGACACAGTTAAGCAACGTAGCTACTGAGTAATTGAAATAAAAGCGTTTCTTCAATACCATATGTTAACCTCAAGTCTTGAATAAACGAATTCAAGCAGGTACCCTTTTATAGTACTAGAGAAAAAGACTTGTATTCATTATACAGGTCTTTTTCAATTTTTTCTTCCTTTTTTGTCTTATTAAGTTGTGTAACGTCCGTTGATAAATTTAGAATTGTAACGTATTCTATAGTATGTTAGATAACATCTACACACCTTATGCTAGTCGCTTTTAAAGACAAAACAAAGGAGTTTTTAACATATGGCTGAAAAATATTTTAAAACAGGAGACATAGCCAAATTTCATGGGGTGTCTAGTGACACAGTGCGTTATTATGATAAAGAGAATTTAGTTACTCCTTCTGTTGTTAAAGATAATAGATATAGGTATTATTCTTTGAATGATGCTTTAAAGTTTAGTAATGTGACTTGGTTGCGTGAACTAGGTGTACCTTTAAAAGCAATTAAGAACTGGCTTGATTATAAAGATTTGACAGATGTATCGGGATTTAACGAGACTTATTTAGAGACATTATTGCTAGAGAGAGAGTTATTAGATAAAAAAATTTATTTTTTACAAGAGTTAAATAGAAGACTAGCCTCTTTTCAAACAAAACCAAATATGTGGGAAGTAGTTAAGGATAATTACATATTTATTTGTAAAGGATTTAACTTTACAGCTGATGATAAAGGATTCAATATTAATGAATCCAACCTGTATGATTCCCAAGAAGATGTTTTTTGGAATAAAACTTCGATGATTGTTTATCAAAACAACTTAAGGGATTTTCATCATCCTAAAAAAGGAGAAGTATATTGCTCTAACATTATTTCTAGTATCGATCAAGATATCAAAAAAATTAGTTTTCCAACAGCACTTCGTTATAATTTTGTAGGCAATCCCTTCTCTAATATGAGAAAGATGCAAGAAATCTTGAAAGAAGCAAAGCAACATGCCACTACGCATCAGTTGTGCCTCGAAGAATACTGTTATTCATTGTTTTACCTTTCGCAAATTAAGGAAAAGAGCCCCGTTTACTATGTGCATATTTATTGTCCTGTTCATTATACAGGGGAATAATGACAGAACAAAATTCATAGTAACCCAATATTTATACACTAAAAACTGCCAATTGGCAGTTTTTAGTGTATATGTCGATACAATCCAATAACTTTCCCTAAAATGGTTACATTATCGTATACAAGCGGCTCCATCGTTGCATTTTCTGGTTGTAATCGTATATGATCTTTTTCTTTAAAAAAACGTTTTACGGTTGCTTCATTATCTGCTGTCATTGCAACAACAATTTCACTGTTTTGTGCTGTGTTTTGCTGTTTAACGATTACCATATCTCCATCTAAAATTCCGGCTTCAATCATACTCTCTCCTTCAATTACTAAAACAAATAGACTATCATCAGGGTTAGCTGTATTTGCAGGAAGTGGAATATATTCTTCAATATTTTCTACAGCTGTTATAGGTAATCCTGCTGTTACTTTTCCGATAACAGGCGCATAAAGTGCTTCTTCTTTTGGAATAGGATTCTCTTCTTCCAAATGTAAGATCTCAATTGCTCTTGGCTTTGTAGGGTCGCGTCTAATATAGCCTTTGTCTTCAATTCTAGCTAAATGCCCGTGAACAGTCGAGCTAGATGCCAAACCCACAGCCTTGGCAATTTCTCTTACAGATGGTGGATAACCTTTTTGCATTACTTCATCTTTTATATAATCTAAAATCATTTGTTGCCTTTTGGAAAGTTTAGTCATGAATCTATCACCTCGCACATAATATTAATTAACCTTAGTTTACCATTAGATAAAACTTCGCGCAAACATTCGTTCGAAAAAACGCTTGACAAGATCATATGTTCGAGTATAATAAGTGTATAACACGAACAAAAGTTCTGTATTGTATAAGGAGGGCTATTAGATGTTTCAAAAACTGACCAAAACAGACGCATTCTATCTTGTAGCTTTTGCATTAACATTAGGTTTCTTATATTATTCTATTATAATGAGTTAATATGATAGAAGGAGTAAACATTGTGAAGGCAGTTGTATATTGTAGGGTAAGTACTGACAAAGAAACTCAAGAAACATCATTAATAAGACAAAAACAGGAGTTGGTTAAACTGGCAGCTGAATATCAACTTGCTGTGGTCGCTTGTATACAAGAGCAAGAGAGCGGATATAGTATCGATCGAGATGGGATATTTAAGATGTTAGAGATTTTTTCTCAAAAAAGGGCAGATTGTTTATTGATTCAAGACGAGACTCGGTTAGGTAGGGGAAATACAAAAATTGCCCTTTTTCACCAGCTGCAGAAATTACATGTTCCAATTTATACAAGTTTTCATGGAGGAAAGTTAGAGTTATCGGAAGCAGATTCCATGGTGTTGCAGATCGTTGGAATTGTGGAGGAGTATCAACGCAAAATACATAATATGAAGATAAAAAGAGGGATGAAGCAGGCGATTGCAAAAGGTTATGATCCTACTTTAAATCTTTCGAATAGAAATGAAGCCCCAGGAAGGCAAAGATTAGAATTTCCTGTTGAAGAAGTTATTAATTTACGCCAAACTGGTCTGACGTTTAAAGAAATTGCTAATACATTAAATGGTCTAGGTTACAATGTATCAAAGGCTACTGTCCATAGACGCTATCAAGAATACAAAAGCAAACAAAAATAAAATTATTCTCAGAAGGACAAGTTCTTTGCCCTTCTCTTTTTTATATGGTAATGTAAATAAATCATGTTGATAAGCACACCTATTTTATCTCAATGACATCTCTTGTACAATGAAAGAAAGTGCAATTTTTGTCAACGAAAACTTATCATTTAACGGAATGAAAATATATGCTGAGGGAGGGTAGATGGATGCTATCAAAAGGTAAGATCGAACGTATTAATGAGCTTGCAAGAAAATCTAAAGCGGACGGACTAACTATTTCTGAACAAAACGAACAAAAAAAATTACGTCAGGAATACTTACAGGGTGTAAGAAAATCATTTAAAAATCAGTTTAAAACAATGAAAGTAGTTGATCCAGAGGGAAATGATGTAACACCGAAAAAAGTAAAAGATTTACAAAAAAAGCACAACAATAAGTAGTAATACCTATTTTGCTATAAGTGCATGATTTCACTTGTAGCAAAATAGGTTTCATTATAGAATGAGTATAGGCATGATTATGAAAGGAGTTTTTACTGAAATGGTAAATACAATTGAGCAGCAATCTATTAATACAATCCGGACATTGTCTATTGACGCTATTGAACATGCAAATTCTGGGCACCCAGGTCTCCCAATGGGAGCAGCGCCAATGGCTTATACGTTATGGACTGACTTTATGAACCATAACCCAAAAAATTCAAAATGGTTTAATCGTGATCGTTTTATTTTATCAGCAGGCCATGGATCTATGTTATTGTACAGTTTACTACATTTATCTGGTTACCAAGTATCCATGGATGATCTAAAATCCTTTCGACAGTGGGGATCTAAGACGCCCGGACATCCTGAAGTTCATCATACGGATGGAGTAGAAGCAACTACTGGGCCTTTAGGACAAGGTATTGGTATGGCTGTCGGTATGGCAATGGCAGAAGCACATTTGGCTGCTAAATTTAATCAAGAAGATATTGCGGTGGTGGATCACTTTACATATGCAATAGTGAGCGATGGCGATCTAATGGAAGGTATCTCTCATGAGGCTGCGTCTTTAGCAGGACATCTGGGATTAAGTAAATTGATAGCACTTTATGATTCTAATGATATTTCTTTAGATGGGGATTTAAATAAATCTTTCTCTGAAGATATTGAAAAACGTTTTGCATCATACGGCTGGCAAGTATTAACTGTCAAAGATGGTAACGATGTCAATGAAATTAGACAAGCTATTAAAGCAGCGCAAGAAAATCAAGAACAACCAACTTTAATTGAAGTGAAAACTATCATTGGATATGGGTCTCCAAATAAATCTGCTTCGGCAGCTTCTCATGGCGCTCCATTAGGTGAAGATGAAGTGAAACTGACAAAAGAATTTTATAAATGGACACACGAAGAAGATTTCTATGTGCCCGAAGAAGTATATGAAGATTTCAACCAAAAAACAGTTAAAAGAGGTGTTGAAGAGGAGGAAAACTGGAATCAACATCTAGCAATGTATAAAGAGAGGTACCCAGAATTAGCTAATCAGTTTGAGCTTGCTCTCAACGGTGAACTTCCTGCAGATTGGGACAAAGAGCTTCCAGTTTTTGAACCGGAACAAGATACACTAGCTACAAGGGCATCTTCTGGAAAAGTATTGAACGCTATTGCTAAAACCGTTCCAAACTTCTTTGGTGGTAGTGCTGACTTAGCCGGCTCAAATAAAACTACCATGAACGGGGAAGATGATTTCTCTCGTAAAAACTATGCTGGTAGAAATATTTGGTTTGGTGTACGAGAGCATGCAATGGGCGCAGCTTTAAATGGTATGGCATTACACGGTGGATTAAATGTATTCGCTGGTACTTTCTTTGTGTTTAGTGACTATTTGCGACCTTCCATTCGTCTTGCATCAATTATGAACACACCTGTCACTTATGTGTTTACACATGATTCTATTGCGGTAGGGGAAGACGGTCCAACGCATGAACCTATTGAACAGCTTGCTTCACTACGAGCAATGCCTGGTTTATCGCTTATTCGACCAGCTGATGCAAACGAGACACAAGCAGCTTGGCGATTAGCTTTAGAATCTACAGATACACCGACAGCACTTGTGTTAAGCAGGCAAAATTTACCTACGCTTTCTGGTACGAAAGAACATGCGTATGAGGGTGTTAAAAAAGGTGCTTATATTATTAGTGAAGCAAATAAAGAAACGCCTGATGTAATCCTTCTGGCAACTGGGTCGGAAGTACAATTAGCGATTCGTGCCCAAGCCGAACTGAAGGAAAAAGGTATAGAAGCTCGCGTAGTAAGTATGCCATCTTGGGATCGATTTAAAGCACAGGATAAGAGCTACCATGAACAAATTCTACCTCAAACTGTCAAGAATCGGGTAGCTATTGAAATGGCGTCTCCATTCGGTTGGGAAAGATATGTAGGTGAACACGGGAAAATTATTGGTATTGATACTTTTGGAGCCTCTGCAAATGGGGAGAAAGTAATGAAAGAATATGGTTTTACCGTGGAAAATGTAGTTAAGCACGTAGAATCATTTGTTAATTAAGTAAAAAAAGAGTGACCTGCAAGTTTGGGTCATTCTTTTTTTACTCTAGTAAATAATCATTTATTTTTATCTTAATCGAATATATTATAGTGATCGCCAAAGACAGACAAAAGAAGTGGTAATTTTCTTTAAAACCTGACAGTATTTTTAATATATAACACGTATAATAGGTATATCTAATAACATCCTGCATGATAGTAGGAAGATCGGAGAGATTATACCTATGCACATGTATTCTATATACCACTTGACAGAGGAAGTAGCTAAGAATTATTTCCATAAAAGTAGCTTACTATATCGGTTTTTTATGGAATTGAAATCCCAACCTAATCGTTCTGATTTGCGTAGACAATTTGATTACATTACGTATCCAATTTGTTATAAAGGAATTTTGCTAACGATTCAACGTTTTAATTCTGCTAATTTATTTGTAAATATAGACAAGCATAGGGTTAGTATATATAATAAGAAGGCGTGCATTTCTTTACATATTGGTGAAAAACATTTAAAATTTCATTGTGAAACGTTAGAAATCGCTGAGGAAATACTATTTCCAATATTACGTAGTTACCAACCATTGCTTTTTGTCGTTGGCGACAATATACAAAACTTCGGTTGGATAACACCAATTTTGGAATACAGTCAACCAGAACAAAATGAGGCAATGTATTCCTAGTATTAATTTACTATACTGTTTTAAGAGACAACACGAAGGAGGAAAGCTTTACATGGACACAATATGGGTCGTATTAATCGCTGTAGCAGCGTTAATTATTGGTGTTGCTCTTGGGTTCTTTCTTGCAAGAAAATATATGATGAATTACATGAAAAAGAATCCACCGATTAATGAACAAATGCTACGAACATTAATGATGCAAATGGGTCAAAAACCTTCCCAAAAGAAAATTAATCAAATGATGCGTGCAATGAACAACCAGTCCGGAAAATAAAAACGTTGATATGCCAGTGGTTTTAGACGTTGGTCTTCATTATCAAAAAAGTGCTTTTGATTAAGTTTATTAGCACACTTTTAGTATTATTTTGGGTTGATTTTCCTTGAAACCACTTATTTCTGTAAAAAATTAAGCAGAAAAGGTGGTTTTTTATTTTATGTTTTTAATAGGTTTTATACAGAATGTCGTCCTCAATCTCAATCGCAACGCAATGAAGTTACTGCAGCGTGGACAAATACACTTATCCCCCCTCTTTTAAAAGAAGTAGAATTTAAGGGGGAAATAGATAAACGATTAAAAACAAGTGATGAGAAGAAATTGGAGGAATGTTGGAATATATACGTTTTTCCAATATGGATGCATAGGCTTACACTACGTAAGAAAAACGTTTTTACGTTGAGAATAAAGGATCTTACAATCGTTCATGCTTCCGTTATAAAGAAACTATGAACAATACGGTAAGGGTTTTGAAGCGAGATTCACTTGGTACTAGAAACTTGAACATTTGAAGCATGAACTTTTATGGCAGCAACAGGTAAAAAAGGTGCTAGTTTGAAATACACATAGCAGAAGAGATATACGGAGACTCCTGTGAAAAACGGCGACTGAGACCCCACAGCAGGCTTTATGAGGAGTATCGGGCGGGTTTGTTCACGGGAAGCGGAGTATGTCCCTCTTGAGACCTAATAAAAAGTGTTTTTTATGGAGAACAAGCTTTTAACCAAAAAGTTGGTGGCGTAAATATCATACCAGTTCCTTTGACAGAGAACCTTTTTAATTTTGTATTTAGTTTCTGGTCTCACTGAGCAAAACTTTGTGAAGTTTATTTTGACATTTTATTAAATATGATTTCCTTTTAAGTACTTTAAGTTTTCTGATATATCTTCCTCGTAATTTCGAAGTGATGGAGAGTATAAATTGATGAAGACCACTATAGCAAAAATCAACAAATAAAATAAAGTTTTCATATTAAATCCTCCCTGATTAAATTGTGTTCTTAGTGTCCAAGTACATTTGATACTTATGAGAAATTATACTGTCTAAAATACGTTTAAACAAATGATTCGTTTCATGGAAGTTTTACTTTAGGAGAATGAATAAACAATATAGTAATTTATAAAAAGTTTTTAAGCGATGCAGAACAGCGTTATTTAAAGCACAATAAGTTTTATTGGTATCATTAGCATCATCCTTTCTGCTAAATTCTTTCAGATGAGTCTATATAATTAAGTAATACAGGTGCTTGAGTAATCTATAAGCTCATAGAAGAATGGTTAAAAACTTTATGAATAATTATGATTTTTAAACGTTTTCACTTGATTGTCAAAAATGTTTGCTAGACATCGATTGCTAGTTTGATACAATAGACACATTGAATAATAATAGAGGAGGTATACCTTTGACGGAAATAAATGTATTCATCGCTTTTGGAGCAGGTTTTCTCTCCTTTATATCTCCGTGTGTATTACCTTTATATCCAGCATTTTTATCCTATATTACAGGTATGAGCGTAAATGAGTTAGCTGAGGACAATAAAAAACTGAATGCAAAAAGCATATTTCATACGGTTTTCTTCTTGTTAGGATTTTCTGCCGTATTTATTATGATGGGGTTTGTAAGTTCGGGTATATCTGATTTTTTACTTTTGTACCAAGATATAATTCGGCAAATTGGTGCTATTGTGATCGTGTTTTTTGGGTTAGTTATTGTTGGTATACTAAATTTTGATTTTTTAATGAAAGATCGAAAAATAAATTTTAAAAATCGTCCAGCAGGATTTATTGGCACGTTTATTATCGGTCTAGCCTTTTCCTTAGGATGGACGCCATGTACTGGCCCAATTTTAGGGATCGTATTATCATTAGCTGCCACAGAGCCTAATACCGGTATGATGATGATGATTGGATACATACTTGGTTTTTCGGTACCTTTCTTCGTACTATCATTTTTCATTGGTAAATTAAAATGGATAAAAAAGCACAGTTTAAAACTTGTTAAAATCGGCGGCTATGTCATGATTTTTATGGGGATCGCTTTGTTTTTTGATTGGATGACCGCGCTAACTTCATACTTAGCAGGATTATTTGGTTTTTATGGCTTCTAATGGATTTTTAACTTATGATATATTACAATAAAAACTATAACTGCTATTAAAGGGGCAATACAAATGTACAAAACGAATGATCTTATTTTACGAACCACTGCATCTTTAATTGCGTTTATTCTACTAGGTTTTGCAGTGTATTTGTTATTGGCTGGACACAATTCTCCTGGTGGTGGGTTTGTTGGAGGCCTTATGACTGCTGGTGCTATTCTATTAATGAATATGTCCTACGGGTTTAAAGAAGTAAGAAAGGTGTTACCAATTAATTATGTGAAATTAATTCCTGTTGGCTTAGCAATCGCTGTTGGTACAGGTATTGGTTCTTTTCTTTTTCAACAGCCTTTTTTATCTCAAACCTATGGTTATTTTCACTTTCCTATATTTGGAGAAATTGAGTTAGCTACAGCCATGATTTTTGATTTAGGTGTATACTTAACAGTTGTAGGTGTAATGATGACGATTATTTTATCAATTGCTAATGATACGGAGTAGTGAGGAGGAAATGTGGCATGGCAAAAATACTTTTAGTCGATGACGCTAATTTTTTGCGGACTGCGCTCACTTCGATTCTAAAAAAGAAAAATCATGAAATTGTTGGAGAAGCAGAAAACGGCAAAGAAGCTGTACGACTATATCAAGAATTGACAATGCCCGTAATGAACGGTATTGAAGCTATGAAAAAGATTATTGAATTAGACTCTAAAGCTTCCGTAATTATGTGTTCGGCAATGGAGCAACAAAAGGTAGTTTTTGAAGCGATAGAGCTTGGTGCAAAGGATTTCATTGTTAAGCCATTTGACGATAATCGCGTCCACGACACCTTTGAGCGTGTCATATATTCCACGTGACACTTGTTTCTTAATTATTAAATAATTTTTGAAGTGACGCTTTATTTATTCGTCTATTACTTTTCCTCTCCATGTCACACGTAAACAAGTAAATTATTTAGGTTATGATGGGAGAAAGTGAATTGCACATGTTTTGGTTTATTACAAGTACAGTTGGGGCAGCTATTATGGCAACTTCTATGATTTTTTTTCGATTAAAAGCAGCAAAAAGGCCGGCTTCTGTTAAGAAAATCATTCTACCACCACTTTTTATGAGTACTGGAGCGCTAATGTTTTTGTTTCCTATGTTTCAAATTAGTTGGTATCAAGTTTTAGAAGCTTTTAGTGTAGGTGTACTATGCTCCTTTTTTTTAATTAAGACATCCAAATTTCAAATACGGAATCAAGCAATTTATTTAATTCCGTCTAAAGCATTTGCTTTTATACTATTTAGTCTATTGTTATTTCGTATTGTTGTTAAGCTTGCTATAGGAAGTCATATATCTTTTGGTGAAACAAGCGGTATGTTTTTCCTATTAGCTTTTGGGATGATTTTTACTTGGCGCATAGCGATGCTTTATAAATATTTACAGTTGGAAAAGGAATTAAACACTAAAGTAAATAATTTTTAATCAGAAGGTACTACTATAGATTTTATTTTTATTTAATTAATCTAATTCCAAATAAATTTTTAAAAAGACTTGGCTATTGCCAAAGCTTTATGACGATAACTCTAGTTTTTCTTCTACTATAAACCCTAAAGAATTTATATTTTCCTATAATGCAAAAAACCGATCTTACTTTTTATATGAAGGATAAGTCGGTTTTTTGCATTATAAAAGATTTGCAGATAGTATTATAATAAATTTTTTTCAAGACCATTAAAATAAATTTATATGGTTATAATTGATGTTTTCTCTTCCAATCCGAATTGTAATCATTATTGGATTGTTGAAAGAAAGGTTCATAAGGTGCAGTATCAATTTCTTTTTCAGCTAATTTTTTTCGTAAAAATTTATGATCACGTTTGGGGGTAGCAATTATATACCCTTCAATTAATACATCTTGCGTAATTTTTTGTTTGCTTTTTGCTAAAGCAACTTCTCCAACTTTGCCGACAATCTTATGTCTTGCAACATCACGGAATAGTTCAGGAACAGGAGAAACCAATTCTTCTAAAAGTTGTTTTTCTTCTTCATCCCACATATGTTTTGTTATATTTACATAATAAGTTTCCCAATCCATTGTCGATTTTCCATCTTTCTTTGGCAATCGTTTAAGAAATTTACGAAACATGAAGTAACCGCCAATAGCCATAATTGCAATCATAAAAAAGCCCCAAAAAATAATTAAGTAATCAACAAAAACCGACATCATCCTCCTCCTCCCCTTCTTTTTTCCAAAATTTCGCAAGAATTTGACAAAATATTTAACTATTTAATTTATTTTTTCATTCACTTATAGTAATATTACTAATAATTGGATGTTTAAATACGCGGTCAATTTCATTATAAGCTGAAAAATATATGGAAACAAGCGTCATACTATTAAAATTGAATTCATATAATTATGTAACAGAAAGGAATTGTTGATATTTGCAAAAGAAGGGGGAAATATGATGAGGTACGAAAAAGAGATAGGAAATACCGATGAAACTATTCATTTAGCTGAACTGGAACAGATACAAAGGAATAATCTTCAATTGTCGTCTTTATCGACATCTATGCTTACTTGGATAGAAGAAAATTGCCATGATATTATTTCCGTTTTGAATGAGGACGGTTTGTTTGTGTATACTTCCAAATCTGTCGAGCGTATTCTTGGCTATCATCCATCCCAATTAATCGGAAAACCATGGTATACATTTGTATCCACAGAAGATATTGACTATATTAAAGAAAATTGTGACCGTTCTCCAGCGCTAAAGCGGTTTTATCAACTGAATGTTTTAAATAGTGCTGGAGAAGCCATTTGGTCATCTTGTACACTAACTAAAATGAAAGAAAAAGATACAGACAGAACTTACTATCTTTCCATTATAGCTGATAAGCGAGATAAGAAAGAAGTAGAAGAAATAATGATTCAATCAGAGAAAATGTCTGTAGCTGGTCAATTGGCTGCAGGTGTTGCTCACGAAATTCGTAACCCTCTAACATCTTTAAAAGGTTTCTTGCAGTTACTTCAAGCGGGTGTACGGAAAGAAGAATATTACAATATTATGATAGAAGAAATAGAAAAAATGGAAACGATCACCTCAGAGCTGTTATTTATTTCTAAGCCATTAACTGAAACGAAGAAATTAGAATCAATTGATTCAATGATTCGTGATGTAATTGTATTGCTTGGGCCTCAAGCGAAAATGAAAGGAATCTTTATTGAATATGGTGGCTCAGAAAAAGATAAAATTTACTGTGATCGTTCACAGATTAAACAAGTATTAATTAACTTAATTAAAAATGCTATTGAGGCTATGGAACAAGGAGGTAGCATTCGAATTGTAACTAGTTCTTCCGAATCCCATGTAGATGTGTGCATTATTGATGAAGGGCCTGGAATACCGCAAGAAATAATACATAAATTAGGTGAGCCTTTTTTCACTACAAAACAAAGTGGTACAGGATTGGGACTTATGATTACAAAACAAATTTTAGAAAGACATCAAGCGTTTTTAGAGGTGAAAGCTAATGAACAGATTGGTAGCACATTCAGGATTATCTTCCCAATACCAGCATGATTTTAAATAAGTCAGAGCATAAAAATTGAAAGCATAGAATGATCATATAAACAAGTAATTGGAATAATATTATTTTATATAAGTATTTCTTATCGATATGCATAATTTTTTACTATAAGCTTAAGAGGGTTGAATGGTTTGTTTTATGTTGGTTTTTCTTATAAGATAGAGACAGTGAAAGGTTTTATATTGTAGATGTAATAACAAACGCTGTATTTTGGTATGGCGAGCATGAAGAAGAAAGGGGTACACACATGGGGAAGAACAATACATTAAATGCAAAAAAGCAATTTAAACTCAATGACAAAACGTACAATTATTATGAACTAAAAGCTTTAGAAGAAGCTGGTTTTGGAAAAGTAGCACGATTACCTTTTTCAATACGTGTGCTTTTAGAATCTTTAATTCGTCAACAAGATGGGCATCAAATTAAAGACGAACATGTAGAAGGATTAGCAAAATGGGGGACAAAAGAGGGCGAAGGGGTAGATGTGCCTTTCAAACCATCCCGTGTTATTTTACAAGATTTCACTGGTGTCCCAGCCGTAGTCGATCTTGCTTCACTAAGAAAGGCTATGGTAGATATGGGAGGAGAACCTGGAGAAATCAATCCTGAAGTACCGGTAGACTTAGTTATTGATCACTCTGTACAAGTAGACCAATATGGTACTGCGAATGCACTAAAAGCTAATATGGAATTGGAATTTGAACGAAATGCAGAGCGTTATGAATTTTTAAACTGGGCACAAAAAGCATTTAATAATTACCGTGCAGTTCCACCTGCAACCGGGATTGTTCACCAAGTAAACTTGGAATATATAGCTAATGTTGTTCATGGTATAGAAGATGACAATGGCGAATATGAAGCGTTTCCTGATACATTAGTAGGTACAGATTCACATACTACGATGATAAATGGTCTAGGAGTATTAGGATGGGGCGTAGGAGGTATTGAAGCAGAAGCAGGAATGCTTGGGCAACCATCGTACTTTCCTGCACCTGATGTAATTGGTGTGAAATTTACAGGTAGTTTTCCAAATGGCACTACAGCGACCGATTTAGCATTAAAAGTTACACAAGTGTTACGTGAAAAAAATGTAGTAGGTAAATTTGTAGAATATTTTGGTCCAGGTCTACAAGATATGCCATTAGCTGACCGAGCAACGATCTCAAACATGGCGCCAGAATATGGTGCTACTTGCGGATTCTTCCCAGTTGATGAAGAATCATTAAATTATTTAAAATTGACAGGTAGGGCGCAAGAACAGATTGACCTTGTAGAAAAATACTGTAAATTAAATAACCTCTGGTACTCACCGGATCAAGAAGATCCAAAGTATACAGAAATTGTAGAAATTAATTTATCCGAATTAGAACCAAATCTATCCGGGCCGAAACGTCCGCAAGATCTCATTTCTTTATCTAATATGAAGAAAGAGTTTAATAAAGCAATAACAGCACCAGCTGGAAATCAAGGTTTTGGATTGGATAAATCCGAATTTGATAAAGAAGCTGTTGTCGAACATCCTAATGGGAAATCTTCTGTAATGAAAACAGGTGCGCTTGCAATTGCTGCAATTACATCTTGCACGAATACGTCAAATCCTTATGTAATGTTAGGAGCAGGGTTACTTGCGAAAAATGCTGTGGAAAAAGGTCTAGAAGTTCCGGAATATGTAAAAACTTCGCTTGCACCTGGATCAAAAGTAGTTACACGGTATTTGGAAGATGCAGGCCTAACTCCATACTTGGATAAACTAGGTTTTAACTTAGTTGGGTATGGTTGTACTACATGTATTGGTAACTCAGGCCCTCTACGTGAAGAAATCGAACAAGCAATTATTGAAAACGATTTGACTGTCGCTTCTGTGTTATCTGGAAATCGTAACTTCGAAGGACGTATTCATCCGTTAGTAAAAGCAAACTATTTAGCTTCACCGCCATTGGTTGTTGCTTATGCGCTTGCAGGTACAGTGGATATTGACTTGAAAAAAGATGCATTAGGAACAGATAAAGACGGAAACCCAGTATTCATGAGTGACATTTGGCCTTCTATGGAAGATATTAAAAAACAAGTAGAAGCAGTTGTCCAACCAGAAATATTCCGTAAAGAGTACGAAGATGTATTTAGTTCCAATGAGCGTTGGAATCAAATTGATACTACAGATGAACCACTGTTTGAGTGGGATAGTGAGTCTACGTATATTCAAAATCCTCCATTTTTTGAAGGGTTATCGAAAGAACCTGGTACTGTAGAACCTTTACAGAATTTGCGAGTTGTTGGGAAGTTTGGTGATTCTGTTACAACAGATCATATTTCACCAGCTGGAGCAATTGCAAAAGATATGCCGGCAGGAAAATATTTACAGGATAAAGGTGTGTCACCTCGTAATTTTAACTCATATGGTTCACGTCGTGGAAATCATGAAGTGATGATGCGTGGTACCTTTGCAAATATTCGAATCCGTAACTTAATTGCACCAGGAACAGAAGGTGGATTTACAACATATTGGCCAACAGAAGAAGTTATGCCAATCTATGATGCTGCCATGAAGTATCAAGAAGAAGGTACTGGTCTAATGGTGATTGCAGGTAAAGACTATGGAATGGGCTCTTCTCGAGATTGGGCTGCAAAAGGAACGAATTTATTAGGAATCAAAACAGTTATTGCTGAAAGCTTTGAGCGGATCCATCGGTCAAACTTGGTTATGATGGGAGTTCTTCCTTTACAATTTAAGCAAGGAGAAAACGCTGATAAATTTGGTTTAACTGGAAAGGAAACCTATCATGTGGCAGTAGATGAAAGTGTAAAACCTCATGATTTGGTTAAAGTAACAGCAGTTGATGAATCTGGTAAACAAGTAGAATTTGAGGCTATTGCTCGCTTTGACAGTGATGTAGAAATTGATTATTATAGACACGGCGGTATTTTACAAATGGTGTTACGTAGCAAGTTAAGCGTTATTTAACAAAGAACAAGTGAAGATCTCTGCCTATTTATTGGCAGAGATCTTTTTTAAAAGATTAGAAAGCATATAATTTAATGCTATGGCGTAACCACCAAATAACCGAATGTGCACCCGTTGGGCTCCATCACCTAGAAACGAGGTGACTTCACGAATCGCAGTATCATCATTGGTTCGTCGTTAATAGAAAAGCCGACTAAAAACGGGCTAGTCGCCCGAAATCAGTACCTCCCTCTGTTTTAATGGCATAATTCCTAAATCTTTATTTGATTCGTTCCATTTGTCTAGGTGCTAAACGACACTTGGGACCTTTGTTCTTAAGAAACAAAACGCTGTGGTTTTGCTTATATGTTGAACATGAATATTTCTTATTTTTTCTGTAGTATCAAATTATCACGTGTCTTTATATTCTAAAGATGTTAAAATGGATTTTAGTTGACTATACAATTATTTATGTTTTTATTAATTATAGTTATTGTTAAACAATGCATATAACCAGTGATAGATAATGTATATGAAAAAGGACAAGGGGAAATTTTTATGTTAAAGAGGATAGTAGGAATTTCAATCATTATTGCCTTAGCTGGCGGTGTGCTATATAATTACGTACAGCAAAAGAAAGAATCGGAAGCAACAAAAAATAATGCATACAACGTAACTGGAGATACAGAGGCAGAAGGTGGAATGATTTCTTCGGTCAAAAATCCACTTGACGTCGGAGAGAATGCTCCAGATTTTTCACTAAATACATTGGATGAAGAGAAACTACAACTCTCAGAATTACAAGGGAAAAAGGTAATACTAAATTTTTGGGCAACATGGTGTCCTCCTTGTCGTGAGGAAATGCCCGCCATGCAAGAGTTTTATGATCATTTTAAAGATGAAGTAGAGGTAGTAGCTATCAATTTAACAAAGAGTGAAAGTAAAAAGGAAGATGTCGCTGCTTATATTGAGAAATATGACTATACATACCCAATTCCTCTAGATGAAAAAGCGGAAGTTAGAAGTGCCTATAAGGTTGTAGCTGTACCAACCACTTATTTTATTGATGAGGAAGGAAAGATTGCCAAAATACACCCAGGGCCAATGGATTATCAATTTATGAAAAAAACGGTAGAAGATATGTAGGCTTAAGGACAGAGGAAAACTGTCTGAGCTTCATATCTTCATTCCCGTCTATATATTGCTGTAATAGATCAATAATTCGGTGTATACAATGATTTTGAAATGGGTAACCTGTTTTAAAAAGGAGGAGATTCCCATTTCTCTTAAAAAAAACCAAACATTTAATGATTTGTTGCAGAAAAATCGCCAATCTATCTTAGAAGATAAACGTTTGATGGAAAAAATTGAAGAAAGAATAGAAGCAAAACATAAGCATATTCAACAGAAGAATGCATAAAAAGTCACGTAACCACATTTTAAATGGTTACGTGACTTTTAAGTTTAAAAAATGGAAGAACGGTATAGATCTATTTTAACTAGGTAAACTATAAACGAACGGAAATATTAAATAAGAAAGAGGTCAGAGATATGTCAGATCAATATCGTTCTAAACCTGATGATCGAAGTGACAATGTAGAGAAATTACAAGAAATGGTCCAAGATACGATACAAAATATTGAAAAATCACATGAGACCATGCAATTTTCTTCTGGTGAGGAGAAAGAAGCTATTCAAGAAAAGAATAAACGAAGAGAACAAGCGATTGAAGGTATGCGCCAAGAAATTAAAGATGAATATAAAGACCAAAATTAATGTTACTTTCTTTTCCCCCAAGTACAGAATTGTTGTATTTGGGGGGAATTTGAATTCTAATAAAATACCTCGACTTGTAAGACGCTGTATGGTTCCCGCTACCCTTATTACCCTTATCCTACTTGATAATGCGTGAGAAATGAAAAATGACAAATTCACTTTGTAGAAATACCTAAGTAGATTGATGCTAAATAGTGCCCTTGATATTAAGCCTTGTTACATACGTTAAAACTTGCTAAAAGATGGATTCTTAAAAATATGTTAAGCTATATATAAAGAAATAGTTTTTTAATAGGAGGAATCCTTCATTGTCAAGTATAAAAACACCAATCGAAGTACGTTATCAAGAAACAGATCAAATGGGAGTTGTATATCATGCTAATTATTTAGTGTGGTTTGAAATTGGAAGAACGAAATTTATTGAATCATTAGGGTTACAATATACAGAAATGGAAGCACATCAAATCGTTTCACCTGTCACTAACGCAAACATTCAATTTAAACACCCAATTCGTTACGGGGAAAAAGTAACTGTTGAAACGTGGCTAAAATCTTATAATGGCATACGTACAGTCTATGGTTATCGCATATTGAATGGGCAAGGAGAAGTTGCTGTTAATGGGACAACGGAACATGTTATTGTGAATAAGCACACGTTTCGTCCGCTATCGCTGAAGAAGACCTTTCCAATCTGGCATCAAGCATATAAAAGTCAACTAGAAGGAGAAAAAGAAAGTGGCATTCGGCATTAGTCGTCAAGAATTACAGTATTGGAAGCAAAAAGTAAGGGCAGGAGAAATTGCTTTTTTAACCCATTTTTGGTTGGATCATCGTTTCCCAAAATGTACAACAGTAACGAAAGCAGGTTGCAAAGATATACAAAAATTAATTGCTTGGGGAAAGAAGTACCATTTACAGCCAGATTGGATCGATCAAAAGGCTGATTTTCCGCACTTTGATTTATTTGGAGAAAAGCAAAGATACATATTGGAAAAAGAAGGCGAGTGGGACCAAATAGAACGATTCCAATTACTATAGTACTTTAAAACAGCTACAATTGCATAGAAAGTCTTCAACACTCGCATGTTAAAAAATTGGAAATAAGTGACTTTCTGTTTTTCTTTAAAGTATGAAAAAAGAGCTTATAATCTAAGCTCTTTTTTCATAAGAAATTTCTGGTTCTTGTTTTTTTCTGCTAAACTTAATTTTTAAATCATTATCTTCAAAGTACCATGCATCTTTTTCTTCGACATAAAAAGTAATGTTGTCTATTTCTTTAGCAGCATGTACCTCCTCAGGTGCATCCTTACTTACACCTAGTGAAAAACCTGGAATATTACCTCCAAATCCTCCATATCTGACAAAAAAGCGAATGTAGTTGTCATTGTTTTCTAAATCTAACTCATTCTTATACCATTTCGCTGCTTCTTTACTTATCTGTATATCCATGGTGACAGCTCCTTTTCATTTCTTGTTCTTTTCAGGTACCAGATCAATGCCACCTGGATGAAAAGGGTGACATTTGCTAATTCGCTTTACTGTTAGATAGGTACCTTTAACAACACCAAATCGTTTGTAGGCTTCGAGTCCATATTCAGAGCAAGTAGGGAAAAATCGGCAACTCGGCGGTTTAAAAGGACTGATAGCAGTACGGTAAAATTTTATCAAACCGATAAAGATATATTTCATAATAACCCTTCTTTATCTCAAATACCCTTGGTCTTATCATAAGTGATTTCAGCAATCGCATCGTGCATATGAATAGATTCTTCATTTTGGCAAGTTACTTTAAACTTTTCAATAAATGGCGTTTCATATAAATCAGCAGCTATTAAACGAACCATATCTTCGACAAAACGCGGATTTTCATATGCTTGTTCTGTAACAAATTTTTCATCCGTTCGTTTTAAGATAGGATGTAATCGAGCGCTTGCGTTACTTTCTGCTGCCTCAAGCAAGACTTTTTTCCAATCAAGATCTTCTTCTTGATAATCATCACTAACTCTTATTTCCATTGTAACATTACCACGCTGGTTATGAGCGCTATATTCACTTATTTCTTTAGAGCAAGGGCATAGTGTAGTAATGGATACACCTAAAGATAATTGAATATGGAATCCTTTTGTTTCATGGTATTCCATTTTAATACTCGCATTAGCGTGATTTAAGCCAATAAGACTTGTGTCAGGGGCTTGTCTTTCAAAAAACCAAGGAAAGCTTACTTCTATTGTTGCATCTTGTTGTTCAACTCTTTTGGCCATATCTTTTGTGAATTTTTTTAATAATTCTAGGTCCGTAGAGAACCCATTTTTTTGGTAACTTGCTAATTGTTCAATAAAGCGACTCATGTTTGTGCCTTTGTTCGTTTGTTTTAAGCTGGAAGTGAATGTGAATTCTGCGACACTTGTTTGTGTGTACGGTGGCATGAAACTATATATCAAAATAGGGTGTTTTACCTTTGTAACCCCAACCGCATCTAGATCAAATAAAAAATCTTTTTTTGTATTCTGTAAATCCGCCATATGCATTTTATCAACAGGTTTTGTTTTTGGGGCAGGCTTTACAGAACCAAATAGTTGATGGCGCTTTTCTTTAGAAGGTAATTGTTTTACTGGAAGAGCCTTTGCCTGATGTTTCATCATATTGCCCCCTTTCTCTATATTGTTAAAGTATACGTTACGACGTAATGATAATCAATTTTTAGGTTCTATTTCTTATTAAGAGTTTTTTTGCTGCAACAAGTTTAATTAAAAGTAAGTAAATGCCCTCCTTTATGTCTCAATAAAGCAAGGGCATCATCTAAGTTTTACAAAAATATGCTATGATAAAAAACGATAACTTTTGCATAAACAGTAATGACATGCTAAAGTCTTTTAAACAAAATAAAATGCATTTTTCAAAGTAACTACAAAGAAACGTTATTTTTTCAAGTTCTAGCTATAGTTTTCTCGTTATGAATTGTAACAAAGTATAGTGCATTAGATAATCATGTTATGTAGCTACATCCACGTAATTTTTGGCTCTGTTTTGTTCTTTATTCGCTTTAAATTTTCCCGATGTCTATATATCACGAAAATAGTTAATAGTGATGTAACGATAATTAATCCTGTATTTTGAAAAACAAAAGAAAGAATAACTGTTATGACTCCAGTAATAATGGAGGAAAGCGACACATATTTAGAAATATACAAGCTAATAATGAAAGTTGATATCATCAATAAAAATAATAGTGGATTAATACCTAAAATGATTCCTGCAGACGTTGCAACCGCTTTTCCACCTTTCATTTTAGCAAAAATCGGGTACGTGTGGCCAATAACGGCGAACAGTCCAATAATAAGTCTGTGTACATCAGCGTCAAATATTAGGGGGATGAGTGTTGCTGCAGTCCCTTTTAAAATGTCAGCTAAAGTTACAATGATTCCAGCTTTTATACCTAATACACGAAAGGTGTTGGTTGCTCCTAAATTTCCACTTCCATGTTGTCGTACATCTTTGTTATATCCAACCTTACCAACGATAAGCGCTGAAGGGATTGAACCAAGTAAATAGGCTATAAAAGCAAACAGAACAAATTCCATATTTTATTTCCCTACTTTCCGTATATGATGTTATTTATTTCGGATGTATAGTGCTGCATGATTCCAACCTCAAAACTCAGAAGATATGACTAAACAAGTATCAGTAGAGATAACAGTACCTAAATCCCATATTCGTTTAGAGTATACGATTAGGCTACTAAACAAATTGAAGATTTTACCGCACTACGATTATTACAACGAAGTATATGATAGGGCTTCTGATGAATACCATGCAACTTACAAAATATATTAGTGCTGTTCTTTATTTTAGCATGAAGTTTATAAATTAAGAACAGTTAATTCATATACTAGGTTTCTTCGTTTTGTATAAGGGGTATTACATAAGCATTGAAATTGTTAATTAAAGAATCCTATGATTGTTTACTAGAATATGGTATTGTTTGTGTTTGAGGCTCGCTTTAAAAGATGACAGCATTCATACTACAATAATTATAACCAGTTTACAACTAGGCAGAAACCGAACTTTTAGCTAATAAGACTTGACGAAAAAAAATCTAGCTAAGAAAGCGGAACCCTTCTAACTGAACGTAGATCATAGTTAATACATATATGGAGGCTTGTTATGATTGAATTTAACCAAGTTTACAAAGCATATCTAGATGGAACAGAAGCTGTAAAAGATATTTCTTTCCAAGTCGAAAAAGGAGAATTTATTACTTTAATTGGCCCAAGTGGTTGTGGTAAAACAACAACAATTAAAATGGTTAATCGACTAATGGAACCAACTTCAGGTGACATCTATATAAAAGGAGAAAATATTAGCGCATTTCCAATTGACCAGTTACGGTGGAATATTGGTTACGTACTACAAGAAATAGCTTTATTTCCTCATATGACCATAGAAGAAAATATCGCAGTTGTTCCTGAATTAAAAAAATGGGATCGACGACGAATTCAAAATCGATCTAAGGAACTATTAGAGATGGTCGGTCTTGACCCATCCATGTATAAGAAAAAACTGCCAGCCGAACTTTCTGGTGGTCAGCAACAGCGTATTGGAGTTATTCGTGCTTTGGCAGGTGATCCGGATATTATATTGATGGATGAGCCATTTAGTGCCTTAGATCCGATCAGTAGGCAGCAATTACAAACAGATATCCAAAGATTACAACAAGAAGTGAAAAAAACCATTTTGTTTGTTACCCATGATATAAAAGAAGCAATGGCATTAGGGGATCGTGTTTGTTTAATGAATGAAGGGAAAATTGTACAGTTTGATACACCAGACAATCTCGTACGTCACCCGAAAACTACATTTGTAAAAGAATTCACTGGTAAAAGTCAGTCACCTTGGGACACACCTGTGGAAACAATTGCTTCTTCTGCAAGAAAACATATATTAAGCCGAACTGCTTTGAAACAAGGAGAATATGACCCTAACCTACTATATATAATAGCGGATGAAAATAATAATTATGTTGGTATGGTGAAACAAGGTAGGAAGATGGAAGGCGTACAACTACAACATAATCTTCCTTTATCAGAGGTGGTCCATGTGACAGAAGAAGTAGACCAAGATTTCTTTCCAATAGTAAAAGAAAATAAACTTGTTGGAGTGTTTCAATTTAGAGATACGGTTGCGTATTTAAAAGATCAGTCCCTGTTTGCAGGGGGATCAGAAGATGAATGAGTTTGTAAATGCATTTCAAAACCGACAAGGATTGCTTGCTGAAACCATTTGGGAGCATTTACAAATATCACTTATTGCTTTAATCATCGCTATTTTAATCGCTGTTCCTTTAGGGCTCTTGTTAACAAGATATCCTAAAATAGCTGAACCGGTCATAGGTCTTACAGCTATTTTACAGACTATTCCAAGTTTAGCGGTGTTAGCATTTTTAATTCCTTTTTTCGGTATTGGGACGCTACCAGCTGTTATCGCTTTAACTGCTTACGGTTTACTGCCAATTTTACGAAATAGTTATACTGGGATTAAAGAAGTAGATCAAGCTTATATTGAAGCAGCAACAGGCATGGGGATGAATTCTTATAAGCGGTTAATAAAAGTTGAATTACCTATTGCGATGCCAGTATTAATGGCAGGAGTTCGGACATCTATGGTTTTAATTGTTGGAACAACTACATTAGCCGCTTTAATTGGCGCTGGCGGTTTAGGAGAAATTATTCTATTAGGCTTAGACCGTGGAGCTGATGTTAATCTAATTTTATTAGGAGCTATACCTGCCGCTTTACTTGCAATTGTACTCGATGTCATTTTACGGTGGTTTGAACGAGTTTCTAAGAAAGCAGGCATTAAAACGTTGTTAGTTATGTTACTACTTGCTATATGTATTGTTATCGCTCCATTCGTTATCCAAATGGAAGAAAAGGAAGACATCGTGATCGGTGGAAAATTAGGGGCTGAGCCTACTATTTTAATGAATATGTACAAGCTCTTAATAGAAGAGGAAATGAATTTAAACGTTACCCTAAAGCCAAATCTTGGAAAAACAGCATTTGTGTTTGAGGCATTGGAACAAGGGAGTATTGATGTTTATCCTGAATTTACAGGAACAGCCATTGTTACTCATTTAGAAGAAGAGACAACTAGCCAAAATGAACTAGAAGTGTATCAACAAGCCAAAGATGGAATGGAAGAGGCATTTGATATGGCATATTTACAGCCGATGGATTATAATAATACGTACACCGTTGCAACGACAAAAGAAATAGCTGATCAATACAACTTGCAAACAATGGAAGACATTAAACAAGTAGAAGAACAGTTGATTGCAGGATTTACATTGGAATTTAAGGACAGATACGATGGGTATGTTGGAATGCAGGATGTTTATGAGCTGGACATTGCAGATGTTAACACAATGGATCCTGGTTTGCGACAGGAAGCCATAACATCCGGTGAAGTTGATCTCATTGATGCATATGCAACAGATAGTTACATGGAAGAGCTTGGTTTAGTTGCTTTAGAAGATACGAAAAGTTTATTTCCTCCTTATCAAGGAGCACCTCTTTTACGTAACGATACGTTAGAAAAACACCCTGGACTAGAGCGAGTTTTAAATCAGCTTGGAGGTAAAATAACGGATCAACAAATGAGGGAAATGAATTATCTTGTGGACTATGAAGATCAGTCACCTGAAAAAGTTGCTAAAGATTTTTTAACAGATCAGGGATTATTACAATAACGGGAAGGCTCTCGCCTAATCGTCTGCATCGCTAAGGTGTGACTTAAAGAATGCTTACAAAGAAGACCATTTAGGTGCTGTTACCTCTTCATTTCTCGTCTCAGCAGGAATCTTATAGCACCTTATTTTGGGATAAAATGAAGGAGGTCATTATATGACTTGGGAAAACCCAACAAATGAAGAACTGAAGCAGATTCTAGCTACAGCTAAAACAATTGCCGTTGTTGGATTATCAAATAATCCAGAACGAACATCTTACCAAATTGCTAAGATTATGCAACAAGAAGGGTATAAAATTATTCCTGTAAACCCCACTGTAGAGGAAGTGCTTGGGGAAAAAGCCTATACGTCGTTGTCAGAAGTACCTGATTCGATAGATATTATTAATGTGTTTCGCAAACCAGAATTTTTACCAGAAATTGCACAACAAGCTGTAAAAACAAATTGTAGGGTTTTTTGGGCTCAACAAGGTATTGTTAATGAAGAAGCATATTATTACTTAAAGCATCATGACTTTACTGTTATTATGGATTTATGTATTAAAGTAGTCCATGCTGTGTTGGTAAAATAATAGGTAGAACAAAAGGGTGACAACAATATGTCATCCTTTTGTTTGTTTAATTTTTTACATAGGTGAGAAAAGGCTTTGTTCTCTAAAGATGATCGCACAACTTAAAAGTAAAGGAAGAATAAGGGGATTAATCTCTCTCCATAGCATTTTAATATATACTTATTTTATATTAACGAGTGGGACAAAAACCTCGTCAATGATTGAAAGGGACAGCGATTTCGCATGTTTAAATGAGAGTCATTCTTGCAATATGAGCAACTTGTCTCTATAGTATAATAAGTAACGGGGCTTAAAATAGGAAGATGGAATGCAGTTAAAATTATGAATGCTTCATAGCAACGAATTGACCGTTACATTAAAATAAGAGAAGTTTTCCCCACTTTTATTATGGAGCAATAAACTTATAGATATGTTCAAATTGAAATTTAACGCTTTTCTCTAATTACAATAGAAGTGTGCTGTTTATAGTAAGAAAAGGTTCTTTACCAGTGCAGTAACTTCTTTCTTCTTTACATATGCAAACGTTCGTTCTAATATAATACATACAGTAATGAAAGGAGCAGGTACGGCGTGACAAAACAAGCTAATTCATATAGCGATGACTCGATTCAAGTTCTAGAAGGCCTTGAGGCTGTACGAAAACGACCTGGAATGTATATTGGAAGTACAGATCTTCGAGGACTGCATCATCTTGTGTTTGAAATAGTAGATAATGCGGTAGATGAGGCTTTGGCTGGGTTTGGGGATGTCATTAAAGTAATGATACATAAGGATAATAGCATTTCCGTAACAGATTATGGACGAGGAATTCCTACAGGCATGCATCGTTCAGGAAAACCAACTCCTGAAGTTATTTTTACGATTTTACATGCAGGAGGTAAATTCGGGCAAGGCGGTTATAAAACAAGCGGGGGTTTACATGGAGTTGGTGCTTCGGTAGTAAATGCTTTGTCGGAATGGCTTGAAGTAACGATTCATCGAGATGGGCATAAATATTTTCAGCGATTTGAAAATGGAGGTAAACCTGTTGGGACTTTGGAGAAAAAAGGAACAACAAAGCTAACTGGTTCGATTATTCATTTTAAACCTGACCCTACTATTTTTACTTCTACAGTTTATGATTTTGAGACTCTATCAGAGCGTTTACGAGAAGCAGCTTTTTTATTAAAAGGTCTAACTATTGAATTACATGATGTAAGATATCATCAAGTAGAGAAATACCAATTTCCAGATGGGTTAAAAGCGTTTGTAAATTATTTAAATGAGGAAAAGGATACACTTCATCCGGTTGTAGCTTTTGAAGGTGAACAACAAGGTATTGAGGTTGATTTTGCGTTTCAGTTTAATGATGGCTTTGCAGAGAGTATGCTGTCGTTTGTTAATCATGTTCGTACGAAAGATGGTGGAACGCATGAATCTGGGGCGCGAACGGCAATTACAAGAACATTTAACGATTATGCAAAGCGGACAGAACTGTTAAAAGAAAAAGATAAAAATCTAGAAGGTACAGATATACGTGAAGGATTTACATCCATTGTCTCGGTACGTGTGCCTGAAGATAAATTACAATTTGAAGGTCAGACGAAAGGGAAATTAGGTACTCCTGAAGCAAGATCTGTAGTAGATGCCGTTGTTTCTTCAAAATTGACTTTTTTCCTTGAAGAGAACCCAGATATCGCCAATTTGCTCATTAAAAAAGCGATAAAAGCAAAGGAAGCGAGGGAGGCAGCTCGAAAAGCAAGGGAAGAAGCGAGAACAGGAAAAAAGCGAAAAAAGAGAGAAACTCTGCTTAGCGGAAAGCTTACTCCTGCTCAATCAAAAAATGCAAAACGAAATGAATTATACCTTGTAGAGGGAGATTCAGCAGGAGGCTCTGCTAAGCAAGGAAGAGACCGCAAGTTTCAAGCAGTACTTCCGTTACGGGGGAAAGTAATTAATACAGAAAAAGCTAAATTGGAAGATGTTTTTAAGAATGAAGAAATCTCAACGATTATCCATACAATTGGTGCTGGTGTAGGCGGTGACTTCGATTTAGAGGATGTTCAATATGATAAAGTTATTATTATGACTGACGCAGACACGGATGGAGCACATATTCAAGTTTTATTGCTCACATTTTTTTATCGCTATATGCGCCCACTTGTAGAAGCTGGAAAAGTCTATATTGCACTTCCCCCTTTATATCAAATTGCTAAAGGGAAAGGAAAAAAGAGACAAGTAGCCTATGCGTGGGATGAACAAGAAATGAAACGAGTCGCTAAAGAATTTAAAAATGGCTATTCATTACAACGCTATAAAGGTTTAGGAGAAATGAATGCAGATCAACTTTGGGAGACGACTATGAACCCTGAATCCCGAACGTTAATTCGTGTTACTATTGATGATTTAGCTCGTGCTGAACGTAGAGTAACAACATTAATGGGGGATAAAGTAGAACCACGAAGAAAATGGATTGAAGGCAATGTTGAATTCGGTTTGGATGATGATTCCAATATTTTAGAAAATGATAAAATTTATACAGATGAATAAATTTTAAGGAGGGCTCGGTTTGACTCAATCAGGAACATTTTTAGACCTTCCCTTAGAAGAAGTAATAGGCGATCGATTTGGAAGGTATAGTAAATATATTATTCAGGATAGAGCGTTACCTGATGCTAGAGATGGTTTAAAACCAGTACAACGTAGAATTCTTTATGCTATGCATGAAGAAAAAAATACACATGATAAAAATTTTCGAAAATCGGCAAAAACAGTAGGTACAGTAATCGGTAATTATCATCCACATGGCGATTCCTCCGTTTATGAGGCTATGGTTCGACTTAGTCAAGATTGGAAAGTAAGAAACGTTTTAGTTGAAATGCATGGAAATAATGGAAGTATTGATGGCGATCCACCTGCTGCTATGCGTTATACGGAAGCGAGATTGTCTAGCATCGCTTCTGAGCTACTAAGAGATATTGATAAAGATACCGTTGATTTTATTTCTAATTTTGATGATACCGATACAGAACCCGTTGTTTTACCAGCAAAGTTTCCTAATTTGCTCGTAAATGGATCAACCGGAATTTCTGCTGGATATGCAACAGATATCCCACCGCATAATTTAGCAGAGGTGTTAGATGCCGTTATTCTTAAAATTGATAAACCTACTGTTACTACGGAAGAATTAATGAAGGTTATAAAAGGGCCTGATTTTCCTACTGGAGGGATTATCCAAGGTTTTGATGGAATAAAAAAAGCGTATGAAACAGGTCGTGGAAGAATTGTAGTTCGTGGGAAAACAAGAATTGAAAGCCTACGGGGAAACCGTGAACAGATTATTATTGATGAAATCCCTTATGAAGTCAATAAAGCGAATATGGTTAAGAAAATTGATGAATTACGCATTGACCGAAAAGTAGAAGGGATTGCTGAAGTTCGCGATGAGACAGATCGTACAGGATTACGAATTGTAATTGAGTTGAAAAAAGACGTAAATGCAGAAGGTGTTTTAAATTATTTATTTAAAAATACAGACTTACAAGTAACTTATCATTTTAATATGGTTGCTATACAAGATAAAACACCCAAACAATTATCGTTAAACCAATTATTAGAGTCGTATATTGCTCATCAAAAAGAAGTCGTAACGAGGCAAACAGCTTTTGATCTAAAAAAAGCGAAAGATCGCGCTCATATCGTTGAAGGTTTGATTAAAGCTATTTCTATGCTTGATGAAATTATCCAAACGATCCGTTCATCCAAAGATAAACAGGATGCAAAGCAACGCCTTATCAGTACCTATTCCTTTACAGAAGCACAAGCTGAAGCCATTGTTACTTTGCAGTTATATAGATTAACAAATACAGATATTACTTCATTAGAGCAAGAGGCAAATGCTTTACAAGAACGGATTAAGGAATTAGAGCTTATTTTAGGCAGTGAAAAGGAACTTTTAAAAACAATTAAAAAAGACCTAAGGAAAATAAAAAAGACATATGCGACGCCACGTTTAACAGTTATTGAAGCTGAGATTGAAGAACTGAAAATTGATATTGAAGTGATGGTTGCAAGTGAAGATGTACTACTGTCAGTGACGAGAGACGGTTATATAAAACGGACGAGTTTACGTTCTTATAGTGCTTCCAACGGGGAAGATTTCGCTATGAAAGAAGAAGATCATCTAATTCGCTTGATAGAACTAAATACAACGGATAAAGTTCTCTTGTTCACAAATAAAGGTAGGTATATCTATTTACCTGTACATGAGTTACCGGATATTCGCTGGAAAGATATTGGACAGCATTTATCTAATATTGTAACCTTAGAAAAAGAAGAAAAAGTAATTGAATGTTTACCTATACGTCAATTTGATGAACGTTGCTATTTATTGTTTTTCACTAAAAATGGCATGGTCAAAAGAAGCCAATTCCATCTTTATGAAGCACAAAGATATGCAAAGCCATTAATTGCACTTAACTTGAAAAATGGTGACGAAGTAATCAATGTCCATTTAACAGATGGAAATCAAGATGTATTTGTTGCTTCAGACAAAGGATATGGATTATGGTATCATGAATCGGAAATTTCAGTTGTTGGGCAACGTGCTGCTGGAGTAAAAGCAATGCAGTTAAAAAATGATGAACATGTAGTTAGTGGGCAAGTATTTGATGATTTATCAGAGGCTTCTTTAGTCGTTTTAACGCAGCGCGGCGCTTGCAAGCGGATGAAGTTAAATATGTTTGAGAAAACAAGTCGAGCTAAAAGAGGTTTACAAATGCTTCGTGAACTGAAAAGTAAGCCACATCGGATACGAGGCTTCTTTCTCATTAACGAACAAGATACAATTCAATTTAAAACAAAAGATGAAGAAGTGCATCACGTATTCCCATTAGAACTATCCAATAGTGATCGGTACAGTAACGGATCATTTATTATAGATGCTGATATTCATGGAGAAATTATCGATGCATGGAAGCAAGTCCAATATGAGCAGCCATTTGCAAAATCATCCGAAACTTAACCGTACATCGTTTATTTTTTTGTGAACATAACAGCTAAACCGAACCAGTAGATCGTAAACGCTGGTTCGGTTTTTTAAAAAACTTAATTCTAAGTTGTTTTTATTACTTATAAAATGTTTCTATTGTTTCAATTCGATGTATTCCTCATTCATAATTAGTAGTAAAATTATATTTGATTCGTATAAACACTTTAAATTTTCAGCTAACTATGATAATGTAAACGTATACAAATAAAAGGAGGGATAAGGACGGATTTACGAGAAAAGATTATTCAATCTTCATTACTGCTATTTGAAAAGAAAGGGTTTCATGGTGTAACGGTAAATGAAATTGTTAAGGATGTAGAAACTTCTAAAGGCGGGTTTTATCATCATTTTACTTCTAAGGAAGAATTGCTTTACGTCATTCATGATATATTTATTAGCTATGTATTGGAAAAAGCGGAAGCTGCTAATAGCAGTCATACTTGTCCAACAGATAAGCTGCAAGCGATTATTAAGGATTTTGTGAAAGTATTTGATATTTATAAACCGCATATTTCCGTTTTTTATCAGGAAAGTATCTATTTGAAGCCAGAATATGAATCTTTAATTAAACAAAAAAGAGACCAGTTTAAACAGTTGATTTTTAATACAATTGCTGAAGGTCAAGCAGATGGAGAATTTCGTGATGATTTACCTGTTGAAATAGCAGGAATGGCAATTTTAGGGATGGTGAATTGGACGTATAAGTGGTATCAGCCTACGGGGAAGAATACAATTGATGAAATTAGCGACATATTTATTGATCTTATTTTACAATCTATCATACCAAAAGAGATTGAATTAGGTGAGGAAAAAAGAGGACGTTATGGTTCCGACAGTTCTCGATAAAAGAAATGCCAAATACAGACCAACCAGTCGGTCTAGTCCAACAAAGGGGGATGCTCATGAATTTTTCGTTTACCGAAGAACAAACAATGGTGAAAAATATGGTGCGGGATTTTGCTGAATCTGTCATCAAACCACGAGCAATTGAAATTGATAAAACAGCTTCTTTTCCAATTGATATTTTTAAACAAATAGGCGAGCTGGGATTATTAGGGATCCCATTTCCTGAAAAATATGGTGGTTCTGGGGGAGATACAATTTCATATGCTTTAGCAGTGGAGGAAATTGGCCGCGTTTGTGGAAGCACAGGCTTAAGTTATGCAGCAGCAGTTTCATTAGGTGCTAGTCCGATTTATTATTTTGGTACAGAAGCACAAAAACAACAATATTTAGTTCCACTTGCTGAAGGTAGTGCATTAGGGGCGTTTGGCTTAACCGAACCAAATGCTGGGTCAGATGCTGGGGGAACAAAGACGACAGCAGTAGTTGAAGGTGACGAATATGTTATAAATGGAGAAAAATGTTATATTACAAACGCAAGCTACGCTAAAACAATTATTGTAACCGCTGTAACAGGAAAAGATGATCGAGGGAAAAATATTATTTCTGCTATTATTGTTCCTACGCATACAGAAGGGCTCACGATTACAAGCAGTTATGACAAAATGGGAGTTCGTGGATCAGATACAGCTGAAGTTGTATTGGATAATGTACGCGTTCCTACAGAAAATCTATTAGGAAATCCAAAAAAAGGATTTAAACAATTCCTATATACTTTAGATGGTGGCCGCATATCTATAGCTGCTCTGGGTGTAGGGATTGCTCAAGCATCATTGGAGAAAGCGCTAACCTATGCAAAAGAACGAAAACAATTTGGTAAATCTATATCCGACTTTCAGGCGATTCAATTTAAGTTAGCTGATATGGCAATGGAAGTGGAGTTAGCTAGAAATATGGTACATAAAGCTGCCTGGTTAAAAGATAAAGACAAAGCATTTGGGAAAGAAGCTGCTTATGCAAAGTTATATGCTACTGAAACTGCTTTTCGTTCAGCGAATCAAGCGATTCAGATTCATGGCGGTTATGGATATATGCGTGAATATGAAGTAGAACGCTATTTGCGCGATGCGAAATTACTTGAAATCGGAGAGGGTACTTCAGAAATTCAACGCTTAGTTATTGCTAGACACTTAGGTTGTTAATGGATCAAAAGGGGGATATTCATGACGCTTTTACATGAAACTGTTGGGGAACTTTTAGAGAAACAAGTAAAATATTTTCCGAATCATGAAGCAATTATCTACCCAGAATTAAACCTTAGAAAAACATATGAGGAATTTAATAAGGAGGTAAATGATGCAGCCAAAGGCTTCATGGCTTTAGGAATAAGTAAGGGAGATCATGTGGCAATTTGGTCGGACAATAAACCTGAATGGCTAACGACCCAATTTTCAACCGCTAAAATAGGGGCTGTATTAGTAACCGTAAATACGAACTACCAAGCTAATGAGCTAGAATATTTATTAAAACAATCCGAGGCTTCTACTTTAATTATGGCTGAAAATTATAAAGGGACGTCTTATTTGGAAGTTTTAAGAAATATTTGTCCAGAACTGGATAACGCGACACCAGGGAACATAAAATCAAAAGTTTTACCAAAACTAAAAAACATTATCGTTTTAAGTGAAACGGATTATGCTTTTGCGTATAAATGGATCGATATCATGCATGCAGGAAAAGGCATAGCAGAACAAGACCTAACGGAACGAAAAGCAAGTTTAGCAATGCATGACGTTATTAATATGCAATATACTTCTGGAACAACTGGATTTCCCAAAGGTGTGATGCTGACACATTATAATATTGTTAATAATGGGAAGCAAATTGCTGATTGTATGAAGTTGACTGAATCAGATCGGTTGTGTATCCCCGTCCCCTTTTTTCACTGTTTTGGTTGTGTGCTAGGAGTCTTAGCTGCCGTTTCCAAAGGAGCTACAATGGTTTTAGTAGAGCAATTTGACCCAGAAAAAGTACTAAAGACAGTTTCTCAAGAAAGATGCACCGCTTTACACGGTGTGCCAACGATGTTTATTGCTGAACTGAATCACCCTAATTTCGAACGGTATGATTTGTCTAGTTTAAGAACAGGGATCATGTCAGGGTCGCCTTGTCCAATGGAAGTTATGACGAAAGTAATGGAAAGAATGGGCGCAGATGAAATAACAATCGCATATGGGCAAACCGAAGCTTCACCTGTAATTACACAAACGAAGACAGATGACGCTATAGAGTTACGAGTGAGCACGGTCGGGATGCCTCATCCTAATGTTGAAATAAAAATCGTCATTCCAGGAACAAATAAAGAACAAAAACGTGGAGTTCCTGGAGAATTGTTGACAAGAGGTTATCATGTGATGAAGGGATATTATAACAATCCCGAAGCTACTAAGCAGGCAATAGATGAGGAAGGTTGGCTACACACTGGAGATTTAGCTTTGCTTCGAGAAGATGGTTATTTAGAAATAACGGGAAGAATGAAAGATATGATTATCCGTGGAGGGGAAAATATTTATCCACGAGAAATTGAAGAATTTTTATATCAGCATTCAGATATACTTGATGTGCAAATTGTTGGTGTCCCTGACGAAAAATATGGCGAAGAGATAATGGCATGGATTATTCCCAAAAAAGAGAGTACTATTTCTGAAGCCGATATACGCACTTTTTGTGAAGGGAATATATCATGGCATAAAATACCAAAGTATATTGCTTTTGTGGATGAGTATCCGATGACGGCAAGTGGAAAGATTCAAAAATACCGCTTAAAAGAAATGGCGATGCAAAAGTTAGTTGAATAGGGGGCAGATCATGATAAATAAACTTGTTATTGCTAACAGAGGAGAAATTGCGGTACGGATTATCCGCACATGCAAAAAATTAAATATTCAAACGGTAAGTGTTTATTCCGAAGCTGATAAACACGCACCTCATGTAAAAATGGCAGATAAAAGTTATTTAATTGGCCCGCCACGTGTACAGGAAAGTTATTTAAATGCTGAAAAAGTCATTGCGATAGCGAAGGAAGCAAAAGCAGATGCTATACATCCAGGTTATGGATTTTTAAGTGAAAATGCTGACTTTGCTAAGCAAT
This sequence comes from Virgibacillus chiguensis, assembly GCF_900129865.1. GTDB lineage: Bacteria > Bacillota > Bacilli > Bacillales > Amphibacillaceae > Virgibacillus > Virgibacillus chiguensis. Next base: position 41,226 of record NZ_FQXD01000001.1, read on the forward strand.
GTGAACAAGCTGGATTTATCTTCGTTGGGCCTAGAAGTCAGGTTATTCAAAAAATGGGTAATAAAATTGAAGCTAGACGCGCGATGAAGGAAGCGGGAGTTCCAATTGTTCCTGGAACAGAAGACGCCATTGTTACAGTGGAAGATGCTCTTTTACACGCTAATCAAATTGGTTACCCGGTGATGGTAAAGGCTTCTGCTGGAGGTGGTGGGGTTGGTATGCAAGTAGTGTATAAAGAAGCTGAGTTGGCAGAAGCATTTACGAACAATGCAAAACGAGCCCAAAGCTTATTTGGTGATGGAGCAATGTTTATTGAAAAAAAAATAGATAATGCCCGTCATATCGAAGTGCAAGTACTAGCTGACACTTATGGAAATACCATACATTTATTTGAGCGCGAATGCTCTATTCAACGGAGAAATCAAAAGGTGATTGAAGAAGCTCCGTCTCCATTTATATCCGAAGCAACTAGGCTAGAAATGGGTGAAAAAGCAGTTCAAGCAACGAAGGCTCTTCACTATACGAATGCTGGTACAATTGAATTTTTAGTGGATGAAGAGGAGAACTACTATTTTTTAGAAATGAATACACGTATTCAAGTAGAACATCCCATTACAGAAGAAATAACAGGAATAGACATTGTTGAAAAGCAATTAGAAATCGCTAGCGGCAAACGGTTGAACTTAACGCAACAAGAATTATCCATCCAAGGCCATGCAATTGAAACTCGGATATATGCGGAAGATCCGAGCACATTTTTTCCATCACCTGGGCATATTGATATATTTCAACCTCCGAAAGGGTACGGCATTCGTAATGAAATCGCTGTAGGTACGAATTATGATGTAACCCCATTTTATGATCCAATGATTGCAAAATTAATCGTTCACGGGAAAACACGGGATGAAACTATTGCTTTATTAAAAGAAGCACTAGGGCAATATAAGGTTACAGGAATAAAAACAAATATTTCAATGTTGTTGCATGTAATAGAGCACGAACAATTTAAAGCTGGAAATACGACCACGAATTACCTAGAATTATATTACAAATAATGTAATCTACCTTCGTATTACTTAGTATAGATATAAACCAAATAGCCGTTTTATTATTAGGGAGGAAAAGAAAATGGAAGTAAAAGCAACGATGGCAGGAAGTGTTTGGAAGATAACGGTAGAACAAGGGCAAACAATAGAGGAAGGTCAAGATGTTGTTATCTTGGAATCTATGAAGATGGAAATACCTATTACAGCTGAACAGTCTGGAGTAGTAAAAGCGTTAAAAGTAAATGAGGGGGCTTTTGTGAATGAAGGAGATGTTATTGCTATCATTGAATAATGGAATGATGCTAACTTTTCCATGAAGGAGGATACTTGTGGATCAAAATATTGAATTAAAAAAGGAAGCATCCATTGCTGTAATAAAAATAAATCGGCCAGAAGCTGCAAATGCGCTATCACAGCCATTACTCAAAGAACTACAAACAACTCTCCATATCATTGAACAAGACCATACTGTTCGATGTGCCATTATTACTGGGAATGGTGGGAAAGCATTTTGTGCAGGAGCAGATTTAAAAGAGCGTGCGAATATGAATGATCAAGAAGTAATAGCTGCTGTTGCTAGTATTAGTGAAACAATAAATAGAATAGAAGAATTGTCTATACCAGTTATTGCTGCAATGAATGGGGTAGCATTTGGTGGTGGATTAGAATTAGCATTAGCATGTGATATTCGTATTGCTGCGGACCATGTGCAAATGGGGCTTACAGAAACTTCGCTCGCTATTATACCAGGAGCAGGCGGTACGCAGCGTCTACCGCGATTGATAGGAATGGGTCAAGCGAAACGATTGATTTTTGGAGCGAAACGCATCGATGCGGAAGAAGCTTATCGAATCGGGTTAATAGAGGAAATCGTATCAGAAAGTGATTTAATGACAGAGGCTAATAAACTTGCAACAACTATTTCAAGAAATGGACCCGTTGCCCTTAGACAGGCTAAAACAGCTATAAATAAAGGTGCAGAAACCGATTTAAAAACAGGTTTGCTTATTGAAAGATTAGCCTATCAGCAAACAATTCCAACGAAAGATCGAATGGAAGGGTTACACGCCTTTCGTGAGAAAAGACTACCGAAATATGAGGGGAACTAAATGGGAGGCTAAATACGATGACTCATAAAAATATATATGATGAAAAAGTAGCTACTATTAAGAGTGGTGGACAAGAAAAATATCATCGTAAAAATGGGGAAAAAGGTAAGTTGTTTGTACGTAAACGGTTAAAAAGGTTATTAGATGAAGATTTAAATATAGAAGATGCTTTTTTTGCAAATTGCATGGATGGTGCACTACCATCTGATGGTGTGGTTACAGGGATTGGGAAAATAAACGGCCAATCCGTTTGCATCATGGCAAATGATTCTACGGTCAAAGCTGGCTCATGGGGAAAGCGTACCGTGGAAAAAATCATTCGAATTCAAGAAACTGCTTTATCACTGGAAATTCCCATGATTTATCTAGTAGATTCTGCTGGTGCGAGAATTACAGATCAAGTAGAGATGTTTCCTGGAAGAAGAGGTGCCGGACGAATATTTCATAACCAGATAAAATTATCAGGCCGCGTGCCGCAAGTATGTCTATTGTTTGGCCCTTCTGCAGCAGGAGGCGCTTATATCCCTGCTTTTTGTGATATTGTCGTTATGGTTGATGGGAACGCTTCTATGTATTTAGGTTCACCACGAATGGCAGAAAAGGTTATTGGCGAGCAAGTTAGTTTAGAAGAAATGGGTGGAGCTAATATGCACTGCTCTGTTTCGGGGGTTGGTGATGTGTTAGCAAAGTCTGAGCAAGAAGCCATTGCATACACTCAAACTTACTTAAGTTATTTTCCAGCCAATTTTAGGCAGAAACCAAACATAGAAGAAGCAAAAGCAACAAAACAACTGAAAACAACTATTTCTGACTTAATTCCAGAGAATCAAAATGCTGCTTTTAACATGTATGATCTTATTGATCAAATTATAGATGAAGATAGCTTTTGTGAGATAAAGAAGAAGTTTGCGCCTGAACTAATTACGGGTCTAGCAAGAATAGACGGACGGTCTATTGGTATTATTGCAAATCAGCCAAGGATGAAAGGCGGTGTCTTATTTCCGGACTCAGCGGATAAGGCAGCCAAATTTATGCAACTCTGTGATGCATTTAATATCCCACTGTTATTCTTAGTAGATGTACCTGGATTTATGATTGGGACAAAAGTGGAACGCGCTGGCATCATTCGTCACGGAGCAAAGATGCTCGCGACAATGAGTGAAGCGACGGTTCCTAAGATCTCTGTTATCGTGCGGAAAGCATACGGAGCTGGATTATATGCTATGGCAGGGCCAGCTTTTGAACCAGATTGCTGTTTAGCCTTACCTACTGCTCAAATTGCTGTTATGGGACCTGAAGCAGCAGTGAATGCCGTATATGCGAATAAGATTCAGGAATTACCGGAAGATGAGCGACCGGCCTTTATTAAAGAAAAGCAGGCAGAGTATAAAGAGAATATTGATATTTACCGCTTAGCTTCAGAAATGGTAATTGATGCAATTATTGATCCAGAGAAGTTGCGAGAAGAATTAAAGACACGCTTTTCTATCTATGAATCAAAAAATGTAACATTTACGGAAAGAAAACATGGTGTATATCCTGTATAGAGAATTTAAATATAATGAACGCTCAGCTAATCCATAAATAGCGAGCGTTCATTTTAATATACAATAATTTTGTGATGTAAACTAAAATGATTTTTAAGATGTGTAAATTTTTTCCAAATATCTAAGAGCATTTGTTACATGTAAGACGTTTTCTGCTATAATAAGAATGCTTTGTTACTAGGGCATATTGGAAATAAATAGATTTCTTGTTAATAGTGGAGGAAAAATGAAAATAATAGAACTACCGATTGAATTTGAATTTAATGGGCAAAAAAATTGCATCTACCCTAGCCTATTTATTTCAAATAATGATGAATTAACTTTGGTCGATACAGGGTATGCAAATTTTTTGCCTTTAATTGAAAATGAAATTATTAAGAATGGATATGAAATGAAGCAATTAAAGAACGTAATTGTTACGCACTATGACGATGATCATATAGGTTCATTATATGATTTTAAAGTAAAATATCCGCAGATTAATATTATAGCTAGCGAAATTGAATCAACATACATTAGTGGCGAAATAAAATCAGAGAGATTGGTTCAAGCTGAAGATATGCTGGAAAATTTGCCAAAAAAGGAATTGGAGTTTGGTATATGGTTTGTACAGCAATTAAGAAAGTTGAAGCATGTCGCAGTAGATGAGAAGGTAAATGATGGTGATATGATTTTAGATAGCAAGTGTAAAATAATAGCAACACCAGGTCATACTTCGGGGCATATTACATTGTATTTCCCAAGTTTAAAAAGTGTAATTACTGGAGATGCAGCTGTTAAAAATCATGATGATTTAATTATTGCTAACCCGCATTTTTGTTTAGATATTAAGCAAGCAGAACAGTCATTGAATAAAATTAAAAATCTTAAAGTTAAATATATTTATTGTTATCATGGTGGGAAATTAACTTTATGATTTCAGTGCTATTATTTGATTCGTTATGTTGATACACACAAAAAAGTAGAGAGTACCATCATACTTCGCTTTTTTGTGTGTTTTACGATTCGTTAAGATGAAGAATGAAAGTGTGGTTTTAAATTAACTGTAATTTTATTATGTAAACTAAAATGATTTTAAGTAGAAATAGAGTTACATATCTCGTATAATAGACGCTAGTAAATCGGATAAGGGGATGCAAGAGAACTTATGGGGGAGATCATCATGGAGAAAGAAACCGCGCCACGTTTCGTATATCAACTAGCTTCTGTATATGAACAAGTACGCGAAAACGGAGATGACATACGCACAGAGAAATTAATTGAGCTCTACGATAAATATAAGAGACAGGAACTCACGATCTGTTTTGCTGGGCATTTTTCTGCTGGGAAATCATCGATGATTAATGCTTTGCTTGGGCAAGATATTTTACCAAACAGCCCAATTCCAACAAGTGCAAACATTGTTAAAATCACATCTGGCAAGGGCAGCATTAGGGTGTATTTTAAACATAGTGATCCAGAAGAATATAAAGAACCGTTTAATTTGGAAGTCTTAAAACAATATTCCATGGATAAGGATAATATCCAAAAGATTGAAATTAGTACATCTGAACAATTGCTTCCTTCCAATTCTGCATTTATTGATACGCCTGGTATTGATGCTGCAGACGATGCAGATCGATTAATGACAGAGGGGTCGCTCCATCTAATGGATGCATTGTTTTATGTGATGGACTATAATCATGTGCAATCAGAAGTGAATTTACAATTTATGCGTAATGTTCAACAAAAGAATATTCCGTTTTACATCATCATTAATCAGATTGATAAACATAAGGAGTCGGAATTAACATTTGCTAGTTTTAAAGAGAGTATTAAGCAAACTTTTGATCTATGGGAAATTAAACCAGAAAAAATCTTTTACACTTCCTTATATGAACCAAAGTCGAAGCATAACCAATTTACCGAGCTTCAAAAGACCATACAAGAATTGTTGACTAGTCGTAAACAAGCGTTATTAGATCGTAAACACCATATAGATGACATCATTACACAACATGTTGATTTTCTTCAAGAACAATATGAAGAAGCATTGGAAAATGACTATGTTACGAGTGAGCAACAGGAAAAGCTTGTAAAAAAATCAATCATAGTAGATGCGTTATCAGCACTTGAACAGAGGGAAGCTGATTTAAAAGCAGATTTTTATAGCATTTTACAAGAAACGGTAAAGAATGCTTATTTAATGCCAGCAACACTAAGAGATAAAGCTACTTCTTTTTTAGAATCTCAACAAAGCAATTTTAAAGTTGGTTTTATTGGAGCGAAAAAGAAAACAGAGGAAGAGAGAAAAAAACGATTAACTGAATTTGTATCTGATTTACAGCAGAATGTAGAGGCTGGATTACAATGGAAACTTCGAGACAAATGGCTCCAATTGATAAAAGCGTATAAAGTGGATGATGGACAAGTCCAACATGATTTACAGCACTTTACGATTGCTGTTAAGGAAGAAGACCTTATAAGAACGATGAAACAAGGAGCGACACTTAATGGTGATGCGATCCTTCATTATACCAATGATGTGGCGCATGAAATAAAGAAGCGAGCAAAACAATTAGCACATACTTTATGGAACCAAATTGAGCAAGCTTTTCAAGCTGAGGTGGCTCCTGAGCGTTCACGATTGAAGCAACAATTAACAGAAATCAATTATATTCAAGAAAAATCAAACCATTATTATGCATTAGTAGATGAATTAGAACAAAAGCAAACGATGGTTAGACAGGCTCGTTATCATAAGTCTGCTACTGTGAAAATGACAATTGTAGAAATAGAAGAACATGTATCAAAACAAAAAAAACGTATAAAATTTGCAAGTGAGCCAGCACTATTTAAGTGGGAAAACATCCCTGACAAGCTACTAACCAAATCGAGTCAAACAACAACGGAATTAACAGAAAAAAAACAACCAGTGGATAGGGCTATAAAGGCTATTGAACAGACCATAGATACGGTTAAAAACTTACCAGGCTTTCAATCACTTATAGAAGATTTATCTCGTAAACAACAACGATTACAACATCGCACATACACGATTGCTTTATTTGGTGCTTTTAGTGCTGGAAAATCTTCATTTGCGAACGCACTCATGGGAGAAGCTGTTTTACCTGTGTCACCAAATCCAACCACTGCTACTGTCAATCGAATACACCCAGTGACAGATAAAAATCAGCATGGGACGCTATTGGTACAATTAAAAACAAAACAAGAATTAGTGAAAGAAATAACGTCGATGACAAAAAAATTTTCACCAGTTGCAAATGAACTAGAAGAATTGATTACTTGGATTACTAGGGAACAACTTCATCATCACCCAGACTTAGAAAACACGTATCAATCATTTTTGCAGGCTCTTTTAAGTGGTTTCGATTCCATAAAGGATGACTTAGGTGAAGAAATTATTTTATCTATAGAAGCATTTCCTAGCTATGTGGCAGATGAGACGAAAGCTTGTTTTGTTGACACGATTGATCTTTTTTACGATTGTGAATTAACTAGACAAGGAATCAGCCTTGTTGATACACCTGGAGCAGATTCTGTTCATGCCAGACATACAAATGTAGCCTTTAATTATATTAAACATGCAGATGCAATTCTTTATGTAACCTATTATAATCATGCACTGAATCGAACTGATAAAGATTTTCTTATGCAATTAGGTAGAGTAAAGGATGCTTTTGAATTAGATAAAATGTTTTTTGTCGTTAATGCAGCCGATCTAGCAAAAGACAAAGCGGAATTATCGTTAGTTTCCACATATGTAAAAGAACAGCTAACGCAATTAGGGATTCGTTTTCCTCGCTTGTATCCTGTCTCTAGTAGGAAAGCATTAACGGAAAAGCAAATGAATCATCGTCCTGATGAGCTTATGAGTAAGTTTGAAGACGATTTTTATCCATTTATCCATCACGGTTTAACGAAATTGGCTGTAGCTGCAGCTTACCGAGATGTGGAACGTATAGAGCAACAACTTCAACAATTTATAGCATCACAAAAATTGGATCAACAAGAAAAAGAGGCGTTCAAAAACGCCATTGAACAAGGACGCCAGCAAATAGAACAGATCATTGATCGTATGAAAGGTACAATAGAAATAAATCAAGTGAAACAAAAAGTGGAAAAACAAATATACTATGTTTTGGAGCGATTTTCCATTCGCTTCCATGATATGTTTAAAGAAACATTCAATCCAGCAACAATTACGGAATCCGGTAAAGAAGGTCGGCAACAGGTTTGGATTTGTCTACAAAACTTGGTTGATTACTGTCAAGCTGAATTGCTTCGAGAGTTACAAGCTGTATCGTTACGTTTAGAGGCATTTATGAATGATAAAATGTTAGAAGTATATCGATTTGCAGAGAAACAAAGTCAAAAAATTGATCATTCATTTTTGCTTGCAGAAATAGACCGAAAGAAAATTGCTTCACCTGATTTTATCAAGCCTTTAAAAAATGTTAACTTGCAAACTTTTGCTCAAATTGTTCAATCATATAAACACACAAAAGCTTTCTTTGCTAAAAATGAGAAGGAACAAATGAAAGAGACTATCTTTGAATTACTTAAACCAGTAACGAAACAATCTATGGATGAGCATGAACAAATGATGGCCGCTTTTTATGAGGAAGAGTGGACAGTAATTATAGAGGAATTAAAACAGGCTATTGCTAATCAACTCCAAAGACATATGGAGAGTTATGAAGAGATGATGTCATCAAACGTTACGTTGCAAGAGTTATTATACAAACATGATCATATATCTGCTATTTTAGCAGATCACAAATAGAAAGAAGGATTTTACTTTGAATAAACATCAAATAATGCTAGTTGACGGCATGGCGCTATTATTTCGAGGTTTCTTTGCCACAGCTTTCCGTGGTAATTTCATGAAGACAAGTGAAGGGATGCCAACAAATGGGGTTTATCAGTTTTTGCGCTATTTTTTAGACGCTGTGCACACATTTGAACCTACGCATGTTATCTGCTGTTGGGATATGGGGAGCAAAACTTTTAGAACGGAAATGTACGCTGATTATAAAGCGAATCGGGATAAACCACCAGTTGAATTAATACCGCAATTTGACTTAGCAAAACAAGTAGTAGATCGTTTTAATATGCCAAATATTGGTTTAGAAAATTATGAAGCAGATGATTGTATTGGAACCCTAGCTAAGATATATGCGAAAGATCACGAAGTAACTATTCTTACAGGTGATCAAGATATTTTACAATTAGTGGATGATGGTATCCGCGTGGCAATTATGAAAAAAGGACAGGGAAATTACGATTTATTTCATCAACATAATTTCTATGAGAAAAAAGGTATTCAACCGAAACAGATAATTGATTTAAAAGGATTAATGGGAGACCCTTCTGATAACTACCCAGGTGTTAAAGGCATCGGTGAAAAAACAGCGTTGAAATTAATTCAAGAACATGGATCTATTGATGCATTAATTGCAAATATAAATACATTGCCAAAAGGTGTACAAACAAAAATAAAAACAAATATGGATATGTTGCTCTTATCAAGAAGCCTTGCTGAAATAAAGTGCAATGTTCCCATTACGTGTGAACTAGACCGAGCATTATGGAATTATGATCGTGAACGAATAATTGGCACCTTCGAATCTCTAGAATGGAAGTATTTAGATAAGCTTGTATAGACTACTTTATACTGGTAATTTCGATCCTATTATTTAAATGAGATAACTGGAGATGATTGGTCGAAAGAGAATTAACTAACTACATGACCTCTCCTGTTGTCTCAAAACACAAAAACTCGGCGATGAAGCCAAGTTTTTGTGTTTCTGTCATGTAATAAAGGTGTTTATAGGGGGGTACCCCATATACCTATGAGGGGTATGGGGGATGCCCCCTCTGCAATCCTTTTGTTTCATTCCTTATTACGGATACAAGCACGATGATTTAGATCCAAATACTAAAAACAGTCACTACTTTGAAAAGAAAGCAATCGTTTGCACGTATGTCTAGCCTGTTTTTTACTGTCATGAAATCAATTTATTTGGTTAAGCTAACAAAATAATTTATAGTTAGTAAGTGGAATGTTATATGGACTATATTGTTCAATGAGTAACACAGTAGTAATAAGTGAAAATATGTAGTATACGTGCAAAATTACATCGTGAGGTTGATAAAAATGGCATTGTTTCGAGCGGAAAATATAAAAGTGAAGGGGATTATTGAAATAAACAAACTAGAAATCCCTGCCCAACAAATTGTTTGTATCGTTGGAAAGAGCGGAAGTGGGAAATCGACTTTTTTACGATTGTTAAATCATTTGGATTCGCCTGACGAAGGGACTATTTTCTATCAAGGAGAAAACATGCAGAAAATGAATCCGATCGAGCTTAGGAGATCGATAACTATGGTTCCACAAACTCCAGTCATATTTTCAGGCTCCGTAGAAGACAACTTAAAAATTGGACAGAAATTATCTGGTATAGATGTAGTAAATGAGTTAAAACTTAAAGAGACTTTAGAAAAGGTTTTTTTACATAAATCATTAGACGCTCCTGCTGAAGATTTATCAGGTGGCGAAAAACAACGGCTTGCATTAGCAAGAGCTATGTTACTACAGGCAGATGTTTTTCTTTTAGATGAGCCTTCCTCTGCATTGGATAGCGATACGGCAGCTAAGGTTATTGATATGTTTATCGAATTTATTAAAACACAAAACAAATCTTTAATTATGATTACGCATGATCTTGAGTTAGCGAGACGTGTAGCAGATGTGACCATTGAAATGGACCAATATAGCAAAACGTCTCTTAACAGTTAAGCTATACGAATTATACAGATCTTATATGGAAAGGGGAATACAAAATGAGCGAGCCAAGTTCTATTGATTTAACTTTTTGGCAATTACTATTCGCATATGTTTTTATAGTTATTTTATGGATTATCGTTCGTGTGAAAGGTATCCCGAGGCAAAAATTAATTGTCATTTCCACAGTACGGATGACAGTACAATTGGTTTTAGTTGGCTATTTATTAATGATTGTGTTTGAAAATCCGCATCCAGCGATCACTTTAGTCATTGTTTTATTTATGCTTGGATTTGCTATCTATAATGTGTATAAACGTGCAACCGTAGCCATTCATATATCTGTTAAAAAGACGATTGCGCTAGCTATGGTATTAGGCATATCTGTAAGTATGGCTTATTTTTTATTCGTTGTTCTTCAATTAGATCCTTGGTATGAACCACAGTTATTTATTCCGATTGGTGGCATGATCATCGGTAATGCGATGACTGGTATTACTTTAGGTGTAAACCAATTGCTTATTGGTATGAGAGAACAAAAAGAAAAAGTAGAAGCAGCTTTAATGTTAGGTGGAACGCCAAAAGAAGCATCCAATTCGATTATTAATGAAGCTTTTGATTCTGCACTGCTTCCAACTATTAATTCAATGGTCGGTATGGGAATTGTATTCTTACCTGGTATGATGACAGGACAAATTATTGCTGGAGCATCTCCTGTCAGTGCTGTGAAGTATCAGATTGCAATTATGCTTGGTGTAGCAGGAACTGTTTCAATTACTGTTGTAATTTTTCTCCATTTAACATACAAAGCGTTCTTTAACCATCGTGCACAATTGAAATTTTCTGATGACTAGTATTTAAAAAAACAAGCACGCGTTCCATATGTGTTAACTTAGCTACTGTTTAAACTTTTTCGAAAAGAGACTTTCTTCTTAATAATATAGACTAGCAAGTGAAATAGTTTTGTTAGTGACCTATGAATGGTTGGGAAGAATTTATTAGCTTTATGATAGAATATTGAAATCTATTTCTTCATTTGCGCCTCATTAAAAAGGTTAATAGTAAAATAATGTGCACTATAAAATTGTTCTTTAACACCTATTTATGATAAAATTTAAATTATTATAAAATTCAATCTTGAATCTATTGTTAAATAGTTGATTTAGGAGGTAGATAGTATGATTAACCATGTAAATATTGACGTAGCAAAAACGAAGGTAGGGGCATGTCTCTTTAAGATATCGTTCGCTAAATAAGAAAGGGGAGCATTATTTGAAACAAATTTTATTAATTATTGATGCACAACAAGAGCTAATAGAAGGAAACAAAGAATATGGAGCCGTTTTTTTAAAAGAGGAATTAATTAGAAATATCAATAGCGTCATTGAAAAATCAAGTAAATTAAATATTTCTGTTGTCTTTGTTAGGGATTTAGATGTTGCAGAAGGCAAAGGGAAGGGTTTTCAAGTGCATGAAGAAATCCATATACCTAAAAATGCAACATTCTTTGATAAAACCGCAACAAATTCTTTCTATGGAACTGGACTTTTAAATTACTTTAAATCTGAAGAAATTGAACATGTAGTTATGATGGGGTGTACGACCCAGCATTGTATTGATAGCGCAGTCAGAACAGCTACGATTAATGGGTTAGATGTTACATTAGTAGGTGATGGACATTCTACAACAGGAAGCGATATTTTACATGCAGAGCAAATTATCCAGCATCATAATAATACTCTGCATGGACATTACAATGTTGAAAACTTTTCCATTGTAAGAAAAACAGAGGAAGATTTGTTTCATCCAACACATCATTTATATAGGTGATTTTCTTTATAAAGTAATATCCCGATTTCTTAAGTTTGACAAAGGAATTGGGATCTTTTATTGTTGCGTGTTTATTCAATATAAAATGAAAGTGTCATTAAATCGAACACTTCTGTATTGCTTTAAACTCTCTATAAGGGACGAAGCCGATTCTGTACATACGTTAATCCAATAGGTATAGTTGGAAAAAAGGTTGTATTCCCTTTATAATGAATAAAAAACATACAGGAGGAAAATATATGGTGTTTCCTTCCAAGAAGGATCAATGGATTACTGTTCTCTTATGGGGGATTTCTATAATAGGATTTTTTATACCGCTAATTACAGGAAACGGGTTGTCTATTTTACTAATCCTTCCTTTAATTGTGTTCTTATTATGGTTTTGGTTTGCCACGGATTATCGGATTATTGGTGAAAAACTTAAAATTCGCTATGGGCCTGTTCGTCAAACGATAAATATAAAAGAGATTGAAGTCGTTTTTCAAGCGAAAAAAAATCCTTTAGCTGCTGCGCCAGCTTTATCACTTGACCGAATTGTATTGCATTGTGGAAAATTTAACGTAACAAGTATATCACCGCTAGACAAACAACAATTTTTACAAGCACTTATTGCTATAAACCCGCATATAAAAATGGAAAAGTCGTTGAAACAATCACTTTCTTAAAGTACTTGTTTAACAAGGAGGATGGGGAAATGCGTGTAGTAGAAAATATTAGTCAATTAATTGGAAACACGCCAATGTTGAAATTAAACAAACTTGTTCCTGACTATGCTGCAGACGTATATGTGAAACTAGAGATGTATAATCCCAGTAGAAGTGTAAAAGATAGGGCCGCGTATAATATGATTAAAGTAGCGGAGGAAAAAGGATTATTGAAACCAGGTGATACTATTATTGAACCTACGAGTGGAAACACTGGCATTGGATTAGCAATGAGTGCGGCGGCAAAAGGATATAAAACGATCATTGTCATGCCCGATAATAGTACTGCTGAACGAAGGAATATTCTTAAAGCTTATGGTGCAGAAGTTGTTTTAACGCCTAGTGAAGAAAAGATGCCTGGTGCAATAAACAAAGCGTTGGAGTTACAAAAAGAACATCCTGGAAGTTTTATTCCACAACAATTTGAAAATATGGCCAATCCGGATATTCACAAAACAACAACGGCTTTGGAAATACTTGAGCAAATGGAAGGTGAGCTAGATGCTTTTGTATGTACTGCAGGAACTGGAGGAACAGTAACTGGTACAGGTGAAGTATTAAAAGAAAAGCTTCCACACATCCATATCGCTGTAGTAGAACCAAAAGGATCTCCTGTTTTATCAGGAGGAAAGCCTGGTAAGCATAAGCTTGTCGGCACAAGCCCGGGTTTTATACCAGAGATTTTAAATACATCTATTTACGATGAAATTATGCAAATTGCAGATGATGATGCAGTTCAATTGTTTAAAGAACTTGGACAAAAAGAAGGCATTTTTATTGGTTTATCAGGTGCTGCTGCTGTATATGCAGCTATCCAAACAGCTAAGCGTCTTGGAAAAGGAAAGAAAGTTGTTTGTATTGCTCCGGATTCTGGAGAACGCTATTTAAGCATGAATTTATTTGCGGAATAAAATTGATATGCTTTCATGTATCACCGCTGACGCTATTTCTCATAAAGATGTTAAGGTTTTGCTATAACCAAAATAAATACTTCCGACATGGTGCTTTTTTAACGATAAGCAAACTTTTTCTTCATCTTTCATTGAAAAATAGAGCTACGGTATAACTACACGTATCTATGCATTATTAACATATAAAAGCCAACGAAGCTTCGTTGGCTTTTATATGTTAAAATAAGCATAACTAAGATAATCGTTTTGTATTTTCATCACTTCTAATAGCTTCAATTAAAAAGAATTGAAACCTTTTGACAAATACTTCTGAGGAGAACTTCAATGAAAAAGACTGCTTATATTATTAGTGTTTCTAGTCTAATATGTGCCTTACTTGCCTTTGTGGAGCATGGAATGGATGTTAATTATGTTGTTAAATCATTAAGCAAAATGACGTTATTTTTTCTTGCGATATGGTTATACACTCGTTTATTTGGCGATTTTCGCTTTAAAGATGTTCTAACTTTAGATAAAATGAATAGAAGAGATTGGTTGCGTTTACTTTTCCTTGGAGCATTATCTGCCTCCATCGTTTTAGCTGCTTATTTGTTGCTATCTCCTTATTTCTCAGTTAGCCAAATCAAGCAAGATATAACTGGAAGATTAGGTATAAGCGCCACGGGGTTTATTTTCGTTGGCATCTATATTACTTTTATTAATTCTTTGTTAGAGGAGTACTTCTTTCGCGGGTTTATTTTCTTTCAATTACCCAGGAAAATCGGATACTTTTTTAGCCCTTTGCTATTTGCAACTTACCATATACCCATGATTGCCTTATGGTTTAGCCCCAGTTTAATTATCACTTGTTTTGTAGGACTTTGGGGGATCGCGATAGTTTTTCATAAGGTAAATGAGAGAAACCAGACAATTTGGTTTTCGTGGATCATCCATGTATGTGCCGATATTATGATTATTGCCATAGGTATAACGTTATTCTATTTTTAAATTCACAAGGAACAGTAGTATGAAAAATTATTAGCAGCAAGACCATCGAGGTGATAAATAACTCATAACTGAGAGTGTTTCCATTGACGATAATCTAATAAATTGCTACTCTAATAGATAGAATGCTCATTCTATTAGGAGGAAGGTGAAGTATGAAAACGTCAATGAAACGAAAGGATTTATTGGAAGTTGCTGAACGTTTGTTTTATGAAAAAGGCTTTCGTGGGGTGGGATTAAAACAAATTACCACAGAGGCTAACGTGGCAACGATGACGCTATACAACCATTTTTCTTCTAAAGAAAGGCTAGTTGAAGAAGTCCTTAAAGAGCGAGAAAAACGCTATTGGTCTTATCTAAATAAATATGTTGAAATTGATTCAGATTTGTCTTTTATTCTTGTTGTAGAGGCACATGGTAGATGGTTAAAAGAGTGGTCATATAAAGGAGATATGTTCTTACGTGCGATTGAAGATTACGCAGGGTCAAACAATGAAATAGAGAAAATAGCAAGAAGTCATAAACAAAAACTTGTGCGCTTTTTTCAACAATTAGCATGTAAAAAAGGGGAGGCAAACCAACAAGGTTTAGCCAATCAATTTACTTTATTGCTAGAAGGTACAACTTCAATGGCAACTTTAATAGGGCCTGAAGAAGCAACTTCACACTCGATTGCGATAGCCCGGACACTTGTCCAACAGGCTTCGTGATTTTTTTTACGCTTCATAAAAAAGCTTATTTATATGTTCGATATTAGAAAGATCGTTCTATCTAATTGAATAAGGAAGGAGCGGTATGATGAATTTTTTACGATTTGTTTTACCTGGTATAGCAATGATTGCTTCCACATATGGGCTAGCGAGATTTAGCTTTGGTTTACTACTTCCGGATATACAGAAGTCCCTGCAATTATCAGATCTTATGTCTGGAACCATTTCTTCATTATTTTATTTAGCTTATTGCTTTACAATAACCCTTTCAACTATTATTACGATTAGGCAAGGACCTCGAAAAATGATTTTTGCTGCTGGTTTGGCTGCACTTATTGGTTTGCTATGCATGGGTTTGGCACATAATATCTATATACTTGGATTAGGTGTCCTGTTAGCTGGTGCAAGTACTGGCTTAGTATCTCCTCCATATGGAGCAGCAATATCACTTTGGATTGAAGAGAAAAAGCAAGGAATAGCGAACACTTGGATTAATTCTGGCACAAGCATAGGAATTATTCTTTCTGGATTAGGAGCCATCTTATTAACACCACATTGGCGCATCACTTATTTCATTTATGCGGTTCTAACATTAATCACATTGCTTTGGAATATCCAAATTATCCCAAAGAAGTCCATGTATTCCACGCGAATGGTATTGAAAAAAGGAGATTATTCGATCAAAGGTGTTGAAGGTTCAATAAGACTAAGTATTGCATCTGTTGTACTAGGCATTTGTTCAGCAGCTTTTTGGACATTTTCGCGCTCTTTTTTTGAAAATGCTGGTAATTATGAAGACTGGCAGTTATCTATATTTTGGGTTGTTATCGGTGTTTTAGGTATCTTGGGCGGGTTTTCAGGTTCATTAATTGAAAAGAAAGGCCTGCCGTTTTCTTATAAATTTGCTACTATTTTATTATCCATTGCTTCCATCATTCTAGCCCTATCTCCTGACAAGTGGTTTATTGCATATTCTGCTGCTGGAATATTTGGTGGGTCTTATATATTTTTAACGGGGGTATTACTTGTTTGGGGAATTCGTGTATTTATTCATAATGCTTCACTTGGTATCGGTGTTCCCTTTCTATTATTAGCAGTTGGACAAGTAATTGGTTCGTTATCTGCTGGCCTATTCATTGGTCTTTGGGGTTACGCATCCACGTTTATTTTATTTGGCTGTGCAGGTTTATTAGCTAGTTTTATTACTCCTAAGAAAAAACAAACATATGAATCTATATAATAAGTAGAAATGCAGTATCTTTTTCTTTCTATAGGTAAACATATATGATTAGAGGGAGAGAATTATTGAAAGAATTTGTCGTTATTTAAATTAATTGTGGAGGTATATAGAAAAGTGGAACATAATTTACGATTACGGCCTTTAGAGGAAGAGGATTTACCATTTATTCATGAATTGGTAAACGATCCAATTATTATGTCTTATTGGTTTGAAGAACCATACTACTCGTTTGCAAGATTAAAGGAAATGTATGAAAAACATGCACAGGATGAGCATTTACGGAGGTTTACAATAGAAAGTAAAGGAGAAAGAATAGGGTTAGTAGATATTGCTTATATTGATTATCTTGTTCATAGAAACGCAGAGTTTGAAATTATAATTTCTCCAAAACATCAAGGTAATGGCTACGCTCTTCCAGCTGCTCAATTAGCAATGGACTATGCATTTTCAACATTAAACTTGCATAAATTGTATCTCATTGTTGATAAACAAAATGAAAAAGCTATTCATATTTATAAAAAGCTAGGATTTTATGTAGAAGCGGAACTCAAAGAAGAGTTTTTTGTAAATGGAAGCTATCATGATGTGTTACGTATGTGTATCTTCCAACGTGACTATTTAAATAAATTATAGTAACGTTTCATACTATCAAAAAAGCAATAGAGCACTAGAAAATAGCCTTCGGGGGTAATCACCGCTGTGGGCTATTTTTACATTTATCCAACTTCAATTTTAAACTACATGTTGTTTCTATTTTTAAAATTAGAAAAAGAAGGATAAGAACCATATAATTTGTTGATGATTGAAAATGCTATTAATAAATACCTCTATTTTTAAGTTGTTTCTCATTTCAATTGTTTGAAACTATTTATTAAGTATACTACTACATTTACTTGGTTTGTTTTTAGAAAAATGCTAAAATTTAATATAAAACAGTCTCTTCAAAAATTCCAAAGTGCTGTGTTTGAACAATTTTTTTAATCTAATAGAGAAGGGTTTTAGCATGCGATTAAAGAAACTATATTTTTTTTATTTTAGGTATATACTTAGAAATAAGCTCTATCTATGTGCGAGTATTACGTTTATTCTGTTATTAGGGACGCGCATAATCATATATATGAATACATGGTTTGCGCAGGAAAATTATGGTGATTTACCAGCGGAAATTGTTATAATCACACAAATAGTAAGCATTTTGTATATCGTGTATTTTTATCAAAGTTTTTCCAATGAATTAAAATTTGGCGTGCATACTTTTTTTGTTGATGGTTACAAAATAATTTTGGAAAAATTAACAGCTTTATTACTCGTCCATCTTAGTTTACAAATTATGTTGTTACTAATAGTTTATATGACTTTTACGGCAGTTTATATCTTTGTTGGAATTGAATTCTCGTCTATATATGTATCTTTATTTCGTTTTTTAATTGATTATATGTTTTTCCCTCTCTTATTTACATGTTTTATTGGCTTAATTATAGCTCTGATCTTTGGCGCAAATAAGGTCAGTATTTTTTTTATTATAATAGTATGGTTTTTATCAGGTGTAATAAATCAAGAAGTTTTTTCATCATTTTTTGAGACAGTAGGTGCAAATGATTGGAAAAATTTACTCAGTATTGGTCCAAATAGTATTTATTCTGTATACCAATCGTACATAGGATTTAATGTAGACTCTGGCTTAGAACTTAAATTACTTGCATGGTTTTTACTGTTAATTTCTATTTTGTTAGTCTCTTCTTTAAAATGGACAATTTTACAAAGAGAAAAAAAGATCATACTATCTATTGTTACTGGTTTAATTATTGGATGTATAGGATTTGGTTTTTTATCTGTTCATAAAAATTCTCTTGCGTTTAATAGTGTTGATGAAATGAAGGAAACTGAAAGATATGAAGAATTGCATTCAGTGGATACCAATCTTCATTATAAAATCCATACATACGATATTACGATAGATGGAGACGACGTACGAACAGAAATTGAATTTGACCATACGGCGACCAATAGCCCGTCATTTCAATTATATTATGCCTATCCAGTTCAAAAGGTAATGGTTGATGGTACAAAAGTTTCATATGCTAGAGAAGGAGATATTATCCATATTAATAGTGGTACGGATAAATTTAAAAAAATCACTTTCTACTACAAATTGACAGATACAGCGTTAATACCTTATTCAAAAAATAGTACAATATTGCTAGCGAATCATGGATGGTATCCCAAAAAGAATTGTAAGCACATATTTGAAAAAGACGCATACTTAGGAACTGTCCAACGAACAAATGATGTAAAAGTTAATGAAGCATATTATTTTACTCTAACAGCGGATGATGTATTATTTACAAATATAGATTCAGCAGGCAGGAATTATAAGGGAAAAACAAGCGGGCTTTCGCTTATAAAGGGTGAAGGAAATCAATTAAAATATAAGAATTATGACATAGTCTATCCCGCTGATTGGCCAAACATGCCCAAACGTATAGAAGAAGTAACTAATCGGTTAGAATCTATTCTTAGTGAAATATATATATTAGCACCTATGAAAGTAAATGCATTACCTTCCAAGTTAGTCTTTATGAATAATACTACTCCTAACTTAATCAATAATGACCATCTAGTATATTCAACTAATGGATCTACTCTAGCAATAAATGATGAAGAGGTCATGAAAGATTTTGAGAGAAATCTAAAAGAATCTTCTTAGAACAATGGTATCATGCTATGGATGATGCATGGACATGGGAGAATGTCAACTTGTTATTGGAGGAGAAAAAAGCAAATTGAATATTTATGTGAAAGATTTATATAAATCATATAAGAAAAAGCCTGTCTTGTCTGGTATTCATTTATCGTTTTCAGGAGTATATGGATTATTAGGACCTAATGGCGCAGGAAAAACTACTTTAATGAAAATATTAGCAGGACTAGAACCTTTTCAATCTGGTGAAGTACATGCAGATGAAAAATTAATAAGTTCAAAATCATATGTTAAAAAAACAGAACTAATTGGTTATTTGCCACAAAATTTCATGGTATACCCGGACTTAACTGTTTATCAAGTGCTGGAACATATTGCAGTTCTCCAAGGTTTACCTGTTTCCAAAACTTCATTAAAAATCCAAGAAGTTTTAGAACAAGTAAATTTAAAGTTGCATAAAAATAAAAAAATGAAAGAATTATCAGGTGGCATGAGGAGGAGAGTTGGAATTGCACAGTTATTACTTCGAAAGCCGTCTGTTTTATTATTTGATGAACCTACAGCTGGACTAGATATTGAAGAAAGAGTTCGTTTTCGAAATTTACTTAAACAACTAGGAAGGGTTCATACTGTGATTATATCCTCCCATCTAGTTGAGGATATTGAATTTCTCTGTGATCAGATCGGTGTTATACGAAATGGTAAGGTTTTATTTGAAGGTAGCCCTTTACAACTAAAAAAAATGGCTGACCGATATGTTTTTCAATTACAAGTAAATAATTATGAGTTAGATGAAGTAATTGCAAATCATGAAGTTATTCAATTGGATGACGAAGGTAAGCACATATTAGTACGGATATTATCGAACAAACCTGTTGGTAAAGCAGTTTCCCCAAAATTAATTGATGGGTATTTATCATTATTGAAAGAGAGTCAATCACATGAATAGGCTTAAACATCACTTTACCTTTGACATAAAATTACTAAAAGGAATTTACACTCTTCCTTTTGTTGGCTACATTATAGCGCTATTTCTAATATTCACAAGCCATTTGAATTCAACTGATCCATATTTACCTTATATTTTTTTACAAGGGGTAGCTGTACCTGTTTCTGGACTGCATATCGTTTTTTTATACAGTTATATTTATGACGAAGGATCCAAGGAGGTGCTACTTCCATACTATAAGAACAATCTATTATATGATTTAGTTCGTTATAGTATGTTACATGGTTGTATACTGTTCCTATTTACTTGTTTACTAATTTGGTTGAATGGGTTTGGTTTTTTTGATGCAAAAATCATATTGCATTTACTATTATTGTTTGTTTTTTATCAAGTAATTGGCGTTACATTATTGTCTTTAGTGGAATCATTAGAATTATCTATAGCAATATATGCAACTTACACAATAACAGAAGTGGTAACAAAAGGTACGTTTTTACCTTGGCCGCATATATTTTTATTTGAAGAGCCAATAATAAATATTTGGCTTGTATTAACCTTTATTTTCTTAATACTTGGTCTTGTGTTATCTATTGTTCAATTAATTCGGTCTTATAAATAAAAACATTAATTAACACAACATTACAAATTCACTATTGTATAAAAGGGACACTGTTTGATACGAAAAGAGGCTATCCCGTTTTACATAAGATCAATAAATTGGTTGCAGTGTATGGTGAGCTGTACCAAGTTGATAAAGCTGGATTACATCTTTTAGATGAACTGGAAGGATATACAATATAAGTCATGTCTGGCTTCAACGCCCACTAACTGGTCCTTCACGCAATCACCTTAAGATAAGTCATCATCGGTTCATGCCTCACCGTGATTCCTTTATCTCAGTTGATGCGTTTCACTAGCTACGTTGCTAATCGGGTGTTTACGCATTTATTTAATTTTAGTTAAAAAGAACTTGAATCGAACGTTACGTGCTGATTTATACTTACAGTAGAAATACAAGGAGGTAGGAGGTAAAAACATATTGAACTGGTACCAGATTGGGTTGAAACCGTTGCAACTTTTAATCCTCTAAATTGGGCAGTTGAAGCGGGTAGAGAAGTTATTACGACAAAACCAGATTGGTCGCTCGTCATACCTAATAGTAGTTATTTAATTATCATGTTTATTGTCTCTTGTGCACTTGTTTTGGTAGCGTTTCGAAAGTATCAAAGAACGTTATAGAGTGTTTTACTTGTTTCGTCTTTATTCATCTATTATGATATGTATATATTTTTAGAAATATTTAAAAAATGATTTAGAACAAAACATATTTGAAGGAAGGTGAACGGATGGATTTTAGAGATTTTTCTGCAACACAAATACGTATAGCAAGACCTACGGATAAATTTACAGAAGTCATTCATTTTTACGAAGCAGGTATTGGTTTAACTAAAATAGAAGAATTCCAAGGTCATAGAGGATATAAAGGGGTTATATTTGGCCTACCACACGCGGACTACCATTTAGAGTTTACATCTCATGAGAGCGGTAGCCCTTGTCCAGTTCCAACAAAAGATAATCTTCTCGTCTTTTATATGGAAAATCAGGATGAAATAGGTCAGTTAATCAAGCGAATGGACGAAATGGGTTATAAAGAGGTAGAGCCCGAAAATGAATATTGGAAAGAAAAAGGTGTTACGATTGAAGACCCAGATGGGTGGCGAGTGGTATTTATGAATAGATCTTATGAATGATATGGATGCGTTTAAGAAAAAGCACAACATCACTTGGATAACAGCAGCTTGTTATATATGTACAAATTATTCACTCCCTTTGCTAATAGTATTAGTAGAGGGAATATATTCTTTTCACAATTGTTCTATAAGGAAGGATGAATTTATTGAAAAAGAAAAAAATCGGCATTTTACTTTTTGACTACGTAGACATACTAGATTTTGCTGGTCCAGCAGAAGTGCTTTCATTAACAGCACATAATAAAGCAGAACAAGTGATAACGCTTTATAAAAAGCAATTATTGCCTACAAGACCATTTGAAGTTATAACGATTACAGAAAATGGAGAAAAAATTAAAACACATTCTGGTATATCAGTAGAACCTGACTACAGCATTCATCAGCATCCGGAAGAGTGAGGTGATACTGAATTGAAACTGTTGAGCATGATTAAAGTTAGTTTTTTTCACACACTAGAAAGGAGAGTTAGCATAATGGAGGAACAAATGAAACAATTAACCGATTTTTATAGGGTATATAAATTTATTAGATTTAATATGTGAGAATGGATGATCTGTTAGTTAGGTTAGTTTTCTTGATGCAAGAGGGTTTATTAGAAGGTTCTTTCTAGTTAAAATGACTCATTAAACAGATAAAAATGTATAGTACCATTTGATCATTCACCTGTGCAGAATTTTAATGTTTATTATTTTGAATTTTAAAGACTTGTAATTTAGACATGCTTTTTCTTGTTTTAGATTTAAAATGAATTCATTGCATCGATTTTCCTATACAAGGAAAACTAATCAATTAATCATAGCCATTTGCTATAAAATTAGTGCAAAAATCTAATTATTTTCCCAATATGCATTTGTGGGATTTGTGTTACAATTATATTAGATACATAATAAATTAATGAGAGATTGGTAGGTGATAATTTGATAGAAATAGGTTCTATTATTAAATTACAGCGAACCAAGCGCAATATGACACAAGAGGAATTGTCAGAAGGCATTGTTTCATTATCCTACTTATCAAAAATAGAAAACAAGAAGACAAAGGCTAGCCCTGAAATTATTCAATTACTGTGTAACCGATTAGAGATTGAGCTTACGGAAAAGCTAGATATAGAAATTGAAGAAAAATGTCAAGAGTGGTACGGAATGCTTTATGACCGATTCGATAAACAGAAAATATCAGTAATATATGAAGAATTGCAGCAGTTGCTGGGTCGAAGTATTAATGACCAGACACTCATGTTTGAGATTCATAAAATTCGTTATTACTGTATTATGCGGGACCTCAAAAAAGCATTATGTAAAATTAACGAACTTCATGAAATGGCAAATTCATTTAACCCTATACATAAATATTATTGGCATAAATTTCAAGGTAACTATTATTCTTTTAAAACGTACCATCATCAAGCTATGCAACATTATAAATTAGCAGAAGAAACTATCAGTTTTGCAAATATTCAAGAACAGGAAATAGCAGATTTGCAATATATCATATCTATAGAACATAGTAAATTATGGAATGATCTTGAGACTATTGAATATGCAAAAAAGGCAATGGGAATTTTTCAACAAAACTACAATTTTATTCGCTGTGCTCAATGCCATATTTTATTGGGGATTGCGCATCATAGAATTAAGAATTTAGATAAGGCTACCAAAAATTATAACTTGGCATTACAATTGGGAGAATTAAAAAACAATGAGGATGTAGTTCATCTAGCACATTACAATCTGGGCTACCTGCATTCAATAACTGGAAATTCAGAAAAAGCAATCGAACACTATCTAATTGCGATACAAAATAATAACTTTAAAGAAAAAACTAAACTAGTATCCCTAATTCGCTTAATTCAAGAGTTTTATTTAGTTGGGGATTATGAAAAAGCCAAGAACTATTTGGATCAAACAATATTAGTTTTGGAAGCGTATATTAATGATTATAACGAATATATTGAAGATTTACACAAATATGTTATTAAAGTATATACACATTTATTAAATGGAGAAACTAAACAATTTATATCTGTATTAGCTAATGATTTCATACCTTACCTAGAGAAAAAAAGAAATTATGAGTATTTAGCTTTTTATGCAAAAATGTTAGGTGATCATTTAGAGAAGAGTGGTAAGTATAAGTCATCATTACAATATTATAAATTAGCAAATAGCAGTTATGAGAAATTATTTAATTTATAAAGGAGGAGAAGGATCGTGAAAAAAATAGTTTTAAAATTAGTATGTGGTACATTTCTTATAGGTGGTTTGGTATTTTTAAATGTTCAATATGATCAGACAGCAACACTTCAACCTAATCCTACATTTAACCCAATTGAAGTTGAAAATGTTTAATTAAACAAATTATTTATTATTGAGTCTTTATTGTCACAGAAGTCAAAATAGATACAAGACTTCTGTGTTTTTTGTTTTATCAATAATTAGAATATAAAGGATGGAATGTTTCCTTATCTTTCTAGAAAATTTAAAAGCGTTAGCATTTTTATTAATATTCATATCAGTATTATGTATTATCGAAAGCTCAAATTGCTTAAAAAACAAAGAAGACTCACTAACTTGAAAAAGCAATGTATGTAATTACGTGACCACACCGTTTACTTATGCATTTATACATATTCTCTTTATTATAAGAACATAGTGGTATTATGTACTTGAAGATCTCATAATAATTCAGTTAACCTAAAATCTTCTATGTTCTATTTGTATCAAAAGGAACATATAGTTATAGGTTATAACCAGGTATAGATAAGGGGATGTTATACGATGGCTGTAACACTTATAAAAGTGTTAGAATCAGAAAAATCTATTTTGCGTAACTTTTACACATTGTATCTTCATGATCTTTCAAATTTCACTATAAATTTAGATGTTGAGGAGGATGGTCTTTTTCATTATAAGGAATTGGATAAATTCTGGGAAGCAGAAGGGTTATCGCCATATTTTATAAAGTTGGATCATAAAATCATCGGATTTATATTGCTATTAGAACGCCCATTTTTGAAAAAGAACAATGATTACGGAATAAACGACTTCTTTATACTTAATAAGTATAGGGGCAAAGGTTTCGCTATTCAGGCTGTTGAAAAATTGTTTAAGGAAAAGCAAGGTCAATATTTTGTAATGCAGGTTACAGAAAATAAGCGTGCGGTTGCATTTTGGAAAAAAGTATATGAAGAATTAAATATTGAACATCATGAAAGACAGGATTTAATTAATGGTGAACTATGTTTAATTCAAACGTTTATAGTATAATTCATTTACAAGCTTTTGAAAAAGGCGAGATAGTGATTAAATAATACGACTGACTTTTCGCAAGAGAACAATTAGATTTTTAGAAAATTTTACGTACGTAGAGCAGTTTTAAGGAATTAGAAAAGCTAATAGAGGAAGAAGCAATGATAGTACTTTCAAAACACTAGTTTACATAATATATATTATAGGAAGTTACAACCGAAACGCTTATTTATGTCTCAATTTTAAAGTATTCTTTTGATAGTGAGACGAAAATAAAAAATTACTATGATTGAATAGCTCATAGTAATTTTTTATACTTCACTTTAATTTATTTGGATCAATATGTTTTAAGGGTTTGTTCGCAGGTCCATTCAAAACTTCGCCTGTATATGAAAATCTTGAACCATGACACGGACAATCCCAACTTCGTTCTCCGGAATTCCATTCGACTTCACATTTTAAGTGTGTACACGTTGTATCAACAATATATATTTGGTTTTTCTTATCTTTATAAACACCAGCTCGGTTTCCATTAATTCGTGTAACGGTTGCTTGATCTGCTTGCAATTGATTTATATCCAAATGGTTATTCGTATTATCCAATTTTCCTTTCACCATGTGTTTAGCTGTATCTGTATTCGTTTTCACAAACTTTTTTATCGTGGGATCTGCTTTAAATCCGGCCGGATCAAAAAGTTTCGTATATTCACTTGCTTTGTTAACAATGATGTTTGTTAGCATGTTTGCAGCAGCAGTGCCGTTTGTCATCCCCCATTTACGGTAGCCTGTCGCAACGAGTATGTTAGGTGTTGATTTTTTCATACAACCAATATAAGGTACTTTATCCAATGTTGTTAAATCCTGCGCCGACCAGCGAAAATCATATGACGCTACTGCAAAGTTTTCATTCGTAAAAGATTGTAATGCTTTAAAATGTTCGTGCATAGGTTTACCCTGGCCAGTTTTATGATTTTCCCCACTTATTAACCATAAATCTCTTCCCTTCCATGTTGTAGTGCGAACAGATCTTGTAGGTGATTCTGCATTAATGTACATTCCACCAGGATACTTTTCCTTAGATTGCATCGCCAGCACATAAGCACGTTCTGCGTACATTCTAGTAAAATAAAAGCTGTCTCGATCATAAAAAGGAAAATGAGATGCAGCAATAATATAATCACACTTTATTCGATGACCATCTTTCGTTATAATGGAGGGGTTTGAGCGATCACTTTCAATATCTACAGCTACTGTATTTTCATAGACCGTTAACCCATTCCTTATACTTTCTTCTAATAATGAGCTTAAGTACTTTAACGGATGAAATAGAGCCTGATTTTTCATTTGTAAAGCTAATTTCATCGGAATTTTTAGGGGGGTATCCTTTGTTATTTCGCTCTCAATACCAATATGGTCATAGGCATCCTTTTCTTTTTCTAAATCACGCTGCCAAGAATCTAGATTGGTGTAAAGAAAAGCATCTTCATGGCAAAAATCGCAATCTATTTGTAGATTATTTATATTGTTTTCAATTAATTGCCTAGCCTCATCCATAGCTTTATAATAAAGAATAGCTTGTTCTATACCGAAGTGCTGTATAAGCTCATCATAAATTAGACCATGTTGTGCAGTAATTTTAGCTGTTGTATGACCCGTTGTTCCTTTTAAAATTGGATTCGCATCAATTAATGTAACTTTTATATTTTTTTTAGATAATAAATACGCTGTTGTAATTCCGGTTATTCCCCCTCCAACGATCCCAACTTCTGTTTGAATGGAGGTATCTAAGGATGGATATTTAGGTATTGTAGATGTTTCACGCCAAAATGATTGTGAGTGATTCGGCAAGTGGTTTTCAACCAATATCTTCATTCCCTTTCAACATTTTTTATTTTATTTAACGAGGTTGTTCAAAAAGTGCCTTAAATGGGGCAAGTGAGCGCACTACTCTTTGTTTCTCTTGTTTAATAATGTTTTCTATATGGGATTAGATAAGACACAGACAAAATCCAAGTTGAAGTCATATCTATTCCAAAGGTACTAACTAGTATGAACATGAAAATTAGGTTTTAATCGAAAAATATGTTTAGACTTTAGTATAAAGGGATAATTGTAACTGAGGTGATAAGTATGCGTATACATGTGGTTTTTTATGGAAGAGTGCAAGGCGTGGGGTTTCGCTATTCTGCTAAACAGAAAGCTCTTGAATTAGATGTTCACGGATGGGTGAAGAATAAGGAGGATGGCACGGTTGAATTAGAAGCTGAAGGCAATGAAGCTCATTTAAGAAAGTTTATGGGTGCTTTAAAAAACGGATTGAATCCCTTTATTAAAGTAACTCATATTGATCAAAAATTACTTGATAATGAAGCTGGTTATTCAACCTTTTCTGTCAAATAAATGTAGTGCATTTTATTTTTCTAGAAATTTTGCCAATCAGGTAAGTCTCAATTAATAAAATTTAAGTAAAAAAAAAGGGTTTACGTGTTGTTTAGATACAAAGAAGCAAGCTAAATAATCACAGCTTGCTTCTTACTCAGTTATTGTTCTTCAAAAAACTTGCGATTTAAAGCAATATATTCTGTTTCCTCTTCGGGAACTTCATCCTCCATATAAATTGCTTCTACAGGGCATACAGCTTCACATGCACCGCAATCAATACATATATCAGGGTCAATATAAAACATATCTTTTCCTTCTTCTATACAATCAACAGGGCATACTTCCACACATTCTCCCGACTTTTCTTCTTTACATGGTGACGTAATTACAAAAGCCAAAATGGCTCTCCTCCTTTTTTGAATCCATAAGACGAATGTTATTATGTAGTTATTTATTATTGTACTAGTTATTATAACGCATTTTCTATAAAAAATGAAAGCAATATCGTAAGTGAAGAAACTTAATACTGGTATTTTCAACCATTAAAAGTAATGCTACAGTTTCTAGCTCAAAAAATAACCACTCGTAACTTAACTAGTTCTTTTTTGTGGTTATTTTTTTTGCTAGTTGTCAACAAGCGTTAGTTTACTTTAGCAAAAGCCATTACGAGTAACGATTCATTTCACAAACTTTTCTAGTTAATTTATTTCATCAAAATATTCTTTTCGAAATCCGCCTATACGTTTACTGTTATCAATAATAAAATAAAACTCATTTGTTTCATTTTTTACATCATATATCTTACCAGGTGTTAATTTGTTATTCACTACAAACTTTTTTGCATCTGCATGAACGCATTTTAATTGCTTCATCGTTTTTCGGTTTTCCCAATTTAAATGAATCATTTTCTGCTCCTTTTGTTTACATAATATAATTATAGTTTACTCAATCAGTGAATAAGTTTATATACTCTCCGTAGCCTTCTTCGACCAATTTATCCTTTGGAATAAATCGCATAGCAGCAGAATTCATACAATAACGAAGACCTCCTTTATCCTTAGGGCCATCTTCAAATACATGCCCTAAATGTAAATCTGCCTCCTTACTGCGGATTTCTGTACGCATCATGCCGTGCGACATGTCCGTTTTTTCTGCAATTTGGTAACGGTCTATAGGTTTAGTGAAACTTGGCCAACCACAACCAGCATCATACTTATCTTTAGATGAGAATAATGCTTCACCAGAGACGATATCTACATAAATCCCTTCTTCTTGTTTATCCCAATATTCATTTTGAAATGGCGGTTCTGTACCATTTTCTTGGGTCACATGATATTGTATCGGTGTAAGCTTTTGTTTCAGTTCATTTTGATCGTATGTGTTTTTCCAATGCTTCTTAATAAAATTTTCCCTACCTGACCCTTTTTTGTATAGACGATAATGAAAGCCTTGCTTTTTATAATAATCTTGATGGTGTTTTTCTGCAGGATAAAAGGTTTTGGCAGGGACAATTTTAGTTGCAATTGGTTTAGCAAATTTTCTACTAGCTTCCAGTTCCTTTTTGGAAGCTTCTGCTTCTCGTTTTTGCTGATCTGTATGATAGAATATTGCAGTTGTATAAGACTCACCACGATCATTAAATTGACCATGTGGGTCTGTTGGATCGATCTGTTTCCAAAATGTATCTAATAACTTTTTATAGCTCATAATATTTGGGTTAAATTCAATTTGAACTGCCTCGACATGCCCTGTTGTATTAGAACATACCTCTTCATACGTTGGGTTTTCCACAGATCCTCCTGTATATCCAGATGTAATTCGGATAATTCCAGGACGCTGATCAAACGGCTCTACCATACACCAAAAACATCCTCCAGCAAAGGTTGCATATTCTTTTGCTGTAGCATTCATCATTTTCATCCCCTTCTTTCGCATTTTCTTCTATTTTTCACTTTATAGAAGAAAAAATCAAGTTAGGAGCATTTAAACTAAATAAATAACTTTGGTACAGATTTTCCATTCTGTTGATTATTCTCTTCTTGCTTCTCTGCTGAATCTTCTGCAACCGTACTTGTATTTAATAAATCATCATTAGATATTGCTTCCGTATTGTTTTTCTCTTTATCTTCTATTTCTTCATCATTTAGTGAATTGAATGCTTTCATCATCCGATACATTCTAGGCAGATTCTTTACCATTGGTCCGTATTCTTGCACGATAGGAGCTGCGTTTTGTACAACATTTAGTACTTGCTGAACATTATCTAATGCGCCACTTAAGCCACCAACTCCTTTGCTTAGAAATCCACTACCAACGCTATTTACTCCTGCACCGGCTTGAGGTTGAAAGAGACTCAATAAATTTTGCAATTTCCCTCCTTTAGATAATGATTGCCCTCCTGGCAAAGGACCTCCAGCGAAAGGTCCAGATGACATTGGTGCGCGAGGGAAACTTTGTTGTGGATTAAAAGCTCTTATATTCGGCGTCATAGGTCCGCGTTGCATATGAAATGGGAAATTAGCCGATCGATTTGGCGGAAATACCATTGATTACCCTCCTTTCTTTAAGTAAATCACCTATAGATAGTGTACGTTAGGTAAAAAAAATAGTGTAGGCTCTGCTGTAATCAAACAAAAGATATTATTATTCATTAACTTGATGTCTCACAAAGTTATAAGTTCAAACTTTAAGAAATACACATTTAACAAAATGAAATATTTCCCGGGCAACCGCACATAATTACAGTTTTCTTCATGTAATGCCCTTTACTTGCCGAATATTGCTGAAAAACAACATAGAAACATAAATTAATCAAACGTTTGTTTGAAATTCTTAAAAGGAACAGATTTTGTTCAACAAAATGGTTAGTTTAAGTATTCATTTTTCAATAATACCATTTGATTGTGCTTTACTTTTTGCAAATGGTTGAGAATTTAGTAACTGACGAAACAGTGGCAGTGAATGGGATAGTGCTTGTCGTTTTCCCCCTCTCTTTTCATTTGTTTTCTCCTCTTATTTCTTCTCTGCGTAAGAAATGGTAATAGTAAACTACCCTTTAGTAAAAGAAAATAGAGTGAAACTGAAATAACTAGAGGAACTAGTTAAAGTTTACTTCCCAGGTAGAAAAAAACTATTTTCTGTTAAAAGAAGTAGGTTTTAGCTTGTGTTCTCTCCAAAAACTTTATTATTGTATGTGAGAGACGATGTTATTAATTTATTTTCTACATATTTATGTTTTACTTTTCCCCTTTTTTCTATGATCACAAGTAAAAATCTTCTCTAATATCGGCTATTTCTCGATTTCACTTTCGTTGGTATGAACATCTTGTGGAGTTCTGTTAGGTTGCCAGTGACTATATCCAACAAAAAACTATCGTTAGTCACGCCTAATCGTATCATTTAATTTCTCTCGGTGTTTGTCTTTCCAAGTTTTCAAGTCCTTCACTAGTTCGTCACAAATGTGGCCACGTTCTCACCTGTAAGGTCAGCGACCTTCTTGCCTTCCGATGCACCTTCTTCAAAGAGATCGAGAATGGTATCAAAAATACGAACAGTGTCCTTCCAGTCAGTAATTCCACTAGCAGTCCACATGTATTTTTGAATAGTTTTGTAAGCACTAAGGTACTCTTTTGAAAGTGTCTTCGCACGCCCCTCCATAGCCTTCCATTCCCGTTTGTCATCCAAGCTACCGATTATTTTTTCAATATAACTCATTTTATTTTCCCCTTTTAATTTATTTAGTTTTCAGTTCGTTCATTTTGCTTGAAATGAAGTCCCATTTTTTCCAAAAAGTTTCAAGGTGCTCTTGACCTGCTGCGTTTAGCGTGTAAAATTTCCTTGGTGGTCCGACCAGGGAAATGGAGTGAAGTCGCCTAGTTGCTGGGCGCTGAAGCCGGACATAGCTAAATAACTCCACAGCTGCAAAATTTTATAGTTTCCTAGACCATAAAAAAAGCTTGAGCGATAAGCTCAAGCTTTTAGAAGCCTTCAAAGTTCCCAGAGAATACACACTATCTAGTTAAAGAAATTTACTATATTGTTAAATTTAGAATAAAGATTTGACACGCCAGTTTTTTAATTATCCAGAATGTATGCTTCCCACAATTCATCAAAAACCGTTAAAGCTGTTGGAAAAGGACTATTCCATTCCAAGTAATTGCTTATTTCATTGTAGCTTGTAGCGTGTTTAGGGAAATGATGATCTTGGAATGCCCAATCTGCTAAACGTGATGGATCATCTGGTTGTTTTTTTCCTCTGTAAGTCATTAAATAATGATAAAAGGAGCGCAATTAGCCTCCTCCTTCCCTATAAATCAGCGTCGTTCATAAATGCTTCGTGTTTTCGTTGCTTTTTTCGATAGACGATGGCAGCTAAATTAATGCTTAGTTCATAAAGTAGAATTAATGGGACAGCAACAACAAGTTGTAAAACGAAATCTGGTGGTGTAACGATAGTGCCAATAATAATCAGAATAAAATAGGCGTATTTTCTCGTTTTTCTCATAAATTGTGGCGTTAAAATGCCCAATGCTGTTAAAAACATAGCGATTACTGGAATTTCAAACAACACAGCAAATGGAAGTGTTATTCGCAATAAAAAGCGAAAATATTTATCTACTGTAAACATTTCATTAAACATACCGTCATTTAGTGAAAGCAAAAATGGTAGAATAAGTTTAATAAACATAAAATAGCCAAAAACTAGCCCACCGATAAACAAGATAAACACAGCTGGTATATAAGCGATTGTTGCTTTTTGTTCCCCTTTTGTTAATCCCGGCTTTACAAATAACCATATTTGCAAAATTAGAATCGGTAATGTAAATGCAATAGCAACCACAGATGCTAAAGTAAAATAGATCCAGATAATTTCACCAGGACTAATAACAGTAAGTTTAAAAGATAAATCTTGCTGGAAAAAATCATATATATCCGTTGCGAAAACAAAACCAACGATAAAAAACAAAATAAAAAAAACTGCCGTTACAATAATTCGATTTCTTAGCTCAGAGAGATGGCCTGTTAAATTCATTTCTTTTTCTTCTGTTGATTGATTGTCAGACATCATGTTACTCCCCCTACTGCCCCGCATCAAGAGCTTTAAACTATAAATATATAAAATAAACTTTATGAAAGACTATGTAAGTTCTCGTATTAATGCTCTTTTCACATAAAAGAAGATGTAAGGAGTTTCCTTACATCTTCGCTTGTTAGTTTTTACTTGATGTAGGGTTTTCCTTCTTATCTGATGCGTTATCGTCTGAAGCAATATCTTTTGTCGCATTTTTAAACTCTTTTAATGAGTTTCCGAATGCTTTACCAATTTCAGGTAGCTTCGATGGCCCAAAGATTACTAATGCAATAATTAAAATTAGAATAAGCCCTGGAATACCTATACTTTGAAACATTCTCCTCACTCCCCATTAGCGATCATTATTATTTGTAATTAATTCTTTTGTTTCTTTAAACTCATCTCTCACATCACTCGTTAAGTCATTGGTCGAGTTTTTAAACTCTTTTAAGGTTTGTCCAGCTGCTTTACCGATCTCAGGTAATTTTTTTGGCCCAAAAATAACTAAAGCAATGACCAATATTAAAATAAGTCCTGGGAAACCGATGCTAGATAACATTTTTCCACCCTCTTTAGATGATCTTTTTATATAAGTACCTCACTATTCTATAAGCGCTTTAAGTGTAACATGATTTTCTATAGCAAAACAAGCTTCTAAGCACCCCTTATTATCCGCTTGTTTGAGGCAAAATTTAAATAGTATCCAATAATTTGCTATTTAAAAGGAGCGTATCGATAAAATGATTAACCAAAGTTACATTAATATAAAAACACATCAATTATATGTTCCAATTGCAATCAATTCATTATTTTCTATCATATTGTAAGAAATAGTATTCATAAGGATTTTTATCGTCTTTTTCTCCTTTTACCTTGGAAGTTAACTTCCAATTTTGTTCAGAAAAAGAAGGAAAATATGTATCACCTTTAAAGGAATGATCTATCCACGTAATATACATACGATCTGCATTCGGTAATATTTGTTCAAAA
The DNA here is from genome assembly GCF_900129865.1 of Virgibacillus chiguensis. GTDB lineage: Bacteria > Bacillota > Bacilli > Bacillales > Amphibacillaceae > Virgibacillus > Virgibacillus chiguensis. Next base: position 75,186 of record NZ_FQXD01000001.1, read on the forward strand.
ACATGTGCGCCACCAATAATGAAATATTCTTGTTCTGGATGCTTTTCATTCCACTGTAAAACAGTTTGTAAATTATGGATTACTTCAATATCTTTTGGAAAGTCTCGCTTCGTTTTGGTCAATATTACATTTCTACGGTTCGGAAGTGGCTTTCCTATTGATTCATATGTTTTCCTACCCATAATAACTGTTTGATTTATCGTTTTTTCTTTAAAAAAACGTAAATCCTTAGGCAAATGCCAAGGAAGGCCATTGTTTACACCAATTACACGGTTTTTATCCATCGCTAAAAGTAATGATATCATTCGTTATAAAAATCTCCTTTCCTTTATACAGCGATAGGCGCTTTAATTGTAGGGTGAGGATCATATCCAACAATTTTAAAGTCATCTAATTCAAAATCAAAAATAGATGTTTTTTGTTGATTAATTTCAAGCTGTGGCATTTGCTTTATATCTCGCGCCAGTTGTGTTTTTACTTGCTCCACATGGTTTAGGTAAATATGCGCATCTCCAAGTGTATGCACAAACTCCCCTGGTTTTAAATTACATTGATGTGCAATTAGATAGGTTAGTAACGCATAACTAGCAATATTAAACGGAACTCCTAAGAATACATCGGCACTTCGTTGATACAATTGACACGAAAGCTTACCATCCGCTACATAAAATTGAAACAACGTATGACATGGCGGAAGCGCCATGGATGGTAAATCTTCCGGATTCCAAGCAGAGACAATATGTCTTCTGGAGTTTGGATTGTTTTTAATATTATCTATCACATCTTTTAACTGGTCAATGGTTTCATTTTGCGATGTTTTCCACTTACGCCATTGTTTGCCGTACACATTTCCTAAATCTCCATATTTCTTCGCAAAAGCATTGTCGGTTAAAATTTTATCTTTAAAAATTCCCATCTGCTCTTGATATTGTTTTTTGAAATTAGTATCTTCCTGAGAACGATTACCGAAATTACTCATATCAGGACCAGAATAATTACTGCTAGTAACCCATTTCTCAAAAGCCCATTCGTTCCATATATTGTTATTATGCTCTAACAGGTAACGAATATTAGTATCTCCTTTAATAAACCACAGAAGTTCACTAGCCACTAAGCGAAAAGGAACCCGTTTTGTCGTTAGTAAAGGAAATCCTTCCTCTAAATTAAAGCGCATTTGATGACCAAATACAGAATAGGTTCCTGTATTGGTTCTGTCCCCTTTTTTCGTGCCATTCGCCAAAATATGTTGGCATAGGTTTAGATAAGCTTCTTCACCAATAATCATAATTATCCCTCCAAACTACTCCATCTTATCTGCTTTATTGTAACATAAAAGCTTGACCCAATCATTTGTAATCAAAACGTAATTCATAACTAGCTGAAAACTACATATTTCTATTAATAGACCACATGACGCCAATTTGCCAAAAGTTGCTTGCATCAAGAGTGTAATTGGAGGGGAGTTTTGTGTATGAATAGAAATGTGGAAAAAATCATGAAAACATCTTTACTCTATGGCTTTGTAATGACGCAGCCTTTTGTAAATTATGTCGACGCATATCCTGAATTGCAAAATAAAATCTTATTTAAATCAGATCAGTTAGAAATTGATGAGCACGGTAAGAGTGTTCGTTTGTTACAAAAAAAATTACATACATTATCGTATTTTGACCAACCAGTTGATGGAATGTTTGGATATTATACGAAGCATGCGATTAAAAATTTTCAAGCAGATCATAAGCTATCTATAAACGGAAATGCAAATAAAGAGACATTAACAGCTATCGTAAAAAATGAGCAAAAACAATATAAACAACAGTTAAAAACTTTTGCTAAAGAAATTCAGCCTGGTATGCATAACGAAAAAGTGAAACTTGTACAAAAATCCTTACAATATTTCGGGTACTATGAAGGTAAATTAGATGGCATATATGGCCCGCTAACCAAGCAAGCGTTAGAAGTTGCTGAAAATAAGCATGACTTGAAATTGATAATAGACCCTCCACCTACACCAACAGAAAAACAACCAACATTACCTGTTACCAATAAAGAAACAAATACGGAACGAAAAGAAAAAACAAAACAAAAGGCTGTTCAAAAGGCTACTTATACAGGTATTAATGGTTCAGGTATTGTAGAAAAAGCCCAATCCCAAATGGGAACACCTTATGTTTGGGGTGGAACATCTCCAGGTGGATTTGATTGCAGTGGTTTTATTCAGTATGTTTTTCAACAAGAAGGTATCACCATTCCACGTACAGTTAGTGAAATCTATAATTTTTCACAACCAATATCTGAGCCATCTGTTGGAGATCTCGTTTTTTTTGAAACTTATAAGCCTGGCCCCTCTCATATGGGGATCTACGTCGGTAATGGTAGCTTTATTCATGCAGGAGAATCGAGAGGTGTTGAAGTAAGCAAAATGAATAATTCTTATTGGCAAGAACGGTATTTAGGTGCTACACGTGTAAAACAATGATTTGCCTTTATAAAAGAGCGTTTTTGCAAGCATAATTTCTCCATTGCATAAAACGCTCAATCTAAGTTTTAAAATACAATGTCATACTAATTCTCTACCATTCTCCCATGAATAGTACACAAACTTTACTTCCTCACCATTCATATTAAATGAATCCGTATCTGTTTTTTCGTAATGAAAGCCGTTTTTCTGTAACACCCTTTGAGATGGGAAATTATTACTGGTTGTTTTCGCGTGTATCTTTCTTATGTCCAATTTTATTACTTCTTTCATGAAAAGCTGCAAACCTTTTGTTGCTAATCCTTTTCCAGTATACATCTTGCCAATTCGGTAGCCTAGCTTTCCTCGGCGTTGTTTATTTAAATCAACCACATTAATTCTACCTAATATGGAATCATGATCGTCTTTTATTAAATAAAAATGTGAAATTCCTCGGCTTTGTTCCTTTAATAGTTGTTTATGTCTTGTTTGGAAATTTTCAGACATATAGTACGCATCCCCACGGCTGGGCACCATTGTCTCAAAGAAGTAACGATTTTCCGCTTCAAACACTAGTAAAGCTTCTGCATCACTAGCTTTTAATCTAGTTAAACGAATACTCATTTTTCACCCCTATTTTCTATATCAGGGAAATTCCAATCCTGATAAAACTGTTCTAGAAATTGCTGCATGATGTGATGTCGTTCTTTTGCAATGGTTTTAGCGGATGCTGTGTGCAACTTATCTGGAATACGTAATAGCTTTTCGTAAAAATGTTGGATTGTATGATTGTCTAATTCCTCATGATAAAGATGGCGTTCTTTTGCCCCACCATAGCTAAAAGCACGAGCGATGCCAATTGCCCCAATAGCATCCAACCGATCAGCATCTTGAACGATTTTCCCCTCTAGGTTTACCGGTGTTTTCCCTTTACGAAAAGAAACATCTTGCATTGCTTGCTTTATTTTCTCTATTTGTTGTTTTGTTAAAGAAAGGCGATCAAGCAAATCTCCCATTTCTTGAATGACAACATGAGGATCTAAAAACAATTTTTCATCCCCTACGTCATGCAGCCAAGCAGCTGTTTCACAAATAAACGGGTTAGCGCCTTCTTTTTCCGCTATATATTTTGCCAAACGAGCCACTCGCCTCATATGATAATAATCGTGACCGGTAATGTCATTAGAGAATAACCTGTATACAAAATGCTCTATCTCAGATAGTTGTTCTGCTGTTTGCATTAGAATAATCCTTTTGCTCGTCCATCTTCTCCTACATCCATTTGTAAAGCAGCCGGTTTGGCAGGAAGCCCTGGCATTGTCATTACATCACCAGTTAAAGCGACAATAAATCCGGCCCCAATAGATGCTCGAAGCTCTCTAATTGTAATAGTAAACCCTGTTGGTCTTCCTAATAACGTCGGGTCATCTGATAATGAATATTGGGTTTTAGCCATACAAACAGGCAAATTCCCCCAACCTTGTTCTTGGAAAAAACGTAATTGTTTACGGGCCTCTTTTGTTATTTCAATATCATCTGCCCCATATACTTTCTGAGCTACTATTCTTAATTTGTTTTCCAAGGATTCGTTTATGTCATATAAAGGTTGAAAAGAAGAATGAAAATTATTTGTTTTAGCGATTACTTTTTCAGCTAACTCTATTCCTCCTTTTCCCCCATGAGCCCATACGGTAGTTAACGCAACATCATAACCTCGCGCTTGACACCATTGCTGAATAAAGGATGTTTCCTGCTTTGTATCGGTTGGAAATTGATTAATTGCCACAACAAAAGGTACGTTAAAAGCCTGAATGGTTTCAATATGTTTTTGTAAATTATCCATGCCAGTCTCTAAAGCTGTGATGTTTTCCTCCATCAACCTATCTTTTGTAACGCCGCCGTGCATTTTTAGCGCACGTACAGTAGCGACGATAACAACAGCTGAGGTATCAATATTACCTGCATGAGATTTAATATGAAAATACTTTTCAGCTCCTAAATCCGCTCCAAACCCAGCTTCTGTTACTGTATAATCTGCCAACTTAGCTGCCATTTTTGTCGCAATAATGCTATTACAGCCATGAGCGATATTAGCGAATGGACCGCCATGAATAATAGCAGGTGTGTTTTCTGTTGTTTGTACAAGGTTTGGTTTTATTGCGTCTTTTAATAACAGGGTTAATGCGCCTTCTACTTTCAAATCGCTAACTGTGATAGGATGATGATCGAATGTATAGCCGATAACGATGGAACGAAGCCTTTCTTTTAAATCTTGTACATCGGTGGCTAAGCAAAGTATAGCCATAATTTCAGATGCTACAGTAATATTGAAACCATCTTCTCGAGGAACTCCTTGGTTTGCTCCACCTAGCCCAACAACGATCTGCCTTAGAGCGCGATCATTCATATCTACTACTCGTTTCCATTCAATCTTTCTTGGGTCAATTTGTAATTCATTGCCTTGATGAATATGATTGTCAATCAATGCAGCTAAAGCGTTATTTGCTGTAGTTATAGCATGAATATCCCCAGTAAAATGCAAATTAATATCTTCCATCGGTAAAACTTGGGAATAACCCCCTCCTGCTGCCCCACCTTTAATTCCCATTACTGGACCTAGCGAAGGCTCGCGAAGTGCAATAATGGCATTCTTTCCCATTTGGTTTAATGCTTGTCCAAGTCCAACCGTAACTGTTGATTTCCCTTCTCCTGCGGGTGTTGGATTAATTGATGTGACTAAAATAATCTTTCCACTTTTCTTTTGTTTCAATTTCTCAAATAAGGTTGCTGACAGCTTAGCTTTTGAATGTCCATATGGTTCCCAATCCTCTGAAGTTAGTTGAAGTTGCTCTGCAATGTTATGTATTGGCTCTAACGGTGTTTGTTGGGCAATTTCAATATCCTTATTCATATAGTATGACCCCTTTCAATTTGATGTTTCAGTAATCGTTTTCATTGCTTATTTAATACATTTAAATCATAACTGGAAACATAAAAAATGTCGAGTTATCGTCCTTACTTTCCTTGACGAAGTTACATAAATAAGCTATATTAGAATCAAGCAAAGAAGATGTACGGATTCATTCATGCAGGCAGCTTCCATAGAAGTGGGTGTAAAGTGATCCTACACTTCTATAGAGGCTGTCTATTTTTATGTTCTGTTATCTGCTTTGCATTACCACGTTTTTCAAAGGGAACGTGAAGCATTTTAGGAGGATTAATTAGATGGAAAACGGAGTAGTAAAATGGTTTAACGCTGAAAAAGGATATGGATTTATTCAGCAAGAAGAAGGAAACGATGTCTTTGTACATTACTCAGCAATTCAAGAAGAAGGTTTTAAAACACTTGAAGAAGGCCAAGAAGTTTCTTTTGATATCGTTGAAGGTGAACGCGGACCACAAGCAGCTAATGTTGTAAAAAAATAACGAACGTACCTCATAGATAAAGCGGTAATCTTTTCGTTAGATTACCGCTTTTTTTGTACTATAAGAAAGTAAAGGTTTATAGTATAAGAAAAACTACAGCTTTCTAACGATGAAATCATTAGACGTTGTCACTCTACAGAGGGAGAGTGACTTTTTTCGTGATCGCATATCTCTTTTCCTTCTTTAGAAAAGCCTAACTCCATACGCTAATCGTCATTCTATTACAAATACTTAATGGTTTGTTTTCTTTACGAAAAACCCAATTAGTATTTACAAAAAATATTATTAGGAGAGATCAGATTATTTGTTTACAGACAATCGTTTCAACAGTTTTTCATTAGCCGATATAAAGCGTGACATGATTGCAGGTTTAACAGTAGGGATTGTGGCTATTCCACTTGGGATGGCGTTTGCTATTGCCTCTGGTGTTAAGCCTGAGTACGGTTTATATACAACCATTTTTGCAGGTCTTCTTGTAGCTTTGTTTGGGGGTTCCAGATTTCAAATTGCTGGTCCAACGGGAGCATTTATTCCGATATTACTGGCTATTGTATTAGAGTATGGATATGAAAAATTATTGGTAGCCGGGTTTTTATCAGGATTTATACTCTTGTTGATGGGGATATTTAAATTTGGGAAATTGATTCAATTCATTCCTAGATCAGTAACTATCGGATTTACATCAGGGATTGCTGTTATTATATTTAGCGGTCAAATTGGTAATTTTCTTGGTCTTGAAGAACTTGAGAAAAAGCAATATTTTCATGAAAATATGATGCAAATTGTAGAGAATATATCTTTTATTAATTGGTATAGCGTTTGTACAGCACTAATAGGTCTATTCGTTATCATCTTTATCCCAAAGGTGCTTCCAAAGGTTCCTATTCTACTTGTTGCATTGATTTTACCAACAGCTGTCGCCATGCTGTTATATCCTTCTGAAGTGGCAACCATCGGTACATCCTTTGGTGGTATTCCTCAATCTTTACCTAGCTTTCGAATGCCAGAAGTAACTTGGGGAACTATTGCTGAGCTTTGGCAACCTGCTTTTGTAATTGCAATGCTTGGAGGAATAGAATCATTATTATCCGCTGTCGTATCCGATGGAATGACAGGGACAAAGCATAACTCCAATCGAGAATTAGTTGGGCAAGGGATTGCTAATATGGTTACACCCATGTTTGGTGGAATCCCTGCTACAGGTGCTATAGCGAGAACAGCTACGAATATTAAGAGTGGAGCAATTAGCCCTTTCTCAGGTATATTTCAAAGTGTTTTTGTTTTATTGATTCTATTGTTATTTGCACCATTTGCATCGAATATACCTCTAGCAAGTATGGCTCCTATTTTAATGATTGTCGCCTATAATATGAGCGAATATAAATCGTTTATTCATATACTAAAATTAAAAACAGGCGATTCACTTGTACTAGTAGTCACTTTTTTATTGACTGTATTCGTTAATCTTACAACAGCTGTACAAATTGGTCTATTACTTGCAATGGTTTCGTTCATAAAGCGGATGAGTGAAGTGTTGCAAGTAGAAAAAGTTATTCCTGATAAAATCAAAGACACCATACATGGTAATCATTTGGACACGTTAAGCTCCACTTGTCCCAAGCTTTCATTTTATACTGTTGGCGGAGCACTATTTTTTGGAGCTGCAGACAAATTCGAGTCTATTATTACAAGGTCCATTAACCAGCGTCCAAAGGTATTAATTTTAAAAATGAAGCATGTTTCTATTTTAGATGCTACAGGCGCAGCTAATTTAGACTCTCTAGTTACTGATTTTAAAAATATGGGTGGAATAATTATTATCTCAGAAGCAAATTCAGATGTAATGGCTATGCTAAAGGCAAGTGGTCTTTTGTATAAAATTGGAGAACATCATATCTTTCGTCGTTCAGAAGAAGCAGTTAATTATGGACTGCAACTCATTGAAGTTAGCAAGTGTTCTGTATGCTCTAAAGAAAATAGAACCTCATGTAAAGCTTTTAAACAAAATAACAATGTATCTCTTTCATCATCAGATCAATAAATTCACGTATTAATCGGTTTCTTAAAATAAAAACATAGATTGAGAATGCTAAAATAAAACACCTTTTTTCCTTTATATTTTAATTTTATGTAATAAAATGCGCCACCTTTTACTTCTTGAATCAGGAGATACACAATAAATAATTGCATTTTAGTTCTTTGCGGCGTATAATATCATTTGTGTTTTTCGCGGTTCGAGAACTCCCGCGTTATCAAAACTAAGGAGGAATTTATGTGACAAACGAAATAATTTGGATTATCTTCGCTGTCGTAAATTTTTCCATGCTATTATTGTTTTATCGTCTGTTTGGAAAAACAGGTCTTTATGTTTGGATTGGAATGGCTACAATTATTGCAAACATCCAAGTTTTAAAGACTGTCGAGCTTTTTGGGCTGACTGCTACACTTGGTAACATTCTATATGGGACAGCTTATTTAGCAACAGATATTATTAACGAAAAGCATGGAAAAGATGAAGCGAAAAAAGCGGTTTGGATGGGGTTTGCTACGCTATTAGCGATGACCATCTTTATGCAAATAGCCCTGACGTTTCAACCTGGTGCAGACGACATCGCTCATGAATCATTAACAACTATATTTGATTTAATTCCTAGGGTGGTTGCTGGAAGTCTAGCAGCTTATATCATCAGCCAGTCATTCGACGTTTGGATTTATGATAAATTTAGGAAGATGTTTCCTGCTGACAAGCATCTATGGATCCGTAACAATGGAAGTACAGGTGTTAGCCAATTATTGGACACGGTCGTATTTTGCAGTATCGCTTTTTATGGAAGCTATCCAACAGAAATATTTTTTGAAATTTTCATTACTACTTATGTCATTAAGTTTATTGTAGCCATTATGGATACGCCATTTATGTATATAGCTAAAAAAATGAATCATGTTTAAATTTTATCCATGTAATAAAAAGCCGCTCTTTTTAATCTGGATTTTGAGCATAACCTAAATAAAACACATTCATATTCACTAAATAAACATGTTCCACTTTCAATAAGTGGAACATGTTTATTTATTTTAGCACTATAGGAAATTATAAGTGTTTCTAATGCCCATAAACAGCTTTTTCTTCTGCGGGAATGCGGACATATAATAATAACGCATGTAGAATTGGAAATACTATCGCTGTCAACCACGCACCAAACAGTGAAGGAATGACAAACAATTCTATACCAACAATAATGTAGTTAGGATGTTTTACGTATTTATATGGGCCTCGCTTAATAACGTCAAATTGCGGTGCAACAATTATTTTGGTGTTCCAAAATCTACCCAATGTTGCAATACACCAAATACGGCCAATTTGGGTAATTATAAAAGCAGTAAATAGAACATAGTTTAAGGAAATGCTTTGTTGATTACGAAAAATAATTTCCGCAATGAGGGACAGGAAAAACAATGTATGGACAATAATAAACCATTTATAGTGTTGCTTCCCTTTTTCAATGGCTCCTCTTTGTTTCATCCATTGCTCATTACTACGTGCAATAACCAGTTCGACTAGTCGCTGTATTATAATTACCGACAAAATAACCCACATAAAAATTGGCATTACTACATCCACTCCATTAAAATTAATTCTGAACTGAACCCTGGGCCAAGTGCAGAGAGCACACTTTTTTCATTTGTATATCGTGCCTCCTTCATCCATGAATAAAGTACATATAGAACGGTTGCTGATGACATATTACCGTGTTTTCTTAATACAGAAATGGAGTGCCGAAATTTATCAACATTTGCTTGCAACACATGTTGCATTGCTTCAATAACTTTCTTGCCTCCTGGATGGGCAATAAAAGTAGCAATAGCATTTTCGTTTAATTGGTGTTGAGTAAAAAATAGCTGTACATGCTCCCTCCAAAAGCTTTGCACGAGCGCAGGAATGCTTTTGGAAAAAATCACTTCAAACCCTGTATCGGTAATTTGCCATCCCATTACCGAAATGCTGTCCTTTTTAGTATAAGAATGGGATTGCAACAAACGTGGTACTTTATTTTTATTATGTTGAATTAATGGAGATGTTTCTCCAACAATAACTGCGGCCCCTATACCGTCACCAAATAAAGCAGTTCCTATCAGGTTACTTTTTTTCAAATCCCCTTTTTGAAACGTTAAACTACATAATTCACAACAAATGACTAATGCAGATTTATCTGGGTTTGCTGTCAACCAATCGTGTGCTCTTGCTAAGCCAATAGCTCCTCCAGCGCACCCTAACCCCCATAAAGGCATGCGCTTTACATCTTGTCGAAATGGGCGTTCATTCATTACATGTATATCTAATGAAGGTGTTGCTACGCCAGTACTTGACACAAAGATAATCATATCAATATCTTCGTAATCAATAGGATTGGATAAAAACGCCGTCTGATGTAAACAATCATCAATAGCTTTTAACGCATACGCTTTAGCAAGTTCAATAAATAAATTGTTGCGCTCTTGGAAGGAATGATTTTCTGTAAACCAATTAGCTTCCACTACAAACTGCCTTTCGTCCACTTGTGCATGATCAAAAACAGGGAGTAGCCGGTTAATTTCTCGCTTGGAAAAAGGAAAAATTTCCTGAACGATTTCTTTTATACGTTGTTGACTTAGACGATACTCTGGAATCCCCAGGCCAATCGAACAAATATATGACATGCTTTAATCTCCTTTACAACTCATGACGTTTGAACGTTGTTCCCCCTGTTAATGGATCAAAATTGCATACTAAAAACAACATCTTTTATACAATTAAAACTGATAAATCGCCTTGAATTTTTTCTCTAAATGTTGAACTAAATAATCAGGATTTAATGTTTCATTCGTTACATCAGTTAGAATTTCCAGCGGTTCTTTTAATTTACCATATTGGTGAATCGACTTGGCGAGCCAACTTTTAATAGGAGTAAGGTCACCAGTTCGTATAAGGCTCTCTACAGGAAAGTCTTTAGATAATGTATGATAAATTTGTGCTGCATACATATACCCTAAAGCGTAAGACGGGAAGTACCCGAAATCACCGCCTGCCCAATGAATATCTTGTAGTACACCTTCTCTATCTGTTGGCGGCGTGATTCCTAAATAATCATTCATTTTTTCATTCCATAAATGGGGTAAATCATCTACTATGATTTCTTCATTTATAAGTGCTTTTTCTAACTCATATCGAATCATAATATGTAGCGGATAGGTTAATTCATCTGCTTCAATTCGAATAAAAGATGGCTTCACTTCGTTGATTGTTTGATAAAATTGCTCTAGATCTACATTTTGAAATGAATGTGGAGCATACTGCAAGAATAAATCGTAATTCTTTTCCCAAAATGGATAACTTCTGGCAATAAAATTTTCCCAAAATAATGATTGTGATTCATGTATACCCATAGAAGCTCCAGTCGCTAATGGTGTTCGAGCTAAACGAGGATCAATATTTTGCTCGTATAAGCCGTGTCCCCCTTCATGAATCGTTCCAAATACAGCCATTCGGAAATCATTTTCGTCATAACGGGTAGTTAATCTTACATCATTTTGATTTAATGGAATAGCAAATGGATGAACAGTCTCATCTAAACGTCCAGATGTAAAGTCATAGCCCATCTGTTTAAGCAGTTGCTCTGTAAAAGCTACTTGCTGTTGTTTAGGGAAATGAACCTGTATTATACTAGGGTCAGGCTTTACAGCACTTGTTTGCACTTTTTCTAACGTGGAGCGTAACGAACTGCGTAATTTAGGGAATACATGATCTAGTTCGTTTACTGTGATACCTGGCTCAAATTTGTGTAGCAAAGCATCATAAATATTGTTTTCATATCCCCAATAAGAAGCGAATTCACGGTTGAAATCCACTAACTTTTTAAGGTATGGTCGAAATAGATGAAAATCATCATTCTCTTTAGCTTGTTGCCAAATCGCTTCAGATTTAGTCTGCGTAATCATAAAATCTTTATACAGCTTGTGAGGGATTTTTTTATTCCTTTCATATTCTTCTTCACAAACTTCAATTGTTCTTAAAAGAATAGAATCATCCGTGTTAGGTTTAAGTTCTTTAATATATGCTTCCATTTGCTTCGATGTCTGCAATTGGTGAATTTTTTCACCCAAAAAACCTGCCACTTCTGACCGCTGCTCAACGCCTTTAGTTGGAATTTTCGTACGCATATCCCAATGTATAAGGGAAAGTGCCTCTCGATAATAATCAATTTCTTTTAAATAATTTTTAAATTGCTGTTTTTGATCACTTAATTTCATCAGAATATCCCCTCTCTTTCTGACCGAAGTACTGATAATAATCTGTTCGAATATAGCCATTAAACAACTTTCGCTTCTTCGTTGCTTTTTTACCAAAAGCGGCTTCAAATTGATCGTATGCTGTTATTATATAAACACTCCAACTCGGGTAGTTACTTATGATTTCACCAAGTTGTTTTGCTGTTTTCATTGCTTGTTTTTGATCTCCGAGACGCTGCCCATAAGGCGGATTGCTTACAATATAACCGTTAGGCTGTTTAAAGTGAAGGTCACTAACTTGCATTTGCTTCCATTGAATAAGTTCCCCTAGCCCTGCTTCAAGTGCATTTCTATTGGCAACGTTAATCATTTTATGATCGATATCCGTCCCAGTAATATTTAAAGGTTGATCATAATTAGCGACGTCCTCCGCTTCTTCAAAAGCTTTGTCCCAATGCTTTTGTTTAACAAATGACCAATTTTCGGATGAAAATTCACGATTAAAACCTGGAGCAATATTTTGTCCAATCATTGCAGCTTCAATAGGTATAGTACCTGAACCACAAAATGGATCAACGAAAGGCTCATTTGGATGCCAATTAGTTAATAATACTAATGAAGCAGCAAGGGTCTCTTTAAGCGGAGCGTCACCTTGCCCAACTCGATAGCCTCGCTTATGTAAACCTACGCCTGAAGTATCGATCGTAAGTGTTGCTTCATCTTTTAATAGGGCGATTTCGACACGATACATTGCTCCTGTTTCTGGTAGTTTAGAAACCATGCCGTATTTTAATTTCATCCGTTCAACGAGCGCTTTTTTGACTATTTTTTGACAATCAGGAACACTATGTAATGTTGATTGAACAGATTTTCCTATTACAGGAATTTCGCCATCTTCATCAATGTAAATCTCCCAGGGTAAAGCCTTTGTTCCCTCAAATAAATCATCAAAGGAAGTAGCTTTAAATTTACCAACTAATAATTTTACTCGATCCGCAGAACGAAGCCATAAATTACAGCGAGGAATTGCGCTTATAGGTGCCTTAAATTCTACTTTTCCATTATCAACTTGTACTTCATAACCTAAATTTTTAACTTCTTTTGCAACAACAGACTCTAATCCCATCGCTGCGGTAGCTATTAATGTAACTGTCTGCATAAAAAACGTCCTTTCAATGACTGTTTGTGTTTTAGTTTACCATATTTTCTTATGTATCATGAATAATTATTCGTGATGCAAATGAATTTCAGATAGGAAATGAAAAAAGTCTCTCTTTCGTTTATACACCGATAGAGAGACTTCATGTTAATTTTTTGACCTGTTAAATACTCGATAAGCCATGTTCTGTACCATTGTACTGCTAACGGTGGTCAACCTCGTACTTTGGTGGTGATCATCTATCTACAAGCTTAGCTTGTCCTCCGTTCGGTTCCTATTCCCTACTAAAAGATGCCCCTACCATTATTTGGGTTGCTCACTCGTGGGGTTTACCTCGTTCCACCTGAAAGGTTTCCCAATCAGCTACGTCACTGTGGCACTTTCAAGGTTACTTCCGTATCCGATTACTGGACTTAGGAAATATACCTGCCGTTAACCAAAAGGTTACCTTGACTTATGATTTCGTCAAGCACGAACACTACAAACATCGCAGTTTGTGTGAGCATGGACTTTCCTCTGTAAAAATTACAGCGATCACTTGAGTATTTAACAACTAGTCCAAGTTAAAATTATACCATATGGATAAAAAAAAGCAAGTTAAGAAAGAGAAATCACCAGATCACCCTTCTGAATCAGCAAACTTTTTACCAAACACTGCTTTTTCTAAATTTGAGAGACGTTTTAACACATCATAATTAACTTGATGATTAGGTGCAGTTTGCACAGACCTTGCTTTTGGTTTCTCAGAACTTGTTTTTCGCAATTGCTCATTTTCTTGTTGTAAACGATTGATCTCCTGTTTAAACAAATCATAATCTTGAATAATTAAGTCAAGAAATTCATCCACCTCTTCTTGGTTATATCCTCGCATTGCGGTCTTAAAATCTTTATCCAAAATATCTTTACTTGTTAAATGCACTTGGTTCATACTCATTCCGATCACCTCATACCAGTTCTATAATTAAGTGTGGCTTTGTTTGTTTCTTCTTTTCCATTGTATGACTGGAAAAAAAATAATATGTTTGTGTACTCTTTTTTTATTATAGCATTAAATAAGAGGTGTGAAAAATGAATCCGTGCAAATGCGTTGTGAGTGGTACATAATGAAGTATCAAAAAGTGTTTGTTACGATTGAAAAATCAATTGTTTGCTGTTCCCCAGTTTGTCTGCATTTTCAATAGAGAACAAACGTCGTAAATTGCTACACTTCTTGTTCTAAATCAGAAGGTTGAAATGAAAAAGGCAATAATTCTTCCATTTTAACCGTTTTTACATCTTCTTTTAGATTAGTTAGGTGAATAAGCATATCAGATGGAAAAAATTCACTCATTACCTGTCTACAAGATCCACATGGAGGTACAGGTCTTTCTGTATCAGCAACAACAGCCATCTCCGTAAATGATTTTTCGCCATTGGCAATTGCTTGAAAAATAGCAACTCGCTCTGCACAGCATGTGACAGGATAAGCAGCATTTTCGATATTACAGCCTGTATAAATGTTTCCAGAAACCGTTTGTAACGCTGCTCCAACTTGAAAACGAGAATACGGTACATATGCTTTTTCTCTAATCGTTTTCGCAGCTTCTATTAATGCTTGTTTTGTTTTCATCATGCATCCCCTTCTCAAAAGATTTTAGAATTATCTTTAATATATTTACGACAGCGTATCCAACTCGCGCATTAACTGATCGAAAATGTATTGTATTGATTTGTATAATTCGAAATATCGTTTTCTCTTTACATCAATATAATAACTATGCAACAGTAATAGTTCCATATTTTCTCTTGTAGAAACAATTTGATGAGGATGTACATTCACTTTGCGCTCTTGTACCAACTGTAAAGCGTCTTTTTCCCAACGTTCAAGCAACTGATAAATAGGCGTTGTTTCCTCTTTAACTTTCAGAAACAACGCTCTATCTTTTCGGTCCTCTGGAGGATTCGTATGCTCAAATTTTTCTTTCAACTGATATAAATTTTGTTGTAATTTATTTGTTTGTTGTTTTATATCCATGCAAATCTCAACCTACTTAAATATAATGTTATGTTTATATAGTAACATATAATGAAGATGAATAAGAACTTTTTACTATGGTGTTATTTTAAAATATTTATTATTCCTTTTGAGGAACAAAGTAGATACAAGTTGATACTGGATAGGATTACTTGCTTTGTTCTCTTGCATTTTTTTCTAATTGCATACATTGATTCTTCACTAGCGCAATTTCATTTAGTTTTTCATAATATTGACTTGATATATTATTTTCTACTTTCATTGTCAACTTTTGATCCAATCGGCGAATTTGATTTGATAATTCGTATAAAGCTGCTTCTACTTTTTTACGGTCCACACCGCGCTTTCCTTTTTTTTGTGATTGATACGCAAGCATTCTTATGCTACCTCCCCTTCCCATCTTACTGTATACATTTCGTCTTAAAAAGAAGGCTTCCTTCACGTTCGACAAAACTAGAATGAAGCTTACAAAACAAGTGCATATACTCATTTATTTTTACATTTTTGACAAACTAATGATGAAAGGAGGGTAAACGATGAAAGATAAAAAGAAGAAACAAGCCAAAACAGAAAGCATCCGTTCTAACTCTTTGAAAAAAGGAGATAAAAAATTGAACGGACCCAATTTCCCAGCAACTTAAGGGTTTAATGATTAACAAAGTGCTGCCATATACATGCATGGCAGCACTTTATCTATTCAAAATGGTTTTAAAAATTGCTCGAAATGACACGTTGTTTTTCTTTTGCTATATTTTTTCTGTTACTGTAACCTAATTTATATATTTTAGAGAAGCTACCCCCTTTTATTGGTGGAAAAATATTTTTTTGCGGTAAACACTTGTTTAGTATAGAAATAAGCAAATAACATTTGTCGTTTTTGGTAAAAAGTTTTTCCGATTTGTTGTTTGTTACATTGATGTGCGTCGCGAATCCATTTTTTCTTTACACCCCCTGATTGATACCAATCCTTTCGAATAGTATCTTGATGTGTAATAATGGGATATACCATTCGCAAGATTGGGGTAACCGGTTGTTTGGGAAGCTTCAAAAAACGTTCATAATCACGTCTAGATCCAGTGTGTGTACAATATTTAACAAATAAAAACGTTTGCTTATAGACAGTTGGGGAAAAAATAAGAGAAGCTAGTTTTTTCCCTAACTGAATTCGGTTCGTTCTATTTGTGAAGTTATGGACATAGGCACCATATAAATCATTGGACATAGAAGGCAAAAGAACAGCATTCATCATAAAAAAGTTTTGCATTTGATAAGGCAATTGATGAAATACACGACGTTGAAAATAATGCTGTTTAATAACAGGTTCTTGAATAACATTCTGTTCGTTTATAATAAGTGCTTGTACAAGACGATTTTTATCACAATACTTCCAAAAATAGTGCCATTCTTTTATCATATAACTAGAAACATGAAACAGAGAAAGAAGGTCGAACATTGGTTTGTTGTTTTGCTTGGATAATTGGTATACTAAGAGTTGGGGATAGGCATCTGAAAAAATGAGCCAATTAGCACGCTCATACGTCATAAACAGCCGCTCTCTTTCTTGTTTCCCTAATAAATATTGAAATGGAGTCATTTGCAAATCAGTCATGTTCCATCCAGCATTTCTTGATACGATACTTGCTAAAAAAGCCCATTTTATTTCCGGGAATTTCAGATAAAACTTAAAATAAGCGTTTGTACGTGTTATATTATCTTGGTTATGTGCTGTTGTTTTATTTGTTATATAATGAAGATAGGCTTTGAGGTTTGCATCTATATACATCTGCCTCCCATCCTTTCAGAACAATTATTTTATAACATGTACGGAGCAAGACGCTACTATGCATTATAAGTTGCTAGTATTTTTTGCAGAGAGGAAATACGATGTAAATAAAAGTAAATTTCTAATCAAGGTGAATTTTTCAGAGACAACACATTTTGTGTTGTTGAACAATTTCTTTTCTCCATGAAACGTATCAGCTATTTCATTTAATCATACGCTGATTTAAAGAAGGGATTGTAAATAAATGAATTACCCAAATGGAAGAAAAAATGGGGACCTATACAAGCAAAAAAAATTATATTCTCATCAATTTGGTAATCGTGGGATGTCATTAGAAAAGGATATTAATGATACAAATGCATACTATTTAGAGGCAAAAAAAGCTGTCATTCACAAAAAACCGACACCTGTTCAAATTGTCAAGGTTAATTATCCAAAAAGAAGTGCAGCAGTAATTACAGAAGCGTATTTCAAACAAGCTTCAACAACGGATTACAATGGAGTGTATCGCGAAAAATATATTGATTTTGAAGCAAAGGAAACAAAAAATAAAACGCTATTTCCGTTAGCAAATATACATGATCATCAAGTCGATCATATGCAGGCTGTTGTTGCTCAAGGCGGTATTACATTTCTGCTCATACGCTTTTCTGTACTTGATGAAACATATTTATTTCCTGCTGAAAGACTTTTTACGCATTGGGATGCTCACCTAAAAGGAGATAAAAAATCCATTGCGTATAAAACAATAAAACAGCAGGGTTATTTTATCCCTTTTCAATATAAAGCTAGAGTTGACTATTTAACAATTATTGATAAGCTTTATTTTTAGAGATGGAGGAATGAAGCATGGTAAATAATAGCCAGTCTCGTACAGCGAGAAGAAAACAAAAGAAAACAAAGAAAAAACCATTATGGAAAAAAATATTACTTTCAATCATAATTATTTTTATAATTATGGGACTTGGCGCTGGAGCTACAGCAGCTTATTGGGTAGCCACAGCACCTGATCTGAATGAGTCGAAATTATCCGACTCTCTTGCCTCAAAATTCCTAGATATTGACGGGAAATCTTTTGCGGTTATGGGCGAGAAAAATCGAACGAAAATTAACTACGATGATTTACCACAAGTGTTAATTGATGCTGTTACAGCAACCGAAGATGCGAGGTTTTTTGAGCATTCTGGTATTGACTTAAGGAGAATTGGCGGTGCGGTTATTGCCAATATAAAAAATGGTTTCGGTTCAGAGGGGGCAAGTACGATCACGCAACAAGTAGTTGAGAAATCTTTCTTGTCTGCTGAAAAAAAGATTAGTTTAAAAGTTCAAGAGCAATGGTTAGCATTGCAATTAGAAAGAGACTACTCAAAAGAAGAAATTATGGAAATGTATCTGAACAAAATCTTTTACGGTAGTAATGCTTATGGAGTAGCGACTGCTGCTGAAACTTATTTCGGAAAAGAAGATTTAAACGAATTAACGTTACCTGAAGCAGCCATTTTAGCTGGGTTGCCACAGCGACCAACAGCATACAATCCGTTTGAAAATCCTAAATTGACGAAAGAGCGAATGAATACTGTTTTAGATTTAATGGTACGTCATGATAAAATTTCTGAAAAAGAAGCCGAAGAAGCTAGAAATGTTGATATTCCTTCTTTATTAGTTGAAGATAAGCCAGAAACAACACCTTATGAAGGTTTCTTACAACAGGTGGAAAAAGAAGTGAAAGAAAAAGTAGACGGTGCAGATATTTATACAGATGGTTTAACCATCCATACGACAATTGATCAAGATGTGCAGAAACATGTGGAATCCTTACTAACGGATAGTGATTCCAATCCGATTCAATATCCTGACGATGAGATGCAAGCAGCAATGACAGTTCTTGATACGAAGACAGGAGCCATACGTGCTATTGGTGGTAGAAGGAATAGTGAAGGGAAAAGAGAACTAAATTACGCTATTCAAAACAAAACGCAGCCAGGTTCAACTTTTAAACCAATTGTAGCTTACGGACCAGCGATTGAATATAATAAAATGTCAACGTATCATCAAATAAACGATGATAAACCATACGAAATCGGTGGTACAGATTCAGTAATTGGTAATTGGAATGGGCAATATGCTGGCTGGATGACAGCACGTCATGCACTTAAACAATCGCTAAACGTACCTGCTGTGAAAGTTTTAGAAGAAGTTGGTTATGAAAAAGCAAAAGAATTTGCAGAAGGTTTAGGAATCAAATTTAAAGACGATAAAATTTTAGTTGGTGATGCTATCGGTGGTACAGGGACAGAGGTTACACCTTTACAGCTGGCTGGAGCCTTCCGAGCCTTTGGTAACGAAGGGTTGTATAATGAACCTTATTCGGTTACAAAAGTCGAATTTCCAGATGGGAAAACAGTTGAATTAACACCACAAGCAGAACCCGCTATGTCAGACTATACAGCATATATGATGACAGATATGATGAAAACAGTTCTAACTGAGGGTACAGGTAAGAATGCAAATATTCCAGGCCTTCCCGTAGCTGGTAAAACCGGAACCACAAACTTAAAAGATCGTGAAGGAAGCCCTGATGCTTGGTTTAGTGGTTATACAACGAATTACACGATTTCTGCATGGGTTGGTGGTTATGAAGATGAAGGAGGAGGTCGAGATGTTATTCCTCCTGGAAATGGAAATACGCAAATTCCATTACAAATGTTTAAAAATACGATGACAGAAATATCGAAGGACATAGAGACAAAGGATTTTGTCAAACCTGATAAGGTAATTGAAGCGGAAGTTGAAAAAGGATCTAATCCACCTGCAAAACCAAGCGAACATACACCTAGCAACAAGATTATTACAGAGTTGTTTGTTAAAGGTACAGAGCCGAAAGAGACTTCCGAGAAGTTTGATCAATTAGATCCGGTTAGCGGATTAACGGCAAGCTTTAACGAAGAAAAGAGTGCGATCGACGTTTCTTGGGAATATGATGCTGATGCAGATGTTTCCTTTGAAGTCAGTGCACAAGTGGATGGCGGTGAGATGCAAGCATTATCAACTACCGAAGATACATCTATGGAAATATCCGCGGTGGAACCAAATAAAGAATACACGATTCAAGTTGTGGTAGTTAGTAATGAAGACGATTCTAAAAGTGAACCGAAAACGACTACAGTAGCAACAGGTGAAGAAGAACTAGAGGAGTTACCTGAAGTAACAGGGCTAACAGCTACCTATAATGAAACAAACAAACTTATTGATGTCAGTTGGAATTACAATGGCCCGCCCGCTACCTTTGAAGTATCTGTTAATGGTGAGACACAAACCGTCCAGTCAAATGGGTTAGAAATAAGTGGAGCCACACCTGGAGAAACGTACAACATATCTGTTACACCTATTGGTAAGAAAGGTAAAAACGAAGGTGTAAGAGGACCCACTCAACAAACATCTGTAACCATATCAGCAGAACAAGAAGAACCTCCTGCTGATGATGATGGAGGGGACGGTGGAGCTGATACTGGTGATAATGGTCAAGATAACGGGGAAGCTCGCCCACCAGAAGAGGAGAATGAAGAACCCCCCTCTGATGAAAATGGTCAAACCGATGATGGATCAGATGAAGAACAAGGGGCTAGTGACGAAAGCTAAACTGATAGTAACTTAAAGCTTGGATTATAAGAGTAAGAAAAGAGGTAAACGCAATATTTACGCGTTTACCTCTTTTCTTTTCTTCATTCGTTTTTGTCCCTCACGGCACACTTCTAATAATGGACATTCCATACAGTTCGGGTTTCTTGCTTTACAATGATATCGACCAAAAAAAATCATGCGATGATGCGTTTCACTCCACTCTGACTTTGGAATTTTTCGCATTAAAGTTTCTTCCACTTCCGGGACCGAATCTTTCCACCTACATATACCAAGTCGTTTTGAGACGCGTTCTACATGTGTGTCAACCGCAATTGCCGGCTCACCAAACGCTACAGAGGCAACGACATTAGCTGTTTTTCTACCTACCCCTGCTAATTTCATTAATTCTGTTTTTGATTTTGGAATGATTCCTCCATAATCTTCTATCAACATCGCACAAAGCTTACGAATATTTTTTGCTTTATTTCGGTATAAACCAATTGATTTAATATCTTCTTGAAGCTCTTCTAAAGGTACGGCTAAATAATCTTCAGGCGTTTTGTATTTTTGAAACAGCGTTCTTGTAACCTTATTAACTAAGTTATCTGTACACTGGGCAGATAACAGCACTGCAATTACTAATTCAAATGGGTTTTTATGTGTT
Source organism: Virgibacillus chiguensis (assembly GCF_900129865.1). Classification (GTDB taxonomy): domain Bacteria; phylum Bacillota; class Bacilli; order Bacillales; family Amphibacillaceae; genus Virgibacillus; species Virgibacillus chiguensis. Next base: position 96,578 of record NZ_FQXD01000001.1, read on the forward strand.
AATTCACATTGGGCGTGAGGAAACATTTTTTTCATTTCATCCAAGCAAAAGCGAATTTGTTTTTGCGTCAGCATCGCTAATCCTCCCCTTCCAGCCAATTATAGTAAAAAGAACTGTTACGAGTACTTTGTGAACTACCTTCTGATCTTGGAGCATTCTGTCTGGCATGAAATTGTTTACTGGACATTCTAGCTTGTTCTACACTATGGATCCCTTTTTTCTTCCATTCGCGTAAAATACGATCAATATATTTAAAATTTAACTTTCCCATTAACACGGATTCACGTAAAGCTGCTTTAACTAATGATGGAGCAATTTGATCCTCATCTAGCCACGCATTAATCATTTCAATTTCAAATGGCGATAATGGTCTACCGAATTCTTGTTCAAACAAGATAAAAATAGTCCCTTCAGATGTATCTGAATCCTGTTTCGTATCTTCTTCCGTCTGAAATAATTTATCCCATAGAGGATTTAAATCGTAAGCTTCTTTAATCTTTCCATCGTTTTCTTCTTGCTGTACAATAGCCAGCATCCCTTTTTGAACAAGACCACGTAATAAATGTGCACATTCTTGTTCTTTCATCGTTACAAAAGTAGTTAATTGATCTGGAGTAGGAAAATCAATTCTTTCTACCATAAATCGTTGTAATTGTATTAGCAACATAACTTCTTTTTCATCTAGCCCTATAGAAACATAGGAAGTTAATAGTTCCTTTGGAATAGGCACTTGATTGTTTAAAAGGTGCTGAATGGAGAATGATTGCTTTTTAATGACGAACATCTCCTTCTCATCTTATAAAATTTCCGTTTTACATGATAAATGAATCCCTTGCCTGTTCTAGCAAGGGATAGGTTATTTTCTAAGTTTTGTATAAAGTTTGAGATACTTCTTTTAGAACATGAATCAATCGGCGTTTGTTTCTGACTTGTTGCATTCACTCATTTTCCCTTATTAAGATAGATATAGAAGCCTTACAGCACCCCTATATATTTAAGCTAAATTAACAACCTAATAATTATGGATAAAGCCGATTTAGTAGACGTGGAAACGGTATAGTCTCGCGAACATGATCAACACCCGCAAGCCAAGCTACCGTTCTTTCCAATCCTAGGCCGAAGCCAGAATGCGGTACACTACCATATTTTCTTAGTTCTAAATACCATTGATATGCTTCATCTGTTAATCCATGTTCTTTATAACGCTCTTCCATTAACTGCAAATCATCAATTCGTTGAGAACCACCAATAATTTCTCCATACCCTTCTGGTGCAATGAGATCTGCACATAATACGACATCATCTCTCTCTGGATGTGGCTTCATATAGAATGCTTTTATTCCCGTAGGATAATTGGTAATAAATACTGGTTTATCAAAGCTTTCAGCGATAGCTGTTTCATGAGGAGCCCCAAAATCTTCACCCCATTCTATGTCGGTAAAACCTTTTTCTTTTAATAGCGCAATTGCTTCATCATAAGTTATCCGAGGAAACGGTGCTTGTACTTTTTCTAAGCTTGAAATATCACGATCTAATGTTTGCAATTCCAATTTACAATTTCCAAGCACATTTTGAACGATAAAGCTTACATAATTTTCTTGGATTTCAAGACTTTCTTCATGCTCTACGAAAGCCATTTCTGGTTCAATCATCCAAAATTCAATTAAATGTCGGCGTGTTTTTGATTTTTCTGCTCGGAAGGTCGGTCCGAAAGAAAATACTTTTCCGAATGCCATTGCCGCTGCTTCCATATATAATTGCCCGCTTTGTGATAAATAAGCTTCTTCATCGAAGTATTTTGTATGGAATAATTCAGTTGTTCCTTCTGCCGAGGATCCTGTTAAAATAGGCGGATCAATTTTAACATAACCGTTATCATTAAAAAATTGATAAGTCGCACGTATAATTTCATTGCGTATTTTCATAACAGCATGTTGACGTTTAGATCGTAACCACAAATGGCGATGATCCATTAGAAACTCTGTACCATGCTCTTTCGGTGTAATCGGGTAATCATGAGCTTCATGAATTAATTCAATATCACTTACTTGCATTTCGTATCCAAATGGTGAGCGTGTATCCTCGACAATTTTACCAGTAATATACATCGATGATTCTTGTGTGATGTTTTTAGCTAATTGGAATGTTTCTTCGCTCACATCATTTTTTACAACAACACCTTGCATAAATCCAGTGCCATCACGTAATTGTAGAAATGCAATTTTTCCACTTGAACGTTTATTTGTGAGCCAAGCTCCAACCGTAATTGTCTCTTCATTATATCTTGGTGCCTGCGAAATTGTCGTTTTCAAAAGAACTCCTCCTAATACATGTTCATGCTTTTAGAAAATTTTTTTAACGTAAATTATTGTTGTTTTTACACGATAAAATTAAGAATTTATGCTCTCTTATAGTGTAAAATAAAATGTTTAATTCTTTTTGCAGCTTCTTCTAGTGCTTCCATAGATGTGGCATATGATAAACGTACATTATTAGGCGCACCAAATCCAGATCCGGGAATAAGAGCTACTTTTTCTTCTTCCAATAGTGCCTTTGCCCAATCATCTACATTACTAAAGCCACTTTTACGTACTGCCTCTTGCACATTTGGAAATAAATAAAATGCCCCTTCAGGCTTTACACAACTCACTCCAGGTATCTCCGTTAGCAGTTGATATAAACTTTCCAAACGATGTGAAAAAACACCCTTCATTTCTTCATTAAAGGAATCGTCCATTTGATAAGCGGCTAATGCTGCGTACTGAGCAATTGACGTTGGGTTTGATGTAGAATGTGAAGCAAGACTTGTCATTGCTTTAATAATTTCATTTGGTCCAACAGCATAACCAATTCTCCAACCAGTCATGGAATGGGATTTAGATACACCATTAATAATAACTGTTTGAGCTTTTAATTCTGGTGATAATTGTGCTATAGATACATGGTCTTCGCCAGAATAAATTAGCTTTTCATAAATTTCATCGGATACAATTAACAAATCGTGCTTTAAACAAATGTCTCCTAACTGCTTTAATTCATCTTTATTATACATCATACCAGTCGGGTTACTAGGTGAATTAATAATGATGGCTTTCGTTTTCCTCGTAATAGCCGCTTCTAATTCCTGTGGCGTTAATTTAAATTGGTTTTCTTCTTTAGCAGGAATAAAAACAGGAGTTCCACCAGCAAGCTTTACTTGCTCTGGGTAACTAACCCAATACGGGGCTGGGATAATAACCTCATCCCCTTCATTTAGTAGCACTTGAAAAAGTGTGTATAATGCATGCTTGGCTCCAGTAGTTACGATAATTTGTTCTTTAGTATAGTTAAGTTGATTATCTTTTTGAAATTTGTTTACAATGGCTTGCTTTAATTCCACAATCCCTCCAGAAGGCGTATATTTTGTTTTGCCTTCATTCATTGCTTTTTCAGCCGCAACCAATATAGGCCCAGGTGTATTAAAGTCAGGTTCACCAGCCCCTAAAGCGATAACGTCATGACCTTGCTGCTTTAATTCTTTTGCTTTCGCTGTAATGGCTAATGTAGATGAGGGGGTTAATGTTTTTACTCTGTTTGCTAATTCCACTTTTTATCACCTTTCTATTTAAACATACTTTTAAAGCGCATTTGTTCATATCGCGAACCATCATGCATATCTAAATAATCAAAAACGTATCGATTTGAGTCATCTATATAAGTCAGTTCCCACAATTCTTTGCCATCTACGAGTGCGGGGGTAATACGGATAAACTCACATTGATCACATTCCTGTCTCCACTGCTCTTTCATTTCTGATTTACTTACAATATCAGCTTGGTTTACAGTTAAAAGCTGTTTTTCTTTCCCTTTTAAGGGATAAAAAACAAGTTTACTTTGTTCATTTTGGTCTTTTCCATACGCAACATGGTAGGCTTCTTTTCCATGAAATGTTTCTATTTTATCAATCTCAGCTAAAGTTTCAGCCTTCAGTAGCTGTTGCTTTGTTTCTTCATATCCTGCTGTTTTACTTTCAAGCAAACCATTGTATAAATAAATAAAATAGATACCGCAAGCCACCGTCAATAAAAAGAGAATGAATAATGTCCATCTTATCCATTTAGGACCGATATATAGTAAAGATCGCTTGTTCTTCATCTTTATCATCCAATGCTAAACCAAATATTAGGTTTTGTTCTTTTAAAGTTTTATTACATAGGTCTACTATTTTGTATAACTCGGAAGAATATCCGATTTGTACAGTCGCTAAAGTGGTTAATTCATCCATATTTTGACCTCCCTATATAGCCAGTATTGAAATTACGTTGATTGGTATAAAATGCAACATGGTCAATTCCATTTACGGTTAAAGTTTCTTGTCTTATCAAGTTCTGCTAGACATATCCTGCTTTTTTTAGCAAAGAATATGTATATGCTTAAATAAATAAAACAGAACATAAATATAGTATAACAAGATTTACAACAAATGTGTTTTGTTTTTAATTATTGAGCAAATTATTATTCAACCCACACCACTTTACTTGTAACTGATGCTTTTTAGCATCAGTTTTTTATATACATGAAGTTCTTTAATTGGAGCTAGGATACAAAAGCTTTATTTATCCATATTTAAAACCATTTTTCAGCTCTATTCATTAATTCATGTGTTGTATCAAAAAATAATGGTACTTTAGGAATAGAGCGGATAAAATATTTCCCATAGCGAGCTGTTATAATTCGGGAATCACAAATAAACACAATTCCTCGATCACTGCTAGATCGGATTAATCTCCCAAATCCTTGCTTAAACCGGATAACAGCATTAGGTAAGGCATATTGCATAAATGGATTTTTGCCTTGCTCTTTTAAAAACTTTGATTTTGCTTCAAGCACTGGATGATCAGGTGGTTGAAACGGTAAACGCACTATTACAAGACACGATAAATCTTCGCCAGGAATATCTACACCTTCCCAAAATGAACTGGTTCCTAGAAGAATCGCTTTATCAAACGTTTGAAAGTTCTTTTTTAAACGCTCTCTACTACCACTGGAGATTCCTTGGGCAAAAAGTGCATACGTGTCATTCTCCATTAACTCTTTAAGCAAAGAATGTGAACGTCGTAGCATATCATATGATGTAAATAACACCAGCATCCTACCGTTGGTTATTTCTGCCAAAGATAATACTGCCTCACAGGTTGCATGAATAAATTCATCGTTGTGTCCTGAAGTGATTGTTGGAAAATCATTTGGCACCATTAATTGTACTTGATCGGCATACGAAAATGGAGAAGCAATTTTCTTCGTTAAAGGGTTCTCTGTTTGTAAGCCTAGACGCTCCACAATATATTGAAATGAATTCTCTATTGTTAATGTAGCGCTTGTTAAAACAATACTTTCTTTAACTGAAAAAAATACGTCTGTTAGTAAATTAGCAATATCTGTTGGTTCACTGTATAAGTAAACTGCATTTTTTGCGCCGTATGCCTCTATCTCCATCCATTTTACTTCCTGTGCGCTATCTTCTACAAGGAAAAACTGCTCTAATTGGTCAATAAATATCTGCAGCCGTTCGGCACTAGCCAAAAGTTTCTCTTTATCTTCCTGATGAAGTTGATTCACTCGTAACTCTGCTTCAATCATTACTAATCCATGTACTAAGTCGCGTAAATGTAAGCAAACCCTTGATACCATTTCCTTAATTACTGTCCATTTGTTTTGATCTTCTTTATTCGCTTCAAAGCGATATTGCGTTCTACCTATATCACTAAACGATTTGTCTCCTTTACGTACCTTGGAAACATATTGAAACAAGTAACGAAATAAATCATCCGTTTCATAACGAGTATCATCAAGCAGTTTATTCCACAAAACCTTAGTTTCTTCTGAAAGTGCTGATGGGTAATGAGATAAAATGGTATGAACCAGTTTCTGTTCATCTGTTCTCCCTAATTGATTCAATGTATAATGCATATGCATATAATCAAGTTTTAGTCCATAATGCTTCGATACGGTTGCGTCAAAATGATGTGCTTCATCAATAATTGCTCTTTCGTATACTGGTAGTAAAGAAGAAGGATGAAAAATATCTGTACATAATAATGCATGATTAGTAATAACAATATGAGCTTGCTGGGCTCGTTTTTTTGCGTACTGATAGTGTGATCTATAAAACCATTGCGAGGATGGATCAACACCTTCTTCCATGTCTGCAGATATGCGTCGAAAAAACAAATATCCACTAGAAGGCAACTGGATTTCGTCAACGTCACCCGTTTTCGTTTCTGTTAACCAAACCAAAAGCATCGCTACGGTAAGAGCGATGTCGTAGTTACTCTGGAGAGGCTCTACCAACTCTTGGTGCAATTTTTCCAAACTGATATAATGCCCTTTCCCTTTAAGCAGTGCTACGCGGAAAGGGAAAGGAATTAACCGACGAATTAAGGGGATTTCTTCCTCTAATAATTGAGTTTGTAACTGCGTAGTGTATGTACTAATGACTACTCGTTTATGTGTAGAAACAGCATCATATATTGCTGGAAGCAGGTATGCCAGTGATTTTCCTGTTCCTGTTTCAGCTTCAATCAACGCATGCTGTCTCGTTTGGAATGCATCAAAGATCATTTCCGACATTTCTCGTTGTCCTGCACGTTTTTCATAAAAAGACAAATTTTTTTCTAAACTACCATTTGATTCATAAATGGAGTCTAAATAATCCCCAAAAGAAAGATCCATAACGTTATCTTCCTTTTCTAGATGATTCATACGGCGATAGGCAAGACCTTGATATATAGCAATTTCATCATTTTTTTCTACAAACACATTTTGCTCTTTATAATAGTTAAATAAAGCATATGCATCTGACTTTAACCACTTTTCCAAACGTAGCAATTGCTCTAGGGTCTCATACGGTAAAGAAGCTAGTTTTTCTTTTAGCTTTAAAAATAACTTCGCGGTAACAAATGCATCGGAAAGTGCGCGATGCGGGTTTTCATGGTTGATTTGTAAATAATCAGTTAGCTGATTTAATTTATAACTTGGCGCACTTGGAAATAGTATTCTTGCTAATTCTACTGTATCAAGCACTGGGTTCTTGAGCTTTTTTCGATCACTTTTAGTCAATTCTCCATTTAAAAAGCCGAGGTCAAATGGGACATTATGTGCGATCAAGTAACTATTTTCAAACATAGCAGTTACTTCATCTGCTATATTTTCAAATAATGGTGCATCGGCTACATCTTCATTTGAAATACCTGTTAAATTTGTTATAAATGCTGGAATTTCTTTGTTTGGATGTAGTAAGGTAGAATAGCTATCTACAATTGTATCTTGCTCAATAACTACGATACCTATCTCAATAATTTTGTCTGTTTTAGCTGGATTATTACCAGTTGTTTCTAAATCGATCACAACATAGCGTTGCACGTCAGCCCCTCCCTTCTTTTAAATAACTATTTTATTTATTCATTATTAGATTTAGCTTCATGAAACCAGTCAATTTCCCCTGAATACAACCGCTCTACATCACCAGCTTCATTTTTTATTAACAGCGCACCATCGTCAGCCAAACCATAAAATACAGCCTGTCGAGTCTTATCCAATTGACGGATGGTGATCCAATCCCCTATTTTAAATCCATATGACTCCCATTTCGTTTTCACAGCTAAAAATCCTTGCTTCATATATTCATCATAAAGACTTTCGAAACTGCTCAAGAAATATTGTATAATTTCCCTAATCGGCCATTGTTTCCCAGTTTCTATTTGCAATGAGGTTGCTCTTTTTTGTACGTCTTCTGGCCAATCATTCTTTTGTTGGTTAATATTTAATCCAACACCAATGATAACATACTGGATTTTGTCCTGCTCAGCTTGTAGTTCTGTTAAAATTCCTGCACATTTTTTTTCATTATCAAAGAGAATGTCGTTAGGCCACTTAATACGTGGCGTTAATCCCGTTAACTTTTCAATAGTTTCCGTTAATGCAACAGCAGTTAATAATGTTAACTGTGGAGCAAGATATGGTGGTAAGGGTGGCTGTAAGATCATGCTCATCCACATGCCATCGCCTTTTTTAGAATGCCAATTTCGATTCATTCTTCCTCTACCAGAAACCTGCTCATCTGCAATAACTATAGTGCCATGTCCTTTCTGTTCTTTTGCAACTTTATGGGCAATAATTTGAGTAGAGCTAGTCACTTCACGATGAATCACTTTCTGGCCGAGCCAATTCGTTTGTAAACCCCACTGTACGGTGTTTTCAGATATTTTTTCTGGATAGCTTACAAATCGGTAGCCTCGCTTCGACTTTGCTTCTATGACGTAACCATCTTTCTCCAATTCTTTCATATGCTTCCAAACGGCGCTGCGAGATATGTTTAATTTTTCTGAAAGAACCTGTCCAGATATATATTCTTCGTTATTCTTAGCAAGTAATTGGATTAATTGATTGCGGGTGGATTCCATTTTATCCATTCCTTTAACTTATAGTAATCATTTGGCAACTGTCCTGCAACAACTTTTCGCTCCAGTTTATTCAATAGTTGTTGTATCCATGGACCTTGTTTAAAGGCCGGAAAAAGATCGATAATATCCTGGCCACTTAATTTTATGTCTGATCTAGATGTAATCGGTAATGTTTGTTCTATTTGTAATAACTGTTCCATTGTAATATTTTTTTTAGAATATAAACAATTTGTTAGCCGAATAAAGCTATTATACAAAGCTCGTGGTAATTGATAAACAAGCCAAGGAGTTAAGTCATTTGCTTGTAATTCTTCTAATTGTTTAGTTAGATTCATGGCAGCATTTTTTTGTTTATTTGAGCATTTCCATGCTTTTACCCATGTTAAAAGCGGTATTGTGCGATCCAAAAAATGAAAAAGCACCAATACTTCGTGAAAAAACGGTAAAGGTTTTATATTTTTTGGAATCCGGTAAATTAATGAGTGGTGCTGTTCAAATACAGGTAAGTATTTATAAATCTCCAAATCATTTACATATGTTAATCCATGTTGTACATAATCACCAGCGAATAGCTTGGTAAACTCTCTTGTAATTCGTTCTACTGCTAACCCTTTCATTTCATGCCTTACTTTTCGAATGTGTTCGATCGTATCCGGATGAATAGTAAACCCTAATTGACTGCTGAAACGAAGTGCACGAATGATTCGTAACGGGTCTTCTCTAAATCTTTCTTCCCCGTTTCCTACTGTACGAATCACATGATTATCTAAGTCAGACCTACCAGCAAACAGATCAATAATGTTCCCTTTTAAATCCATTGCCAATGCATTTATCGTAAAGTCTCTTCTTTCTAAATCTTTATCAATGCTATCTACATATGTAACATCATCTGGATGACGTTGATCCGTATATGTTCCGTCAACTCGAAAAGTGGTTACTTCATAAGACTCATTTTGATGGCGAATAATAACTGTTCCATGTTCTATTCCGACTGGTATCACGGAAGAAAACAAATTTTGTAGCTCAATTGGTTTTGCTGATGTAGCTATATCAATATCCCCAATAGGACGATGAAGCAGAAAATCTCTGACACACCCTCCTACAAAATAAACATTATATCCATGAGCCTTAATTTTCTCTACTACTGGCTTAGCTTTTTGGAAAGGTTCTGCTAACATAATTATCACCATTTCTATAAGCTTGTAAGTAAACAGTCATATAATTGCTCATACTGCTTTACAATTTGCTTCGAATGAAAATGAGTTTCTACTCTTTTAACAGCATTGTTTGAAAAACTATTCCACAATGTCTGATTCGTTAATATTTCAATAGCATATGTTGCTGCTTGATCAGTGTCCCCTAATTCGGCAATAAACCCTGTCTGATTATGATCAATTACTTCGGGTATACCGCCAACATTTGTGCCAACGCACGGTACACCGCAAGCCATCGCTTCCAACAAAACAAGGCCAAAGCTTTCCTTTTCTGACAGCAATAACTTTAAATCACTGATACGTAAAAGCTCACTTATATTTTTTTGCTTACCTAAAAATAGAACTTTCTGCTCTAATTTTAATTCCTTTACTAAATTCATAGCTGTTCCACACTCTGGACCATCACCAATAAGTAATAATTTACTATCTACTTGTTGAAGTATAAGGTAAAATGTACGTATAATATCTGGCAATCGTTTTACCTTACGAAAATTAGAAATATGAACAATCACTTTTTCGTTTGACTTAATGTCATATTGCTGCTTGATAAAGTCTAACCGTTTTGGATAGTACTCTTGTTCATTTATAAAATTATAAATGACTTGTATATCTTGTTTTATTTTAAGAAGTTGTTTCGTATGACTAGCTAAATGGTTTGAAACTGCTGTTACAGCATCTGATTGATTGATTGCATGAGTAATCATGTTTTTAAAAATATCATCAATCGCTAAAACAGTAATATCTGTTCCATGTAAGGTTGTTACAATCTTTACTTTATGTTCTGCAATATCTCGTGCTAAAAGAGCGCTAATAGCATGTGGCATTGCATAGTGGACATGTAGTATATCCAACTTTTCCCGATTGATTACTTCTGCCATTTTAGCAGCTAATGCTAAATCATACGGTGGATATTGAAAAACAGGGTAGTGACTTAATTCAACTTCATGAAAATAAATTCTTGGATTAATATGATTTAGGCGAAAAGGTAAACTGGAAGTTATGAAGTGAACTTCATTCCCCTTTTCAGCGAGTAACATTCCTAACTCCGTTGCAATAATTCCAGATCCTCCTACACTAGGATAGCACGTTATTCCAATTTTTTTCATGCTTTTTCTTTTTCCTTTTTCTGTTTGACAATGTCACGCCATTGGAAGTCACCGTTTTCCAGCCCACGGATAAAAATCTCAGAAGCTGCTATATTTGTAGCGAGCGGTATATGATAAACGTCACATAAGCGCATTAAAGCACTAATATCTGGTTCATGAGGCTGTGCAGTTAAAGGGTCACGGAAAAAGATCACCATATCCATTTCATTATTTGCAATCATTGCACCAATTTGCTGGTCGCCACCCAATGGACCCGATTGAAACAAATGTACATCCATTCCTGTTGCCTTACGAATCTTACTGCCTGTAGTTCCTGTTGCATATAAATGATGTTCCGATAAAACATATTGGTATGCTGTAGTAAAATTCACCATATCTTGTTTCATTTTATCATGTGCTATTAAAGCAATATTCATCTGTATCCCCGCCTTTACAAGATAGTATCTAACCCATAGATCAATCCTTTTACTTCCATCACTTTATTCACACAAAGTTTCACACCATCCATAAAGGAAGAGCGATCCATGGAATCATGTTTTATCGTTAATGTTTGTCCAGGACTTCCAAAGATAACTTCTTGATGTGCCACTAATCCCGGTAGCCGAACGCTATGAAGCTTTATTCCATCTAAATCAGCACCTCTTGCTCCTGGAATAGTCTCTTCTTCCTTTGGATGGCCTTGTGTTTTCGCCTTGCGATTTTCGCTAATTAATTCAGCCGTTTTAATAGCTGTTCCAGATGGTGCATCTAATTTTTGATCATGGTGCTTTTCTATGATATCCACATCTGGAAAGTAAGTAGCGGCCATTTTAGCAAATTTCATCATTAAAACTGCTCCAAGGGCAAAATTGGGAATGATCATACATCCCATATTATTTCGTTGTGCAAATTCGTCTAATTCCTTTAATTGTACTTCCGTAAAACCTGTTGTTCCTACCACTGGACGAACATGATGTTCTAGTGCAGATTTTGTGTGTTTGTAGCCTGCTTGGGGAACAGATAACTCAATTAAAACATCTGCATCTTTATGGTTTTCGAAACATTTTGTAGCATCATCATAGATTGGAATAGAACGTTCCACGTCTGGAAAAATCGTATCTAATGTTCTGCCATTATTTTTATGGTCAATACACGCAACTAAACGGAAATTTGTTTCGTTTTCTACCATTTTCACTGCTTCTGACCCCATTTTACCTCTTGGGCCTGCAATTACAACATTAATTGCCATACTCTAACTCTCCTCTATTGATGTAAGTCGTCTTTCTTCGTCCAACGATCTTTGTCCCTAGTTTCAATTTTTGTTATAGCTCTATGAAAACAATCAGATAGGTCCATATTTAATGAATTAGCAAAGCATGTAAGCACAAAAATGATATCCCCGAGCTCTTCTTCCATACTTTTTTCCTTTTCTGTTTTCTTTTTAGGTTTTTCTCCATAATAATGATTAACCTCTCTGGCTAATTCACCTGTTTCCTCTGTTAAGCGAGCCATTAAACTTAAAGGAGAAAAATAACCTTCTTTAAATTGTCCGATATATTGATCAACTCGCTCTTGAATTTCTTTTGTCGTGTATATAGTATTTTCCATCCATCTCTTCCTTTTATCTACATTATTAATATTACCATGTTAGCGAATCCATCACATTTTGACAAATGATTTATCATGAATCAATCGTTCACGAAACAAAATTAATTAACCTTAGAGAAAACATATGTCAATATAGCTTTTATTTTTATTTACTATTTCATTATAAGGCAAATGGAGTAGTATTAAAAGTTCAAGAGAAAGACTATTATAAGCAATATAAGTTAGCCTTCATTTATCTTAAAATTTAATTACATATTTAATAAACTAGGAATGTATACATTGGTTACTGTGTATATTGGGGCAAGAGTTATCGATTTTATTCAAGAAGGTGCTTATTCAGCTAAAGGGGCCACTATTATTTCGAACCAAAGTGAGGAAATTGCTGCAACAATTCTCCAGAGGATGGATCGAGGTGTTACGGTGTTAGAAGGAAGAGGAAGTTATTCTGGAGAGAAAAGAGATGTATTGTACTGTGTTGTAGCTAGAAATGAAATTGTGCGTTTAAAAAACATCATCGAGTCTATTGATCCCCATGCATTTGTAGCTGTTAGTACTGTCCATGATGTAGCAGGTGAAGGCTTTACATTGGATGAAAATAAAAACCCTATTAGTGGAATAGTTTAATTAGATCAATGGTTCGCACATGTTTACAATAAACCCTAAAATTATATGTTTCCCTATAGTAAAAAATAAAGGTTCTATGTCAAATGTTGGGGTGGAGTGAGATGCAATCTCACCCTACCCAACATGACTTCCAATTTTTTTATACTTATGTAAAAGAAGTATTCTTGCTCTTGCCCTTAGGAAGTTCCTGAATCCAAAGGCGTTCCTCTTCATGACTTTCGTTAGTTTATTAATTCCCTCCAAAAAACCATTTGAGTAATCAAATAAAAAGCTGTTTAATACCTCTGTCTGCCAGTTCTTGAGTGTACGGATAGCCTTCTCAAATTCAGGGAGACCCTCTTGTTCTACCTTCCTGTAAAAATCCAATAATCCTTCGTTTTTTGTAGAAGAGATAAGTTAATCGTTCAAACCACTTTAAATGTTTGATCTTTTGGATCCGATAATCATGAACTTTCTTGGTTCTCTTTCCACAGCTAGGACACTTGTGTACCTTGACAGGCATTTCTACATGAAGCGCAATACCACCTTCCATTTCCTCCACTTTTGTAATCCATACATCTTCAAGACCAGGCATTTTTATGGTAAAATTCATTTGCACGCAACTCCAATCTTTTCTTGTTTCTAGTCAATTCAAGTATAAAAGAATTGGATGTTTGCGTGTATATTTTTATACGCAAATTGTGTGGAAACCCCAACATTTAGTATAGAGCCAAAATAAACAGCATCCTTAAACCTAAAAAATCAGCGGTAGTTCAAAACCACCGCTGATAACCTTTAAACTTTATTCATCGCTAGCAACAAACATCAGAATAAATCGTAGTAGTTCAGCTAACGCGACTAACGCTGCTGCTACATAAGTCATCGCAGCTGCATTCAGAACTTTTTTCGTATCTCGTTCTTCATTATTTCGAATTACTCCTGAAGATACTAGTTGAGCCATCGCTCGATTAGACGCATCGAACTCTACTGGTAATGTAACCAATTGGAATAAAACAGCTGCGGCAAATAGAACGATACCTAACAAATACAACTGGCTCATTCCGATCACAAATCCAATTAGTATAAAAATCATTCCAAAATTGGAACCGAAGTTGGCTGCTGGAACAAGTGCGCTACGAAAGCGAAGAAAAGCATAATTTTCTGCATCTTGTATAGCATGTCCGACTTCATGAGCTGCCACAGCAGAAGCCGCCATAGAATGCCCATGGTAGTTATCGCTAGAAAGACGTACAACTTTTTTTCTTGGATCGTAATGATCAGAGAGCATACCTTTTGTTTCTTCTATCGTTACATCGTATAATCCGTTTTCATCAAGAATGCGACGTGCTACTTGTGCACCAGTCATATACGAAGATGTTGGCACTTTCATATATTTTTTATACGTGCTTTTTACTCTTGAGCTTGCCCACAGTGGAATAAGAAGCAATAAAGCTACATAAATTAAGTAACCTCCAAAACCACCAAACATACGCATCCCTCCTTATAAGGTCAATTTTAGTCAAAAACAAGGCGTTAGTCAACTGTTTTGTCTTGTCTACTTTTCTTCTCACCTTTATATTTTCTCCAACTTACATAAGTTAATGTAATGCCGATACAACCTCCTACAATAAGTAAAATCCAAATAAACGGAAATAATTGACCTTTCTGTTCCGTGACTGGTTGTACCCAGTTAGAGGCATTGGCGTGTACTGCTTTAGACATAAAAATATTAACATATATGTATATCCCTATGGTCATCCCAAAAGTAAACACGAATTGATGCCTATTCTTATTCATAGAGACCACCCCATTTTTTCGTCTAATACTAATGTATGAAGCGGTCTTATATGATATAACGAGATCTTTTCATTTTCATTTGCTTTTTTGCATTACAGAATTTTAGTATTATCGTACAAGTAAAATGCAGGTATTACCATTAACAATTGGTAATAAATGGGGTTCTCTTAAGTCGAATAGCAAAATAATATGTAATGCCGATGGATAAAAGGCTTAACCAGAATGTAAAATAGCCTATTTCGTTCATATAAGAGGATAGCGAGGAATAAACTGGCATTTGCTCAAAAACGTAATCAATCACATCATTATGTAACGTCCAAACAGCTGCAAACACAATATGACGTAAGCGTAATTGATAATAAGGCATATAGAGCAGCCCTTGAATGGCCATAGCACCGTGCGAGGCCATTAACATATATCCTTGCCAATTTAACGTTCCCTCCACTAGTAGAGTAAGAAAATTCATGACAACAGCCCATATACCATACTTAAATAAAGTAATTACTGCTAATGCTTCTATGTAAGGAAGATGTTTACCAAAAATAAAAAGCAATAAAAATATAGAGAAAAATAAACTGGCCGTTGGACTATCAGGAACAAAAATTAAAAAAATGGATGCTGTTTGTGATAATTGTGAACCATACCATATATAACCATATATAGTGCCTGCTAAATTAATAATAAATAACAAGCATAAAAACCGTTTATCTATCAATAAGTATTTAAACAAATTGTCAACCTCTCTCTAACATAATATGATGCATATTTAGCCTAGAAAGTTTGCAAGGAGATAATTTCTTAGGAAAACCTAGCCTATTGAAAAGCTGTAGCTTTTCTTATAACAAACCTTCATAGTATAAAAAATGAAGAAGCACCTTTGCCAATAGTATTGGCAAAGGTGCATTTGTATTACTCTATTCACCAGACTCCTCATTCACGGATACGATAAAATCAACCAATTGTTGTAGTTCTTCATCTGTACCTGAGAACTGATCCGGTGGCATGGAGTTAATTCCCTCTGTAGCAATTGTAGCAATTTCTTCAGCAGATTTATCGATACCGATGAGTGACGGACCAGCCGCCCCCCCTTGCAAATTATCGCCATGACAAGATAAGCAACTGTTCTCATAAACGGCGTAACCAGGGTCTTCTGTATCAATCGCTGCCTGCTCACCAGGAGGTACTGGTTTGTTAGTTTCTGCTCTTGATTCCCAATCTACATTGGCTGCAGATTCGTACGTTAGCCAAATTACAGAAGCTAAAGCAAGTAGCATCATTCCAACAGAAATAGGACGTTGATGTGGTCTTCTTCCGGGACCTTTGTCTAAAAATGGAGCTAATAATAATGCACCGAATGCAATTCCAGGTAAAACAAGAATCCCCATCAGTGTATAATCTCCACTAGCAAATTCATATTTTAACAGTTCATACAAGAACAAGAAATACCAATCCGGCAACGGAATATAAGATGCATTTGTTGGATCAGCCATACCTTCTAATGGAGAAGGATGAGCTAATGTCAGACATAAAAATCCAACTAAAAACACAGCTCCTACTAACCATTCTTTTAATAAAAAGTTGGGCCAGAAAGCTTCTGTTCTTCCAGGATATTCGGAATAATCCTTTGGTACATTTGGTTTTCTATCAGCAGTAATACGTGAATCGCCAACAAATTTCATACCTTTTCCCTTATGCATGCTTTCCCCTCCTTTTTATAATGGTCCAGAAATCCCTTGTCTACGGATTAGAATAAAGTGTACTGCTAATAATGCAAAGAGTGCTCCAGGCAAGAAGAACACATGAATTGCAAAGAATCTGGTTAGTGTTTGGGCTCCTACAATTTTTTCGTCACCCGCTAATAGCGTTTTCAACTCTTCGCCAACAAATGGAACTTGTTGCGCAATTTCCAATCCAACTTGCGTAGCAAAAAAGGCTTTGTTATCCCATGGTAATAAATACCCGGTAAACCCTAATCCAAGCATGATAAAGAAAATCAAAACACCAACAATCCAATTCAGTTCACGTGGCTTTTTATAAGCTCCTTGGAAAAACACTCGTAGTGTATGTAATAACAGCATGACAATAACAACACTAGCGCCCCAATGGTGCATACCACGAACAATCTGCCCATGTGCTACTTCCGTTTGCAAGTAATAAACGGATCTCCATGCATTTTCGATATCTGGAACATAATACATCGTTAAAAACATTCCAGATAGGATTTGAATAACAACCACAAAAAAGGTTAAACCACCAAAACAATAAACAAATGCGGAAAAATGATGTGCTGGATTTACATGCTCTGGAACTTCATGGTCTGCAATATCCCGCCAGATAGGCGTAATATCAGCACGCTCATCAATCCAGTCATAAATTTTTTGTAGCATATACTATTACGCCCCCTCTCTTGGTACTGCATCACCTAAAAATAAGATTCCATCTCTTACTTCTAATTCATAAACATCCAACGGCTGTAAAGGCGGTGTTCCTGGTACGTTTGTTCCATCTTTGTAGTAACGTCCATCATGACACGGGCAAAAAAACTGTTCAGGATATTCATCACTTCCTCCCCAGGATACGACACAACCCAAGTGTTTACAAACTGGGGAAAAGGCTTGAATATCGCCATTTTCATCCTTAAAAACCCAAGCGGAACGGTTTACTTCCGACTCGTACCAGCCATCAACTTGTGTGATCTTCCAATCTACTTTTTGTGGCTCGGTAGTAATGTCATCAACAGATAAGCCGACATTTGCCATGTCCCCCTGCCCCGATTCTTTTAACACTGGATCAACTGCCATTCGCAACATTGGCGCCAGCATTCCTGCTGCCATAAAACCACCAACCCCAGTTAACGTATAGTTCAAGAACTGTCTACGGGATACTTGTTGCTTTTTATCGCTCATGATTTTCCCCCCCTCTTATACAATAATCACGGACAATACAGATATTCACATTACTAGGACATAACCATGATAGCGTAAACTGTTTGTCCGGTCAATGATTATTCCTTTTTCCCAAAAAAACTTTTTTCTTCTTATTACCAATAAGATTGAATTAACTCGCTCATTTGCTCCACTTGATCACGAATAAATCTGTACATGTCTGCAGAATGTAAATCACCTGACTTCATTCCAGGCAACCAGAGTAGTGTTCCAGGAAGAACTTCTTCATGCTTTTTCCATCCACCATCTAAAGTTAGAAAAAACACATGATTAAACGGTTGCTTTTTTATTTCTTTAGCCCAGGAATCAATCCTTTTAAGTTCCTGTTCTTGGATGATAGGTTTTCTATAAACATAAGGTGGTAATAACATCATCCGTCCTGTAAGTTCTTTTTCTAACTCATTTACAAGTAACATCGTCCATTCGTATTGAAACGCGTTTACGTCTAAATGCGTATCACTTTCCATTTCAAAAGGCATTAATGGAATTAGAACCGTATCAATGTATTCTTTTGCTTCTGTATACTGCGTTATGTCTGTTTTTTTCCATTTCATCGCTCTGCCCAGCCTTTCTTATTCTGCAAAATTTTAAATATATTTATTTAAATCTTATCTATCTTCACAAAAAAAATCAACCTATCGCTTTAGCAATTTTGGTTGATTTAGAAAGTTCTCTTCCAACATTTGAAGTTCTTTCGTTAATTTTAAGAAAGCTTCTTCATTCATACAGTCCAAGGCTTGATCAATTTGCTTATTTAAAAAACTTTTTTGAAATTCGTATCGAGATTGATCAAGCAGCTGCTGTGCAACTTCTTTGTCCTGAGCAGTTATAAAATAGTCATTTGGTATAAATGGGTTTTCCTCTAATACCGCAATATATAATGCACTTCGGTATGATTTTTTAAAATTTAACTGAAGGTACAGAGCTTCTGTTTTATTCAAGCGAATGTCATGAAACGATTTCTCTGCATCTGTTGTTACGAGTTGATTTTTATAAAAACGAAAGGCTGTTTCACTTGAGCATTGACTTGTCATAATAATTCCCCGCGGACAGAATTTCGCCTCTCTAACAAAATGAAGATGGTGAAGTATTTCATCGTGATTCATTAAATAATTTAAAATCCATACGCTCTCTCGCTTTTTTAGCTGGTAATGATTTAAAAACCATCGAATAAAACTTTTTTTATCTTCTACAGATACTGGAGTATGCACCATTTCTCACTCTCCTTTACAACCTCTTTTCATGGATAATTTGGTGTACCACGAGTCCATTTAAATAAGTCTAAGAAGTTGTTCAATCAAAAAGCCATGCACTTACGGCTCTTCACGATCAGATTGCTTTAAGCGAAATAGAAATTCATTTACTTCATCATCTATTGGTTGTTGCTCAAGGTATGCAGTAAATACAGGTATCGCCTCTTTTATCCTCCCCTCTTCTGTTAAGAAATAGCCATATTCCTTTAAAAAGTCACTATCGTCTTTGAGATTATTATATGCAGTTTGATAGTGTTTTAATGCATCATTATATACTTCCAATTCATTATAAGCGCGGGCTAGTTCCCAATTATACAAAGGATCCTCTGCACCTGTATTCATTATTTCGCTAACCAAGTCAACAATTCCTTTAAAATCAGCATTATTTTTTAGTAATTCAATTAAAAATAGCACTGCTTCTTTAAAATCAGGATCCATTGCTATAGCTTCTCGAACATGCTGTTCACTTTTTTCATCTTCTCCAAGTTGATGAGCAATTTTCCCAGCTAACAAAAATAAATCTTTATTAAAAGCATCTACATGAAGTCCTTTTTGACTAATTTCATACGCTTTCTCATATACCCCCTCTTCCTCATAAAGAGAAGCAAGATGATAATACACTGTATGGTAATACATATCAATTTCCATGACATGTTCCCACGCTTTTCTAGCGATGTCTTTTCTTCCAGTTTGGTAAGCAGTAAAACCATATTTAAACAACGTATCGGGATTTTTACTATCTTCATCTTGATAGTAAGTTAAAGCTAATTCAAACTCTCCAGATTCGGCATACGCTTCAGCTAGACGATCTGTTATCGATACATGAGCAATTTCTTTCGTCTTAGGCAAAATATTTTCATAATAAGTAGTGGCTTTTACATAATCTGCTGTTGAAAAATATAATTCTCCTAAAGCAAAATCAATAATTGGTTCATTAGGATCAAATCGTTTAGCCATTAATAACTTTTGTTCAGATACTTCAAAAAGCCCTTGCGCTTGATAAAGATCTGCTAATTGAATCAATGTTTGTAGGTAAGCAGGATCTTCTTCATCAATATCATTTAACAGTTGGATAGCAGCTTCGTCATCATCCAATTCCGTATAAATATTTGCAAGAGCCACTTTTAGTTCTCCTTCAGCAGGAAATTGATGCATTAAATCTTGAAAAATAGCTTTTGCTTCATGTAAGTAGCCCCATTGTAAATACAATTCTGCTATTGTATATCGCTCTTCATCATCAGCCATTGGTAAATAGTTATCCAATAATTCTACCGCTTTTTCTGCGTGCTGGGCTTCCATTAAACGAACAGCTTCCATAATTGTTTCCACATTGAACTTCCTTTCTTCACGTTCATCAGGTCTTTATCATAACGGAAAACGAGCAGATGTTCAAAATAAACGCATAGCCAATCATTTTAAAGGTTAACACCATAGAAAAACTTGGCTATCTCCAAAGTCTTTCTAACGATAACCGTAGTTTTTCTTATTCTATAAACCAAAAAATCTTGTACTCCCTTTATATACTAACGTTTTCTCTTTATAGCCAGGAGAGCTTGATAAACATCCGAATAGCAACAGCCGAACCATTAAATTATAAAATAGTTCGGCTTGCTTGTACTATATACATGTTATCATGTAGGAATTTTCCATGTAGCCTCTTGGATAGAGGCTACATAATTTGACTTCGCTAAAATAGCGTAAATAATGGGCTTTTATTAATCGTTAGCTTGATCGCTGTTGTAGTTTTGTCATGACCTTTTTTTTAGAATTACTCGCTTACCGATTTTAAATCTGCATAAAACGTTGGGTAAGATGTTGCAATTGGAGATATGTCATTGATTACGACTTCGCTTGTGGTGATCAAAGATGCAATAGATGCCATCATAACCATTCGATGATCATGGTAGGATTGAATTCTATTGCCGTGCAGTTTGGATCGTCCATGAATTAGTAGCCCGTCCTCTTTTTCTTCGACTTTTGCCCCTAAATTAGTAAGTGTTTCTGTCACAGCTTGAATGCGATCCGTTTCTTTGACACGAAGTTCTGCAGCATCCTTAATTACTGTCGTTCCTTCAGCTTGAGTAGCTAATAAAGCGATAATTGGTATCTCATCTATGAGTCTTGGAATCATATCTCCTTCAATAATTGTTGCTGTTAGCTCCTTGTAACGAATATGAATGTCACCAATACGTTCGCCACCTTTTGTTTCTTCCCTCTCAATGGTTATGTCAGCTCCCATTGCTTGTAAAACGTCAATGATTCCTGTACGAGTTTCATTCAACCCAACATGTAATAGTTTTAATTGACTACCTGGAACGATAGCAGCTGCAACGAGAAAGAACGCTGCAGATGAAATATCACCGGGAACGTAAATATCTGTAGCTGTTAATGTTTGTTGTCCACGAACGGAAATATCTAAACCGTTATTTAACAATTCCACACCAAAAGCTTGTAACATTGATTCTGTATGATTTCTTGTAGGTGATATTTCAGTAACAGTAGTAGTTCCGTTTGCAAATAAACCAGCTAAAAGAACAGCTGATTTAACTTGCGCGCTTTTTACAGGTAAATGATAATGAATGGCTTGCAATGTTTTCCCTTCTACAGATAAAGGGAGATAGTTTCCTTGTGAGCGCCCTGTAATGCTTGCTCCCATTAGACGAAGTGGTTCAACAACGCGATTCATAGGGCGTTTCGTTAACGAACGATCTCCATAAAAAGTAGTAAAAAGAGGTAAGCCTGCTAAGATACCTAGTATTAGCCTTGCCGTCGTACCAGAATTACCTAGATAAAGAGGCTCAACTGGCTCAGTAAATGATTGTGGACCTTCTCCATAAATAGTTAAAGTGGATTCTTTCTGTTCAATAGAAACACCCATAGACCGAAAAATATTTACTGTACGTAAACAATCTTCACTGTTTAAAAAATGTTCCACAATTGTAGTCCCATGAGCTAGTGAGCCAAACATAATGGATCGGTGTGAGATCGATTTATCACCTGGTACTTCTATCTCCCCATGTAAAGGGTTGCCTATCGGTTGTAATATTCGTTCTTTCAACTGTCTATCATCCTTTATCAAACATTATTTTTCGATCGTCGTTTCATAACCCGATTCATTTAGGGTGTGTGCACTTATTTTTTGGAGTTTTTCAGTTGCAAAACTTAACCTAAGAGCTCCCATTATCCCTTCCCTAATTTCTAATATTTGAATATTATTTATGCTAATGTTATTATCTGCCAACAGTTTTGTTACATGGGCTAAAGCTCCTGTTTGATCTTGAATATCTACATACAAATCGTAATATGAAGGAATGGCTCCTTTATCTTTTGTACCTAAACCATCACGGTACCGTTTAGCTGTTTCTAAATACGTAATCATCTCTTGCTTATTATTTTCTTCAACTAAATTTTTTACATGTTTCATTTCTGTAATCCATTCTTCTAAAAACAGCGACATTTTCTTTCGATTATGATAAAAGATATCCTGCCAAAGTATTGGATTGCTAGATGCAATCCTTGTAATATCACGAAATCCACCAGCAGCAAGGCTGGGTAAATAAGCGTGCGTCTGTTCCCAATGCTTTGCCTGATGAACGAGAGAAGATGCAATTAAATGCGGGAAATGAGAAATCACACCAGTCATTTCATCATGTTCCTTCGCATCTAGTATGAGAAATTTGCTACGTGTCGGTTCAAGAAGCTTTTTTAATGATTGAACATCACACTCTTTACTATGCTTCGTGGGAGTCAATACATAAATTGCGTTTTCAAATAGATGCGCTTTTGCAGCCTGCACCCCTTTTTTATGGGAACCTGCCATTGGGTGTCCGCCAACAAAAGATATATCCGTGTTTTGTAACTGATTAGCCGCTGTTATCATGGACTGTTTCACGGAAGAAACATCAGAAACGATTAACTTTTGGGATAATTGTATTTCATCTAAAGCTGCTAGTAATTCAATTGACTTAGATATTGGAGCTGCCAAAATAAGATAGTCAACTTGACATACTGCGGCTGTAAAGTCTGTTTTTGCTTCGTCAATGATACCATGGGCCTTGGCGTATTGTAATGTTTCTAAGTCAATATCATAACCGATTACATAATTATCAGCTATTGTTTTTAATGCTTTTGCTATCGACGCGCCGATAAGACCAAGACCTGCTATAGCTATTTTTCGCTTCACATATACATCTCCTTAGCTGTTTTGGTGCTGATAGAGCGAGAGTAATTCCTGCATGCGATACATATCATCCTGTAACCCTAACGTAAATCGTATCGTATTTGGTATTCCCAACAGCTCACCAGGGCGAACGATAAAACCATGTTGGATTAAATAATCAAACACTTTTGTTCCGCTAGTAGGTGTAGAAACAAGCATGAAATTTGTTTCAGAAGTGTAATAATGCCAGCCGATCCTATCCAAAAATGCTTGGAAATCAAGCTTTACTTTTAGGTTTTGCTGACTGGTTTTTTCAATAAAAGCTTCATTAGCAAGCGCAATTTGTGCGATTTGCTGAGCGATGGAAGTTGTATTGAAAGGTCCACGTACAACGTTTAATTGATTAATAATTTGTTTATTTGCTACCCCATACCCAATACGCAATCCTGCAAGTCCGTATGCCTTTGAAAAAGTTCGTAAAATTATAAGATTGTTGTATTTTTGAATCTGTTCCATTGCATGAAGGTCTTTCGTTTTGTCTAAATACTCATAATATGCCTCATCTAATACGACTAAAACATGTTGTGGACACGTATCCATAAAAGCAATAAAATCCTGCTTCGTTATTGGAGTGCCAGTTGGGTTATTAGGAGAACAAAGCCAGATGACATTTGTATCTTGATCGATAGCTTCAAGCATACCATTTAAATCATGGTGGCCTTCTATAGTTGGTATCTCTTTTATTTTTGCTCCTTCAATGATTGCGTTATGCTTATATTGAGGAAAAGTTGGTGTAGCCATCACTGTGTTAACTCCTTGAAATAAATAAGCTCGGCAAATCATTTGAACAATTTCTTCAGAGCCACTCCCAAAAATTATTTCTGACTCACTTACTTTTATTTTATAAGCTAGATCTTTGCGGAGTTGTGCTGTATGGCCATCTGGATAAATATCAAAAGCAGGCTCGTAAGAAGCTAAAAACTGTCTAACTGTATCTGCATAACCATATGGATTTTCATTTGAAGATAATTTCACAATTCTATCTATTTGGTATTGCCTCTTAATATCTTGGATCTGCTTTCCTTGTTGATATGGTGCAATCTGCTTTAACGAAGATTTTGCTTTCATTTTTATTTATCCTCCTTATTCCATTTTGCTAAATCAGGGCGCAAATGAATAGCTTCATTTTGAAAGACATGGTGAATATTTGATTGTTCTAGTTCTGTATTTACAACCATCATTACACGTATACAAAGCTCTAAACTATTCGGCACATCTATTTCTGTCATACACATTACTGGAACATATGTCCAACCCGATAACTCACGCAAACCTTTAGCTGGAAAGGTTGCAGTAATGTCTTTTGTTACAGATATAAAAACATGAGAAACATCTTCTGGTAATACATTATTTTTCTTGATCATTTCCTCAATTAAGTTTTTTGTATTATTTATAATTACATCGGCTGCATTAACAGCTACCGTCGTTGCACCCCGTATGCCTCTAGTCACTTATTCACCAACTTTCTTTTAAAAGAAGATAAGTAGGAAAGCATATCTTCATCCGTCATCTGCTTTATAATTGGTTTACCAACTTGTTCTAGCAACACCATTTGAATACGATGTTGTTTATTTTTTTTATCGTTTTTCATTTTAGCTAATATAGTTTGTTGATCTCCAGTTAGGGAATGAAGCGGGTAGTGGTTTGTTTCTAACCATTGCTTTAGTTGTAAAAAAGGCAATGTCGTATCAAAAACTGATTCGCTAACATGTAGTGCAAATAGCAAACCTATAGCAACCGCCTCACCATGTGCAATAGATCCATATCCTAAATGAGCTTCCAAAGCATGACCCAACGTATGGCCAAGGTTCAAATACTGTCGCATTCCATTTTCTTTTTCATCTTGTTCTACTACTTGTGCTTTAATTTGAATCCCTGAACAAATATGCTCTTGTGTTATAGATGGTGGTAAATTTTGTAAATTTGTAGTTAAAATGGATCGATATATAGCTTCATCAGAAATGAGTGCTTCTTTTACTAATTCTGCGTATCCAGAGCGGATTTCCCGATCATTTAACGTAATTAGCGTCTCCATATCATAAAAAACTCCTTGAGGTGCATAAAAGCTACCAATCAAGTTTTTCCCCAACGGATGGTTAATAGCTACTTTTCCACCAACACTACTATCATGCGCTAATATTGTTGTCGGCATTTGGATATAGTCAATGCCACGCATATAAGTAGCTGCTACAAAACCTGCTAAATCACCAATAACCCCTCCACCTAAAGCAATTAACAAAGAATGACGGTCTAATCCATACGCAATTGCTTCTGTCATTAATTGATTATAGTAATCTATACTTTTCGTCTGTTCTCCAGCAGGTAATATTGTGTGGTGGGCATGAAAATCTGAGAGTGTTTCTAATACGTCTCCCAAATATAATTTAGCTACATTCTCATCTGTTATCACCCAAATAGATGAATAACTATTAGTGAAGTAATCCGTAATTTGATTTCGGATGCCTTCTCCAATAACGATAGAATAAGCGTGTGTACTTGCTTGAATGTTTAGTTCTTCCATTTAAAAACACCTGATTTCTTCACGATATGCTTCAATCGCTTCTTTTAACTTTGCAAATTGATCATTTGTAAATTGCTCTGTTAAAGCTTTTGCTAGCTCGAATGCAACAACATGCTCCATAACAACTGAAGCGGCAGGAACTGCACAAGCATCAGATCTTTCAACCGTCGCTTTAAACGGTTCTTTTGTATCGATATCTACGCTCGTAAGTGGTCGTTTCATTAATGTAGGTATAGGTTTCATTACTCCTTTAACCACGATCGGCATTCCTGTTGTCATACCACCTTCAAACCCCCCAAGGCGATTCGTAGTTCGGTAATACCCCTTCTCTTCATTCCAAGCAATCTCATCATGGACTTGACTACCATTCCGTTTTGCCGCTTCAAAACCAATTCCAAATTCGACCCCTTTAAAAGCATTTATGCTTACTACACTTCCAGCTATTCTACTATCCAATTTGCGATCATAATGGACGTAAGAACCAACACCTGCTGGCATTCCTTCCACATAAACTTCACAAACTCCTCCGATTGAGTCTCCAACTTGTTTTGCATCGTCAATTGCCTGTATCATAGGCCCTTCCACTTGTTTATCCAAAACGCGAACGGGTGACCCATCAGCTATTTGCTGTCTTCCTCGTACAGAAAGTTGTTCTTGGTCTTCTGCAACAATACCTGCAATTTCCTTCACATAACCAACGATTTCAATACCCAAATGCTTAAGCAACGTTTTTGCGATAGCCCCTGCAGCTACTCGTGCGGCTGTTTCTCGGGCTGATGAACGTTCTAATATATTCCTTATGTCTCGATGTCCATACTTAAGAGCACCATTAAGATCGGCATGCCCAGGTCTTGGCCTTGTTATAGTTCTACGAATTTTTTGATCTGTTTCTATTGGATCTGCGCCCATAATGTCTTCCCAATGTTTGAAGTCATCATTATGTACAACCAAAGAAATAGGTGATCCTAAAGTTTTGCCATGCCTTACACCACCTGTAATGTCTACAACGTCTTTCTCAATTTGCATTCGCTTTCCCCGCCCGTGCCCTTTTTGTCTACGAGAAAGGGACTGATTAATATCTTCCTTTGATAATGGCATTTGGGCAGGAACCCCTTCAACAATCGTGGTTAATTGTTTCCCATGTGATTCGCCTGCTGTTAAATAGCGCACGTTACATTCTCCTTTTATAGAATTTTTCTAATTACTATACCATACCTTAACATGTTTTTGACAATAAAAACTGAAAAAAACAAAGAATTAGTTAAATGAAGCGCTAACATTTTTAAAGAATTACGACCATTTTGTTTAACCATATATTATAAACTTACCTTATAGCGAAATCTTAACCGTAGCTTCACTTATTCTATAATCCACCATGATATACTTGCTTGAATGTAAAAAAGCTCGTAGTGGACCTATAGATCTCTACAAGCTATGTATGGTTATTCTATTGATTTAAATGCGATTCATACTTGTAAATTGTTCGTTCTTTAAATTTCATAAAACATCATTCTATTTTTTGATAGAAGAATGTGTCTAATAAACGTAATTGATATTTTTCTGGGTGAAATATTTGTTCCGTGCTACCGACAAATAAAACACCATTTGTGTTTAAGGATTCGCTAAAATGTTGATAAACGCTTTCTTTTGCTTCATCAGTAAAATAGATGAGAACATTTCGACATATGATTAAGTCAACATTATTTGGATATGTATCGGCTAGTAAATTATGCTTACGAAACGTAACTTTTTCTTTTATGTTAGGAGATAGATGATAGAGCCCATGTTGATTCGTAAAATACTTTTGAATAGCTTTCGCCGGTAATTCTTTTAAAGCCTGTTTTTGATAAATGCCTTGCTTGGCCTTGCTTAAAGCAGCTTCATCTATATCTGTTGCCATAATTCGATAGGAAGCTCTAGGAAAATGCTCTGATAGCAATATAGCAAGACTGTACGGCTCTTCTCCTGTAGAGCATGCTGCACTCCAAATTGTAAACGATGGTTTTTTCACCAATGCTGGCATAACTGTAGTTTGTAAAACTTCCCAACGCTTAGGATTACGATAAAATTCAGATACATTTATTGTTAACCGATCCACAAATTCGTTCAGTAATGCTTGCTCTTGATCTAGTGCACGATAATAACTTGAAAAGTCTTTATATCCCCGTTTATTTCTAAGAGATGTGAGTCTTCGTTTCATTTGTGTTTCTTTGTAAAGGTGTAAATCAATGCCTAATTTTATTTTTATTTTATTTATAAACTGGTTATAATCCTTTTCCAATAACTTCTCCTTCTCCCTCTTTCAATGATCACCGGGCTGCCTTCAGTCTATGGTGATAAAGCCGTCGTTTTGCTTATACTTTTTCTGTAGTATAAATTACCGCGAGGCACAATATCATCCTCGCGGCAACTTAAAGCCTTGCTATGTTAGTAGATCCAAGTTGCATCTTGCTTGGAATAATCGATGAGTTCTTCAACTTTAAAGAATAAAGAAAGCTCCCTTTTAGCACTTCCAACAGAATCAGAGCCGTGTATAATATTCTTTCCAACAGTCATACCATAGTCTCCACGGATTGTTCCAGGCGATGCTTCTGTAGGGTTAGTTTTGCCCATCATTTCTCTTGCGGTTGCGATTACATTTTCTCCTTCCCAAGCCATAGCAAAAACTGGACCAGATGTAATGAAATCAACCAGTTCTCCAAAAAAAGGACGTTCTTTATGCTCTGCATAATGCTGCTCAGCTAATTGCGTTGAAATGGTCATCAACTTTGCACCAACTAGTTTGAAACCTTTCGCTTCAAATCGGCTTATAATATCGCCAATTAAATTACGCTGAACACCATCCGGTTTCACCATCAAAAAAGTCTTTTCCATGTCACAAAACCCCTCACCTTATGTAATTTGTCTCACCGATAAAATTCTATCAAAACTATGTAAAAAAGACAAATTAAGTACGACGCTTGCCAATATATTTTCCAATTTGAAGTAAAGTTTGTTTTGCACGACTATCAGAAAAGCCTTCTAATTGTTGCAGTGCTTTTTCTAAATACCGATTACTAATTTGATAAGATTCGTCAATAGCGTTTGTGTTTTTTATATCTTCAATAATTTCTTTTATATGCTTCTCACGAATTTCAGAAGGAGCCTGTAATCCTTGAATGACTTTCTCTTTTAAAGCGGGTTTTCTCATCGCTAAAAATACAGGCAATGTTAAGTTTCCTTGTAATAAATCATTTCCTGCAGGCTTTCCTAGCTCTTTTTCAGAACCCGTAAAATCCAAAATATCATCGATGATTTGATAGGACATACCGATATTGTATCCATAAAGATATAATCTATGGGCTTCTATTTCTGGTAACCCTGAAGCAATGGCGCCTAGCTTACAACTCGTAGCTATTAGTAAAGCTGTTTTACGCTTAATTCGTCGCAAATAATTGCGAAACCCCTGACTCGAATCAAATTTATCTTTAATTTGTTCAATTTCACCTTTACACACTTCAACGATCGTTTTAGAAAGTAGATGATGTATTTTCGCATCTTGCAAGAGTGTAATTTCTTCTAACGCTCGTGCTAAAATATAGTCGCCTGCATACATGGCAACACGATTACCATACGTTTGTCTAATTGTTGGCATGCCTCTTCTAATATCAGCATCATCAATTACATCATCGTGAACCAATGTAGCAGTATGAATAAGTTCTAATGACACAGCGACAATTTTTAGCCGTTCTAAGTCATAGGTCCCCATCTGTCCTGATAGTAACACAAATACCGGACGAATCCGTTTTCCACCTGCTTGAAGTAACTGGGTTGAAGCTTTTCTTAAAACAGGATGTTTAGCCTGTACAACTTCATTAATCGTTTGTTCAATTTCATTTAGGTCTTTTTTTAAATATCCATAAGCTTTAGCTAATTTCATTCATGTCACCTTTAATTTTCGCTTTATTAACTATTCGGTTCTTTCTCGCCCATATGCATGGCTGCAACCCCGCCAGTATAGCTCTTCACTTGAACATTAGTAAATCCAGCTTCTATAAACATTTGTTTTAAACGGTTTTTATTAGGAAAATCTTTAGCAGATTCGTTCAACCATGCATACTCTTGTTTGCTTTTGGCAATTAATTTCCCAAGCAGCGGCATAATGTATTGGAAATAAAAACGGTATAATTGTCGATAAATGGGTATAGTAGGTTGTGATGTTTCTAAACAAACTACTTTCCCACCTGGTTTTACAACACGGTACATTTCTTTTAATACTGTCATATAATCTTGAACATTTCGTAAGCCAAAACCGATAGTTACATAATCAAAGCTATTATCTTGAAAAGGTAGTTGCATTGCATTACCTTGTATGAAATCTACATGTTCTAATTCTAATTTTCGCTGTTTCTGTTTCGCAATGGAAAGCATATTTTCACTAAAATCAAGGCCTGTAACTTCACCTTTAGCTCCAATCTCTTCTGCCATTACCAACGCCCAATCTCCCGTTCCACAACATACATCTAATGCGCTTGAACCTACCTTTACGTCCATACGCTTCATAACATCTTTTCTCCATGTTTTATGGCGTTGGAATGAAATAATGGAATTCATCGAATCGTATTTTGAATATATTTTTTCAAAAACGTGATGAACACGTTCTTCTTTAGATGGATATGCCATAGTTTAACCTTCTTCCCCCATAGTAGATATGTAAGCTTTTTTTATAGAAGTAATTTCTGTTTCTAAGTAGTTTGATAAGCTAGAATAAATAGACGAGAGCTTGTGCACTTCATCTTCTAATTGTTGCAATAATGCTGTCAGCTGCTTGCTTAATTCACTTTTATCGAAAAAACTTTTCACCCAAGAATGTACTTGCATTTTTCTTGCATTAAAATGTTCGATATCATTTATCAGCTTAATAACCAAAAGCCATTTTTCCACAATCTTTCCCATCATAGAAATATTCAAAAACGAGGCCACTTGTACGAGCAAATGTGTATCAATAATATTACGAATAAGCATATAATCCTGCAAAGAATCTATTTCATTATAATAGAGTTTCATTTTATACTCGTTAATTTCTTTAATTGTGGAGGCAAGTAGTTGAATAAACTCAAAATCACTGATCTCGGCTAGCACTAAATAATAAAGACCACTATAATAATCTCCAGCAAGTACATGCAATTGTTTCTGTAACTTGACGTCTTCATTTTCATTGGGTGAAGTTAAACTCGGAACTTTGTCATGTGTGTCTAAAGCCATCTGTACAAGCATAGTTGTAACAATATATCTTTGTTTATGGGACTCAGGTAAGGAACTATGATTCATCATTTCCATTAATAAAAACAATTTTTCCTCATCGATAGCGGGCTTGTCAATATATTTTTCCAAATAGGAATGCTTTATTTTCTTTTCTATCTCTGCTTTTACATAGTATATGTCCTTTGCTGACCTATTCAAAGAAAATCACCTGAACCCTTCATCCATTCTATTCGCTTTTGCTATTATAGCATATTTTAAGTCTAATCAATAATCAAACATTCTAGAAAAGCAACTGAGATCTCATAAAAATAATTAATCTGCGAGTGAGCCGGCTGTGAAGGGAATGGATGATAAAACTTAAGCTAATAGATAGAGGTAGTAAAGTATAAAAACAACTGTCATCTAATCTTACTCACTCTCAATCTCACCGTGACTTGTTTGAACTAAAGCTTTACCTCTTACTTTAACCGCTGAGGTATGCTCTGTAAACTGGGCGATCATAATTTCTCCTTGATCAAGTTTTTCTGAATGATGAAAACGCGTATCATTTCCTCTGGTTAATCCAATTACTTGTACACCATCTTCCAGTGCTTTGATAACAAAAAAATCTGAAACACTTGACTTATCCATTTCTTCAGCCTTTCCTTTCTTAGAATTAATTTTTTTAAAACAATATGTAGATTGTTACGCTATCGTTTAAAGCGTATAGTATTAAAAAAATAACAGCTTCCTCCATAAAGATTTGGCGTTAAGCCCAATTTCTATAAAACGGTTGTTCCTCGTTCTATTGAATAAAAATTCAATTAAATTTCAGGAATGGAATCTTCATCCCTAGAGAATAGGTTCTACTTAGATTCATAAGCTAGACATCTTCCGATTTTTGAAGTGGAGGTCTTACAGCACTTTATATCCTCTATAATTTATTTTCTTATAGTGTAAAAAAGGATACGCAAATCGCGTATCCTTTTGCCCTATGTAAAATAATTATTTTACACTATCTTTTAGGGCTTTACCTGGCTTGAATGCAGGAACTTTGCTTGCTGGTATTTCGATCTCTTCTCCTGTTTGAGGATTACGACCTTTACGAGCAGAACGTTCACGTACTTCAAAGTTACCGAATCCAATTAATTGTACTTTTTCACCATTTTTAAGTGAATCCATGACAGATTCGAATACTGCATCTACTGCTTTCGTAGCATCTTTTTTAGAAAGATAGCTTTTTTCAGCTACAGCATTAATTAGGTCTGTTTTGTTCATGACATTCACCTCCTCCCATTTATCATCAATCGACATTGGAACAAATTAAACAACTATCTTCATTTGTTCACCTTTTTGCCAGTTTTTATACTTCATGCCACATAATAGTAATGTGACATGGCTTATATTAACCGAGTTTGCAACAAAATTCAACAGTTTCCACCTAATTTTTATTATTTTCTTCGGTTTTCATAAGTTTTTATGGATTATATGGTACAATTTTACATTTAGCGCAGAAAGCTTATTAGAATCATGTTTAGCAATACTTCGGCTATATTAAAGTTATACGACACAATGAGCAAATATCCTGCCGTTTCCAATGAAGTTTTTTATTTAATTTATATAGTTGGCTAAAAGCAACTAAAAAAATAGTAAAACATAGTTACTTTTTTTCTTTTACTAAAGAGATTCTCAACACAAAAATGCTCGCTAATCGTACACGAGCATATAAAAGCATATATCAATAATTTTTTCGTGATAGAACGCCAAAACTTACGTCACTTTAGTATTGTGAGAACCATGGTTGAACGTTGTTTTACAGTCTTATCCATATCATCCCCCAAAAATAAAAGCAGCTACATACAGCTGCTATAATATAATAGCTATTAGACCACCAGAACCTTCATTTATGATTCGTTCTAGTGTATCCTTTAGTTTGTAACGTGCGTTTTCAGGCATAAGTGCAATTTTTGCTTGTATACCTTCTCTTACTATTGAGCTTAGGGAACGCCCAAAGATATCTGACTCCCATATGGATAATGGATCCTCTTCAAAGTCTTGCATCAAATAACGCACTAATTCTTCACTCTGCTTTTCCGTTCCTATAATTGGTGAAAATTCGGATTCAACTTCTACTTTAATCATGTGAATGGACGGAGCGACAGCTTTTAAGCGAACACCGAACCGAGAGCCTTGCCGAATAATTTCAGGCTCATCCAAAATCATATCCTCTAGAGCCGGAGCTGCAATTCCATATCCTGTTTGCTTGACCATTTGTAACGCGCCTGATACTTGATCGTATTCTCTTTTCGCATGAGCAAAATCTTGCATGAGCTGTAATAAATGATCTTTGCCCCTAATTTCTTCACCTACAATTTCTTTTAATATTTCGTCATATAAATAGTCAGGTGCATGGAGGTCAATTTCCGCTATCCCTTCCCCCATTTCCATATCGGCTAATTTTGCTTGCTCAATATGTTCATAAACAGCAAATTCACCAACAATTTGATCCACATCACGCAAGCGTTTAATGTTTTTCACAGTCTCTTGAATGGCTTCTTGATATTCTCTTCTTAACCAGTGATTTTCTTTTAGCACCATTACCCAGCTTGGTAAATTTACATTAACTTCTAAAACCGGAAATTCGTATAATGCCTCACGTAAAACATTGGTAACATCATGTTCTGTCATAGATTCAATACTCATTGCTATAACAGGTATATCATATTTATCGACTAAATCTTGGCGTAACAACTCTGTTTCTTGACTGCTAGGACGCTGGGAATTAAGCACCATTATAAAAGGCTTTCCTACTTCTTTTAATTCATCAACAACCCTCGCCTCGGCATCCACATATTCATGTCGATTAATTTCTCCAAACGAACCGTCAGCTGTTACAATAACCCCAATTGTTGAATGCTCTTGAATTACTTTTCTTGTTCCAATTTCTGCTGCATCGTGAAAAGGTATTGCTTCTTCGTACCAAGGGGTGTGAATCATTCTGGGTCCATTTTCGTCTTCAAACCCTTTTGCTCCCTCAACGGCGTATCCAACGCAATCCACTAGACGAATGTTTACATCTAATCCTTCATCGACATGAACAGAAACCGCTTGATTAGGTACAAATTTAGGCTCTGTAGTCATAATTGTTTTTCCAGCAGCACTTTGAGGCAATTCATCAAGTGCACGAGCCCTCTCGCTTTCTTCCTCCATGTTTGGCAGTACAACTTGCTCCATGAATTTTTTAATAAATGTTGATTTTCCAGTACGAACCGCTCCAACGATACCTAAGTAAATATCTCCATTTGTTCGTTTAGAAATATCATTAAAAATATCTACTCTTTCCAAAAGATCCCCTCCCGATCTCCGATTTCATTTTTACGCACAAACTATGAATAATTGACATTACAAGTCTATGATGTTGTCCTATCAAAATATGCCTTATTCATGTGTAAAAGTTTAGAAAAACTTGGCTTTGCAAGTTTTTATGGCGATGGGACGCCGTAGATGTCATATGTTCTAAAGATAGCAATAATGAACTGTATGTTTCACATTATGCATAAATAAGAATTTAATCCTGTAATGGAAATTTGTTATAAATTTGCTACGATCAAAAACCCTTGAAACAATATATTGTTTCAAGGGTTCGAATATGATACTTTTTATTTATTTTCGTGTAAAAATACAGGTTCCTCATTCTTAATAGTATAAGGAAGAGAGTACACTGGAACAAAAGGAGTATTATTAGCTAACAGATAGCGAATATCATCCCCTGTTTCGTACTTATGGTTTTTTGTTTTTAATGCTTGATTCAAATCAATTCGGTAGTCTACATAGAGTTCGCCTTCCGTATTCATCACAATTGGTAAGTTTTCTTTAGAATATGGACTTACAACAGTAGGTGGGTTTTCCAAACCAAGTTTTTCATAATCAATCGTATAAATCCCATCTGCTATTTCTTCTTTAAATGGTGGATACATATGTTCATCTCGATATATATCCAACTTTATATTTACACTACGTATTACTTCAGATATACGTAAATCAATTAGTTTTACCCGTGGGTTTTTTTCTGGTGTAATTAAAGCATATTGGTAAACACCACCATTTTCAAAAGCATTAGCAGGAATTTCCGTTAATACATTGGCTTCCTTTAATTTGGGAAAATCAATTAAATATTTTTGGAAAATAGGTGTGTCGTTGTCTTTTGTTCGAATTGGCACAAGACCGCCCTCTTGTTCTCGATATTGCTCTACTGCAGATTGGACTGCTTCTAATTGGCCTTCATTGGGAACCTG
The DNA here is from genome assembly GCF_900129865.1 of Virgibacillus chiguensis. GTDB lineage: Bacteria > Bacillota > Bacilli > Bacillales > Amphibacillaceae > Virgibacillus > Virgibacillus chiguensis. The sequence goes on from NZ_FQXD01000001.1 coordinate 131,782, forward strand.
ATTTTTTGATAATTCATTATCGGGATATAAGCAACCGCTTAACAGGATAGTAAATAATATAAAAATGGCTATTTTTCCATATGTAGTATACATGATCAACCCCCCCTTGTACTAAGCCGATGGGCCGCTAAATACAATGTAAAAGATAATAAGACTCCCAAAAATTAATGATATGTATGCGAGTAACGACACTACTCCAGCTAACCACCCTTTAAGTTTATACCTTGCCAATAAAATAAAACCGATTGCAACGAGCAAAAGAGCCATACCCACAAATGATATATACATTTTCAGCATTGCTTGTGACACGATTTATCCACCCCTTGAATACAATTCTTCACTGCAACACGTATTATAACATAAACCATTGACATACGTGATAAAAGACTGATAAAACCATAATAAAATCCGGAATGAAGGGGGGCTTTCTCCATCCCGGTATGACTAAATAATTATCCACAGCAACTCTATTCATGAATGCTTGTGCGATTTATTCTATGCGTAAATGAGGAGGATTGTATCCTCACTTGCCCAAGAACGTTTATTTTTTAAACATTTTATTTAGTGAATTCATATCCATGGGCATATCATTTTTTACAATAGACTGAACAATTTTGTCTTCTTTTTCTTTGGAGATAGGTTTATTCGCTAGTTTGCTTAATTGGCGAACAAGCTTACGTACGGTTCTTTCATCCGAAAAATCTGCATGTTTCACAGAATCAGCCACTTTGTAAACATCATCTGGATTAATGCTCGACTTTTGTTGAATTTTGTCAAAAAGTCCTTTTTGAAAATTATTCACGAACTCGCCTCCCTGCTCTTAGTAAACTCAACCACAGTATATGCAGGCAGGGCTTTTCATGTTATTGCGAATACCTTTCCATCAATAATTGGGCGAGGTCGTCCATTTCTTGCCGCTTGCTTCGATTCATCAATTGACCAACAATGTCTTTTGGTGATTTATCTTCAAATAACAATTGAAAAATGCCTTCTGTTATTGGCATTTCAACCTGCTGTTCTTTTGCGAATTGATAAGCTGCTTGAACGGTCCTTACACCTTCGACCACCATCCCCATTTGCTCAAGAACATCGTCTAATTTATGCCCTTTTCCTAATAAGTTTCCAGCACGCCAGTTTCTGCTATGCGCACTTGTGCAAGTAACAATTAAATCGCCAACTCCTGGTAAACCAAGAAAGCTTAATGGGTTGGCTCCTAATGATGTGCCTAATCTAGCTATTTCAGCAAGTCCTCTTGTCATCAAAGCTGCTTTCGCATTATCACCATAACCTAGTCCATCAGAGATCCCCGCTCCTAAGGCGATAATATTCTTTAGAGCGCCGCCGAACTCAATTCCTATTACATCAGGGCTAGTATAAACGCGAAATGATTCATTTATAAACAAATCTTGTGCAATTTTTGCATGTTCTGGTTCAATAGAAGAAACAGTTACCGTTGTTGGTTGTCGTAGAGCCACTTCTTCTGCATGGCTTGGGCCGGAAAGAACAACTATTTCTTCTTCCGTAAACTTAGATAATTCTTCACTAATCATCTGTGAAACACGTTTTAAAGTAACAGGTTCAATCCCTTTTGAAGCATGGATAATTGTTGTATCTGGTTCCACTAGCTGATCTAATTGCTTTGCGACCTCACGGATTGCCTTTGTAGGTACTACAAAAACAATCGCAACAGCATCTTGAATTGCTTGCTTTAAATCAGAATAAGCGATAACAGATGCTGGTATGTCTGTATCTAAATATTGCTCATTTCTTTTTGTATTATTTATTTTTTTTGCTTGCTCAGGTCGATGTGTCCATAAGCGCACGTCATGTCCATTATCAGCTAGTACGATACTTAAGGCTGTCCCCCAACTTCCAGCGCCTAATACAGCTACTCTTGCCATCTTATCTTCTCCTTTATTGTCTTTTTCTAGCTATTATTTTAATAGGTGTACCTACAAAGCCAAAAGCTTCTCTAATTCTATTTTCTACAAACCTGGCAAAAGAAAAATGAACAAGTTCTGGTTCATTTACAAAGATAACAAAACGTGGAGGTTTTACATTCACTTGTGTAGCATATAGAACCTTTAATCTTTTCCCTTTTACAGTTGGTGTCGGGTTCATAGCAAGGGCATCCATAACGACATCATTTAACACATTTGTTGGCACTCGCTTCGTATGATTTTCACTGGCCAATTGTATAGCAGGAAGTAATGTATGCAGGCGCTTTTTTGTTTTAGCAGATAAAAACACAATAGGAGCATAGTCTAAATATTGAAAATGAGCTCGTACTTGTTCTTCAAACTCTTTCATTGCTTTTTCATTACTTGTAATCGTATCCCATTTATTAACTACAATAACTACTGCCCTACCAGCTTCATGAGCATAACCTGCGATGCGTTTATCCTGTTCACGTATGCCTGTTTCTGCATCAATTAAAACTAACACAACATCCGAGCGGTCAATCGCTTTTAATGCACGTAACACGCTATACTTTTCTGTCGTTTCATACACTTTTCCACGTTTTCTCATTCCAGCTGTGTCAATAATAACATAATCTTGGTTATCTCTATGCAGTTTTGTATCGACGGCGTCTCTTGTTGTTCCTTCAATATCACTAACGATTACACGTTCTTCATTGAGTAGCGCGTTCACTAATGAAGATTTACCAACATTTGGACGTCCGATAACACTGAAATAAATTGTATCTTCATCTTTTTCACTTATATCCAATTCAGGGAAATGGCTTACCACTTCATCCAATAAGTCTCCTAGCCCTAATCCGTGGGACCCTGAGATTGGAAATGGTTCGCCAAACCCTAGTGCATAGTATTCATAAATTGTTTCTCTCATTTCTGGATTATCCACTTTATTAACACCTAAAACAACAGGCTTGTTTGATTTATATAGTAATTTTGCAACTTCTTCATCTGCAGCGGTAATACCTTCTCTACCATTCACTAAAAAAATAATGACATCTGCTTCATCAATTGCAACTTCAGCCTGCTGGCGCATTTTCACTAAAAGTGGCTCGTCTCCAACTTCAATCCCTCCTGTATCAATAAGGTTAAAGTGGGTAGTAAGCCATTCCGCTTCAGCATAAATTCTATCCCTTGTTACCCCAGGAATATCTTCAACAATGGATATGCGCTCGCCAACTAATCTATTAAAAATAGTTGATTTACCAACATTTGGCCTTCCTACTATTGCTACTGTTGCTTTCCTCATGAAAGGAACACCCTTTCTTTCACATCTTTTTTGCGTTTTTAATTTTTATGTTTGTTTTCATGGCAAATGGTTGATTTATAGTTGTAGTAAAACTTCATTTAATAGTCGCTTTTTCTACATCTCCTACAAATTTTTCCCTAATCCGGTAAATTTAAAGGTCTTTGTACGTATAAGGTGTTGAGGCATTTTTCACTCTTACTTTAAATTATTCTAGACGAAGTTCTTCATTTTTTGAAATAAGAGTGTCACATCACCTTCTATGTAACGCTAATTCATAAACCAGCGTTTATGTAATAAAGCTCTTACTCTAAGTCGTTGCCCTACAAATCGTGTATCTTTTTGCCAACTGCTTTGAACAATCTCTATCATAGCAAAAGTAGAGCATACGCACAATTATAATTATTAGCCTATCAATGTTTTACGATAATAAATAACTCTTCACTTAATTCATGAGCAATTCCGTCCGTAATTGCTTCTAAATTAGCAGATATATCTTCTGCTTCTTTTCGAGTTTCACAGATGAAAATTGGTGCGCCACCTTCAACAATGGAAGAATTTGTTGTAATGACAGCTAATATAGCCTTTTCGATCTCCATTTATTCGTCTCCCTTTCGATGTACTTAGTTTTAGGATAATAGTATAAGTAATAACGGCAGTGTTCTTTCGCCATAAAGAGTTGGGCGATAAGTCAAGTTTTTCTAGTGAAAGTGGACTCAGATGGCATGCGTATGGCACTTTCCAGTATAGGGACAGATCCAATGACTTTTATTGCTTTGTTAACATCTCTTATTTGTGGGAGAATAAATATTCCAATTCGTCCATCATCTAAATCCCGCTTAATTAACGGAGTCAGTGCTGGAGTTCCTGAATCTCTAAATACGCCTAAAGTTACAGAAACGTCGTGCAATATAGCTTGTCGTTGTCCCAAGTTCGCAATAGTAGTTATGGTATTAATATTATTGGGGGTGAGAACAAAGCCTAAACCGTATTTTAAAATTTCTTCCTGCCTTTCAGGTAAACCAATATTCATAATATATATATTGTCCACATATAAACCAGCACCTTTAAAATGGAGTGGGTGATGATCTATTTGTACAATATTTTTCATTGTTTTACCGCTCATTAAAATCATTGAAACAGTAACAGAGCATATCGCTGCAAATAATGCAACATAAACATTAAATATAATAAATGTTAATGTAGTTATAAAGGAAGTAAAAATTACTAAGTAATTCCTACTTTCAAACGAAATAGCGATACCCTCAATATAAGTCTTTCCCCTTGGTACTAATTCAAAACTATCAACTTCCGTTAGTGTGTTTCTTTCCATATTTCTTACTTCCCTAAATTGCGTTGCAGCAACAGTCAAAAATGTAACCGCCGTAAATTCTAACTCCATAATGGCTGGAATGGCAACAGAACCTAGTGATGCAGCAATAAAACCTAAAGATACGTGAATCACTTTTCCATGTAAATAAGTAGGATATTGCCTATAATCGGTTCTTAACATTAAAATACGTGCTAAAGTTCCAATAATTACTCCAAATAAAATTGGCATCGTATACTCATTCATTAGCTTTCCTCCCGTAGTTTTCCCGTTTATCAGCGATTAAGTTCTCTATATTTTCATCCTATTAGGACGATCTCTAAAATCCGAATCGATTCATAATAAAAAATGTATATTGTTAGTATGTCTCAAATTTATTGTTTTACTATATAAACAGTACAGAAGAATTAATGAGGACTATAAAACTGGTCAGCAAAACGCGTAAATTTTTAGGTGAGTACTTTATTTGGAGGAAAACTTTTTTGCAGTAATTGGAAGTTAAAATTTATTCTAAGCAGGCGTAATAACATATTTAACAATTTAAGCAATCTCATTAAAAAGACGCTTCCATAGATAGAAAGCGTCTTTTTAACTAGTTAATATGTTACCACAGACATTTGTTATTTATTGTTTATATTTATCTAATTTATCACCAATAAAATCACTTATATGAAAGCCAGATTGGTCATCATCTTTTTCATATTGACTATATTCTTTTTCTTCTTGTTCTTGTTCTAATTCTCTAATACTTAAAGAGATACGTTCTTCTTTTTCATTAACATCAAGTACTTTTACTTTCACCTGTTGTCCAGGTTCAAGAACTTCCTGCGGTGTACCAATATGACGTGTGGCAATTTGTGAAATATGAACTAAACCTTCTACTCCTGGCTCAATTTCCACAAAAGCACCAAAGTTTACTAAACGTTTTACTGTTCCATCTAACACATCTCCTCGAGAGATACGTGTCCCAATTCCAGACCACGGACCAGGCAAGGCATTTTTTCTTGATAGAGAGATTCTCTCACTATCCGGATCTACAGAAAGAACTTCTACTTCTATGCTGTCGCCTTCTTGTACGACATCAGAAGGATGTTTCACATGCTCATGAGCTAATTGTGAAATATGAACTAAACCGTCTACCCCGCCAATATCCACAAAGACTCCAAAGTCGGTAATACGTTGTACGGTACCTTGGATAATTTGTCCTGGTTCTAATGATTGAAGCAATGACTGTTTCTTTTCTTGTAATTTTTCTTCTTCAACTGCTTTATGAGATAGAATAACCCTATTTTGATCACGAACAAGATCAACAACTTTAACAGTAAGTGTTTTATCCTTATAATCATTAAAGTCTTCAACATAATATGTCTCTACTAAAGAAGCTGGGATAAACCCACGTAGTCCGACGTCAACAACTAAACCGCCATTTACAACTTCTTTTACCTGTGTCTCAAAAACTTCTCCACTTTCAAACTTCTCTTGAAGATCCTCCCAAGCTTTCTCAGCATCTACAGCTTTTTTTGATAAGATAACATCATCATCTTCTACTTTCTTTACTTTTAATGTCAATGTGTCTCCTTCACTTACAACATCACTAGCAGCCTCAATATGAAGATTAGAAAGTTCACCGATTGGTAAAATCCCTTCTGTTTTGTATCCGAAATCAACGAGTACTTGTTTATCTTCCACTTTTACTGCTGTTCCGGTTACTGTATCTCCTACAGCTACATTGATTTGTTCATTGTTTGCTTCTTCATTCATATCCATAGCCCTCCTAAAATCTTATGAAATCCCAAATAACTTTTATGCAATAAGTTACTTAAGCTTTCTACCAACTAAAAATAACTTAAAATAAATGCAGTAAAATAATATCCCTTTTTTATAACTTCTAACAATTATAATTATTTGTCAAGTAATGTAGTTTTATTTATTAACATCTAATAATTTTTGAATTTCTTCCATAATCAAATCTGCTGTTTCTTGAGCGGTTGCTTTTTTCGTTTTTCGACATTCATCCATAGGGATAGGCTTTCCATAGATAACCTTCAATTGTTTAAACGGTTTATAGTTCCCGATAATGGCACAAGGAACAATAGTTGCATTAGAGCGTAAAGCAAAAAAACCAGCCCCAGCAAGTGGTTTACTTAATTCACCAGTCCTACTTCTTGTTCCTTCTGGAAATAACCCTAGTGTATGGCCTTCTTTTAAAATTTGCAACCCTTTCCTTAAAGCATTTCGATCACTCATGCCCCTTTTTACTGGAAAAGCCTGAATACCTATTAACAATTTCCCTAGTAAAGGATTATCAAACAACTCCCCTTTAGCCATAAAATAAATACTTCTTGGGGAAGTGATTCCCACGACTGGAGGATCATAATTTGAAATATGATTGGAACAAATGATTACAGGACCTGTTTTAGGAACATTTTCTCTCCCGATTACTTGAATACGAAAAAGTGGAAAAAAAATAATAGAGACAACCCATTTTGCTATACGATACAAGTTCATTCTTTATTCTCCTCCTACTAAATATCTTTCGCTATGAGGAGTATGCGTTCAGCAACTTCTTGAATGGACAAAGAAGTTGTATCAATTTCAGTGGCATCCTTTGCTTTTATTAACGGCGATGCTTCTCGTTTTGAATCGATCTCATCTCTTCGTTCTATTTCTTTTTTTAGTTCGTTCAAGTCAGCATGAATTCCTTTTTTAAGATTTTCTTCATATCTTCTTTTCGCTCTTTCTTCAACAGAAGCAATTAAAAATATTTTTATATCTGCATTAGGAAGTACATGCGTTCCAATATCACGTCCATCCATTACAACTCCTCTATGTTTGGCAAGCATTTGTTGACGACGTACCATTTCTTCTCTGATCTTAGGATGTTTTGCAACATATGATACGTTATTTGTTACTTCATTTGATCGAATATCATAGGTTACATCTTCCTCATCGACAAAAACAAGTTGCCCGCGGCTACTTTGCTTTAACATGATATCCGTGCTCTCTAATAATTCAATAAGCTCCGCTTCGTTATTAACATTAACAGAATTCTTCAACGCTTTCCAAGTTAGTGCTCGATACATTGCTCCTGTATCAATGTAAATACATGATAACTTCTCAGCTACAATTTTTGCTACAGTACTTTTTCCTGCTGCTGCAGGTCCATCAATGGCAATAGTTATTAATTTCTTCATAAATGGTACCTAATCCTCTCCAATACATTTATCCTGAAAAAACTTGGCTATGCCAAGTATATGTAAATAATTATAATAAAAAATGCACATTAATAACACGTCGATGTTCCAAGTTTAAGAAAGAAGAATTTTCACCAAGACCTTTATGGCACATGCTTATACTAGAAACCCTATATCCTTTCATCATCTTGTATATTATAAAAGATTACCTTTATACATATTTTGAACAAGCCCTACTAAATAATAACATATTCATTTCAAAATGGTCTATTCAAACCTTATTTTTTATTATGCCATAAGAACGATCAAATAGTTGTTTTTTTCTTGCTTCTCGTTGCTTTTCAAAACAAAATTGTATCAAAGATTGCTCCATTTTAGTATCTAATGTTAAAAATTGAAAAGAGGCTATAGTAATTTCGTTCCTTTCCTTCTCTTGATGCACAAGCTTAGCACGTATATTTGGATACAAAAAAGACCCTTTAGATATTGGTAAAACTAGCCATAATTCTACTAAATCCCCAATAATAGGCTGGTTTCTAGGTACGATTAAAGATAAACCTCCTGCACCAATATCATTGGTTACTGTAATAAACGGAGAGAAGAGGTTTTGATCTGAATGTACCGCAACATCAACAACTGTTTCCACTCGAATAAAATTTCGTCGCTGAATACGATGAACGTTGACAGGTTTTTGAATTGCTAAAGAAGGAATCTCACCTTTTATTTTGGTTATTAATTTAGAACGAAATTTATAAATCACTTCATCATCTCCAACAAAAGTGATGTCAAATACCGTTCCTTTTGCAAAGACAGCTGTTTTTTTTGATTTTATATTTACTGGGAAATCAATAAAAATACATTGTTCATTTTTATCAATTAATTTACACCGGTATTTGTTATCCTTATCACTTCCTTTTTTTCTAGATTGTATGACTTCTAATTGAAGCATCGTTCCTAATTTCATTATAACACTCCTCGTATCGTATATTAGGTGATATAGCGGTCTATTCGAATAGTTCTTTATACCTATTATTACAGAAAAATAAAAAAAGAGGAAGACATATTTTGTCAACCTCTAGCATAATTAACTTCTGAACCACTCAATTTTTCTATTTGTTCTTCTCGTCCATCATTAGCATTAATAAAAATACGGTATGTTTCATTTCCCATTGTTCCTAAAAATTCATACGTTAACACTTCTTCGCCAAGATCATTGTCAATAACAGCTAAATATTCTTCTTGAATATCAACATTTGGATTAACCATTTCTTTTGCTTCATCTACACTAATCTTAGGTTCAACTTTTTCCCTGTCAACATGATTCATAAAGTAATCAATAGCAGTTAGACCGAGTATTTCTCCATTATCCAATGCTACTTTGACCTCTAGCGCATCAGAATAATAGCGGATACCGTCTTTATTATATAAGAAAGAAAATGCTCCAATATCTCCATACTGAGCGCTTTGGAAAACGGTCATATCTTCAAATTGGTTGGTTTTTAAATATTTTTCTGCTTTCCTCATAGCTTCATTTAAACTAATCTTCTTTTGATTTATAGGCCTATTAATTAATAGGGTTAATGGATGGCCTCCTTTTTGGGATAAATCTAAATAGCCACTTTCTTCTTCATTATGATAGGAAACACTATATACAGGGGCATCTGCTCCCTTGCCGCTTTCAGTAATTCGAAGTTTATCTTTATTTTTTACGCCTAAAAGTTTACTTGCTTTTGTAAGAGCATTTTCATTTGTCATTTGATTGCCTGTTAAAAATTTAAATTCGTGGTCTCGTACTGATTTATTTGATGTAGATGTATCACCGCCTCCTTTAGTAAACCCATCCACTTTTTTCTCTACCGTTTTAAAACCATCAATTATCGTATTATCCAACTGCTGATCTTCATTAGCTAAAGCTAGCTGCACATCCATCCAGCGTAAGTTGTTTTCTAGTGTTGTATGTTGAACTTTTCTTAGTTCATCTTTAATCTCACCTGATTGATTGTATAGCTTTTCTAAAGCTTTTGTTTCTTGATCTGATAACGGTTCTTTTTTTAAATCACGCACTGCCGTACGATAGGTAAACTCACCAATATTAGCTAAAAATTCTTCTGTCTTATTAAATGGCAATAACCCTAGTGGTAATTGCCCAACATCAGATAATGCTTCCGAGGTAATTCGCCAAATTTCAACAAGTTGCGGTGATAATTGTTGATTAGAGTTCATAGCTAAAGCAGAGCCAATCTTATCATTTAATACGTCAACTCTGTAGGTTAAATCATGAAATGCTCGCTGATATGTGTTTTCAGCTTGAATGAGAACCGCGTTTTTTTCTTGATGCTCCTGATACCCCCAAAACCCTGTTCCTATAATACCTATGGCAAGTACGGCAATTAGTATCCAGCGGATCATATCCTTTCACACCTTTCTATTTTGCAAATATATGCTTTCCGATTTTTTTAATTTGTGGCCTTGTCCAAATCCAGCCTGATGTTGCAGTATCTGGATTAAAATAATATATTGCATTTCCAGATGGATCCCAACCGTTAATAGCATCTAATACTGCTTCTTTCGCAGTCTCATTAGGCGTTAACCAAATTTGTCCATCTGCAACAGCAGTAAAAGCCCGTGGTTCAAAAATAACACCCGATACAGTATTTGGAAATGTTGCACTTTCTACCCGATTTAGAATAACAGCTGCTACAGCTACTTGACCTACATAAGGTTCCCCTCTTGCTTCTCCATGCACAGCATTTGCCATTAACTGTATGTCATTTTGCGAGTACCCTTGTGGAACATTGACAGCAGTGCTACTTCCTTGATTGCCCTGCCCTTGATTTGCTCCACCTTTGTTTTTACTAGTAGATTCTTTATTTCTCTTTTCACCGCCATAATGCGTGAATTTTTTCCCTTGTTTAATTTGTTGCTTTACATAGTTTTCATCATATTCACTGGCCTTTGTAAGTTTTTGTTTTGTATCTTGTCCAGCTAATCCGTCTATCTCAAGCCCAAACTCATATTGGAAATTGCGTAACGCCCAATACGTCCCCCATCCAAATACACCATCTATTGTTCCGTTATAAAAACCTAAATATTGTAATCTTGCTTGTAATTCAATTACATCATCACCAACAGCGCCATGTTGAATTACTTGACTACTAAATGCATGCGCTGTTTTTTCCGTTTGTATTACATTCAATCCAAGAAATAAAAAACTGATAAGGCAAATTGTAATTGTCAGCTTTTTCTCCATCATACACTTCCTCCTGCTATTCAAGGTTTTGTGCTGTTAGTTTCCGTTATAATAATCATTTTATTCATCTGCTACTTTATATTTGGAAATCAACTAAATAAAAGAATAGCAAGGATTCATGGACAATAAAAAACCTCTATCACTTAATGGATAAAGGTTCACTGTTTACTTTCATGATCTATCATTAAATTGCGTGGTTTTCTTTCTTTTTTTCGCAAGTTTTACGTAAAGCATGTGGGGACAAATTAGCAATTTTCATTCTATGTAATGCGATAACCCATAAAAAAATCATGAATGGTACTAATACAACAACCCAATTACTAGAAACTATTGTAAGAATATAGTGATATATGGCGTGTAGTACATACGGTATAAAAAATGCTAAGAAAATATTGCGGCGTTTATGTAAAGAATATATTTTAGCTTTTCCGAAGTAATACCCCATAATTACACCAAATAAAGCATGTGAAGATACGGGGAAGAAAGCCCGAATAAAGGCATAATTAATTCCGTTAGTAAATAAGTATAAAATATTTTCTAACGTTGCAAAACCGAGACTTATAGCAACAGCATATACAATACCATCATAATGCGCATCAAATTCAGCATGATGATAAATAGCATACATGAAAATAAACCATTTAAAGAATTCCTCTAAGAGCCCAACAAGCAAAAACGATTCACTAACTGGATGATTAATAATACCTTCTGCTTGAAAAACATATTGGATAAACATGATAGGGAAAACTAACAACATTCCAAAAATAAAGTTTCTCGCAATTAGAGTTATTGGTTCAGAGAAACGGTCTTTTAAATAAAAAAATGACATTAAAGCCAAAGCTGGCGCAACACCAGCAGATAATATAGAAAACATAGCTCCCCCTATCCTTTCCCGTTAGTAAACCTATATCATGTGTGAGCAAATATCAGTCATTTAAATTCAATTATTAGGCTCTATTTCTATAAGACTAGTATGGCCTATGCAAATTACAAAGCAATAAATATATAAGTGCTCACACAAATGATATGCATATGATTAATTTGGGATTAAACAGCAAACAATGCAGCTATATCTCTCTGTTCACTAGCTAATCCAACCATTAATTTTATACGAGCTTTTTTACTGTCATAATCTCTTCCTAAAATAACACCAGCTTGTTTTAAATCAAAGGTGCTTCCTTTATAATCATACGTGGTGTATACTTCACCTTCAACTGCAGAAGTTGTAATAACTACAATGATTCCTGATTTAACACAACGTTTAATTTCGGTCATCATTCCAGGCGATACTTGCCCTCTACCAACACCTTCTAAAATAATGCCATCTACCTTAGCTTCTCTAGCTGCTCGGATATATTTGTCACCTGCTTGCATATAACATTTAATAATATCAACTTCAGGTATCACATTTGTCAATTTATAGTATTCATTTCCTATTGGTTTTTGAAATATATGTACAGCTTCGTTATCTATAATGCCTAAATATCCAAAGCCAAACGAATTAAACCCCTGTACATTGGAAGCATGCTCTTTTTTTACATAACGAGAATGAAATATTCTTTCATTAAATACAACAACAACACCAACATTGTATAAATCATTACTAGACGCAGTTAAGACAGCATGTTTAATATTAATAAAAGCATCTGTTCCAACTTCTCTCGGTGATCGCTGTGAACCTGTAAACACAATAGGCTTTTCATGATCTGTAATTAAGTTCATAAAATAAGAAGTTTCTTCTAATGTGTCTGTTCCTTGGGTAATAACAACCCCTGAAACTTGATCATTCGCTAAGTGCAAATCTATTCTTTCTTTTATAGCTAATAAATCGTCAAACGAAAGATGCATGCTGGCTTTTTGTAGCATAGATTCGACTTGTAAGTCAATGTGCTTAGGTATATCACAGTACTGAACAATCTCTTCACCTGAGATGACACCAGATTGCAAAAGTCCAGTATCTTCTTTTTTTTCACTTGCGATGGTGCCCCCAGTAGCAATTAGTACCACCTTTTTATTTTCCAATGATTTACACCTACAATCTAGCATATTCTAACTAATCTAATAGTAGCATTTTCCTCTTATTTTTTACAAGAAAACATATAACTTTTCGGGTGAAACGTTCACATAGAGCCAAGAAACGAGCTAAAGTGGATGCTTAAAAAATGAACTTTAGGAGCAGTATTAAAAATGCATGAAAACAAGTGAACAATCATGTTAGTTTAATTTTGATGAAATAGACTGAGCAATTGCTTCTCCATGAAAACGCCCATTTTCAATAAAAATTTTGTTATTATTAAAACCAGCAGCTACCACTCCAGCAATGTAAACGCCAGGTATATTTGTTTCATATGTTGTTTCATCATAGTTGGGCACACCTGTCGTATCATTCACTTCTATACCTGTGGAAGTAAGTAATAAAAAATCAGGATGATAGCCTGTCATTGCAAATACAAAGTCATTTGACAAACGATATGCTTGTTGATTGACTTCGTAAATTAATGAATTATGAGTGATTTCACATATATGTGCATTAAAAATCATATTTACTTTTTCTTTTCTTACAAGCGAATCAAACTCAGGTAATATCCACGGCTTTATACTATCTGAATATTCACTCCCGCGATAGAGTACAGTTACATGCGCACCAGCTTTGTAAAGCTCCATTGCTGCATCTACAGCTGAGTTTTTCCCACCAATAACCGCTACATTTTTACGAAAGTATGGGTGAGCTTCTTTAAAATAATGTGATACTTTAGGAAGTTCCTCACCAGGTATACGCATCATATTTGGTTGTCCATAATAACCAGTAGCTATTACTACATACTTTGCTTTATATGCTTGTTTTGTCGTAACAACACGGAAATCATCATCCAATGGTTCCACTTTTGTCACTTGCTCAAATGTATGAATTCTCAACTGTTTACGTTGTGCTACAGCACGATAGTAAGAGAGCGCTTGATTACGTACTGGTTTATGTTCTTCTGTAATGAATGCAACGTCTCCAATTTCTAATCTATCACTTGAACTAAAAAATGTTTGGTGTGTAGGATAATGATAAATAGCATTGACAATATTTCCCTTTTCAATAATTAATGGTTGTATACCTAAATTTTGCAATTCAATTGCGGCAGACATTCCGCATGGTCCTCCACCAATGACTATCACTTTTTCTTGTTGCATAGCATAAAACCCTTCTTTCTATTTTGCAATTATACTTATTTTTATATGTATTAAAATGTTGTAATAATGATTAATAAAAGTAGATTAAAAATGAACGATCGAATATCCTTCACTCAGGAAATCCCTTGTCTGAACACAGTATCTATAAGCTTGTAGAGAAAAAACTCTTATCCTACTATACAAGATAAGAGTTTTTTCGTCATTTGTTATGCCTAACATCGGACTACGATTTAAACCCAACCGCGGAATCTGGATGCTTCAGCCATCTTTCGAACTCCAATCATATAAGCAGCTAAACGCATATCCACACGTCTCGTTTCAGCAGTGTTATAGATTGAATTGAATGCTTTAATCATTGTTTCATGAAGCTTAACATCTATTTCTTCTTCTGACCAATAATAGCCTTGATTATTTTGCACCCATTCAAAATAAGATACGGTGACTCCTCCAGCAGAAGCTAGCACATCTGGTACTAACAAGATGCCACGTTCTGTTAGAATTTTGGTTGCTTCCATTGTAGTCGGTCCATTAGCAGCTTCAACTACAATACTAGCCTTAATCTTGTAAGCGTTTTCCTCTGTGATTTGATTCTCAACCGCTGCAGGTACAAGAATATCACAATCCATTTCTAACAATTCCTTGTTTGTAATAGTATTGTTAAAAAGTTTGGTGACGGTTCCAAAGCTATCCCTGCGATCTAATAAATAATCAATATCTAGTCCTTCTGAATCGTAAAGACCGCCGTAAGCATCGGAAATACCTACTACCTTAGCTCCTGCATCGTGCAAAAACTTTGATAGGAAACTTCCTGCATTTCCAAACCCTTGAACGATTACTCTCGCTCCTTTTACATCAAGCCCTTTCTTTTTAGCAGCTTCATTAATGCAAATTGTTACACCCTTTGCAGTTGCAGATTCTCTTCCATGCGATCCACCAAGAACTATTGGCTTACCAGTAATAAAACCTGGACTGTTGAATTCGTCAATGCGGCTATACTCATCCATCATCCAAGCCATAATCTGTGAATTCGTAAAAACGTCTGGTGCGGGTATATCTTTTGTTGGCCCTACAATTTGACTAATTGCACGTACATACCCTCTACTAAGTCCTTCTAACTCCCGAAATGACATTTCACGAGGATCACAAATAATACCACCTTTTCCCCCACCATAAGGTAGGTTGACAATGCCCGCCTTTAAACTCATCCAAATAGATAATGCTTTCACTTCTTTTTCAGTGACATCTGGATGGAATCTTACACCGCCCTTTGTCGGGCCAACAGCATCATTGTGTTGAGCGCGGTACCCAGTAAATACTTTAATGGATCCATCATCCATGCGCACTGGAATACGAACTGTCATCATCCGAACAGGGTCTTTGAATAGTTCAAAGACTTCCTCAGGGTAACCCAGTTTCTCCAATGCAGTTTTTACAACAGCTCGTGTTGAACTTAATACATCCATTTTTTCATTTACTTCTTTGGTAGAATCTGCTGCGTTATCGGCTACCATGAATTTACCTCCTAGTATATCTCTAAATAATTTATTGACAGAGGATGTTCAAAAGCTTATGGAAAAGAACAATGGAACTTTTCTCCGTATGGCAAGCAAATGATTAAACATGTTGAAGTTAGATACTGTAGAACAAATCTTTACTGTTCTTTTTGATTTTTTTACTATAACCCCTACCAAAAAGTTTCCCATAAACAAATGGTCCTTTTTCCGCTTTAGTGAACATGCGCTAATAGCTGTACTCAGACATTAGTATACACTTTCGTTGTAAATATGCAATATAATTACTCGCAATTTCTGCTTCTCCTATTACATGAACTTTAAAAAATATATGCTTTAGTCTGAATACAAGATTTATCCCAATAGATATCGTAACATTTTATTATACAAGGTGCTAGTCCATAATCTTTTTTTAGGTAAAAATATCGATTTATGCAAATAGAGCACGAATTTGTTTTACGGCATCGGTAGCGAATATCAATTTTCCGTATTCTTGTAAACGATAAGTAGTAACAATGCTTGGATTAGCAAATTCGGATAAAACAGCTATGACATCTTCTCGATTCGCACCATTTAACTCCGTATCATTTAATAACATATAATAATAAGGATCCATATAATATATTTTTCCGCCGGTAATATTCATCGAAGCTAAAGAAGACGCAACACCAATAACAGCTTCCAAATCACAAAAAGAAAACAACAGTTTTTTATTTTCATCAAGAGTAACCTTCATTTCCACAAATTCATCATCATAGTCCACATCTTCTAATTTTTGCGTTACAATAACATGCATACCTTGCGCTTGCATTAAATGCACTTGCACAAGCAGTGCCCCTTCTAGTTCAAATCCTAATTCAGAACTGGCTTCATACATCATATCGCTAAACAATTTCCGAACATTTGAACCATCATACCATAAGTCATCTTTTGTAAATCCTCTTTCAATTAAATCATCAAAAGTCAAAAAGATCGTAAATTGGTTATTAGACACTCTCTCAATTCGCATATTGTAACCTCCTTTAAACATCTATCATTAAATAAATCATTTATTCGTAAAAACATCTATCCATGGTAAAAGAACTGTGCGTTTCGTGACAGAACAGCATAAAAAGATGGAACGAATTAAAGTTCAAGTGGGTATTTACTGATTTTCTTATTATACTATATGCTACAAATACAATTGTTGAACAATTTCAATTACATTTAACTTACAAATATAAATGAGGTATAAGAAAACTTTTTACAGCACTTCAAAATCAAAGCTATAAAATGAAATAGTAGTAAACAACTTATCTCCTATAATAAAATAAGCACCAACGATGATAAGTAGGATAAAAAAAACAATGAATAAGAATCTTTGCGTAGGATTACTTATTCTTAATCGGATAGTTTGCTTTTTCTGCTGATGAGTCTCTTTCCTTGGTGGTAAATTCAAAACATCTATATCCTTCTCCTGTTTGGAATCTGGTACTTGTTCCATAGTATTACTGTCCGCTTCATTTACTTCTTGAACTTTGCGTCGTAATTGTTTTGCTTGATCTCTTGTAGGGTTGTGTTCTGTGTTCATCGCATCCACACCTCTCTTTTAAATCGAATGAAAAAGCCTAATAAAACATCAACGATAAAATGCGCTGTAATTGTAACTACTAGATTGTCCGTTATATGGAATAAATATCCTAAATAAAAACTAACAAGCAACACGGATACAAGTAATACAGGCTTTTTTAAATAGCGGAAATGTACAAGCGCAAATAGAATACTTGCCACCCAATAACCAAAAGTAGTCTGAATAACGCCACGAAACAACATCTCTTCAGACAGAGCAACTAAAATGGAAATAGTAACAATAAACCAAACGGGCTGGTTAGCAAACAATTTTTCATTTATTCCTCCATCATCGTAATATTTAGCGGGTAACGTATATGTTAAGAACCAATCAACCATTACAATGATAAAACCAGGTAAAACTCCATAATAAATTATTTCTTCTATATTCCAAACAAACATTTCCTTCCAGCAAACGAAAAAGGATTCAAAGAATAAAACACTTCCGCCAACGCTAAATAGGATAAGAATGAATTGTGAAATGATCATTTGCTTCCGCAACTCAGCACGATCCATTCGTTTAATATAATCAATTTGTTTCATAAGTATCCCCAATGAGTAATTTTTGCTTTAGTTTTTCCCGCCAGGAATAGTTCATACAAGACGGTGTTTTCTTTTGTACAGGATGCCAGTTGTCCCACAAAAAGCCACAATTACTACAACATTGGTCAGTAGTAGGAGGTAATATTGATGGCGTAAATTCTTTATATAAATGTTTTCTCAAACATTCGGTGTGGTGAATCCAATTTAGTACTTGATTCAATCTTGATTGTTTTGCTTTGTTTCTTTTTTCAATATAGTTGCTAATATATTGATAAGCTTTATTCCAAGTGTCTATATGAAAGTAAATATTGCTTTGCCTTATAATTGCATACCTTTCCAATTGATAACGTATGAATCGCCACTGTTGACTAGAGATACCTAGCTGCTCAGATAATTCTTCTTCCTGTAAAGGCAAAGGTTTTTTTTGGTCATACCATTGCTTTAACTTTTGGAAGACGGCGACCAATTCATCTATTTCTGGCAGTTCGCGACGAATAATAAACTTAGGTAAATGTATATCTTTCCTGCAGTAAAGCAAAACACTCACACTTGCTTTCCCATCTCTCCCTGCTCTACCAATCTCCTGAATATAACTTTCCAATTGTGTTGTTAAATGATAATGGATAATTAACCGGATGTCTGCCTTATTAATTCCCATACCGAAAGCACTCGTACAACAAACCACATCAATTTGATCGTTCATAAACTGTTGCTGAATAGAAATACGGTCATTTTGTTCCATTCCCCCATGATATACTGCAACACGCCGGTTAATTCTTTCAGCCAACAATACAGCTATTTCTTCCGCTTTTTGACGGCTTGAGAAATAAATTAAAGCAGGTACATGGTATTTCTTGAAAATAGCCGTTAATACTGTCATTTTATCATGTTCATCGTCTACTTTTTGAATGCAAAGGGCAATATTGCTCCGATCTATGGGATAAACATGTTTTTTAAAAGCTAAATTTCCTAACGACTGAATGATATCAGCTTGTACTTTAGATGTTGCTGTAGCACTGAGTGCTAGTGTAGGTGGATAGTTACAATATGTAATAATGTGCTGTAAACGCATATAATCAGGCCTAAATTCATGTCCCCACTGTGAAATACAATGAGCTTCATCAATTACAAACAAGCTTACTTTCAATGTTTTTAATTTATTTTGTAACATTTCCTGTTGTAGTAGCTCTGGGGATACATAAATTAAACGATACGTATGTAATGTTTGTAATACTTGTTCTCGTTCTTTTCGATCCATAAAACTGTTTATTGCTGCTACTTGCTTCCACTGCTTTGCTTTTAATTGCTTTACTTGATCCATCATTAATGAAATAAGTGGCGATACAACAATAGTTATCCCATCTTGCAACATTGCAGGCAATTGATAACAGATCGATTTTCCTGATCCAGTTGGCAACACACCAAGTACATTTTTTCCTGCTATAACATCTTCTATTATTTCTCGTTGCCCACGACGAAAGGACGTATAACCAAAAAATTGGTTTAATTTTTGTTCCAAATAATCTACAGGCTGCTCCACTCTAATCACCTACCTTCTGCGTGTTGGTTAGCATTGTTAAGACTAAACGAATGTGAAAATAAGTAATATGCTCTGGTACTTTTTGCTTTATTAGCTTAAGCTTGTAGACATCCACTTCGTTATATGCACGAACAATAATCTTTTGATCATACTTTGATACATAAGCATCAATTGGGAACGCAGAATCATGCAGTGCAATTTCTACTACGTGGTCATAGATCGTATTCACCCTTAATTTTCTCCTCTTGGCAATCTCCTCAATAGAAAACCCTTTAAGCAAATATTGATAGGTAGTTATAGCTGTATTTGATAAACGACGAGGTTCCGTTGTTTGTATGATATCATTCAATAATGAATAAGTTTGTTTATATGACTGAATGATATTAATGATTCGGTGCAAAGCTGCTATTAAGGTTAGTTCTAAATCGATTGTTGTTAAATAATGACTACTAGCCAGTTGATGAACGCTTTTTCCATAATCTTTAAAGCTTGTGAGTCGATCTACAAAAATTTCCGCCATATAAGTAGGAAGTTTTTGTAAAACCTCTTGTAATTCCTCGTATAATTGTTGTAAAAACGACGAAGTGTCAAGCTTAATTCGTTGATAATAAAGCTTTACCCAAGTTTCAATTGCTTTATCTTCCACAACTGGTATAAAATGAAATTCATTTTTGTGTACATTCGTAATTGTTTGAATCAATAATTGTAATCGCGACCAAAATACACGGCTACTTTCTCCATTTTGCATCCCAGAATAATAAGAAAGAGGTAATATTGATTTATGATCTCTTAACCACTGAAGCCCTATAGACGAAAGTATATAAGTTTCTTTATTACCATCTGTAATTTCAATCAATTGTTCTTTTTTCAATTCATAAATTACCTTGTCAAAATAAGACTTAATAAGCTTTGGGTATATAGAATAAAATTGTTTTAATCCATACATATGTATATCTTGTACCGTTTGAATCGATTTTCTACCTGCTATAATATAGTAGGTTGCTGATGTGGATCGTTCTCCTTTTAATCTATGGATACTACTTAGAATAATCCCTTTCAATATCAATCGTTCTCAGCCCCATCTACTCTTAAGTTTTTAATTTAAAGCTAAGACATAAACTGTGAAATTTATATAGCATTACGTTCAGCTAGAACACATAGTACCTAATGCAAAAACTATTTATTACATTATAGCATTTGAAGCACATTACAGCATTGAATTTTCATTTTTTTAAGTATAAACTTATATAGGTGAGTTTATAAGTTACTTGAATAATCTAGGAATGTACTACTATGCTAAGGAGACTTGAAAGATGTGTTATTATACCAAAGTTGATAGAGAGACATGTATTGCCTGTGGAGCATGCGGTATTTCAGCGCCAGATTTATATGATTGCGACGATGATTGTATTGCTTATTTTCTAAAAGATAACAACCTAGGAGTTACACCTGTTGAAGGTGATCAAATTAATGCAATGTTTGATGCATACGAAGAGTGCCCTACAGGTTCTGTGAAAGTTTCTAAACAGCCATTTTAGTAATACTTATGTATTTTTTATACATTCTTATAGCATAAAAAACTTGTAGAAAATCAAAAGATTCTCTACAAGTTATTAATCAGTCGGTATCTTTTACTGCAAAACGGTGTAACGCATAATTTTCCATTAAATAAGTGATAAGAGGATAAAAGAGCACTAAAAAAACAGCGTTGCCAATAGCATGATTTGTATCAAATGGTAATCCACTTATGTAATAAGGCCAAAATGAACCAGTAATTTGATAAGTCGTCAGTGAGATAATAAAGCCATAAAAATAACCGCTAAAAACAGTAAAGATCAACAACAGCAAAAACGGTGGTCGTGAAAACATTTTCCCTATCCAACCACTTATAATGCCTATCACTCCCCATGAGATCGTTTGCCAAACTGCCCATATTCCCATGCCAAGTAGCATATTGGATACAAATACAACGATAACCGTTAACAATAATGCGCTCCCCGGTCCTAAGATTACTCCTGTAATAATTATTATTGCCGTAACTGGTTGCACATTTGGTAAAAAAGCAAACCAATACCTTCCAACAACTGCTAGTGCCGCTAGTATCGCTATAAGCGTTAATTTATACGTGTTCATTTATATACTCATTCCCAAGCTTGAAAATCAAAAACTACTTTATCACCTGGCTTTAATTCATATTCTGTAGCACCAACATTTGGCATCTCGCCGTTTACAGTATAAATCCACCCTTTCTTTTCACCTTCTTTTGCTGATAAACGTTCGATTGAGGTAATAAATTCTCCATTCTGTTCCGTTTCAACATAAAAATTTTCTTCCATTATATCCATTAAAATATCGCCTTCTTCAATGGGTATCTCTTTTTCATGTAAGTATTCCGCGCCATCGTCTTTAGATATTGTAATCAATACTGTTTCTTCTGCTTGTTCTTCCTGTGTTACTTGATTTTCAGAAGGTTGATTGCTTGATGGGGCAGTAGTTCCTGAATCCTCATTTCCACACCCTACTAATAGAGCAATAGCGACCAAAAATGATCCAAATCGGAATAACCATTGTTTCATAAAAAAACATCCTTTCTATTTCCAATTTTTCATTTATGATATCATAAATACCTGTTTAAAACAGTGGGATAAAATCGTACGATTACTATAAAACGAATCTTCAATCAGTAGCAACTTTTAACCACAATGACTATTTAGTACCTCAAGGGTATGACCTTAAAACCCTTCCAAAAAAGGGGATGCTATTATCTCCTGTTTAGACTTGTTAAGCTCACATCCACTAATCTTTAAAGTGGTAGCCTACAGCACGTTTTACCCTGGATAAAACGTGCTACTTCTAATCTTATTGCCTTGGTATGCGGAAATAAAATGCTGTCCCTTGATTCAACTTACTATTTACATTAATCGTACCTTGATGAGCGTCAATAATATTTTTAGCAATTGCAAGTCCTAGTCCAGTACCTTTTTTCTTTTTATCTCTTGTTCTTGACTTATCAGCTTTGTAAAAGCGTTCAAAAACAAATGGAAGATCTTCTTCTGGGATTCCACTTCCACTATCTTGTATTTCTACTTGGAAAGCCTCATTATCATTGATCACTTTTATATTTACATAACCTTCTTTACTAGTATGACGAATAGCATTGTCAATTAGATTTGTAAAAACTTGTTCAATTCGATCTGGATCGAATACAGCAGTCGCTTCGTAAATCGACTTCTCTAGATGTAAAGATATTTTATTTTCATTAGCGAGTCCTTGAAATTTTTTATAAATTCGTTCAACATATGGGCCTACCTTCACTTCTTCTGTATTCAGGTGAATATGGCCTGCTTCCATTCTAGCTAAGTCTAATAATTCGTTGACTAGCCGTCCCATACGGAGCGATTCTTCATGAATAATTTGGGCTAATTCATTTTTGTCTTCCTTGGATTCTGCAATATCATCGACAATTGCTTCACTATAACCTTGGAGCATGGAAATGGGAGTTCTTAATTCATGAGAAACATTAGC
This sequence comes from Virgibacillus chiguensis, assembly GCF_900129865.1. Lineage (GTDB taxonomy): Bacteria > Bacillota > Bacilli > Bacillales > Amphibacillaceae > Virgibacillus > Virgibacillus chiguensis. The sequence goes on from NZ_FQXD01000001.1 coordinate 154,685, forward strand.
AATAAAATCTTGACGTAGCTTATCCATTCTTCTTTCCTCTGTCATATCTCTAATTACCGCTACTGCTCCACGAACGTAGGATTGATCATATAAAGGTGTCATTACCATTACCCAATTCCTACCTTGTAGGCTAAGTTCATGCATAGCTTCCGTCTCGCCATCAATGACTTCTTGCAAAATGGTTTTTAATTCATGTGGTAATTTTCGATCTTCAGCACGGTATGGAAAATTATTCTCATAATACCAATCTTCAATAAATCGATCTGCTGGGGCATTGGTAACGATCATGTCTCCTGAACGATTTAAAGTTATTACACCATCTGCCATTGAACTAACAATACTAGATAATTGCTCTTTTTCCTGTCTTAGTGCGTTTAAATGGAATTTTAACTGTCTTCCCATACGATTAAACGCTAAAGCGAGTTCTCCTATTTCATCATGGGTTAAAATAGGCACTTTCGTATTAAATTCACCTCTAGCTAAATCGAAAGCAGCTTCCCTCATTTTAATAAGTGGAGAAGTTATACGTGTGGATAGAAAAAACGCAAATATTGTAGTCAAAACAATAGCAATTCCTGCAGCAAGAAAAATAATTTTAGTCGTTTCTGCTTTTGTTTGATCAATAACATTCAGTGATTGATACACATAAATAGCTCCATCTTGATGGTTCATAGGAACGCCTACAATCATCGCCTCTCGTTCGGTACCAGGTAACTTCATTTGCTTACGTACTTGGACATTGTTAGTGAGAACCGAAGAGAGCTCCTCTTGCTTTAGCCAGTCTAATTCTAACTTGGATAACTGATCATCCTCGCTATTAGAAACCCATAATTCGCCATCACCTGAAACAATGGCTACTCGGCTAGCTGGGTCTTTAACTCGTTCAGTTGTTTCTTCAATAATTTCATTTTCATCATGAGTATCCACAAGCATTGAGATTTTTTCAGCTGTTTGTAACATATCTTGCTCTGCTTCCTGAATATGGAAATCTTCAAAAAACTGTAAAAGTAAAATAGTTAAGATAAATAACACGAAAGAAACTAGCAATAGAATCGTTATTGCTAGTTTACCTACTACACTCCGCCAAAACATTAGTCTTCATCCACCTCGAACTTATAGCCAACTCCCCAAACAGTGACAATCATTTTCGCAGCTTCTTGAGATACTTGGTTCAACTTTTCACGAAGCCTTTTAACATGCGTATCCACCGTTCGCAAATCTCCAAAAAATTCATATTGCCATACTTCTTTTAACAAATGCTCACGGTTAAACACTTTATCCGGTGATTTAGCTAAAAAACATAATAATTCATATTCTTTTGGTGTTAAGCTCACTTCTTCTCCATCCGCAGTAACACGGTGCGCGTCATGATCAATGGTTAAATGAGGGAAAACTAAAACGTTCTTCGCAGTTGTATCCGTTTCCTGAAATGTTGCACTTGAAACACGACGAAGCAAGGCTTTAACTCGCAACACCACTTCTCTAGGACTAAAGGGCTTCACGATGTAATCATCAACACCAATTTCAAAACCTTGCACACGGTTAGCCTCTTCGCCTTTTGCTGTTAACATAATAACAGGCGTATCTTTTTCTTTTCGTAATTCTTGACAAACCTCAACGCCATCCATCTCTGGCATCATAATATCAAGTAAAATTACATCGTAATGGTTATCAAGAGCAAGCTTTAAAGCATCTGCTCCATTCTCTGCTTCTTCAACGAGAAAACCGTCTCGTTCCATATACATACGTAGTAGTCTTCGAATTCTTTCTTCATCATCGACTACTAACACTTTTGACTCTTTGTCCATTTTTGTTCCCCCTTGTATCCTATCTTGCTAATAAGAGTATAAACTAAGTTGTTTGAAATGTATAAAGAAAACTTGGATAATAAAAAGGCTAGACAAACTGTAGTATTTCCTTACATAACACTATACTAAAAACCATCTAATAATAACATAAATAAAGAAAAGGCACCACTATGACCATAATGATGCCTTGCGATTAGCTACTTAAGCATAGGAATGTAAACCAGCTAAAACAAGGTTTACAACAATTAAATTAAACATAATTATCGCAAAACCGACCGCAGCGAGCCAAGCAGATTTTTCGCCATGCCAACCTCTTGACAAACGTAGATGTAGAAAGGCAGCATAGAAAAACCATGTAATTAATGCCCAAACTTCTTTAGGATCCCAGCCCCAAAATCTTCCCCAGGCTTCTTCTGCCCAAATAGCAGCAAATATAAGACCTCCCAAGGTAAATAAAGGAAAACCAATCGCTACGGAACGATACGTAATTTCATCTAATAAATCAGGATTCGTTTTCTGAAGTAATGGCTGAATCGTAGCACCCAGTCTCTTTCTGAATACGAGCCTTAACAGTATATAAAGGCCGGTACCAAAAATAAATGACCATAATAATGTATTAAATTTTCGTCCAGCATCTGCGCCATGCATCCATTCCGGAATTTCAAACCAAGGATTCATAACTTTATCTGTTAGTAATGTTCCGTCTGTTGGTGCAGCAATTGCTGGCATATGATATTCTGTTTCTACCGTGCCAGTTCCGGCATTATTAGGATACTCAAAAACAGCTTGATAATTCATGACATTGAATAAAGTTGTGGCTAGTATAAATCCAACAAAGAGAATTAACGAATAAAGTGTTATTTCCAACCAAGTCGTTCGTTTTGTTGTCTTTGATTGGTCTATTTGCCTAATTAAATAGATTAATCCAGCGACAAAGCTTATGGTTAAAATCCCTTGTGATAGAGACACTGTAGTAACATGAATGTATAACCAATGACTTTGCAACGATGGGACTAGAGGGGATACCTCAGTTGGAAACATACTTGCATAAGCAATAATAATTAAAGCGACTGGCAATGCAAATAATCCCAGCACCGTTATTTTATAAATAAAATACAAGATAATGAATCCCAACACTGTTGCCATACCAAAGAATGTCATATATTCAAATAAGTTACTGACAGGAGCATGCCCACTCCCTATCCACCTTGTTATAAAATAGCCTAGTTGGGTGGAAAAACCAATGATAGCCAATGTAATTCCTATTTTAGCAGCTTTGCCATCTGATTTTCTCTTACTCCCTATTGTAAATGAAAAAAATAAAGTTGCAACTAAATAGAGAAAGAAAGCAGTATATAGAAGTGTACTACTTAATTCAATTAAGTTATTCATGAAACCCCTCCTAATGAAATGAAAACGTGAACCAACGGATGTCTTCCATCCTAAATCTTTGCCCTGAACAAATGGGATGTAGTGTAAGGAAACATTTCGTCCGGCATTATACTCTATAAGTCTATTGTACTAATGTTGCCGGACTTAGAAGCATAACATAATAGATTATACTCTTATTTATCCAGCTCTTGTTGATCGATTACCATTTGAATGTGTGTCCCATCAACGATTTTTTCAATATCCTTTTTCACACCATACCAGTTTTTATTCGTATGAGCGGCTAATAGAATTCCACCATCTTGAGGACGAACCCAAATTCTTCTATGGTGCCAATACATTCCCTGAATAACACCGATCATAAAGATAATAGCGCCAACGATAAAGTATGGTAAAGAGTAATCGCGACGTATACTTAACCCGCTAACATCACGAAGTTCAAAGTTTGTAATTCCTACATTATAGTCATTTTCTCCAGTCGCATCTATGTTTTTGCCAATTCCTAAAAAGCTCACTTCTGGTTCACTTCCATCTGGCGGATAAATCATCATCACGAACGCTGGATTTCTAGGGTAATCTGTCTCTGAAGCAGGCTCTCCATTATCATCCAAGAAATAATCCGGATAATAATTGTTAATTTCTACTTTAAACCCACTATCAAGCTCATACTCCGATTTAGGAGAAGTTAAATCAACAGTAAAATCTCCTAATGATTTTTCTTCCCGATCATTTGTTTCATGAATTTTAAATGACATGCTAGAAAATTCATTTTGCTGATACCCCATTTGGTACACTGCATAGTCGTCAAAATTTAATGGTTCGTTTAACCGAATATTTCCTTCTTCAATTTTCTTTAATTCTGGTTCTGCACCAGTTACTTCTGGTTCCATCGCTTTATAAATAACCGCATTGGTTTGGTAATTACTTGCAACAGGCGCACCTTCTTGTTCTAAAGCATCTTTGTACAACTCATCTTCCGGGTCATAATTTTCCAAGACAAAATCTTTATTTTCAATGTAGTACTGTTGTTCCGTACCGGGGATCACTTTTTGCTCCCCTTCACGAATCCAGATATATTCATCCATATAAAAAACCGAAGTTTGCCTTAATAAAGCGGCAAGCAAAATAATAATCAACCCAATATGGTTTACATAAGGCCCCCATCTTGAAAATCTACCCTTTTCAGCAAGGATATGCCCATCTTGCTCTTTAATATTATATCTTAATTTTTTTAACCTTTGTTTTATAGTATCGATATCTTCTTCATCAACTTGGTCTGTTTGACTAAACAGACGTTGCCTTTGCAAAAATGTTGCATGTCGCTTTGCTTTTTGATTCCGTAAAGCACGAAAAAGTGGCACAAAGCGATCAAGGCTACAAATAACGAGTGATATACCTATCAAAGCAATTAAAATCATATACCACCAGGAACTATATAAATTATGGAAACCTAATTGATAAAAAATTTGCCCTAATATTCCATAACGTTCTTCATAAAAAATAGCCGGGTCTCTAGAGACTGCATCTGCAGGTATGTATTGTTCTTGCGGAAAGATGGATCCCACTGCAGAAGCTATAAGTGCAATGACAATAAGCCAAATTCCCACTTTAACGGAAGAAAAAAAGCTCCAAACCTTATCAACAATCGATTTGTTATACGTTTGTGAGCGTCGTGCAGTACCATCATATCGCATATTTAACAATTTCTTCTTGTCGTTGCCATCAATATGTTGATTTTCTTCTATTGGTTTACCACAAGATTCACAAAGGACGGTACCTTCTGGATTAACATGCCCACACTCACATTTTATTTTATTCATTTCATTCCCCTTCCCCATTACAAAAAGACGTTTACTTCGGCGTTATTTCTTGTAGATAACCATCTAATCTTTCTAAGCTTAATGCTCCATTTACTACCTCTACAATTTTACCTTGTGGGTCAATAAATACAGTGCTTGGAATAGGGCCCACTTTATATAAGTCTCTCACTTGACTATCTTTGTCGTGAGGAATAGGAAAAGTTAAGTCATATTCATCGACGAAACGATGAACAACGAGTTCTGTGGAATCAAGACTAACTGCAACTATTTCGACCCCTTTTTCTTTATATTGTGGGTACAATTTTTGCATGTAAGGCATTTCTTCTTCACAAGGCTTACACCAAGTTCCCCAAAAATTAAGCATTACCCCTTTTCCTTCTAAATCGCTAAGCCGAACTGTTTCTCGTTCATTGTATTTGTTTATTTGCTCCAGTTGAAAATCAGGGGCATTGTCGCCAACATCGTAAATAATCTTATCATCTTGCAGATTTTGGACGACTGCAAATACAACTGCCCCAACTAGTATAAGTAAAATAACAGATCGAAATATAAAGCGATTTCTTTTTTTATTCTTTTTCTTCTGTTTTATTTCATCTAAACTCATCATGAATCAACTCCCAACAACCATTATAACATTTTGGAAGAATTTAAATTTTGAATATTATTCAACAATTTTGTTCTGCCAAATGCCGCATTTGCTTTACTTCTTTCGGGGTTAATGGTCGATATTCTCCTGGTTTTAGACCATTAAGAGTTAAAAAACCATATTTTTCACGCTTTAACTTTAAAACTGGAAAACCTAATGCTTCCATCATTCGACGCACGTGTCTATTCTTCCCTTCTCTTAAAGTTAGTTGTAAAATAGTATGATTTTTCTTTTTGTCCGTTTCAAGAATACGATATTGTACGGCTTTTAATATATCCTGCTCCGATCGAACGCCTTTTCTCAACCTTGCCAAGTCAGCTTTTTCTGGAATTCCTTTTATTTTTGTAACATACTCTTTATCTATTTGGTATCGGGGATGCATGAGCAAATTAGCAAATGCACCATCATTTGTTACAATCAATATACCAGATGTATCATAGTCTAATCGACCGACAGGGAAAACACGTTCGTCTACTTCACCTAGTAGATCGGTAATTACTTTTCTACCTTTATCGTCTTTTAAACTGGATATTACACCACGAGGTTTGTACAACAAATAGTAAACAGGAGCCTCTTTTTCCAAAGGAACACCGTCTACTTCAATAAAATCATCATGTTTTACTTTCGTACCAAGTGTTGTAACGACTTGTTGGTTTACCTTTACCTTTCCATCTAAAATTAATTGTTCTGCTTTTCTTCTCGATGTTATGCCACTTTGGGCAATCACTTTTTGTAGTCTCTCTTGTGTGTTTGTCATTTTATCACCATTACCTTTATATGTGCAATATATAGTGAAGCCTTCATGGTTATGAAAAATTTAATGCTAGATTAAATGGGGCTTCTACACCTAAATTATTTTACCCTTTGTATTCGATTCTTACAAATGAATATCAATTATACTATACGAATAAATAGCTTAGATAACAAATCTTACGCCTTTATTTTATTTTGATATCCCGATTTCACATCTAATTCATTATAAACATGCAGAACAAATAGTACGGACGGTAAAATTCTACCTTAAATTATAAAACTTGGCTTATCGCCAAGTTTTCATGACAAGCTTATCTTTTTTTATAAGATAAAGCAACTTTTATCTTTTTTCTAGTCTCAAAGAACCCCCTACATATTTAAACTAAAAAACTATTGTTACCCAAACAGAATAGATACAATGATAACGGAAGCAATAATTCCTATTAAATCGGCTAATAAACCAACTTTTAAAGCATATCTCATCTTCTTAATGCCAATAGCCCCAAAATATATTGTTAAAATATAGAGTGTCGTATCTGTACTCCCTTGCATAACAGATGCTAGCCTACCTATAAATGAATCTGGGCCATGCGTGTGTATTAACTCGGTTGTCATCCCGAGTGCTGCTGTACCTGATATCGGTCTAACCAATGCTAGTGGAATTATATCTGGCGGCACTCCGATCGCTGTTAAGATTGGCGCCAATAAATCAATAAACGCCTCTAATGCTCCAGAACTTCGCAATATAGCTATTGCTACAATCATACCGACTAAAAAAGGAAGCAAGGAAAAAGCCATTTTTACTCCTTCCTTCCCGCCTTCCACAAATACTTCATAAGCAGGCACTTTTTTAATTATTGAAGTAGCTAAGACAATTAAAATGAAGCAAGGAACTAGCCATGCGCTCACTATTGTTACCAGTTCCATTAAGATGCTGCCTCCCATTTATTTTTGTGATAAAAAATCCGATCAATTATTATGGCGCCCAATGATGATATGAACGTCGCTAAAATAGTTGCCCCAACAATTTCAGTTGGAGATGCAGAGTTATATTGCATGCGTATAGCAATAACCGTTGTTGGGATAACCGTTAGACTTGATGTATTTAAAGCTAAGAAAGTAATCATAGATCTAGAAGCAGCGTCATTTCCACTTAACTGCTTCATTTGCTCCATAGCTTTAATCCCCATAGGTGTTGCTGCGTTACCTAGTCCAAAAATATTTGCAGTGACATTGGACAGGATGTAACCAATAGCTGGATGATCTTTTGGAATATCTGGAAATAATCTAACAATAAGCGGTCGAAAGAGTTTCGCCAAAACAGATAGAATCCCAGCTTTTTCAGCAACCTTCATAATTCCGAGCCAAAATACGAGCACACTAATTAGTCCAATAGATAAAGTAACAGCTTCACTTGCGCTAGAGAAAATAGCTTCATTAACTTGATCCATTGTACCGTTTAACATAGCATAAATAATGCCGATGGCTGCCATAGATACCCAAATTATGTTTACCATAACACATCAACTCCGGAAATATACTTAAATAATTGATAAATATTGCTGGAAAATGGTTTCTTATTAACAGATTTCGGTGCTTCATTTAAAACATTTGTCGTTGCAATGGCTTTGCCATTTAAATAAAATATGTTTTTTCCAATTATGTTGTTATTAGAAATGGTCTCATCAATGAACAGCTGGTTAGATACTTTACTTTTTTCTTGCTTCGTTAATGGGTATTGAATTGCTTTATCTATATAAGCAGTATAGACTTCATTACTTTCAGGTAATCGATAAGCAAGTCTTTTTGGTTTAGTCAATGTTTCTATATTGTATTCTTCAAAACCCCACTCAAACATCGTAATATGGTCTCTCCAATCATCAGGAGCATTTAACGTTACTGCTATTAAATTCATATCATCTTTTTCAGCAGTAGAAACCAATGTTCTTCCAGTTTGTTTCGTATATCCCGTCTTTCCTCCAGTACTATGGTCATAATATTGGGTTAATAATTTGTTTTTATTTTGCCAAGAATAGATACGCGTTTCCGCTAAATAAGATGTTGCGCCTGTTACCTTTTGAAATGTAGGGTTTTTCATAGCATAGCGCATTAGTGTCGCCATATCATATGCGGTTGAATAGTGACCTTCTTCATCCAAACCATGTGGGTTAGCAAAGTTTGTATCGTTCATACCTAGCCACCTAGCTTTTTCGTTCATTAAGTAAACAAAACCAGCTTCACTCCCTCCAACATGCTCACTAATTGCTACAGCTGCATCGTTTCCCGAGCGCAACATTAATCCATATACTAGATCTTTTAAACGCATCTTTTCCCCTTCCTCTAAGTAAATCGATGAGCCTTCTGTATAAATAGCTTTTCGACTCACTTTTGCTTTTTCATGCATCTTACCAGATTCAATCGCAATAATAGCAGTCATTATTTTTGTAATACTTGCAATGTTAGCCTTTGAGTAAGCTTGTTTTTCAAATAATACACGACCTGTGCTTTGCTCCATTAAAACTGCATGATTTGCAGAAACTTGTGGTGCAGCATGTCCTTTTACGGGAAATAAAATAGTCAACAAAAATATTGAGCAAATGGTAACTAAAACAAATCGCATACGCTTGGTTCCTCCCGATCTTGGTCTCTTTACAATCTATGCATGTCCTAATAAGTTATGCAAACACAATAGGAAACCGTAAAAAGATCGCCATATAATCACTAGATCACATAAAACATTCTGTATGCAAAAACCACTCTATAATAAACACTTTATTATTTTTCTGCCTTTAAAGTTTCCTATAGCAACAAAGGCACAAGCCCCCGGTTAGCAACGTAACGAGTGGAACGAAGCAACTAAAGTTTTAGGAATTATGGTGAGACGGTGTTGCACGAACCAATGATGACTTATCGTAGGGCAATGGAGCGAAGTCGCCTAGTCGCTGGCGATGAAGCGGCATGTGGCTAAATAGCTTAGTGAGTTTATCCACAGCTAAAAAATTTTGTAATTTCCTAGACCACAAAAAAGTTGGCATTTAGCCAACTTCCATTATGAATGGTCTTCATTTATTTGTTCATTAAAACGCTCAAAAAATAAATCTGCTTCCGTTTCTACTTCTTCATCATTTGCATCTGGTAGAGGTGGTAAATCTTGTAATGATGTTAAACCAAAATAAGTAAGAAATTCTTTTGTAGTAGCAAACAAGATCGGTTTACCTACTGTATCTTTCCTCCCTACTTCTTCAATTAAAAGCCGAGAGAGGAGAGTTTGTACTGGTCGATCACTCTTTACACCTCGTATTTCCTCAATTTCAGTTCGTGTTATCGGTTGATTATAAGCAATAATGGCTAACGTTTCTAACGCTGCTTGAGACATCCTTGTGGTTTGAGGTGTCTCTAGTAATTTCTTGTAATAATGACTATGCTCTGGTTTAGTTGTTAAATGGAACACTTCATGTGCTTGCATCATTCGTATACCGCGATCTGTACTTTCATATTCTTGCTTTAATTCGTCTAGAACAAGTTCAATCGTTGCTTCTGTTACTTCCAAAACATCTGACAATTGCTTTATTGTTATTCCTTCATTCCCTGAAGCAAACAACAAACCTTCTACAATTGCTTTTAATTTATTTATTTCCACCTTTATTCCTCCATATTAAACACGTATAATTCGGATAACTGCTTCTCTTGTTTACAATAAACTTGATTTTTTTTCATTAATTCCAAGAGAGCAATAAATGTTACAACAATATGAGGGCGAGTTTGTATTGTGAATAAATGATCAAACAAAACCCCTTCTTTCGCTGATTTCACTATCTGTAGTACTTCCTCCATTCTCTGTTCAATCGGTATGTCTGATTTTTCAACTTTTGTTTTTAGTGGAGCATTCCATTTTTTCCGTTCAAACATTTGACGTAATGCTTCCAACATATCATAAACCGATGTTTCACCTGGAACGATTTCTGAAGATTTAGATATACTTTCATCGAACATTAAAGGTGATCTCGTATAGATTTGGTTTGCCTCTTTTTCTATAACCTGCAATTGCAAAGCAGCTTCTTTATACTTTCGATACTCAATTAATCGTTGCATAAGATCTTCTCGTGGATCTTCCATATACTCTTCAGCATCTAAATCTAATTCCGGTTTTGGTAAAAGCATTTGACTTTTTATTTCTATGAGAGTTGCTGCCATAACTAAGTATTCACTAGCAATGTTTAGCTCTAACCGTTTCATAGTATGGATGTATTGCATATACTGTTCCGTAATTTGCGCTACGGGTATGTCATAAATATCAATTTCAAATTGATTAATTAAATGAAGTAATAAATCAAGTGGACCTTCAAAAGCGTCCAATTTCACCTGGTAAGCTTGCATTTTATTACCTCCTTTCCGTAAAAATTATATCATTAATTACAAACGCCTATACACGATTTTAAATTCTAACATATGTTATTACTGTAAGATAAATGTTATTCGAAACATTTAAGGCTAAGTACAAAAAGGAGGTATATTATTATGAGTGGCGGATATGGTTACGGTGGAGGATTCGCGTTAATCGTTGTACTATTCATACTATTGATTATTGTTGGTGCTGCATGGCTCTAAATCAATATCTTCTACATGGCTAAGCAGTGCAAACGAAAATAAAAGCCGGCCCTTTTAGGCTGGCTTTTTTTCTTACACTTCATTCAAAATCATTTGTTTCATCACACCTTTGATAAAACTCCTGAATTTCTTTTGTTGTAGAGACTGTATACTTATTACGGTAAAGTTGATCAACCTCAATAACCATTCTTTTTCCTATCCCTTGATTACGATGTGAAGGATTAACCGAAACATGCTGAATAATAGCATTACTTTCGTTTTCAATCCGCAAACCAATTGCTCCTAGAACGTCATCTTCTTCCTTCCATAAATACAAATGCCAATCTGGGTTGGCTTCATATTCTTTAATGGTTTGCTGTAGCTTCTTAACATCTTTTTCTTCAGGCATAAAAGAAAGCAAACCCATGGCTATTTTTTCTAAATTTTTCTTAAAGCGAATTAACATAGATACCCCTCATTAACAAAATAGCTTATATGTGAAATTTATTCAATAGGAGTTTTTCATTTCAAACTAGATGTTTGTATCTCCTGCAATCAACTTATCTCCTTGTTGTGGATGTTTAAAACGCCCTACATTGAGATAAAACAATACACAATTAAGCTATTGGTTTTAAGCGGACAATTTAATTAGTAACTATATAATATAGAAATTTTAAACTAAATGCTCGTAATTATATTTATGCACGTTTCCCTTGTTTTGTCAAATATGTATGTAAAACAAAGCTCAACTGCACGAATAAACTAGACTACCATAAAGCGTTTTTATTTACCATTCATAAAAGTTGGCTAATTCATTTAACTTGCAGCATGAATTACAATTCATCTGTGTAATCAAATTTTTCAATAAGTAAAACAACTTCTGTTAGTATTAAGATCGTCTTCTAGACATTTTTATTTCGTAAAAGTTGCATAATGATATGTCCATCTGTTTTCTTTCCTTTCCACTTAAAAGGAATTAAATTTACGAGCCCTACCCAAAGGTTGAACCAAACAAACAGGTGAAAGGAAATGGCGATAGTCATGACATCTATTTTCCAAAATATAAAAGCCATGAAAATGCTGAATAAAGGGCCAGAAATAGTTATAATTATTTTTTCCAATCTGCTATAGTCGGGTTGCCGATAACTTGTTGCTAAACCCCCAATAAAAAACAACGGAGCAATAGAAATAGTAAACCTACCTACGTGCATTAATGTTTTTACAGTTCCTGCTCCAATTGATATATCCACTTTTTCGGCTTGAAAAAACCAAGCAACTATAGCATGACCAAATTCATGAAAAAAAATACTAATTGGTGCTACGAAAACGAGGAGGTAAAAAAGCAGTAAAACATCCATACTCCCACCTCAGTTTCATGTGAATCCTTGATTAGCAGGCTCTTCTCCTACACTAGTTTGTGCCCGTACTGACTAATTATTAAAAACGAATGGTTAAAAAACAGAGATGGCTAATCTTCTTTATTACTTCTCCGTTTTTACTATTTGTACATTAACTCAGAAAATCTAGTAAATTTATTAAAGAAAGGCTCTTACTATAAAGTTTATAACTTCTGTCACCCTTATGTTACCTGACTACATACCAATGAAAATTAAGCCGTATAAACTTTAACTTTCTTCATCACATCTCCATTTTGCATTGTTTTTGCAAATTGAATTCCTGATGTTACTTGTCCAAATATAGTGTGAACGCCATTTAAATGTGGTTGAGGTTCATGGACAATAAAAAATTGACAACTTCCTGTATCTTTTCCAGCATGAGCCATTGAAAGAGATCCTTCTTGGTGTTTATGCGGATTCCCTTCTGTTTCACATTTAATTGTATAACCAGCTGATCCTGTTCCGTTACCTACTGGACAACCACCTTGACTAACAAAGCCAGGAATAACACGGTGAAATGTTAATCCATTATAAAAGCCATCATTGGCAAGTTTTTCAAAGTTTGCCACTGTATTTGGTGCTGCTTCTTCATATAAATCAAACTCAATTTTATTATCATTTTCCAATAAAATATACCCTTTTTTAGCCATTCTATAAATCTCCTTTTTGTAATAGAACTAAGCTCCATTTTATCATGTAATGAAGTCTGTGCAAAGAATTTACTTATTCAAAACTAAGGTCATGGCGAGTAACATCTTTATAAGTCTCACGTCTGACAACGAGTTTATCCTTGCCATTTTCCACAAAAACCACTGCGGGTTTTGCAAATCGATTGTAATGGTTTGCCATAGAATAACCATAAGCCCCCGTTGAAAAAACGGCCAAAATATCATTCTGTGAAACAGCAGGCAAAGGTAAATCCCATATAAGCATATCCCCTGATTCACAACATTTACCAGCAATAGATACTTTTTTTTCTACTAACCAATCTGCTTTATTTGCTAACACCGCTTCATATTTTGCTTGATATAACGAGGGTCGTAGATTATCTGTCATACCCCCGTCAACCGCTATATAATTTCGAATTCCTGGAATTTCTTTCATCGAACCTATAGTATATAAAGTAATCCCAGCATTGCCAGCAATTGCTCTACCAGGTTCTATCCAAATTTCTGGCATTGGAATCGCTATAGATTCTGCTTGTTTTTGCACTTCATAAATTAATTCTTCTATAAATGGGGCGTATGATATAGGAGCATCCTCCTTGGTGTAACGAATTCCATAGCCTCCCCCCAAATTTAGCACATTAGGTACATAATTATACTGTTGTTTCCACATTTTTAATGATTCAAACAACATATTTGTAGCTAATATAAATCGATCTGTTTCGAATATTTGAGAACCTATATGGCAATGCAATCCTTGAAAACAAATATATGGATCATCAATCATCTTTAAAAGTGCATTCTCGGCTTGCCCGTTTTGCAAGTTAAACCCAAACTTAGAATCTTCATGTCCTGTCATAATATACTGATGTGTTTTGGATTCCACCCCTGGTGTTACTCGCATTAAAACATCCATTTGTTTATTGTAATCTTTAAGTAAAGAATGAATATGTTGAATTTCTTGAAAGTTATCTACCACAATACATCCAATATTATTTTCAATTGCCATCCTAATTTCTGCAATACTTTTATTATTTCCATGAAGGTGAATTTTCTCAGTTGGAAAACCAGCTTGTAATGCTGTGTACAATTCTCCTTCCGATACCACATCCAAATACATTTCCTCTTGCTTCATGACTTGTAACATAGCAATTGATGAAAATGCCTTGCTAGCATAAGCTACTTTCGCAGGAATACCCATTTTTTTAAACGTATTTACAAAAGCGCGACAGTTGTTTCGAATTATTTGCACATCATAAACATATAAAGGTGTTCCATACTTTTTTGCCAATGTTACACTATCTATACCGCCAATTTCTAAATGTCCTTGTTTATTTACTGTAAATGGATGATTATCAATTATCATAGCATTAAAAACCTCCGTAACATATGAAAAACTTGGCTTGTCGCCAAGACTTCATTTAGCTTACACTATACACCATAATATTTTATACTTTTCTAAACGTAAGTTATAATTAAAAACTTTACCACATCAACGTATAAATGAAAAGAGACTTATTTAAAAATTCAGGTCTTATCTTATACATTTAACTGTAGCTATATGCCTAAGTGTAATATTTTTCTACAACATGTAAAAGGTAATACAACCTCTAACAGCTATTCTTAACAAATCATTACGTTTAAATATAGTAGTGCGTATCCAGCAGGAGACACGCATAACTCCTACTGAATAATACCATCATTTTTCAGGTTGACGATAATTGTTTTTAGGGTGAACAATGCTTGGTCTACTATTTGTATATGGTACAGGGATACGAATTAAAGTGTGCAACATAGCTCGTGGATTAAAAGGGATAAATGGCCATAAATAAGGTGTTCGTAAAGATTTAAGGTGCATTAAAAATAGGAGATGAGCTAAAAATATGGTGATAAAACCAACTAATCCAAATAACCCAGTAACCACCACAAATATAATATTCACTATTTTATTAGACACGCTTAACTCATAACTGGGAGTAACATAGCCACCTATAGCACTAACAGAGACATACAAAATGACTTCAGGACTGAACATCCCAACATCGATGGCAATTTGCCCAATTAAAACCGCTGCAATTAAACCCATTGCGGTTGATAAAGGGGTCGGTGTGTGAATGGCGGCCATTCTAAGGAATTCAATACCAATGACAGCCATTACTATCTGGACAGGAATCGAGATATTCCCCTCTTCATTCGGTCCAATAAAAGCCAGTTCTTTAGGCAATAAATCCGGTTCCATGACAAGTAATAGCCATAATGGTAGTAAATACATAGATGCAAAGATAGCCAAAAATCGTATCCAACGAATAAAAGTACCAATTGCTGGTGTTTGACGGTATTCTTCTGCGTGCTGTAAATGGTGAAAAAATGTGGTCGGTAAAATAATGACACTAGGTGATGTATCCACAATGATTAAAACATGTCCTTCTAATAAATGATTTGCCGCAACATCTGGACGCTCTGTATAACGTACTAGTGGATATGGGATCCACTTGCGATCAATAATAAATTCATCAACGGTCTTATCAGCCATTGAAATACCATCAACTTCAATGTCTTGAATTCGATCTTTAATTAATTGAATCAGCCCTTCATCCGCAACATCATCAATATAGCTTAAGCAAACATCTGTTTTGGATCGTTCTCCTACTTTCAGCATTTCATTACGCAATCTTGGGTCTCTTATTCTTCTTCTGGTCAAAGCTGTATTTTCAATAATATTTTCAGTATACCCATCTCTAGAACCACGAACCACTCGTTCAATATCTGGTTCTTCAGGTGTTCTACCTGGATAATTTCGTACATCTATGACGTAAGCAAACCGCTCTCCGTCAATAAATAAAACAATTAAACCCGATAGCATCTGATCTACAGCCTCATCCATTGTTTTTACTTGCTCAACTTGTTGATGTATAAGTCGGTTTTTAATGATTTCTGGAAGCTTTTTACTATTGGCTTCATGATCATTTAAATTAACAAGCTCTTTTAATAAGTCTTGGATGATGATTGAATCGCATAATCCTGTCACATAATAAATTTGAATGTCTCGTTTTAATAGTACAAGCTCACGAAAGCCTAAATCAAAGGAAACACCAATTCCTAATCTTGTTTTCATATAGTTTTCAGTATGTCTTAATCTAGGATTCACAGGTATTTTTTGATCATGTTGTACCATATGTACGGTCCCCTTTTAAATTACAATAATAATGATGCTGATGGAATGTTTTTCCGTAAATAGCCACAGGGAGCTTGGTTAGAAAAACGGAAACAGGTAACAGAACCTACCTTGCACATTTAACTTTGCTGGGAAACCCAAATAAAATGGGAATAGCAACTTAGATAAATGCGGGTAAGCAGATTAATGCTTTACAAAATATAACCACTGGAATAAAGAACCTGCTATTTTTCCAAACACAATTGCCATAAGCAGCCATAACAAATATTTTTCAATACCAATCCGTTTATATAATATAGGAAATACATTAAGAACTTCTGCTAATGCAGCTGCAAGCATTCCATTAAAAATACCTTGTAATAGCCCCCATATAGCTATAAAAAATACTGAATTGTTCCAAACTACAGACGTAAATGATAAATAGGTTCCGAATAAACTTCCCACAAGAATACATGCTGTATAGATAGGTAGAAACATTTCTGTTTTACTTAATTGTATAAGTCTAGGAACAATTCCTAAAATGGTAATAAACGCTACATAACCAGCACCTACAGCAAGCCCTGCACTAAATCCAATTAAAGCTTCAAGAAGATGAGTGAGGATGGTCAGCATCGTTGTGTGCATTTTCGTATTGAATTACGTAATCATCTAAATTTCGCTGGTAATTATAAATTTCTACTTCTAATGGGCTCGGCTCTTCATTAAAGCGTTTATTAAACCAATGATTAAAGAACAACAGCATACCAATTCCTAATCCTAAAGAATAAGGAATTTGCAACCATAACGGATATTCTTTTTTCTCTCCAGTTAACAAAAAGTGAACTTTTTGATGTACTTCTTGCATACTTACATCATAATGAAAATTCATAATTGTCATTGCTGTTCCAACAAAGATTAGTAACCAAACACTAAGAGCAACAAGAACAGAAGGAGACTTTTTGCGCTTATTAATCCGAATTATTGTTTGATCTGGGCCAATTAATTGAAAATCCAGATCTGGAAAATTACAATTCAAATGTTCAATAACTAAAAAACTGTCAATTACAACAATATTTTTATCTTTTTTACCCAATCGATATATTGGTGTGTATTCAATTTCCTTTTTATTTGTATTATTTGTGGATATCACTGCAATATCTTTTAGTTGTAACAATTGATATGCAGTTAATTCCAGGGTTTTTTTCATTCTTACATAAACTTGGTTGGGCAATTTTCTCCCTCCAAACGCTTCGGATACTTGTATCATTTAGTATTTACTAAAACCTTAAAATTTACACAGGTTAATTATATTGAAGAATTTTCTATATTTAATTTGCTATAAAAACTGAGAAAACATCTTCTTTTTTGCTTGTACTATTTTCTGTAGCCCAAAGATTTATTAGGATATATTTCCCCCTCTTAAACTTATCCAACTCGCATCTATCAATTCTTGCGAAAGCACCTTTATATTTTGGAAAAAATCTTCATTCATATTTCCTATAGTACAAAAATGATCCCATCTACCGTATTTGGCAAATGGGATCTTACAACTAATTTTATTTAAACATTAATGTATAGTTTCATTTCCTCTAATATTTTCTTCTCTAATCGAGATACTTGTACTTGCGATATACCTAAACGTTTAGCTACTTCAGATTGCGTTTGATCTTTGTAATAACGCAAATAAACAATGAGTCTTTCTCTTTCACTTAGGTCGCGAATAGCCTCTTGTAAAGTGATCCTTTCAAACCAATTTGTATCTTGATCGGAAATTTGATCTAATAACGTAATTGGGTCACCATCGTTCTCAAATACCGTTTCATGAATAGATTGTGGCGATCTACTTGCTTCCTGTGCATGGATAACTTCTTCCGGTGAAATTTCCAATGCCTCTGATAATTCATTTACTGTTGGTGATCTACCGTTTTTTTTCGTTAATTCATCTTTTTTCTTTCGAATTCGGTTCCCAGTTTCTTTTAATGATCGACTAACTTTCACAGTTCCATCATCTCGAATAAAACGTTGAATTTCACCAATAATCATTGGCACAGCATACGTGGAAAAACGGACATCATAGGATAAATCAAACTTATCAATGGATTTAATGAGACCAATACTTCCAATTTGAAACAAATCGTCTGGGTCATATCCTCTGTTTATAAACCGTTGTACAACCGACCATACAAGGCGCATATTTTTTTCCACTAATTTATCTCTTGCTACTTTATCCCCTTGCTGACTTTTTTCAATTAGTGTTTTTACTTCCTGATCAGATAGTGAATCGCTCCTATTATCCCCTTGCACATTAACATTCATCGCTAAGACCTTTCACGATGAGCACATCGTTTTTGCGTTGGTTAATTGTTTGGTCATGTGTACAGTTGTGCCTTGTTCAGGATTAGATATAACCTCGACAGTATCCATAAAGTTCTCAATAATCGTAAAACCCATTCCAGATCGCTCTAACTCAGGTTTGGAAGTATATAGTGGCTGGCGTGCTTCGTCAATATCATCAATCCCAATTCCGTTATCCTTAATAATTAATTCCACTTGTTCATCTATTAACGCACAGGTTATTGTTACTTCATGATGAGGTTCATTATTATAAGCATGAATAATGCAATTAGTTACAGCTTCTGATACTACTGTTTTAATTTCTGTAAGCTCGTCCATCGTCGGATCAAGCTTACTTACAAAAGCAGCTACGGTTACTCTGGCAAATGATTCATTTTCACTAACACTTGAAAAGGTAACTGTCATTTCATTTTTCACGATGCCACCCCCAACGTCTCTAAAGCAAATTGCTCGTTCTCTTCTAATCGAACAATCTTAAATAATCCTGACATTTCAAACAACCTTCTTACTGGAGGGGAGACAGAACAAACAACCATCTCTCCTCCTAACTGTAATACTTCCTTATACCTTCCCAACACTACTCCTAGACCAGAACTATCCATAAAATCCATAGCTTCTAAATTTAAAACCACATGTTTAATGTCATGCTCACACATTACTTCTTTCCATTCTTTACGTAGTTGTTCTGCTTCATGGTGATCTAATTCCCCAGAAAGGCGAACAACTAATACATTCTCTTTAACAGCAAATGTTGAATGAAGTCCCATTGCCTTCGTCTCCTCCTTCATACTGCCATACTTTTATAGTTCGAGAATCTAGAATATAAATCCTGCTCGTTGACAAAAGAAGAAATAGTTCTGCCAAAATAGAAATAATTAATCATTTTTCGCCATATTTTGCCATACACGCTTCCAAAGAGTACCGAAAGTCGCCTCATGAATAGTATCTTTAACAGTCAAATTACTTTTAGATAAAATGTTATCTTTATCTTTTATAATAAGCTCACCTACAGAATCCCCTTTTTGAACAGGAAGTTGAATATCTTCTTTCATAACCACTTCTGTAGTAATATTGTCAAAAGAATCTCCCCGCTTAAATAATGTACTAATAGATTCTGCAGCAACTACATCCGTTTTTTTGTTTTCAGCTTTAGTTAGGTTTAGCTCGGTTATTTTATCACCTTTCTCAAATAATTTTTGCGTTTGATAATGGTTAAATGCATAGTCAAGCATTTTAGAAACTTGTTCATTTCTTTCTTTAGAAGAACTAGCTCCCATAACTACTGCAATAACTCGCATTTCTTCTTTTTCCGCTGTAGCGGACAAACAATATTTTGCTTCACTTGTATAGCCTGTTTTTAGCCCATCAACACCTGCATAAAATTTTACTAACCGGTTTGTATTCACAAGCCAAAATTCATTATCTTCCCCTTTACGTAAATAATCCTCATAAATGGAGGTGTAGTTAGTAATATCTTCATATTTTAGTAACTCTTTCGACATTACAGCCATATCATGAGCTGTACTATACTGATCATCAGCAGGAAGCCCTGTTACATTTTGGAATTTTGTGTTTTTTAATCCAAGTTCTTTTACTTTTTGATTCATTTTCTCTACGAAAGCATCTTCACTTCCAGCTATGCGTTCTGCTAAAGCGACACTAGCATCATTACCAGAAGCTATAGAAATTCCTTTTAATAAGTCATCAACACTCATCTTTTCTCCGGCTTCCAAGAATATTTGCGACCCTCCCATAGAGGCAGCATGCTCACTTACCCTTACTTGTTCGTTTATTTTTAATTTTTCTTCATCTAATGCTTCCATAATTAATAACAACGTCATAATTTTCGTCATACTTGCTGGTGGTAGTTTTTCATGCTCGTTTTTATGGAATAATATCTTTCCAGTGTCGCGCTCCATCAAAAGAGCTGATTTAGCATCTTCAGCTAACTTTTGATTGGTATTTTCTTTTTCTTCTTCAGCACTTACTAAAGTTACCGCGTTTCCAATGAGAATACAGACAAGGCTGATGATGCATAGAGCTTTTTTCATTGTTTTCCCTCCAATATTCCTATGTAGGTTATCCATTTTTAACCGATATAGATGCTTTAGTTTCTATTCAGACGTCATACATATAGGCTAACCAAATTAGGCATTTTTTATACCAGAATATTGGAGATAAGTTTACTTTATATGCTTACTTTAAAAGTAGTTTTTTAGAAAGACTTGGCGATCGCCAAGTCTGTATGGGGATAAAACATCGTCGTTTTACTTATACTATAAACCTAATCTTATGCTTTCCTAATAGCACAAAAATAAATGGCTCGCATTGAGCGAGCCATCACTTATCTTGACATAGTTTCCTAACCTAAGGAAGGAAAGTTTGTTAAACTAGTTTTTCGTCAAGATGTAGAAAATTTCACCTGTTTTATATCTAGAAATAAACGAAAGCTTTTCGTTCTCTAGAGACTAAAAATCATGATTGCAAAATCGTACTCTTGCATATAGGCTTCAATTCAAACCAGTTAAGGTAAAAAAACCTATTTTTATGATTCTGTAATCATACCATGAATTAATGTTGGTGCTTTTATTTCATTTGTGGAAATAGTAATACTATTGTAAAGCTTCTCTTTAACATCGTTAATTTCTTCTGTATTTGCATAGATTGTAAGTAAAGATTCTCCTTCTTGCACACTGTCTCCAATCTTCTTATTTAAAACAAGACCAACCGCTAAGTCAATTACTGCATCTTTCGTTGCTCTGCCAGCACCTAGCATCATCGCTGCCGTTCCAATGTCATCAGCTATGATTTCAGAGATTTTTCCGGAACTTTTAGCAGGCAGTTCTATTTTATAAGATGCTTGGGGTAAAGTTTCCGGATGATCGACTACAGAAGCATTTCCACCTTGAGATTCAAGAAAAATCTTAAATTGCTGTAATGCCTTTCCATTATGCAGGTTCGCTTCTAATTTCTTGCGCGCCTCATCAATTGTATCAGCTTGCTCTGCCAAAACAACCATTTGGCTTCCTAATGTTAAGCAAAGCTCCGTTAAATCTTCTGGCCCTTTTCCTTGCAATGTTTCAATTGCTTCTTTTACTTCTAAGGCGTTTCCAATTGCTTGACCCAGTGGTTGACTCATATCAGAAATAACCGCCATCGTATTTCTTCCTACTTTATTTCCTATTGTAACCATAGCCGTTGCAAGTTCCTTAGCATCTTCTAACTCTTTCATAAAAGCCCCAGCGCCCGTTTTCACATCAAGAACGATAGCATCTGCACCTGAAGCAATCTTTTTACTCATAATAGAACTAGCAATCAGCGGTATTGAATTTACTGTTGCCGTAACATCTCTCAAACCATAAATTTTCTTATCAGCTGGAGTAAGATTGCCTGACTGACCTACGACTGCTACTTTGTTTTTATTAACTAAGTCTATAAATTCATCATTGGATATTTCAACATGAAAGCCCGGCACAGACTCCAATTTATCAATTGTACCACCTGTATGACCTAGTCCTCTTCCACTCATTTTAGCTACCGGTACACCTACAGAAGCAACGAGTGGTGCAAGAATTAACGTTGTTGTATCACCAACACCTCCAGTGGAATGCTTATCTACTTTTATTCCTTGAATAGCAGATAAATCAATCTGATCCCCAGATTCGACCATAGCTTGGGTCAACTCAGCACGTTCTTGATCATTCATATCTTGAAAATAAATTGCCATTAATAGAGCACTAACTTGATAATCAGGAATTTCTCCATTCGTATAACCTTGAATAAAAAATTGAATTTCGTCTTTTGTTAACGCTTGATTGTCTCGTTTTTTTTCAATAATGTCATACATACGCATATTTATCAACCTAACCTTTCCGGAATTTTTACAATTACTTGCTTAACAAATTGCAGAAATGATTCTTTCACTCGTTCTGTAGTTTCAATTACTTCATCATGGGTTAATGGCTGATCAAGAATACCTGCTGCCATATTTGAAATGCAAGAAATACCAAGGACATCCATACCAGCATGCGCTGCAACAATAACTTCAGGAACCGTTGACATCCCAACAGCATCGCCACCTAACGTTCGAAGCATACGAACTTCAGCAGGCGTTTCATATGAAGGGCCTGTATTGCCAACATACACCCCTTTTTGAATTGGTAAACCAATGTCCTTAGCGCAAGATTCAGCATGTGCAATTAATTTTTTACTGTACACTTCCGACATATCGGGAAATCTTACTCCTAATTGATTATCATTCTTACCAATTAATGGATTGGCTCCCATGTTATTGATATGATCTGTAATAAGCATAAGATCTCCAGGGCGAAATTGTTCATTTACGCCACCAGCCGCATTGGTAACAAGAAGAGTCTCCATTTCAAGCTCTTTAAAAACACGAACAGGAAAAGTAACTTGTTGCATTGGATATCCTTCATAATAATGAAACCGTCCTTGCATGGCAATAACTGGTTTTCCTTTTAATAATCCTGAGACTAATTGCCCTTTATGACCTGATACCGTTGATACTGGAAAATGTGGTATTTCGTTATATGGAATAACTACTGCATCTTCAATTTCATCCGCTAACACGCCTAACCCTGATCCTAGAATTAAACCTATTTTAGGTTGATGTTGTATTTTTTGTTGTATAAACGTGCTTGCTTGCTTTATTGCTTCTGGATTCATACGCGATTCCCCCTACTATTTTTTAATGCTATTTAAGAAGCTTGTTCCATGTTTTGGCATTGAAACTTCAAAATTTTCAGCAATGGTTGCACCAATATCAGCAAAAGTTTCACGTATTGGTAACTCTTCCCCTTCTTGTATACCATTATGATAAACAAGTAGTGGAACAAACTCTCTAGTGTGATCTGTACCATGGTGAGTTGGATCATTACCGTGATCAGCGGTTATAATTAATAAATCATTATCCCGTAGTTTCTCTAGTACTTCTGGGAGTCGATCATCATAAGCTTCCAAAGCTTCAGCATAACCGTCAGGGTCACGACGATGTCCGTACTTCGCATCGAAGTCAACTAAATTCAAAAAGCTGATTCCATTAAAGTCTTCTTCCATAGATTCGACTAATTTTGTCATTCCGTCATCATTATCTTTTGTACGTACTGCTACCGTAACCCCTTCCCCATCATAAATATCAGAGATTTTTCCTAAAGCAATGACATCGTATTGATTATCCTTTAATTCATTCATAACTGTTCTACCAAACGGCTTTAAAGCATAGTCATGGCGATTTGCAGTTCGTTCAAAGGCACCTGGTTTACCAATAAACGGTCTAGCTATCACACGGCCAACCATATACTTTTCATCTAATGTTAGCTTTCGTGCTATCTCACAAATACGATACTGTTCATCAATTGGAATGATTTCTTCATGTGCAGCGATCTGCAAAACAGAATCTGCGGAAGTATATACAATTAACGCACCCGATTCCATATGTTCTTCGCCAAGTTCTTCAATAATTTTCGTACCAGACGCTGGTTTATTTCCAATTACTTTACGACCCGTTTGTTTTTCCAATTCTTGAATAAGTTCAGCTGGAAAGCCCTCTGGAAAAGTGCGAAACGGCTGTTCAATATGAAGCCCCATTATTTCCCAATGACCTGTCATCGTATCTTTCCCATTCGAAGCTTCTTTCATTTTTGTATAATGTGCTTTTGGAGAATCCGCTTTCTCAATTCCTTGAATTTCTCTAATATTACTTAAACCTAAGCTCCCCATATACGGCATATGAAGTCCATTCCGATGTGCTGCAATATGTCCTAAAGTATCAGCCCCCTTATCATTAAATTTTTCAGCGTCTGGCGCTTCTCCAATACCTACAGAATCCATTACTACAAGAAAAATACGTTTAAATTTTTGCAATGATGTTCCCTCCTTCTATTAGTTATGTTCCCGAAATTAAGAGAAACTATGTTTACGTTCCATGTTGTAGGATGTCAGACAACTCAGTAGAAATTAAGCTCTGGGATGATAACTTGTATAAACATCCTTTAGCCTAGTTTTTGTTACATGTGTATATATTTGTGTTGTGGAAATATCCACATGTCCAAGCATTTCTTGAACCAGTCGTAAATCTGCCCCATTTTCTAATAAATGCGTAGCAAAAGAGTGCCGTAATGTATGGGGTGTAATCGTTTTGTTTATACCGGCTTCCAACGCTCTTTTCTTTAAAATTTTCCAAAATCCTTGTCGTGACAATGGCTTACCATGTTGATTTACAAATAGAGTATCCGTCGGTTGACGTTTCAATAACTTCTTTCTTCCCTGTTGCAAATAGTTCTCCACTGCATGGATAGCTGTATTACCTAATGGAACAATACGTTCTTTCGACCCTTTGCCTACACACTGCACAAATCCCATGGTTAGATGTAAGTCAGAAACTCTTAAAGTAATCATTTCAGTTACACGTAATCCTGTTGCGTAGAGAAGTTCAAACATAGCTTTATTTCTTACTTGTAATGGGCTTGTCCCTGGGATGTTTAAAAGCGCATCCATTTCTTTGACAGACAAAACATCTGGTAGTTTGCGCTCTTTCTTTGGTGTTTCAATATGCAAACTTGCATCATGAGTCACAATTCGCTCACGAACTAAAAATTGATGAAACGCTCGCAGTGAAGAAATATGACGAGATATCGTAGCTGAGGACTTATTATTATCCTTCAAGCTGTATAAAAACTTGGTCATATCTGTTCGTGTAACTTTTTCCCAATCATTTCTTCCTACAATCGTTTTTAAGTATTGAATATAATGTTTAATATCTCTTTGGTAGGATGTAAGTGTATTATCTGACAACCCCCGCTCAATGCGCAGATACTGAAAAAAATCTTTTGCACTATCATGTAACATAATTTTACTCCCCTAAACGGAAAAATAAATGAATGCGTTCAAAAAAACTATGCTCTTCTGAATACACTTTCACAGCAGGTCCTTCAGGTGGGGTGTAGCGATGAAAGTGCTCATATTCAGCATGCATGACACGTAAACCATAGTAAAATAATAAGGTGAACGCAACAAACAAAAAAAACACTTTTACAATATCCATTAGAATTGTTCTCATACATTTTGCTCCTCTAAAAATATCTTTATAAAAAAGATATGCAGAAATAGAGGGGCAATATACGTATTAAAGTAAAACTTCATATAGCAATAGTTTCCAAACTTAACCATAGCAGTTCGTGCCATCGTACTTGGCTTCTGTACTAACATGGAAACTCTTAACCTAATAAGGTATGGCCGTCACTTGAAGAGTTAAAATAAAAAACTAGCAAAGAGTCTTATCTTTAATGTACAGCTTTTATCGCTATTTGTAAATGATTTTCCATATGTAAGTTATTATTTTTTTAGTTCGTTTCCTATCCGATTAGCGAATACAAATTTTCTAGGTTCCATTATCCAAATACAATTTAAATAAAACAATTTAGTAAAAATACGTGCTTCTAGTATAGTAGCATGAAAATTAACTAGAAGCACTTACTGTTACAGCTTGGCATTGCTTACAAACACCATGGAATGTGAGTCGGTGATCCTTTACTTGAAATCCCCATTCATTTTGAACTATTTTTTCAACCTCTTCAAGTAAATCTTCTTCAATTTCCTCAACTGCACCACATTCAGAACAAACGAGGTGGTGATGCGAATGTTTTGCACCTTCTTTTCGTAAATCGTAACGAGAAACACCATCACCAAAATTTATTTTATCAACAATTTTTAATTCCGATAATAATTCTAATGTACGATATACAGTTGCCAAACCTATTTCTGGGGCTTTTTCTTTTACTAATAAGTAAACATCTTCCGCACTTAAATGGTCTTCTTCCCTTTCCAATAAAACACGGACAGTAGCTTCGCGCTGTGGTGTTAACTTGTAACTTTGGGCATGGAGTTGTTTTTTAATCCGGTCAATTCGATGTTCCATTGGGCTATTACCTCCCTCATATCCCATCTTTATTATATGCGTGGATGAAAATTGTGTCAAAGCAAAATCATATTACATTATATTTATAATAATTATAAGATAAGATGGATTATTAGTAAAATGACCGAACAACCCATTGCATTGCTTCATTTGCAATAAATGTTTCTAAAAGAGCAGCAACACTAGCAAAAAGAGCCAACAATGAAAATAATATGACGTATCTTCCAAAAGGTTGAAAAACTGGTTGTGCTATTTTATTAGTAAATAATTTACTCAACAATGTTAAAGAAAAAATCATTGCCAAGCTACCTGCTACAATATATACAGGTATAATAAGAAAGTTTTGTGGAGCGATGGATAAAGTAGCGATCAACAAACCATTCAATCCTAGCTGATTAACCATAAAACCAACAGAGAATCCGATTACCAAACCTTTAAGAAAAATTAGGATCCAAACTAATGGCAAACCGATTACAGATAACCCTAACACAAATAAAAGCAATAAATACTTAATATGATAAAAAAAGCTATTTTTGAAAATTTCATCGTAATTCGCTTGTTCATTATCGGTTATCTGTTTGAAAAATCGTTCTAAATAGAAAAATAAATCTTGTTTCTGAACAAAATTCATACTATTAACGAGGATTGCTCCAAATATAACACCAGTTAAAAATAGAATGACCATAAATAAATAGATTGTTGCATGTTCTTTGACGTGATTAATGAGAAGCGTTTTATTTTTCTGCATTGGAATCCTCCATTCAAAAACTGCTATATTAAAATCTATGAAGGTAACCAAGCAAAAATACCATGTTTCTATTAACTTTCTATCAAAAACTATACATTTACAAATGCATTTCCCTATTTGTAATAACTTAATAAGAGATAGTTGACATCGTGTTATATTACAGAAGATATCTTATTGGCAGCGTGAAGGTTTATCGATTCTATTAGCAAGTTCACTTAATAAAACCGTATTTCCCTCCACCTCCCTCTTGAACATGTAATTCCCCATTTCTCATATCAATAATAGCTTGTGCTATTTGTTCTGATACTACTAGAGCAAGCTTCTCCCTAGTAGTTTGATGTATAATATGCATCTCTGTTCCAAAGCTTTTCAAAAGTTTTTCATATGTTCTCTTCCCTATACCCGGCAAGTATTCTAATGGAACTTGATACGTATAGTCCGGTCGCGAGCTACAAAGTTCATCCGCGTCCTTTAAATCTGCAATTCGGTCTGCTACACCTTTCACATGTTTTTTAGAATGACAGTTAGGGCAAACCGATTTTTCTACCGTTAAATAAGTTAAGCATTGACTGCATACCGTTCTATAGTATTTACCTAATTTGGGATTCATTCCGTAATTATTTTGTATTTTCCTGCCATTTTTGTTCGCTAATACGAACTGAAACTCTTTAAATGAAGGATGTTTCATTTGCATATGTTGATACTCACGGGCGATCTTTCCTAAAGAATGTGCATCAGAGTTAGTTAGATACGTAAAAGAATGCAGTTCCTCTATCTGATCGGCCATCTGCGTATCAGCACTTAGACCTAGCTCCATTCCATCAATTAAATCTGGTGATAGTATTTCTGATAAAGATCGTAAAACACCCTTACCATATAAACTTTTAAAGGGAGTAAATATGTGCGCGGGAATAAACACACCTTGTAAATCTTTTACTTTCCATTGTAATTCTTTAGCAGATCCATAAAAACGTTGCGAGCTTAAAGAAATATTCTTCATCCGTAGACTAAGCCATTCAGAAAATATCTCCATTTGGTGGATTTGGGGAAAATAGCAAAGGACATGTATCGGCCCTTGCCCCTTGGCATCATTCACCTCAATTTCTGATCCTAATAGAAGCGTAACGGAATCAAATCGAATACCACCTTCTTGTAACTCTTTAGCTTCCCCTTGAATTATCAACTGTTTCAACTCCCGTAACACAGCAGGCGCTTGACAATCTACTACGCCTATCATATCAATTCCTTTATTTATACTTGCTTCTCTTAAAATCGCCGTTAATGTCAGACGGTTAGAAGCCGTTATTTTAACAGGGGCAAAATACATGTCTCGACCAATATGGATGTGTAAGTCAGCCGTATACGAAGATAGCATTTAGCTCAAACCTAATGCGTGTAAATAGAGAATAGCATAATTTGTTTTTGCATCATGAATTCGTTCTGCTTCCACGTATTGTTTTGCTTCTTCTAATGATAATTCAACGATTTCAATAAACTCATCCTCATCCCCGTCAACGCTTTCGTCTAACGGATCCAATTGGTCCGTAATATATATATGCATTAATTCATTCGCAAACCCAGGCGAAGAATAAAACGAAGTTACAAATGATAATTCTTTCGTCGTATATCCTGTCTCTTCTTCTAATTCACGAATTGCTGTGGTCTCCGGATCTTCACCTGTTTCCAGCTTGCCAGCAGGAATTTCTAAAATAGATTTTTCTAAAGGCTTTCGGAATTGTTCCACTAGTACAATCTTATTTTCTTTCGTTATAGGAATGATCCCTACTGCACCTGGGTGTTTAATAATCTCTCTTTTCGTCTCTTTACCATTTGGAAGTTTTACATCATCTACTTGTAAATGTACGATGTTTCCTGTAAATATTTGCTTGGAACGTATCGTTTTCTCTTCAAATTTGTTCATTAATATCACCCTTGTTATGAATTCGTTTTTCCTTATTTTATCACAAAATCATACGTATGGTTTGTTTTCACGGTTATGAGTAGATAAAATAGAGTTACTAGGGACGATTATAACGTTCAATAGCTACACTGCTGATTTATAAAACATACCTAATTATAAATTTAATAGTAAGTGGTAAAAAAGAAAGGAGATGGAAAATGAACCAACTTGGAAAATCATCTATTTACATTTCAGAATTAACATTAGGCTGCATGTCAGTAGGTACAGATTTACAAAGAGCGAAGAATATTATTGACTATGCGCTTGATAACGGTATTAATCATTTAGACACAGCTGATCTATATGATTTTGGAGAGAATGAAAAAATTGTTGGAGAAGCGATCAAACAGAAGAGAGATCAAGTAATTATTACTTCAAAAGTAGGCAATCATTTTGATAAAGTAAAACAAACTTGGTTTTGGGACCCTTCTAAGAAACATATCCTCAATGGTCTAAAAGCAAGCCTTCAACGCCTACAAACAGATTATATTGACTTTTATATGCTACATGGTGGCACCATTGAAGACCCAATTGACGAAACTATTGAAGCCTTTGAAGAACTAAAACAGGAAGGACTCATTCGAGCTTATGGCATATCCTCGATACGACCTAATGTTATCAAAGAATTTGTAAAAAAATCTTCTATAGACGGTGTTATGATGCAATATAGTTTGTTCGACCGAAGACCTGAAGAAGAAATACTTGACCTTTTACTGCGAAATCAAATTAGCGTTTTAGCAAGAGGCCCTTTAGCAAAAGGAATTTTAACTGAACATGGGATTCATCAGATTGATAAAAAAGGGAAAAATGGTTTACTTGGATATTCAAAAGAAGAACTTCATCAAACTTATGAACAACTTACTTCTATCAATAACCCAGCGAAAATAAGTGAGCTTGCATTTCAATATG
Source organism: Virgibacillus chiguensis (assembly GCF_900129865.1). GTDB lineage: Bacteria > Bacillota > Bacilli > Bacillales > Amphibacillaceae > Virgibacillus > Virgibacillus chiguensis. The sequence continues at coordinate 184,815 of NZ_FQXD01000001.1, forward strand.
TCTTGAAACATCCAGCTGTTGCTAGTGCGGTATTTGGCGCAAGTTCTATTGACCAAATAAAAGAATCAGTTACAAAAAATATTACGCATTCTTTACCCGAACAGATCTATGAAAAATTAAAAGTAATAACCAAAGCTCTTGTTTACGAGGCACACCGTTAGAATTTTTTAAGTTTTCCTTAATACACTCTCAAAATTGCTAACTGTTGGTATGTAAAAAAATAGCAGCGGATGCATTTTGAGAGAACATACATTCAGGTTGATTGTCAGTGATGCATAGTGCGTGCAAACTTGTGCAAATAATTATTAAACGCGGCTGTTTTTTAGTAAATTCTTACTTGAACGATCTCTTCTTTGGACACTCAACGATGAATATTTATTCTATGAGAGAAATTAATTGTTGTCTAGAAATAAAAGGATTCAAAATCTCCTCAGGACTGTTTAGACGAAATAAACCTTGGTTGTAATCCAAAATTAATTGTTCTGCAAAAAATATTTCTTGTTGTTCTTGAATATAAGTCGGTATTTGCATATTTAATACCCGCTTATAGTTTGATGGCAATTGTTTTGTTAAACAAATTGTTGGTATGCCGTTTACCCCACAGCCGCACCCCTCCGTATCATACCACAAAAATAAATACGGATAATATTCTAGCGGTAATCCTTGTAGCTCTTCCCAAGCTTTACTCGTAATTTTTAGTTCCATTGGAATTCCCCCTTTATTTTTTCATGAATTGGCTTTTAAATAGCTTTTCGCATATTGCTGGAAACAATTGATAGATTCGGCTGCCAATTTCCATCCAAAATGGCAAATTTATCTCTCTTTTTGGAATAAATAATTGTTGTACAATTTTTTTTGCTACATCATCTGGATCCAACATGTAACGCGCAACATTTTTCTCATACCTACCTGTTGGATCAGCTGTATGAAGAAAATTCGTTTTCACAGGCCCTAAATTTACTGCTGTCACATAAATATTACTACTTGCAGTCAACTCCAGGCGCAGTCCATTTGTAAAGCCAAGTACTGCATGTTTGGTCGCTGCATATACGCAAGCTTTTGGAGTGGCTATTTTCCCTGCTTGAGATGCTATATTAACGATATGTGCTAAGGATTGTTTTTGAAAATATGGCAACAGCTGCTTGGTTATACCAATTAAAGAAGTTACATTTAATTGGATCATAGACTCGATATCACCGTCATTCATTGCACTCAATTCTGCAAACATTCCTATACCAGCATTATTAATGAGACCATGCACTGGATCGTGGTTTTCTATGATTTCATTTATTACCTTTTTTGTCTCCTGCTTGTTTAACAAATCAACAATATAAATAGGACTATCAATATGGAATGAGTAAAGAATATCCGCTTTTAAATGCTCCAATTTATCTCGTGAGCGAGCTAATATTATAGGAATACCTCTCTCCTTAGCAACATACCATGCCACTTTCTCTCCAATGCCGCTTGATGCACCTGTAATAATTATTTTTTTATTCACTAATGAAGTTCGCTTCATAAACGATGATTCCGTCCTTTTTTCTTTTTATGATTTGTTTTAAAGATTCTAGATAATCTAATTGTCCGAACGTTTCTGACATAGTTAGGTCAATTTGTTTTTTATATTGGTATGGGAATAACTTTTTACAAATTTCAAATGGCGTTAACATTACGCTTTGCTGTAAAAATTCATAAACTATATTTGCTCTTTCCTCCTGCTTTGTTAAACGTGAGAGAATCAACTGTTGTGGCTTCTCTACGATCTTGCCGTGACCAGGTAACACTTTGTTCACGTTTATATCAACGCATTTTTGCAAATTCTTCCGATATTGTATCATCGGCTTTGGTCTATCTTCTATTGTTTTGCCTATTTTCGGTGGCTCTATTATTGGATTGGACGAGATATGTTCCAAAAGATGATCCCCGCCAATTAAAAGGTGATCACGGTCACGCAAAAAAGACAGATGGCTTTGCGCATGCCCTTTCGTTTCAATTACTTCCCATTCTGGATGTCCAGGTAATCGATCACCTTCTACTAGCGGTGTCGTAACTTCTCCTCTCCCTGCAAAATCCATGGTTGCTTCAAGCTTATCCAAAGCCTGATAAAATATTTTAGGGATGCCACTAGCCACGAAGTATTGTTCAAAAAAACGCCTATAATGTTCCAAATATTCCTGATCTCTTGTGAGCCAAGTGTTCACACTTGGCTCAGCGGCAATATATTGTGCATTTGGAAACTGTTCTGTTAAACCGATATGATCAGGATGATGATGGGTCAAAATAATCTGCTCTATATCTGATGGTCGATAACCTATTTGCTTTAATTGCGTTGTCAATGCTTCCCATGCCTGTCTCGTTTTCACACCAGCATCCACAATAGATAAAATATCTCCTTTTAAAACGTATACATGCACATCACCGACCGCAAAAGGAGTAGGCAATGTTAGCTGACTAATTGTTTGTTCAATTACTTTCATATTTGATTCCTCCAACTGAATCGCCATTCATTTTTATTTCAAATATTAAGATGCCATAAGTCTTTCTCTTCAAAAAGAAAAACGGCACCTCCATTCTGAACTCATTCAAAAGTGACTAGGTGATACCAATGCGATACTAACAAATATAAGGTGTTTACTTCATATATTGTACTTCCTTTCTACTTCTTTGTCGATTTTTTTATGTTGTATCTAATGCACTGTTAGGCGACATGTTCAATAAAAAAAGACAAATTTTACATACTCGTTAATGATACTTTGATTATTCACATAAACACTTCTCTCCACATAAGCTATTGTTCTGTACCATTCATTTTATTAGGAAAAACTAAGCTTATCACGAAGTCTATATGCGGAAAGGTGTAGTATTGCTTATACGGTAACTCTACCATTTCTAAAATGAAATGTAACTAGTTGCATACGTTAAGTAACTATTAATAAACAATCACATTTGACCCTATTACGTCAGAAACTTTATCATAGTATTACACCTATCATATATTTTCTGTTAAACATAAACGTATAAGGTAATGAGGAAGTAAAATAATGGCAGCATGTTACTAAAAGCATTGAATAATCCTTATTCAAATGTAAAAATATTTTAGTACGTGCATTTCGAGGTGAAACGGAGTGAAACCAACCCTATATGCTCATCGAGGGGCAAGTTATTATGCTCCCGAAAATACGATGCCAGCCTTTGAATTAGCATATCAAATGCAAGCGGATGGAATTGAAACAGATGTTCAATTAACAAAAGACCAAGTGCCAGTTCTTATTCATGACGAGAATGTAAAAAGAACAACGAACAGCAGCGGTTATATTAAAGATTATACTTACCATGAACTATGTCAGCTAGACGCAGGTAGTTGGTTTTCGCCTAATTATGCCCATACTCCTATTCCAACTTTAGAAGACTTTTTAACATGGGCGAAGCATAAGCCTTTGTATTTAAATATTGAACTAAAAAATAATAAAGTGGCATACCATCATATAGAGGCCATCGTTTATGAGTATATTTCTGCTTATCAACTAACGAATAGAACAACTATATCGACTTTCAATCCTAATAGCGTGGTTAAACTGTTAAATTATAGAAAAAACATTGAAATAGCGTTATTAACATCGCGGCGATATCGCTATCCTATACATGTTGCAAAGGAATTAGGTGCTAGTGCATTACACCTAAAATATAAGTTGATCACACCAAAAATCGTAGCCTCCGCTTATGAACAAAACGTAAAACTAAGACTTTATACTGTAAACCGCCCGGCCCACATTATTCGATCTATTCAATATGGTGTGGACGGAATGTTTACAGACGTACCTGATCTGGCATTCTACTATCGTAATTTGTTGTACAATCGTTAATCCTTTATAGTTGGAAACGACGCTTCAAAAGCTCGTAAATATAACAACGAGTGTATAATTGCTATACAATCCAAATACCTTGAATACGCATACAAATTAATTTACTGTTAATACAGAAGAGACAAGGTATTAACTTTCCACTCAGTTCTCATTCAAGTCGGGTAGCTTTAAAAAATATCTTGATATTTTTTCCTACTGCATGATGAAGAAAAAAATGCTATTCTAAACAAAAGCTATTATAAATGCAGTATAATAGCTATAGTGGGTCATTTAAGGAATATGGAGGAATAATAATGGAAGTAGTTTTTCTAGGTACTGGAGCTGGTGTTCCTTCCAAAGAAAGAAATGTTTCTGCTATCGCGTTATCATTACTACAAGAACAGAATAGTGTTTGGTTGTTTGATTGTGGAGAAGCAACACAACACCAGATCTTGCAAACGAATATCAAGCCACGGAAAGTTAATAAGATATTTATTACGCATATGCATGGCGATCACATTTATGGTTTACCAGGTTTTTTAAGTAGCCGTTCTTTTCAAGGAGGAAACAATCCTGTAACTGTCTATGGTCCAAAAGGTCTGAAACAATATATAGAAACAAATCTAACCTTGAGTGAGACACACTTGTCCTATCCGTTATCATTCGTAGAAGTAACCGATCAAATGATTATTGAAACAGAGCATTTTCAAATATATGTTCAGTCATTAGATCATGGCATACCATGCTTTGGTTATCGAGTTGTTGAAAGGGATAAGCCAGGTGAGTTACTTGTTCACAAACTAAAGGAAATGGGTATTGAACCAGGTCCGATCTATAAGGAAATTAAAGAAAATGAGTACGTAACTGTACCTGATATTGGAACTATTTATCGTAAGGATGTGGTTGGTAAACCAAAACGAGGAAGGATTATTTCTGTAATCGGTGATACGAGGTTTTCTAAGCTTCACAGAAAGCTTGCTAATTATGCAGATTTACTTATTCATGAAGCGACATTTGGCAAAGATAAGCAAAACCTAGCCCACCGTTACTATCATTCAACAACGTTACAAGCTGCTCAATTAGCCACGGAAAGCAATTGTAAACGTCTAATTATTACACATATTTCGTCAAGGTATCAACAAAAAGAAAGCGAACAACTGTTACAGGAAGCCCGAGAGATTTTTCCTAATACAGAATTAGCTAATGATTTTTCAAAGTTTACCATTACATAAAGGAGGGCTTTCATTGATAGACATTCCACAGCTTGTTGCTGATCAACGTACATTTTTTTTAAATGGAAACACGATGGATTATAGCGTTCGTAAGCAACAATTACAAAAAGTAAAATCAATGTTAAAGGAAAATGAAGCAAGTATCTATCAAGCATTAAAAGCAGACTTAAATAAATCCAAACATGAAACATTAACAACTGAGTTGGGCTTTTTATATATGGAGATTGATCATACTCTAAAACAATTACAAAATTGGATGGAACCAATTAAAGTAGCTGCACCAATTACCCATAAAGGTACAAAAAATTATATATTAAAGGAGCCATTTGGTGTTTGTTTAGTAATTTCACCTTGGAATTATCCATTACAACTAGCTCTGGCTCCTGCAATCGGTGCTTTAGCCGCAGGGAATTGCGTCATCATCAAGCCTTCAGAAGAAGCAAAAGCAACATCAGCACTATTAAGAAAGATGATTGATAATTATTTTGACCCTTCTTTCTTAGCGGTTGTAGAAGGTGAAAAAGAGACTGCTCAAGAATTATTGCAACAACGCTTTGATTACATTTTTTTCACAGGAAGTACCGCTATCGGTAGAATTATAATGAAGGAAGCGAGTAACCATCTAACACCTGTTACATTAGAACTTGGTGGTAAAAGCCCTGTCATTGTTGATAAAGACGCAAATATTAACCTAGCAGCTAAAAGAATTGCATGGGGAAAATTTACCAACGCAGGACAAACTTGTGTAGCTCCTGATTATTTATATGTACATGAGAAAGTAAAATTTAAATTAATTAAATCCATGAAAAAATATATTCGCAGTTTCTATGGACGGACCCCATTAAACAATAAAGACTACATCCGAATAATTAATGAAAAACATTTTAATCGCCTATCTAAATTCCTTACTAACGGTTCCATTTTACACGGTGGTGCGACGGATCCACTAACGTTAAAAATAGAACCAACCCTTCTAGATAAAATCACTTGGGAAGATTCTGTGATGCAAGAAGAGATCTTTGGCCCTATTTTGCCTATATTAACGTTTAAAGAAATTGAAGAGGCAGTGAGCGTCATACGTAAACAAGAAAAACCATTAGCTTTATATTATTTTGGAGAAAATGGGCAGACACAGCAGCAAATCATGCAATACTTATCTTTTGGTGGTGGTAGTATTAATGATACCGTTCTACATTTGGCGAATCCACATCTTCCTTTTGGCGGAGTTGGTGAGAGCGGAATAGGAGCTTATCACGGTAAGTTCAGCTTTGATACATTTTCTCATAAAAAAAGCATTATGAAACAATCAACAAAATTTGATGTACCGTTTCGCTATCCAGGCGGAAAAATATCCGATAGCATTTTGAAAAAAATCATGAAATAAGCCTATAAAATTAGATTTTCATTGAGCAAATGAATAAACACTCCAACAATCCTCAGGTCTATTTGTGAGCGATTGAATGAGTGTAGTGAACTTGTATTCAGGAGAGGTGCTTCTCCTCCCCTGAATGATTTTCTCCCTATTTAGTTTACATAATGTTATTATCGTGAACTAATAGAGGTTTACAATATTAATATCCTGCAATATAGGAACTTCATTACCATACCAAGAGTAAGTGATTTGATAATTTGCATTCACCTTTATTAAATCCCATGTTGATTTGCTTTCTATTATTATATCTATGATTTGATTCTCTTCTATTTCAACCGAAATATAATAGTCATTGTTTTTGACGTATTTGTCTACCGCTTTCGCAGATGAATATGAACTAGTATGTAGTAAAAAATAAGAGCCTATAAAGTAAATCAGCATAAGCCCGATAACGGAAAGTGTAAAATAGGTCAACACGCTCCATTTTTTATTCACTTTTCCTCTCCCCTCTCGAATTTTAAATTCAATTAAGATAATCAAACGCTCTTTTCCTTATATAATATGCTTTTATCGCAATTACATTTAAAAAGAGGAGGTATGGATCTTTTTTTAATGTGGCTATCTGTCGTTTTTATAATCGTCTAGAAAATCTTTTTGAAAGCTTGTTGTTGGTTGCTGTGCATTTACGGAGTCCATATCTTCTACATGAATAAACGGATTTTCACCGTATTTACTGGTCAAATGATCAATTGCCTCGTATAATTTTTCTTTTTCCGCCTCATTTTGATACGTAAATAAATCCAACTGTTTTGCAATTTGTTGCCCTTCTTCTAAGTCAGCTACTGTTATTCCTAGCAAACGAATAGGTTCCATATTCCAATGTTTTTGTAACAGGTCATATATCTCTGTTAAAATATCTTTTGCACGATGTACATAATACCGTAGCTTTTTACTACGAGTAATCGTGCGGCGATCGTGATAGCGAATTGTTAATTGTACACTCTTTCCTACGGTTTTTTTTCGTTTCATTCTCTGTTCTACTTTATTAGCTAATTCTTTTAGTAAAGTATATATTTCTTCATCATCCGTAGTGTCAAAAGGAAGCGTTTTAGAGTTACCGATACTTTTAAAAGCATATATTGCATTTGGATCAATAGGGCGGTTATCTACACCATTTGCCCTGTTTTGTAATCGCTCACCATTTATTCCAAGGAATTGTTTTAAATGATATACATCCTTTTTTGCTAAATCTCCAATAGTATAAATGCCTGCTTTATTTAACTTGGTAGCAGTTTTTTCACCAACCCCATACATTTCTCCAACTGGCATCGGCCACAATTTAGTAGGTAATTCGCGCTTTCTTAGCACGGTTAAACCTAAAGGCTTTTTCATATTTGAAGCCATTTTAGCTAGAAATTTATTAGGCGCAATACCAATACTACTTGGTAAATCAAGCTCCCTTAATATTCGTTGTTGTATTTCTTGGGCTAGATCAACAGCGTGGACATCTTTTGCAATTTCTGTAACATCCATAAAACCTTCATCAATAGATACAGGCTGTACGAGAGTAGTATACTCAGAAAATATTTTAAATAACGCCTTAGAAGCTGCTCGATAGCGTGAGAAATTAGGTCGCATCACAAGCAAATCCGGACATAATTTTTTTGCTTGCCATACGTTCATTGTTGTTTTAACTCCTTTGGCTCGAGCTTCATAACTACTTGTTACCACGATCCCTTTTCTTTCCTCAGGATTACCAGCAATAGCTAACGGCTTTCCTTTAAGGCTGGGATCATAAGCCATCTCCACGGAAGCATAAAAGCTATTCATATCGACATGGAAAATAATTCTTCTTTGTTTCTCGGCACCATTATTCATTTCGATTACTCCCTTATGAAGTAAATACTATACTATTATCCCCTCCAAGAATAGTACTTAGAGGGGAGTTCACTTTAATTTTTAGCTACTTCCTGAATAATTGCTGTCACGAGTTCTGTAACTTTCACCAAGTCTTCTATTTTCATCCGTTCATTCGTCGTATGAATTTCCTCATATCCGACAGCTAAATTAACTGTTGGTATACCATACCCTGAAATGACGTTGGCATCGCTGCCTCCACCACTTTGAAGTAATTGACTTTCCAATCCAAGCGTTTGAGCAGCTTTCCTAGCTACCTCTACCACTTTATCTCCAGGTTCTTGTTTAAATCCAGGGTACATCACTTTAACAATAACTTCTGCATCTCCACCAAGTTCTTTTGCCGTTTGTTCAAAAGCTTCTACCATTTTCTGAACTTGCGCTTCCATCTTTTCTGGAACGAGAGATCTTGCCTCTGCTAAAATTTTTACATGGTCTGCTACAATATTTGTTTGTTTTCCACCTTCAAAACGACCAATGTTTGCAGTTGTTTCCTCATCAATTCTTCCTAAAGGCATTTTAGCAATTGCTTTTGCCGCTAACGTAATTGCAGATATCCCTTTTTCTGGTGCTACACCCGCATGAGCTGTTTTACCTTTTATAGTTGCATGGAGCTTCGCTTGCGTTGGTGCAGCAACTATAATATCTCCCACATTACCGTTACTGTCTAATGCATAACCATAATTTGCTTGTAATAAAGAGGTATTTAAAGCTTTTGCTCCTACTAATCCAGATTCTTCGCCAACTGTTATTATAAATTGAATGTCACCATGACTTATTTTTTGTTCATTAAAGACGCGAACTGTTTCAAGAATCGCAGCCAATCCAGCTTTATCATCCGCACCTAAAATAGTTGTGCCATCTGAAGTAATCCATCCTTCTTTGATGACTGGTTTAATGTTTTTACCCGGTACAACCGTATCCATATGAGATGTAAAGTAAATGGTCTCCGCGTTAGCAATATCCCCTCTCCAATTACAGATTAGGTTTCCGGCACCATGACCTGTCCTAGATTTGCTATCATCTTCCAAGACTTCAATACCTAATGCTTCAAATTTACTTTTTAAAACAGATGCAATTTTTCCTTCGTTGCCTGTTTCGGAATCAGTTTGTACAAGTTCTAAAAATTCTTCAATTAAACGCTTCTCATTCACCATTTAAATCATCCTTTTTATTTGTCTCTTCATAGTGGGTATTCCCATGGTTTTTAACTGGAGATGACTGTTACTTATGTTTAGTATCTCCAAAGCTTGAATAAATTTACTTCGGGTTTCTCATGAATGAATCAATCACATCTTGTACTAAAAATACTTCTGCCACTTCATAAGGTGTCACAAATCTTTTTGTATGTAGAGATTTTTTCGTTCTAAAGTGGCAGTGGGGCATTACTTTGTGCCAATTTCTTAGCATATAAGATAGATAGACATCGCACCTTCTTCACCAATCACTGCTATTTCAGCATTTGGTCATGCATACCAATAGATTTATTATTTAAAGCAATATATGCACTCCCCATAAGTTTTCCGTATAATAACAGTAATTTTGCGTACTGTCGCTTCGGGATAACTATGATAATTTTTCCCCATGTCTAATACCACCATGCTCTTGTTTTACTTTAGGAAAAAAAGCCAGTTACATCTACCAATGTCACAAGCAGAATTTAGAATGCATCACAAAAACGAATAAATCGAGGAGCTTTATCGGCAGCTACACCTTCTTGAATGCGCTCTCCCCTGATTCAATTAAACCAAGGATTGGGCAATTATTCTGGCTAGATAAATATGCAGGTCAACAATTTTTCACCATGTATCTCCCCAAGTGTTCCACCCATTACAGTAAAATCTTGTGCATAAATGTAAACAGGTTCTCTTTTATTTTACCATAACCTGTTACTACTTCGTCACATATGCGCTTTCTTCATTCTGCATAGATGTCACACGTTGTTTTATGAACGGATAAAATTCAACAAATGATTCTGCCTCCAACAAATAAGCAATACGTTCACAGGCTGTTAGTTTTCCTTTTGCATGTTGTTGATTTATTCGTTGTTTTCCACCTCCTAATTTCATTTGGCGTCGCTTTTCATACAACTCGTTCAACTTATCATACATATCCATTTGTGGTTGTCCACCCTTCACAAAATTCAAACAAAACACCATTTGCTGCTTTAGGGTGTATAAATGCGACGTAGTTATCCCATGCTCCCTTCCTTGGGTAATCATCCACTAAAGGAATGTGGCGCTCTTTGCATTTTTGTATACGCTTAGATAGTTGGTTAACTCCCAATGCCACATGATGAACGCCTTCACCATATCTCTCAATGAACTGAAAAATAGTAGACTTTTGACTCAATGGTTCCATCAATTCTAAATAGCTTTCTCCAATAGGTAAAAAGGCAATGGAAACGAGCTCCCTTTCTAATAATTCACGCCTTGTAACTTGTAATCCTAGTATTTGTGTATAAAAAGGCAATACATTGTTAATTGAACGTACAGCAATGCCAATATGCGCAATTTGTTTTGGCTTAGATAAATATTCAGACATGATCTTCCTCCTCTAATTTTGCGTTTCTATATCATGCATATTTATCATTTTACTTATACAGACCACGTTTTTTATTTCACTATAGGAAAATCAAATTTTAGAGTTACTGTAATTTTGACTGTTTCCTAGAATACTCAAAAAGGTTTACTTTTAGAAAGCAGGGATAAAATTTTCCGTATGACATTTTGTAGAAAAATACTTTACAATACTTGTCCAAACATCTATTTCAAGGTAAAATAAAGTAAATAAACATGAAAATATATTATGGACATCTATTATAGTAAATAAGTTTGTTTCCATTGTTCAATGGATTTACTTAAATCCACTGTATGGTTTAGAAATATTGAAAGTTTTGTAGTGGAAATCTTACGAAACCTTATGTTCATTATAAATAGAATTTCAAATTGTAAGGAGGATCACAAATGTCGCGACAATCTAAGCGTCAACGCAGAACAAAAATTGTTGTCTATATTATGATTATAGCAATGCTTCTCTCCACTATAACAACAGGTCTTATGATGTTTATATAAGTTTTTACTATGAATATACAAAGACTCCTTGTAAAGGAGCTCTTTGTTACTTTTCATTATATTTCTTCCTTACTTAGCTAAAAATAGAGACTAAATCTAATAAGGAATTGCCCATAAGACATTCAAAATATCGTTTAGCCATTAAGTATGAACATTCGTTAATGCTTTCTGTAAGATATTAAAATCAGAAAATTGAAACGATGTTATAACGCTTGCTGCTATTAAACTTACGTTTCCAGTTGCTTCTTTTTTTTAACAACATCACTTTCTTTATATTTCATCTTCACAATTAAGTAATCTTCAATATCATGCAACAAACGAAAGAGGTTTGCCCTTGTCTCGAATTCCTCTTTGGAACAAGGAAGTTCTTCCTCATCAAACTCTTTACGTAGATTTTCTAATCGTTCTAGATAGATAATGGCTGTGTTTCCAGGATGAACAGCCTTTGACAGATCCTCAAAAAAATCAGCTATCTTTTCCGAAATGGTGTCCTTTTTTGGTAGCTTTGTAACTAATGGTAGCATCCTTTGTAATAATTCAAATTGACGTGTGCGCATTTTGAAATAGTCTCGATAAATATGTTTGCTTCGTAATAGATGATTTTCCTTATCCCGTTCGACTAAATCACTTGTCTCGTCCAAAATTTCTCCGATTCTCTTAATTTCTTTTCCATCCCAATCAATATTTTTATTACGTACATAGAGAGCAATTTCATATAAAACAAATTGAAAATTTTCCTCTAAGTCTTGTTGTTTCTCCTTTAATTTCCGGTCTAAACTTGGCATATATAGATTCATTACGAGCCCAGTTCCAATTCCAATAACAATTAATAGAAATTGATCCACTAGAAAGTTTATATCTAAATAATTTGCTCCATATAAATTTAAAATGATAACAGAGCTGGTAGCTATACCTTGCGTAATATTAAAAATCACAGTTACCGGAATAAAAACCAATAACAATAGTCCAAGAACTAATGGGTGATAACCAATAAAATAAAAGAAAATGATGGAAAAAACAGATGCAATGATACAAGCCAAGAATCTGTTCCATGCACTTAAGAAGGATTGTTTTCTTGATGGTTGAATACATAAAATGGTTAAAATACCAGCGGAAACAAAGTTTGTTACACCTAATAATTGTGCAACCCATATAGCAATTGGAGTTCCGATTGCTGTTTTGATTGTTCGATACCCAATTTTCAAACGTCATTCTCCTTTAAAATTAATTCCTATCTACGTAAGAGTTTTACTCATTAAGAAAGAACAAGAACGAAACTATTTTGAAGGATACGAAAAAATGGGCTGACCTATAATATAGCGACAGCCCTCTTTTTCATAAATTCGTTTAAACTTCTTCACAATGTTGTTCAAAAATTTGTTGCAAGTTGCCAATTACATCAATAGCATTATGTCCTTCAATATCATGACGCTCCAACATCGTGACTATTTTCCCATCTTTAAGGAACGCAAAGGAAGGAGAAGATGGTGGGTATCCTTCAAAATATGTTCTTGCCCTTTCCGTAGCTTCTTTATCCTGACCTGCAAATACGGTTACTAAATGGTCAGGTCGTTTATCATAATGAACTGCATTTGCAGCGGCAGGTCTAGCAATACCACCTGCACAACCGCATACGGAATTAACCATAACGAGGGTTGTTCCTTTTCGAGATAACGCCTCATCAACAGCCTCAGGTGTCGTGAGCTCTTCATATCCTGCTTCTCTTATATCTTCTCTTGCAGCATTTACAACATCATTCATAAATATATTAAAATCCATTACCAAATCAAACCCCTTATTATAATGATACGTAACCTTGTTGTTAGAATAACAGCATTAAAGGAATATTTCAATAAAATACATTTGAACGCATGCTATACCAAGCTATAGTTATAATTGCTATCCTGTTACTTACAGTTAAATATTGCTTTATCCCGCATATCATGAGATTCCTACTTGAGTAAGATGAGAGCCGAACAATAAAGTGGGAGACAACAACATCTCATTCCCTTTTTCAGTAAGAGGTCTTAGGCCTACCTGGATGAATAACTTCATTGAGGGACCAAAGTCCCCAATGATTAAAGTAGAACTATACGAAATGCCTTCTACAGGCTTTTAAAATGTTTATCTAATAGACATTTATAGTATGTTCGTTCATTTGTTCTAAAATAGCTTTTACTCGAGCTAAAAATTGACCGCAAATCAATCCATCTAATATCCTGTGATCCAGAGATAAAGATAAATTCACCATGTTTCTAGCAGCAAACATATCATTAACAATGACTGGACGTTTCACTATGGACTCCACTTGTAAAATAGCTGCTTGTGGATGGTTAATTACCCCCATAGAATGAATGGAGCCAAATGATCCCGTATTATTAACAGTAAAAGTTCCACCTTTCATATCATCAGGAGTTAATTTTCCCGTTCGCGCCTTAACAGCTAATTCGTGAATTTGCTTTGCAATGCCTTTAACGCTTTTATCATCAGCATGATGGATCACTGGAACAAACAATTCTTGATCTTTTGCTACGGCGATCGAAATATTAACATCCTTACGTTGAATAATCTTATCTTCCGCCCACGTACTATTTAATTGCGGGAATTCTTTTAAAGCTTGAGCTACAGCTTTGACAAAAAAGGCGAAAAAAGTTAGTCCATAACCTTCTCTTGTTTTAAACGTGTCTTTAACCTTGTTTCTGTACGTTACTAAATCCGTCACATCTACTTCCACCGTCATCCAAGCATGCGGAATTTCTTGTGTAGAACGTACCATATTTTGTGCAATTGCTTTGCGTACTCCACTAACAGGAATTTCTACATCGCCAGGATAAGTTCCAGATACCGATTTATTCAATGGTTTAACTTCCTGTGGTGACACTTGTTCTTCCGTTTGAAATGCAACTTTACTTGGTTCAGGAATTTTACCAGACGCAATAATCTTCTCCACATCTTTTCTAGTGATTCTTCCTGCTTTCCCTGAACCTGTCACTTGTTCCAAATCAATATCGTGTTCTTGAGCTAAATGTAGCACAGCAGGAGAATAGCGTTTTTTCATAGATTGATCTGAACTAGCTTCCGCTTCTTTATGTTCAACAGCTTCAGTAGATGAACTACTACGCTGTTCCTGTTTTGAACCTGGTTCATCAACAGTGTCGATATAACACATTAGTTCTCCAACTTCAATTGTGTCGCCTTCTTGAGCAACAATTTCTTTAATCTTCCCACTATAAGAAGATGGTACTTCAGCATTTACTTTATCTGTTAGAACCTCGGCAATCGGGTCATATTTGTTTACTTCATCTCCAACCTGTACGAGCCAAGAACTGATGGTGCCTTCCGTTACACTCTCACCTAACTGGGGCATATTGATTTTTTCTATTGCCATTATTTATCCTCCTATCAGCTATTTAAAATTCCGCTAATTCACGCATGGCTTTTTCTACTTTATCAGGATTAATCATAAAGAACTTTTCCATCGTCGGTGCATATGGCATGGATGGAACGTCAGGACCTGCTAGCCGTTGTACAGGAGCATCTAAATCAAATAAACAATTTTCGGCAATGATCGCTGCAACTTCACCAATAATACTGCCTTCTTTATTGTCTTCAGTAATTAATAGTACTTTACCAGTTTTCTTTGCAGCTTCAATAATAGCCGCTTGATCCAAAGGATATACGGTTCGTAAATCTAACACATGTGCACTAATTCCATCTTCTGCTAATTTTTCTGCTGCTTGTAAAGCAAAATGGACACAAAGACCGTATGTAATGACGGTAATGTCAGATCCCTCCTTCTTAATATCTGCTTTTCCAATAGGAAGTACATAATCATCTTCTGGTACCTCTTCTTTTAATAAGCGGTATGCGCGTTTATGTTCAAAAAAGAGCACTGGGTCATTATCGCGTATTGCTGCTTTAAGTAATCCTTTCACATCATAAGGTGTGGATGGCATAACAATTTTCAAGCCTGGTTGATTAGCAAATACCGCCTCTACGGATTGGGAGTGATATAAAGCGCCATGGACTCCACCACCATACGGAGCGCGAATCGTTATTGGCGCATGCCAATCATTATTAGAGCGATAGCGTATTTTAGCTGCTTCAGAAATAATTTGATTTACTGCTGGCATAATGAAGTCTGCAAACTGCATTTCTGCTACAGGGCGCATGCCATACATCGCTGCTCCTATGCCAACTCCAGCAATAGCTGATTCTGCAAGTGGCGTATCTAAAACTCGAGCTTCTCCAAACGTTTCATACAGTCCATCCGTGGCACGAAAAACCCCGCCTTTTTTTCCAACATCTTCTCCTAAGACAAACACGTTTTCATCTCGTTGCATTTCTTCTCGTAAAGCAGTGGTTATTGCTTGAATGTAGGACATTACTGGCATTGTATTTCCCCCTCCTTACTCCTCATATACAAATTTTAATGCTTCTTCTGGTTTTGCGTAAGCAGCATTTTCTGCGTAATCTGTAGCATCATTTACTTCTTGTTGAATGACTTCATTCATTTCTTTCTCGACTTCGTCTGTTAATACGCCAACATCCTTTAAATACTTCGCAAATGTAATAATCGCATCTTTTTTCTTTGCTTCCTCTACTTCATCACTTCCTCGATATAGTCGATCATCATCATCACTAGAGTGAGCAGTTAACCGATAAGAAACAGCTTCTATTAATGTTGGTCCTTCTCCCTTCAACGCACGTTCATGCGCTTGTTTGACAGCATCATAAACTGCTAAAGGATCATTCCCATCCACAGTAACTCCCGGCATTCCGTATGATTGTGCTCGTTCAGCTACGGTTTTACTCGCAATTTGCTTTTCCAGTGGGACGGAGATGGCATATTTATTATTTTCTACCATTGTAATAACAGGAAGCTTATGTACACCTGCAAAATTTAACCCTTCATGGAAGTCACCTTGGTTGGATGAACCTTCTCCTAATGTTACAAACGAAACAATGGGGTCATGCTTCATTTTTGCAGCAAGCGCAACGCCAACCGCATGTGGAAGTTGTGTCGTCACAGGTGAAGAACCCGTTAGTATACGATTTTTCTTTTGACCAAAATGCCCAGGCATTTGTCTTCCACCAGAATTTGGATCTTCTGCTTTAGCAAAACCAGATAGCATTAAATCCGTTGTTGTCATACCAAACGCCAACACCACTCCCATGTCTCGATAATATGGAGCCACATAATCTTTTTCCCGGTTTAAGGCAAAAGCGGCTCCAACTTGGGCTGCCTCCTGTCCTTGACATGAAATAACAAAAGGAATTTTCCCAGCGCGATTAAGTAACCACATTCTTTCATCTATTTTTCGAGCAAGCAACATGGTGCGATAAATATCTAAAACTTGCTCTTCAGTAAGCCCTAAAGCTTTATAGTCTTTTTTTGACATACAACGTCCCCTCCTTTAAAATCCTTATCCGTGTATTTGTTTTCCATCTACCGCAAGCGCAGCCTCACCAATAACTTCCGACAAAGTAGGGTGTGGATGAATAGCATGAGCAATTTCCCAAGGAGTAGCATCCAGCACTTTAGCTAACCCCGCTTCAGAAATCATATCGGTTACATGTGGGCCAACCATATGAACTCCTAATAAATCATCATTTTGTTTATCAGCAACTATTTTTACAAATCCATCTGTTTCGCCGTAAACGAGCGCTTTACCAACTGCCTGAAAAGGGAATGTACCAACCTTCACTTCATACCCTTTTTCTATTGCTTGTTGCTCTGTTAAGCCAACACGAGCTACTTCAGGATTGGAGTAAATACAAGTAGGAACTTGCAAATAATTAATTGGCAATGGCGATTGGCCTGCCATATGTTCTACAGCAACAATTCCTTCATGTGAAGCAACATGAGCTAATTGCATGCCACCAATTACGTCACCAATTGCATATATATGCGATTCTTTCGTTTGATAAAATGCATTTGTTTGAATAACATCTTCGTCCACAACAATATCGGTATTTTCCAAACCAATATTTGTTATATTCGCTTTACGACCAACAGAGACAAGTATTTTCTCTGCTTGAAATGACTGCTTTTCCCCATTAATTTCAGCATCTAAACGAACTACCTCTCCTTTATCAACGGTATCTGCCAATACTTTTGCTTCTGTTACAAAGGTTACGCCTTTTTTCTTTAATAATTTTTGTACTTCTTTAGCAACTGCTTCATCTTCTGTAGGTAATATTTGCTTCGCGTATTCAATAACAGTAACATTTACATCAAAATCCGCCAACATCGATGCCCATTCAATACCAATTACGCCTCCGCCAACAATAAGGATCGAATTTGGTAATTCTGTTAAATTCAACGCTTCATCCGAAGTCATTACAAACGACTGGTCTACTTCTAACCCCGGTAAAGTTTTCGGTTCCGAACCTGTAGCTACTAACACATTTTTAGGAATTAGCATGGTATTCTCTTGCCCGTCTCCATGTTCAATCGATATCGTTCCAGCCATCGGGGAAAAAATACTTGGTCCTAAAATACGACCATGCCCATAATACGTATCAATTTTCCCTTTCTTCATTAATCCCTTGACACCTTGATGCAACTGGTCAACAATTTTTTGTTTTCGTTCCTGTACTAAAGGAAATTTCAATGTAGTTGCTTCCGTTTCTATTCCATACAAAGCGGCCTGTTTGGTTTGCCTATATACTTCAGCACTTCGTAAAAATGATTTTGAAGGAATACAACCACGATGTAAGCAAGTGCCTCCTAGTTCTCGCTTTTCTACAACAGCTACTTTCATTCCAAGTTGGGAGGCGCGAATAGCTGCTACATAACCGCCAGTTCCTCCTCCAAGTACAACTAAATCATATTCTGTTGCCAATTCATTCACTCCTTTTATCCAGTCTTATCATCATAAATCTTTGCTTGTTCTTCTCCACGTAAAACACGCAACGCCCCTTCGTTTAATGCCTGTAATTCGTCTTCACCAGGATAAACAATTGTATCGGCTATCCAGTCTACACGTTCCACAATCATATCTGTAAAGGTTTTACCATGAGCAAGGCCACCAGTTAATACAATGGCATCTACATCCCCTTTTAATACAGCACTTAAAGCAGCAATTTCTTTAGCGACTTGATAAGCCATTGCTTCATATACTTTTTGAGCATACGAATCCCCTTGAGAAATTCGTCGTTCAACTTCCATTGCATCACTTGTCAGTAAATAGCCCATTAATCCGCCGTTACCAACAATTTTACGCATGATTTCTTCTAAGTAATATTGGCCTGAAAAGCACATTGATACTAAGTCGCCAACAGGAACAGTCCCTGCTCTCTCTGGAGAAAAAGGTCCTTCTCCATGTAAACCATTATTAACATCAATTACTTTCCCAAGATGATGGGCACCTACCGTAATACCTCCACCCATATGTGTTACAATAAAATTCATTTCCTCGTATACCCCGCCAACTTGTTTAGCTACTCGTCTAGCAACGGCTTTTTGATTCAGTGCGTGAAAAATACTTTTTCTAGGAAGTTCAGGTATACCAGAAAAACGGGCTATTTCAGCAAGTTCGTCTACTACGACGGGATCTACAATATATGCTGGTATATGAAGGGAAGAAGCAATTTCATTTGCAATGATACCACCTAAATTGGAAGCATGATGCCCGTTGTACCCTCTTTCTAGATCAATAATCATCGCTCCATTTACTTCATATGTTCCACCTGCAATTGGTCGAATTAATCCACCTCTTGCACAAACAGCATCCAATTTAGAAACACTAATCCCTTCATAATCAAGTTGTTCTAATATTACATTTTTACGAAAGGATTTTTGTTCGCTAATAGATATAAAACCCTGTAATTCATCAACAGAATGGCGAATAGTTGTTTCAAAAACGCATCCCTCATTATCAAACACACCTATCTTCGTTGATGTAGAACCTGGATTGATAACAAGTGTTCTAAAGATTTCTTGCAATACATATCCCCCTCCACAATTTGTGGTTTGCAAATAGCTTTTTTACTTTGTAGCCATTCGTGCAAAAGCAAACACGAATGGCTTCTATTTATCTTCTACTTAAAATATGATGACCATTTAACAAAAATTGACTCCTAGAACGATATTCAGATTTAATTCTTTCTTCAGCCATTCGATTTGCAGCTAAGTAAGTAGGTATATTATCTCGTCTAGCGATGGCAAATACTTTTACCAAGCTGTCATATATAGTTTCAACCTTCTTCATAGCCCGATCGTAATTATATCCTTGTAACTCATCAGCAACATTAATAACCCCACCAGAGTTAATGACATAGTCAGGTGCGTAAACAATCCCTTGCTTGTGAATCATATCACCATGTCGCGACTCTTTCAATTGATTATTAGCTGATCCAGCAATAACTTTTGCTTTTATTCTTGGAATCGTGTCATCATTTATCGTTGCTCCAAGTGCACAAGGTGCATAAATATCACAATCCACATCATAAATTGCATCCGGTTTAACTGCTTTTGCATGGAAAGCTTCTACTGCTCTTTGTACAGCTTGTTCATTGATATCTGTTACTACTAAATTAGCTCCTTCTTTATGTAAATGTTCACAAAGAGCATAAGCAACATTACCTATACCTTGAACTGCAACTGTTTTTCCTATTAAAGAATCATCCCCAAATGCTTCTTTAGCGGCAGCTTTCATGCCTTTATATACGCCATAACCAGTTACTGGAGAAGGGTTTCCGGAAGACCCTGATTCTGGGGAGATACCCGTCACAAAATCGGTTTCCATATGGATAGTATCCATATCTTGCACGGTTGTACCTACATCCTCTGCTGTAATATATCTTCCATTCAAACCTTGGATATAACGACCAAAAGCACGAAACATTTCAGGGTTTTTATCTTGTTTTGGGTCACCAATGATAACCGTTTTCCCACCACCTAAGTTTAGTCCAGCTGCAGCATTCTTATAAGTCATTCCTTTAGCTAAACGAAGCGCATCTTCAAGAGCAGCTTCTTCTGTTTCATAGGTCCACATTCTCGTTCCACCTAAAGCAGGGCCTAAAGTTGTATCGTGGATGACAATAATTGCCTTCAACCCAGAATTCTTATCTTGACAAAACACGACTTGTTCATAATCATCTTGTTCCATGTAGCGAAATAGTTCCATTAAGATCTCCTCCTATTTGAATTAGTGGTCATAATTGCTAATGATAGCGAATGTAATTTGCTTTCAACGGTATCTGCTCGTGACGTTAAAATAATCGGTGCTTTAGCTCCGCAAATAAGAGCAGCTACTTTTGCTTGTGCATAATAAATAAATGATTTATATAAAGCATTGCCTACTTCAATGGAAGGGGCGAGAAGAATATCTGCATCCCCTGCAACTTCTGATGAAATACCTTTTTGAACTGCCGCTCGCTTTGATACAGCATTATCAAATGCTAAAGGTCCATCGATAAGACAGTTTTTTATTTGCCCTCTTCGTTGCATTTGCGTAAGTATAGCAGCATCCATCGTAGACTGCATACTAGGATTCACTTTCTCTACCGGTGCTAGAGCAGCTACTTTTGGTACCTCTATCCCAATACTTTGTGCAACTTGTACTGCATTTTCAACAATAGTAACTTTTTGTTGCATATCGGGCGCAATATTCATTGCTGCATCTGTTAATATCACAAGTTTTTCTTGATTTGGAACTTCAAAGACTGCAGTGTGTGATAAAATTTTTCCAGTTCGCAATCCATACTCTTTATTAAGAACTGCTTGCAAAACATCTTTTGTTGCGATGTTTCCTTTCATTAATATATCTGCTTGCTTTTGGCTTACTGCTTTAACACTTGAATGTGCAATCGCAGTTAAATCAGTTGCATGTTGAATAGAGACTTTTTCTTTATAGTTGGATAAATGGAGCCCTATTCGGTTTGCTGTTTCCTTTATTTTCTCTTCATTTCCAACAAGCAAAAATTGGCAAAGGTTTTCTTCAAGAGCTATTTTAACAACTTGTAATATACCTTCATCTTGAGCATTTGCAATGGAAACAATATTTCCTTCTTTCTTTTTGGCTGCAATTTTTAGTTGGTCTAAACCACCCATATTTCCCTCCTATCTTCTCTGCCATAGTTATTATGCAAATACTATGCCAAAAGAACAATCATTGTAAGCGCTTCACTTAAATACTACTCCCCTGCAATTTGTTGCGCATACCTGCAAACTATTGCAGGTCAGGTTTTGCAATTTGATGTTTTTCCATTTTATAGTAAAGATTTCGGATTGAAATTTGCAACGACTTGGCCGTTTTTGTTTTATTATAATCATTTTGCTCATATACTTGCGCAATATAATTTCTTTCATATTCTTCCATTGCTTGTTGTAAAGATGGAGAGCTTGTTTGAAGTACTGGTGAAAAACTCGGCTTCCTCTCCTGATTTTCTAAATGAGGCAGATGGGATTGTTGAATTGCTTTTTCTTGAATCCCCATATAAATCATGGCTCTTCCTATTACATTTTCTAGTTCACGAATGTTTCCTGGCCAATGATAATAATTTAAATGAGTTATAGCTTGCTCAGAAATGTGTTGCACGTCTCGTCCGTAATCTTGATTAATTTTTGTAATAATATGCTTCGCAAGTAATGGAAGGTCAGAAAGCCTCTCCTTTAAAGATGGAATAAATATAGGTAAACGGTTCAATCGATAATATAAATCTTCGCGAAACGTTTTTGCCATAATTGCTTTTTCGAGATTTACATTAGTTGCTGCAATCACACGCACATCAATCGTAATTGGAGTCGTCCCTCCAACACGTACAATTTCATTTTCTTGTAACACTCGTAATAATTTTGCTTGCATGTGTAAAGACAATTCACCAATCTCATCTAAAAATATACTCCCGTTATTTGCTTCTTCAAAAAAACCTTTTTTTCCGCCTCTTTTGGCACCAGAAAAAGCTCCTTCTTCATAGCCGAACAACTCACTTTCTAATATCGTTTCAGCAATGGCGGCGCAATTAACGCGTATAAATTTATAGTGTTTACGGTCACTTTCATTATGAATGGCGTGAGCAAATAATTCTTTTCCAGTACCAGATTCGCCTCGAAGTAAAACAGTAGCAGGTGTTCTAGCACCTACTTTCGCTTGCTCTAAAGCAATTTTCATTTCTGGAGAAGTACCAATAATATCCGTAAATGTATACTTTGCTTCCAAATTACGTATAATCTGTCTTGCACGCTTTAGTTCATTGGTTAATGACTGCACTTCGGAAATGTCGTGAAGTACACCGACACTGCCTTTTAATTTACCATCTACAATTACAGGAGCAACGTTGACATATACTTCTTTTTTATTTGGGCCAACTTTCATTAATACTCCTCTTATGGGTCTTCTTGTTTGTAAGACCCTCATATGTACACTCTCTCCCTCAGAAATATCCGTAGTTGCTGGTTTGCCAATGACGTCAGAGGCAGCTAATCCAGTGATTTTAGTATAGGCAGGATTTATCATTAACCCAAGACCTTGTTCGTCTACAACACTGATTGCCTCATCAGAAGAATGAATAATTGCTTCTAACATCGTTTTAATTTCTTTTAAGTCGGTGTTTTCTTCTGCTAAATGTACGACTTCCGTAATATCTTTAAAAACAGCAAACGCACCTAGTAGACTATTGTCTGACCGTATAATTGGAATCCTTGTTGCAATAATCTGTTTCCCGTTTTCTAAAGTTAATTTTTGATTTATTTCCTTTCTACGGTTTTTTAACACTTCAGTAAGACGTGTACGATAAATGACTTTTTCTATATGTTCTCCTTCAAGTAGTTTCTGCTTTGAGGTGTTAATAATCTTTTCTGCACTTTTATTAACAAAAGTGATAAACCCATTAGTATCGACGACAATCATGCCATCACGTATATTGTTTAATATCAACTCTTGATTTAGCATTTGTAGTTCTATTTCTTCTAACAGCTCTTGTTTTTCATCAAATAGCTCAGAAATGATATAAGCAACTGTCCCTGGAATAATTACTGTCCTTCGATTACGTCGCTGTAATAGTGCTTCTAATACAAATTCATTGCCAGTTGCTTCAATGATAATATCAATATTTTCATCAATCCAATTTTTCCACGAACGTCCTATAGGAATGTCCCATTTTTCTGCCGCTACTAGACCGGGAGCAGACGAATTCGTGTCCACGATAGCTACGACTTTCATAGTTTGAGTAGCATGGAGAATTTTTAATATTGCACTCCCGCCTTTACCAGCACCAACAATAAGAACGCGTTTCATTCCATCCCACCTTGCATTTTTTTGCATACTTATATCTTACGTTAGTCTGCAAAGTAATGCAATATGTGTATTTCATTTATTTCTATAGCCAATCTTGAAGTGGTGTTTTGCTTTATTCCTTTTTCTGTCCTTTTTTGCTATACTATATTTGACAATAATGAAGGAGAATTTTCAATGATCCGAATCATAGCCATACTTATTTTGTTTATCCCAGGTTTAATAGCTGCTATAGGCATTAAGTTAATGAGAGACACATTATTTGCTACTTTCTATCCGATATTTTTACATAGTAGTATTCAGTTCATTATTGGGCTTATACTATTCTTGGCTGGACTTGCTTTCATAGGCGGTTTCATTATACACCGGGATCGAAAACGACAAAAAAATCAGCAACAAAAAAGAAATTGTTATGCAAATGGGGACTAAGTCTCCATTTTTTTAATTGTAGTCATTTAACATTACGATCTACATACTTTACCGTCAATTTAAAGTAAGTACATTCATTTTTATTCTTTATAATGTGAAAATAAACAGAATTTATGATATGATGAAAAATAAAAAATCAGCGGGAGGAATTCACACGTGAAAGTTGCAAAATTTGGAGGAAGCTCTGTAGCTAGCGCAGAACAAATAGAGAAAGTTGCCAACATTATAAAAACGGACCTCCAAAAGAAATTTATTGTCGTTTCTGCTCCAGGTAAGCGACATAAATCAGACCAAAAAATGACGGACATGTTTATTCAATTATGGAAAGCAAGCCAACAGAAAGCTTCTTTAGAGCCATTTATTGATCCAATTATTAAAAGATTTACTGAGATTGTGGAACAGTTAAGCTTGTCTTTCACTATTGTGGGCGAAATTAAACAATCCATTAATAAGCTATTACATATGGAGGAAGCACCTATTAGAAAATTAGATGCTTTAAAAGCAATTGGTGAGGATAGTTCAGCTAAAATTCTTAGCGCGTACCTTACTTCAATTGGTTTAGAAGCACGTTACGTAAACCCTCGCGAAGCTGGTGTAATGGTCAGTGATGAACCGGGTAATGGCAAAATATTGCCAGAAAGTTTTGAGATGATATATAAATTACGCTCTACAAAAGGTATTTCAGTTATCCCTGGTTTTTTTGGATATACAAATGATGGAAAATTAATTACATTTTCACGTGGTGGTTCTGATATTACCGGATCCATTATAGCCGCCGGAATTAAAGCGGATCTATATGAAAATTATACAGATGTGGACTCTGTTTACGCAGTTAATCCTTCCATCGTAGACAACCCTAAAAAAATAACAACACTTACGTATAAAGAAATGCGTGAATTGTCTTATGCAGGATTTTCGGTGTTTCATGATGAAGCATTAATACCTGCATATCGGGAAAAAATACCAGTATGCATTAAAAATACAAATAATCCGCAAGCAACTGGCACATTCATTGTTTCTGAGAAAAAACCAAGCGAAAAATGTGTTGTTGGCATTGCCAGTGACACTGGTTTTTGCAGTATTTATATTAGTAAATACTTGATGAACAGAGAGATTGGTTTTGGACGTAAAGTGCTCTCTATATTAGAAGAGGAAAGTATTTCCTTCGAACATGCTCCTTCAGGTATCGATGATTTATCGATTATTATTCGGGAAAAACATTTACCTCTAGAAAAAGAAAAGCAAGTATTAGAACGTATTCAAAAGGAGTTATGCCCTGATTTAATTTCTATTCATCGTAATCTCGCTATGATTATGATTGTGGGGGAAGGACTCGTGCGTACAATTGGTGTCGCTAAAAAAGCAACGTCCGCCATTTCTAGTGCGAATGTAAATATTGAGATGATTAACCAGGGGTCATCAGAAGTTTCTATGATGTTTGGCATTATAGCTGACGATCTAGAAAAAGCTGTTCAATCATTGTACAATGCTTTTTTTGTCAAATAAGATCTTTTCATTCAAAAAAACATATCCCTCCAAAATATAAGGGATATGTTTTTATTTGAAAATTTTTAACTTGCTTTATGTTCTAACCGTAAATGGTCAGCCACCATCGCAATGAATTCTGAATTTGTTGGTTTTGCTTTCGAAATGCTGATTGTATATCCAAATAAGGCAGAAATAGAGTCAATATTCCCTCTACTCCACGCTACTTCAATAGCATGACGAATGGCACGTTCAACACGTGAAGCAGTAGTATTGTATTTCTTAGCTATATCTGGATATAAAACCTTTGTGATAGAACCAAGCAGCTCAATATCATTAAATACCATCGTAATGGCTTCTCGTAAATACATGTAACCTTTAATATGCGCAGGAACTCCTATTTCATGAATAATGTTGGTGATACTTGCTTCTAAATCTTGTTTTTTCCTTTCTTTTCGCTGAACTTTTGAAACACCAGCAGAGTAAGAGGAACTGCCCTGTACTTGTCTTATTTGTTCAGCTAAATTATCTAAATCAAAAGGCTTCAAAATAAAATAAGCGGCACCTAAATCTACTGCTTTTTTCATCACTTCTTCTTGCCCAAAAGCTGTAAGCATAATGACGTGTGGAGGATTCTCTTTCGAAGAACGTAGTGTGTTCAGAACAGCAAGTCCATCCACATGTGGCATAATGATATCTAGAATTAAAACATCTGGTTCCAAATCATCCAGCATGGTCAAGCAATCTCTTCCATTAAACGCTGTACCAATAACTTCAATGTCAGCTTGTTCTTCAAAATAATCTTCCATAAGCTTAATCAATTCCCGGTTATCATCTACTAAACAAATTTCAATCTTTTCCACAAAACTCCTCCTTTTATGTAGTACATTACTTCTCTTTATTCTACATATTCTACATAAATGTAAATTATCCTTTTTTTATTTAACAAACATTGGTTTTTTTTAGATTTGCTTTATTTTGCTTAATATTTCTCTAATAAACGACTACATTCGATAAATTAACCCAGATGTTTGTCGAATTATATTTGCAGTTTTAATAAAAAGCGCTATAGAAACAGTAAATTAAATAACATGCACCAACTATATTCAATAGATGCCTGCCCTAGAGAAAATTTTTTCACTTAAATAAGTATACCACAATTACTTCAATTCCTTGGCTTTGTCCAATTTTCTTTTCTCGCATCGTAAAAAAAGACTTGATTTGGAAAAAATCCAACCAAGCCTTTCATTTAACTTACTTTTTTTGGTGATGAAGTAGCTGTATTAATACCAGCTTCCTCTAGCATAAACTTAATGTGAACACCATACCCCGATGTAGGGTCATTTACGAATACGTGAGTGACTGCCCCGATAATTTTGCCATTTTGTATAATAGGACTTCCACTCATCCCTTGTACAATTCCACCTGTTTTGCTGAGCAATTCCTTATCTTTTATTTGAATGACCATTCCTTTTGTTGCTGCATTTTTCTGAGGAACACTGCTAACAACTTCGACTTCGTACTCTTTTATCTCTTCCCCGGCAAGTACTGTCAAAATTTTTGCAGGCCCTTCTTTCACCTCGTTAGGTTGAGCTATAGGCAATGGTTTTTTTATTTCCTCTAAATTTTGATTTAACTTTCCAAAAATACCAAATGCGGTATTTTTTGTAATAGATCCAATCTTATCTTCAGTTGCTGAAAAAGTGGCTTGTTTTTCTCCTGGTATACCATTATTTCCTTTTTCAATGGAAGTTACAGAAGATCGTACGATAGAGCCATTATTAATTTCTATAGGTTTTTGGGTATCCATATCGGAAATGACGTGACCTAAAGCTCCATATTTTTTTGAATTTGGATCATAAAAAGTCATCGTGCCTATTCCTGCAGCAGAGTCTCTTATATATAATCCGATTTGATAATTATTTTCTTTTTCATCTAGAGCTGGCTCTAATTCGGTAGAAATTGTTTTCTTTCCTCGTTTTAATTTTATATCCAACGCATTTTTTGTTTGTCCGGCTTGTTTTACAAACGGTTTTACATCTTTCATTTTTTTAACTTCTTTGCCATCAATTTCTAAAATAACATCGCCGACTTGAATATCTGCTTTTTCCCCAGGTGAAACTCCGCCCGTTTTTCCCTTTACTAAATGATGACCAACAACGAGTACACCCTTTGTTTGTAACTGAACTCCAATGGATTGTCCACCGGGTATAATTTTTATTTCTTCTCTTGATTGTGCTTTTGTTTGTTGAATAGGTAAGCCAATAATTTGATGAAGTGTAGAAGTATCTTCTGGATTCATGCTAGTTGCTGTGGTTGCTGCTTGTGTAATTTGACTTTCCGCTTTAAATAGGTTTGTAATAACAGGAAGCGCAAGTAAGGCAAGCATTGTCAAAAAGCATATACCGAAACGTAATATTTTGTTGTGCTTTGTTCGCAAGTTCATTCACTCTCCTCTTTTCATACCCAAACCACCTTTTATCTGTACCTTTAATTTAAGCTTTTTGTGGATGATTTAAACTGGTGAAAGATAAGCAAGCTTGCCTAACATTACCTACAGCTTTTTTATTTGTTATGTATATTGCTTTTGAAGAAAACAAAACTAATTTTTTATCTTTTTCACATAGTATAACTAAACGATACAATCTAATTTGGCGCATTGATTCTTGAAAGCCAACCGTTTTACTTATACTACAAAGTCATTTTTACCAAAAGAAAAAAGCCAGATAGTTTATTTTCTGGCTTTTTGTTATAAATTATGCTCTTTTCCTTTAAATTGAATCACCATTTCTAACATCTCTCTAGCATGATTCACCGCTGATTCTGTAAGCTTTGTACCTGTAATCATTCGAGCAAGTTCATTAATTTGCGCTTTTTGGCTTAATTCATAAACAGTGGTGGATGTTCGTTGATTTGTTACCTCTTTCTCAATTAATTTATGTGTATCAGCCATAGCTGCGACTTGGGGTAGATGTGTAATGCATAAAACTTGTGACTTTTGTGAGATGTGATATATCTTTTCAGCAATCGCTTGTGCCACTCTACCGCTTACTCCAGTATC
Organism: Virgibacillus chiguensis; assembly: GCF_900129865.1. Taxonomy (GTDB): domain Bacteria; phylum Bacillota; class Bacilli; order Bacillales; family Amphibacillaceae; genus Virgibacillus; species Virgibacillus chiguensis. The sequence continues at coordinate 213,469 of NZ_FQXD01000001.1, forward strand.
TACTTCATCAAAAATGACACTTGTAACACCTTGATGTTTAGCAAATATTTTCTTCAAACTTAACATAATCCGAGACAATTCTCCTCCAGAAGCTACTTTATTTAAAGGTTTGGGAGGTTCACCTGGATTGGTGGAAATCAAAAATGTCACATCATCCATTCCATTTTTATGCAAATGATTCTCTGGCTCTTCTTGTGGTTCTATGTTCTCAGCAAACTGAACCTGAAATTCCGTCTTTTCTAAGTAAAGGTCTTTTAATTCCTCATGAATTTCCTTCGTCAAAGCTTTTGCCGCTTTTTTTCGAATATCACGCAATTCTTGAGCTTCCAAAAAAGCATCCTTGGCTTTTTCTTTTATTTGTTGTTCGAGTTTAGATATATGAGAATCTTTATTGCTTATTTCTTCTACTTCTTCTTCTATCTTTGCCATATAAGTCAACATATCCGAAACCGTAGGACCATATTTTCTTTTTAAACGATTAATTTCATTTAAACGAGCTTCAATTTCATTTAGGCGTTCTGGGTCAAATTGCAACGTTTCAATTTGATTTCCTAAGTCATGGGTCAATTCTTCTAACCCATAGTAATAATTTGCAATATCTTCTGCTTTTTGTGCTAGAGAAGCGTCATAATTACTGTTATCTTGCAATGCTATTTGCGCCTGATTTACCCAATCAAGCCCTTTTTGTTCGCCATAAAGAGAATTGTAAGCAAGCTGTAAGGATGAATAAATACGTTCAAAATTAACTAAAGTATTCTTTTCCTCTTCCAATTTCTCGTCTTCATTAGGTTGTAATTGAGCTTCTTCCAATTCCCGCAACTGGAATTGCAACAAATCTAATCGTTGAGCTGTTTCTTGTTCATTTTCACTCAATTTACGATAACGATTTTTTAGTTTAGATAATTGGTCATATAATTTCAAGTATTCTTTTTTCGCCTTATTAATTAATTCAGGCTGGTATAAATCCAACAAATCTAAATGATGCTCAGGATTCATAAGGGACTGTGTTTCGTGCTGACTATGAATATCAATTAATGTCCTTCCAAATTCACGCAGGACAGCTAAAGTTACTAATTTGCTATTAACCCGACAAATACTTTTCCCATTTGCTGTTATAGTACGTCTAAGCACAAGTTGCTGGTCTTCACTTTCAATGCCATACTGCTCACAAATGGTATATACAGGGTGTGATTCATGATCCAAAGTAAATAAACCTTCAATATCTGCCTTTTTAGCACCGTGACGGACAAATTCAACAGAACCTCTACCTCCAGCGAGCAATTGAACCGCATCAATAATAATGGATTTACCAGCTCCCGTTTCACCTGTTAAAACGGTTAATCCTTCATTAAAAGTAACGGAAAGCTTGTTGATTATCGCAAAATCCTGAATAGACAATTCCGTAAGCACGTCATAATTCCCCACTTTCGTATTACAACATCTCGATAAAACGTTCTTTTATCGTTAAAGCGTCTGCCTCTGTTCTGCATATAATTAAACAAGTATCATCACCACAAATAGTACCCATTATTTCTTCCCAATCTAACTGGTCGATTAAAGCTCCAACAGCGTGAGCATTTCCCGGAAGTGTTTTGAGTACGATAAAATGGCTTGCATAATCAATTTTAACAAATGCATCCATGACTAAACGCTTTAATTTATCTAATGGATTAAAGCGTTGGTCTGCAGGTAAACTGTATTTATATGTTCCATTTGCCGTTGCTACTTTTACCAAATGTAATTCTTTAATATCTCTAGAAACCGTTGCTTGTGTTACATTATAGCCTAAGTTTTTCAACCGATCTACAAGTTCATCTTGCGTTTCAATTTCATTATCCGTAATTAATTCCCTTATCTTTATATGTCGTTGTATTTTGCTCATCGGGTGCCTCCATTTTTTAAACTTACACGATAAGAAAGTGCAATCTTAAATATTATAGCAAACAGATACACTTAGATCATGCCTCTTACGCTGTGCTAAAAATGTTAAGATTAGTTATTGTTTTTTTCGAGCCAATGCTTCATGTGCTTCAGAAACTAAGCTCTTAATTTCGAAATCAGAAAAAGCTTTAGGAGATGGTCTATGTTTTTCCCAACCTAAATGCAACAAAAACTCGATATTCCCATCTCCTCCAGTTATAGGAGAAAAAGTTAAATCAAATACCTGGAATTTTTCTTGCAATGCAAAGTCAATAATCTGTCTTAAAACAGCTTGGTGCACACGACTGTCTCGAACAATTCCTTTTTTGCCTACTTGCTCTTTTCCTGCTTCAAATTGTGGTTTAACTAGTGCAACAACATCACTGTTATTTTCCAATAAATGCTTTAAGACTGGTAAAAGTAAACGTAGTGAAATAAATGAAACATCAATAGAAGCAAAATTTGGTTTACCGTTTACCAGCATATCCACCGTAACATAACGAAAATTTGTTCGTTCCATTACAATAACCCGGTCATCATTTCTGAGTTTCCAATCAAGCTGATTATAACCAACATCAATGGCATAGCATAAGGATGCACCATTCTGCAATGCACAATCTGTAAAGCCACCAGTAGATGAACCTATGTCCATTACAATTTTATCTGTTACTGTAAGCGAAAAAGTCTTTAGCGCTTTTTCGAGCTTTAAACCTCCACGTCCAACATAAGGTATTAATTTTCCTTTTACCGTCAAATTTATCGATTCATCCACTTGCATTCCTGGCTTGTCTAATCTTTGTTGACCAGCAAACACAAGTCCAGCCATAATTAAACGCTTTGCTTTTTCTCTTGTAGTGGCAAGTGATTTTTCTACTAATAACACATCAAGTCTCTTTTTACTCATACAGTCAAATTCCCTTTTGTTAATTTTTAGGTAGTACGCTTATTTTAAATTTATTTTCCATAATAGAAATGACTTTTCCCGCAAAAAAAATGATTTTCGTTGAAGCATTTATCGCAAAAAATTTGCCCATTGCTTTTCCACCAACTGTTAGGGCGGCGACAACACTTGTTAGCACTACAGAAATGATAATTTGAATGGAAGAACCCTCACCATGACCTAAAATATTGGCCATTTGCAGTACTACAATTGCTGAAGCCGTTCCACTTACAATTCCAGAAATATCACCAATAACATCATTACAAAAACTGGCAAATCGATCGGCATTTCTAATAATAATCACTGCTTCTTTTGCCCCAGCTACTTTTTCTGCAGCCATCGCATGGAATGGAGCCTCATTAGCTGCTGTCGATGCTATACCTAACATATCAAAAATAACACCAACGAAAACGATAACAAATACAATAAAAAGGCCGATAAACCAGGCAACACCACTTAATATTGAAGAAGATATAACTGAAAAAATAGCCGCTAACACAAAAGTGATAACGGCAATAGTTAAACTAAATTTAATCGATCGTTTTACATGTGATTTCATTTCATACCTCATTATTTTAATACTTTTACGCTATTTTATACTATGTATAACAGGAATGGTCATTTAAAAGGTAAAAACTGCGGCTTAGGTCCAGTAGGTTTTCCCAAATGGTTACCCCGTGTTACCACAAAGGTGGTTCCCCTTTAAAACCATCTTAGCTTTGTCACCAAGAGCTAGACTGGATTACCACTTAGTCCACACTATAATCCCTTTTAAATGTCGAATGAACAGTCTAGGAGATTTCCTCAGCAGTTCTTAACCGTCCCCTAGCCTCTTTTGCAGTGCTGATTTCATAGAGATTACAACATAAAATTAGTGGCCACCTAATTTTATGTTTTATTGCCCTAATCCCCTCAGTCACCACTCAAGGCAGGCTACGCTGCATATTAGGTGTCCCTTACCGTCTACTGCAGGTTCATACCCCATTCCATAATGACAACTAGGCTTAGCTATTACTACAGAGATGGGCCTCCGCGGAAATCGGGTCAACGCCCACATGCCTTTGTGGATCGCCCGATAACCTTAACTCCCAGCACAGACCCAAAGCTGGGCGCCTCAAGCCTGCACAAGGAACTTCATCGATGTGCCCTTTGGCGAATTTTTAGGCTCGCCTTCAGGTACGGAGAACTGACTAGAATACTGCACCATTCCTTATTCTACATAAATTATATCATATATTTTAGAAAAAAACTATGGGTTAATAATCTCTTTGACCAAAATAAATGGCTAAATCCATCAAATTAGAATTTTCTATGCCTGCAGCTTGCAGAGATTCTTTTGCTTTAAGAAGATATTGTTCTTTTTTCTCAATAGCACCATCTATACCAAGCAATTTTGGGTACGTACTCTTTAAATTAAGCGCATCACTACCTACCGGTTTACCTAGCTTTAATTCGTCACCAGTAACATCCAATATATCGTCTTGAACTTGAAAAATAAGCCCTAAATAAGAAGCAAAAAGTTGTAATGCGTGCAATTGCTTCTCTGTAGCCCCTCCTAGGTATGCTCCTGCATAGACAGCGTAGCGAAGTAACTCACCTGTTTTTAAAGTATGTACACGTTCAAGTTCTTGTAAAGTAATCGCTTTATCTTCTGCTTCCATATCTAAAATCTGTCCAGCGACCATGCCTTTAGGACCGCTCGACTCAGCCAATAGCGCTATTAATTCTGCTTTTTGAACAGCTGTAAGTTTGTCATCTTTACTTATTATTTCAAAGCTGTAGGTCAACAAAGCATCGCCAGCTAATACAGCTGTAGCCTCACTAAAGGCTTTATGATTGGTTAATTTACCTCTACGATAATCATCATCATCCATTGCGGGTAAATCGTCATGAATTAATGAATACGTATGAATCATTTCTAGTGCTGCAGCCGAACTTAAAGCTACAGTTATATCCTTTTGAAACGCTTCATAGCTTGCAAGTAATAATATTGGTCTTAACCGTTTACCGCCAGCTTCTACTGAATAAGTCATTGACTGCTTTAATGCAGGAGGAACTTGTAAAGCTTGCATATACTTTTTTAAAGCATTGTCTATGAATTGTTTTTTTTCCTCTAAATACATCTCCATCGTTCGTTCCACGTTTATTCTTCCTCCTGAAGTGGGAATCCTTCTAATTCTCCCTGTTCGTTCATAATTTTGGTCATTTTTTCTTCTACTTGGTTTAACTTATCCGTACAAAGTTTCGACAGCTTCATGCCATCTTGATAATAGCTAATTGCCTTTTCTAAAGGAACGTCTCCTGTTTCCAGCTTTTCTACAACTTCCTCTAACTGTTGCATCGCTTCTTCAAATGATAATTCTTCCTCAGTCATTTTGGCTCTCCTCCTTTGTTTCTATAACTTTACACTTTAAAAGTCCATCTGCTAAACGTAAAGAAATCGCATCCTCCCGTTCAACAGCATGCACAGACTTAATAATCTGTCCTGTACTTGTATAAGGAATAGAAAATCCCCTCTTCATTATTGCTAATGGATTAAGCAAGCTTAATTTATCCATTTCATTATGAAGTTTTTTTACCTTGTCTGTATGTAGTTGTTTCATTACCATATATTGTTGTTTCACTAATTGTTGAAGCTGTTGTTTTCCTCTTTCTACTTGTTTTCCAGGATGTTGAACGGTGAACCGAGCCCATAAGTGCTCGTAGGACTTATTACTTGCTTCCATCGTATGTAACATCGCTTTTTGTAATTGCTCTATTTTCCCATCTAATTCTTGTTCTTTTTGTTTCAGCAACTGATAAGGGTAGCGAAAAGCATATGACTGTTTAAGTCTAAAAAGGTGTTTTTGCTGTTGTTTCCATTTTTCTTGCATATCTTTCGTCGCCATGCGTTTTAGTGTAACAATCTTATCTTTAAGATCTTGACTCGACGGTACAGCAATTTCTGCAGCAGCCGTAGGGGTTGGGGCTCGTAAATCAGCTACAAAATCACTTATTGTCGTATCCGTCTCGTGCCCAACCGCAGAAATGATAGGAATGTTAGAATGAAAAATAGCTTTCGCCACTATTTCTTCATTAAAACTCCAAAGCTCTTCAATCGATCCGCCGCCTCTTCCAACAATTAACAGGTCAAAGTCTCCCTTTTGATTGGCAATTTCAATGGCCTGTTTAATGGAGCGAGCAGCTGCTTCTCCTTGAACTAATGCTGGAATGACCGTTAACTCAACAATAGGATAGCGTCGTTTAATGGTTGTAATAATATCTCTTACAGCTGCTCCTGTTGGCGACGTAATAATACCAATATTTTTTGGTAATGGAGGGATATTTTTTTTGACATAATGATCAAAGTACCCTTGTTTCTCTAACTTTTCTTTTAATTGCTCAAAAGCAACATACAGCGCGCCAATACCGTCTGGTTCCATTTGTTGAATATATAGTTGATATTGCCCATATGCTTCAAAAACACTAATTTCTCCCTTAATTAAAACATTCATTCCATTTTCAGGTTGAAATTTTAATGAGCGATTATTGCCTGCAAACATTACTGCTTGAATTCGTGATCGATCATCTTTAATTGTTAAATACATATGTCCTCTAGAATGGTGTTTAAAGTTGGAAATCTCACCTCGAAGCCATACTTGGCGTAAATGGGGATCCACATCCATCTTGCGTTTAATATATCTAGTTAATGCCGTAACAGTTAGATAATTATCCTTCACGGTTCTCCAACCTTTTTGCTGCTTTAATCGTGTTCTTTAAAAGCATAGTGATCGTCATAGGACCTACTCCACGAGGAACAGGAGTTATAAATGATGCCTTTTCTTGTACAGAGTCAAAATCTACATCACCGGTTAATTTTCCGTTCTCTAAACGATTCATCCCTACATCAATCACGGTAGCTCCTTCTTTAACATAACTAGCATCAATCATATTCGCTTTTCCTACAGCAACAACAAGGATATCAGCGATTCGTGTAAATTGCTTCAGGTTTTCTGTTTTAGAATGACAAGTGGTTACTGTGGCATTTTCGTTTATCAACAGTTGTGCCACTGGCTTTCCAACAATATTACTCCTTCCTATAACAACCGCGTGTTTTCCTGCTATAGAAATATTTTTTGAGCGAAGCATCGTTATAATTCCGTATGGTGTACATGACAAATATGTATCCATTCCTGTCATCATTCTACCAATGTTAATTGGATGGAAGCCATCTACATCTTTTTCAGGAGATATAGTTTCTATTACCTTTTGTTCATCGATATGAACTGGTAATGGTAACTGCACAAGTATCCCATGGACATTTGTATCACCATTTAGCCTATGTATTTCCTTCAAAAGATCTGATTCGCTTACTGTTTTTGGTAATTCAATAATATGAGAGCCTATTCCCGTTTCACCACAGGCTTTTTCCTTTCCATTCACATAGGATCGAGATGCAGGGTGATCCCCAACAAGGATAACAGTAAGTTGAGGATGAATACCACCTGTTTTCAACGTATCTACTTCCTTTTTCATTTCTTCCTTTAGTGCTAATGACAAATCTTTCCCGTTAATAATTTCTGCAGACAATGCAACTACCCCCTTCAAATTTTATAAAAACCGCTTTACTACCAATCAAACAAGATTAAAGTTACGAGGAATTATCTGAACCATCATTTTCCAACTATAACAAATACTGATTTAAGGGTGTTTATAATAGGCTTGGTGATGGTTACTCACTAATGCGTGATAATACACCGTTAATAAATTTACCAGATTTTTCATCCCCAAACGTATTTGCTAACTCAATGGCTTCATTAATAGAAACACTTACAGGAATATCTTCTACGTAGCGTATTTCAAAAACTGCAATCCGCAATATTGCTTTTTCAACAGACGCAATCCGTTCTAAGCTCCAATTCTCTAGTTTCTCACTAATGATTTTATCGATTTCTATTTTATAGTTTATTACTCCGTTTACAAGTAAATTTAAAAAGGCGTCCTTTCTTACTTGTTCATCCAGATGTTCCATTTCATGAAAGGATTGTATTTCATTCATGTCAATAGAAAATATGATTTGCAATGCCTTCTTTCTAGCTTCATGTCTATTCATTCCTTACTAACTCCTTTAGTTCATCTCTCCCAAAATCATAACACGATTCCAATAGCAACGCTACAATCAACCTTTAATTGCTATATCCAAAATGCATCATACTATTTTCCAACAAAACTCTATTGGAAGAGCTAAAATATTGTCGAACATTTGTGAAAAACAGGGTTACGTTACCCTGTTAACTATATTATTTTTTAAAAATTTTATCTTTTACGAACCAAATATTGGGACACTACGAAATAACCTGACCTACGCCAAGTTCTGGCGAAAATATGCTATACTCCTATATACTTCCCTATAGCAGAAGAAAACGCCCTTCATGAGAACATATTTTTCATGAAGGGCTTTCTAATAGAATTATCACTACAAAAAAGATTTAACTGTTTGTTTTTTCCGTTGCTTCTTCTGGAGAATCCATTTGAATGCCAACAACGTGAACATTGATTTCATCAATTTCTAACGCAGTCATATTTTTCAAAGTTTGTCTAATATTTGTTTGTAACAACTGCGCCACATGTGGAATAGATACACCAAATTGCAAAATGACATATAAATCAATAACAATTCCGTTTTCTGTTAATTCTACTTTTACCCCTTTACTATGTGCCTTCTTACCAAACCGTTCAGCTACACCAGAGGCAAAGTTTCCTCGCATAGCGTAAAGTCCATCTATTTCTGAAGCGGCTAAACCTGTAATAACTTCAATGACTTCTGGCGCAATCTCGACCTTACCTAAACTGTCATCACTTACGTTTAATAACGGTTGTTCACTCATACACTCAACTCCTTTATTCATCTTCGTCTTGCGTTATAGGGTTTTCTTCAAGAAATTTTGTATTAAAGTCACCATTTATAAAAACGGGGTGCTCCATAATTTTATGATGAAATGGTATTGTCGTATGCACACCTTCAACAATAAACTCATCCAAAGCTCTTTTCATTCGATGAATTGCTTCTTCTCTAGTTTTACCGTACGTTATCAATTTAGCAATCATTGAATCATAATAAGGAGGTATTCGATACTCTGGGTAAACAGCAGCATCTACTCGAACCCCTAGACCCCCAGGTGGCAAGTACATATCAACCTTTCCAGCTGAAGGCATAAAATTCTTAAAGGGATTTTCAGCATTAATACGACATTCTATCGCCCATCCGTTAAAAGAAATGTCAGACTGAGAATATGCTAATACTTCGTTATCGGCAATCTTGATCTGTTCTTTTATTAAATCAATACCAGTAATTAATTCTGTCACAGGGTGCTCGACTTGTATGCGTGTATTCATCTCCATGAAATAAAATTGATGTGTTTTGCGATCAAAAATATATTCAATAGTTCCAGCGCCTTCATAGCCTACAGCTTTTGCAGCTTTGACCGAAGCTTCTCCCATTTTTTCCCGGATTTCTGGAGTGATTGCTGGAGATGGCGCCTCTTCTACAAGTTTTTGCAACCTACGTTGAATGGAGCAATCCCGTTCACCAAGATGGATAACATTCCCATGTCTATCAGCTAAAACTTGGATTTCCACATGTCGGAAATCTTCAATATACTTTTCGAGGTAAACACCCGCGTTACCAAAAGAAGTCTCTGCTTCTTTTTGAGTTATATCTACCCCTTTCGTTAATTCTTCCTCGTTTCGCGCTACTCGTATTCCTTTCCCGCCACCACCAGCAGTTGCTTTAATGATGATTGGATAACCGATCTGATTAGCAATTTCTTTTGCTTCTTCTACATCATGGATGATTCCATCTGAACCCGGAACGATAGGAACATTAGCTGCTTCCATTGTTTGCCTAGCTACGTCTTTTATTCCCATTTTTTGAATGGCCTCAGGCGTAGGACCAACAAAAGTAATATTACATGCACGGCATATTTCAGCGAAATCGGCATTCTCTGCTAAAAAGCCATAACCTGGATGAATAGCATCTACACCTGTCAGCGTAGCTATACTCATGATATTTGTAAAATTTAAGTAGCTATCCTTGCTTTGAGTTGGCCCAATACAATAAGCTTCATCAGCCAATTGCACATGAAGAGCTTCACTATCAGCTTGGGAGAATACAGCTACTGTTTCAATATCCATCTCTTTACAAGCTCGAATAATTCGAACAGCAATTTCCCCTCTATTTGCGATCAGCAGTTTTTTTATCACACTTTACATCCCCTTACTTTGTACTAACTCGAAATAGCGGCTGACCATATTCTACCAACTCACCATTTTCTACTAATATTTCGACAATCTCACCTTCAACTTCTGCTTCAATTTCATTAAATAATTTCATTGCTTCAACAATACAAACAACGCTTGACTTATCAACTTTACTACCTATTGAAACAAAGTTTTCTTTCTCTGGGGATGGAGCTGCATAAAATGTTCCTACCATAGGTGAAACAATTTCATGATCATAATCTACTGTGCTTTCTTTTTGGGAAGATGCATCTTGTGTATTTTCTCCACTCGCTTTTTCTGATTCTATCTGCGCTACTGTTTCAGATACATTTTGTTCAGGTATATTTTTAGGCTGTACTTGTCCATTTGTAGAAGATTTTTTTAATGAAATAGAAGCTCCGCTTGTTTCATACTTAAATTCTTCAATAGACGTTTGATCAATTAACCTTATTAATTCCTGGATTTCTTGTACATTTAACATATATTCAAGGCACCCCTTCATTTTCTAGCTTATTATTAGGTACTAATAACTCCTGTTAATATTTTACGATAAATGATAAACAAACTTCAAGATATATTATGAAGAGATGTCATACAAATGGCTTGTATTTTTATTATAACAAACTAAAAATGGAAAGCGAATGAAAAGCGAGTCAGTCCGATTACTACTCCCTAGGGAGCGCTGCCTATTGGTACAACTTACCTTAACAGACGTTTTTATGATGAATGGCTCCTTATTAGTCGGAGACACGATTAGTAATAAGAAAATGCGAGCACTTAACTGACTGTAGCTTTTATATAACTATAAGCCTTTATTTTATAGCAGAACAAAGGCGAAAGCGCCCGTTCAGCAACGTAGCGACTGGAACGAATCAACTGAGATAAAGGAATCACGGTGAGGAACGAACCGATGATGACTTATCGTAGGGCGATTTCGTGAAGTAGCCTAGTTGCTGGGCGCTGGAGCCGGACGTGGCTAAATAACTTAGTAAGTTTATCCACAGCTGCTAAATTTTATAATTTCCTAGACGATAAAAAAATCCGGGCTTCCCCGGATTTCAATCATTTATTCTGTATCTTTTTTCGTTTCTCCTTGAGAAGGCAAATACGATACATTTACTTTTTTATCTCCTAATTCATCTTTGACCATTTGAATAATGGAAACAGCTTCTGATTTTGGAAGATTTTCTTCAACCTTCACTTGAACGGTTACACTATCATCTTCAGATCGAACAAGTACATCTTCGTAGTTGGCAGAAGCTACAATCGTTTCTTCCAAAATCTTTTCTTTTGATGCCAAGTCTTCCATTGCATCAATTTCTTGTAAAGCTTCATCCTTTTCAACAGAACTAGCGGAGCTCGAAGCAACGATATCGGTTAATCTCTCTTTTTCCATGTTACGTTTATCTTGTAACTCCATACGAATTGTCGTAAATAATTCATCTTGCCCTACATTAGAAATCTCATCTACTTCGGCATCATCATTAGCTTCTGAGTCAGTTGGAACCGCTTCTTCCTCCTTCGCATTTTCTTGTCCATCATTGATATAAGCTAAATCTTCACTATCAGGCGAAGTCATATAATAAACACTTAATAAAATCATTAAACTTAGCATTGTTAATAGCCACACGGTTTGTTTTTTTAACATTTAAATTCCTCCCCTAATTCTTTGGCATTACAGACACTCGGTGGGTTGGCACATCTAAGACACGGGAAACAGCTTCGACAATCCATTTTTTTACTGTGGCATGATCAGCTCCCTTAGCTACAACAAATACTCCTCTGACTTCCGGCTTTTTCGTTTGAATGAGTAAAGGGACCTCCTTTTCACCTTGCCGTACTAAAACTGTTTGTGTTTCTTCCGTACCATCTTCAATTTCTCGAGTTCCCCCATTCGTATCCGTTTCTTCAGTAGTCTGTTGCCCTTTAATTAAGTTTTTCTCATATACTTTAATACTTGTAGATTCCAAATTGACCATGACTTCAGCTTCACTAACGCCTTGGATTTTATTTATCAATGTTTGTAAGTCCTTTGTATAAACGGATTCCAGCTCTTCGATATTTGACGTTGTTGCCTCCTTTGGAGATGCTGTTTCTTTTGAATTCGGTTCACTTACCTGTTCCGTTGGCTGTTGGATCGGCTCTTCCATATCTGTTTCTGATGAAGTCGAAAAGATATTACCAATAATTAACAACATTACACTGACTAAGGCTAAAATGATCATATAGCTCCATTTTTTAGGTGGTTTTTTTCCATCTTTTTGAAAAAATTCTTTTAATTTCTCTATCAAGGTGCCCCTCCCTCCCATTGTAAAAGTAGCTTTTTTTGCTCCATTTCCCATAGTTCGGATAGCTTATTCTCTATGTCCTTCAATTCGTTATTTTCTTTAGATACATCTGGGCTGTCTGAATAAATTACTACATTATCAACGTTTCGCACTGCTCCCTCCCCATTTTTTAATTCATTCACATACACAATGACTTTATCCAAATTTTCGTATGACTTATCTTTTCCATTTGCAAACTGAAATTGGATATCTGTAATTTCTGTTTGAAACGCTTCGTGAAGTGGATCTTTTGCTATTTCTTTTAATTGGACAGCCATTTGTTCTAAAATATATGCATCTTGTGTAGCTTCTATTTCATTTTTTTGTGTTTTAATGGCATTATCTAGAGATTTATTTTGATTCATTTCTTCAAAAACACCTGATAGAGAGCTTTCCACTGCACGTTGGACATCAATTTGAAAAATATAAAATATAGGCTTTAACAAAATTAATATAAGGATAAGTCCGACGACGAGCTTCATGTATTTTTTCATGGAATTAGCGGGAATAACTAAATCTATGATCGTAGCTAGCAGGATAAATAGAATGATTTGAGTGACCCAGTCAATAACTATTTGCAATTTAAGCCCGCCCCCCTATCTTAAGAGCAAAGTTACATTACTAGCTGCAATGATGATGACAATTGCCAAAAAAAACATAAATGATACTGCTAGTAAACACGCAAGAATAAAAACAATATATTTACTAATTGTATTCAATGTGGTAATAACTGGCCCATCCGCAATCGGCTGTAAAATTGCGGCAGCAACTTTATAAATTACTGCAATTGCAAAGATTTTTAATGCCGGAAACAAAGCGATAAACAGTATAATAATTAACCCTACAATTCCAATTGCGTTTTTTAACAATAGGGATGCGCTTAATATCGTATCTGCGGCATCTGTCATCGTACGACCTACAACTGGTATAAAGTTTCCGGTTATAAATTTTGTTGTTTTCATCACTACCCCATCTTGAATGGCACTTGCTGTTCCTTGTACTGACATGATGCTTAGAAAAATGGTAAAGAATACACCTAAGGTGCCAACTGCAATGGATTTAAATAGATTTGCTAAATGCGTTACCTTATAGTGCTCTGTTAAGCTACTGACTATCACTAACAAAGCCGATAAAAACAAGAGCGGCAAAACAAAATTAGCAACGATGAGACCACCTGCATGAATAAGAAAGATAATAATGGGATGAAAAAAAGAAACTGCCACAATATTCCCAAATGAAGCCATTAACCCTAAGACTAAAGGTAAGAGAGCAATCATAAAACTACTCATCGTATCTATCGCATCTTTGGTGTAAGTCACTGCTGAATAGAAGCTATTTAAAGCCAGAAAAATGAGCACGATATATACAACAAAGTAAGCGACTTTACTTACGGTACTTGTCTCAAATGCATTATGCATCGTCTGTAGCATTGCCGAAAATAAAGTTAACATTAAAAGAGAGCCTAATAATTTCCCATTTAAAATTAGTTCATGAAATAAGAATTCTAGAATACCAATAATAATAGATTGAGGTGACAAAGAATCTTGATTTTTAATAAATTCATATACACTTGTTTTTTCGAGTTCTGGTAAATATCCACCATATTCATTTACTAACTTACCCCAATATGCTTGTACTCCCTCCAAAGAAATTTCTTCTAGCATGTTAGTTTGTACAGTGTCTGATTCATTAGATGTCGTTTCTGCTATAACTTTTTCATAACCCAGAAGGCAAATAACGAAAGTACATATAAGAATGATCCCTATTTGTTTACCATTCATGCACGATAAAAACTCCTTCCTAGGTTTATTTCTCGTACTACAATACATTTCATACAGTAGGTATAAATTGTAAAATTGCTTCTATTACTGCAGTGATTATTGGTATAGCCAGTAACAAAATAAATAATTTTCCTGCAAGTTCAATTTTATTGGCTACGGAATTTAATCCTGCATCTTTTGTAATATTTGCTCCCAATTCAGCAATATAAGCGATGCCGATTATTTTCAAAATGGTTTCCAAGTACATTCCATCTACTTGAGCTTTTGCACCTAATGTTTGAATCAACTGAAATATATGATTGATTTGTTGTATGATAGAAAGGAAAATAACTATCCCTGTAAGTAAAACGACAAAAAATGCAAATGTCTGATTAACATTTTTTAAAATGATGTAAAGCAAGCTAGCTACTAGACCCAATGTTACAATTTGTAAAATATCCATTACACACTACCCTTGATAAAGAAAAACAGATTTAATCTGCTGAAAGAGATCTGATAGTCCATCAATGACTAATACAAGAACAATAATAAAGCCAATTAATGTGGCAAACTGGGCAATTTCTTCCTTACCCATTTGCTTTAAAATGGTGTGGATTAAAGCAACAATAATGCCAATTCCAGCAATTTGAAATAAAATCGTCGCGTCTGTAAACATAGGGAAGAACTCCTTTCACACTATAAAAGCAACAATACGATAAACACACCACATAATACACCTAAACTTTTTGCCATTTTCCCGTATCTTTGATACTGTTCATTAGCGGCTTCCAGCTCCCTTTCCAAATGACTGGCTGCCAGTTGAATATGCTTTTGCTGTTGGAGAAAATCATGTTTTCCAAGTGTTTGTCCAAATTGAAGCAATATTTCTTTCTCGTTTTTTCCAAGACACGATATATCCATAAATGTTTCTAAACTATTCTCCCAGACAACTTGAAAATCTTTACTCTCATAGTTCATGTTTTTATACAAGCGGTCAAAAAATGCGTGGATTGGAAATGGTGTCTGCTTTTGGATTGTGTAAAAAGCATCTTGAAGTGGTAAATGGCTATACATCATTTCAGCCTCAAGTATTTGTAAGGCATTTTTCACTTGCCTTATATGCTTAGGACGATTAGCGAGTCGATTACTCCATTCAAACCCAATCCACGTTGTTGTAGCAATAAATAACATTGCTCCTACCCAAATCATGTTGCGTACCCCTCCATTTTTGCATACGATAAATTCCTATGATTCGAATCAAAAATTGTATATGTGTATTGCAACGGAGACTTTTGATGAAGAAGAACAAAGCGGTTAAAAATTCCTTTCTCAAGTAATGCTTGCACGCCAGGGCGACGTTTCAATTCTTCTAATGAGTATCCATGTACAGAACATATCACAACAACACCTGCATGAAGGGCTTCTAACAATGCCTCAACATCTTTTTTACCGCCAATTTCGTCGACAATTAAAACTTCAGGTGACATAGATCGAATCATCATCATCATTCCTTCTGCTTTTGGACAAGCATCCATCACATCTGTTCGCAATCCTAAATTGTGTTGCGGTATTCCTTTAATAGAAGCAGCAATTTCGGAACGTTCATCGATAACTCCAACTTTGCATGGTGAAATATGTTTCCATCCACTGGAGATGATCCTTGTTATGTCGCGAATAAGCGTAGTTTTTCCAGTTTGTGGGGCACCAACAATTAACGTATTCATATACCCATTATGATATAGGTGCGGCATGAGCTTATTAGCAGCCCCAAGCTTTTGTTTAGCAATTCGAATGTTTAAAAACGTAATATACTGGATCGCCTTTACAGATCCATTTAAAGTGTTTACTCTCCCTGCCAGACCTACTCGATGTCCTCCTTCAATAGTCATATATCCTTCTCGTAATTCTTCTTCCATTCGATATAAAGAGTAGTCACTTAACTGCTGAATAATATGCACAAAATCACGCTTGTCCGGAACTAGAGAAGAAAGGTGCTCATAGGAATGATTAAAAATAAGTTCAATTGGTTGCTGTAACCTTAGTCTAATTTCTTGCAATGTTTCCCATCTATTCGTAAGTGCGCATTCTATCTCTTTTTGTAATCGTTCAGGAAAAAGTCTGCTTATTTCAATCATTAGCCTCTTCCCTCACTTTTTGAATTTCATTTATTAGTAAATGTATGCGCAAATAGAAGGAATATGACTTAATTGTAAATGATAAGATAGAGTAAAATGTTTCAATTTTAAAATATATAGAATGATAAGATAACGAACAACGTATGAGGAAGGACATACGACAACTTCGCTTACCACAGTTTTGCTATGACTATATTTATTTTAATAGGCTGAAATTAATTTTATTTATTCTATATTCAGATAATATTTTATTTACTAATCTATGTTGAAGCATGTCTGTTAGAACTACTTCGCTTATATTATTGTCAGCCTACATAAGAAATGCCTAAGCATCTGCTACCTCAAGAGTTAGAAGGTGTGAGCTAAATAAGTTTAAACTGCCATCCTAGTACCTAAAAGGGATACGAAACAAGGCGCGGAGGTTTTTCTCCCCCCACGCCTTGTATCTGGCTCTAGCGTAAAAAAAACAGCCTACCACAGGCTGCTTTTTTTACGCTCTTGATACATATTTTCCGTCTGATGTATTAATAACCAAAACGTCTCCTTGATTAATAAAAAATGGTACTTGTACTGTATGTCCTGTTTCTAAAGTAGCTGGTTTCGAACCCCCACTTGCTGTATCACCTTTAATACCTGGTTCTGTTTCCACAACTTCTAATTCCACGTTATTTGGAAGCTGCACACCTAGTACTTCACCCTCATAAGTTACAATAGAAACTTCCATATTTTCTTTCATAAATTTTAATTCATGTTCAATTTGGCTGCTGGAAAGCTCTATCTGTTCATACGTATTTGTATCCATAAAAGCATGCGCATCACCAGAAGCATATAAGTATTGCATCTTCTTCGTTTCAATATGCGCTTTACTTACTTTTTCTCCTGCCCGAAATGTTCTTTCTTGTATATTACCATTACGCAGGTTTCGAAGTTTTGAACGAACAAAGGCAGCTCCTTTACCAGGCTTTACATGTTGAAATTCCATTACTTGCCAAACACCATTGTCTACTTCTATTGTTAATCCTGTTTTAAAATCGTTCACTGAAATCATTGTCTGCCTCCTGTTATAACTGAATTAATTCTTTTGGTGCCAAAGTTAGTCGTTCATTTCCTGTTTCAGTTAAGACTACATCATCTTCAATGCGGCATCCACCGACTTCTGGGATGTATATACCTGGTTCTACAGTAACAACCATCCCCTTTTCTAAGGGCTTTTCAGATTTAAATGACAACGAAGGAGCTTCATGAACTTCCATACCTAGTCCATGTCCAGTTGAATGACCGAAAAATTCTCCATATCCGTTTTCTTTTATATAATCCCTCGTTGCTGCATCTGCTTCTTTACCAGTAACCCCAGGTTTAATAGCGGTTACTCCACGTAATTGAGCCTCTAGAACAATATGGTAGATGGAATGTAATTGGTCATTAATTTCCCCTACTGCTACAGTACGAGTAATATCAGAACAATAGCCTTGATATAATGCACCATAATCCATTGTCACTAGTTCCCCAGATTGGATTTTTTTATTCGAGGCAACACCATGTGGTAAGGCAGAACGATATCCAGAAGCTACGATAATATCGAAGCTTGATGAAGTCGCGCCTTGCTTACGCATAAAAAACTCCAATTCATTAGAAATATCTATTTCTCTTACACCAGGCTTAATATAAGATTGAATATGGTCAAATGCATCATCTGCTATTTTGGCAGCTTTTTTCATGATAGCTAATTCATCGTTTGTTTTAAAGATACGTAAAGATTCAACCATATTGTTTACAGGAATTAGTTCGACTTCAAATGTGTCGTTAAACGTTGTGTACTCACTATATGTAACATGATCTTGTTCAAAACCCAGTTTCTTAATGCCCATATTTTTTAGCTGTTGTTTTATTTCTTCATTTAATCCCTGCTTATGTTCCACTACTGTAAAATCAGCGATTTGTTCATTTGCTTGATTTGTATAACGAAAATCAGTAATAAACCGAGCATCTGTTAAGCTAATTAAAGCAACACCCGCAGTACCAGTAAAACCAGTCATATAGCGACGATTTATTCCACTCGAAATCAAGATACCATCTAATTTCTTCGCTTCTAGCGCCTGTCTTAATTTGGTAAGCTTACTCATTTTCTCATCCCTTCATCTTCTATATTTTCCACAGGAAAATCGACTGTATACAGTTTATCATAAACAGCACCATTTGAATAATATAACCTGCTGATAACCAAGCCTATTTCTGCGACATTTCTGTTTGTGTTGTGTCATCTTTAACACGCTGCAGATCTTGATAATCATAGGATATGGAATAGCCAATAAATGTTCCATAAAGCACATAAACACAAAGCGTGGAGACGATAGTGTCTAGATTTAATTTTTGTACAGATGGTACGTTTGAAAATATGGGGTTCATGATGATAAAAACAACTCCCCAAAGCACCCCCCCAAATACCACTCCCATCCAAAGCGAACTCATTTTTCGAAACAATAAATAATAAACGAAGGCTACTGCTATTGAAATGACGCCTATTGCGATAATAGTTATGAGCGTGCCTAGCCATGTATCAATCCATTCCGCTTGTAGCCATGAGCTCAATATAAATGATTTTGGAGCTATTTGAGAAAAATTAAAGTAGTATAATATTGTCGCAAACGTACTCCAAATTAAACCTCCAACAAAGCCTGTTAGCAAGGATCTAGACAAAATAGTCATTGGCGTTTCATGTTTATTTTGCTCTAAATGTTGATCTTGTTTATTCAATTTGAACACCTCCTATATGTAGTATTACCGAAACAAAGTAAAGCCATCCCTGTAATATATGGTCATGCAATTTACCTATTTTTCTCTAGTTATTTCCTTGTTAATGCAGTAAAATAAAAGTATAGATATAATTACATTTTTAGTTCGTTTCATTTAAAATAGATGAATATTATATTAAAAAGAAGGAAAAGCTATACATGACAGACTTATTTGATTAATGAGCAGGCAGCGTAAATACGTGACTTACCACTAAGCCTTTGTTTCACTTATACTATAAGCCTAAAAAATTTATATTTTTATTACCGTGTAAATAACATGTCATACCATACCTTCCACTTCCAGTGTGCCGAATTCAGAAGCTTTTTTTAGAAGTGTCGCTACGATTAAAGACGTTTAAGCTTTAGAATCAGTAAATTGTGCGAAGTTGTATGATAAACATAGATAGGAGGACGCGTAATGAAGCGAAAATCTATTTCCATTGCTGTGTATATGATTATCGGTTTAGCTACTATTGGACTATTAACACAACTATTTACAAACCCTGGGAATTTAATCAATAACATGTTCATTTCCATCGGATTTGGGGTCATTCTATTTGCGATTATCTATTTTGTGTTTATTCGAAAAAAGAGTTCTTCGAATGAAATGAAGAAATATAAACAAGCTGTTAAGCAGTCTAAAGCAAAATACCACCAACAGAAACCAGCATACAAAGCAAACGCTACAAAGCAACAACCAACCAACCCTACACTCCGAAAGAAAAAACATAAGCGGGCAGCTCATTTACGAGTTATTGAAGGTAACAAACACAAAAGGAAAGATCGTGCGTCTTTTTAAAACGCGCACGATCTTTCCTTTTTTCTCAGTTCACCTTTTTATAGTTCATAGTTGGTAACACTATTTACAAGGAAATCGAAACTACTTAGGCCAACGTTCAAGAAACTTTTCTGTATACGCATATCCCGCTTGAATAAGTGCTGCTTTGGCGGTTTTATTGATATAAAAATCAGTACTTTCAATATTTTCCACAGAAATAAAAACAATGTTTTTTGCTTCCGACGTAGAGATGTAACGCGCATCATGCGCTTCTTTCATTGTAAGAAACAAAGCATGAAACATGTGTAATGCATTTTTTATTTTACGAGGTTTTAATTCTTGGGTTGGGGTAGTAGTTAATTTGACACCGATAATTGGGCGGGTTCGTTTATGAGGTTTCTTTTCAAATATCCAAAGCGGAAAATTACTTAAAAGACCTCCGTCAATGATCAAGCTTTTCTCTTGTTTACCCCCTTTCAATTTCTGCGGCATGAAAAAATATGGAAAGCCTGCACTCATTCGAATAGCTTTAGCTACAGAAAATTCCTCTGGAGGTATACCATATATTCTTTCTAAATCATCAGGGATAACAACAAGCTTACCTAAAGATATATCGCTAACAACGACTTTTAAATAACCGGCTTTAATATCTTGAAAAGTAAAAATTTGCTTTGCTGCTAATTTTTCTGCGATCCATTTTTCTAATTTATTCCCTTTATTAATCCCTAATTGAAAATATAAAAACAACCATTTTGTAAAAGGAAGCCATTTAGCCAATTTTGGGGGGTCTAAGAAATCTTTTAAATCCAACTCTTCCATAAAAGCTTCTATCTCTTTATGCTTGTACTCTGCCACTAATAAAGAAGCAATGATCGCTCCCGCTGAAGTACCTGCAACACGCTCCATCGTAAGACCTTTTTCTTCTATTTTTTTCACTGCACCAATAAAAGCATAAGCCTTCACTCCACCACCAGAAAATACACCATCTATTTGCATACGCGTAATCTCCCCTTCATCACTTTTATAAGCGGTGGTTCAAAAAAAGGTAATTAAAACGTCGCACGTTTTTTCCTCCATAGATGGTTTTTACAAAAATTCGTGAAGGTAATCTCTAACTACTGATGCAGATGTACATCTTCACACACTACCTTCATACTCACTTGATAGAAAAACTTGGCTTGTCGCCAAGTCATATGGCGGAAGCTGTAGATTTTTTCTTATACTATAAACCCTAAAAATTTTATGCTTTTTTAACCTTGTTTATGAACACACGCTTTTAGTTTTATAAATAAGCAGTGAAGTGCAAAAATAGAACCTCTTAAAGATTATTTTTTAAATGAAGGCTTTCCAGTTTAGGTAAAAAAACGATTTATGAATTGCCTTCCAATTCTGCTTCATGATGCGTGCGCTTTAGTTCTTCTACTCGAGCTTTATCTTCTTTAAAATAATTGACAACATCACCAATTCGATCAATGGAATTCCAACTCAAATGGTGCTCAATCCCCTCTACATCATTATAAATATTTTCATGATCTACTCCTATAATTTGCAAAAATTCTTCTAGTAGGTCATGACGGAAAACCAATCTCTCTCCAACTTTTTTTCCTTTAGCTGTTAAAATAAAGCCTCGATATTTCTCATAATTCAAGTAATTATCGCGGTCTAATTTTTGTACCATTTTTGTTACTGAAGATGGGTGTACTTCTAATGCCTCTGCAATATCAGAAACACGTGCATATCCTTTTGATTCCATTAAGTTATAAATCTGCTCTATATAATCTTCCATGCTTGGTGTAGGCATATCAGTTCCTCCGTTTCAAGAATAATTTTTTATCTAAGGCAAAATTGTTTCTATTATAAGGATACATGATTTATGAATAGGAAACAAGCTATAATAACTTATCATATATTGTATTTATTTTCACCCTTCCAACCCATTTCAAAATCAAACCATCGTATAACTTTTGAAAAATAGCTCTAAACCACCTATAATAGAAACTGTACAAATGTGAAAGACGGGGGAAAAATAATGGAATTTTTAGCAATACTCATCGTTGTTCTTGCAGCCTTTCTTATATTTCGGTTTTTCAGACAACGTATGTATTTAAAAACATTAACTGAAGATCAATTTCGTGAAGGTTATCGTAAAGCGCAGTTAATTGATGTACGAGAACCACAAGAGTTTAAACGTGGACATATTCTAGGAGCAAGGAATATACCAGTTACGCAAATGAAACAAAGACTAGTGGAATTGCGTACAGACAAGCCTGTTTACCTGTATTGTCAAGGCGGTTCAAGAGCTGCTAGAGCTGCGCAACTATTGCATAAAAAAGGGTATAAGAACATTAACGTGTTAAAAGGCGGTTTTAAAAAATGGACAGGAAAGATTAAGCAATCTTAACTCTCTAGCAAAATCCACAATACAATAAAACTGCTTTCTCTTTTAAAAAAAGGAAGAATAGCATCTATTAAACGGCTTTAGCTCTATGGACGATAGAGTTAAAGCCATTTAATTAGTTATTTCTCAACATAAAATGGCCTATTTATTTCTTTGAATTTATTAGAAAAACCTGGCTTGTCGCCAAGTCTTTATGCCAGTTGAGCGAAGTCGTTTTACTTATATTATAATTCTTAAAATCTTATATTTTTCTTTCATGCAAGAGGATGATCTAAAGACAACGTTTGAAAAGAGTTTAGTTTAGTTTAGTTTAGTTATCTCCTGTTTAAGCTTGTCCAGCACACATCCATTCATTTATTCTTGATGGAAATTTCACAGCACTTCATACTCGGCATAAATACTCCCCACAGATAGCGAAAGTTTTCATCTTCTCTTCTTTAAGGGGAGTATTTAAACAAACTTTTAATACCTTTTGAAAGTTATCAATTAAGGTTTCCTATTTTTCATACCGTAAAATCGGCTTTCTAGCAGCTGTGGTTTCATCCATCCGTTTAACAATTGTTTCATGCGGTGCTTCTTGTACTAACTCAGGTTCGTCTCTTGCTTCAGTAGCAATCTGCTTCATTGCCTCAATAAATCCATCTAACGTTTCTTTTGCTTCTGTTTCTGTTGGTTCCATCATTAACGCTTCTTCCACATTTAGAGGGAAGTAAATGGTAGGTGGATGATAGCCATAGTCTAACAACCGTTTAGCAATATCCAATGTACGTACACCCAATCTTTTCTGACGTCTACCAGAGAGGACAAACTCATGCTTACAATGTTGATCGAACGGTAAATCATATTCTTCTTGTAATTGCCTCATCAAGTAATTTGCATTTATTACCGCATACTCGCTTGCTTTCTTCAAACCTTCTGCACCCATCGTACGAATATACGTATAAGCACGTAAATAAATCCCAAAGTTACCGTAATAAGGCTTTACCCTCCCGATTGATTGAGGGAGATCATGATTAAATCGATAAGCTGCTCCTCGTTTTTCCAATATGGGTTTTGGTAAAAATGGTTTTAGCTCTTCTGTCACGCCAACTGGGCCAGATCCTGGGCCTCCGCCACCATGAGGACCTGTAAATGTTTTATGAAGATTTAAGTGGACAGCATCAAATCCCATATCACCTGGACGCGCATAACCCATAATGGCATTTAAATTTGCTCCATCATAGTATAACTTTCCACCAGCTTCATGAACAATTTGCGCCATTGCTTCAATTTCTGTTTCAAATAAGCCTAATGTGTTTGGGTTTGTTAGCATTAATGCAGCAGTATCAGAGCCGACTACCCTTTTCAAATCTTCTAAATCAACAAGCCCTTTGTCATTAGATTTCACTGTTACCGATTCAAATCCGGCAACGGTTGCTGAAGCTGGGTTTGTACCGTGAGCTGAGTCAGGAACAATCACTTTTGTGCGATGGAAATCTCCATTTGCTTCATGGAAAGCACGAATCATCATTAAAGCAGTCCATTCGCCTTGAGCACCTGCAGCAGATTGTAAAGAAACTTCATCCATTCCAGTTATCTCTGACAACGCCGTTTGCAAGTCATACATCATTTCCATTGCCCCTTGCACACTGCTTTCGGGTTGATTTGGATGAATATGACTAAAGCCATCCATCCGTGCAACATCTTCGTTAATTTTAGGGTTATACTTCATCGTGCAAGATCCTAATGGATAAAAACCGGAATCTACACCATAATTTCTATTCGATAGAGCTGTATAATGACGCATTAAATCGAGCTCGCTAATTTCAGGGAGATCTGGTGATTCTGTTCGAATATACGATTTTGGCAATTCTGCTTCTAAATCTATATCAGGTACATCTAACTCTGGTAAACTATACCCCGTTCTGCCAGTTTTACTACGTTCAAAAATTAATGGAAAGTCTCGATTAGCCATGAATATCCCTCAATTCTTTGACAAATTGATTTATTTCTTTCATACTTCTGTTTTCCGTAACAGCTATAAGCATATGTCCGTTCATGTCAGGATAATCTTTTGCCAGATCATATCCTCCAATGATCCCTTTTTTAAGTAATTGCTCATTAATTTCTGCAACAGGCTTATCCAATTGAATAATAAACTCGTTGAAAAATGCACCATTATGAACCGTTGAAAGTCCTGATTCCTCCAGTTTTTTCATCGCATAACGTGCTTTTTTCATGTTCAAAGCTGCCATTTTTTTTAGTCCATGTTTTCCAATGGAACTCATCGCAACTGCACTCGCAAGCGCGTTTAATGCTTGATTGGAACAAATATTAGAGGTAGCCTTATCTCTACGAATATGCTGTTCCCTTGCCTGTAATGTAAGAACGAATCCTCTAACACCATCCTCGTCCGTAGTTTGTCCTACTAGTCTACCTGGAACTTTTCGCATAAGCTTTTTTGTAGTTGCAAAATAACCACAATGCGGCCCACCAAATTGCGCAGGAATACCGAATACTTGTGTATCCCCTACTACAATATCTGCACCGAATGCTGCAGGCGGTGTTAAATAACCTAAAGCTAATGGATTACTTGATGTTATAAGCATCGTTTTCTTTTGGTTTTCAAGCAACTGTTGCACTTCTTCCATCGGTTCTAGTTGACCTAAAAAGTTTGGATACTGTATAACGACACTTGCTGTTTCCTCATCCAATGCTGTTTTTAATTGTTCTACGTCTGTTTTTCCTTCCTTTGTATCAATGTAGACGATCTCCAAATTTGGACCTTTTGCATACGTTTCAATTACCATACGATACTGAGGGTGTACAGCAGTAGAAACTAATATCTTTTTACGCTTTGTTTGTGCAGCACTTAAATTAACAGCTTCCGCCAGAGCAGTTCCACCATCATACATAGAGGAATTAGCCACATCCATACCTGTTAGTTCACAAATCATCGTCTGAAATTCAAAAATGGCTTGTAGCTCCCCCTGCGAAATTTCTGGTTGGTACGGTGTATATGCTGTATAAAATTCTGATCTGGAAATAACATGATCGACAACAGATGGAATAAAGTGATCATAAACACCAGCCCCTAAAAAGCTTGTGTATTGCTTTAAATTTGCATTTTTATTTGCTAGTTGTGCCAATTCTTTTTTCAAATCCACTTCATTAGCAGGTTTTTTTAAATCCATTGGTCGATTTAGACGTACATTGCTTGGTATATCGGAAAAAAGCTCCTCTGAGTCTTTGACACCAATACTAGCTAACATGGCTTGTTTATCCTCTTCTGTCATAGGTAAATAGCGAAATTCCATTGGTTTGCCCCCCTACCTTTCACGTTTATAAAAAGGTGTTTCTATTATTCTTGCTTTTAATAGGCGCTTTCTTACTTGGACGAAAAGCACAGTTCCAAGTTCTGCAGAAGCAGTGCTTACTAAAGCAAGACCCAAATTCTTTTGAAATGTTGGTGATTGCGTTCCTGAAGTAATGAATCCTACTTTTGTTTCGCCATCATAAACTTCGTAACCCGTTCTTGGAATGCCTTTATCAAGCATTTCTAAACCAACAAGTTGTCTCTTTGCACCTTGTTCCATTTGCTGCTGTAATACATGTTTACCAATGAAGTCATTTGCTTTATTTACCTTTACTGCAAATGATAACCCAGTTTCTATCGGCGTAATCTCTGGAGATAATTCTTGACCATATAAAGGTAAACCCGCTTCAAATCGTAATGTATCTCTAGCGCCTAATCCGATTGGTTCCACGCCTTTTTCTTTACCAGCGTCTAAAATTGCTTTCCATAGTGCAATCCCACTCGCTGTAGGTATATAGATTTCAAATCCGTCTTCTCCTGTATACCCTGTACGAGATACGAGTGCTCGCTCTTCTACCCCTGTAAAAGTGATATCTGTCTCAAATCTAAAGAAGCGGATTGCCGATAAATCTGCTGATGTGAGCGATTGCAATACTTCTTCTGCAAGAGGACCTTGTAAAGCAAGCTGAGCATAACAATTGGAAACATTCTTAATAGTAATCTCTTCCGCTACATAATCATTATTGTCAAGAAGCCATTGATAGTCTTTATCTGTGTTTGCTGCATTTACAACAAGCAAGTAGTCGTCTTCTTTTAGCTTATAAATTAAAAAATCATCAACGGTTCCGCCATCTTCATAACACATAAACGTATATTGTGCCCGATTCGGCGTTAGTTTTGCCACATCATTCGTAACCATTCGTTGCAAAAATTCTAAACTTTTTGGCCCTTTAACTTCAATTTCCCCCATATGCGATACATCAAATAGTCCAGCTTTCGTCCTCGTCACCTCATGTTCATGTTTAATGCCTTTAAACTGAACAGGTAAGTTCCAGCCGCCAAAATCAATAACTTTAGCTCCATATTCTTCATAAATAGGATATAAAGGCGTTTGCTTTAATTCACTCATCCCGATCACTCCCTTAAATCTTTCTATAGTACAAAAAACAGAGATTTCATTGTTTTTCATGAAATCTCTGTCCTGCTACCAGAAAGTTGCATACCGATAACTAATATAATCGGTACTTGCTTCGTGGGTGGTCTACAGCTAACCGCCGTAAACACTCTCCAGAGTTGCGTCCTACAAGAGTCTGTTTGCCTGAGAGATTCGCTTTCACTTGCTCCTTCGGCGTTACATAGTTTAACACTTTAAAAACAAGCCATCTATGTAAACTCTCCCCTTGTATTCATTCGCTTTTATGAAAAATGTAGTTTTGGTTATACTATGTACTAATTCATCAATGAAACATCTATTTATTGTGTATTATTATATCACATATATAGAAAGATAAAATAGAGAAACAGTTATTATATAGAAAAGGAAGGTTACCATGAAATCGATCTATATAGATAAAGATGATAACTTCATAAACGAACTTGAAGATAAACTTAAAAAAAATACGCAACTTTCTTCTTGGGAATTATTTTCCATGGCTTATGCTGCAGAACAAACTACCATGGTACCTAACTTTACAGGCTTAAGAGCCCTTGAATTTTTACCACATGTTACCTTTTTAGAACATCAAATTCAAACAGCTGAACGAGTTGTTGAGCAAATGAATGGTAGAGCTATTCTAGCCGATGAAGTTGGTTTAGGAAAAACCATTGAAGCAGGGCTTGTATTAAAAGAATATATGATTCGTGGCTTAGTTAAAAAAGCACTTCTTCTCGTACCTGCATCTTTAGTAAACCAATGGGAAAAAGAGTTGAATGAAAAGTTTTATCTTCCAGCTGTAGCTTACAGGAAAAACATGAGCTGGGAGCAGGGTAACATTATCATTTCTTCTTTAGATACAGCGAAAAGGGTACAACACCAAGATACTATTCTTGATTTAGACTATGATTTCGTACTTGTTGATGAAGCACATAAATTAAAAAATCATAAAACAAAGAATTACCAGTTTGTGCGCTCATTAAAAAAGAAATATTGTCTATTATTGACAGCTACACCTGTACAGAATGAACTGCTAGAAATTTTTAATCTAGTCTCTATCTTAAAACCAGGGCATTTAGGTAGCTATGATTCTTTTAAAGCAAGTTACGGGAATGATCGAAAAACGATGAAACAAGATCTATACCTAAAACAATTAGTTCAAAAAGTAATGGTTAGAAACACTAGAAAAGATACTGGTTTAAATCAAATTAAGCGTCATATAGAAACCATCTGGACAGAGTTCTCTTGTGAGGAAGCTGAAGTTTATCAAGCATTAGAAGAAAGCACTATGCTATTCCCTTCTTTTTCTAAAATTACCTTTTTGCGAGAATTATGTTCATCAAGGGAAGCATGTTATTTATCACTTAAAAAATTGCTCGAAGAAAACCCAGAACTTGAATCTGTTCAAGGTGTAATAGAAAAAATTGAGCAATTACCTCATCACCAAAAAGCAGCTAAAGTGGTTGAGTTAATAAATAACATAGGAACTGAGAAAGTAATCATCTTTACAGAGTATAGAGCTACGCAATTTTACTTACAATATTACTTGAAACAGCACGGTATTAGTTCTGTACCGTTTCGAGGCGGTTTTAAACGTGGAAAAAAGGATTGGATGCGTCAACTTTTTAAAGATCACGCCCAAGTGTTGATTGCTACAGAGGCTGGTGGTGAAGGGATAAATTTGCAGTTT
Source organism: Virgibacillus chiguensis (assembly GCF_900129865.1). Lineage (GTDB taxonomy): Bacteria > Bacillota > Bacilli > Bacillales > Amphibacillaceae > Virgibacillus > Virgibacillus chiguensis. The sequence continues at coordinate 241,917 of NZ_FQXD01000001.1, forward strand.
TGTAATTATATGATCAACTATGACTTGCCATGGAACCCTATGCGTTTAGAGCAACGTATTGGCCGTATTCATCGCTATGGTCAGGAAAAAGATGTGTTTATCTACAATTTCGCCATTAGAAATACAGTGGAAGAGCACATTATGAAATTATTATATGAAAAAATTCATTTATTCGAAAACGTCATTGGAGATCTAGATGCTATTTTAAGTGAGCTTTCGATTCAAAATATGGAACAGGAAATTGAACAAATCTACACAGAATCAGAAACAGCCGGTGAAGCAAAAATTAAATTACAAAATTTATCGGCTATTATTGAGGCAGAACAACAATCAAACTTGGAGGAAAAGCGATATGGCGATACATGATTTGAATGCATTTCTACATGCTTTTTTTAAAGCCCATCACTGCCAAATACTGTCCAATGACAATGGTGTATTAAGCATTCAACTAACAGAAGAAATGGATAAGGTACTTATGAATAGGCCATTTTATTGGCATTATATGAAAAAAATGGGCTACGCCGGCGATCCCATGAAGCTTACTTTAATAACAAACCCAGATAAGCGTCAGGAAAAAGGGGAGTGGATTCATTTTGGTAGCCCTCGTTTGCAACAAATCATTCGCTATTTACAAGATACTAAAAAATACACCAAGCTCTTTCAGCAGTTATCTCCAAATAAAAATACGCCTCTATATCCATGGCTTGTAACAAATATAAAAATAAGCTACCAAGGAAAGCATAAGCGAGACGAGTTGTTTTCAATTGGCTTGAATTTAATAAATGGTGTAATGCATGCAAAAATGATGGATGTATTAAATACTATATCGCTTGAAAAAACCATTGCGGATTATTGTTACACGTTGTCACCAATGATTAAAATGGAAAGTGGTTTTAACCGTATTAAATCCGTATTAGATCAATATATAGAAAACCAAGAACATCAATGGGCAGTTGATTCTTTACAAGCTTTAGAAGAAGAAACAAAGCTATTACATCATTTTTACACAGAGGATAAGGAAGATGAGATGATGAAAAGGGAATTACAAGAAATTCAAGAACGATTTCAGCCCAAAATTTTATATCAAGTGATTAATGGTGGTTTATTTTATTTAGCAACGGAAACATCCTAACCTTTAACATACAAACAATCTCAAGCAGGCGTTTATTTCGCCTGCTTATTCGACGTGTCACGCAGCATTTTTAAAGCTAGAGGGATGACACCAAACCATTTGTTTGTCATCAAACGCTCTTGGCTTTTTTTGGTTTCTTTACGATGTCTTCTCTTTTCCTTAGGCATATCTAAATAAGTTACAACTTGTTCAGTTACAAATTGCAGGTAATCCTTTGCCGACATAATTTCCCCTCCTATTTAGAAAAACTTGACATATCACTACGTTACTATAAAGAACAAAGACACGGGGCGCGCCCGTTTAGCAACGTAGCGACTGAAATGAATCAACGAAAGTTTTAAAAATCATGTTCCTGCAACAGAAGTATACCGGCGCCCTCCGGCAAGCCCGTCTTTAGTCAGCCTTCCTATTTAGCGCGAACCGATGATGACTTATCGTAGGGCAATGGAGTGAAGTCCCTAGCTACTGGGCGCTGAAGCCGGACGTAGCTAAATAACTTAGTAAGGTTATCCATAGCTGCAAAATTTTATAATTTCCTAGACTACCAAAAAATTTTCACTCTCTATAGTGTGAAAAATGAACTACTTATAGTTTTTCCAAATGTAAATACTTTATCCCAATAAGAGATCAGACAATTTTCCGCTGTTCATGAAAGAAAACATGATCAAAGGCATAAAGCGTTAGAATTTAAGAAGAGATCTCTCTCCGTAATCTGATTGCTGTTTCCCTTTTGCTTAGACGTACTTTTATTAGAAAGACCTGTTGTCACCAAGTCTTATGGCTAAAGCTGTAGTTTTTCTTATACTATAAACCTTTAAAATAGTACACTTTCCTATAGGAAAAAAATTAAAAAAAGAAGGAGTTTGATGTCTTTTGTCGAAATATGATTGTATAAGGAGGTGAATTTATTATTGAACCCTGCAGAAGTAAAGTCTACCCGTTTACTATTGGAAGCAATTGAGCGTGATGCTTCCGACATTCACTTCTCCCCTCTTCCAACTAAAACGGATATCTACCTTCGAATTCAAGGTGAACGCGTTTTCCACAAAAGCATTCCCACTTCATCATACCAGCTCTTGCTTACGTACTATAAGTTTACATCTGCTATGGATATTGGTGAAACAAGGAAACCACAAAACGGAACGATTGTTTTCCAATTAAAAGGTCAAGCTTATGATCTGCGTCTATCCACATTACCTGTAAAACACAATGAAAGCCTAGCTATTCGGATTCTACCCCAGCAAGAATTCCTTCCGCTTCAACAGTTATTTCTTTTTCCACAGCAATTAAAAATTTTATTAGGTTGGTTGAAAAATCGTTCTGGTCTAATTCTTATTAATGGGCCGACAGGAAGTGGAAAAACGACTACCTTATATGCGATTGTAGAGGAGATGTGTAGGCAACACACGTTACAAGCCATCACGTTAGAAGATCCAATCGAAAAAGATATAGAGACAATACTCCAAGTACAAATTAATGAAAAAGCTGGAATAACATACCAAGCAGGTTTCAAAGCAGCATTACGTCATGATCCTGACATCATTTTGGTAGGCGAGATTAGAGATTCCGCTACGGCTGCATTTGCTGTCGAGGCTTCTCTATCTGGTCACCTTGTTTTAAGTACTATCCACGCTACTAATGGATTAGGCACCTTGTACCGCTTAAAAAGCCTCGGTTTAAAGATGGACGATTTAAAACAATCGCTAATTGCTATTGCATCCATTCAATTACTTCCATTTGAAATAAGAAAGTATGGAAAACGAAGAGCAGCCATCTTAGAATTACTTGAACCGTCTCAATTAATTCAATACTTTCAAAATGATGCGCAATGGACTGTCAATTCATATCATTCATTTACCCACTTACGAAAGAAGGCATTTGCTTATGGATATATTTCTAAAACATCCTTTGAAGAAACATAATAAACTGTCAAATCAACAACAATTGCGGTTTTTAAAACGCTTGAACCACCTTTTAACCAATGGATACCCTCTTATTGAAGCATTAAATAGTATTGCTTGGACAAAACCGTTTAGTAATTTGTCTGAAAAAATTATATTTGAATTAAAAAATGGCGCTACATTTGATCAAGCTTTACAAAAAAGCGCTTTTCATCCATCTATTACGAATTACCTCTCCTTTTCTATGTCCAATGAAAATTTACAAGGAAATATACAGCGTTGCTACAAAATGTTTGAGCAAAAACTGAAATACAATAGCAAGTTTAAACAAGCCATCCGCTATCCCATTCTTTTGTTAACGATTTTCTTGCCTATACTGATTCTGCTCAAACAAGTAGTGCTTCCCTCTTTTATTGACCTATACCAAGGAATACCAGGTTCTTCGACAATTTTAGTTATAACCATTTCGCTCATTGATTGGTTACTCCTATTATGCATCATTACATTCATTACAGTTTGTATCCTCGCACTTAGCTGGCAACGTATGAAACGTTCCATATCAATAGAGAGACAAATTAAATTATATACGCGCATTCCAATTTACAGAGCTTTTTTAACCACACAAACTTCTTTTTTATTTGCTACTCAATTTAGTACTCTAATTCAAACAGGGCTTTCCTTTAAAGCAATTCTTCAACAAATGATGCATCAAAAGAAACATCCGCTTATTGCTCACTATGCCAAGCTTATGACAGCACAATTGAGAGAAGGACGACAGCTCCCGGCTTTGCTAAGTCAGTTTGATTTTTTAGATAAACCGCTTGCTAATATTTTTCAAAAGGATAGCAATACAGCAACATTAAAAATGGACTTACATGTTTATGCAGAAGGGTTAATGGAAGAAATGGAAACAAATATGCTCAAACTCATCACCTATATTCAACCTATGTTCTTTATCATAATTGGCTGCTTTGTTTTATTTATCTATATAACACTAATGTGGCCTATGTTCCAACTTATCAAAACGATTTAATTTGGAAGGTAAAAATTAATGTATACATGAGGAGGATTATGTACATGTGGAAGAAAAATAACGCTTTTACTTTAATTGAAATGCTAGTTGTTCTAATGATTATTTCCGTGTTAATTATTCTAATCGTTCCTAATTTAGGGAAACGCAGTCAAGATGTAAACAGCAAAGGGTGTGAAGCATTAATAGCAGTTGTTCAAGCTCAGGTCGATGCATATTATGCTGAACATCATCAATTTCCGACAAATTTAGACGCATTAGTGCCAGAGTACATTAATGAAGATCAGAAATCATGTAATGACAAGGAACTAAGCTATGAAAGTAATAGCGGAAAAGTTCGCAACTAGTCGCATAAAGCAAGCCAATGGTTTTACGCTAATCGAAATGCTGTTTGTAATAAGTATTATGTTCATTATATTGGGACTGCTGTTACCTCCACTTTCTGCAAATGTAAATAGAATAGAAAGCAATTACGTTATTGATAAACTAGCTTCGGACGTAATGACTATACAGCATATGCATGCAACTACAAATGGAACGGTTAGGATTCAACTATACAGAGATAAATATGTCATATTAAAGTCAACTAAAATTTTAAAGCAAGTTTCTCTCCCAGAAGGATTCTGGTTTAATCAAAATGGAAAGCATTTTTTAGAGTTTCATAAGAATGGCAGTATTAAACATCCTCGAACATTCTTTCTATACTCGCCGACAACAAAATATAAAATAATCTTCCCGTTTGGTAAAGGACGGTTTCGTGTTGAAAAAAGTTAATGGATTTACTCTCATTGAAGTTATTATTGCATCGAGTTTATTGTTTTCGTTTATCTTAATTTTAGTACCTGCTTTTTCCATTTTGCATGTAGAACAAACAGTATTGCATGACCGGTTAGCAATTGCCTATAAACTTCACGACGAAATGCAGCCAATCATTTGGGAAAACGATAATTTTACCGCCAGTTATGGTTTACTCGTCAATAAACAAACAGTAACGATAGAAATTGATCATGAGCACAACTACTTGAAGGGATGTGCATATTGGAAAAATGCGAAACAAACAAACGAAGAAGTCTGTCTTTATGCTGAGCCATCTTGAATCTGGTTTTACATTTGTAACAACATTAATTTCCATTGTAGTTTTAGTTTTTAGTATTCCATTTGTTAGTTACCTTTTACGCCAAGTTTCCGTAGACAATACAATGAATGATGTATCCGTTGGACAGTTTTTTATATTTATGCGTAATGAAGTTATGCAAGCGGAAGAGATAAAATTATATCCTCATCAACTAAAGCTGTCTATGCATAATGGAGATGAAGCTACATTTGAAAAGTATGGTAACCTTATAAGAAGACAAGTTGATGGTACCGGTCATGAAATATATTTACGGGATATAAAAGACATTACATTCTCCCCTTTTTCTTATGGATTTCACATTATCATTACCACCATGAAGGGGGAAAAGTATGATAAAAAAATCATGTATTATCCGTAACAACGCTGGGTTTATGTTCCCGTTTGTACTAGTCATTACAGTTCTCGTGTTACTGATTATAACAGCAACGGCCTATCATTATCAAAACAATATAGTTATGACAAAAAATCAAATCGAACAGTTAAAAATAGAGACAATGGTGCAAATGTCACGAGAAAGAGTAAAGCAAGCACTCATTCAAAATGGAGAGCTTAAAAAACAAATGTATTTTTCATTCCCTTATGGCGACGTTTCTTTACGTATAAACGCTTTATCCTCTGATAAATACACATTGTTTTTCACCATTACAACGGACAATCAATCTACAATCCAACTAAGAGGATTTCTTAACCCCTCTTTATAGCAATACCATCTACAGAAAAAAGGTTAAAAGGTTGCGTATTCTTTCGTTTTTGAATGCATTCGAATCACCTTTAAGAATAAATAAAAATAAACAGAGCAAAACATTTGGCGACTTTTTAGTACAAACATGGCTATGAACAGAACAGCAATTCCACGACTATCATTTACAAGTTCATACTGGTCGTTTATAATGACTATGATAAGGTTACCAAAAGGAGGGGGATTGGCATGGATCGAATGTTTCGTGTGTTAGCCTTTTGGACAGGAATTTTTACTGTAATGTTTTTCGTGGGAGATATGCAAAAAACCGCATTACTTTTTCTCGTTCAAACGGCCTTTTTCCTAACATTAAGTTATTTGAAACTTTCTGAACGCATGTATATGTATTTATTCGGGGCATACTGTACCATATTCTTTATTGGCTTTACATGGTATTCAGAATTCATACTTGTACCTGGTTTCGGACACTAAGAAGCAACAAAAAACCCTGCTACATACTGTGAAGCAGGGTTTTTTGTTGTTTGTACAATGGTTTGAAAGAAGATGAAGTATTACAGAAAGACTCTATTCAGACTGAGCAATTATTTTACTTATTCCTCACACTGTGAAGAACGGGTTATATTGCTTTTCAAATTGGATATTCGTTTTTGGCCCATGACCTGGATAAACGATAAAAGCGTCACCCAACGTATATATGGATTCTTTTATAGACTTTTCTAGTTGCTGAAAATCTCCTCCTGGTAAATCTGTACGGCCAATTCCTTGTTGGAATAATACATCTCCGCTAATAATAAAATTTTCTGTTGTAAAAACAAAAGTAACACTACCAGGAGAATGGCCTGGCGTATGTAATACATGAAAAGAAAAGTTTCCAAGCGTCATCTTCCTTGGATATAAGAATTGGTCCGGCCTTTCTGTTTCTACTTTTTGCTGCGTAAATAACAACGAACCATTCTTATTAGCATCTTCAAGCCAGTTCGCTTCCAATTCGTGCAGATAAACATCAACATGATACGCTTTTCGTAGTTCATCTACTGCTCCAATATGGTCAAAATGAGCATGTGTTAATAAAATAGCAATTGGTGTTACGTGATGATCTTGTAAAAATTGCATGACTTTCTCCGCATCACCACCTGGATCAATAATTAACGCTTCTTCTTGATCGTATACAATATAACAATTTGTTCCTAATGGACCTAAAGACATTGTGTGTATTTGCATGTATATTTCTCCTTTCAATATGAATGATATATCACTTGTTCCACAAAAGAAATAAGATAAAAGCCAAAGTTGCTTAGATAAAGGAAATAGACGTTTAGAAATTGGTGGTTTTCATTACGTTTTTGAATAGAGGCATTCTAATAAGCGAACTCTCTTGATCCAAATCATCTTTGAATTTACCTATGTAGATTCCTTTTCTTTCTGTTCAGCTGAAAAACACCCAATTACCATGCTATGTCTCGACAAATAACCAATAATGCTTTAGAATAATGAATATAACAGCACTAGTTACATAATAATACAAATACATTTCCTATACCAACAATAGGAAATGAGAAGTTATAAGGAGGAAGAATTTCATGCATATCGTATTAGGGGTTTTGTTTTTATTAGTAGCTATTCTTGCAGTTGTATCCATCATTCGTCAACTAAAATACAAAAATATCTTTGCTATTGGTTTTTCTGCGATTACAGCGTTAGCATTTGGATTTTTTGCTGTGGCAACCATTATTTCCGAATTAGGTGGTTAAATAGAAAAAAGCTGACATTTATTGTCAGCTTTTTTCTATTTATTTTTTTTGAAATCGATAAAACGAAATAAGTCACCGTAAATCAAATCATCGGAATAGTCTAATTCTTTTCCCACTTGCTTGCGAATTAAGTCGCATGCATTCGAAGTTTCTTTAGATTCGTCCTCTTCTTGATTTTTTTCAACTGGTTCTCCAGTTTTTTTATTGTAACACGTATCATTTGTATAAATATACTCATCTGTTATAAAACTTCCATTTCGTAAAGCTATAAAATCTTTACGTTGTTTACTAAACAAATCATTCCCAAATTGAATATCCTGATTATTTTTTATACCTAGTAAGTTTAACAATGTAGGTTTCATATCAATCTGGCCAGCAATTTCAGATTTAATTTCCCCTTTTCCAAAGCCGGGTATATGGATAAATAGTGGTACACGTTGCAATTGAATGTGATCGTAAGGAGTAATCTCTTCTTTTCCTAAATACTGACTCATCGCCTTATTGTGATTTGCACTAATTCCATAATGGTCACCCATAATAACAATAATGGAGTCTTCATATAAACCAGTACGTTTTAATTCATCGAAGAACAGTTCAATGGATTCATCCATATATCTAACAGTTGGAAAGAAATTATTTAACGTATTAGAATTGGAATCATACGGTTCAATAGATCGATCTTCCTCATCTAACTCAAATGGAAAATGGTTCGTTAATGTTATCAATTTTGTATAAAAAGGTTTTTCCATTCGCTGTAAAATATCGGTCGATTGTTCAAAAAACGGTTTATCTTTTAACCCCCAACCAACCGAATTTTCTTCTGTTATTTCAAAAGATTCTTCCCCATAATAATGGTCAAATCCTAAACTTTGATACATTTGATCTCTGTTCCAAAAACTCTTATTATTGGCGTGCACGACACTAGAATAATATCCATTCTCGCCCAATATTTCAGGCATTGCATTATATTCATTTTGACCGTGGGTAAAGAAAACAGCGCCACGCGATAGCGGATATAGCGAATTTTCAACAAGAAACTCCGAATCAGAGGTTTTTCCTTGCTCCGTTTGGTGATAAAAATTCTCAAAATAGAAAGTATCTTTATCCTTCGTTAAAGCATTCAAAAATGGTGTAATTGGCTCCCCGTTAACATCATTATTAATGACAAAACTTTGAATTGATTCCGCATTAATAAAAATTACATTTTTACCTTCTGCTACCCCAAACAGCTCGGAAGTAGTATTTCTAGCCATGTTCTCGTCCATATATTTTTGGATTTCAGGAAGCTCATTCCCATCCGCAAACACTCGTTGCGTCTTTGCTTTTGCTTGAGTTGCAATATCATAGATATGATAATTAAACAAACCAATGTTTTTTACTAGATACTCACGATCAAACGCACGCGTAAACAATTGTGGGCGTTCCATTTCCGCTAAGAAGAAGTTTCCCGCTAATAAAACAAATGACATGGCAAGTGCAAAGACCTTCCCACTTTTAGGGTAGTGCGCGACAACTTGAGCTGATTGCTTTCGGCTAATAAACCAGATTATAACAACGTCTACAAATAGCAATATATCATACGGTTTAATCAATGTTAAAATACTTGAACCTAAATCAGCAGCGTTACTCGCTTGAAAAAGTTGCGGGATCGTAATAAAATCAGTAAACGATCGATAAAAAACAAGATTTGCAAATATAATCAACGTGCCTATTAAGATCGTATAACGTAAATATTTCATTTGCCTTTGCGGCTTTTTAATCCATACACTTAATGCAAATATTAAAAATCCAGATACAAATGGATTAATAAGTAATATGATCTCTTGCATCATATTTTCCAAATCAATAGAAAACATAAACCGGTATACGAGATATGTTTTTATTCCAAATAAAATGGTTGCTAGTATAAATAACGGTATCTTATTTATTTCCTGTTTCATACAACTTCCTCCTATTTATTTTCCCCTCTCTTCATTTTTACAACGCTTTTTATGCGTTTCATAAAAATCCCCTTCTTATTAGACGAATTTTCACATGTAAACTCCTAGTGGAAAAACGATAGTGAACTTTATTCCATATCGTTTTCTCGTTTTTATCCCCTAGTTAATTACCTGATGTTTTGTTCTAAGGCTTTTAACCAAGTGAGAACCGAAATACGGAACACAATTAAAAAAGGATATTACTCAACCCTTAAACAGCAGAATGGAAGCATATAAATTTGTTATATGCATGTTTTGAATTTATAGTTACAACGCTTAGAAAAACTTAGCTTGTCATCAAGTCTTATGGCGGAAGAACGCCGTCGTTTTACTTATACTATAAACCTTTATACTTTCTATCATGAAAATTAAAAAGCGTATACCCCATTTCAGTTCTGTTTCAAACACTGTTAATGCTATAATTATATCACTCTATAGCCCATAGTAGAAGATTATACTACTAAGACGTTTTACATGTAAAAAAGTTTCATATTTTATTAGATTTTTTCACCAAATACTTTTTTCTCTAGCTTTTGCTTTACTAAAAAAGCAGCGCCTATAATACCTGCATCATTACCTAATTGGGCAAACTTTAATTCACAGCTTTGGTATACTTTTGGAAGAGCGTAACGTTTAAACGCTTCTGCTATTGCCGTTAACAAAGGTTGTCCAGCTTTCGAGACGCCGCCTCCAATTAATACTTTAGCCGGACTAATAGTAACGCTCATGTTTGCAATTGCCAACCCTAAAATGTCGGTTGTATGTGCGACAATTTGTTTTGCTTCTACATCCCCTTCATTCGCTAATTGGAAGACGTCTTTTGCAGTAATAGTTCCTTTTATATTTACATGTTTAGCTAATTTACTATCTGGTAAATTCTCGGCTGATTCGAATGCTTGTCGCACAATACCAGTAGCAGAAGCAATGGTTTCTAAACATCCTTTTCTGCCACAATTACATTCTGCACCATGTGTATCCATAATAATATGACCAATTTCTCCACCTATACCGGCTTCTCCATTTACTACTCTACCATTTGCAATAATACCGCCCCCTACACCAGTACCAAGTGTAACCGCAATTAGATTAGCTACTTCATTACCAGCTCCACGCCAGTTTTCTCCTAAGGCAGCTACATTCGCATCGTTTTCTACAAATACTGGAAGCTTGGATTGATTACTTAGTAATTCACCTAGAGGGTAATTTTTCCACCCAATATTTACAGCTTCATAAATAAACCCTGTTTCATCTTCAATAAATCCTGGAGCGCCAACACCTATTCCGAGAACTTGCTCTTCATTATAATGTAAATGCTTTAATTTTTGACGAACTGAATTCCAGATATCATCCACAATATGCTTACCACCATCATTTGTGTTTGTAGGTATTTCCCATTTGCTTATAATTACTCCATCATTACTAATTAATCCTAATTTGGCTGTAGTTCCTCCAATATCCATACCAATAATTATTTGCTCCATTTCTATTGACTTCCTTTCTTCTGCTTCAGCGTAGATGTAATTTCTTTTTTTAGTACCATTTTTATTTCTATATACTTTTTGTTTTCTATGAAGCCAAGCTCATACAGTTCATTTATTTCTAATTCCATCATACGTAAATCACCTAAACGATTTCCCGTATAAATAAATGTACCATATTTTTTTAAGAATTGCTGTATATCATACATCGTTTTCATACAATCACCAGTTTAATTATACTAAATCCTTTTCAGAAAGAAAAACACTATGAGAAAAACTGAACATATTTTCATGTAATGGGCAAAAAATTCGAAGAACAAAGGCTCGGGGCTCCCATTTAGCAACGTAGCGAGTGGAACGCAACTAAAGTTTTAGGAATCATGCTCCTGCAAGAGGAGTATGCCGGTGCCCTCCGGCAAGCCCGACTTTAGTCGGCATTCCTATTTAGTACGAACCGATGATGACTTATCGTAGGGGGATTCGTGAAGTGGCCTAGTTACTGTGCGCTGTAGCCGGACGGTGCTAAATAACTTAGTAAGTTTATCCACAGCTGCAATTTTTTAATTTTCTAGGCCATTAAAAAACTTAGCAAAAGGGCTAAGTTTTGCTAAGTCATCTATTCTATCTGCTATCGATCAGGGTCTTTTGGGTGCAAGAAAGCAGGTCTACGGTTTTTCAACGGAATTGGCGATCGCAAAAATACATCTCGAAACGGACGATAGGAAAAGGGAATGAACGGCCAAAAATAAGCAACGTTAAACGATTTCATTCTAACCAAATACAAAATCCAAAGTGTTATGCCAACAATATAACCGATAGCACCAAACAAAGCAACAGCAATTAAAAGAAAGATACGAACTAAACGATTAGCTAAGCTTAGCTCATAACTTGGTGTTGCATACGTACCAATAGCTGCTACGGCTAAATATAATACAACTTCATGGGAAAACCATCCTACTTGTACAGAAACCTCACCGATCATAATAGCTGCAACTAAACCAAGTGCAGTGGCTAGCGAAGAAGGTGTATGAATGGCTGCCATACGTAAAATATCTATTCCGATTTCCGCTAGTAAAAATTGGACAAATAACGGAACAACACCGGCTTCATCAGGGCCTATATATTGCAAATTGGCTGGCAAATAATCAGCGTGTTTTGCAAATAAGTAATATAATGGCAAGATAAATATAGAAGCTATAACAGCAAAAAATCGTACAAATCGTAAATAGGCGCCAACTAACGGCTTTTGTCTATATTCTTCTGCATGCTGTAGATGATGAGCATATGTTGCAGGAGTTATCATTACACTAGGTGAACCATCAATAATAATGAGAACATGGCCTTCATAAAGATGCGAAGCGGCTGTATCTGGGCGTTCTGTATATCTTACTGTTGGATATGGATTCCAGTGCCTCCCACTAATATACTCTTCAATAGTTTTCTCAGCCATAGGCAAACCATCTGTATCAATCATTTCTAACTTTTTTTTTAAGCTCTCTACCCTATGTTTATCAGCTATATCTTCAATATAACAAATACAAATATCTGTTTTTGATCTTCTCCCAATTTGCAAATACTGCATTCGTAAAGAACGATCTCGAACCCTTCTTCTCGTTAAAGCTGTATTAAAGACAATTGTTTCCACATATCCATCTCTAGAACCTCGAACAACACGCTCTAAATCGGGTTCCTCTGGCGAGCGAGCAGGATAAGTTCTTGCATCAATAATAATGACTTTATTTGCGCCTTCTACAACTAATGCAGCTGGGCCGGCGAGGACAAGGTCGCTTGCTTCATTTAAATCATTCGCTTCATCTACTTCAATGTAAGGAATATATCTTTCAAGTAATTTTTTTAATACATTTGGTTCTAAATCTTCCGTCTCTAGTTCAGCAAAAAGCTGCATAATATAAAGTAATATTTCGTCTTTGCCAAATCCATCAATAACAAACAAAGCCATCTTAATACCTGCATACTCCAAGTCGCGTTGAATCATATCAAAGCTTTGATCGACTGCTAATCGCTCATGCATATAGTCTCGGTTTTTTTCAAATGATGAAAATAGTGGCTGCCTTTCCATTTGCATTTACTCACCTGACCTATTCAAAATCTTATAGTTAGCTTTCAACAGCAGAGGCTATATTATACATTATTTCAAAATTAGCATACCTCGTTTAACGAAAACATAAAATGCTTAAGACAAGTCTGTCAAAAGGACGTGGTTTAATGAAAAAATGGTCTGTCATCACCATCGTTGTTGCCATAACTAGTTTTATTACCATTATCTATATCGTTGGTTTACAATCTAAACCAGCAATTACGTATTTTCCTCTTGATAAAAATTTTGCATTTACAACAGCAGAAACCGATATACAACTTTTTACTGAGAAAGGAATAGATGATTATGAAATCATCTGGAAAGCATCTTCTGCAACAGAAATTCCTGTTTACTTAAGGCAAGATGTTTCTTTGCTATTTGACAATGGAAGGCTAAGAGGAGCTTTGTCGAAGTGGGTGCAAGATACGGATACAATTCATTTAAAAAGAATGCTCACTTTAGAAGATAGTAGTTTGTATGAAGCGATTTCCTTTCATCATGGGGAAATTCATGAAAAAGACAGCCAAATAAAGAGCATGCAACAAATGTCAAGTGATCATTTATATGTCATCGACTCACCAGCAGCAAAATTAGATTCATTTAAAACACCTTCTACAACATACGAAAAAGAATGGAAAACACTACTTGATCGTGCCTCCATGCAGCAACTAACCTATCATTGGGATACATTGTATGAATATTTCGACATTAATAAAGAAAGTTATACAGCTGTACCTTTAACCGATTTAAATAAGTTTGCGGCACAACCGATAGCTGGCTTAACACAAGCGCAAACAGATAAAGTTATGGGACAATTATGGGAAGGGTTGTACAAAAACTATCTCTTACCAATTGTGAATGCGGAAAAAGCAGTCAATAGCTATATTCCCATTATTTTATTCGACAAAAAAAACAAACATTTGCTCGTGCTTTTTGAGATGAATGGTAAAAAAGAAAAGCTCATACAGCAGTATTCTTTTTCAGAATAAGGTATCCAAGAAAGATTATCTGATAAGGCGCCGTTTGCTAAACTTCTAGTATGACTTACCTTCTTATATTAAAAAGCTTACGGCACCTTATATCTAAGATGAATTCCTTCTTTTCATGTTTACTTCGGTTTTTCGCCTGTAATCTGCTCATACATTTCTTGAAAATCCGTGTTATTAGAGTCTAATTGATAAGCTCTTTTTATGAAATCTTTTGCTTCCTTTATATTACCTTGCTGGTAATATAGTAAAGCAAGGTTATAATGTGCTTCTGGAAAACTATTGTCTAGTTGAACACTCTGTTTCAAATCATCCATAGCTAAATTTTTCTGATTTAATTCAATGTACGCATAGGAACGATGGAATAAAATAGCTGCTTTCCATTGCTCCTCCCCTTCAGTATTGCGTATCGCTTTACTGGCCTCTGTAACAACTTGTTCATATTTTTCTTCTTGAACTAATTCTTCAATGTGCATGACATAATACATTGGCGAGTTCATGTTGTTTGTTATGCCGTATTGTATTATTCCATATGCAAGCGCTAAGTAGACAAGCACTGCACTAAGCTGCTTCCATCTTTCTTTTTGTTTCGGCAAATGAACAATTCCAGAAGCAATAAAACCTGCTACTAGACCACCAAGGTGAGCACCATTGTCAATAGCTGGAATAGAAAAACCAAACACAATATTTATTCCAATTAACAACAATACATTACTTCCAATAGTTTGAAAGAAAACCCTCCTATGATGAAGCCCAAAAAATAATAACGCTCCAAATAATCCAAATAGAGCACCGGATGCACCTGCGGCAATATTGGCTGAAAAAGCAAAGCTTGCTATTCCACCTCCTATTCCAGCCAGAAAATAAATAATTAAAAATCGAATGGAACCATATATACGTTCTACTAATGTACCTAAATAATAAACAGCAATCATATTCATTACTAAATGTAACAAACCAATATGTAAAAACATGGAGCTAATAATCCTCCACCATTCCCCATTTTCAATAATAGCTGGATTATATTTAGCACCAAATTGTTTTAGTGTTTCGATATTTTCACTCCCACCGTTCCATTCTAACAGCAGAAATAAACTAACACATAGAGCTAAAATGATATATGTTAACCTTGGTTTTCCAAAAGAAAATAACTCTTTCTTTTCTTTTTGATCATCCAAAATTCGTTTCCTTAAATAATGCTTATAAGTAGCTATTTTCTCTTCTTTTACTGTTTCCTCGAGACTATCATCCAATTCTAGAGCAGAAATCTCTGCCTCTTTTTCTAACCTGTCTTTTTCTTCTTCAAATTGTGAATTAGAGAGGTAATATATTTTCATCATAATTGCTTGTTTTTCATTTAATTTCATTGGTTGCTTTAAAAACTCCCATGAGTCTACAGGAGTGAATTCTGATATGTATATATTATGTATTTGAATGGTTTTAGCTCTTAAAAGTTTTTTCATGGCTTTTACTTTTTGAAATACGACGGCTATATCTTTTTTTAAATAGTTTTTCCAGTCAAAGCCTTGATTGATAAATCGTAATACTTTTGAATCTTTCCCAACTTTCTTTTCTAACCATATCTCATTCCCTTGTTCGTTTACATAAAGAACATTATACGCTTCACGAGAAACAATTTGATAAGCCATATTGTACATCGTATACTGTTCATCTAAATACATTATCACATCTCCCCTTGTTTTCTATATTTCTATAACACTTTCTATTTTACACAATAGGAAAGTATATTATTTTTATAAATTATAGTGTATAAGCAAAACGACGGCGTTTTATCCCTATAAAAGCTTGGTAATAGCCCAGTTCTAAAAAAATTTACCTTCTCTAACTGTAAAATTGAACATATGGGGCTACAAGTTCATAGTCTTTAGCCCCATTAATGTTAAAGCTGTAAAGGAACTATTATACATTCGTATTTGTTTGCGACATTTTCGATTTAAAAAGACTTCGGATGGAAGGAGAACTCATAGATAACTGTACAGCAAATTTGCGTAAAAATCCAATTGCTAAAACCATATTCAAAATGCGATAACGCCATTTATAAACGAAAGCGGACGCAGCAACAAGACCTATAATTAAAACAATAGTACGCATGTGAACACCTCTTTATGATTGATGTTCTTAGTTATGATCCTCACTGGATATTTTTATGCAAGGATTAGAAAACTTGGCTTGTCGGCAAATCTTACGGCTAAAACATTAGTGCTTCTTCCCATTAGAAAGTATATAGATAAAATGAAGCACTTTAGCTAACTTAACGTACTAAACCTTCTTCTGTTATTAAATGCTGAACGGGTAAATCAAATATGTTTTTCGGTATTGATGGTACAAGTTGGCTACTGTGTAATATAGAAACAGTTTGATTGAGAAACCCTGCTAAAAAACGGTCATAATAGCCGCCACCAAATCCTATACGATAACCATCTGGATCAAAAACAATACCTGGCACAAGCAACAAATCAATGGTACCCGGAGCAATATACACGGTTTCACTTGGAATAGGCTCTAAAAGATGATAGTATACTTCATCTAGTTGTTTGAAGGTTTGAAACTTATAAAAATCCATCGTTTTAAATTTTGGGTCACACTTTGGGGCACATATCTTTTTACCTTGCCGCCAAGCTTGGTTAATTAATTCATAAGTATCCCATTCAAATCCTTTCGAGATAGTAATACCGATTGTAGTAGCATTTTCCCAAAATGTCGAGGTCACTAGGTGTCGATGTAATTGGTGGTTTATATCCCCTTTTTGCTCTGGGGTTAGTTGTTTTAAAGCATAAATAGTGGCATTTCGGAGTTGGTCTTTTTTCAAGAAGCTCGCCCCCTTTTTCAAATAAATAATAATAATAGAACCTTTATCTACAAGATAAAGGTTCTATTATTATCGTTATTTTGTTTCACGATGTAGAGTGTGTTTTTTTAGACGTGGGCTGTATTTCATAAGCTCTAAACGCTCAGGATTAGTTCGTTTATTTTTAGTAGAAATGTAATTACGATCTCCTGTTTCTGTACAAGCTAAAGTAATGTTTACGCGCATCATTTATCCCTCCAAACTTTAACAAATTGTTGCCTCGCTAGCAATAATTTCATTTCAGACTTATTTATAATACCAAATGTTAGCCGTTCTAGCAAGAATTTAAATACATAAGCATCAATTTGTCATTTTTAATCGAATCAGATTTGGCCAATGGGTTATATGGTTGCATAGCTGTTGTATTTCTCCAATATCAAAAAAAATAATCAAATTGTAATGGCATTTCGACAGCATTTTATGTTATAACTAGTAGTGAGTAGAAGGAGGGGAGCAGATGATATATGCAATTATTACCATTATTGCAGTCGGAATCGTTTTACTTGCTATTTCCTTTTTCATGAATGATCGAATCGAGCAGGTTGAAAGTCAATTAGAACAATTCTCCATTACAACGATGCAAGATACATATCAAATGAAAAAGAAAATGAAGATTCTGGAAGAAGAACTATTAACAGAGGACTTCACAGACACTCGTATAGAAAATAAATCTTAAAGGGAGGAGGACAAGATGAAACAACCTATACGTCTTTTTGGTATTGGTCTCCTAACAGCTGGAATAATTATGTTAGGGGTTTATTTTATTACAAATGGGAGCACTCAAACAGCAGATAGCTTATCCGACAAGGAGCTAGTAGCTTTAGTAGAGGATAAAGGTTATCATGTGCTAACAAATTCAGAATATGTTGCTGTTTCTGTGGATGAAGCTAAAACAACTGCTGCAAAAAATGAAGAACAACCAGAAACAAAAGCTAAATCTACAGAAGAAGATTCCAAAAATAAGGAAGAAAATGACAAACCGAAAAGTGACCAAGATTCAAAAAAAGATGAAGGTCAAAAGGAAGAAAAGGATAAGCAAAAGAAAGATGAAAAGAAAGAAAAGGATAAGAAAACATACACATTAAAAATTGAAGAGGGAAAACCCTCTTCCGATATAAGTGAAAAACTAGAAAAGAATGGAATTATCGATGAAGCATCGAAATTCAATGACTATCTAGAAGATAATGATTACAGTAAAAAGGTACAACTTGGAGAATTTAAAGTATCTAGCGATATGAGTCTGTACGAAATCGCTGAAGCCATTACAAGATAAACGAAGAAGCAGGTAAATCTGCTTCTTCGTTTTTTCTTCTTGTACAGGAAAATATACATGATGTTCTTGTGGGGAACGAAATAATCAAATAATGGTCCAGTTCTTCGCTCACTTTATCTCCATTCATTCATCCCATTCTCCATGTCGCTAAACCGACCTTACGCATTTGTTCAAACATGCTTATTAGTTTAAGTTATAATTTTCCCCTTTAATCAAATATAAAATACTTTCGCCGATATTGGTTATATGATCACCAAATCGCTCTAAATATCTGGAGCATAGAGATATTTGCATAATGTATTGGATCTTATCTGGGTTTGTTGCCGTCTCGCCTAATAATTCACTTAAAATAAGCTTATTTTCTTTATCTACAGCGTCATCCATTTCTGCTAATTGTCCAGCGAGTTTACCATCTTCTTCTGTAAAAGCTGTTATGGCTGTGTGTAGCATGTTCACTAATGTATCTTGCATCGCTTTTAAACGGGTTGGAATAGGTACTTCCCTACTTTCTCCTAACCTAATTGTAGACCTCGCAATATTTCTTGCATTATCTGCCATCCGCTCTAAATCAGCGACAATTTTAATGGCTGTTATTAAACGACGCAAATCTGTTGCAACGGGGTTTTGTTTAGCTATTAACAGCACTACTTTATCATTAATTTCTAAGTCTTTTTTATCAATTACTTTATCGCCTTCAATAACTTGTTCAGCCAAGCCAATATCTTGATTGAATAATGCCCGAACAGCATTATCCAATGCTTTCTCGGTTAAATTAGCTAATTCAACAATTTCTTGATCTATTTCTCTCAGTTCTTTGTCAAACTGCCCTCTCGTCTGCATACAATACCTCCTTTTTATTCACGTGCTACCATCATAGCAAAACAGTATGTACTTAATATTGATGCACCGTTAATTTTTTGTAAATTTTAAGTTAATACGTTCCCTTCATCAATCGTTCCATATAAAGTGAATTTATAATTGGCGGGCGTATTCTTCGTCCCCCCTGATTGTTAGTAGCCCAAGGGTAATAACTAGGGTCCTCTGAACGAATTGGGATTTAAGTGCTGTTATCTTCCAAATTGTTCAGACCACACCTCTTATTCATAAAATGGAAGAATCTAACAGAACTTTATATTCGAGATAAAATACCTTTGCACAAGTAGATAACGCCAGTCTACTAAATACGAGCCTTTTTTAGCTCACAAAAAAACGTACAGAAATATATCTGTACGTCTTTTTCTATTCATCTTCTTGTTCTTTGTCATCATTGTTGTTACCTTTTTGCGCATTAAAATATGCATCCATTATTTTAAAGCCAATTTCATAGTTAATTCGATAATCGTTTCCTAGTCCTACATTCGGAACCATTACCGCAAAAGCAATTTCTGGATCATCATAAGGTGCATAACCTATTAAGGAAAGGTTCTCTGTTTCAGCAACCAACTCACCATCTTCATAGATCTCATTTTGTGCTGTACCTGATTTCCCTGCCGGTTTATAATCCTTGGTCCCCCCCATCGCCACCGTTCCACCATCTTGGAAAGCTTGACGAAATCCTTCTTGTACACGTTCAATGTAGGACTGTTTCATTTCAATTTGGTTTAATACTTTTGTATTTTCGCTACGATATACACTGCCTAATTGCTTACCTGATCTACTCGGCTCACGTATTTCCTTTAAGAAATGTGGTTTGGTCCGGTAGCCGTTATTAGCAATTGTGGAGACATATTGCGCTAGCTGCATCGTTGTATACGTATCATACTGCCCAATAGCCTGGTCCATTAAAAGACCTGCACTAGATATCCCAGGGCCCTCATATCCGATACTTTCATACGGGAAATCAATACCCGTACTGACCCCTAGTCCAAACTGTTGAAAGTAATTGCGCATTTCTTGCCAAGCTGCTGGGTCAAACGAAGCCTTTGAATTGTTAGGGAATGGGTATCGATTTTCGCCTCCCATTTTTAACGCAATGTAAAACATATACACGTTGGATGATTTTTTCAACGCTGTAATGTCATTTACAGATCCTAATCTATTATTATAAGAACCTTTTTGTGGCGTTCCTTTGATTTTTATCGGTAGATCATAAAATGTGTGACCAGGAGATATGACACCTGACTCTAAACCAGCTAGTACTGTCGCTCCTTTTACAACTGATCCTGGACGGTGTGCATCATAAAGTGTTTTAATCGTTGCATCCTTATAGTCATTACCGTCTCTTGTTTGACCGCTTATTGCCAATATTTCCCCCGTTTTAGGGTTCATCGCTACTGCTAGCGCATCTTTTAAATACCTGTTCTCATAAGGATGTTTTTGAACTGCAGTTTTCAACTCTTTTCGTACAATTTTATCGACTTTTTCTTGAAAATCGATATCCATAGTTAACACTAGATCTTTTCCACGTCTACCTTCCACTACGGTATTGCTATCCACTACATCCCCAGACTTTGTGGTTGTATATTGAATTTGTTCTTTACGACCACGAAGTACATCTTCATAATATTCTTCTAAACCGCTTTTACCTACACGATCATTCCTGCTGTATCCTTTCGTTAGAAAGTTCTCTTTTTTATCCGCAGGTATCCCTTGTTCTTGCGATGTTATCGATCCAAGCAAACTTCTCATTGTATCATTAAATGGGTAGTCTCTATTCCAATCTGTAGTCGCATTAATACCAGGAAGTTCCGCTAAATGCTCAGAAACTTGAGCATATTCTTCCGCAGTGACATCTTTGTTTTTTACAATTTGCGGCGTTAGTGAATAAGCTTTATCTAACTCCGTTTTAATTGCAATTACTTCTAATTCTTGTTTAGAAAAACCAGATATTTCCTCTTCTGTAATTCTGTCTAAAATAGTGTTGTATTGTTCCGCATTGTCTAATTCAGCAGCTTCTTCTTTTTTTAAACGTTTATCTGCCGCTTTTTTATTTTTTAAGTACCAGTATTCCTTTTTATTGCGCTCTGTTACACCATCACTATCCATAGAAATGTACTTAGCAAGATCTTCTGCTACTTCTAAGCGATCTTCCGCTTGTACACCTTTGGGCGGGGTGTACGTAATGGAATAGAGTGGTTTATTATCGACAATGACTTGATGGTTGCTATCATAAATCTTTCCCCTAGGGACAGGAACCTTCGTTGTATCTTTTACCGTACGCTCAATTTCTTCTTGAAATTCCTCTCCGTTTAATATTTGCACAACTCCCAACTGCAATATTAGCCCTGCAAACATTAGAAAGACGATAAAAAACAATAAGTTTATACGAAAGGGAAGTTGCGCTTTTTTCTTCTTTTTGTTCATTGTTTCTCCCCCAAAATGTACATGTTTATTAAGCAATATTCATTATATCATTTTCATGCCATATATTTCACCTATTTTTCAATTTTTAAAGTCACTCATTCAATATTAGAAAACTTGCCTTATTCAGCAAATGTGGTGACAGTGAGAAAAATACTTTTTTAGGACAATTCAATTCACTAACGATTTTTTTCATTTGTAAACTGATCTTTTATAAAAACTTGTTTTTCCATATTACTTTCCAAGTAAATTTTTTTCACAAACAAATAAATAAAAATGTGCCCAGCGCCAAAAAGAGCCAATAAATATGGAATAATTATTTCAGCTTTTAAAAGGGTTATCGCTAGTAAAAAAACAGAAATGGATGTCACCCGACCAATATTCACAAATAGCTCACGTACAACAATGTATTCTACACGATATTCCTTCGCCTTCCAAGCTTTCCCAATAACATCATATGTTAAGGAAACATATGGAATCATAATAATAGGATAGGCAATCCCGATAAATACAGCATAAATTAATAATTGTGCGTAGCTAATGTCAAAAATAATTAAAGCGATGGCAAAGTATAAGATTAGACTGCCAAGTAAGATTGATTTTTTACGCATAGAGGGCTTAATAAATTTTGTTCCAATAAAATAAAATACGAGTGAAAGACCAGAGAAAACTAAATTAAACATCCCTAATGCAAACTCACTTTGGGTAATTAAAAACACCCAAATCGCAATAATAAACGCAAATATTCCTTCGCGAAGCCCTTGAAAGATGTGGGCATTTTGAATTCTTTTCCAGTTTTTGTTATGATAACGCTCGCTTAAGACACGGCGAAAATAAAAATCGCCTTCTGCTTTTCGCGGCTTTAAAAAAAAACTAATGACTACAGCGCAAATGAACATGATAAAAGACATAGTAAATATAATGGTATAGCCAATATTTGCTTCCATTCTAGCGATAATAAAACCTGCTAACAAAGGACCTACCATACCACTAAATGATTGTAATACTCCTAAAAAACCATTAAAAAAATCTCTTGTATCTGGTTCAGTAATTTCAAAAGTCAATACATTAAATGCTAACCAATAGAACCCATACCCTATACCGAGTAAACCACCTAAAAGAAAGTTAAAATAGGAAGCTTTATCACCTATTAAAAGAACATTTAAAAAGAATAAAGATAGAAAAATCACTCCTAGCCGTAACACAATTACTCTGTCTACTTTTTTAGCTAATCTTCCCGCAATAATAAAGGTAATGGGTTGAAAAATGTAAATAGCTAAATTATATACAGCGATTGTTACATAATCTCCCGACTGCTTCCATAGGTAAATGTTTACAAACGTATTGGACAAAAATAGCCCTAATGAATATAAACCGCCAATAACAAGCAAAAAGATAAAATCTTTATTCATATTTGTATTACCAGGATAAAAAAAGCGGCTTTTCTGCATGTCTGATTCCCCTTTTTATTCTTACTACTAGTTTGAGCAAATAAGGGACAGATATACAAATACCCATGGATTACAAAAATAGCAGCCTAACAAGCAAAATAGAAGTATTATTCCAATGGAAAGATTTCGTTGACGTAAACGTGGCTCATTATAATGTGATTTTACTATCGGTCGTTAACGGTGGTTATAAGGTCTCCTCCCCCATTTTTTAAATAGCTCATGCCATAGGCTAAATGTCTGTAAGTGCAATTAGAAAAATGTGGCTTTCGTCAAGTCTTATGACGAAAGCTGCTATAGACCTTTAAACTCTTATGCTTTCCTATAGCGATACAAAAGCTAGTTTCCCATTTGGCAACGTAGCGAATGGAACGAGGTAACGGAGATAAAGGAATTACGACGAGGTGACAAAATGACCGATGATAACTTATCGCCGGGCTGACAATTCGGTTATTGCGTTTCTACTAGAAACTCATCATGAAAAAAAGCATGTGAATTCACACATGCTTTTTTTAACTATTTTTACTTTGCTTCGTTATAGTTTTTAGCTACTTCATCCCAATTAACAACATTCCAAATGGATGAAAGATATTCAGGGCGTCTGTTTTGATATTTTAGGTAATATGCATGTTCCCAAACATCTACACCAAAAATTGGCATTTTACCTTCCATTAATGGAGAGTCTTGGTTCGGAGTACTCATAATTTCAAGGTTTCCGTTATGGAGGACTAACCAAGCCCAGCCTGATCCAAAGCGGCCAGCTGCCGCGCTCTCAAATTGCTCTTTGAACTTGTCAAAGCTACCAAACGTTTCATCTATTTTTGTAGCAAGTTCACCAGTCGGTTCGCCGCCACCGTTTGGTGAAAGAACCTTCCAGAAAAGACTGTGGTTAGCATGTCCACCACCATTATTTCTAACTGCTGTACGAATACTTTCTGGTACAGCATCTAAATCGCTAATCAAAACTTGTAATGATTTGTTTTGAAGCTCAGCATGCCCTTCCAAAGCACTATTTAATTTAGTAACATACGTGTTATGGTGCTTCGTATGGTGAATGTTCATAGTCTCCTTGTCAATTGTAGGCTCGAGTGCGTCATAAGCATATGGTAGTTCAGGTAATTCAAATGTAGCCATTAATACTTCCTCCTCATATCCATTTTGTTTTAAAAGGATCGAATATTCACCCTTTAATTCAAAGGGTATCAAAGCTTTCAAGCAGTTGCAAATTATATGCATTTATTTACCATATGTACATTATAAGAAAAACTTGATATGACTATATTAATAAAAAAATCTTTTCTATCGTATAAAATAAAACACAAAAAAACAAGCCAGTGCTTGTTCAAAGATGGTGGCTCGGGACGGAATCGAACCGCCGACACAGGGATTTTCAGTCCCTTGCTCTACCGACTGAGCTACCGAGCCAACATATTAAATTGTTTTGCTTGCCTATTGGTTATGTATGGAGGAGGTAGAGGGATTCGAACCCCCGCGGGCTGTTACACCCCTGTCGGTTTTCAAGACCGATCCCTTCAGCCAGACTTGGGTATACCTCCAAACCAGTAAATAATGGTGGACCCTGCAGGACTCGAACCTGCGACCGATCGGTTATGAGCCGATAGCTCTAACCAACTGAGCTAAGGGTCCTTTTCTTTCATTATGGGGCGACCGGTGGGGATCGAACCCACGTATGCCGGAGCCACAATCCGGTGCGTTTACCACTTCGCCACGACCGCCGTACGTATTTAAATAAAAGTGGCGGCGGAGGGGATCGAACCCCCGACCTCACGGGTATGAACCGTACGCTCTCGCCAGCTGAGCTACACCGCCAAATTGGCTCCACAGGTAGGATTCGAACCTACGACCGATCGGTTAACAGCCGATTGCTCTACCACTGAGCTACTGTGGAACAGAAAGGCTATAACGTTGTTACTTATTATAGCGACAAGATATAATTTACCACTTTCGACAAGTTTTGTCAATCTTTTTTTAAAAGATTTTTATTTCTTTTAAAAACGATGTATATGTAATAATCACATCTCTTAAAACGACAATATTAACTATAGCATTATTTGGATATAAATGCAATACTAAAACCAAAGTTCAAATATTCTATTTTTATGTGTTGAAGTATATACCCTATGGATGAATATACGACATAAAAAGCACCGCAATCCCCCTCACTTCAGAAAGTTCGGTGCCCCTGTTTTTGACCAAATGCCAGACAATAAGTATTCATCATTTAAAAATCTTTAAATCACAACATCAGCAATATTAAAACCATGGATGCACATAAGCCTCGATCTTAACTAAGATCAAGGCTGTTTAAAAAAGCTATTCTCCTAAAACGTCTTCTGCGATATTAACTGCATGATCCCCAATTCGTTCTAAATTACTAAGGATATCTACAAACACAATACCACCAGAACCGCTACAGGTACCTTCATTCATACGTATAATATGGCGTTTGCGGAAATTCCTTTCCATCTTATCTATTTGATCTTCTTTTTGTATTACAGAAAGGGCTTCTTCTCGATTCATATTTTCCAACGATTCAACCGCCTGTTTTACGGTAGATATAGTTAATTCAAACATTTCATTTAAATCTTCTTTTGCACCATCTGTTAGGTGTACTTTATTGGAAATTTTATAGTCAATAAGTTCAACAATGTTTTCAAAATGATCGCCAATTCGTTCCACATCTCGTACGGAATCCAATAATGTTGAATGTTTAGCACTTTCCAACTCTGAGAGCGATTCTTTCGACAAACTTATCAAATAATTTGTTATTTTTCGATCTAAATTATTAAGGGCGCCTTCAATTTGCATCGCCATTTCAGCATGTTTTATTAAATGTGTATTTAAATATTTATTGGTTTCTTCCAAACCTTTATAAGCATACTCCCCCATGCGCACAAGCTCTGATTTTGCTTGATCTAATGCTAATGAAGAAGATTGCTGTATAAAAATGGGATCCAAATGTTGCGGTTTATATTCAATAATCGAGTCTTCCCCAGGAACCATTTTCGTTACTATCCAAGCCAAAGCACCAATAAATGGAAATTGCATAATGGTATTCGTTATATTAAAGCTTCCATGAGCAAAGGCTATGGTCATTTCTGGACTTAGTGCAAATTGATCCTGTAAAAAACTAGCAAAGACTGTAAATAAATCAAGAATGATTAGAAATACGGACGCTCCAATAAGGTTAAAAATAACATGCGTTAACGCAGCACGCTTTGCTGCAACTGTTGCTCCTAGTGAAGCTAAGATAGCAGTAATTGTTGTGCCTAAATTATCTCCAAACAATACAGGAATCGCAGCTTTTAAATCCATAGCTCCTTCAGAAAATAATCCTTGTAATATTCCAATTGTTGCACTAGAGCTTTGGACAATTAAAGTAAATACAGTACCAATAACAACTCCTAGAATCGGGGTATCACTCATGCTTAATGTTAATTCTTGAAAAGCTTCTAAGCTACGTAAAGGTTTCATTCCATTACTCATTAACTCTAAACCAAAGAACAAAGCACCAAAGCCGAACACAGCTTGTCCAACCGCATTTGTTTTTTGGTTTTTAAAGAAAAATATCAGGAAACAACCCACAGCAATAATTGGTAAAGCATAGGCTCCTATGTCAATTCCAATAATGAAGGCCGTCACCGTAGTACCAATATTGGCACCCATTATGACGCCAATAGCTTGTCTTAACGTCATAAAGCCAGCATTTACAAGACCTACCGTTAAGACGGTTGTGCCCGAGCTACTCTGTATTAAAATAGTAACGATAATTCCAGCGAGTACACCCATAAACGGATTGCTAGTGAATTTATCTAAAATATCTCGCAATCGATCACCAGCTGATTTTTGAAGCCCTTCTCCCATATATTTAATACCTAAAAGGAAAATACCTAGCCCACCGATAAATTCAAATATAAGTTTTTGAATATCAATTTCCAAAATCTATACCTACCCTTCCATCTTGTTGAATCTTGTCGCACCATAACAATATTAATTATATATAAAGCTTTTGTAAAGGTGTTATAAGTATTCTTAACAGTAAATTTACAATTAGGGCTAACCACTGCTTTTTCAACATGTATACTAGATAAATTAGCATACTTAAAAACTTGGGTTTAATGGGAAAATTTGTAGAAATATGACGAGCTTTGGTTATTGAAGATATCATATTCAATGGACTTAAATGTTAAATGATATAGATGGAAAAATATATGGCTGAAGTTAACGGTTATTTTAATTATTAATGGAGATCCAGCGCCCTTAGGCACTATAGGTAGGTATAAGATATTTGGATTTATAGTATAAGAAAAACAAAGGATGTCGCCAAAAGACTTAGCGACAAGCCAAGTCTTTCTAATACAAAAGTACTATGAATTAATTTATTTTTTCTACTAGTATACGGGTACCATCAACTTGAACAACTTTAATAGCTGTGTCTTTTTCGATCCATTGCCCGTTTGATATCGCACTGTAATCTTTACGATGAATTCGAATTGTACCAACAGGACGTAAATCAGTAAGTGTAATGCCTTCTTCACCTACCAATCGCTCGTATGTTTCATTCATGGAATTATAGCCGGCTTCCTTTGTTAATTGGTCTTTTAACGTGATTTTGTTCCACATTTCTCTTCGTTTAAAAACTTTTAAGAATAAAAGCGACGACCCGCCACCTAGCAATACTCCTAATACAGCATATAACCCTGATGTTAAACTTGGTGCAGGAAGCGCAACAGCTGTAAGCATACTCGCTAAACCAATTGTTGCAAGTGTCCCATCATTTAATAGTTTCCCATCGATAATAATAAGTAATAATCCAACAAAGTAAATAATAAGCATAATAATAATCGAACTTGTTTCAACATATGCTCCAAAATATACAGTAATAAACCCTATCCCTAATAGGCCGAACAGTCCTCGCATATTAACTAACACTTCACCAATAAGGAATAAAGTAGCAAAACCAGTAATGAGAATTCCAATCCATTCCATCTCGAATACAGTCAAAAACGTATCCTCCTCTCCAGTACTCATATAAGTATACGTTTGGGAGTAAATAATGGTTTCATGATAAGGAGTTCATACAATGGATTTTTCCAAAAAACTATTTTCCTTATTTATTTGTATAATGGCTGTATACATCATATATCAGGATATCACACAAGAAAGCCCCCATTCTAGAAAAGAGCTTGATGAAAAGCATAGTGATATGATTTCTACAACGATGTTTCATGTCGTCCCAGTTAAGGTGCAAGCAAATGATACGGTGCTTTCTATTGTCGAACAAATCAATCCTTATTCACAAAATGAGTTGAATGTTAAGCGTATTTTAAACGATTTTAAATTAAGTAATCCTAACACGGACCCTTTTTCCCTTACCCCAGGTAAAATATATTATTTCCCAAAATATAGTGAAACATTATTATATAATGGTTAATCAGTACTTTACATAGATGAAAGGAAGGGGAGCACCCTTCCTTTTAAACAAATGGCAAAATGAATAAAGTGATAAGAATGGAAACTGCGCCAGCTGCAATAGCAATATTTCCTAATGCGTCAGCTCCTCTACTTCTTGACATGAATCCAAGAACAATGCCAGCTACACCAAAGATAATTGGCCAGATAAAGAAAGAAATAATGGATAAAGCAATACCTACCCATCCAAAGGTAGTATTTTCATCCATATCTCCAGTTATTTCTGTATCAGCATCATCTACAGTCATCTCAGCAGCAAATTCCTCATCTCTTGAGCTATCTGGTTCTATACCAACAAAATCTTGGTTTTTACGCTGCTCACCATAATTTGGGGGTTCTTCAACATCCTTCATTCCTCGATTCGGATATTGATCCATTGCATCAGACCTCCTTTTTGTACATTTGAGGTACACGCTTAGCTTATGATTTTTCTGTAATTTTACAGATGTTATTAACTGGAAACATGTGACGAAAAAAATTTGCATGGACGAGTTGAATTTGAAAGAGGTAAAACATATAGTACGGTAGGACATATTGAAAAGGGAGATAGTAGAATGGCAAATTTTATTAAAGATATGGTTCAAAAAAAATTAAAACAATTATCTACTCAAGAATTAATTCATTATGGAAAACAATACGGATTTACACTAAAGCAACAAGAAGCCGAACAGATAACGGCATACTTAAAGCAACATCCTGTAGATCCATTTGATGCAGAAGGACGAAAACAAATGTTTCAACAACTAGCACGCATCACTGACCCCGCAACAGCAAAAAAAGCACAAAAATTATTCAATGAATTAATTCACTCTTATGGATTAGGTTACTTGTTTGAATAGCATCGAAGTTTTGGTTGAAAGTGACAAGGATATAAAAGCAACGTACAAATTCCCTGTAACAATTCTAAAGTCCTGTAGCAAGCAAACGCTATTTCCAGCAACACAGCACATTAAAACCTTTGCTGCACAGGACTATTTGTAATAAAGTTTAGTTCCTAAGCAAGATAAGAAAATCTAATTAAACTGCACAAATTAGGAATGAGCGCTATTCTTAGAAGCTAACTTGTTTTTCTCTTTTTTTACACTATAAAAAGGTATACCATTTTAAGCTTATCGTCTGAACAAAAGGAAGAATTTTTTTGCCATGGCGACTTGGTGATAAGCTAAGTCTTTCTATAACTGCTAACTATCAAAGGAGGTAAAAGAGTTACTCACTAGTACAAGATATATGTCATTGTGCGATAATTTTTTCTTTTAGTTTACTGTCAAATTGATTGGATTTGATCATTTCTATCTCCAAACGATATGGAGGCTTTTTATTTTTTTTGTCTTCTCCTACATACGGTGTCTCTAAAATTTTAGGCAAATCCATCAATTGCGGATGATGAATAATAGATGATAAAGCATCAAAACCAATATAGCCAAAACCAATATTCTCATGCCGATCTTTATGTGCTCCCACTTCATTTTTACTATCATTTATATGCATAACTTTTATACGGTTGACTCCAATTATTTTATCAAATTGATATAATACGCCATCAAAATCATTTACGATGTCATATCCAGCATCATGTACGTGACACGTATCAAAGCAGACAGATAGTTTTTCATTATGAGTTACTCCATCGATAATTTGAGCTAATTCATCAAAACTTCCTCCTATTTCAGATCCCTTACCCGCCATTGTTTCAAGAGCTATTTGTACATTCTTATCCTTTTCTAGAACTTCATTCAATCCTTTAATTATTTGCTTAATACCTGCATCAGGACCCGCTCCAACATGGGCTCCAGGATGAAGAACAATTTGTTTTGCTCCGATTGCATCTGTTCGATCGATTTCACTCCTTAAAAAATCTACACCTAACTGAAATGTTTGTGGTTTTGTAGAATTGCCTATATTAATAATGTATGGAGCATGAACTACAATCTCTTCTATACCATGCTCTTTCATATGAGCCTTCCCAGCTTCAATATTCAATTCTTCAATTGGTTTCCTTCGCGTATTTTGCGGCGCGCCGGTATAAATCATAAATGTATTAGCCCCATAAGAAACCGCTTCTTCTGAAGAGCCTTGCAACATTTTCTTTCCGCTCATGGACACATGTGACCCTATTTTCAACATGACATTCACCTCTCCAAATGAAATCTATTTCTTATTATACTTGGTTTTAGATAACCGTTTTTTAATCATCTCTTTTTCCCGTTTCATTTTTTTCTTATATCCAGGCTTTACTTTATGCGCTTTTTTTACTCTTTTCCACGCTTCTTTATCCATATCAGTGCCCTGTTTTGTACGAAGCACACGTTGATTC
The DNA here is from genome assembly GCF_900129865.1 of Virgibacillus chiguensis. Classification (GTDB taxonomy): domain Bacteria; phylum Bacillota; class Bacilli; order Bacillales; family Amphibacillaceae; genus Virgibacillus; species Virgibacillus chiguensis. The sequence continues at coordinate 272,804 of NZ_FQXD01000001.1, forward strand.
CAAGGTTTTGCAGACTGCCACTCCCCATTACGAACGTCTACATACATAAAATCTAAACCTTTTTCTTCTAGCTTTTTAATGAGCGGCAAATCATCAGATTGATAAATGCTGATTGCTGTTCCTTCCATACCTGCACGCGCAGTTCTGCCAACACGATGAATATAAAAATCCTCTTCTTTCGGTAGCTGTGCATTAATTACGTGACTAACTCCTTTAATGTCAATGCCACGGGCAGCGAGATCCGTAGCTACAATATATTGGTAGCGTAAGTTTTGAATTTCTTTTAATACACGCTTACGTTCACGAGGAGATAAACCGCCATGAATGAGCCCCACTTCCATCCCCTTCTCTTGTAGAGAGACTGCTAACTCATTCGCTTTTTCTTTTCCATTTGTAAAAATAATCGCTAAATATGGCTGAATAACCTTTGAAATCTCAGCAATAATCGATGCTTCATTTCTATGTTTTAAATAGATTAGTCGATGCTCCATCTTTTCTGGATAAATGTCATCGGAAATTTTTACATGTACTGGCTGTTGCAAATATTTCTTTAAAAAATAAGACAATGGTTGTGGGATTGTTGCGGAAAAAACCAAAATTTGAACCTTAGGATGAGAGCGAACGAGTAACTGATCCACTTCTTGAATAAAACCTAAATCCAACATTAAATCCGCTTCATCGATAACAAAACTATTCGCAGTGTAAATAGATATTGCGTTCTCCTTTATCATATCTAATATTCTTCCAGGTGTTCCAACAACAATTTTAGGAGGTCGCTTTAATTTTTCCATCATTTTCTGTTTATCAGTACCGCCAACCAATAGCTTTGCTGTCCAAATTTCGTTTTTATCCGCATAGCGAGTGATTTGCTTCACTTCATTATATAACTGTGTTGCAAGCTCCCTCGTTGGAGCTGTTATCACAACTTGTACCTGCTGTTTGTTCTCATCGATCGCATTTAGCAACGGCAATAGAAACGCATGCGTTTTGCCTGAACCTGTTTTTGATTGGCCAACTACACTCTTACCCTCTAAAACTGCTGGAATAACCTGTTTTTGAATTGCTGTTGGTTCGTGAAAATCTAAATGTTTAATTACTTGCTCCATAACGGGAGCAAAAGAAAAGTCTTGAAATGTATGATTCATGCATATACTCCTTTCCATTTCTAAATATGATATTATGCATATTGAAATGGATCTGTATTCGTTGTTGATACTATAATTTCAACATTTTCCCCATTAAGGCTAGTTGCCAAGTATTCTTGTACAGAAGCTTTCATCACGCTTTCCGCATAGTGACCGACATCAATTATTGCTAACCCCATTTCCTGAGCGTCTTGTGCTTGATGAAATGTCATGTCGCCTGTTATAAAAACGTCTGCCCCTTTTTTCTTAGCTTGATGAATAAACTTTTCCCCACTTCCGCCAAGAACGGCCACAGTTTTCACTTGCTTATCCATTTTTCCCGTAACGCGTACGCAATCCAATTCTAAATTTGTTTTTACTTGCTCACAGAAATCGGATAATTGCGTAGGATTTATTAGTTCGCCTATCCTGCCAAGACCATATATTTCCCCTTTATTTCTTAATGGATATACATCGTATGCTGGCTCTTCGTATGGATGGGATTGACGAATTGCAGTTAATGCAGAAGATAGCTTGCTTTCTTCCATAATAGATTCTAGTTTCACTTCCTCTACCTTTTCTAATTCGTTCACACTTCCAATATATGGATTTGTTCCGTCTAGCGGCTTGAATGTTCCTTGTCCTTTTGTTTGAAAGGTGCAATGACTGTAATTACCAATATGCCCTACACCAGCATCACTAATCGCATTTCTTACTTCTTCAATATGGGTTTTAGGAACATAAACAACCAGCTTGAGTAATTGTCCTGCTTCTTTCTCAACTAGAACATGTGTATTTTCTATCCCAATTATTTTACATAATACATCGTTAACGCCATTTTGTGCTATATCTAAATTAGTATGTGCTGCATATACGGTAATATCATTGGTCAATAATTTTTGTAAAATACGCCCTATTGATGTGTTTGTATTAATTTTCTGTACAGGTTTAAATAATAAAGGGTGATGAGCAACAATAACATCTACGTTTTTTTCAATTGCCTCATCAACAACTGCTTCTACCACATCTAGCGTAACCATTATTTTACTTACTGATTTGTTGTAACTACCAACTTGCAAACCAACTGGATCCCAGTCATATGCGAACGTCTTTGGAGCCAGTTGCTCTATAACCTGAAACACATCACTAGTAGTAAGTTCCTGTTTCATTACTTAATACCTCCTTCATCCATCTCCACTCTTTTGTGAATTGCTCTTGTTTCTTTTGGTCTACTTGCTTCGCTTGTTTTAACTGCTGTAACACGTGTTCTAACTTATGAGCTTCTTCGTTCCACTTTTTATAAAATGCATGTGGTTTACTACGCAATAATATGGGACCAAACAATAAATCTTTTTCATCTAATTGTTTATTATCTAGAGTATCTAACCGCTTTGCATGAATAATCTCATAACAATGCCCATTCTCTTCTATTATATCTTCATCAGTAATCGTAAATCCATGATGAACCATCCATTTCCGAACAGCTCTTGCATCTACATTTGGTTGAGCAATAACCTGCTCTACCGAGGCGAGCTTCGTTTTTCCACTCTCCAAAATATCATGAATTAATGAACCTCCCATACCAGCAATCACCAGTTGGTTTACTTCTTCGGCTTCAATAACCTCCAACCCATTACCAAGTCGAACATCAATTTGCTGTTCTAAATCGCATGCCTTTACGGTTTCTACGGCCCTTTGAAATGGACCTACATTTACTTCTCCAGCAACAGCAATTGCTGTTGGATCTTTTTGACAAACATAGCACGGTAAATAAGCATGATCAGATCCAATATCTGCAAATTTAGCTCCTGCAGGCAGAAAAGAAGCTACTAACTTTAGTCGTTTTGAAATCTTAGCCTTCACGTTCTATCCTCCAATTTCCATGTAATACTACAGATTAGAAAACGTAGTCTTTCATATCGTTTTCTTATACTGCAACTCTTAAAACAATGATTTTCTATAACTTCTTTTAAATATAGGCAGTACATATACTTCATTTTACACAAATATAATCACTTTAAAAATAGATAAAGAAAAGCTTTCTGTTTTAAACCAGAAAGCTTTTCCCTAGCTCATTTTATCAAAGGCTATTTCTTTTCAGCTAACCACTCTGCTAACACTTTTGCTTCAGATTCTGTGGCTAAACCTGGAGGCATTTGTCCTTTTCCGTTAATAATTATATTTTGAATCTCATCTTTTGATAATTTGCTACCTACCTGGGTTAAGTCTGGCCCCATTCCCCCAGATAAGTCACCACCATGGCAATTTGCACAGTTTGCTTCGTAAATTGCTTCAGGGTCATCCGTTGTTTCCCCTTCTTGGCTTTCCTCAGCCTTTTCCCCACCGCCTTCTTCGGCTTGTTGGATATCATCTCGTTGGCCTATCCCTACAAATGATATCACAATGATTGTCAGTATCCCTATTATTGCAATTAAAGCAAAAGGGATAACAGGGTTCCTTTTCATTGCGCTTCCTCCTTATGTAATCCCCATTTGTTATTGGTTTTGCTCAAAAAAGATAATCTTTTTTGAACGAATACATAGTAACACTTAAAGACTATATTCATTTTACTTGAAAAATACATTTCTTTAAAGTGTTTCGCTAAGAAATTTTATAAAATCATATATTAATGAGTGAAAATGAGAAGAAAAGAGAAGTCATTTCTAATAAAGGATGAATAGAATCTGCTTACGCATAGAATTTTCTATAATATCTGATGATAACAACCAAAAATAATTTATAAGAAAATCTTGATAAAACAATAGTTATTAAGAAATGAACAAAGCTTTTCTTGGTTACAATTGCTAGCTAATAACTACTTTTAAAAAAGGAAACAAAAGTGCTAGTTGCAAAAATATCTGAAATTGCGTACAATAAAATACAAGAACCGAAAACGGTAACATAATACATTATTTTTATATTTGGTTCTACATTTTTAGATGGACAGCAATAATAAGAAGTCAAAATATTCAGCGGGTAGCGTAATCAGCTAATAATATAGCACGTCATTAGGCAACGAAGATCATTGCCTAATGACAATACTTTATTGGTCTAGAAAATCTTTTAATCGCTTGCTTCTGCTAGGGTGTCTTAATTTACGTAAAGCTTTTGCTTCAATTTGACGAATTCTTTCACGGGTTACCCCAAAAACTTTGCCAACTTCTTCTAAAGTTCTAGTACGACCGTCATCTAAACCGAAGCGTAACCTAAGAACATTTTCTTCTCGGTCTGTTAGTGTGTCTAGTACATCTTCAAGTTGCTCTTTGAGCAGCTCATAGGACGCATGATCAGAAGGCGAGACAGCCTCTTGATCTTCAATAAAATCACCTAAATGTGAGTCATCTTCCTCGCCAATAGGGGTTTCTAATGAGACTGGTTCCTGAGCAATTTTTAAAATATCTCGTACTTTATCTGGAGAAAGTTCCATTTCTTCTCCGATTTCTTCAGGTGTTGGCTCCCTACCTAAGTCTTGTAACAATTGTCTTTGGACGCGAATTAATTTATTGATTGTCTCAACCATATGCACTGGAATTCGAATAGTTCTAGCTTGATCAGCTATCGCTCTTGTAATTGCTTGCCTTATCCACCATGTAGCATAGGTACTAAATTTAAATCCTTTTTCGTGATCAAATTTTTCCACAGCTTTAATAAGTCCCATGTTTCCTTCTTGAATTAAGTCTAAAAACAACATACCGCGTCCTACATAACGCTTTGCGATGCTGACAACTAAACGAAGATTCGCTTCAGCAAGACGTCGCTTAGCTTCTTCGTCTCCTTGTTCTATCCTTGTTGCTAAATCAATTTCTTCAGCTGCTGACAATAAATCAACACGGCCAATTTCCTTCAAATACATACGTACAGGATCATTTATTTTAATACCTAGTGGTACACTAAGGTCGTTTAGATTGAATTCTTCTTCTTTTGCAATTTGTTGCATCGTAGGGTCTTCTTCTGATTCACCAATTACTTCAACCCCCTGATCTCCTAGGTACTCATAAAATTCATCCATATGATCAGACTCTATTGTAAAATTAGATAATTTATCGGCAATTTCTTCGTATGCAAGAACACCACGTTTTTTACCAATTTCAACCAGTTGATCCTTAGCTTGTTCTAAAGTTTGCTCAAGTTCATTTTCCTTCGTTTGCGAAGGTTTATTTTCAGCCATGAGTCCCCCTCCTTCCAGAGTTACAATAAAATCAATTTGTGTGCTTCAACTGATAATTCAATTCAATAATTTGTTTGGCAATTTGCGCTGCCTTTATTGGGTCATTCTGTTTTTCTGCTTCCTTTTGTTGCTCTCGTAATGATTGTATCGTCACTTTATCCGTTTGCTTAGCTATAATCGTACGGACGTAATCATTAAGTTGTTTGTCACTTATATTTTCTTGTAATGGTAACATTGCTATTTCTGTTATTTCCTGTTGCAAATTTGTATCTGTTATTCTTTCTAAAAACAAACTGACATTAGGGGCATTTCCTTCTTCATAAAATGCATATAAATAAGTAGCAATAATTTTATGTGCATCTATATGAAAACTTGCTCCAATTTTTTCTTGTACCTTTTCAGCTATACTTACGTCTTGTAACATATATGCAATTAATTGCCGTTCCGCATTATGAAATGCTGGCAGTAATTTCGATCTCACCTTATTCCATACTGTACTACTAGTATATCTGTTCTTTTGTTGATTATCCTTATTTCTAGCAAACATTTCTCGATATCCTGAAATTTCATCCATGAGAGCTTCCATAGATATTTCAAATTCATTACTCAACTCTTTTAAGTAATATTCCCGTTCTATAGAACTGTCAATCGTTGCAATCTGCTTTAGAACTTTCTCAACATATTGTATGCGGTCAGCTTCTAGATTTAGTTGATAATCTTTTTTTAAAAATCGCATATAAAAAGTCATAAATGTGTCGCTAGCTTTAATGACCTCATCATTAAAAGCTTGTCCTCCGTGCATGCGAATAAAACTGTCAGGATCCATATTTGCTTGTAGGTATGCAACTCTTACTTCGCATCCACATTGGCGTAATATGACAGCAGCTTTATAAGCAGCATCTAGCCCAGCCCGATCTCCATCGTAGCAAATAATGACGTTGTTTACATAACGTTTTAACAGCTTAGCTTGGAATTCTGTTAAGGCTGTGCCAAGCGTAGCTACCGCATTATGAACCCCCGCTTGATAGGCAGCTATGACATCCATTTGACCTTCTAATAAAACCACTTCGTTTTCTTTACGAATGTACCTTTTTGCCAGGTCAAAATTATATAATAGTTTTCCTTTGTGGAACAATTCACTTTCAGGACTATTTATATATTTAGGTTTATAATCGCCAACTGCACGTCCTCCAAAGGCAACTGTCTTTCCTAAATGATTTCGAATTGGAAAAATAATTCTACCACGAAAACGATCCGAGGTATTCCCAGCTTCATTCATCTGAAGCAAGCCTGCTTTTACAAGTAATTGTTCATGAAAACCTTTCTTTTTCAAGAACTCGACTGTTAGATGATCCGCAATCGGACTAAAGCCTAGCTGGAAAATATCTGCTGCTTTCTCATCTATCCCTCTATCTTTTAAATACGCATAACCTTCCTTTCCTTCTTTTGTAAAGCGTAATAAATGATGATATAGTTTCGTCAACCATTCATGTGCAGATAGCATATCTTGCGTTTCTTTAGATAAATTAGCATCCTTTGGGCTTTGAATACTTTGAGGCAATGAAATTCCGCTACGTTCAGCTAAAAACTGGATAGCTTCATAAAAAGAAAAGCTCTCTATCTCCATTAAAAAAGTGACTACATTGCCACCCTTACCACAGCCAAAACAGTGAAAAATTTGCTTGTCTTGCGTCACAGAAAAAGATGGTGTCTTTTCACCATGAAATGGGCATAATCCAAAATAGTTTCTTCCTTGTTTTTTTAGCTGGACATAATCGCCTATTATATCAACAATATCATTCGCCTTACGAATCTCTTCAATTAATGCTTCAGGAATTTGATTAGCCATAAAATATCACCATGCTATTACATATTCGCTTTTCATGATAAAAATCCTTTTATTTCGACATATATTTTTTTCTTTTCTCAAAAAATCACCTATACAAGCAATAATTAAAAACATATGCATACACATTTCCCATAGAAAGGTAGCAACCAGTTCTGTTATGGACAACATCTACAAAATTACAATATGCTTTTGCTCTTCATTGAAACTATTCTATATTTAAGTTATAAATTCCTGCTTTTAAGGAGATAATTTTAGTACATTCGAATCAAAATATAATTTATATCGTCATACAATATTCTCAAAATTCAACCCAACTTTGATTATCTTCATTCATTTTAAATAAAAAAACGCTAAACATGTTATATTTTGTCGATCATCAACCTTTATGAAACACATAGGGACCAAAACTTTTTTATGTTCAAAAGTTTTCATACACTTTATGTGCAAGGAGTCCCCCTTTTACGGAACATGCATTAGAAAGGCTTGGCTATCGCCAAGTCTTCTGGCGATAAAACACCATTGTTTTGCTTATACGATAAAATCTAAAATTGTATACTTTCCTATAGTACAAAAAAACTGTATACCTATAACACAAATCATAATTATAATATATACCACGAATTAATGCCAGCAAAACACTTCTAAAATTTAATTCTTTCCATTCAAAGTACTTCTTAATCATATATGTCTTGATTTTGTTTTTTACACTTACAAAAGTATCCATATTTGAAACTTAATTTGTCAAACTACGATAGTCCTAACTGTAAAAATTACAATCAGTAGAAACAGAATATCCTACTGATTGGAAAGTTCTTACGGAAGAAATGCGAATTTTGCAAGTCGAAATTTTAAGCTTGTGCTTATGCTCAACTCTGCAATTTAAAAAATTCGTTGTAGTAAAATACGTAAGTGCGTTAGGTTGCCACAGAATGAAAGCTTTTAACAACAATCAGAAAATATGCTTGTTCTTAGAAGGCAATGATGGCATTCATTATGATCTGTTAGCATAAGGAGAGTATGTGCTTCCTCCGTTATTTTTTTACGATTTGTCTAATACTGTTAGCCGTTTCCTCAACAGCTTTATTTGATACATCGATGACCTTACAACCAATTTTATCAACTATTTTATCAAAATACGCCAGTTCTTTATGAATACGTTCCATATTCGCATATGTTGCCTGATCTCCTAAACCTAAAGCACGAAGTCTTTCTTTACGTATTTCATACAGCTTATCAGCGCTTATACGTAACCCGATACATTTTGAAGCATCCACTTCAAACAATTCTTCTGGAGGATCTACTTCTGGTACAATTGGTACATTGGCAACTTTTAAGCGTTTATGAGCCAAATATTGTGATAGAGGCGTTTTAGATGTTCTAGATACCCCGATTAGAACAATGTCTGCTCTAGCAATCCCTCTCGAATCACGCCCATCGTCATACTTTACCGCAAATTCAATTGCCTCTACCCGCTTAAAATAGTCTTCATCAAGCTTATGGACTAGCCCTGCTTCCATTCGCGGTGCATGTTCAAAAACACGTTCCATGGATTTCAACACCGGGCCCATGATGTCAATAGCTTCAAGGTTCATTTGTTTGGCACGTTCATTTACATAGTTCCTTAGAATAGGATCAACAAGTGTAAAACCAATGAGTCCTTTACTTTCTACAGCGAGCTGTAAAGCTTCATCGATTGTTTTTTTGTCTTCTACATAGGGTATGCGCTGAATTTTATATATTCCGTGATTAAACTGACTTAATCCTGCCTTAATGACTAACTCAGCTGTCTCCCCTACGGAATCGGATAAAACATATACAGGTTGTGTAAACATCAAAATACTCCTCTCTCACTCTTGTTAAATGTGATCTTCCATAATCAATTCAACAAAAGCTTTCGTAATTGTTGTTTTTGTAACTCTTCCAACAACTTCCAATCCAGACTTTGTTTTTTTCACGACAGGAATACCATCAATTTGTTTATTAATTAAGTTTTGAGCAACTTCTACCAACAAATCATCTTTTTGACATACTGTTATATTAGGCATTCTGGTCATAATGATATGTACAGGTAAAGCATTTAAATCTTGTTTTCCAATGCTTGCACGAAGTAAATCTTTTCGCGATAGTACACCTGTTAAAAACGACTGATCATCAACTACGAAAAGGGTTCCTACATCTTCTAAGAACATTGTTGAGATCGCATCGTATACCGAAACGCTCTCTTTTACAACAATAGGGACATGTTGATATTCATACACTCTAATTTTTTTAATTTGCTCTGTTAATAATTCATTTCCCGTTTTACCAGTATAAAAATACCCCACACGAGGCCTTGCATCTAAAAAACCTGCCATTGTTAAAATTGCCAAGTCTGGACGTAATGTGGCCCTTGTTAAGTGAAGACGCTCAGCGATATTCTCCCCAGTTATCGGGCCGTTTTCTTTAACAATTTCAATTATTTCTTCTTGTCTACTTGATAATTCCATGACTTCACCACCTAAAGACGATGTAAACCTATGTCCATTATAGTTGAATCGATACAGAATGAGAAATTATCCGGTACTTATCAAGCGAGAGGAATTATAATACTGCGCCCAAAAACCAGAGAAGAAAATCACTGTATCCTTTTATTAAAAGCTTTGTTTCCATTCAATTTTTGTTACATCAGCATAATTATAAATAAGTTGACCGATTTGGTACAAAAGCGCTAACCGATTATTACGGGTTTTTTCTTCATCTACCATTACCATATTCTGGGCAAAAAATTGATGAATCGGATCCGTCAATTGCTCCAAGCGTTTTAATTCTTCTTCAGCATCTCCACTTGAATGTCGAGACGCTTCATGGATAAGACAATATTTATTGTATAAAGTTCTTTCAGATTCTGTGTGCAATACATCTGGATCAATTACTTTAGATGATGCTTTTTTAGCTAAATTTAATACACGAACAAAAGCTTCCTGTGTTAATTTAAATGTATCATCATTTCGTTTGACTGATAATAATTCTGCTTTTTCTAAACTGTGCGTAAAGTTGCCAATATCTTGATGTAATACAGCGTGAATAATATCTGGCTCAATTCCCGCTTCTTTAAAGATATAAGAAGCACGATGTAAAAAGAAGTCGTTAATGATAGTAGCAGCTTCATTTTGATTTTCTAGCTTTACTTTAGATGTAGCATATACTTGCAAAGTAAGTTCGATAAGCTTTTCTACGGTTATGTTCCATTTATTTGAAAGTAGCATCCGTAATACACCAATAGCTTGACGACGTAACCCATAAGGGTCATGAGATCCTGTCGGTAATAATTCTACAGAAATACAACCCGCTATCGTATCTAACTTATCTGCCATACTAACTATTGTTCCTGCGGTAGTTTCGGGCAAAACACCGTTGGCAAATTTCGGCAAGTAATGTTCTCTAATTGCTTGAGCAACAAGTGCGTCTTCGCCATAAAAAACAGCATATTTTTCGCCCATAACCCCTTGCAATTCAGTAAATTCATTTACCATACTAGTAGTTAAATCAAATTTACTTAATTCAGCAGCACGAACAGCTCGATTAATATCTGACTCAGGTAGTTCAAAATGCTGACTAATTAAACGTGTTAATATAATGACACGCTCTACTTTTTCATAAATGGTCCCTAAATCTTCTTGAAATACAACTCTCTCTAACTTTGTTAAAAAGTCGCTCAAAGAACGCTTACGATCTTCCTCGTAGAAAAAAGCAGCATCAGACAAGCGAGCATGCAATACTTTTTCATTTCCTTTAATTACTGTCTCTAATGACGTATCGTCTCCATTACGTATGCCAACGAAATAAGGTAATAACTCCCCTCCAGTATTCGTACGAACAGGGAAATAGCGTTGATGCTCTTTCATGGAAATAATTAATACTTCCTCAGGTATGGATAAAAATGTACGTTCAAATGAGCCTAAAAAAGCTTGAGGATATTCCACCAAATTACGAACTTCATGCAATAGTTCATGATCAATAGGAATATGCACCGAATGCTCTTGCTCTAATTTATGAATTCCTTGTAATACAGCTGCTTCACGTTTTTTTGCATCTGCTATTACAAATTGCTGTAGTAATTTTTCTTCATATTGCTTTGGGTTATTAATGGCTATTTTCGTTCCTAAAAAACGATGGCCATATGTCATATTACTGCTTTTTACATGAGCAACTTCAAAAGGAACCACCGTTGAACCGCATAAGCCGACCAACCAACGTATCGGCCTAGCATAACGCATTGTTTGTGCTCCCCAGCGCATATTCTTGCCAAAGTTAATAGACAGAATGATGTCTTTAAAACCTGGCAGGAGGTTGAATGTATTGTTTCCTTCAATATGCTTCTGCACAAAAATATATGTAGTGCCATTGACAGGTTTTGTATAAATATCATTCGTTGTCTTGCCTTGCCCTTTTGTAAAGCCAATCGCTGCTTTTGTCCAATTACCAGATTCATCTTTAGCAATTTTTTCTGCCGGGCCTTTCACTTCTTCTTTAATCGTTGTTTGTTGTTCACTAAGCCCTTCAATAAGAACTGCCAAACGCCTTGGTGTAGAAAAGGTTGCTAAATTTTCATAAGGAATGCGCAAGCTTTTCAGCCATGCTGCTGTTTTGTCGTTTAATTGTTTTTCCGCATCATCAATGAAGCGAGCCGGCATTTCTTCCAATCCAATTTCAAATAGAGCATCTGTTGCCATATTATTGTTCCTCCCTTTTTAACATCGGAAAGCCAAGTCGTTCTCTTTCAGCCACATACGCTTTAGCAATACCTCTTGCTAAGTTACGAATTCTTGTAATATAGCCGGTACGTTCTGTTACAGAGATGACACCTTTGGCATCCAACAAATTAAATGTATGAGAACATTTAAGAACGTAATCATAAGCAGGAAATACTAACCCTTTTTCCATTGTATCTTTAGCTTCTTGCTCATATTTGGTAAAAAGCTCAAATAACATTTCCGTATTAGATGTTTCAAATGTATACATGGAATGTTCATATTCCGGTTGATAAAAGATGTCTTTAACTGTCACGCCATTTGTCCATTCTAAATCAAATACATTATCTTTATCTTGAATATACGAAGCGAGACGCTCAATTCCATATGTTAATTCTACAGCAACAGGATTTGCCTCTAATCCTCCGATTTGCTGAAAGTACGTAAATTGTGTAATTTCCATCCCATCAAGCCAAACTTCCCAGCCAAGACCAGCTGCACCTAAGGTTGGGTTTTCCCAGTTGTCTTCTACAAATCGTATATCATGAACAAGTGGATCAATCCCTAATTTTCTTAGAGAACCTAAGTATAACTCCTGAATATTATCTGGAGAAGGTTTCATAATAACTTGAAATTGGTGATGTTGGTATAACCTGTTTGGGTTATCACCATAGCGGCCATCTGTAGGGCGTCTTGATGGTTCTACATAAGCAACGTTCCATGGTTCAGGTCCAAGACTACGCAGCAATGTCATTGGTGACATTGTACCCGCTCCCTTTTCCACGTCATATGCTTGCATAAGAATGCAATTTTGCTCTGACCAATAATTTTGCAAAGTTAAGATCATCTCTTGAATATTCATCATCTTTTCCTCCATATACAGTAGTACAATATAAAATCCCCGTCCCTATGTCTATAGTCAAGACATAGGGACGGGGTGTTAAGCCGCGGTTCCACCCTATTTGCTTATGAAAGCCACCTTTATTAGAAATACTCCGAAGTTCCTTTCCTCTTACCCCTATCGCTCAGCTTTCACCATCCTGAGCTCGCTATGGAAAGCGTGCAAAAGTACTCTTCTTCATCCTTGTATTCATTCCATATATGATCATCTATGTATGAATAATAAGCGAAACATTCTTTGCTGTCAACTCATTTCAATAGATCCATCTGTTTTAATAGCTTTCTTGATTTAAGAAGGTAACCACCATAATGGTCATAATAATGGTCTAACAAATCCCTAAGCAACTGTTTATTTTGTTCCTTTACTGAAATGGTTGATACGCGTTGCAAATCAACCGTTGCAAAGATGAATAATAATTTAACCACTCCTTTTGGTAATTCAATAGCTCGCTCATCCATACTTCTACATAATGCACACAGTAAACCAGCTTCTTGAATAGAAAACACAAACGGAGGCGTTACACTTTGACAGCTACTGCAACAATCTACCGTGGGTGCAAATCCGCCTTTTTTATATAATTTCAATTCATACATCATTAAGGGGATATCAGCCTCTTCTTTGCTATTAATCCACTCCATTGTTTGAAAAAATTGTTCATAAATAAATCCATCTGGCTGTTTATCCTCGACTAATTTATCTGTAAGTTCAGCAAGATATGCTGCGTAAGTTGTTTTTTTAATATCTTCACGTATGGGGCGAAAAGAATCAATAATTTCTGCCTGTTGTATCGTGCTTAACCCTTTATTGACATACATAAGAAATTCAGCATAGATGAATGGCTGCGTTACAGCAGCCATTCTACTTTTTGGTTTTTTTGCTCCTTTAGCAATCGCAGAGAGCTTTCCTAATTTCCTACTAAATATTGTAACGATTTTATGACTCTCTCCATAGTCACGTGTTTTCAATACGACACCTTGTATTTTTTCTAACAATTAAGCGTCACCTTTCTCTAAAGAACTGCATTCACTTATCATTTCGTTTTTATCGGAGTTTCATTTTTCTCATCTTGTTGTCCTAATTCTTGAAGGTTTTGTTCATTTTCTAACTCTTTCATGATTAAATAGGTTTCAATGTTTCCCGTTTGACTAAATAACTTCCAGGTTAGATCGATCACAAGAAACCCCACCTTTCTTTTAAATGTTGAAAATGTAACTTACTACTTAGAATGACCACAAGAGCAAAACAAATGAGTATAAATATTTACCATGTATGAGGAATTATAAATAACTCTCATATTATTTTTTAGCAAAATTACAGCAAAAGGGTACTGAAAACGAATTTTTTAATAATCATCTCTGCTGAAACCATATTCTTGAAGTTGGCTTTGCTTGTTTCTCCAATCTTTTTTAACTTTTACCCATAGTTCTAGGTACACGCTTGTACCAAGCAGATTTTCAATATCTTTACGGGCTGCTTTCCCGATGTTCTTAAGCATCGTTCCCTGTTTCCCAATAAGAATGCCTTTTTGCGTTTTTCTTTCGGTTACAATAGTTGCTTGAATAAGAACTTTACCATGATTGCGTTGTTCCATATTCTCAATAACAACTGCTATCGAATGAGGAACTTCTTCTTTCGTAAATTGCAGTACTTTTTCACGAATTAACTCACTGATAATAAAACGTTCAGGGTGATCTGTAATTTGATCTTCTGGATAATACTGCGGGCCTTCTGCCAATTGATCTTTAAGCACTGCTAACAAATGTTTTACATTATTCCCCTGCAAAGCAGATATAGGAATAATTTCTGTAAAATCATGTTTATCTTTATATTGATCAATTAATGGGAGTAGTTTATCAGGGTGTACAAGATCAATCTTATTTACAATTAAATATACAGGCTTATCTACCTTTTGCAGTCTATCTAAAATGTATTGATCTCCTTTTCCATACCCTTCCTCTGCATTAATCATAAATAAAATGGCATCGACCTCATTTAATGTATTTATAGCGGTTTTCACCATAAAATCGCCGAGCTGATGTTTCGGTTTATGGATACCTGGTGTGTCTATAAATATCATTTGCGCGTCTGACAATGTCAGTACACCTTGGATTTTGTTTCTCGTTGTTTGGGGTTTATCACTCATAATAGCTATTTTTTGCCCGATCACCTGATTCATAAACGTTGATTTTCCAACATTTGGTCTACCGATAATAGCTATAAAACCTGATTTAAATTGTTTTTCCATCTGGTTGCCTCCGAAAAATCTTACATATTTTATTCATATCATACTATAAAACAACTTTCGTTTCATGGTATTCGACAAAAGCTTTAATATTTTTTATGTCACTTTTTTGTTTTTGACAATCTTTTTAAGACCGTTATGTGAAAGTGAAAGGATTTGTAGGACAAATTTCAAAACAGCAAGGATATCCTTGTATACAACTACTTCATTCACTACATAGCATGTCATGTAAGAAGTAAATAAATTCATTTATTAACGTATCTATAGACTGACTAAAACAAGAAAAGCCACAGCTAAACTGCGGCAACAAGCATGAACATGAAATTCATTTACTATCCCGACGCGATAAAGTGTGACAATCTAAAAGTTAACGCAAACGGTTCCCCTTCGTTTTTACATAAGCCCAGCTACTTTTGGAATAAAAATAAAACAACCTACTATTACAGCAATGATCGCTGCTATAAGGACCGATCCAGCAGCCACATCTTTAATTTGTTTTGCAGCAGGATGAACATCTGGTTTTACGTAATCAATTATTCTTTCTGCGACCGTATTTAGCATTTCTGTTATAAACACATTCCCAATCAAAAGTAAGATAATACTCCA
The DNA here is from genome assembly GCF_900129865.1 of Virgibacillus chiguensis. GTDB lineage: Bacteria > Bacillota > Bacilli > Bacillales > Amphibacillaceae > Virgibacillus > Virgibacillus chiguensis. The sequence continues at coordinate 288,424 of NZ_FQXD01000001.1, forward strand.
CTCGGTGATATTTATGTTTAAAATGATACCAGCCAATATGACTACAATTGCAGCACATAAGTGCACTCGAAAATTACGTTCATTTTTGACAACAAACTTTATACCTTGCCATGCAAAAGAAAAACCAACCAGTCGTTTTTTATCTTTCAATTCCAAACGCACCTAAGATTTTTTCTTGTTTCGCAAACATTACCTTTTCATCTACTTTCGCTATATGATCATATCCCAATAAGTGAAGGAAGCCATGTAACGCTAGAAAGGCTAATTCTCTTTCCAAAGAATGGTCGTACTCTTTTGCCTGTTCTTTTGCTCTATCCACAGATATCACAATGTCACCTAACAGCACGGGGAGATTTTCGTCTAATATATTTATTTCTTCTTCGCCTTCTCCAAGTTCTTGCATAGGAAACGACAGGACATCTGTAGGACTATTCTTTTGCCTATAGTTTCGATTTAGTTCTTGAATTTCTTTATTCGTAACGAAATTAATGGATACTTCACCTTGTGGCGTTACACCTTCTTCTTTAGCAGCAAATGTAATCAACCGTTGAATTAGATCAATATAATCACTTTCCACTGAATTTGTTTCATCATGAAAGTCAATATACATTTAGTTTGCCTCCTCCATGGGATATTGAATACGCGAATGAAATATCCCTTTCAATGTGCTACAAGTTATTTGTTGAATCTTATTCAACTCTTGTAAAGTAATCGGACATTCATCGAACTGCCCGTCTACTAATTTATCCTGAATAATAGATGTAACAATTTCTTCTATTTTGTGTTCTGTAGGCTCTTGTAGTGAACGAACTGCGGCTTCTACTGAATCACATATACTAACAATAGCCGCCTCTTTCGTTTGTGGTTTAGGGCCAGGATAACGATACGTTGCTTCTTCCACTTCCTTATTTTGTTCTTTATCTTTGTAATAAAAATACTTCAGTAAAGAAGTGCCATGATGCTGTTTAGCAATATCAATAATTTCTTGTGGTAGCCGATGTTTTTTCAACATTTCAGCTCCATCATAGGGATGACTAATTATTATTTTAGCACTTTCATTTGGCTCAATAAAGTCATGAGGGTTTTGAATTGCCAATTGATTTTCAATAAAAAAATGAGGTTGTACCGTCTTACCTAGGTCATGATAATAAGCACCAACCCTTGCAAGTAACCCATTTGCTCCAACTGCTTCGCAAGCAGCTTCACTTAAGTTAGCCACCATCACGGAGTGGTGATATGTACCAGGAGCTTCCGTTAATAATTTCTTTAGTAATGGATGATTTGGGCTTGATAATTGTAGTAATTTAATATCTGATAAAATCCCTAAAGCAGCCTCAAAATAAGGTAACAATCCAATGGTAAGTACAGCTGACAGGAATGCAGATGCTGCTGCGAAAGATGATTGTAGTAACATATCTCCCCATGCATATTTCTCAAAAGAGAGAAATATAAATAATAATACAACCATAATATTAATAACCGCGATCCCTAATCCAGCCTTCATAACTGCAAGTCTATCTTTGACATTTTTCAGGAAGAAGACGGCTGCCAATTGGGAGAGCAAAAAGTATATACCTGCTTCCACATTTAAAGAACCAGGAATTTGATGATTGAAAATAACACTTCCTAAAATCGCAAACAGCGTACTAAAAATGATTGCAGAACGTTCATGTGTTAATTGTTTTAGTAACAAAGCCCCCATAGCTATAGGCATTACGTAAAAGAGTTGGTTTATTTGCGTTGTATAAATGCTTACTATTTTCATTAAAGCAACTGCCATGATACTAATAACAACAATTGCAGTAACTTTTGCAGTATTTAAGCGCTCTTTTCTATCAAGCCAATTCATTTCATGAGCTATTGCACTTCCTAGTAGCAAGACAAGTATAGCCAATCCAATTCCTGGAAAGAAATTCCGCTCTTTATCAAGAACTCCAACCAAGTCTAGTTTTTTATAAACTTCATTCGTAATCGTTTGTCCTTCGCGAACAATGATTTCTCCCGCTCTAATTACAACAGGCTCAACATTGCTAGCCGCTTCCTTTCGAGCAGTAGATGTTTTATCCACATCAAAGAATGAATTTTCGACCACCGCAAACTCACTTAACCGAGTCAGAACTTCTCTCATGTCAGCATCTAAATCTGAATACTTAATTTCTTGTTGCATATTTGAAATAGCGCTTTGTGTATTTTCTGTTCGCACACCATTATTCAACGTTTTAGACAAAATTTCCAAGAAAAATTTCTCACCTTTTTCCCGTTCCTCTTTAGGTACTTGAATAAGCTGAGACAGCGAGTCATCACTGACTCCTTTTTGTATTTCTTCAGACAAAATTTGCTTTAATTGTTGCACTTTTTCTTGCTCAGAAATAGGAGCCGTATCGGAGGCTTCCTTATTTTGTTGCGTGTCTTTAAGTTCTTCTCCCAAATTAGTGATTGCGTCAAAAATTTCTTTCGTATACGCCATACGCTCATCTGTAATTTCTTGATCAATATTGTATCTATCCTCTACAGCTTGGACCGTTTCTCGTATTTTACGCTCTGTTTCTTGCTCATTTTCTATCGTAACTGGAGAACGAATCGTTTCTTTAGCTCTACTAAACCTCTCTATCTCATAGGTTTCCGTCTGTATATTGTCAATCATGATTAGAAAGAAAAACACACTTAGTAAAAGAGAAGCAGCTATAATCATGCCCCATTTATTGAAACGTTTTGTAAATGAAAACCAAGTACGCGGATTGTATTTGTTCTTATCCACTGCTCTCTCTTCCTTTCTAATGGGCAAAATTAAAAATGCCTATATGCTTTGCTATCTACCAAATCTGTCGTAACCATTAAAAAAATGGCTTTTTATACGAGATAAAAGGTGCTGCAACACTCCCACTTCAAGTATGGAAGTGGGAGGTCACAGTTTTCTTAAGAGATCTTTAGATCATACTCTTGAGTTACTAAGTATGAGACAATCCCTCATTAATTGAAGGTTCACTTTTTGCTTTCCTAAAGTGAAAACAAAAAGTTAGCTTTATTATCATTTTCTTATTCACTACGATGATGGCTATTTTTATCATACGCATCAATGATTCGTTGCACAAGAGGATGTCGAACGACGTCTGTTTGCTCTAAATAAACAAAATCCATTCCTTTTATCCCATTTAATAAATGACTTGCGACCCTTAAACCTGACTGCACACCTTTTGGTAAGTCAATCTGCGTTATGTCCCCAGTAATCACCATTTTTGATCCAAAACCAAGTCTCGTTAAAAACATTTTCATTTGCTCAGGGGTCGTATTTTGTGCTTCGTCCAAAATAACAAAGGCATCATCAAGCGTTCTCCCTCGCATATAGGCCAACGGGGCTATTTCAATCGTTTCCCTTTCAATCAGCCGCATCGTATGCTCTGTCCCTAAAACATCATGCAAAGCATCATATAGCGGTCGCAAATAAGGATCTACCTTTTCTTTTAAATCACCAGGAAGAAAACCCAAACTTTCTCCTGCCTCTACAGCTGGTCTAGTTAATATAATCCTTTTCACATAGCCATTCTTAAGTGCATGAACAGCCATTACGACAGCTAGATACGTTTTTCCCGTACCAGCTGGGCCGATTCCGAAGACGAGATCATTTGCTTTAATTGCAGAGATATATTTTTTTTGCCCCAGTGTTTTAACACGAATGGATTTTCCTTTTACATTTTTGGTAATCTCATCTTCAAATAAAGTTTCGAATTGATTTATTTTCCCTTTTTTTCCAAGTTCAACCGCATAAACGACATCTCTTTCTGTAATGGTCAACCCTTTACGAATAACGGAGAGCAGTGCTTGTAAGACATCCTGAACGAGGTTAAGCGTATCTGTAACACCAGATACATGAATCTGCTCTCCTCTCGTTATAATAGAAACTTGAAGCATTTCTTCTAATTGATGCAAGTATTTATCGTTATTACCAAATAGTGCTAAAGCTTCTTTTGGACTATTTAATTGTAAGTCGACTGCTGTTAAATTTTCCGGCATATTCAATCTCCTTGACGTAAAGGTTGTGTATCAATAATATTTTCTTCAACACTCATATATAAGTTTAGTTTAACTTTACCATTCTCTGTAGATTGATGCAAAATTTTTTCAGATAAGACCTCCGCTTCTCCAAGTTCTAGTTTTAATTGTTCTTTCGCTTGTTTAATACCTACCTCAATTGCTTCTTTTTTTGTTCTCTCTACTGCTTTATACGTTTTTTCATGGATGTTAGTTTCAATTATTTTTATAGGTAATTTCCACTTTAAAAAGCGAAGGTTTGATTCTTCCTGTTCCTGTTGCGTATTTTCAAAGTCCGATGAGCCAAAGCCCCAAATTGGCAGTTTGAAATTTCCAAAACTTAGATGGTATTTATTTTCTTGTTCTCCTGTTAATTGTTCTGTATTTGCCTTTAATGGCACACTTACTTTAACTTCATACCAAGTTAACGCCGTGATTTCCCCAGCCGCTGCAACATGTTTTACTTCTTTCTTCCCTTCTTCCTTTGCTTCTTCTCCATCATCCATTTTTCCCGATACTAATAGGTCGCCTTTCTCCACATAATCATGAATATTTACTTTTGGAACTCCTTGTGAAACATACATTTTCTTAATAATTCCTTTTTTAGCAGCAATTAAGTTTCTTGGTTCTGGGTTTTCTTCTTCTTTTACTACTATTTTTTCTACACCTTCTAAGTGGAAGGTTGTCCCCTTTTGATCTATGCCAACCCATAGTAATTCAGGTACATCATGTAATAATTGTTGTTGTATACGTTTTGGGGAGTCAATAGAAAATATCCATGATCCTGGGTGGATACCATATTGTTCTAATTGTCTATCTATCTTTTCTTCAATATCTTTCGGTACACCAGTTATTTCCACATCCCATATAATATTAGATAGTGTAAAAAGAAGCAAGGTGCTTAGAATAAAAGCAAGTATTAATTCTTTTTTCCTTAAATAGCGACGAAAGAAAAATGGAAATCCTTTACGGTCAATAAATTTAATTTTATAATTCGTATTCTTCCGTAATTTTTTTATATACTTAACGTCCTTAAGGACTATCGTTCCCTTGCATGACTGTTGATTTAATTTTACTACGTCCCATATTTGAATGCCATAACTAGCACAATGCTGAAAAAACATTTCCGGTCTATCACCTGTTACAATGATACTCACAGCACCAGCCATATGTAATTTATTCTTTTGCGTCATATCCTGTACCTCCATCTGGAATAAAGGTTATATCTCTAATCATACCTTCTAACAAAATTTCTTCGGGTAGCATTCTTTTTAAAACAAAACCTGAACCAGAAATGCGAACATATCCTTTATTCGACTTTAGTTTTAACTCTGTATCCGAATAGATTTCCAAACCCTTATGATTTTCAATATAAACATGTAATTGTCCAACTACTGTAATTCTTGGTAGTTCCAATAACACATCTGAAGGAAGTGCAAAATACTTCGTTAACCATGGTCTAAATTGTTGTTGCCATTTTTTCACAATGCAGCCCCCTCTCACCTATATATTTATGTTTCTTTCATTTGATTAAGAACATGGAAAAGAAACCTTTTTAAAACGAACCGATGATGACTTAGCGTAAGGCAATGGAGTGAAGTCGCCTAGTTGCTGGGCGCTTGCGCCGGACGTGGCTAAATAAATTAGTTAGTTTATCCATAGCTGCAAAATTTTATAATTTCCTAGACAAAGAAAAAACCAATTGCACTTATTCAAAAGTACAATTGGCTCTTATCATTTCAAACCGTCATGTTACGTCTACATTTTTCTCTTGTTATAATGCATTTAGACTTACAGCATATATTTATCGTTTTCATTCATTTATCTGCTTCATTTTTATTTGCTCCGAAACAACACTACGATATGGTTTTTTGGCTCTAGGTTTCCCTAGTACTTCGGACATAATAATGCCATTAATCAGCCCTTCTCGTGTAAAGTTATTTGCAACTTGCCGCTTCATTTTTTGCTTCTGCAAATGCCCTTCTGTCACTTGCCTCTGGCTTTGAACAGATTGTACTTGTCGGACTAGGTCTTCTATCGGCTCTTGCAAATCAGCTCCCATTTGCTCAGCTAATTGGTCCATTTGGCGTTGTTTTTGCTCAGAAGCCGATGCTGCTGATATAGACCCTCCTTCTCGTTCAGGACGTTTAGTAGGCTGGCTGCCTACCTTTGTAGCTCCTCCACCGAAAGGAGGAACGGGCTTATTCGGTTTCGTTCTTCGTTCATTTTCCTTATCTGTATCTTTATTAAAGGAATCTTTAAAAAAACCGATGATTCCAGCGATTGCTGCCAAAATAATAAACCCATTGCTAAAAATAGCTTCGAAGAGTCCTTCCATATAGTAACTCCTCCTTTACTGCTTGCAATTAATTTTGCTCATGATCATCGTTCCCATTTTCAGATAACTTGCCAATAGAATCACGCATATCTGTGTCAGCATCAATGTTCTTATAGTTCATATAATCCATCACACCAAGGTTACCTGAACGTAAAGCTTCAGCTAAAGCAAGTGGTACATCTGCTTCTGCTTCAACTACTTTTGCACGCATCTCTTGCACTCGAGCAAGCATTTCTTGTTCTTGAGCAACTGCCATTGCTCGACGCTCTTCGGCTTTTGCTTGGGCAATGTTTTTATCCGCTTCAGCTTGATCCGTTTGTAAAATGGCACCAATGTTCTTGCCAATATCAACATCTGCAATATCAATGGATAGTATTTCAAAAGCCGTACCAGCATCTAAGCCTCGATTTAGTACATTATGTGAAATGGAATCTGGGTTTTCTAATACTTCGGTATGAGCATGTGAGCTACCAATGGTACTTACAACACCTTCTCCCACACGAGCTATTACCGTTTCCTCACCAGCACCACCTACTAAGCGATCTATATTAGCACGAACGGTTATTCTAGCTTTTGCTTTCACTTCAATTCCATCCATAGCAATACCAGCAATAAACGGGGTTTCAATTACCTTTGGATTAACACTCATTTGAACTGCTTCTAATACATCACGTCCCGCTAAATCAATCGCTGCTCCTCGTTCAAATGGCAGTTCAATGTTCGCACGATGCGCTGCAATTAATGCATTTACCACTCTATCGACATTACCACCAGCTAAATAATGGCTCTCCAGTTGATTTGTTTTAACATTTAACCCAGCCTTATGTGCTTTAATAAGTGGATTAATCACTCGATTTGGAACTACGCGACGAAGTCTCATTCCAACTAATTGAAAGATACCTACTTTCACTCCTGCTGCTAAAGCACTAATCCATAGCATAACTGGAATAAAAGTAAATAAAATAGCTACTGCAATTAAAATAACTGCGATAATTATTAACGGCATTAAGCTCTCTAAATCCATGTATTTTCCTCCTCATTACTATAATTAAATTATATAGTTAAACTAACCATTCGCCTGAATCTTTCTTTCCACACGAATAGAAGTTAAACCTCCTTTATTTCGCGTACTACTATACGTACACCTTCTACTTTTACAACTTTAACTTTTTTATTTCCATCAATAAATCGACCTTCTGAAATTACATCCAGACGTTCTTGATCAAATACAGCTGTACCAGAAGGGCGAAGTGGAGTAACGGTAATGCCTTCTAAACCGATTAATTCTAAGCGATTTACTGAAGATACGTATCCTTGCTCCGTTGTTGTTTGATCTTTAAGTATAATATGTCTGAAAATCCCTTTATCCATACCCATTCTTCTGAAAAGAATAATAGAAACAATTAATGATAATAAGAATGCAATTCCTATACTTAACGACATATGACCTATATCATATCCTGACATAAATAACGAGCCAATAATCGCACCTGCACCAATTAAACCTAATATACCACCAGGCACAAAAAACTCTGCGATAATGAGTCCAATGCCTAATATAAGTAAGATAACTGCTTCCATACCAGCTAAACCAGCCACAATATGTCCATAGAAAAATAATACAAGCGAAATAAGTCCCATAATTCCAGCTACACCGAATCCAGGTGAATACAGTTCTACAACAAGCCCTAAACTAGCAATAGATAGTAAAATTGGGATGACTACGGGATTTGTTAAAAATCTAGCTACTTCTTCTGCTAATGTTGGCTCTTTTTCCATAACTGTTGCGTTCTCTAAACTCAATTGTTGCAATAACTCTTCCCTATTATCAACAGTACCTTCTGAATACCCTACTTCTAATGCCTGTGATGGACCTAAAGTTAGAAACTTACCCTTCCCTGCATCTAGTTCCGGAAGATCAATAGACTCATCAGCCATAGCCATCGCATATTGAGGATCCCTTCCTTTTGATTCAGCCGCACTCTTCATGGAGGCTATCCAAGCAGATTGGGCTTTTTTATTAGCTGCATTACCATCTGATGTGATGACACCACTAGCTCCCATAGTTGCTTGGGGACGCATATATATTGTATCTGTATTTAAAGCAATGTAAGAGCCCGCTGATAAAGCACGATTCACAATAAATGAAGTAGTGGGAACATCTAAGTCCTGTAAAATCGTAGCAATTTCTCCAGCCGAGTCTACTCTTCCTCCTGGTGTATTAATCTCAAAAATAATATGATCAGTGCCTTCTTCTAATGCTTCTTCGGTCGCTCTATCTAAAAATGCCTGCAGGCCTCTTTCTACTTCTTTTTCTATTGGGATAATATGGACTGTTTTATGACTGGCGGTATTAGCATCTACGCCAGCACCAACATTGAATATAGTGACTAAAAACACGCATAAAACAAAAATATATGTATACACTTTTTTAGCAGTCATGTTCGTTCACCTCCTTCAATGATGTATCATGTCTATACGGAATTTGAAGTGCAAAGGTTTCAATTCACCCAAATTTATTAAAATATATCATAAATAAACGTTTTATACTATCTATTATGTAAGTTACATTCCATTGCTATTCCAACCGAATTTCCTATAATAAGAGTATACGTGCAAGAATGGAAAAATCATATTACAAAGACATGTGGATAATAATAGGAATAAGCGTTAAATTTGCACAAGTATAAAGCGGTACTTATATGATGAAAAAAAGGCTGTTTCCTAAACGATTACAAAAGAAGATGAGAGGAAGGTCATGAGCTAAAAGCACATCGTTATTTCATTACGTTCAATTAAAATAGGCTGTTTTAGTAACAAAAGACCCTAATCAATCTTTTGACTAGGGTCTTTTTTTTAGTTACTTAACTGTTTTTGTACAAGTTTGTTAATTTGTGAGCCATCTGCTCTACCTTTAACCTTTGGCATAATTGCACTCATTACTTTTCCCATATCTTTTTTGGAAGTTGCGTTCACTTCTTCAATTGTTAATTTAACTATTGCCTCCAGCTCTTCATCCGTAAGCTGTTTTGGCATATATGTTTGCAGAATATCTAATTCTAATTCAACTTGTTGAACAAGATCATCGCGACTCGCTGATTTGAATTCTTGGAGGGAATCTTTTCTTTGCTTTACTTCTCTCGACAAGATCGAAATTTCTTCGTCTTCTGATAATGAGTCTTTTCCAAGTTTAATGGTTTCATTTTGAATAGAAGCTTTTACCATGCGAATCACACTAAGGGTTTGTTTATCTTTGTTCTTCATCGCCTGCTTCATATCTTGGTTTAATGTTTCGAGTAATGTCACTGATTACACCCTCTTTAGAATTTACGCTTTCTAGCAGCTTCAGATTTCTTTTTGCGACGCACACTTGGTTTTTCGTAGTGTTCACGCTTACGATATTCTTGCAATGTACCACTTTTGGATACACTACGCTTAAAGCGACGAAGAGCATCTTCAAGAGACTCGTTTTTACGAACGCGAGTTGTATTTGACATGCTAATTTCCCTCCCTCCGAAGCACAAAACAGATTGTACTAGCATATGACTTTCAATTCACATGCTTTTTAAAGTATAATATAATACTTTATTTTGGTCAACTGATTGTTTCCAAATAACCATTAATTTATGCATATTAATATGTGCTATCTCCTTGTTCATCGTTTAAAATAGCCACACCAGCGCTTGCGCCAATTCTTGTTGCACCTGCTTCTATCATTGCTTTCGTTGTTGCTAAATCTCGAACTCCACCAGAAGCCTTTACTCCCATATCTGGCCCTACAGTTTCTCGCATTAAACGAATATCTTCCACAGTTGCTCCGCCACCAGAAAAACCTGTCGATGTCTTAACAAAATCAGCCTTTGCTTGTTTGGCTAGTTGACAAGCAATTACCTTTTCCTCATCTGTTAACAAAGATGTTTCAATAATAACCTTCGTAAGGGCTTTGCCACTTGCTGCTTGCACAACTGCTTCTATGTCATTTAGAACTGTTTGCTTATCTCCTGATTTTAAAGCACCAATATTGATAACCATGTCTACTTCTGTAGCTCCATCTTCAATCGCTTTATTTGTCTCTGCCACTTTAGAAAATGTAGTAGTTGCTCCTAACGGGAAGCCAATGACGGTGCAAACTTTTACTTGTGTTGCTTTTAACTCATTATAACAGTAAGCAACCCAATATGGATTTACACAGACAGATGCAAAATGATGCTCCTTCGCTTCTTTTACAATTTGAGCTATTTTTTCTTTTGTAGTGTCAGGCTTTAATTGCGTATGGTCAATGTATGTTGCTAAATTTTCCAATTAAAATCTTCCCTTCTTCACTTAGTTGTACGTACCTCTTCACTAATATAGCATTATTTATGCAAGAAATCTATTAATGACTTGAAACTGCTTTCTCTTTTCATATTTTTGTTATATTTAATATGTTATATACTTTATTCCTAAACATTTACTAAATAAAACAAAAACCAGCAACAAGAACAAAAACTTTCAAAGTTTTGTTCTTGTTGCTGAAATGTTGCAATTAATATGTGACTACTTTATCATATGCCGTTTCATCTAACACTTTGACAAATGTTGCTTGATTAAGCGGGTATCCTGCTTTTATAATTTTCACACGCACAAGTTTTCCAATCATATCTGGTGTACCAGAAAAAGCAACCTTTAAATAGTTATCTGTATAGCCGATTAATTGATTAGGGTGTTCTTCATCATGTGAATGTTCTTCTGGTATTACTTCTAATACTTCATTTTCATAATTTGTCGCATATGCTTTAGCCAGCTGATTCGATAATTCGATTAATTGATGAACGCGGTTGTTTTTTACTTCATCATCAACTTGATTTTCCATTCTTGCTGCTGGTGTCCCTGTTCTTCGAGAATAAGGAAAAACATGCAATTCGGAAAAACCAATTTCTTTAATAAAATCATAAGTCTCTTGAAATTCTTCATTTGTTTCCCCTGGAAAACCGACAATAACATCCGACGTTATCGCTAAACCAGGCAGAGCCTTCTTTAAGTTCAATACTTTTTCTTTATAGTAAGAACTTGAATATTTTCTACGCATTCTTGCTAAGACAGAGTCCGAGCCTGATTGTAATGGAATATGCAAATGGCTAACGACTTTCTCAGATTTATCCAACACTTCTATCACTTCATCCGTGATTTGACTAGCTTCAATGGATGAAATACGAATTCGTTTTAATCCATCAACTTTTGTTTCTAAATCACGTAGGAGCATGGCAAAATTATAGTCTTTCATATCTTCTCCATATCCTGCCGTATGAATACCAGTTAATACAATTTCTTTATATCCTGCATTTACAAGCTTTTGCGCTTGTTCAAGTACATTTTGTGGATCCCTTGAGCGTAAGAGCCCACGTGACCACGGAATAATACAGAAAGTACAGAAATTATTACATCCTTCTTGAATTTTCAAAGAAGCCCTAGTACGATCAGAAAAGTCAGGTACATCCATTTCTTCAAAGACTCTATTCTTCATTATATTAGAAACGCCATTTACTGGTTCTTTTGATTTTTTATGCTGTTCAATATAATGGATCATATGTTTTCGATCCTGCGTACCCACAACTACATCCACCCCAGGAATTTCCATGATTTCTCCTGGAGAAGTTTGTGCATAACAACCAGTAACGCACACAACAGCGTCTGGGTTTTTTCGAATCGCTCTACGTATAACCTGTCTACTTTTCTTATCTCCTGTATTTGTAACCGTGCATGTATTAATCACATATACATCAGAATTACGATCAAAATCAACTCTCTCATAACCCTGTTCCTTAAACATGTTCCATATACCTTCTGTTTCATAATGGTTTACTTTACAACCCAATGTATGAAAAGCTACGGTTGGCATCATGAACACCTCATTTCTTCAAAGTGGTACGAAATACTTGCTAATGTATATAAAGCAGCAGTTTCTGCTCTTAAAATTCTTGGTCCAAGTCGTACTGGTTTAAATTTATTTTCTTTTAGCATGTTCGCTTCTTCATTTGAAAAACCGCCTTCAGGACCAATGCAAATAAGTATACTTTGTCTATTTTGAATTCTTTGCAACACAGACCCTAAGGATTGATAGTGGTCAGCCTTAGCCTCTTCTTCATAAGCAAATAACATGACATCAAAATTCTTTCCAACTTCAATTACTTCTTTAAGCCCCCTACAAGGTTCAACAGTAGGGATTTTGTTCCGGTGACTTTGTTCACTTGCCTCTTTAACAATTTTATGCCATCGCTTTAATTTCTTATCTTTCCGCTTCTCATCCCATTTTACAATGGAACGAGCTGCTTGAAAAGGTAAAAAACAATTTGCCCCTAGTTCCGTCCCTTTTTGCAAAACCCATTCCAGCTTATCACTTTTTGGCAATGCTTGAGCAATTGCGACATTTACTGGTAATTCCGTACGATCATTTAACCAACTGACAATGTCAGCAAAAACTACCTGATTATCTAAGATTGTAATCTTACAAATAGCCGCTTGTCCATCAGGATGATTACAAATAATTTCATCTCCTACTTGGAATCGCATAACACGCATAATATGATGCGCATCATCTCCAGTAATCTTAATGGTTTTATCAGCCCATGTATGTGCAGGTACAAAATATCGCTGCAATAGTTTCACCTTCTTCTACTCATAACTAGGTTTACGTGCAACAAGCGAAACCCAATCTTCTAATTCATTGCTTTGAATTATTTCAAACCCTTGTTGTTCCAAATGTTGCTTAACGAATTGTTTTTTAGCCTGCGTTATACCTGAGGTAATGAAATGACCTCCAGGTTTTAGTTGGCTCCATGCTTTTTCAACAAATCGAACAATTATTTCCGCTAAAATATTAGAAACGATCAAATCTGCTTCTACTGTAACATGGTCTAATAAATTTTTTTGTTTAGCAGTAATTTTCATTTCTACATTGTTTACTTTAGCGTTTAACACCGTACTGTTTACGGCAACATCATCTAGATCGTACGCATAGACATGATTAGCACCTAGTAAAGCCGCTGTAATACTTAAAACACCTGACCCTGAACCGACATCTATTACTGTATCATTTTCCTTTAGGAACTGTTCTAACGCTTGAATACTTAGTACTGTAGTCGGATGAGTTCCTGTACCAAAAGCCATACCTGGATCCAATTCAATAATCATTTCATCTGTATCTACAGGTTGATATGCTTCCCACGTCGGTTTTATCGTAATTTTTTTTGATATTTTCACAGGCTTATAATACTTTTTCCAAGCAGTTGCCCATTCTTCTTCATGAACTTCACTTAATGTGATTTGGTTTCTGCCTAAATCAATATCGTATAACATTAAATTATTTATGGCCTGTTTAATTTCTTCTACCGTCTCACCGAGAAAACTATTTATAGGAAGATAAGCTTTTATATAAACCCCTTCGTCAGGATATTGTTCTGGATCTAATTCATATACTTCTCCAAATGTGGAGGTGTGCTCCCTTACTAAATCCATCGCATCTTCAATCACCAGACCGCTAGCTCCGTTTTCATGTAAAATGTTCGATATTGGTTCAATCGCTTCATTTGTCGTATGGATACAAAGCTCTGACCACTTCATATGGATACACCCTTTTCTTATTAGAAAAACGAAGGCATGTCATCAAGTCTTTATGACGATAAAAACCGTCGTTTTGTTTATATGATTACCTTAAAAAATTTATCCTTTTTTATAGTGTTAAAAGGAAACTCGGCTTTTGCCTCGTTTCCTATGGAAATAATGGTATTGCCTACACCTTTTGCTAACCATTTATGACAGTATTTTGCTTAATTATACATTGGACATCATTTGAACTGTTTCACTGCTACAATGTAACTTTTATATAGCTGTGTGGAAGCACACAGCTATTCACTTTTAAATGCTTTTTTAAAACGTTCAAATAAGGAACTATCTTGTTCATCTGCCGCTTCGTTACCACCAATTTGATTAAATTCACGCAATAATTCCTTTTGGCGATCTGTCAATTTCGTAGGTGTTATTACTTTCACTTTAATATGCTGATCTCCATGACCGTAACCTCTCACATTTGGCGCACCTTTGCCTTTTAAACGAAAAATTTTGCCCGATTGGGTTCCAGCAGGTATCTTAAGCTTCACTTTTCCATGCACAGTTGGTACTTCTACTTCATCACCAAGAGCAGCTTGTGCAAAAGTTAAAGGTAGCTCGCAATATATATCGTCGCCTTCTCTGCTGAAGAAATCATGTGGTTTAATTTGTACAACAACAAATAAGTCGCCTGGAGGGCCACCATTAACTCCCGCTTCTCCTTTACCTGACACGCGAATTTGTTGCCCCTCATCTATTCCAGCTGGTATCGAAATATGAATGGTACGACGTTTCTTCACTCTTCCAGTACCGCCACATGTAGTACACTTGTCTGGAATAATTTTACCTGATCCATTGCAATGATGACACACTCTGCGATTAACTACCTTACCGAACGGCGTATTCTGTTCCATATTCAATTGACCTGATCCATTACAATGTGAACAAGTTTTTGCCTTTGTTCCAGGCTTAGCTCCTGTACCTGTACAAGTATCGCATGTTTCCTCTTTTGGAATGGTGATATCTGCTTCTTTTCCAAAAATAGCTTCTTCAAAACCTAATTGCATCGTATATTGCAAATCCGCTCCTTGTTGAGGAGCATTTGGGTCTCTTCTTCGACCTGCACCACCGAAAAACATATCAAATATATCACCAAAACCACCACCGAAATCTTGCGCACCACCAAATCCTCCAAAACCTTGGCTTTGTGGTCCAGCATGGCCAAATTGATCATATTGAGATCTTTTTTGGTCATCACTTAATACTTCATAAGCTTCTTTTGCTTCTTTAAACTTATCAGCAGCACCTGCTTCTTTATTAACATCTGGATGGTATTTTCTTGCTAATTTACGATACGCTTTTTTTATCTCATCCTTAGACGCTCCCTTTTCAACTCCAAGGACTTCATAATAGTCTCGTTTACTCACTTGATCACTCTCCCCGTTACACACTTTTGCATAGCTTTTATCTTACCACCATCTATAAGCGTGTGCAAATATACGCATATAGATCAACGTGTAAAAAGTCAAAGCCAAGAGAATCCTGACTTTGACTTTTATAGTACCGAATAGATGTAGAGAAAACATCTACTCTTTCATTCATTTTTTCGTTCTTCGTACTTATTTTTTATCTTTGTCTTCTTTATCGTCTACTTCTTGATATTCTGCATCCACAACATCATCATCGTCACTATTTGACTCTTGTGAATCTTGTTGAGCTTGTTGTTCTTGTGCCATTTGCTCATACAATTTAACAGAAAGCTGTTGCACTTGTTCTTGTAATGCTTCTTTCTTTTCTTTGATCTTATCCATATCATCCGCTTCAAGTGCAGATTTCAACTCTTCTTTAGCAGCTTCTGCTTTTTGTTTTTCTTCATCAGAGACTTTATCTCCAAGATCTTTAATTGTTTTATCCGTTGTAAAGATTAGTTGATCAGCTTCATTACGCAATTCAATTTCTTCACGACGTTTCTTATCTGCTTCTGCATTTTCTTCCGCTTCTTTTACCATTTTTTCTACTTCTTCATCAGAAAGACCAGAAGAAGATTTAATGGTAATAGACTGCTCCTTATTTGTACCTAAATCTTTAGCGCGGACGTTGACAATACCATTTGCATCAATATCAAAAGTTACTTCTATTTGTGGAACTCCACGTGGTGCTGGTGGAATGTCAGTTAATTGGAAACGACCCAACGTCTTGTTATCAGCTGCCATCTCACGTTCACCTTGCAATACATGAATATCAACGGCTGTTTGGTTATCAGCTGCTGTTGAAAAGATTTGTGAGTGACTTGTTGGAATGGTTGTATTTCGTTCAATAAGTTTGGTTGTTACACCACCCATTGTTTCAATACCTAAAGAAAGTGGCGTTACGTCTAATAATACAACATCTTTTACATCACCTTGTAGAACACCACCTTGAATAGCTGCGCCGAGCGCAACAACTTCATCTGGGTTTACCCCTTTAGATGGTTCTTTACCAATGACACGTTTAATAGCTTCTTGAACAGCTGGAATTCTTGTAGAACCGCCAACTAAAATAACTTTGTCAATATCATTAGCTGTGTAATCTGCATCTGATAAAGCTTTGCGAGTAGGGACCATCGTACGCTCAACAAGATCAGAAGAGAGTTCTTCAAATTTCGCTCTTGTTAAAGTCATTTCTAAGTGTAGAGGGCCCGCCTCACCCGCTGTAATAAACGGTAAAGAGATTTGTGTTTGTGATACTCCAGATAGTTCTTTTTTCGCTTTTTCAGCGGCATCTTTCAAACGTTGTGTAGCCATTTTATCCTTGGATAAATCAATGCCATTTTCTTTCTTAAATTCTTGTACCATATGGTCAATGATAACCTGGTCAAAATCGTCACCACCTAGACGATTATCTCCAGCTGTAGAAACAACTTCAAATGTACCGTCGCCAATATCTAAAATAGAAACGTCAAATGTTCCTCCACCTAGATCATATACTAAAATTGTTTGATCTTCATTTTCTTTATCGATTCCATATGCTAACGCTGCTGCTGTAGGTTCATTAATAATCCGTTCAACTTCCAAACCTGCAATCTTACCGGCATCTTTCGTAGCTTGACGTTCTGCATCATTAAAATATGCCGGAACTGTAATAACAGCCTTTTCTACTTTTTCTCCAATATAGTCTTCTGCATAAGACTTAAGGTGTTGAAGTATAATAGCTGACACTTCTTGTGGTGTATATTCTTTATCTTCAATTTTCACCTTGTAATCTGTGCCCATATGACGTTTAATAGATTGGATCGTATTTGGGTTGGTAATTGCTTGACGCTTTGCCACTTCCCCAACTTGTCTTTCCCCATTTTTAAACGCTACAACAGAAGGCGTTGTCCTGTTCCCTTCAGGGTTTGGGATAACAACAGATTCGCCACCTTCCATTACTGCGACACAAGAGTTTGTTGTACCTAAGTCAATACCAATTATTTTACTCATTGTCATTTCCTCCTTAGCTAGCAAGACGATTATTTATTTACTTTTACCATTGCTGGTCGAATAACACGATCTTTTAATTTATAGCCTTTTTGCACTTCTTCTACAACGATATTTGATGGCTTATCTTCAGCTTCTATTTGCATAACAGCATGATGTACATTTGGATCAAATTCTTCCCCAACAGCTGTAATTTCTTCAGCGCCTTGAGAAGCTAACGCATCTTTTATTTGCTTATAAACCATCGATATACCATCAATTATACTTGCAGTGGCTTCTGTTTTTTCAACTTGTAAGGCACGCTCGAAGTTATCTAAAGCAGGTAGTAATTCTTGAATTAAATCCTGTGATTGATATTTAAGAGCTGCTTCACGCTCTTTGACCGTGCGCTTTTTGAAATTATCATATTCAGCTTGAACACGAAGTAACTTTTGATAAAGTTCCTCTTTTTCTGCTTGAAGTGCTTTTAATTTTGATTGTAGTTCTGAATCTGCGTCACTGTCATTCGCTTCGTCTGTATCATCTTTATCTAATACTTCTACAGATTCCGCTGCTTCTTCCACTACTTCTTCCTGTTTATCATCATTTTCAGTAGCGGTATTTGTGTTTTTTTCCTGTTCCTCCACGCCTGACACCTCCATTTTAAACTAACCATCATACACTATAACACGTTCTAGACTGAGAACGAAACAATAGGGGCTCATTATTTTTTCTTTCCTAACGCACGTTTTATTAGCACAACGTAGCTTATTGATGACGAAGAAACTGCTACAGAGGACGCAGAGCCATCAAAGCTTCCTAACGTATAAGTTAATCTTCATCTTTATATCTCGTATATAATACGTCTGTCATTTCATTCGAAAGGATACTTAATAATGAAATTACTTTGCGATATTCCATTCTCGTGGGACCAAGTAATGCGATTGTCCCCATTTGCCCTTCTCCTAAATGATAAGCGGCAGTAATTAAACTCAAATCTTTTATCGCTGCAACATCATTTTCTTGACCGATAGATACTTTAATGCCTTCGCTAGATTGCTTTAATAAATTCACTATCTCATCTTCATTTTCAATCATGGTGTAAAATGCTCGTATCTTATCAACATCATTGAACTCTGGTTGCATTAACATATTGGATTTTCCGCCTATATATAATTTGACAGGATGATCTTGTAAGAATGCTCCTTTTAAATGTTGATAGGAGTTATTTAAATCGGAAACATACTTCTGCATCATCGCTTCAATTCCCGCATTAAATTTTTCAGCCAACTGCAAAATTGGAACACCATGCAACTGATCATTTAAAATATTTACCATTTTCTCTAGGTCTGAACTATCTATTTCTTCTGGAATAGAAAATGCACGATGTTCTACATGACCTGTATTTGTAACGAGTATCGCTACGGCAGTACTGACTGACAAAGGTATAATTTGAATTTGTTTCAGTTTTGTTTCAAAGATTTCAGGCCCCAGTATGATGGAAGTATAGTTGGTCAACTTTGATAATACTTCTGCAGACATTTGTACAATTTGTTCAAATTCAAAAAAACCATCTTGAATCATGTGTTTAATTACATTGCCTTCTTGGTGTAGGATATTTGGTGAAATGAGGTGGTCCACATAATAACGATATCCTTTTTCAGAAGGAATGCGTCCTGATGAAGAATGAGTTTTCTCAAGAAATCCCAGGTCTTCTAAATCTGCCATTTCATTACGAATGGTAGCAGCACTATATGGAATCACTTCTTTCTTGGCAATAGCACGTGAGCCAACTGGATGTGCCGACTCGATGAAATCATCAATTATGACTTGTAGAATTAATAACTGCCTTTCTGTTAACATGATGATCACCTCTGTTAGCACTCATTGCTTTCGAGTGCTAATGCTAATAATAAATTATCAAATCCACATTTTTTTGTCAATAAAATGGCATGAAAGCAATTAGAAATCTTTTTAATGAAGCAGCCAAAAGATTATCCTATTTGTAATAAAAATTACATGTTTAGTAGGAGATTACTGTCTTTCTACTGTTCATACAAACAAACAACAGCGCCAATACACAACGCATTATTTTAGCTATAACGTATCTTCATCAATTTTACTTCAATGTCATTTTTATCATAAATAATCGGTGTATATACATCTACTACACAAGCTATTTTGTATCTATCCAAATACCAGATCGTCTAACAAAAACCTTTCAAATACTTCATTAGCTACTATTTTACCTTCTTCTGATAATGCTATTTGGTCTTCTCGCTCTAGTAACCATCCACGTTGCACAAGTTCATCTATAGATGGACGATATAATTTATCCATAGATACACCAAATTTATGTGTAAACTGACGTTTGCTTACCCCTTCCATTCTACGTAAACCGAGAAACATTTCTTCTTCTATTTGCTCTTTTTTCCCAATTGTATCTACATGTAAAACAGGTTTTCCATCTTTGTTAACTTGTTTAATATAAGCCGGTAAAGGTCGAATATTACCATATCGTTTGCCAGGTAGATAACCGTACGCTCCTGCCCCAAACCCATAATAAAAATTGTTATTCCAATATGTCAAATTATGTTTGCTTTCAAAACCTTGCTTAGCAAAATTACTAATTTCATACTGATTTAAGCCGTTTTTCGCCGCAGTTGTTTTTAAAATATCATACATTATTACCTCATCTTCTTGAGGTGGTCGAGGGAGATTTCCTTTTTTATAACGCTGATAAAAAACGGTTTTAGGTTCAATTTGCAAAGCATATGTTGAAAGATGTGGCAAATCCAAGTTCATAGCCTTTGTTAATGAGTCTTTAAAATGAGTAACTGTTTGATTCGGAAGGGCGTATATCAAGTCAGTACTGATGTTATGAATTCCATAATCTTGTAATAATGAGACGGTATCATACACATCTTTTACAGTGTGAATTCTTCCAAGTGTCTTTAACATCTCATTATCAAACACTTGTACACCAAGTGAAACTCGATTCACCCCATAGGCTCTTAGCAAAGCAACCTTCTCTTTGCTGAAATCTCCAGGGTTTGCTTCAATGGTAAATTCTTCACATTCATGAAGATCGAATGTTTCTGCAATATGACGGAGAACAGCCTCTAACTGCGGAACGGTTAAAGCAGTAGGCGTTCCACCTCCGATAAAAATCGTCTTTACTTTCTTTTCCTTTTCAGGAACGTAGGTAGACATTTCTTTTTTTAACGCATCAACATAATCATTTGCCAATTGTTCATTATAAAAAAACTTTGTAAAATCACAGTAATGACATATTTGTTGGCAAAATGGGATATGAATATAGACAGAATGTATTGGTATCATAAAATGCTCCTTCTTTAAAATCAAATTAGCAATGCTTATATAAAACTTGAGCTAAATACGCGCTACTATGATTTTATTTCTAACATAGTGCAATTCTTCAATCAAACTAGCAATAAAAACAAACTAGCAATAAAAACGATAAAAAACGTTCTACCGCCAACACTTCACAATAATTACAATATGGCAGTAGAACGTTAAATTTATTTAATTATCATCCATTTCCAAAACAGCCATAAATGCTTCTTGAGGTACTTCAACAGAACCAACCATCTTCATCCGTCTTTTTCCTTCTTTTTGTTTCTCCAATAGTTTCCTCTTTCTTGAAATATCCCCACCATAACACTTGGATAAAACATTTTTTCGCATTGCTTTAATAGTAGATCTAGCAATGATTTTGTTACCAATTGCCGCTTGTACCGGGACTTCAAATTGCTGTCTAGGGATAAGATCTTTTAATTTGTCTACAATATGCTTACCGCGTTCATAAGCAAAGTCCCTGTGAACAATAAACGATAGTGCATCAATTGTATCCCCATTTAATAAAATATCCATTTTAACTAGCTTGGATGCCTGATAACCAATTAAGTCATAGTCAAATGAAGCATAGCCTTTCGTTTGCGACTTTAATTGGTCAAAGAAATCATACACAATCTCTGACAACGGAATATGGTAAATAACATTAACACGAATATCATCTAAATATTCCATATCCATAAATTGACCGCGCTTTTTTTGAGCAATTTCCATAACAGAACCGACATATTCGTTTGGAACCATTATCGTTGCTTTCACATAAGGCTCTCTTACTTCTTTAATCTGTTGTGGGTCCGGCATAAATGCTGGATTATCAACGTTGATTGTTGTCCCATCCGTTTGCTCTACTTCATAAATAACACTTGGAGCCGTAGTAATTAGACTAATGTTAAATTCTCTTTCAATGCGCTCTTGAATGATTTCCATATGCAATAGCCCTAAAAATCCGCAACGAAAACCAAAACCTAGCGCTTGCGATGTTTCAGCTTCATATTGTAGGGATGAGTCGTTTAATTCTAAACGTTCTAAAGCTTCTCGTAAATCATTATAGTTCTTGGAATCTACAGGATACAATCCACAAAAGACCATTGGATTTAAACGTTTATATCCAGGCAATGGTTCTTTAGCTGGGCGTTCTACTAATGTAACCGTATCACCAACTCTTGAATCCCCAACATTTTTTATGGAAGCAGTTAAGTATCCTACATCTCCAACAATCAATTCGTCTTTATTTACTGGTTTTGGTCTAAAAACACCTAATTCATTCACTTCGAATTCCTTTCCAGTGGCCATCATCTTGATTTTATCGCCAACCTTCAAAGAGCCTTCTTTAATACAAACATAAGCTATAACTCCGCGATACGGGTCGTACATAGAATCAAAAATCAATGCTTTAAGGGGTTCTTCTGAATCGCCTTCAGGTGCAGGGATCGCCTCAATAACACGTTCTAAGATTTCATCAATTCCTATATTCGCTTTCGCAGAAGCTAAAATAACATCATCTTTATCGATACCGATGACATCTTCAAGTTCCTGTTTCACCCGTTCTGGATCTGCGCTTGGTAAATCAATTTTATTAATTACGGGTATGATTTCCAAATCGTTATCCAATGCCAAATATACGTTAGCTAGTGTTTGTGCTTCAATTCCTTGTGCTGCATCCACAACTAGAATAGCACCTTCACAAGCAGCAAGACTTCTGGATACTTCATATGTAAAATCAACATGACCAGGTGTGTCAATTAAATGAAAAAGGTATTCTTCTCCAGCATTACTTTGATAATTCAGTTGTACAGCATTTAATTTAATGGTAATACCACGTTCTCTCTCTAAATCCATTGCATCTAAAAGCTGATCTTTCATTTCTCGTTGCGTAATAGCTTTTGTACGCTCTAAAATACGGTCAGCTAACGTTGACTTTCCATGGTCAATATGAGCGATAATTGAAAAATTACGCACATTTCTTTGAATTTCTGCCATTAATGATGTTCACTCCTACTTTTTCTACCAGCCTCTTTACTTGTAGAAAACCTTAATTATCGACGAGAATGACTAGGTTAGATTATAGCAATAGAAACAATGATATTCAAGAACAATGATGCGCTTAAGCTGTCAACTAATTACCATACCAAAAATCCTCTCACTTTTAGAACTCTTACATAAATCAATTATATTCTTTGGATGTAATAAGAAACATAGCTTTTTACGAGTTCAAAAAGGAACAACGTATTTCTATTTCACTTCGAGTAAAAAATTGCGAGAATTATTCCCCTTTTCCCAGTATTTGTATTCTAAACAAAGCTTATTGTCATTTATTTATGACAATAAGCTTTGTTTTGTTTTACGATAAACCGTAAATTTCTACAAAAAATGTAACAACTGAGTTATAATAGCATCATACTTTTCTAGTAGTGCTAAAAAAACAACTCTGCTATTTGATACAATATTGTTACTACTGCTTCAAAAAAGCCAGTAATACTAGCTTCTAAAACAGAAGCCGTTTTTTCAGTAGATGGCGCTGGCACATCAGGTTGGACTTGTTGCTCAGGATTCCTTTCTGCAACTGACTTTATATTTTTTTCATTATCTAGTTCATCTGAACCTATTACATCCTGCGCCTGAAAAACAGAATCTGCTTCTTCATGACCAACCCCATTATTCCCGTGAACAACACCCGCTAAAAAACAAACTGCTAATAAAAGTAGTACAATCATAGCACGAGCCATTTTTTACACCTCCTAGGATGACGTATCAACCTTCTCTGCGTCCCAAAACATTTCACTAAATACATCGGCGAGTGCATCAGCAGAACGATAAAGCTCGTCCAAGTTATTCTCAACGCCACCAAATTCAAATAATAGTGCATTATTCGATAAATCCTGATTAAAAACCCCATTTGTACCTGCGCCCTTTTTGGTATAAACTCCTCTACTTAACCCTGGGTAATGTTGTTCTAATAGGTAGTGTAACTTTGTTGCTAGCTTCTGATTTTTTTCATATTCAGCATGTTCTGCGCCAATTACTATCATAAGACGGGCAAAAAGTTTCCCATTTATTTTTGCAGTCGTTTTATCTCTACCAATGGAATCCCGATGTAAATCAAATGCATATTGCATGTCCTTATTATTTGCCATTGCTTCCTCTACAACTTGTCTAGAAGCTTGATACGATTTTCCGTAACCCCACCCTTTATCGTTTAATTCATTCATAATATCCTTGTTTTCGACTATCGTCCCAATGCCGTTTTCTTCTAGTGATTTTGCTAGGTGATCGCTCACTTTTGTTATATTTACTTCTTTATGATGTGCTTCATTCGGATCTTCTACACCAGGTAAATGCGGTAAAAACGATTCTCTGTTATGTGAATTGTATAAGTAAACCACTTGTCTATCTCCAGTAGACGGTGTAGCTTCATTACGCTCTTGATTTTTTTTCGCTTCTTTTTTTCCTTCTTCTTCACTACCCTCTATTATAGCTTGCCTTTCTTTTAAAACTTCTTTCAAAGGAGGTGATGATTCTATAGGGAAATTTGTAAAGTCAGTCCCTTGACCAGCTACAATCATTCGATTATCAAAATGAGAAAAACCCGGCACTTCATTTCTTAATAGACTTCTCGGATCATTCGGCTTTAAACTAGTAACCATTTGAAATAAGGTATTGATTACATCAGGCTCCCCTTTCTCAGCAAGAAAACCTTCATCAAATGCACGATTTTCTTTGCTCAGTAAATAATAAAAGAAAGAGCTATCTAAATCACTTGTCCATTCTGTTATCATTTCTGATGATAACCTGTAAGCGGGTTTTATCGCTGTCATCGCTGCAATAAATAAAAATAAAAATATAAAGCCAATAATATACACGCTACTCTTAGGTAAAAAAACACGTACAGCCTTTGCTCTCATGCTTTCATCCTTTCTTTTACATGCTATCTATGTTAACAAGTATACGCAGCCCCTTTTAATAGATCCACCTCTTAAACTATTAACTCTTCTAAATTACTCTATGTTGGATTTTCAAAAACTAGAACCACCAATTCCACTTCTATAAAGTAAATTCTTCATAAGTTGGGATTTCCTCTCTAGCAGTTTCTAACTTAGAATTAGAAAGACTTGACACTAATTAAAAAACAGTATGTATACTCTTTTTCTTCGTGCGAGACAGAAAATCTCAATGGGATTCTTTTACAACACAAAACAATCCGAACTTTAATCCGTACCATTAAAGTTCGGATCTACTATCTCTATGCTTATTTACATCGAATATTATTCATTAGAATTATGTCAATGTATTCGATTTATTCGCTTTTCTATCTGCTATAAGCACTAACATTATCTACGTCGATCTTCTCATGAAGTGCTGCGTTTATTCCATTAGCAAGAACAGTTGCCATATCTTTCATAAATCCATCTACTTCTTTTGGTGTAACCATTAAATTATGCCCTAAAGGAGTAAGCACTTCTGAGATAAGCTGTCTTTTTTCTTCATCTTCAAGACCACCTACTACTCCAAGAAATGTCTCACGCTTTTCTTTTTCCGGCATATCATCATCACTTAAACTACGGTCCCCAAATGCTAGACCAGCCGGAGTTAAAGCTTTTGAAGGTGCATCTTTTTCTCGCCATTCCCTACCAAAATGTTTTAAGATAAAATCGATCGTATCACTGGCAATCGTTACTGCATCAACGACTGTAGGAACGCCGATTGCCATAACAGGTATTCCTAATGTTTCATAGCTAATTTCTTTCCGCTTATTTCCTACACCAGATCCTGGGTGTATGCCTGTGTTAGACAATTGAATGGTCTCATTCACTCTTTCTATTGATCGTGAAGCAAGTGCATCCACACAAATAACAAAATCTGGTTCAAACTTTTCCACAATACCGAAAATAATATTGCTTGTTTCAATTCCTGTTACTCCCATAACCCCTGGTGTAACTGCTGCCGTTGATCGATACCCACTTGAAACTGTCTCGTGCTCTAGACGAAACAAATGACTGGTAACCAAAACTTTCTCTACTGTCATTGGACCAAGTGCATCAGGAGTTACATTCCAATTGCCTAGACCAACAATAAGTCCTTTAGCATCCGGGGGAATTCCATTTGCACTTAGAAGTTCCTCTAGTTCCTCTGCTAAAACTTGAGCTGCCAAGTGTTGCCTATCTGTATCTTGACGTTTTACCCCATCTGCATAAATCGTAATATACGTTCCAGGTTTTTTTTGCAGCATTTTAGCGCCCGTTTGATCAATATTTACATAAGAAACTTTTACACCGTCTTTCTCTTTTTCTTTAATATTCACACCTTTTAATGATTTTTCCGATTGCTCTTGCTTCTCTACATACATATCTTTCGCTTCTACTGCTAAATCAGTCCTTACTTGGTAAGGTACTATGTGCTTATTCCGTTGCCCCAAGACAATCACCCTTTTTCCATTTTGCTTTTAGTGTAAACAATAAGATAAAACTCATACATGTCGCAATATCATAATGATTTAGGTAAATTGACTTAGAAAATGAAAAAAACAGCACTTTTTAAACATTAAAATCGTACTCAAGTATAGAGGTTACTTGAAAACATGCGCTTGCTTTGGTAAAATGACTTTTGTCGATAGACAAAAACATAGAGTCACATAACGATTTGTTTTTGGATTATAACCGAGATATAATCGATGAAGGTGAAGTTTTAGGAGGTGAAGTCAATGGCAAATATTAAATCTGCAATTAAACGTGTTGATACAAATAGAAAAAAGCGTTCAAATAACAATACACAAAAATCAGCTATGCGTTCTCATATCAAACATGTTGAAAAGTTAATTGAAGCAAATGATAAAGAAAATGCAAGCATTGCTTATAACGTAGCTAAAAAAGCAATCGATAAAGCTGTACAAAAAGGCGTCGTTCATCAAAATTTCGGGAACCGTCAAAAATCACGTCTAGCTAACAAAATTAACCAGCTTGGCGCATAAGCACAAAGGCCCAGGGCGCCCGGTTAGCAACGTAGCGACTGGAACGAATCAACGAAAGTTTTAGGAATCCTGCTCCTGCAACAGGAGTATGCCGACGCCCCCCGGCAAGCCCGTCTTTAGTTGGCCTTCCTAATTAGAACGAACCAATGATGACTTATCGTAGGGTTATTTCGTGAGTCGCCTAGTTGCTGGGCGCTGGAGCCAGACGTGGCTAAATAACTTAGTTAGTTTATCCACAGCTGCAAAATTTTATAATTTTCTAGATAATAAAAAAACGATCCGCTATGGATCGTTTTTAATTTACAATATAGGAAAGTTTATGGATTACAGTATCGTAATGATAGGTATATAGCTGAGAAAAATCACCAAGTCGTTAAGGAGATAGTGATAGTATTGATGTTTTAAGCACCATTTCGTTTCACTAATTGATATAAAAGCATTTCAAATGCTACATCTTTTTCCATACCACCTTGCTTCATTATACTATCTGCTTCTGCAAGCTGATTCATAAAATAGTGTAGCGCCCTCACTGTAAATTTCGCTTCACGCTCTAAAGCTAATTTAATTACATATGGATGGGCACCAAGTTGTTTGACCATCTGTCCCTGCGTATAGCCTTTCTGTTTTAAAAGCTTCACTCTTAACAAGATACGAAACTGAAATGCAAGCAAACCTACCAAAGCGATTGGTTCTTCTTTTTGTTTTTCTAAATCTTTATAAATTTCAATTGCCTGAGTTAAATCCCTTTTCATAACTGCATCCGCCAGTCGAAGCGATGAACTTGTAGCAGTATGAGACAATAATTGATTCGCGATTTCTTTCGTTACCACACCACCTTCTCCGACATACAAAGAAAATTTATGTAATTCGCTTTCCAAAAGATGCAGATTAGTTGAAATTTCTGCTTCGAGCATATCATATACTTCATCTGTTATCTCAATTTTCAGTTGATCTGCCAGTTGTTTCATCCATTTTCGTAATTCATACTCTTTTACTTCTCTACAATGAGCAACTGTAGCCTGTTTTTTTAATAATTTTGTTATTTTTTTCCTTTCATCTAACTTCTCATATGGAGCAATAATTAGTAAAATAGAATAATCTACAGGATTTGATACGTATGTTTCCAGAATTTTCAACTGATGATCTACTGCATTTTTTTCCTGTTTTGCTGTTAAAAATGAAGCGTTATTCGCAATAATTAGTTTACGTTCACCAAAAAATGGAAAGGTCTCCACATCAGAAATGACATCTTCAATCGGAGTTTCCTCTAAATCATACACGGTTAAATTATCTATATCATCGTTAATTGTAACTCGTTTTAATTTATTTTTTAATTGTTGTATAAAAAAGGATTCAGTTCCATAAACTAAATATAGAGGTGCTAGCTGTTTCTTATTTAATTGTTTGACTACTTCTATGTAATCCATATTTTCACTCCATTTTTTAAACCTATCTTCTTACACCATGGTAAATCGTCTGAGTGAGAATGGCAAGACTAAACATAGAAAAACGCTATTCGTGTACCACAAACTAGCACAAAATATAGCGATTTTTTTCGTTTGCATACTTTACAACAATAAGGATTCTCTTCATCTACATTCATTGCTAGCACAAGCCGTAATTACGGCAAAACTCAAATCTCATATGACTTTTCCAACTTGTAGCTTCCAATTCTTAAACGTTCCGATATCAGCTTATGTGGAGCATAAAAAACAACAGAGAGGGATGCTTACAAATAAACAAAGGCATTCCCTCCCTAATCTATATAAACGCTTAGCGAAAAGCCCTAGGAACTATTCACTAAACGATATTTGACTTATTTCTATCATGTCCTCTCTGTTATAAATTATGGATGTTAAGTCTTTCTAGTTTTGGTATGAAAACGTTTATATGTTACAATAAATGAAAACTGGATTTTTTAAATGATTTGGCTTATACTATTGGTGATATGGGAGGGGTTAACATGAACGAATTTGAAAAAGACATTCAGTCTAAAACAAATGACGTCGTTGATAACATTAAAGGCTTTACATTTTCATTTGTATTCTTTTTGTTAATTTTTGCAATCGGGGTAACCATTAGTGTGCTTGGATCTTAATGTAATAAGTAGCTTACATAAAGAGAGACTGTTTACAGTCTCTTTTTTATTGGTCTAGGAATTTATAAAATTTTGCAGCTGTGGATAAACTAACTAAGTTATTTAGCCACGTCCGGCTCCAGCGCCCAGCAACTAGGCGACTTCACTCCATTGCCTTAAGCTAAGTCATCATCGGTTCGTTCTAAATAAGAAGGCCGACTAAAGACGGGCTTGCCGGAGGGCGCCGGCATACTCCTGTTGCAGGAGCATGATTCCTAAAACTTTCGTTGATTCGTTCCACTCGCTACGTTGCTAACCGGGCGCCCTGAGCCTTTGTTCTTTACTATAGGAGAGTGTTTTATCGTACATAAAAGCTGTAGAACGATTTTAACAATAAGCCGAGCTTTTCTCATTGCATGGTGACAATAAATGGCTTGCTTCTAATCAAACACTTTTGCTAACCTAATAAAGTATATGCTCTTGCATGTTATTTCGTTCTTCATACCTAATATTTTGATGGAAGGTAAGGGTGAATTGAAGCACGAAACTAAAAAATTTGTTTACTTCAAGATTTACGTTATTTTCTAATTATAAAATGACCTTCCTTCCCTTTGAATCGATATTGAACAGCGCCATGTAAATCTGTACGCAATATTGTTACTCCTTGTTCTTTAAGTCTTTGCATCACGTCTTGATGAGGGTGTCCGTAAAGATTGTCCCTTCCTACAGAAATCAAACCAATCTCTGGTGAAAGTTGTGAAAGAACTTGTCTATCCGTGGATGTGTCACTGCCATGATGAGCAATTTTTAAAACATCTACAGACAAATTTGGATATTGTTTCACTATCTTCTTTTCTTCTTTTTTTGAAATATCACCAGTAAATAACCATTCTTTTCCTCCCAACGTTGTATGCAATACAATGGAGTTTCCATTTGTATCATTGTTATCTTGAATTGGGGCAAGAACATTAAACCAATGACCAGCGATAGTCACTTTTGAATTCCCTTTTATAGTGGCTAGTTCCACGTCCTCTGTGAGTTGCAGCAAATACAACGCCTTGGTACTAAAAAAAGGGCTAACTACAACCGTATTTACTGCAAAATCTTCCAGTAGGTAAGATACACTTCCAATATGATCTGTATCCTCGTGGGTTAAGATGATAGCATCTAAGTGCTGAATTCCTCGAGAATATAAATATGGCTTTATAATTTGATCATGTACCCGGTCTGAAGGTGCTTGTTCTTGAAATGAAAAAGACGACCCAGCATCAATAAATATCGTTCCTTTACGATAAGGCAATTCAACAACAAATGCATCACCTTGCCCAATATCTAGCATCGTAATTGTCCCATATGGTGATAAATAAGGACGTAAACCATTTAGCGTTAATAACAAAACAAGCATGACCGCAAAACTAAAAGCTTGTTTTAATTTTCCTTTCTCCCATAATTGCATAAAACAAAATAGCAAGACGTAATAGGTAAGTATTATTATCCAAGGTAATGGACCGCTCACCATAGGGTAATGTACATATTCATCAAACCAATAAACTATTTGCATCGCTATTTCGTGAATGTTTAAAAACCAAGTATCCAACAAAGAAATCCAAGGGAAAGGTAGCAAAATAAGCATGAAAAACATGATAGGAATTACAAAAGCGGAGTAATACGGAACCATAAGCAAATTCACAAATATGGAAGCAGGCTGAAATAAAGAGAAGTAATAAAATTGAATTGGTAAAATGGCAATTTGAGCAATAAAGCTAATAGATAACACTTGAGCAAAGCGGCTCTTCGACTGTAATAATATTTGTTTGGACAATAGCAAAGCAAATGTTACTGCAAAGGATAGCTGAAAGCCAACTTGATACATCATATATTTATCTGTAACAAGCAAAAACAAAAATATCAAACTTAAAATATCTGTAACATTCCATTTCCAGCCTGTTTTATGTAGGATAATACCCACACAAGCCATTAAACTCGCCCGTAAAACGGAGGGCTCCCCACCAGCAAGAATAGCATACAAAGGCAAAGATATAAGGATAACCCACTGCGCCCACTCCTTTGTGAGTAGGTTTAATTTAATTAACAAAAAATATACTAGCCCAACTACAATCCCCACATGTAAACCAGAAATAGCAAGTAGGTGACTCAACCCCCAACGTTCAAACAATGCTACGATGTCTTCACTTACATAGGAATCATCTCCAAACACAAGTGCTCGCATCCATCCAGCCGTTTCATTAGTTAAACGCCTATCTATATATCCGAGCACCTTATGTCTAACTCCTTTAAGAACCTGCATTAAACCTGTTTTACTTATACATTTTAATGAATCAATGTCGGTTAACTTTGCTTCATACTTTATTTTTTGTGATAATAAATACTTACGATAGTCAAATTGACCCGGATTTGTAGCAGCGTCTGGTACGTTCCATTCTGCAGTGAATGAACATACAGAGCCATACCGTATAGCTTCGTTATAATCGATCTCCTCGTCTGAAAAATAGGCGACTGCGATTTTTTCATCTGTTTGTTTATCAAGGATCGTAAAAGTAAGGCGGGAAGAAGACTTTTCAACAGAACTTATAATCGTGCCAGATATTGTTGTTGGATCATCAGGAGGAGAGAGTGTGTTATGATTAGGGAGTTCCGGAAGATAAAAGTGGAAAAAGAGAAGAGATAGAATGGATAGCATCACAGTAAGGATGGCTATCCACTTCTTGTAGAATAAATAACATATCCATACCATAAATAGAATGAAAGCAAGACTGTGCAAATTCGTTAACTTAGCCAGCATACTTATCAAAGCAGCAGATGCAACAAAATGCCAATACCCACTCACATTTAATCTCCTTGGACATCTAATTGAAACAGACGTATAGCATCTTCGCTTAAGTTTCTTAACTCATCCGCTTCTAGCACTCCTTCTTCCATTTTTTGAAGAAGTTGTTTTACAAATACTTGTTTTTCCATATAATTCGTATCAACCTTAACATCATCAAGTTCTACTTTTTTTGTTTTTACGCCCGCTTCCGAAAATAGAGAAACAGCGTATGGATGATTATGATAATCCTCTGCATAAATTACTGTTTGTATACCCGATTGTATCAACTGTTTACAGCATTGTAAGCACGGAAAATGAGTGACATAAATATCAGCACCATCTGTAGGAACACCAAACTTTGCACATTGTAGTAATGCATTTGCCTCAGCATGAATCGTTCTCACACAATGTCCATCAATGACGTAACAACCGTCATCAATACAATGGACACTCCCTGACACACTGCCATTATAACCACCAGCTATTATTCGTTTATCTCTTACAATAGTGGCACCGACCATCAGTCTTGTACACGTACTACGAAGAGCCAATAAATGGCTTTGTGCCATAAAATATTGATCCCATGAAATGCGTTCCATTCCTATCTCCCCCTATAATTTCTGTTTTAAAGAATTTCTACTACATGCTAATTAAGCATAGGATTATTTTGATAGTTACTATGGTACTTGAATATCGTCTTCAAGTGACTCTAATGTTTTCTCGCCAATCCCAGAGACTTCTAATAAATCTTCAATTTGTTGGAAAGGACCATTTTCGTCTCGGTATTGCACAATTGCTTCTGCTTTTGCTGGCCCAATTCCATTTAAGGCTTCAATCTCCTCAACAGTAGCTTGATTAATTCTAATTTTAGAAATATCCGTATGTTGCCCATTCGTTAAAGCTGGTGTTCCATTGGCGCCAACGGGCAATACATCAATAACCATTTCATCATGAACTTTTTGGGCTAAATTCACGAGAGACTCATTTGCATTGTTTGTAAATCCGCCAGCAGTTTCAATCGCATCAATGACACGTTCTTCCGTATCCATCTCATACACTCCCGGGTTCTTTACTTCTCCCTTAATATCAACATATATGGAAGAAGTAACATCTTTTTCTTGCCCAGTAGATGAAGGCAGGCTAGGATCTATTGGTTGATCATTCACATCAACCTTCCTTTCCGCTTCATCCTCATCTTTTTCGCCACTCGTTATGAGGAGAACTACAATGATTGCTATAGGAATAGCAATGATAAAAAGAATACGTTTTACTTTATTTGTGTACAAGGGGAATCACTCCTTTTTCTTGCACATAAGCATAGAATCTCAGCGTTTTTTAGCATAAGCTAAACGACAGCTTTTTTCGCCATAGAGATTTGGCCATAAGCAAATTTTTATAAAAAACTAGAGCAAATAACTGCTGTATAATTTACTTCCACAGCAGTTATAAAAACTCCTCTTTGCTTAAAAAAAGCATTTTTATTCACTCTTTTCAGCAAAAAAGAAAATTCGAGCTGTGTTTTCATCAACACTATTAGCTTTTATAGAAAAATCACCATACACTTTTATATTTTGGAAGCCTATTTGCTGTAATAATTTTTTATAAAAATCTACAGAAAAAGTGCGTTGATGATGAAATTCATCAAATCGCGAGTAAGTACCCTTTTCGTTTTTTGAAAAAAAAGTTAGCTCATGATACATCTCACCAATGTGTTCCCCCGCTAAACAAAACCAAATATAACTAGCTTCTTCAGTAACATCAGCAAACGTTTCGTTTATATAGTTTTCCATGACAAACGATAATGCGTGGACATCAAATAAAAAAACTCCTTTTTCACTAAGCGCATCATAAATGTTCTGAAACGTGCGTGCTAACTCCTGTTCAGTTGTTATATAGTTAATTACATCACAAAAACTAACAACGGCATCGAGACCAGTTATGCCGTTTAGTGACCTTACATCTTGACAAACCCATTGAATAGATGTGCCCGTATCTCTACACTTTCTTTCTGCCTTTGACAACATATCTACTGCGTAGTCCACCCCAACTACATGCGGATAAACTTGCGCAAGTCGCCGAGTAATCTCCCCTGTACCGCAACCTACATCTGCTATACATTGAACTTCTCTTCCTTTTAAGAGTTGCTCTGTCCATTGCAACCATTTATCATATGGAGCGTTTTCCATAAATAGGTCATAGCTGTCAGCCATTCTTTCATATACCATCTCTATTTATCCTGATCCATTTCAATGGAATATGTTACAGCATCGCCCCACAGGCGCTCCAAATTGTAGTAGCTTCTTTCATCTTTATGAAAAACATGACAAACTACGTCACCTACATCTACAAGAATCCACCTAGCTTGTTCAAATCCTTCCAGCCGGTGAACAGGGATATTATTTTCTTCCATTTTTTCTTTAATTCCCCTCGCAATTGCTTGCACTTGCCGTTCATTATTGCCATGACAGATTAAAAAATAATCTGCTATTAAAGAAACACCGTTCATATCCAATGCTATAATATTTTCCGCTCGCTTATCGTCACATGCGCGCGCTGCTAATTGTACAACTCGTTCATTTTGCATTAAACAATACCTCCATAACCCAATCTCGTTAAGTAATTATACGCATAAAATGTATCTGGATATACTGTAGCTCCTTTTCCAACTAGAAAATGAATTGTATTGGATAAGGCCATCCAGCATGCTTGTTGTAGATTATTTTCTGCTACTTTCCTCACTTCATTCACTCCTGGAAAGCTTCTTCCTGGTTCTATGTAATCCGCTAAGAAAATAATCATTTCAAACTTGTTCATATTTGCCGCTCCAGTAGTATGATACCTTATAGCTCCTTGTATTACTTTATCCTTTATTCCTAGCTCTTTTTCAATTAAGAGTGCACCAACTGGTCCATGCCAAAGCTCATGATGAAATGCAAGCAAATCTTTCGGTAATGTAGATGACTTAATCCAGCGTGCTAATTCTTCTTGAGGACGATACTTTGCATAATCATGCAATACACCTGCTAACTCCAACTTACGTACATCTTCACCAGATCGATCCGCTAACATTTTAGCTGTTTCAGCAACTCGTAAAGAATGTTCATATCGTTCTTTTGTTAAGTGGGGTTTTACTTTCTCTTTCGCTAATTCAATGTCCATATAAATGATGCTCCTTTATATACTGATGAACAGAATGTGGCAACCAATATTGTACGGAAGTTCCTTCTATACACCTTTTACGTAGGACAGTTGAAGAAATTTCTATTAACGGAATATCTACGATGTAAATCGGAAACGCACTTTCCGTTGAATAATTAGAGCGTTTAACTCCAACAAAAGTTACCAGATTTTTTAATTCCTCTATTTGATACCAATTAGGTAAATATTCAACCATATCTCCACCAATAATAAAATAAAATTTCTTATCAGAGTGACGTTTTCTTAGCTCTTTTATCGTATCAATGGTATAAGATTTTCCAGTCCGTTCTAACTCAATTGTATCCACTTTAAAATAAGGATTGCCTTGAATAGCAAGTCTGATCATTTTCAGTCGATGTTCTGGCTTCGTTTTTACATTGCTTTTATGAGGTGGCGTATAAGAAGGGATAAACCAAACCTCCTCTAAATCTAAAGCGAGGCGTACCTCTTCTGCAATGATTAAATGACCCATATGAGGTGGATCAAATGTACCTCCTAATATTCCTATGCGCTTCATAATCTCATCCTTTATGGTAATACAATGTGCTTGTTTTCTGTTGACTCTTTATAAAGGACAATATTATTTCCAATAATTTGCACAACCTCAGCACCTGTTCCTTCTGCTAATTGTTCGGCAACAATTGTTTTGTCCTCTAAACAGTTTTGTAAAATACTTACTTTTAATAGTTCCCTTTTTTCTAAAACATCTGTTATTTGTGTAACCATATTTTCATTTACGCCTGTCTTACCAACCTGAAAAATAGGTTTTATTTGATTTGCTCTTGCTCGTAAGAATCGTTTTTGTTTTCCTGTTAGCATGTTATCTTCCTTTCAAAATCTGTTTTAATTCTTCATCCATTTGCCCTATATTTGGTTTTCGACCTGTCCATAATTCAAAAGCATATTGCGCTTGGTATAGAAGCATGGTGTGTCCATAATGAATTTGTGCGCCACTTTGTTCTGCTCTCTGTAAAAAATTCGTTCTGATCGGTTGATATACGATATCACTGTAAATGGGTACAGGCGAAAAGTTTGTATCATCTGATAAAACAGATTGATCAACTTGCGGTTTCATTCCTACAGAAGTTGTTTGAATGACAATATCATAGTCATGCAAACGCTGTTCCACATCCTTAAAGGAATATACTTGTGACTGATGTTTGTGACGCCCACAAATCATTACCGCTTTTTCTTTCGTTCGATTAGCTATATCTACTCTTTTAAAGCCCACCTCTTCAAGCGCTGCAAAAATCCCTTTAGCAGCACCACCAGCACCAAGAATAAGCGCTCGTTTAGTGACTTTTTTCAATAAGTTAGGAAACTTGGAATTTAACGAACGAACGTATCCCTTGCCGTCCGTATTATAACCAATCCACTTACCATTCCTATTCACCACCGTATTGACTGCTCCAATTTTTAAAGCTACAGGATCAATATCATCTAAATAAGAGATAATCTTCTCCTTGTAAGGTACTGTTATATTAAAACCATCTACCCTAGACGATTTAAGCTGTCCTATAAATGCCTCAAAAGAATCTTCTGGAGTTACTTCATAGATACAGTAATCCCCTTCCATTCCCGTTGTTTTCATAAATTGCTTATGAATCCATGGCGAAAGCGAGTGTTTAATAGGATAACCAATTAACCCAAACATATATGCCACAACCTACCCCCCTAGTTGAATGATTGCCTAATAGAAACAGCAACACCTTTTGGTCGATGCGCAGTTACTGTAGCACCATCACCTAAGATGCTGACCCAGCCTAAACCAGGAAAAACAATATCATACTTTCCCGCATCTATTCGAAATGTGTCCGAAATCATAGGTGGTATTTGATCGATGGACTCCATGGATGGAGGCGTCAATAGTTCACCGAGATGATTTTCAAATAGTTCATCTGCTTTTTCTAATTTTGTACGATGTATAGAAACTTGATTAGAAAAATAACAGACAAAGGACTGTTTGTCTCCTTTTATAAAATCTAATCGAGCTAATCCGCCAAAAAACAAAGTTTGTCCATCATTCAATTGGTAAACTCTAGGTTTTATCTCTTTGTTTGGTGTAATCAGTTTTAAGTCTTTAGCAGAAATATAATGAGCCATTTGCTCCTTATTTACAATACCTGGTGTATCGATGAGAGCTGAATGGTTATCTAAAGGAATTTCAATAAAACCCAATGTCGTTCCTGGAAAATAAGAAGTAGTAATCACATCACGATAGCCTGTCGATTCTTTAATTAATCGGTTAATAAACGTGGACTTTCCAACATTTGTTGTACCCACAATATAAACGTTATCACCATTTCTAAATTGTTCCATTGTCTCTGCAAGTTCACTTATCCCGTGCCCTTTTGTTGAGGAGATTAAACAAGCATCAGCTACATTTACCCCCATTTGTTTAGCTTGCGCGCGTAACCACTGTAGTAATTTTCTTGTATTAACTGATTTAGGAAGCAAATCGACTTTATTACCTACTAACAAAATCGATTTATTTCCAACTATTCTCGGTAAAGCTTTAATTAAACTTCCAGCTACATCAAAGATATCGACTACATGTACTACTAACCCAGATGTATCCCTAATAGAACTTACCATTTTTAAAAAATCATCATCGGTAATTGCAACATCTTGAATTTCATTATAGTGCTTTAAACGAAAGCACCTCTGACATAGAATATTTTCCTTTGTCATGGATGAGGCAGGCGTATAACCTGGTTGGTTCTTTGCAGTTGTTTGAATGCGTATACCACAACCTTGACAATATATTGTTTCCATCGTTGCTTATTCCTCCCAGCTTATTTTCCCCTTTTTTCGCATATATGCAAGAATACGGCGCTCAATTTTACGATTAAATCTTGTTATCTTCCCGTCTGATTGCACAATGGGGACGACTAGAATTGTATAAAAACCAGCCATATTTCCTCCGAGTACATCCGTTAAAATTTGATCCCCGATAACGGCAATTTCTTCTTCTTTTAAATTCATTTTTTTAGCTGTTGTTTTAAACGCCTTGCTTAACGGTTTGCGAGCACTGAATACAAAAGGGGTATCGAGCGGCTCAGAAAACACGCTTACTCGCTCTCGATTATTGTTAGAAATTATGGTTACGCTAATGTCATGTTCTTTCATTAACTTAAACCATTCTACCACTTCAGAAGTAGCTTCTTTAACGTCCCAGGCAACCAAAGTATTATCTAAATCAGTAATAATACCTTTTATCCCTTTTCCCTTCAATAATTCAGGATGAATCTCAAATATACTTTTCACATGCTCATTCGGTAAAAACTTTTTCAACACACTTTCACACCTCATTACAGTCAGTTGATCCATAGGAATACATATAAAAACAGATGAATCGTCATTTCATCATATATTCTGCAATATAATGCTTGTTTTAAAATGTTTTGCTAGTCCAACAAGCAAATTACTCATTCCTACATACATACAAGAAAACAATTATACCCTAATCCTATAACAACTCGCTACAATAATAAAGAAATTTTATTTTCCAAGCAAAAATTAATAAAAGCAAATGGATTCGTTTCAGAACGTTGTATAAAGAGATTGTTAACAAATATTTTTCTTTTCCAAGAATACCCTTATATTGTAGCCATCTCATTTATCTCTTTTTAAACTTGTATTCACAAGATCTTTGTTCTTCTTTAGTCACTTATTTTTAACAATTTTGCTTATACATTGATTTTCGACATCTCAACAAAATGTATATGAACAAATTTCAGCAAAATAGGTTTTGGTGATTAGAGACTATGCATAAATACCTACTTTATATACATAAATCGTTCGACAAATACTTTCATTTTCTGCATTGTGGATAACTTTATTAACAATTTTCGAGTTGATTTAACTGCATTTATTACACTTTTCTACCATTTATACACAAGTTATCTACAGACCATTGTAGATAACTTACACCTTGTCCGGCTGCTAGGTTCATGATAAATTATTAGTAACTTTATTACAGAAGATTTCCACTTCTAAGGGGGCTGTATTTATGGAACATTTGTCGGATGAATTATTACTCGAATCATATATTACAGCAAATGAATTAAATTTAAGCCCTGATTTTCTCTTGTTAATTGAAGAAGAGATTCATAGAAGGCATTTGTCACATAAAATAAAAGATACAAAATCAGGTTAATGAATTACCCACTATATTAAATATGAAGAAACTCGAAAACCCTTGAAGAATTTGTGATTTCTAAGGGTTTTTTATTTTTATCAACCCTTTATTGTGTTAAAATATTTCTTGGATGAAGCTTGATATACAATGGTATACAAACTCGCACAAATACCATTTTGTTTGGCTAAACCATTTGTTGCACGTAAAAAGAATTTAATCCCCATTTGAAAGTTGTACCGCAATGCTCATTCGTTATAAGGAATTATCAGAGGTGGGCTTTCTTTCATCTTGGCTGTTTGTTTGCTAAACATATACCAAGCATATCGTTGCTAACCACTCTTTTTGGCATTATCGATTCTCCAACCTTTGAAGTGGGGTTCTAACAGCTCCTTATATGTGAAATAAATAATGAGACCCATTTAGTATAAAAATAACAACAAATGATTAAATATCCGACTTTGGAGAAGGATATTTACATGTACCACTTATAGGGAATAGGTGGTTTAGCCCTTTTGTCATATCAAGTAATGAAAAACATAATAGAAAACCGTTTTAGTTGGTGAAGGAGGAATTCCGGTCAAATGATATTTGCAGTTCTTATTCCACTGCTTATTGCATGCTTTATTCCTGCATTAAGTAAATTGAAAGAAAAAATACATACAGGGATCTTCGTTTTTTTTATACCCTTTTTGATTTTCCTATACTTTGTTACTTTTATAGGCAATGACTTTACTCCAACCATGGAACAATATAACTGGATTCCATCTTTAGGCATTAACTTTGATTTATATTTAGATGGTCTAAGTTTATTATTCGTTCTATTGATTAGCGGAATTGGTTCCCTAGTCGTCCTTTACTCCATCTATTATCTTGACAAGTCTGAACGCCTTGGACATTTTTATGTGTATTTGCTCATGTTTATGAGCGCAATGCTTGGCGTAGTGCTATCGGATAATATATTTGTGCTTTATACGTTTTGGGAATTAACGTCGATATCCTCGTTCTTATTAATTGGGTACTGGCATTTTAAAGAGCGTTCTCGCTATGGTGCATTAAAATCCATGCTCATAACTGTATTTGGCGGGTTAAGTATGCTCGGCGGCTTTATTCTGCTGTACGTCGTTACAGGTACAACAAGCATACAACAAATGATTACCCAAGTGGATTTTATTTTAAATAGCAATTATTTGCCACTTATTCTAGGCTTCATACTATTAGGTGCATTTACAAAGTCTGCCCAATTTCCATTTCACATTTGGCTACCTGACGCAATGGAAGCACCAACACCTGTTAGTGCTTATTTACATTCAGCCACCATGGTAAAAGCAGGGCTTTTTCTTGTAGCTCGTTTTTCGCCGATTTTCTCTGGGTATGAAGCGTTTTTTATTATTGTAAGTGTATTTGGAATCGCAACATTGTGTTGGGGCGCTTATATGTCTGTAAGACAAACAGACTTAAAGGCTATTTTAGCTTTCTCTACCATTAGCCAGCTTGGAATGATTATGGCGATGCTAGGTTTTGGCACAAAAGCAGCCGTTTTTGCAGCTGTTTTCCATATATTAAATCATGCGACATTCAAGGGTAGTCTATTTATGGTAGCTGGGATTGTTGATCATGAAACTGGAACTCGAGATATTCGAAAACTTGGCGGACTGGCTACCTTAATGCCCGTTACTGCTACATTAGCCATGTTTGGAACATTTTCTATGGCGGGAGTCCCATTACCATTTCTAAATGGCTATTATAGTAAAGAACTGTTTTTTGAAGCCTCACTAGGATTAGGTGCTGACTTTTGGAGTCAAACTATCCCATTTTTAGCAGTTCTAGGCAGTATTTTTACATTTGTCTATTCCATGTATTTGTTCTTCGGGACATTTACTGGAAAAAAACATTTGGATAAACTACCAAAGAAACCACACGAAGCACCTATCGGCATGCTTATATCACCGATCATTCTTGTAGTTGGCGTCATTACAATTGGTTTGTTTCCAAATATGGTTAACTCATCCTTTTTACAACATGCAGCGGCTGCGATCAACAGTTCTGTAACCTATAAAGACGTTACTTTTTGGCATGGATTTATTCCACCTTTTAAAATGTCGTTAGCAGTTGTTGGAATAGGTACAGTGTTATTTTTAACTCGGAAAAAATGGCAAGGAATTTATCAATTTTTGCCTGGTAAAGTAAGCTTTAATCGTATATATGACGGGATTTTAAATCAGATCGGTCAAGTTTCTACTCGCATTACGAATTACTATATGACTGGTTCATTAAGAACATATATGTCTTTAATTCTTGGCACAATGCTCATTGTTTCGTTCCTATTTATGTTTTTAACAGACGGTTTTGCATTTAGCACAAACGAGTTAGCTAATATTTCATTTATCGAGGTTGCTGTTGTAGGAATTATGATTATTGCAGCAATCGCTACTATCTATATGAATCATAATGTAGCTGCCATCTTAGTAGTCGGAGTAGTTGGTTTCGGCGTGGCTATCCTATTTGTTATTTATCGCGCACCAGATATTGCTCTAACGCAATTAGTTATTGAAACAATTACTGTGGCACTCTTTTTACTTTGCTTTTACCATTTACCGAAGTTGCGCAAATCATCTGACACACCAAGAACAAAACTGATGAATGCAATTATTTCTATCGGGTTTGGAACGTTAATTACTTTAGTGGCGATATCTAGTCATAGTAGTAGGTGGTTCGAATCAATAGCAAATTACTTTGTAGAAAACTCAAAACCATTGGGCGGCGGATATAATATTGTTAACGTAATTTTGGTTGATTTTCGTGGGTTAGATACCTTATTCGAAATCGCTGTGTTAGGCATTGCTGCATTAGCTATCGTCGGCCTTATTAAATATAAAAAGAATAAGGAGGCAGAATAACCATGGAGATTATTACATCTATATTAGCCGGAGTTTTGTTTGCAACCGCCATCTATAATATGTTGCAAAAGCAATTGCTTCGCATCGTTATAGGTACAGCATTACTTTCCCACGGAGCCCATATCCTTATTTTTACAATGGGGAAATTAAAAACTGGCCAGCCCCCTATTTTGACAGATGGGATCGAAAATTATACCGATCCGCTACCTCAGGCTTTAATCCTAACGTCTATTGTGATTAGTTTTGGGGTAACCAGTTTACTTTTAGTGTTAGCTTATAGATCGACTCAAGAAAACGGTACGGACAATATGGAAGAATTAAGGGGTAACGAAAATGAGTAATTTAGTAATACTACCAATTATCATCCCAATGATAGCAGCTATCGTTCTTATCTTTTTTAATAAAAGTGTTCGCATATCCAGAGCACTAACGAAGCTGTTTTCAATCATTAGTTTAGCAACAGCTGGCTATATTACTTGGTACGTACTTGAACATGGCACAATTATATTGCAAACAGGAGATTGGATGGCTCCTTATGGAATTGTTTTAGTCATGGATGGCTTAGCTGCCATACTAGTTTTAACAACGAATGTAATTAGTACTGCCTGTGCATTCTACGCTCCCTATGCTGGTTTAGAAAAAAGAGAACGGTTTTATTTCTATCCATTTTTCTTTTTTCTTATTACTGGTGTGTCTGGCGCATTTATAACCGGTGATTTATTTAACCTATTTGTATTCTTTGAAGTGTTATTAATGGCTTCTTACGGTTTAATTGTATTAGGAGGCGGAAAAGTTCAATTAAGAGAATCGCTGAAATATCTATTAATTAACTTATTTTCATCGATGTTATTTGTTACCACTGTTGCACTTTTATATGCCGTTGTTGGAACAGTGAATATGGCACAAATTGCCGAACGCGTACAAGAAGTGGAACAACAAGGTATTATTACAACGATTGGGATATTACTGTTTTTCGTTTTTGCTACGAAAGCAGCATTATTCCCACTTTATTACTGGCTACCGAAGTCATACATTGTACCGAATCCTGTTATTTCGGCTTTATTCGGCGCGTTGCTAACAAAAGTTGGGATTTACTCTATCTTACGAGTATTTTCACTTATTTTTGTTTATCAAACAGATTTAACCCATGAAATGTTTATTTGGA
This sequence comes from Virgibacillus chiguensis, assembly GCF_900129865.1. GTDB lineage: Bacteria > Bacillota > Bacilli > Bacillales > Amphibacillaceae > Virgibacillus > Virgibacillus chiguensis. Next base: position 331,460 of record NZ_FQXD01000001.1, read on the forward strand.
TAGCTGGTCTATCGATGATTTTTGGCATCATTGGTGCATTGTCTACTTCAAATATTAAATTGATTATCGCTTATAACATTATTCCTGCCATTGGATTTATCCTTTTAGGAATTGGGGTTCTGAACGAATCTGGAATTAGTGGCTCCATATACTATCTTATCAACGATATGATCATTAAAACTGCACTATTTTTACTAGTAGGTATCATAGCCTATGTAGCTGGAACATCCGATTTACGCAAAATGGGTGGGCTTATTCATTACTATCCTTCTTTAGGTTGGCTATTGTTTTTATCTGCTGCCGTATTAGCGGGACTCCCACCTTTTAGCGGGTTTATCGGCAAATTGTTATTACTGAAGGGTGCCTTTGAAGAAGGAGAAATCGCTATCGTTATTATCGGTTTGCTAACGAGTCTGCTCATCCTTTATTCCGTTGTAAAAATATTTATTAACGGATTTTGGGGAGATAAAGAAACAATGGGTACTATTATTAAGAAGCCTATTAACGGCTTAATGGCTCCCGTTGTCGCTTTATTAACGATATCTGTATTGCTTGGAGTTGGAGCAGAATTGTTTTATCCGAGTATTGAGTCAATAGCTGCTTATTTACTTGATCCGGAAATTTATATTGATTCTGTGCTAAAGGAGTAATGAATTATGGCTTTTCAAATTGTAATTAATTTAATTATCGCCTTTATGTGGATGTTCTTAAGTGAATCTTATTCTGTTCCAAGCTTTATTGCTGGATATCTATTAGGGATTTTACTCTTGTTTCTTTTACGTCGCTTTATACCAGACACGTTCTATTTTCGAAGAGTGCTAAAGATCGTTAGCTTGATCTTCCTGTTTATAAAAGAGTTACTCTCTTCAAACATTGAAATTGTAAAACTTGTTTATTCACCGAAACCAAATTTTGAACCAGCAATATTTGAGCTGCCAACAGAGTTGAAAAGTAATTGGGAAATTACCTTGTTAGCGAATTTAATTTCTCTCACTCCAGGTACGTTATCCGTTGCTGTATCGCGTGATAACACAAAATTGTTCATTCATGGAATGGATATTGCCGATAACAATGAGGCTATCGGTTCCATAAAGAACACATTTGAAAAAGCAATCATGGAGGTGACAAGATGACGAATATATTAACAACGACAGACAATATATTACAAGTAGCAATCGTGATCTCGTTTATTGGTATATCACTATCATTAGCTCTTCTTTTATATCGTGTTATATCTGGTCCTACACTACCTGATCGAGCGGTTGCATTAGATGCCATTGGTATTAACTTAATGGGGCTAGCAGGCTTAATGTCAATCTACTTGATAACAACAAAGTTAAATGACGTCATTTTGCTCATTGGAATCCTTGCATTCCTTTCAACACTTGCCATTGCAAAATACCTAGAAAAGGGTGTTATCATTGATAGAGACGTGGATTAATATTATTTTAAACCTTATCGTTGCTTTATTCATTTTAGCGGGCACCTTTTTTATACTATCTGCGTCAATTGGCGTCGTTCGCTTTCCTGATGTTTATACAAAATTACACGCAGCAACAAAAGCATCTACATTAGGAATCGCTTTTATTCTTATTGGAGCTTTTACGTATTTATATTTAGAGCATTCTATTGTTAGTGGTAAGTTGCTATTAGCAATCGTATTTATCATGTTAACAGCTCCCGTAGGTGCACATATGATGGGGAGAGCTGCACACTCATCAGGAGTAAAGCCATATTTAAAAAACCAAAAAGATGCATATGAAGAAGCTGTAGAAGAGTATAAAAAAAGAAATATGTATTAGAAAGCCGTCGTTTTTCTTTCAAACTATAAACCAAAAAATATTAAATTGCCTATAGTGAAAAAGCAATGGATTCCTTCATGGATTCTCATTGCTTTTTCTATGAGTAGCCTCCTTGTTTAACTGCTAATCGTTTGAAAGCAGTTTAATGGTAAACCTTTGCCCTCCAGCGATCCATTTTAACAACATCCTATCTTGGGGGACTACTCTTCCAATCACATTTACTCGTCTATCTTTAGGCAAATCGCGTGTAGTTATTTGCACTTCACCCTGGTACCTTTGATAATGCTCATTATCAATTGTTATTGAACCTATACAACGTTCTACACAATTAACAGGAACAATCTTCATAGCTCCTATTGAGGCATATTGTCTCGACTCAACAGAACGAATACAGTCGCGTGCGCGATCAACGCGGTTTGTATGCGTCCCTTTTACCAAATCTACACCTAATTGAGGTATTGCTGGATTTGGTGTTACATGAAGAAGGATTTCATTTTTTTGGTAGCCAGAAAACTGTTCGAACGTACGATCACTAACACCTCTATCTCCAATCAAAATTTTATCAACCATTCCCTTATGACTAAGCTCTAAATATGCAGCAAAAGGAGACGTCGATCTGTGAGCTTCTAACGTTGGTAATGTTGCAAAAATGGGGCCTCTTAACTTTTCATCTCCTGGTATAAACGCCATGACAGATAATCCTTCTTGTTTTAACCATCTATTTTTTTTAATAAAATCATCCCAGCCAATGCCAGTTTCCGGGCGTGGATAAAAATTATGCCATGCTTCAACCATAGAAATATCTAGCCCTTTTTGTTTTAATGTTTCCAAAACATGCGGCGTTAATGTACTTGCATTAAGAGCGACCTTCATCTCTTTTGAGAGGTATACAATCGTATCCTCGTCAATTCCATAATCAACGCGCAGACCAGTTAGTCCCCAATTTACTAACTCAGAAGCTGTCTCCCAGTCAAACCCTAAAGTAATAAGTGAAGTTGGAGAAATATCAACCATTAGTTCCATATTTAATTGCTTTGCTATCTTTCCTAATGCTTGTAACTGGTGTTTATACATAGCTGGATCCTCTTCTGGTATATGCAGAGAGGTAAAAATAGACGTAAACCCTTTTTCATTCATTTTCTTTATGTAAGTGGACTGTTCTTCCACACTTTGTTCACCAATATATACAGAAATGCCTAGCATGAATATCACCCTTTTTTATTATCGCTATTTACCAAGGGGCTTTAATAAACTTACCCCTTGGTAACAGTCAAATAACTTTATATTTTATATATCTTTAGCCATATCTTCTTTAAAGCCGAACAAATAAGTGAAAATAAAACCTCCAGCATATGAAATTACTAAACCTAAGAAATATAATATATACTTTCCATCATCAATAAGCGGAATCAATGACAAACCTGAAACACCGATGCCTTTAGCTGCAGTTTGCATGACAGCTTGAAATCCGCCCCCAATTGCCGCTCCCATACATGCGGTTAAAAACGGCCGTCCTAAAGGCAATGTCACGCCATAAAGCAAAGGTTCGCCAATTCCTAAAAATCCTACTGGAAGACCACCTTTAATAATATTTCGTAAGCGTTTATTTTTGGTTTTCACATAAATAGCCATTGCTGCTCCCACTTGCCCTGCTCCGGCCATCGCTAAAATAGTAAGTAATGCCGTATTATCAAATGTATTAATCAGCTCTAAATGAATGGGGGTTAATCCATGGTGTAATCCAACCATTACTAACGGAAGGAAGAAACCTGCTAATACTGCACCAGAAATAAATCCCCCCATATCGATTAAGGATGTTAATCCATCTGTTATGCCATCAGATAAGACTCCGGCAACTGGCATAACTACATATAAAGAAGCAAAACCAACAATTAAAACCGTAATTAAAGGAGTGAAAATAATATCTACGGCTGCTGGAATAATTTTTCGAACTCGTTTTTCTAAAAATGTCATTAACCAAGCTGCAAAGATGACTCCGAATAAGCCCCCCCTACCAGGAACTAACGCTTCCCCATATATGGTAATATCAGCAAGCATCGGATTAAATAAAATCATACCAGCAATGGCACCTAATACAGGTGTGCCTCCAAACTCTTTTGCGGTATTCCATCCTACTAATACAGCTAAATACGTAAAAATAGCGCCTCCAAAAACAAGCAAGATTTGCATCCATGTCGTTTCTGGATCAACACCCGCATTTTTTGCAAAGTTAGCACCGCCATTAATAATACCTGAGGCAACTAACCCAGGAATTAATGGAATAAAAATATTACCTAATCGACGTAGAAAATTTTTAAAAGGCGTTTTATTTCTTTGCTTTATTTCCTGCTTTTGTAATGCTGCTTTTTCTTCAAACGTCAAGTTTTCATCATCTGGACCTTGCTCCTCGCCAATGCCTAATTTAGTTATTTCACTAACTTTCTCCGCAACACGATTAACAGTTCCTGGTCCAATCACAATCTGTAATGTTTCGTCCACAACAACTCCCATGACACCGTTTACATTTTTTAAAGCACTGATGTCTGCTTTTCCATCATCTTTAAGCTTAAGCCTTAGTCTTGTCATACAATGGCTAACTTGTTTTATGTTTTCTTTTCCACCAATAAACTGTAAAATATCCTGCGTTAGTTTTTCTTCCTTTTTCATTATCTCTTCTCCCCTTTCATTAACGCTTTTTGTACAAAAACGCCCGCTTGGAGAACATTCTCTTTTGCTTTGTCATAGGAGCATTGTAGTAATATCATTATGATAACAATCTTGAAATTAATTTTGGACTTACGTAAATAATCTTTTGCTTCTTTGTGATCTACTCCTATAGCATCCATCATGAGGCATATTAATCTCGCTACTAATTTCTCGTTATCAATCATTAAATCTTGATATACTCTACCAACACCTATCATTGAAGCTGTGGAGATTATATTTAACACCATCTTCTGCGGCCGTACCTACTTCTAAATGTTTTGCTCATTACCGCCCCCTTGTTACTGGAAACATGAACCTTTTTTGCGTTTATTTTCATATGCTAAAAGCCCCTATAACATAAGGCGTTCTCCCACTAACTACAACCTCTATCAACGCATCTGCCTGTGTGAGGTTTCTCCTTTGTAAATCATTTCATCTTATCCTTCGTCATCTTGCGCTCCTTCCACCTTTTTGAAAAGATGTAATTACAAGCTGAACAGCTCGTTCTATTATTAAAAGTTGCGTATCTATAACATTTGCAACCTGTTTATCTTCTTTATTCATATTACTAAAAATTTTAAATGGCATCGAACCAATTTTGTAAGTGTATTCATTTCTTATTCTGTCGTTAGTTTTTCCAACATATGATTCATTCCCTTCTTTTACTATTAGTATAACATAATTTAAAAGAATAAATTATATTATATTATTTATTTATAAAATTATATTTCATCATTTGTGTTTTTACTGTAAAAATGATTACGATCCTCTTTCTTTTTCACCTGTAACGTCTAAGTATTATATAATACAACCTCTACTATTTTTCCCGTCCATTTAAAGAATATATGTCGTAATTGCTTGGACAAATACCTATATACATCTATGTATATATACAATACGGTAAAACGCATTAAGAATTTACTTTAATGATGCGAACCTTCAACCATCTTCATATATTTATTGCATGAACATAGCAAAACCTATTTAGGACAGACACTTTATTCCTCCAAGCTTCATAGTATAAACATATGGGCTAATGACTACTGAGTAAGTACATCAAGGAGGAGGATATATTTGTCCGGCATTTTAAGTGCGCTCGCTTTACTTATTAAAGAAGCGATGTTCTTTGTTTCTTATGTTAAAAATCACGCTTTTCCCCAACCTCTACCACCTGACGAAGAAAAAAAATACATCCAGCGAATGCAGGACGGAAGCGAAACAGCGCGAAACAAACTCATTGAACATAATCTTCGGCTCGTAGCACATATTGTAAAAAAATTTGAAAATACGGGAGAAGATGCTGAAGATCTTATCTCTATTGGAACCATTGGTTTGATTAAAGGGGTGGAAAGTTATTCGCCTGGAAAAGGTACAAAACTTGCTACTTATGCAGCCCGGTGTATTGAGAATGAAATATTAATGCACTTACGGGCATTAAAGAAAATAAAGAAAGATGTTTCGCTGCATGACCCAATTGGTCAAGATAAAGAAGGAAATGAAATTAGCCTTATTGATATCTTAGAAGCTGAAAATCAAAATATTATCGAATTTATCCAATTGAATATGGAAATTGAAAAAATGGAAGACTATTTTGCGATTTTAGATAAACGTGAACGAGAAGTGATTGTTTATCGGTACGGATTAAACGATGAAAAAGAACTAACACAACGAGAAATTGCCAGAAAATTGAACATATCTAGAAGTTACGTTTCTCGAATTGAAAAACGAGCTTTAATGAAAGTATTTCATGAATACTACAGAAAAGAACATAGAGGTAAAAGGGATAAAAAAGAAAGCTAACGTTAAAAGTTTAGCTTTCTTTTTTTGTGTGAGTTAGTCCCCAAATCCTACCCTTGCCGCAAACTTATAACATAGAGTATGAAGCTAGCAATCATCAAACAAATAACTAAGAAAAGAGAAGAAACCCAACTGAGGTAAAGATATCACGGTAAAGCACGAACCGATGATGACTTAGCTTAAGCGATTCGTAAATTCGCCTAGTTACTAGACGACGGAGCCGAGAAGTTTATTGGTATTATACACGAGCCACTCACTTTATACTTTGTTAAAAAAGGCTATTTATCATTTATTTGGGAAGTATTGTTAAACATCTACAGGATAAAGGGGAAATTTTTTCATCATAGATAGTGGCTCGCGCTCTTGGTAACCATGGTGGTTTCTTATCTAACAAAAAATTTGTTGCTTACCTTGAAATGAATCATCGTATACTCGTAGCTTGCACGAATAGTGTATGAAATTATAAAGAAATATCATTTTTATGAAAATATATAATTTTTATAAAAAATAGTATATAATACGTATCAACCGCTGTTATGAAAAAGATGATTTCTTCCTCTACTTGTAGCTATTATAGTTGCGATTTGTGAATTATTTTGTAAAAACTTAAACATGAAGAAAGAAGGTTAAAGCGAAATGGATATATTCATATTTATTTTTTTAATTATATTTATGCTACATAATTTAGAAGAGATTATAATGGTTGAAAGATGGATGAAAAAAACATATCCACGGGTGAAACATAAAGTACCTCCATTTATGCAAAAAGAATTAGATGATTTTAAGGATATAACAGCTGCACAATTTGCAATTGTAGTTTTTGGGGTGTCGATACTTGCATCTATCTTGCTTTTAATATCAATAACAAATGAACAATATTATTTGTTTTTAGGGATTAGTTTGGCTTTCGCTATTAATATCTTTTCTCATCCGTTACAATCGCTTTTATTATGGTGTTACACTCCAGGAGTAATTACAAGTATATTTCTAATAATCCCTTATTATATTTTACTCTTTAACCATCTCTACGCAACAGACATGGTTAACTTAAACATGTTTTTAGGTGCGTTAGTAGTAGTAACTTTATTTATACTAGTATTTCTTTTTAGCCAAAAAATCGGAAAAAAAAATGAGAGGAATCCTATAAAATCTAACTGTCCACTAAGATTCTTTTCTGTTCTGGAACATAGCTTTTCATCCTAAAAAACAAATCGTCTATAAAAAGAACGTAAATTTTAATTTCAAACGTATGTCCACACCATTTAACGGCTTTGGAAATATATTTAAGTAAGGAGTGTGATAACATGAAAACTGCTATTGTAAGGCTTGTTGCACTAAGCTTTTTATTGCTTAACCAAGCTTTAATCACCTTTGGCTATCAGCCCTTACCATTTAACGAGGAAGAAATTTATGAAATTGTTTCTACAATAGCTACTACATTAATGGCCATATATGCATGGTGGAAAAATAATAATGTTACTAAAAAAGCGCAAGAAAATGAAAAATTCCTAAAAGAAAATGGAATGAAATAATATTATATGTACGAATAGGATGATGAAGGTAGCACGATTAACAAAGGAGGATTGCTACCTTCATCATCCTTCTTTTATGTACTAACGAAATATTGAAATAGTTCTCTACTGACTACAGTTTGTAAAAAACCGCTTGACAGAAATATTTAACAAGTTTTTTTAATAAACACTGTACTACGCACTAACTCAGCTCCATGTATTTTTATGACTAAAGCTTAAAACCTGAAAATGCTACCCTTTTCCAAAGTGCAAAAAACGCTAAGCATTTATTGCATTAGCGTTCATCTAGCTTTCTTTTTATTTGACGTTGTTGATATGCCAGCCAAAATCCAGCACTTAATGAAACGAGTGTTAAACCAATAAGAACAATACCATCTTCAGAAGGTCTCAAATACGTATTAATGATAGCACCTAAAAATAAATACATAGATAAGATTAATAACGCACCTATAAACCGTTGGTAATCTATATATTTATATTTCAATCTCTGTTTATTATCCATTAACATTACCTCCTAGTTCTATGATTATCCTAACATAAATTACGTATTTCATAGGGATGTAATTATTGGAATAAACAAATTTGCCAATGTTTCTTACTCGTATTGCAAAACTTTAGTTTGATTGTATAAACTTCATGATGATATTAGCAGCATTTGTGGCTGCAGTATTTAAAAAGGCGTCGAAAGAAATTGAGGATTCTTTTCCAGCAATATCAGAAAGCGCACGTATAATAACAAATGGTGTAGCATATTGGTAACATACTTGTGCTATCGCAGCTGCCTCCATTTCTGCAGCTATCATAGTAGGAAACTTTTCACGAACAAATGTAACACGTTCTCTATCACTCATAAACGAATCACCAGTCGCAATAATTCCCTTTTCATATGAGATGTCTAGATCTGTCAATACATTTACTACTTTTGCGACCAAGTTGACATCTGCATCATACATTGCAGGCATTTGCGGCACTTGGCCGTAAGCGTAATCGAATGCGGTTGCGTCTACATCATGATGGACAACTTGTGTCGAGATAACTACATCTCCTATGTTTAAATCTGTAGCAAATCCTCCTGCAGATCCAGTGTTAATAATGTAGTTTGGAGCAAATCGTTCATGCAGGATGGTTGTTGCCATCGCAGCATTCACTTTACCAATACCGGATTGAAGCAAAACAACCTCTTTATCATATAATTGCCCTTCAATAAATAAACAGTTTGCTACTTCTAACTCTTTTTTAATATACATTGCATCTTTTAAGAAAGCAATTTCTTCATCCATTGCTCCAATAATTCCTATTGTCATCCAAATACCTCCAAATCTATCTGTTAATAATTACACTTTTTAATTGTTCTACCTTTGTTGGTTTCCAGCCTTGTTCTTCTACCCAAATTAAATACACACGGTAAATCTGTGTATTATCTTCTGTAGAAACTGTTGCTTCTACTTTTTCCGGACTTCCACCATTTCCTACCCAATGTGTAACCATGCTATTTTTATCTAAACCCGTTACCTGCGTAACAGCAGTCTCGATTTCTTTTCTATCTTGAGAACCTTCATTATAGTTTGTTGTATGCGTTCCTTTTTGTTCTGTTCCAATTGGCTTCCAATCACCTGTAAAAGCTTTCACGACATTATCATCTGACGATTCAACTTGTTCTGTTTCCACTGAACTATTATCTTCAGCTTGTTCTTCCTCTTTTATATTATCTTGTTCATCTTTTTCATTATCAGAAGACTGGGTGTTGTCCTCATCATCTTCTACTCTAGTAAATTGATCGTTGTTATCTCCTTCCTTACTATCTTCTGTACCGTTATCTTCTGCTTCTGCCTGTTCATTGGAAGTATCTTTATTCTCTTCTGAGGATTTATCGCCACCGCCAAACATCCAAAATCCCAACAGAATGAGGACTAAAACAGCACCTATAATAAGAAAAATTGATATAGATTTAGTATTTTTTCTTCGTTTTTCAAATTTATCTACACGGGAAACTCTATCAAAATCACCCATTATCTCAACCCTCCCATAATTACCCTACTATCATATCATATTTAGTATAAGAATTAATATGCTTAGCATATAACAATTTATGTACTAACTACAAATTTGCCTTTTGTATTAAGCCAAACCTTGCTTATGTGAAATAATTGTTTTTTGTATTAAAGGATCGACTCCCAAACTTTTTTCATAAAAGTGAGTCAATCCATAAGAGCCCTCATAGTTGTTGAGCGTAAAAAGATAGTGAACGCTTTGGCTCACTATCTTTTTGCTTACTTATTCAACTTCGATAATCTTTACAAATATTTCTCCACCAGGAGTAGCTACAGAAACTTCTGAACCAACTTCTTTTCCGATTAAACTCTGTGCCATTGGGGAATCATTAGAGATTTTACCTTCAAATGGATCAGCTTCAGCACTTCCAACAATGGTGTATGTTTCTGTATCACCATCAGGAAGTTCTTGGAACGTCACAGATTTACCTAATGAAACAATGTGCGGGTTTTGATTATCATTTTCTATAATAACTGCATTACGAATCATTTTTTCCACTTGTGCAATTCGAGATTCCACAAAAGCTTGTTCGTCTTTTGCAGAATCATACTCTGAATTCTCGGAAAGATCACCGAAGTCTCGAGCCACTTTTATACGTTCAACCACTTCTTGACGGCGTTCTGTTTTTAGATAATGCAATTCTTGTTCTAATTTCTCTTTCCCCTCTTGAGTCATATAATAGCTTTTTTCTACAGTCATTCTAACCACTCCTTCTTCTTCCTTCAATATATCGTCGTCATACTAATGTAATTTGACATGTTTCTTTTTAGGCTATGCTCAAAACTTTAGTTCTATCTTCTCACTTTAAGTACAATTACAACATTGTACATGTTGTTTACTACTTTTTAACTTATATTTTTTGAGCACAAACTAATAGGAGCTCGACGAAAATGTAAGCGCTCCATTTTTCAAAATTATACTAACCATTACTATGGCAGAATTCGAATATTTTTTCAATACTTTTCATTAAATTTATTACTATGTTTCAAAAGGATATTTTCTATTTTAGTTGCCATAATGTCAATGGCTACATGATTTTGTCCACCTTCTGGAATAATGATGTCAGCATAACGTTTACTCGGTTCAATAAATTGTAAGTGTGATGGTCTGACTTTATGAATATATTGCTCAATTACAGAATCTAATGTTCTTCCACGTTCTTTTATATCACGCATAAGCCTGCGAATAATTCGTAAGTCCGCATCTGTATCAACAAAAACTTTAATGTCCATTAAATCACGTAGCCGTGGATCTTCAAGAATTAATATCCCCTCTAAAATGATTACATCTTTTGGTTGTACTTGAATAACTTCTTGAGAGCGTGTATGCATCTTATAATCATAAACGGGCTTATCTATCGTCTCACCGCTTAATAATTTATGCATATGCTCAACTAATAGGTCATGGTCAAAAGCTAATGGATGATCGTAGTTGGTATTTAAGCGTTCTTCGAATGGGAGATGGCTTTGATCTTTATAATAATAGTCCTGTTCAATAACTAAAATGGTTTGCTCTAAAAAGCGCTGGCATATGGAGCGTGTAACAGAAGTTTTTCCACTTCCGCTTCCACCTGCTACCCCAATAACTACTGGTTGATGATGCATCGAATGGTTTCTCCCTTCTAACTCTGACTCTGTTTGCTACTAATTGCTACACCATCTCCTATAGGTACTATAGTCGTGGTAAACAATGGGTGTTGCATTAGCCAATGATTATATTCATTGATCTTTTCCACCATTTTTTTATATCTAGATGGAACGATACGTTCGTTGGCAACATATCCTCGGAATAAAACATTATCCGTAATGATAATACCTTCATTTGCTAGTAAGGGTGTAACAAGCTCAAAAAAACGACGGTACTGGCTTTTAGCAGCGTCGATAAATATTACATCAAAAAATGCTTCGTTTTGCAAGTTTTTTAGTACTTCTAAGGCATCCCCAGATAAAATTTTTATCTGCTGTTCAACTTGGTGAGCACGAATATGCCCCTTGGCTTCTTGATATCTTTGCTCATCTTTTTCTATGGTTATAATTTCTGCATTAGGTTGTGCTTCCAGCATGCGTAAAGCAGAATAACCAATTGCTGTACCGATCTCTAATATCCGCTTAGGCTGTTTTAGACGAATGATTTGTTGTACAAAATGCATACTTACTACATCCATAATTGGCACATGATCATTTTTGGCTTTTTTTTCTAACCTTTCAATGGAAGCAGTTCGTTTTGGTATCATTTTTTCTAAGTAATGACCACTATTGCTGTCGTTCATTACAATCCCCTCTACCTTCTAAAAATTGCATTTATCCCCCTATCCATAAGACCGGGGGATAATATGCCTCAATTTATATGTTTTTGCTTGTTCTTATTATGTTGTTCTAATGTTTCTGCATAATAGATATTTCCATCTTTATCATGTAAGAAATATAAATTCTTCGATTCCTCAGGGTGAAGAGCGGCTTCAAGCGCGGTCTCGGAAAAATTACCAATCGGACCAACAGGAAGACCTTCTATATAATAAGTGTTATATGGTGATTCAATTTCTAAATCTTCATACAAAACTCGGTCTTTATGTTCCCCTTGCGCGTATAAAACAGTTGGATCTGTCTGAAGTTTCATCCCTTTTTCTAACCGATTAGCAAATACTCCTGCTATTTTCTTACGCTGGTCTTTGGCGCCCGTTTCTTTTTCAATAACAGAGGCAAACGTTATAGCTTCGTGAACAGTATAATTTTGCTCATTGATGACATCTAAATAATCGGAAAGCACGCTTTCTGTCTTTTTTAGCATCTCATCGACAACTGCTTCAACACTAGGCTCTTCTTCAAAGAACTCATACGTTGCGGCAAATAGATACCCTTCTAGTGGTGAACGAATCTCTGGGTTCAAAATATCTTCTAGCAGTACAGATGGATAGCGTTCCATTAATGTCTGAATATAATCTGGATCATTTACTTTTTCTAAAAACTCTTTTTTGGAAAAAGGTAATTGTTCTGCATAAATTTCTGCTAACTCTTCTATCGTTTTTCCTTCAGGTATAGTAACCGTATAGACAGGTTCTGCCAATAATTTACCACTTTTTAATGAATCGACAATCTCACTTAGCTCCATATCTGGAGTAAATACATAATCTCCCGCTTGAAAGCTGGACTCATTATTAAATTTTAAGTAAAAGCGAAATATTAGTGCATTCTTAATCACACCATTATCTTCCAATATATTAGCAATATTAGAGGATGAAGATCCAATTGGTATTGTTACCTTAATCTCTTCTTTACTGTCAGGATGAACAGGTTCTAATGCAGATTTCACATATAAGTAACCTGAAGCACCCCCTATTACCAATATAATTAATAGCGTCATAATAATGATCGTTACAATTTTGCGAACCGTTTTAGCTTCTTCACTGCGAGCCTTGAGGTTGTCCTTAAATTTGCTGGTTTTGATCTGCTTGGACATATATCTTCCCTCCTCATCCGCTATATTATACTAAAATATGCTATTAGATGCCATTATTTTTGTATAAATATCCTTTGTTTAGATTTTTACAAAGGGATTTATGTCCAGCCTTCATCAATTTTCATTAGAAAAAACTTGGCTACCGGTAAGTCTTTATGGCATAAAACACCGTCCAATTTGTTGTTAACTATAAACCAATGAATGCTTAACATTATATTCTTTCCTATAGTGGCACAAAGGCGCAAGCGCCCGTTCAGCAACGTAGCGACTGGAACGAATCAACGAAAGTTTTAGGAATCATGCTCCTGCAACAGGAGTATGCCGGCGCTCTCTGGCAAGCCCGTCTTTAGTCGGCATTCCTATTTAGAACGAACCAATGATGACTTATCGTAAGGCAATGGAGTGAAGTCGCCTAGTTGCTGGACGCTGGAGCCGGACGTGGCTAAATAACTTAGTTAGTTTATCCACAGCTGCAAAATTTTTTAATTTCCTAGACAACAAAAAAAGAGCTAATGTCAAAAATGACATTAGCTCAAAATTACTATACTAAAGCTTATTCTTCATTTTCCTGCTCTGCCAAGGTATTTAGCATCTCTTCTACCATTTCCCACTCATCGTCTGATTCGATTGGAAATAATGATAAATCATCCTCATCTTTTTCTTCATAGCGAAATGCGTACACTTCCACTTCTTCTTCCTCCGATTGCTCTACAGGTGTTACTGCAATGTAAGACTGATTCGTATCGTCCAAATCAAATGTAAACAATACCTCAAAAAGATGTTCTTCGCCATTTTCATCTGGGATAATAATTCTTTCTTTTTCTTCTAATGCCATTATTCCACTCCTTTATTTTTGGTCAAGATAACCTTGCAAAATCATCACAGCAGCCATCTTATCAACGACCTTTTTTCGTTTTTTTCTACTAACATCTGCTTCTAACAATACTCTTTCTGCAGCAATTGTCGTTAAACGCTCATCCCAGAGTTCTGTTGGGATTTGAAACTTTTTTTCCATATGTTTTGCAAAAATAATGGAAGCTTCACCACGTTCACCAATCGTTCCATTCATATTTTTCGGTAATCCAATAATAGCCTTTCCAACTTCGTGCTCTGTTATAATTTCGCCCAAAGCGTCATCCGCTGAAGTTAAAACATTCTCATTCCACTTAATAGTTGTAATTCCTTGTGCAGTCCAACCTAAAGCGTCGCTAACAGCAACGCCAATCGTTTTGGATCCTACATCAAGCCCTAATATCTTCATTTATCTACCTGCCCTCTGTTGCTCTAAATAAAATTTAACCAGTTCTTCAATAACTTCGTCTCGTTCAATTTTACGAATTAGATTACGAGCGTCATTGTATCTTGGAATGTAGGCAGGGTCGCCGGACAGTAAATAGCCAACAATTTGATTAATTGGGTTGTACCCTTTTTCTTGGAGTGCTTCGTGTACTTTAAACAAAATCTCTTTCACATTCTCTTCAAACGGTTCCTCTGAAAAATTAAATTTCATTGTTTTATCAATTGAACTCATCATGACACCTCGATTTTGGAATCATTATCTTAGAACAAGAATTAACCGATATGCTTCTCTCCTACTATAGTAACATGTTTAGACAATGAATTATATCTTTTTTATATCCTAAATTATATATTAGTTTTGCTTCTCTTTAATATAAAGCTTTGCAGCATGTAGTGCTTGTTCAATTTTAGACGGGTCTTTTCCTCCAGCTTGTGCCATGTCAGGTCGGCCGCCTCCGCCTCCCCCACATGCTTGTGCTGCTTTTTTAATCAAATGTCCAGCATGATAGCCTTGTTCGATTAAATCTTTGGATACACCTGCTGCTAGCTGTACTTTATTATTATTTTCCATGGCTAATAGAATCATACCTGAATCAAGTTTTTGTTTTAAATCATCTACCATATTCCTTAATTGGTTCATATCTCGCACATCTACATGTTTTGCTAAAACACGAACTCCGTTTATTAAATCAGCCTCTTCCAGCATGCTGGCAGTTTCTTTGTTTGCTAATTTAGCTTGTAGAGATTCCGTTTCTTTTTGTAATTGTTTTATTTCATTATATAGTCCTTCAATTTTTTCAGGCACTGCTTCTTCTTTTGCTTTTACAAGTTGGGCCGCCTGTTGTAACACGTTTAATTTATTTGACATAAAATGATAAGCTTGCTTACTTGTTACTGCTTCTATGCGACGTGTTCCAGCACCTATTCCACTTTCTGTTACAATTTTAAATAGGCCAATTTCAGCTGTATTAACAACGTGACAGCCACCACATAATTCAATACTATAGTCGCTAATTTGAACGACACGAACTACATCTCCATATTTTTCCCCAAAAAGGGCCGTTGCTCCCATCTTTTTCGCATCTTCCAGCTTTTCTGTTGTGGTTTCTAATGAAATAGCTTGCCATATTTTTTCATTTACAATCTGTTCAATTTGCTTTAGTTCTTGCTTAGATACGGCTTGGTAGTGAGAAAAATCAAAACGTAATCGTTCAGGTGCTACGAATGAACCAGCTTGGTTAACATGTTCTCCAACCACATCCTTTAAAGCTTGATGTAACAAATGAGTTGCCGTATGATTTTTAACAATAAACGATCTCTTCGATTCATCCACTGTCGCTGTAACCATCTCACCTACTGAAATACTACCCTTTTCAATAAATACTCGATGTATATGTTGTCCTTTTGGAGACTTTTGTACATCTTTTACAGATCCAAGCGCATATTCTGTACGAATCGTACCATGATCAGCAATTTGCCCCCCACTTTCTGCATAAAAAGGTGTTTGGTGTAAAAACAAGTACACTTCTTCTCCAGCATTTGCTTGCTCTACTTGTTCTTCCCCTTGGATGATTGCAGCAACAGTAGTATCCTGTTCTAAGTTGGAATAACCCACAAACTCGCTTAATACATCAATATTCGCTATCGCACCTCCTTGCACCTGCATAGAATCGACTTTTTGACGTGCTTTTCTTGCTCTTTCCCTTTGTTTTTCCATTTCTTCCTCAAAACCTGCTTCATCGATAGTAAACCCCTGTGCTTGAACATATTCTTCCGTTAGTTCTTTAGGAAAACCATACGTATCGTATAAACGGAACACTTCATAACCAGGGAAAATGGTACTACCTCGTTGTGTTTCACGATCCATAATAGTTGTTAATATATCTAGACCATCATGCAATGTTTCATGGAATTTTTGTTCTTCTGCTCTAATCATATCTTTAATGAATGCTTTCTTTTCCACTACTTGCGCGTAAAAGTCTTGCATGATTTCTGCCACTATATCAACAAGCTCATACATAAACGGTTTTTCAATGCCGATCTCTTTCGCAAAGCGTACTGCCCTACGAATGAGGCGACGTAACACATACCCTCTTCCTTCATTCGATGGGACCGCTCCATCGCCAATAGCAAAGCTGACTGTGCGTATATGATCAGCAATTACTTTAAAAGCCGTATCCCCTGATGAAGTCTCACCATATTTTACAGATGCTAAAGCTTCCGTTTTATTTATTATCGGCATAAATAGATCTGTTTCAAAATTGGTTGGAACATTTTGAATGACGGACACCATTCGTTCAAGACCTAACCCCGTATCAATATTCTTTTTTGGTAGCGGGGTATACGTATCATCTGGGTTATGATTGAATTGGGAGAATACAAGATTCCATATTTCTAAGTAACGATCGTTTTCTCCTCCTGGATACAACTCAGGGTCATTCGAATTATTACCATATTTTTCACCACGATCATAAAATATTTCGGTGTTGGGACCACTTGGCCCCTCTCCAATATCCCAAAAATTTTCTTCAAGACGGATGATACGCTCTTTGGGTAATCCAATGGTGTGCAACCAAATATCATACGCTTCATCATCTTCGGGATGTACAGTGACGGATAAACGATCTTCTTCAAATCCAATCCACTTGTCACTTGTTAAAAATTCCCATGCCCATTCGATTGCTTCTTGCTTAAAATAATCACCTATCGAAAAGTTTCCGAGCATTTCAAAGAACGTATGATGTCGTGCAGTAAATCCTACATTTTCAATATCATTTGTACGAATTGATTTTTGAACATTAACAATTCGAGGGTTCTCTGGAATAACTCTACCATCAAAATATTTCTTTAATGTAGCGACACCACTATTAATCCATAGTAACGTTGGATCATCTATTGGCACAAGAGATGCACTTGGTTCCACTCGATGTCCTTTCTCCTTAAAAAAATCAAGAAACATTTGCCTCACTTCTGCTGACGTTAATTGCTTCATATAATTTTCCTCCTATACCATTATGTATGTTGGATCGAAGTTGTTCTGAGAAAACAATACATCTATTAAAAAACTTTACTTAATACTATTTTGGAAAATAAAAAGAAACATGTTTGTCTATTTAAATAGAAGAGATTAAAAAAATCCCCTCTCTGCACTTGCAGGGACGAGATTGATCGCGGTACCACCCTTATTATGAACACAACAGTATTCATCACTTGTTGTTGATAACGGTATACAAACCGGCGAGGATGAACCGCACTCCAGAACAGCTTTCCATGATGTGAACTTTAAGGGTTCTTGCAGCCTAAGGAACCCTTTCTCTACAAAAGCATTAATCATGTACTCAGAACCTTCAACGCATTTTAATGATAAACCTTGTTAAGCGCAATTATAGAATAAGGCAGACATAAATGTCAACTAAGAGGTGCAGAGTCTCTTTCTTGCTTAGAAGTAGAATGATAATCCTTCCATATAAATAAATGCTTGATAATTACTTTTAAAATAGTCATTAATGGCACTGCGGTAATCATGCCAACGACACCAAACAACTGCCCACCTAGTAATAAAGCAAAAATGATGGCAGCCGGGTGAATATTAATACTTTTTCCAACAATATACGGGGAAAGTAAATTACTTTCTATCAACTGAATAATAAACACGGATAAAATGACAAAAACAACCATATTCCCTGAGATAGTAAAACCTATAGCTACTGCTGGGACCGCTCCAATAATAGGACCAAAATAAGGGATTAAATTTGTTATCCCCATAATGATGGCTAGTAGCAACGCAAAATCAAGTTGCAATAAAAATTTAAAAATAACAAAAGATGTCAGACTTACAAAGCCACAAACAATTAATTGCCCCCTAATATAATTGCCTAAACTGTCATCAATTGCATGCCAAATTTGGCTACATGGAGATCTAAACCTAAATGGAATTAGCTGTTTCCCGTACTTTTTTATTTTTTCATAGTCTTTTAAAAAATAAAAAACAAGTACAGGTATAACCGTTAAAAAGATGATGAGATCAAAGACCTTTGTAAACCCACTCATCAATCTTTCTAAGAGTTGATCGAGTGTGTTCTCCATTCGTAACAAGAATTGGTCAAATTTATCATGCACATTTTCCGGTAAAAAGGATGTATACTCATAAAATTGGTAAATCATTTTTTCATACATTTTCATTAACTGTGGAAACTGCTCATTTAAATCTCTCACTTGAACAACAACCATTGGATAAATACGATATATGAAATAGGCTGTTAAACCAAAAAAAAGCAGGTAAATAATTAAAACTGCCACTCCTTTAGGAATGTGGTACTTATGTATTGCCTGCACAACTGGGTATAATAGATAAGCAATTAAACATGAAATAACAAATGGAGCTGCTACATGCCAGAAAAGTAAAAATACTGCTTTATAGAAAGGAAACAATTTAATCATTAAGTAAAAAAACAGGAAGAGCAGAATGCCAATTAATAGAAAATAGAGGAAGTTCAAGCTTTGACGACTATTAAACATGGCTAACTTCCTCCAAAAGGTAGCGTGTAATCAAACCTTTAACTATTTCCATATAATCTTCTTTCTTCCTCATTAAATAAGTCATTGAGCGAACTTAATGATCCGTCTACTTCCACTTGATGTAAAAGCAGTGTATTATTTTCTACCGTCATCTCAACAAAACACGTCCAACAGTAGTATTGCCGAATTCCTATTTTACCAATATCTTTCCCATTACAATTCGGGCATCGCATGTCGTTAATACTCCTTCTGGTTTTCACTGAATACTAGTTATTTATCATGCTAACCCATTTCAAATAAAAATATACGTTCCTTCTTACATAAAGTCATAAGGGGAAAGATTAGAATCATCCTCTTCCAAATTTGCATGTATATTGGATTCATGAAGCACAGTTAGTTTTTCCATGAGCTGTTGTGTCAGTGTTGTATAGCGATGGATTTTATTTTTTGTCGCTACACCGTATAAAAAAGCTTCTTGCTCACCACAAATAATTAATGATTGTTTACTTCTTGTTATTGCGGTATATAATAGATTCTTTCTCAGCATGCGTTGATATGTCCAAGCAACAGGCATGATGACAATAGGAAACTCACTACCTTGTGATTTATGAATGGAAATACAATATGCCAGCATAATATTACGGTAGTCTTTCCGCTCATAAACAACTTCACGATCTTCATAGGCAATGACGAGCTGTTCCTCTTGTTCCGTGTTCTCTTCTTCTCGAAATATAGCAACTACTTCTCCAATATCGCCATTATATACACCATCTTCGGGCTGGTTAACAAGCTGTATAACCTTATCACCTGTTCGAAAAATTGCTTCTTGTGTGCGAACTTCTCTTTTCTGGTCTGTCTTTGGGTTAATTACTTGTTGAAGCTCTTGATTTAATTTAGTAATTCCCGCTTCTGAACGGTACATAGGAGCAAGAACTTGAATATCTTTCGCTTCAAATCCTTTCTCCAAAGCTTTCGTAAATATTTTAGTAATGACATGTCCCATTTGTGTTGTTCCGCATTGGATAAAGTTAAAATCATGATCTTTCCCTAAGTTTATCGGCTCATCTCTTTTTATTTCGTGAGCGAGTTGAATAATTTTTGAGCCTTCTTTTTGTCGATATACTTCCGTCAGCCTCACAAATGGTATTCGATTTGTCTTTAGCAAGTCTGCTAAGACTTGCCCTGGTCCAACAGAAGGTAATTGATCTTCATCCCCTACAATTAATACTTGCATATCATCTGGGATAGCTTTAAAAAGATGATTAGCTAACCAAATATCTACCATAGAAAATTCATCTATAATAATAAATTTACCACTTAGTTGTTCATGCTCATTTTTTTCAAAGGTTTGGTTTCCATCCCATCCTAATAAGCGGTGTACAGTCATCGCTGGTAGCCCCGTAGATTCATTTAATCGTTTTGCAGCTCTTCCTGTTGGTGCAGTTAAAACGAATGGAAAGTCACTTTTATATTCGTAATCTTTTGGCTGTAAAGATAACTCATGAATATTGGCATACGCTTTTAGAATACCTTTTATAACAGTCGTTTTACCTGTTCCTGGACCGCCCGTTAGAATCATAACCTTTGCATGAATAGCTTGGTTAATCGCTGTAAACTGTTCTTTTCCATAGGATAAAATTTCTTCTTCTTCAATACTGCCAATAATTTTCATAAGCTCAGCTATCGGTGTTTGATGCTCGATTGGTTTTTGTAAAATGCGCTTTAATTGAGAACTAAATCCATCCTCCGCATAGTAGAGAGAAGGTAAGTAGACATTGCCATCTTGGAGAATTACTTGTTTATCTTTATTTAAAGCTGTTAAAGTTTCTATTACCATTGCTTCCGTTAATTCTTTCGTGTTTAATAGCGAACAAATAGATGAAATGCAAACATCCATTGGCAAATAAACATGTCCCTCTTGAATAGAAGTTTGCAAAATATAGATGCAACCTGCTCCTATACGAGTCGGATGAGTAGCTGGAAGCCCCATTTGTCTAGCTATTTCATCGGCAGTTCGAAAGCCAAACCCATCAATATCAAACACAAACTGATACGGGTCAGCTTCTAATAATTGAACTGCTTCATCTTTATAGTTTTGATAAATTTTTTGTGCCATTTTCAAACCAATATTATATTGTGCTAAATAGACAGCAACATGTTCAAAGCCTTGATTTTCTTGTAAAGTAACACGTAATTGATCGGCTGCTTTCTTCTTTAGTCCAGCTATAGCATTCAATGCTTCAGGATCATCAATAATTTTAGAAATTGCATTTTCACCTAATTGCTCCACAATCTTGGCTGCTGTTTTTTTTCCAATCCCATAGAATAGATCGCTGGATAAATAAGCTACTAAACCATCCTTCGTATCTGGAATAAATGTTTTATATGAAGTTACTTTATACTGAGTGCCAAATCGCGGATGTTTATCAAATACCCCAAAGAAATAATAGCTAGTTTCCGGCTGCAAATTATAAAAATAACCCTTTATGACAATTGTTTTCTCCTCAAGTGTTTCATTTGTATCTAACACCTTAATTTTAGCAATCGAAAAATGCTCCACTTCGTTTGTGAAAATCAAGTGAAGGAGTTCACCCCGAATATAGCTTTCATTCTCGGCTGGCTGTTTGATCTGTTCCATCCAAAACACTCCATCTTCTTCCTATGATTCATGAAGGTAGGCTTGTACATTCTTGCGACCATTGGCAGCTAAAATATGGTCAGGCTGAATGCGCAATGCTTCCTCAAAATAGTTCAACGCTCTTTCTACCTGTTCTCTAAATAAAGCTATGACGCCTAAATTATAATATGCATCACTATGTTTTTGATTCAACTGAAGAACCTTATGAAAAATTTCCTCCGCTTCTTTTACATGCTCACATTGGGCAAGACTTAATCCATATTGGAAGAGGAATTCTTCTTCCTTTGTATTCAGTTCAGCAGCTCGCAATAAATATGGTAATGCTAATTTATGATAACCCTGTTGTTGAAATGTCATCCCTAATAAATAATAAACATCTGCTTCCTTTAATCCTAGGTCTATCGCTTGCTGTAAATGGTTTTGCGCTTTCGTGTATAGCAACTGCTCATAAAACAAATTTCCTAAACCGTAGTGAGCAGTTGCTGCATGTGGATCTAATTCAATCGCTTTGGCAAAGAAACGTTGTGCTCGCTTTGTATCTTGCATATGCAAAAGTAGATTCCCAAAATTAGTATACCCTACGGGGTTCTCTGGGTATTCTTCTATAATTTCTGCAAATAATGACGCAGCCTCTTCCAACTCGTTATTCTGCATTGCTTGTATCGCTAGTTTTAACTTGTTCTCCATTGTAAAAACTCCTTGTTAACCTACATAATCAAGTTGGCATTCACGCTTAAAAATTTTATCAATTGTACCGCCCCCAAGACATATTTCTCCATCATAAAACACGACAGCTTGCCCAGGAGTAATAGCACGTTGGCTTTCTTTAAAAACAACATGAACTTGATTATTATCCAACAATGTTACCGTTACTGGACTATCATCTTGACGATAGCGAAATTTTGCAGTACAAGTAAACACCTCGTTTATTTTATCCGATTGGATCCAATTTACATCTGTTGCAGTCAGAGCATCAGAAAACAGCTTTTTATTACTATACCCTTGCTCTACGTATAATATATTTTTGGCTATATTTTTTCCAACTACAAACCACGGGTCACCTGCACCACCAATACCAAGACCTTGCCGCTGTCCTATTGTATAGTACATTAAACCATCATGGCGTCCTTTCACTACGCCATCTAACGTTTGCATTTCTCCAGGCTGAGCAGGTAAGTATTCACTTAAAAATGCTTTGAAGTTCCGTTCTCCAATAAAGCATATACCTGTACTATCTTTCTTCGTTGCCGTTGCAAGGTCATTTTCTTTAGCTATTTTCCGTACCTCTGATTTCGGTAAATGACCAAGCGGAAACATAACTTTTGATAGCACATCTTCTGTTAGTTGATTCAGAAAATACGTTTGGTCTTTATTGTCATCTATACCACGCAACAATTCAAAGCGCCCTTTCTGTTCACGAACTCTGGCATAATGACCAGTTGCAACATAATCAGCACCTAATGACAATGCATGGTCCATAAACGCCTTAAATTTTATTTCTTTATTACACATCACATCAGGGTTAGGTGTTCTACCTGCTTTATATTCATCTAAAAAATAGGTAAACACTTTATCCCAATATTGTTTTTCAAAATTAACGGCATAATAAGGAATATCTAATTGGTTACATACTCGGACAACATCTTCAAAATCCTCTGTGGCGGTACAAACACCAAATTCATCTGTATCATCCCAGTTTTTCATAAAAATCCCCACTACATCATAACCTTGTTGCTTTAACAATAAAGCTGCTACCGAAGAATCTACACCTCCACTCATACCTATAACTACTCTTGTATCATGATTCATTGTAATCATCCTTTTACTAATTAAATAACATTTTTCTTAATACATGTTGTATTGCTGACCTTTACCTTATAGATTGAGTCAGTCTCGTAACGCTCTTAGCTACTCTTTTAGTAGCAGTCTGAATGTTTTCTGGAGTATTAGCTAGGCCAAAACTAAATCGAACCGAATTTGTCGTGTGTTCATCCCCTGAACCGTACATCGCTGTTAACACATGTGAGGGTTCTACAGACCCTGCCGTACACGCACTACCACTAGATGCAGCAACACCATCGAGGTCTAAATTAGTTAAGAGTGCTTCTACAGCCGTGTTTGGAAAGCTTATATTTACAATCGAAGCGACTGTATTCTGTTCGTCACCATTTATTTGAAAGGCAATGTCTTGTTCCTGTAAGCCGTTGATAAATTGCTGTTTAAGAGCTTGGTATTGTTCCACTCGCTCAATTCTATGTTCTACTGCTAATTCAACAGCCTTTTCAAAGCCTACGATTCGAGCAACATCTTCTGTTCCTGCACGCCGTTTTCTTTCTTGCTCTCCACCATATTGCAAGGATTGTAACTGTACGTCTTTATTCGTATATAACAAACCGATGCCTTTTGGACCGTTAATTTTATGGGCAGATACAGTTAGTAAATCAACACCTAATTCACGAACATCAATAGCAAGTAAACCAAAAGCTTGCACAGCGTCCGTATGCAAGTAGGCTTGATGATGCTGCATTTGTTCAGCAATTTCTTGAATGGGTTGGATTATGCCTGTTTCATTATTTACATACATTACGGAAACGAGAATAGTTTCGCTTGTCAATGCATCCATGACATCCTCAACCGCAATTTTCCCTTGTCTGTCTACAGGTACATAGGTGACACGAAAACCTTCTTTTTCCAAAGCTTCCGCAGTGTGTAATACCGCATGATGTTCCTGAGCAGTTACAATAATATGATTTCCTTTGTCTCTATTAGCTCTAGCTACGCCAACTAAGGCTAAATTATCCGCTTCTGTTCCTCCACTTGTAAAAATAATTTCTTTTTCGTTAGCGCCCATACGTTTAGCAATATGGGATCTAGCGCTATCTACAAGTTGTCGCGCTTTTCTTCCAAAAGCATGCACGCTGGATGGATTCCCAAAAGTCTCTTTTTCTACTTCACACATGCGTTTTAATACTTGTGGATGAACGGGTGTCGTTGCCGCATGATCCAAATATATATGTTCCAAGAAAATCTACCCTTCCTAAAATTAAATATAAAACATATAAGCATCTTGTGGTTCATCATCATTATGCTCAGCTAAATCTTTTAACGTCGTCGTGTCCAATACGTCTTTAACTGCATCGCGGATTCTTCGCCACAAAGCTTGCTTTGCTGGTTCTTCATTTTCTATTCCTTCTACAGGCGTAATCGGGCCTTCTAATACACGAATGATGTCACCAGCTTTTATATCCATCGGTTCCTTAGCCAATACATAACCACCATATGCACCGCGAATACTCCGAATTAAGCCGGCATTTCGTAATGGTGAGGCTAGTTGCTCTAAATAATGCTCCGATAATTGATTTTCCTTCGCTATTTGTTTCAGAGAAATAGGACCTTTGCCATGACATTTTGCTAGATGTATCATAAGAGTAAGACCATATCTTCCTTTGGTTGAAATTTTCATATATAACACCTCAATTAAAATAACGTTCCACACTTTCTCATACATGTTATTATAGCATGGAATACAAAAGTATTGCATACGATGCATTTCATTCGTATGTGTATTACAATGTCAAGTTAGATAAGTAATTTATTATTATATTATAAAGGGCGGTATAAATGAAACAAAAACCACTTGCATTTCAAATGAGACCTGAACATATTGATGAAATTATTGGTCAAGAGCATTTAGTTGGCGAAGGGAAAATTATTCGTCGGATGGTAACTGCTAAGCGACTTGCATCCATGATATTATTTGGACCGCCTGGTACGGGAAAAACATCCATGGCAATAGCCTTGGCAAAAAGCTTAGCAATGCCAGTAAAAACATTAAATGCAGTAACAGATAAAAAAAGAGACATGGAAATTGTTGTGGAAGAAGCAAAAATGACAGGACAATTGGTACTCATTTTAGACGAAGTACATCGTTTAGATAAAGCGAAGCAAGATTTTTTGCTCCCACATCTTGAAAGTAATTTAGTAATTATGATTGGTTGTACAACAAGCAATCCTTATCACTCCATTAATCCTGCGATTCGCAGCAGATGTCATCTGTTTGAATTGCATCGACTAACAACGGAGCATGTCAAGCAAGCAATTCAACGAGCATTAAAAGATGAAGTAAACGGCTACGGCAGCTCGTCCATTTACATTTCTGAGAAAGCATTAGATCATTTTGCGTTTAGTGCTAACGGAGATCTGCGTGCAGCATTAAATGGGTTGGAACTAGCGGTAGCATCCACACCAGAGAATGAGGAGAAACAAATTTCTATCACCTTAACAACAGCGGAAGAGTGTATGCAGAAAAAGAGCTTTTCACATGATAAAAATGGTGATGCACATTATGATGTGCTTTCTGCTTTTCAAAAATCCATTCGTGGAAGCGATGTTGACGCTGCACTTCATTATTTAGCCAGATTAGTCGAAGCTGGTGATTTAGAAAGTATCGGGCGGAGAATGGTTGTAACTGCGTATGAAGATATTGGATTAGCCAATCCACAAGCAGGACCACGGACGTTAACAGCTGTACAAGCTGCGGAAAGGCTGGGCTTTCCAGAAGCTAGAATCCCATTAGCTGTTGCAATTATTGAACTTTGTTTATCTCCAAAATCCAATTCAGCCTATAAAGCTTTAGACAAAGCTTTACAAGATGTACGCAGCGGAAAAGGCGGAGAAGTTCCTGCCCATATTAAAGATGCTCATTACGCTGGTGCACAAACATTAGGAAGAGGAACACAGTATCAGTATCCACACGACCATGAGAGTGGTTGGGTAAGGCAACAATATTTACCTGAGGCAATCAAACATAAGCAATACTATGAACCTAAAGCTACAGGAAAATTTGAACAAGCTATGAAACAAGTTTATGAGAGAATAAAGAAAGATTAGAAAAACTTGGCTTGTCGCCAAGTATTATGGTGAAAGCTATTATTTTTTTATACGATAAACCCTAAAATTTATACTTTCTTTTAGTATAAATAAAATTTCAGGTATAAGTTGAAACTTCTTTGGTAACAATAAAAGCAAATATGATCTTGTATACTATTTTTCTCAAACTTTGGTTGTTATTAGAAAACATGACGCTTCACCAATTTTGACGGGAAAGCTATTGTTTTTCTTAATATGATAAAACCTAACAGTTTATATTTTGTTACAGTAAAAAAGGAGTGGAAACAAAATGGCTAAGGTCAGACAAGATGCATGGTCACATGAAGATGATCTATTATTGGCAGAAACCGTCTTACGTCACATTAGAGAAGGAAGTACGCAACTGAATGCTTTTGAAGAGGTTGGAGATAAATTAAATCGTACTTCTGCCGCTTGTGGGTTTCGTTGGAATGCAGAAATACGCAATAAGTATGTAAATGCTATTGATCTCGCAAAACGCCAACGAAAAGAAAAGAAACGGGCTATGGCTAGAGCAGAAAAAGCAGAACATAAACCAACCCTTGTAGCTTCATCAGCTGCAAAACATCAAGAGGCGGAGCAGTTTCAAACATCAACTGAAACTCCTATAAACGCCAATTCTTTCAATTCTCACATAACAATGGATGAGGTCATTCATTTTTTAAGAGAATTAGAAAAGCAATCGTTACATTCAAATCAATCACAAGCATCACTTGAACACGTTCAAAAAGAAAAAGAAGAATTACAGAAGCAAGTAGATAGATTGACTCAAGAATTAAAACAAACAAAATCGCAATTAGCGACGATGCAGGAGGACTATCAAGCATTTATTCAAATTATGGATAGGGCGAGAAAAATGACTGTGTTAGAAGATCAAGATATGAGGACTGCACCAGCATTCCGAATGGATAAAAATGGGAATTTGCAACAATTAGCGCAAGGATCTAATTGAATGTATGCAAGAACTGAAAAACCTACATTACTAAAGGAAAATTCCTTTAAGCAATGTAGGCTTTTTTATCTCCCGATCGTGCCGTCCAGTATAAAGTTTTAATCCCGCTCATGGCAGGTGGGTGCTCTGTTCTACATATATTGTGCTTCCTGTAAGTAAGGCGTGCACGCAACATAGAAACCAACAAGCTCCCTTTTATAAAGGTGTTCGGTCAAAACGCTTTTTCATGGACGAACACATCAGGATCGACTTTATTGTAAATTTATTTTAACATGTCGCTTCTGTAAAAATCAATCCTTTAGCTACACTTTACTTCTATTCCTAAAAAAACATCTGCAAATATCCGCGTGCCATTTGTAGCTTCTAGTTTTATCTACATAATAAAGATATCTTAGAAAAACTTAGCTTATCGCCAAGTCTTTGTTTTTCATATACGATAAACACAAAACTAATACTCCCCCATAGTGTTAGAAAGTGTTGCACGCTTTCCCCACCAAGTACTAGTTGCAAGATGGTACAAATGCTTCATGTATTCATTCGTTTTTTTATTAAAACTATTTATCTTGATTTTGAGATTTGAGTTGAATAGACAGTTCATCTAATTGACTTGGGTCCACTTCGCTCGGTGCATTTGTTAATAGATCGGAAGCAGAAGCTGTTTTCGGAAATAGAATCGTGTCTCGTAAATTCGTTCTACCAGCTAAAAGCATGACAATTCGATCAAGCCCCAAGGCTACGCCGCCATGTGGTGGAGCGCCATATTCTAAAGCTTCTAATAGAAAACCAAACTGTTCTTGTGCGTCCGCTTCAGAAAATCCTAACACCTTAAACATTTTCTTTTGCAACTCTACTTGATGAATACGAACAGACCCACCGCCTAATTCGTAGCCATTCAAGACTAAATCATATGCATTTGCTCTGACATTTTCCGGCTCTGTAGCAAGCTTTTCTATGTCCGATTCAATTGGTGAAGTAAACGGATGGTGCGCTGCAAAATACCTTCCTTGCTCTTCATCATATTCTAATAACGGCCAATCCGTCACCCATAGAAAATGATAAGCAGTGTTGTCTATCAAATGTAACTCTTTTCCTAATTTTAAACGAAGGGCGCCTAAGCTATCGTAAACAACATTGGTTTTATCTGCCACAAATAATAACAAATCGCCATTTTCCGCTTGTGCTTTTTCCATTAAACCTGCTTTTTCTTCTTCAGAAATAAATTTGGCAATCGGTCCTTTTAATTCTTCTCCTTCCACTTTAAGCCATGCAAGACCTTTAGCACCATACACTTTAACAAACTCCGTAAGTTTATCAATATCTTTGCGTGAATATGTCTTTGCCTGTTGTTTTACATTCAACAAAGCTACTAAACCGCCTGATTCAATAGCGCTTTGAAATACTTTAAAGCCCGATTTCTTCACAATCTCTCCAACATGAATTAATTCCATTCCAAAACGAGTATCTGGTTTATCAGAACCATATCGTGCCATTGCCTCATCATACGGCATGCGTTTTAACGGAAGGGAGATGTCTATTCCTTTCACTTCTTTCATAACAAATTGCATCATTTCTTCTGTTAACTGCATGATTTCATCGCTTGTTAAGAATGATGTTTCCACATCAATTTGTGTAAATTCAGGCTGGCGATCTGCTCGTAAATCTTCATCACGAAAACAACGAGCAATTTGGTAATACTTTTCAAACCCCCCCATCATAATCAACTGTTTAAACAATTGAGGCGACTGTGGTAAAGCATAAAACTCACCTTGGTGCACACGACTTGGAACAAGATAATCCCTCGCTCCTTCTGGTGTACTTTTAGTTAAAATAGGTGTTTCCATCTCTAAAAACTGCTGTTCGTTTAAATAGTGGCGAACAGCCTGTGTAATGTGATGCCTTAACTTAAACGTTTCTTGCAATGGCTGTCTGCGCAAATCAAGATAACGATAAGATAATCGTAAATCCTCGGATACTTCTGCTTTATCTTGAATCGCAAAAGGTGGTGTTTTCGCTTTGTTTAAAATCGTAATCGCAGAAACGATCACTTCAATTTTCCCTGTTTTCATAGTAGGATTAACCGTTGAGGAATCACGTTTTACAACGGTTCCCTCTACTTCAACTACATATTCACTGCGAATATTTTCAGCTATCTCTAACGCTCTTTGTGAATGATCTGGGTTAAATACAATTTGCACAACACCAGAAGCATCACGTAAATCGATAAATATTAAGCCTCCTAAATCGCGGCGCTTTTGTACCCAACCTTTTAAAAGGACAGATTCTTTTACACTAGCTTCACTTAGTGAACCAGCCATTACACGTTGCTGCTTACTCATGTTCTCTTCCTCCTACACACTTTTCCTTCATTACATCAATTATTTGATCTTTAGCGACCGTTGCTTGCTCTCCTGTGCTCATCTCTTTTACCGTAATCGTCTGTTCTTCAAGCTCATTTTCTCCAATAATTAATACATATTTAGCTGCATAACGGTCAGCTGCTTTGAATTGCCCCTTCATTTTTCTTCCTAAATAGTCCTTATCTGCCTGCACACCATGCTTGCGCAGTTTAGAAACGAGCATTACGGCCTCTTTTTGTGCTTGTTCATCCACTGCTACGACATAAGCTTCCAATGAACGGTCGACAGGGATAACTTGATTTTCAGCTTCTAATGCCATAAGCAATCGTTCAAGACCCATAGCAAATCCGATTCCAGGCGTGTTTGGCCCTCCTAATTCCTCCACTAAGCCATTGTATCTACCACCACCTGCTAGAGTTGTAATCGCACCGAATCCCTCTGCTTCACTCATGATTTCAAATGCCGTATGGTTGTAATAATCTAGACCGCGAACCAAGTTTTTATCTATTTCATAGGGAATTCCAATATTATCCAAATAGTCTTTAACTTGTTCAAAATACGCTTCAGACTCCTCATTTAAATAATCTAAAATAGACGGAGCAGTTTGCATTGCTGGATGATCCCGATCTTGTTTACAATCTAGTACACGTAACGGATTGTTTTGTAGACGCGTTTGGCAATCAGAGCAGAGTTCATGCTTATGCGGCGTAAAGTGCGCGATAAGCGCTTGTCTATGATTTTCTCTACTTTCTTTATCTCCGAGTGAATTAATTACTAATTTTAAAGATGTTAAGCCCATTTCTTGATAGCAGGTCATTGCTAAATCAATAACTTCTGCATCGACAGCTGGGTCTGCACTACCCAATACTTCTACTCCGAATTGATTTAATTGTCGCATCCTCCCTTTTTGTGGCCGTTCATATCGGAACATTTCTGCAAAGTAATAAAGTTTTGTTGGTTGGTTTGCCAAGCCGTGCAGTTTATGCTCTACAAAAGAACGAACGACAGGAGCTGTTCCCTCTGGTCGTAAAGTAATACTCCTCCCACCTCGATCTTCAAAAGTGTACATTTCTTTTTGAACAATATCTGTTGTATTACCGACCCCACGTTGAAACACTTCCGTATGTTCAAATACAGGTGTACGAATTTCTTCATAATGAAATTTGTTACATACCTGTTTAATTGTTTCTTCTACCCACTGCCATTTTTTTGCATCTTCAGGCAGTATGTCAGTCGTACCTCGTGGCGCTTTATAGCTCATTTTGTTAACCTCCTACTAGTCATTGTATAACTTGTTTTTTAAATAAGATGTAGAACTTAAAATCATCATCGATATGATTGATAATGGGTTTATCCCGGATATAAGTAAAAACGCTGTAAGACTCGCTCTTCAAGACTTGGAAGGTGTGAGTTGGGCAAGCCTAAGCGGGAAGATAGCAACGCCTAAATACCTGTTTTTTCATTTAAACAATCCCTATTGGATAAAAGAAAACCCTCCCTAATTGAAGCACTTTATGTAAAAGCTATCGTTTTTTACTATCAACCATATAACTATAATAATATAAAAAACTCCCGTCCCTCATTATTTTTCAATAAATAAGGGACGAGAGTTTAACCCGCGTTGCCACCCTAGTTGATGTATATAACACCCGCTTTATGCAGTTAACGCCTGCGATACGTTTATACCTACTAAAATTCGATATAAAACCTCTGGAGCGTCTTTCATTGGGCGAATATGTAAAATGCTTCCAGCCATTGGCATTTTTTCTCTAGTCAATTCGGCAACCAACTACTGTTTCCGTCATCGGTTCATTTACAAATATAATTTGTTTCATACGAACAAGAAATTATCGTTTTATAATAAAAGTCACAAAACCTACATTATAAAGATTAGTTTAAGTAGACAATCGTATTTGAATAAAGTACTACATCTAACCAATACGAAGGAATGTATATTATAATAATCGTTCAAAGCTATTCTGTCAAGCACGATTGATTTTTTTCTTTAATACATGAATTTCCCTTAACGATAAACCTAATTCTTCTGCCATCTCCATATGATTTGCCTCCGCTTCTACTAACTCCATAACCTGATGTAAATTCACTGCAAACAAGTCCGTATGTCGATGAGCATTCCACTGTTTTTTTGATTTATGCATATACGTATCCTCCTCTTTCTTAGTTTTGCCACCATTCATTTTTTTTATTATACTTAGTAGAAAGTTTGTAGTTAATCATCATTGATAACGTTGCCAATTAGGAGGTATCTTTTTGAATAAACGTATAGTGGTTATTTCCATTCTAATACTGTTGTTTACTTTTAATTTGGACAAACCTGTTAGTTTTGCAAAACAAGGTACTATTACAGAAGATAACGTGCATGTGCGTTCGGGTCCTGGAACAGAATTTCAAATAATAACACAAATTCATGATGGAACGGCATTTACATTTATAAAACGACAGGCAGAGTGGGTAGAAATACAATTAGAAGATAGTAACGTCGGTTGGGTTCATGCTAAATATCTAAGCATCAATGACCAAGTTGATACACCGTCTACAATCACTATTCCTCATGAAAATACGCAAATTCGTAGCAGTCCAACCACGGACGCTCCTATAGCAAATTTCGCAAAGAAAGGAAGTTCGTTTCAAGTTATTTCCTCCAAAGGGGACTGGTATGAAATACAAAACAAAGCAATACATGGGTTCGTATATAAAGCCCTTACTGAACCCATCTCCCTCCCTATGAAAGAAAGCAGTTTTGCTAACAAATCGATTGTTATTGACGTTGGTCATGGCGGAAGAGATGTTGGAGCGATAGGTGCAAGCGGCGTGTTTGAAAAAGACGTGGCTTATTTGACAGCTCAAGAATTAACAAATGAACTGTCCATGCTCGGTGCAAATGTTCGATTAACAAGAAGAAATGACGAGTATATCCCTTTAAATAGTAGAATTAGCTATAGCAACAATTTTGATACAGATGTATTTATCAGCTTACACTACAACAGCGTACCAAACTTACCTAATGTTACTGGTATCGAATCTTTTTACTACAAAGAAGCAAATAAAAAATTAGCTGCTTCGATCCAAAAGAAAGTATTCGATGCTGTTCAGGCAGATGATCGTGGTACATCATTTGGAGATTTTTTAGTATTGAGGCAAAACTTGAAGCCAGCTATCTTACTAGAATTAGGGTTTATCTCCAATAAAGCAGAAGAAGCACGCCTTCTAACGACAATGTACCAGAAAAAGCTTGTTTCTGGCATCATCCAAGGGTTAGGTTCCTATTTTGCACGTTCTGAGATTGGTAAAACTGAATACTGAAACTGCTATACAAATAAAAGCCGCATGAAATCATTTTTGAACTCTCTTTGGAGTACAACTTATTCCATGCGGTTCATACATTATCTTTGTTTACTATCTAAAATTAACGTAACAGGACCTGAATTTGTCAATTGAACATCCATCATTTCCCCAAATGCCCCAGTTTCTACATGAACACCTTCGTCCGTAACAAACCGATTAAATTGAAGGTACAGTTCATTTGCTTTTTCTGGTTTAGCTGCATGCATGAAATTTGGTCTGCGTCCCTTTTTCGTATCCCCATACAATGTAAATTGCGAAACGGATAAAATACTTCCCTTTACATCTTTTAATGATAAATTTAACTTTTGCTGTTCGTCTTCAAAAACACGAAGTTGGACGATTTTTTTTGCTAAATAAGTTGCATCCTCGATCGTATCATCATGAGTTACGCCAAGCAATACAACAAACCCATGTTCTATTTGTCCAATAATAGAATTATTAACTGAAACGCTCGCTCCTTTTGCACGTTGAATGACTGCTCTCATACTATACTCCTTTTCATAATACTGTAGTTGGTATGAAATGAGACCCAAATAGAACGCATAAGAATGAACTTAAACATTCTCCGCATGGCAAACTATTTACAGCACTCTTTGCTTATCCCCGTTTAGCTACCAAGCGTAATATTGCCTTATTGTACATTAATGCAATGTACGTTTTACGGAATACACTTCAGGAATTTGTTTAATGCGCTCCACTATTTTTCGAAGATGTGCTGTATTATGAATCAGAATGGTTATTTGAATAATTGCCATCTTATTTCTATCTGACCTACCATTCACATATGTTATATTCGTCTTTGTTTCATTTACGGCTTGTAGCACTTCGTTCACTAATCCTCGTCGATCATAACCCGATATTTCTAAATCCACATGATATTGTTTCTGTTCTGTACGATTATTTTCCCATTCGACATGCAAAAATCGTTGCTTAGCTTCTTCTGTCTGAACGTTGGGGCAGTCAGCTCGATGAACGGATACGCCTCTTCCTTTTGTGATATATCCTACTATTTGGTCGCCTGGTACTGGGTTACAACATTTAGATAAACGGACAAGTAAATTGTCAATCCCTTCTACTTTCACTCCAGAATCTCGTTTACTGACTTTCTTTTGTTTACCATCTGTTTTAACTTCTTCAATGGTTTGTTCAAGAGCTTGTTGTTTTTCTTTCGATTGTCTTAATTTTTCTGTTAACTTTGTTGCTATAGATGCAGCAGTAATACCTTGATAGCCTACCGCTGCATACATATCTTCTTCATTAGAGAAATTATATTTTTCATACACACGCTGTAAGTTATCTTGCTTTAGCACATCTTTGGGTTCGATACTAAAGCTACGAATTTCACGTTCCACAGCTTCTTTCCCTTTTAACACATTTTCTTCTCGACGCTGTTTTTTAAAAAATTGCTTAATCTTACTTTTAGCTTGAGAAGTTTGGGTTATTTTAAGCCAATCTTGAGAGGGGCCATAAGAATGTTTTGACGTCATCATTTCAACTATATCGCCGTTTTTCAATTTATAATCAAGTGGCTCCATCTTTCCGTTAACTTTTGCCCCAATCGTTTTATTACCTATTTCTGTATGAATTTTATAGGCAAAATCCAAGGGAACGGAACCAGCTGGTAGCTCAATAACATCTCCCTTTGGAGTAAACACATATACCATGTCTGAGAATAAATCGACCTTTAAGGATTCCATGAATTCTTCCGCGTCATGTGTATCATTTTGCCATTCCAAAATCTCCCTAAACCAAGTTAATTTCTCTTCAAAAGACTTTTTATCATTTTGAACTTGCTTGCCTTCTTTGTACGCCCAATGAGCTGCAATTCCATATTCGGCTATTTCATGCATTTCTCTTGTGCGAATTTGCACTTCTAGCGGGTCACCTTTTGGACCTATAACGGTCGTGTGCAACGATTGATACAGGTTTGGTTTTGGCATAGCAATGTAATCTTTAAATCTCCCAGGCATCGGCTTCCAACAAGTATGGATAATGCCAAGAACAGCATAACAATCCTTAATGCTATTAACTAAAATGCGCACAGCAAGCAAATCATATATCTCATTGAACTGTTTATTTTGTTTTACCATTTTCCGATATATACTATATAAATGTTTTGGACGGCCAGATAATTCAGCATCTATATTCATTTCTCTTAATTGTTTGGAAACTTGATCCATTACTTCTTTAATATATGATTCACGCTGATCTCTTTTTTGTTTCATTAATTGAACAATTCGATAATATTGCTGAGGATTTAAATAGCGTAATGCTGTATCCTCTAATTCCCATTTGATGGTTGAAATTCCTAATCGATGTGCTAACGGTGAAAAAATTTCTAAGGTTTCATTTGCAATGCGACGCTGTTTTTCTGGAGGCAAATGTTTTAAAGTACGCATATTATGCAAACGATCTGCCAATTTAATTAAAATCACACGGATATCTTTCGCCATGGCAACAAACATTTTTCGATGATTTTCTGCTTGCTGCGCTTCTTTTGATTTATATTTAATTTTCCCTAACTTTGTAACCCCATCAACTAGCATAGCTACTTCATGATTAAATACTTCTTCCACTTCTTCCACAGTCACATCTGTGTCTTCAACCACATCATGAAGAAATCCTCCTGCGATTGTTTCAGCGTCCATCCCGAGCTCCGTTAATATGCCTGCTACCTGTACAGGGTGGATAATATACGGCTCCCCCGACTTTCTAAATTGATCAGCATGAGCTTCTTCGGCAAATTCATAGGCTTGGCGAATAAAAGCAGTATCATCTTCCGACAGATACTGACTTGCCTTATTTAAAATATCATCTATTGTCATTATATCGGTTTTTGCCATAAAAAAATCACCTTTATTCGCGAAATCGAGTCTAATTTTTAGTTATTTAAATAGTTTCATTATATAATTTTCAGATACATGTGTCCATTGTTAGAATCAGCCAATTACAATAATCGAGTTTGAGTAAATGTAATTGCCTAAAAATATAGTATACTGGCTTTAAAGAAGATTGATTGGAAATTTAAACTATTTCCTGCGCTATTATCATTTAATTTGACAATATATCTAGATGCATTTTTAATAGCCATTTTGATTCATAAGGCGAAGTATAATATGTATTGTTAGCATTCGTTAAGCTTTAATCAACCCTTGGTTGACCCGTTTATGTATACCGCAGTAATAACAATAGGCCTAACGAAGGTTTATCGTCAGACCTAATTGGCACCGTTAAAAACGCATCAAAGATAGTACATCATAACCTTTTAGTTTGTCCATTCCATTTAAATAACTTAATTCAATAATAAATGCACATCCAGCAACAACACCACCGAGTTCTTCTACTAATTGAATGGTTGCTTGGATCGTACCCCCTGTTGCTAATAAATCATCTGTAATTAATACGCGTTGGCCCGGTTTAATTGCATCTTTATGAATGGTTAAGACATTTTTTCCGTACTCCAAACCATAATCTACTTTAATAACTTCACGCGGAAGTTTCCCCTCCTTTCTCACTGGAGCAAATCCAACTCCTAACGAATAAGAGACGGGACATCCTATAATAAATCCTCTCGCTTCTGGACCTACAACGACATCTATTTCTTTTTGTTGCGCGTATTCCACAATTTCGTCTACTGCTGAATGAAAGGCTTCCCCATTTGCCATTAATGGTGTAATGTCTTTAAATTTAATTCCTTCCTTTGGCCAATCTTCTACAATTTTAATATATTTTTTATAATCCATAGCTTTGTTCCTCCTTGGGGCTTCCCAAATGTTCCATACAATTTGTAAAATGTTTTTTTAATTGCTCGTAGTTTGAGTAGTACAGTTTCCTTTCAATCTCAGCTTGCTGTAAACGTTTCTGATATGTTGCTGACTCCTGCAAATCTTTTTTTAAAGGCTTTTCTTCAACCTGTATAATTCTGCCTTCTATCTGTATAAAATGAAGTTCGTAAAACACATGAATTAAGAACAACAATTTATCCTTGCTCCAACCATTTGTTTGAGCAAATGGAGGTAAATCATTATCAATGGATACTACCTTTTTTTGTTGTAAAAAAACATACATCTTTTTAAAGTCGTCTCTAGACGGGAAAGCACGCAAATAAATGCTATCTTTTACATAATAACACAGATGAATATTTTTTGGCTTCATTTGTTTCAGCAATGCTTCTAAGTCTTTTAAGTTTGATGGCAGTGCAAATAAAATTAATGTATCCACATTTTCCAAAGAAGACCAGTCGTCTTGATAGTCCTTATGAGGGATTCCTAAAGATTGCGCACGGGTACGATCTCCTATGCTAAAAACAGATGCGTATGAATGAATAAATTCATTTACATGTACTTGCCGCTTTCCACGATGATCAAACAGCTGCCATTCATCAATAGACAAGTCTTGAATCATTAGCTGTGGTTTTTGACTACCATTCCATTCATTAATGGTTAACTCCCCTACGATGTTAACAGGCGTATGAGGAGTAAGGTAGTTATACAACTCTCCAAAGCCAAAACCGATCGCATCAAGTTGTTGATTATCTTCTGTGAACTGCAATTTAAGGTGATTTTTCATACTCCCAATTTGCCTTGATTGTTCTGGTATAGCTTTTATATGAAACAACGGTTTTGGGTTATGCATTCCAAATGGAGCTAATTGTTGAATTTCCTTAATTAAAGGAATAGTTATTTGTGAAACAGGTAAAGTGGCATGAATATTTAGCTCTTGTTTGAAGTCTGACTCGCTTAATTGTTGAGCGATTTGTTTGTTTAAGGCTTGTTCCAACGGTTGAACATTCGTTAATGCTAATGTCATCCCTGCTGCTTGAGAATGTCCGCCAAATTGCTCAAATAAATGATTTACTTG
The DNA here is from genome assembly GCF_900129865.1 of Virgibacillus chiguensis. GTDB lineage: Bacteria > Bacillota > Bacilli > Bacillales > Amphibacillaceae > Virgibacillus > Virgibacillus chiguensis. The sequence goes on from NZ_FQXD01000001.1 coordinate 369,703, forward strand.
CATGCAATTGTGAAATAAATCAAAAGCCGGGACGCTTCTGGCAGATCCTTTTGCAATTCCTACATTCGGTTTGATAGACAGAACAATTGCTGGTCTGTCCCATTTACGAACTAACTTAGAAGCCACAATTCCTAATACCCCTTCATTCCAACCTTCCTTTGCTACAACAATAACGTCTTGCTGCTCTTTATCAGATAGTAATTGCTCTGCTTCTTTTACAATTTTTTGCACAATTTGTTGTCTTTCGCTATTTATCTCTTCCATTTCTTCAGCGATGGTTTTAGCTTCTTGTGGATCTTCAGTTAGCATTAATTCAACTGCCATGTCTGCTGATTGAAGCCTTCCTACAGCATTTATTCTCGGACCGATAGCAAAACCGACATCTTCTTCGGTTACATTACCGTCAATGTTTGCAGTCCGTTTTAAAGCCTTTAAACCAGGATTGGTGGTATTTGCTAATTCTTTTAAACCGTGATATACCAATATACGATTTTCATCCACTAACGGTACAAGGTCTGCTACAGTGCCTATTGCAACAAAACTTAACAATTGCTTGGGAAGATACCCAAGCAACGCTTGCGCAAATTTAAATGCTACGCCAACTCCTGCTAACTCCTGAAATAAATAATCAGGTGAGCATTTAGGATGAATAATCGCATAACAATCTGGTACATTTGCTTGAACCTCATGATGGTCTGTAATAATTAAATCCATGCCTAATTCTTGCGCTATTTTTGCTTCTTCTATAGCGGCAATACCGGTGTCTACCGTTATTATAAGTGTATAACCCTCTCGATGTGCTTGTCGAAAGGCAGCTTCATTTGGTCCATACCCCTCTGTAAAACGATTCGGAATATAATAGTCGCACTGAGCATCTAATTCTTGTAATGCCTTTATCAAAACCGTTGTAGCAGTAACTCCATCAGCATCATAATCACCAAACACAAGCAGTTTTTCACCTTGTTCAATTGCTAATTTCACTCTTTTTACTGCTTTATCTATGGAAAGAAGTTTATCTGGACTATGTAAATCTTCTACATCTGGTTTTAAAAATTTAGATACAGCTTGCTTTGTCGTAACCCCTCTTTGTACCAGTAATTTTTCAATGATAGGGGAAATAGACGGGGAGTCGTTGTCCCTTTCTACGTTCGTTATTACTTGTTCCATAAAATTCCAATTCGCCTTACTTGCCAACATAATTTAACCCCCTGACCTATCCATTATACATAAATAGATACAGGGGGAGCAACTAGATTTCCTTTATAGCATTTTTTGTCATGAAATGAAGATTATTTTTCTTCCTCATCATGAAATTGCACCGTTTCCATTTCTTCTTTCGTCTGTGAAATACCTTCTTCTTCTAACCTGTTCATCAAGTTGAAATTTTCAGCTTCAAGACGTTTCATTTCTCTTTGCATCCGGTACATCTTAATTAGCCCTACTGTTGCGGTTATTAAACCGCCCATTAATACGGAAAATAGAATGACTAATATTAACGGTGATTCTGCGGACCAAAAGAGGTAATTCACCTCCACTGCCTCCACATTCGTAACGGCAAATACTGCTACGATAATAACAAAAATTATGGCAAATATAACATATGTTTGACCTCTCACATATTCCCCTCCTTTTAGAAAGACTTGGCAATCAACCAAGTGTGTATGAGTGAAAAGAATTGCCGCTTCCATATACTATCAAAGTTTATCCTTTCGAATGGTGTAAAAACAAACGCAGTATTATATTCCCTTTGTTCCCTTTTCTATAACCATCCTTAAAAGTAAGGACGGCTCTACACCGAACGCACTTAAACGTTTGATGAGAGCCTCTCTTAGCATCTATACTTGTGGGCCTTCTACACGCTTTTTCTTTGTAAAATCAACTGGTTTTTTCTTAATCATTTTTCCTCTCCATACAAGCCATAATTGTGAGGCTAAGAAAAGTGACGAATACGTACCAGCTAATAAACCAAACGTTAACGCAATTGCAAATCCACCAATTGATTCAGCACCTAGAAATAGAAATGCTAATACTGCAATTAACGTTGTAATGGATGTATTGATACTACGTACAAATGTTTGTACTAAACTTCGATTAACAACGCTAGCAAGCTCTTTATACGATTTGATTTTTTTCTTGTTCCTTAAATTCTCTCTAATTCGGTCAAATGTAACAATGGTATCATTTATAGAATAACCAACAATCGTAAGAACAGCCGCTACAATGGTTATATCAAATTCAATTTGCGTTACACTAAAAATTGCGATTGTAAAGAAAGCATCATGTAATAAAGCAATGATCGCCGTAATAGCGAAAAAGAATTCAAAACGAATAGTGACATAAATAATCATAAATATAGAAGCAATGGCGACAGCGTAAGCCGCATTTTTTACGAGCTCTTCACCAACAATTGGTGAAACCACACTTACGTTTGGCTCATTGCCATAAGTGTCTACAAAATGACTTTTCACTTCAGCAATTTTGTCTTTACTTAATACTCTATCAAATCTCGCAATAGCCATCTCTCCATTTTCCCCTGAAGAAACGATCGATTTAACTTCAAGGTCAAGCTTGCCAAATTCCTTCTCTACTTCATCTGTAGTAATGCTAGTTTCAGCTAAAATTTCAATTCTGGAACCACTTGCAAAGTCGATACCTGGATTTAATTTAAACAAGGCAAGGGAGACGATTCCTAGCACAACCATAACCGTTGAAATCCAAAAGAATTTCTTTCGATGTTGTACAACATTGATTTCTCGATTAAATAATTTTGCTTCTTCATCTTGCTTATCCTTAATATCTTTAATGTCTGAGCTTTTTACAGCAAACCAACTAGGACGCTGTTTTAAAAACTTACTTTTTATCCATAAACTTAAGAGTAAACGTGTACCAAACACAGCCGTAATAAAGCTCACAAGAATACTAACAATTAACATCGTTGCAAAACCTTTGACAGAGCTTGTTCCAAAAATAAATAATACGGAAGCTGCAATTAATGTGGTGATGTTTGCATCTAATATGGTTGAAAGTGAATTCTTCGTACCAGCTTTAAATGAAGAAATTAACGATTTTCCAGTACGTAATTCTTCCTTAATGCGCTCGAATGTAATAACATTGGCATCAACAGCCATACCAACACCGAGAATAAGAGCAGCAATACCTGGTAACGTCAATACACCATTCATTAATTCAAACACAAATAAAATAAGGTAAATATAGAAACTTAAATTAATTGCAGCAATTAAGCCAGGAAAACGATAAACAGCTATCATAAAGAGAAAGATGATACCAACACCGATAAACCCTGCAAAAACAGTTTTGTTTAACGCCTGCTCCCCAAACTGCGCTCCTACCGATGTAGAATATTTCTCTTCCATATGTACCGGTAAGGAACCAGAATTAATGACATTGGCTAATTGCTTTGCAGATTCCACAGTGAAATTACCAGAAATCATGACTTGGTTCGTATTTAATGTCTGCGTTACGCTAGGAGCAGAAACATATTTAGGATCCTCTTTTCCATACTCTTCTGCAAAAGAATCACCTTCTTTGTAATCCATCCAAATTACTAATAAATTATCTGGATAAGTCGTTTCTGGGTTATTCATATCCTTTATTTTACTCGTTACTTCACCAAATTTCTCTGCATCCTTCAATTCTAATGTAACGATTGGTTGATTATTTTTAGGATCGAAATCCTGCTTCGCGCTATTTTCCTTAACATCATTGCCGCTTAAAAGTTCTTTATCATTAACATCACGAAAAGAAAGCTGTGCTGTTGTAGATAATAATTCTCTCGCTTCGGTTTGATTTTCTACTCCAGCAAGCTGGACACGAATGCGGTCTTCTCCTTCAATATCTATACTTGCTTCACTAATTCCAAGTCGATTCACACGGTCATTTAACGTCTCTACCGTTGACTCTAACGTTGTACGGTCTACCTCCTTTTGAGTGTCAACTGGTTCAACTTTATATAGAACCTCAAATCCGCCTTGTAAATCCAAACCTAAATTAATATCTTTTGTAATCCCTGTAACCGTTGTTCCAATTGTACCAGCAAAAATAAGTACGATTAGAAAAAAGGCAACAATTCTGCCTCTTATTTTCATTTCAAATTGTCCTCCCTCTTATCATTAGGGTCATTCATTATGTAAGTCAATTAATGATGATTGATTTCTGTATTCGTTACTGCTGCAATAGAAGCAAATAAATCATCATTTTGCTGTGCACTTACTGTTAAATAACTAATGTAAGTAGCTGTTGTCAATTGAAAAATGTCTTGTACTACTTCATAAATTCTTTTTTCAGGGTCGCCTTTCCATACTTTCCCGACAAGACATTTCCAAACATCTTCTGGCGTTGCTTCTTCATATCCCATTAAATGAAATTCTTCCGCCTTACTTTGCAAAGCTGGACGGACCATTTCTTTCCATTCAGATACAGTTTGTACGATTTCCAACAGAACTCCCTCCTTTTATGGAGTTAAAATATTCTTATTTGCTTATTCTTGTCATGCTTGGACCATTAAATTGCATATATATCATTGTATATGATATTCCATTATTTGAGAAGGCAGGTCGTCAAGATGACGAAACAAACTTTTTTACAAGGTACACTTATTCTTATTCTTGCAGGTATGATCACACGTTTCCTAGGCTTTATCAATCGAATCGTCGTCGCTCGATTGATTGGTGAAGAAGGTGTTGGTCTTTATATGATGGCTTTACCGACATTTTTTCTCGTCATCACATTAACACAGCTTGGCTTACCTGTTGCTATATCTAAACGCATTGCCGAAGCAGAAGCTCGTGGCGATGAAGCAAAAACAAAAAAAATTGTCATCGTATCCTTAGTCATTACAGGTATTTCTAGTATTGTCTTTACCACTTTAATGATTGTAACGACACCGTTTGTCGCCACACACCTATTGACTGACGAAAGAACACTATACCCACTGTTAGCTATCAGCCCAATCATTCCTATTATAGCTATTTCGTCTGTTTTACGTGGTTATTTTCAAGGAAAGCAAAACATGAAACCACAAAGCTATGCACAAGTGTTAGAACAAATTGTGCGTATAAGTTGTGTAGCAATGTTTGTTAAATTACTCTTGCCTTTCGGTCTTGAATATGCTGCAGCAGGGGCCATGTTTAGTATTATTTTAGGAGAATTTGTGTCTCTTATTTATATGACGCACAAATTCAAACGAAAAAAACGGATTAAAATAAGAACAAACTTTTTTTCTTATTTAGCAACCAGTAAATCTACAATAAAGGAGCTTTTTTCCATTGCTTTACCAAGTACAGGCAGTCGCTTTATCGCCTCTATTTCACATTTTCTGGAGCCAATACTTGTCGCGCAAAGCCTAGCCATAGCAGGGGTATCCACCACATTAGCAACAAAACAATACGGTGAATTAACAGGTTATGTACTACCTTTACTATTTCTACCAACATTTATTACCCATTCGTTATCCATCGCTTTAGTCCCTTCTATTTCTGAAGCGGAGGCAACAAAAAATAAACGGATGATTCATTACCGAATTTATCAAGCCATTCGGATTTCTTTTGCATCTGGAGCCATAGCTACGATTGTACTAGCTTTATTTTCTGTACCTATTTTAACATATATGTACGGAACTGCTAATGCAAGTAAATTTATCACAATAATGGCTCCATTTTTTATTTTACTTTATATCCAAGCTCCATTACAAGCCGCATTACAAGCACTTGACCTTGCTAAATCTGCTATGTGGAATAGTTTAATTGGTGCTTTTTGTAAGCTTGCCGTGCTTTTTTTACTCGCATCCAATCCGAACTTTGGGATTATGGGTGTTGCAATAGCTATTTCCTTAAGCGTCGTATTAATTACACTTTTACATTTAGGAGCTTTGTATAAAGCGATTAAATTTAGCATACCTGTTTTAGATATATCAAAAATGATTGCTCTGCTCTTATTGACTTGGGGGGTCGGTGAGCTATTACAACGTATATACGTAAATATGCAAGGTGGGGTTATACTGTTAATAATCATCTTTGTTATATTAAGTTTCATTTATATACTCTTTTTATTTTTACTTCGCTTTATAACGAAAGAAGAATTAAAACAAATCCCTTTTCTGCAAAAATGGCTTTAAATTGGGTAGTTTTTAAATGTCAGACGATAAAAGAAAAAAATAAAACACTTCCTGCCTTTTTAGTCTATCGTGTATGGAAGTGTTTTTATTATTTATCCAATATAAGGAACTAAATAACGGAAATATATATAGATTGTAGAAACGACTAAGGATATAATTACTAACGGAAATCCATATAACATAAACCGAATAAACGATATTTTTTCATGAGCTCCTTCAGCTAGCCCTGTGACTACTACATTAGCAGATGCTCCAATTAACGTCGCGTTTCCTCCTAAACAAGCACCTAGTGCTAAAGCCCACCAAACAGGATCTAAATATACCATTCCATAACTTTCAAACTCTTGAACGACAGGAATCATTGCTGCAACAAAGGGGATATTGTCTACGATCCCAGAAAGCAAGCCAGATACCCATAGTATTAATATTACAGTCTGTACATAATCTCCATCCGTTATAACTATAATTGCTCTTGCGATTTCATCAATAACTCCTACTTCTTCTAAACCTCCCACTAGCGTGAACAAGCCAATAAAAAAGAATAACGTTACCCACTCCACTTTTTCAAAAATCTTTTCCGACGCTAATTCTTTTTCTGTCAAAAGAAGAAGTAACACAGCTCCAGATAATGCTACTGTAGTTAATTCAACATACAAAAATGCGTGTAATAAAAACCCCGTTACCGTTAATAGAAGAACAGTAATCGACTGATATAACATGGGTGTTCGGTGCAAGTACGTTTGTGCATCGATAGCTAATAATTCTTTTACATCAAATTTTGTCCTACGTAACGATTTACGAAACAACGCCCAAACAAATAATAGCATCACTCCGAACATAATTATAGCAATTGGAGCCATATGAATTAAAAACGATGAAAATGTTAAATGCTCTACTGCTTGTCCAATCATAATATTAGGAGGGTCACCAATTAACGTTGCTGCACCACCAATGTTAGAACTGAAAATAATCATTAGCAAGTACGGAAACGATGGAAGCTTTAATAACTTGGTTATTTTAAGCATAATAGGAACAAATATTAATACCGTTGTGACGTTATCTAATAGAGCAGAACCAATTCCTGTTAAAGCCCCAGCACCAATTAATAAAGGTATTGGATCACCTTTAACCTTTTGTGCAAAGCGAATAGCTATAAAACCAAACAAGCCTGTCTTTTCTGTTATTGCTATGAGCACCATCATGGAAAATAAAAGCGCAATTGTGTTCCAATCAATATATTCTGTTAACATACGTTCTGCAGAATATATACCTGTTAATAACAGCAATACGCCACCTGTTAAAGTGACGACTGCACGATTGATTTGTTCTGTCATAATAAATACGTAACAGCAAATAAAAATCAATGAAGCTACTATTATTTCCAACTAACTCCCCACCTTTTTTATACTTACCTTTTTCACGCTATATTTCAACTATATGTCATGAAAAAAGAAAATATTTTTCGTCTATTATTTTTTCATAGTGAATAGGATGAAAGTAAGTGGACAATCCGGAAAGGAGGCAACCGTTATGAAAAGTAAACAATGGGTAGCATTATTATATGGCTGGATTATTGTTTTAGGTCTTATGATGCTCGCAAGTTTTGTATTAGCTTTGTTGCTTCGCTTTACTACGTTTAATGATCCTGCTTTGTCATGGGTCACTTTCGTCATTGGCCTTATCAGTTTATTTCTTGGGGGGCTTGCAGCAGGCGTTAAAGGAAAAACAAAAGGATGGGTCATTGGTCTGTTTACAGGAATGGGATTTACATTATTCGTTTTATCTGTACAGTACTTAGGCTACCAACAAGGGTTTTCATTTGAACAATCCCTTCACCACGCTGGCTATATGGCCGCTGCATTATTTGGTGGTGCATTAGGTGTCAACATCGTTGGAGATGCGTCGTCAAGCGATAGCTAAACAATTAATACTAGAACAATTATCTTTTTGTGGTGTTAAAGCAGGCTCGGGGCGCCCGTTTAGCAACGTAGCGAGTGGAAAGAAGCAACGAAAGTTTTAGGAATCATGGTCCTGCAACAGGAGTATGCCGGCGCCCTTTAGTAAGCCCTCCTTTAGTCAGCTTGCCTATTTAGGACGAACCAATGATGACTTATCTTAGGGCAATGGAGTGAAGTCGCCTAGTTGCTGGAGGCTTGCGCCCGACGGGGGCAATTTTTGTTCAATCCTCGTTTTGCTTTATAACAGAAATGCTTTTTTATCTTTCAAAAAAGGAACACAAAAGCAATTGCCTTTGTGTTCCATTATACTTTATACCCTATGTATAAAAATTTCTGTTCGTCGGTATAAGCAACAGACCCTCGTCCATTGCTTATCCCTTATTAGGTAACCATCATAGTTATTATTGTTTTACTTCACGTATTGCTGAGCGGTCATAAGTCAATTTAGATCCGTCACCAGCTTGTAAAACTAGCGTATCTTCATCCATTGCATGAATCTCTCCATGAAAACCGCCAATCGTAACTACAGCGTCCCCTTTTTGCAAATTAGATTGCATTTCTCTGACTTGCTTTTGGCGCTTTTGCTGTGGTCGAATAAGTATAAAATACAGAAGCACAAACATCAGAATAAGTGGTGCTAACGTTGCTAACATTTCCATTGTTCTATTCCTCCCTTCTACACGTTAAAAATTCCTAGCATTCGGTTTATTAAAACCGTATTGCTCAAAGAATTCCTCTCTAAATGAGCCAAGACGATCTTCGCTAATCGCTTTTCGTACTTGCTCCATTAATTTTAACAGAAAATATAGGTTATGATAAGTAGTAAGTCTAAAACCGAACGTTTCATTACATTTAATTAGGTGACGTATATAGGCACGCGTGTAATTTTTACAAACATGGCAGTCACAATTTTCGTCAATGGGTGAAAAATCACGTGCGTGTTTTGCATTCCGCACGACCAAACGACCATTTGCCGTCATACAAGTACCGTTCCTTGCAATTCTAGTAGGAAGGACACAATCAAACATATCCACCCCGCGAATCGCACCATCGATCAAAGAATCTGGCGAACCGACGCCCATTAAGTATCTCGGTTTATTGCTAGGCATGAGAGGTGTCGTAAATTCAAGTACACGGTTCATGACGTCTTTTGGTTCCCCAACAGATAATCCGCCAATAGCATAACCAGGAAAGTCAAGAGAAATTAAATCACGCGCGCTTTGCTTTCTTAATGCTTCATATTCACCACCTTGGATAATGCCAAACAATCCTTGCTCATCCGTTCGTTCATGTGCTTTTAAGCATCTTTCAGCCCAACGTGATGTTCGTTCTACAGAGCTTTTCATATAGTCATACTCTGCAGGATATGGCGGGCATTCATCTAACGCCATCATAATGTCAGAGCCTAAAGCATTTTGTATCTGAATAGCTTTCTCCGGAGATAAAAATAGCTTTTCTCCGTTTAAATGACTACGAAAATGAACGCCTTCTTCCGTAATATGCCTATTTTCACTCAAACTGAACACTTGAAATCCTCCCGAATCGGTCAAGATTGCTCCATCCCAATTCATAAACTGATGTAAACCTCCAGCTTCTTTAATAATATCTTCACCCGGTCGCAACCATAAATGGTAGGTATTAGATAAAATAATATTGGCATTGATCTCTGTTAATTCTTCTGGGCTCATTGTCTTTACGGTTGCTAATGTTCCCACTGGCATAAAGGTTGGGGTATCAAACGAGCCGTGCGGAGTATGTACACGCCCTAATCTAGCGCCAGTTTGTTTACATGTTTTCTTTAATTCATAAGTAATTGGTGTCATGATTTACTCTTCCTTTATCAATAAAGTCGTTCTCTTCATAGTCGAGTGATTTCAGTCTGTTAAGGCAAGTACGTTAAAACATTTTGCAAATTCCAAGTACTACTGGTTATGTGTATATTTAAGCATATATAAACATGGCATCTCCAAAACTAAAGAAACGATATTGCTCTTGTACAGCTTCACGGTATGCTTCCATTACAGCATCTTTACCAGCAAATGCGCTAATTAACATCAATAAGGTAGATTTAGGTAAATGAAAGTTAGTAATTAAGCCATCAACTGCTTGAAACTGATAAGGGGGGTAAATAAAAATATCTGTCCAACCACTAGCTTGCTTAAAAGCCCCTTGATTATCCCTAGCAATAGTCTCTAAAGTACGTGTAGATGTAGTACCTACTGAAATAATTCGACCGTCAGATTGTTTAACGGCATTAAGCAAATCCGCTGTATCTTGATCCATGTGATAAAATTCTGCATGCATCTCATGCTCTTCCACTGTCTCTACACTTACCGGGCGAAAAGTACCTAATCCTACATGTAATGTGATAAAAGCAATGCGTACCCCCATTTGCTCTAATTCATTTAATAGTTTCTTGGTAAAATGAAGTCCAGCAGTAGGAGCTGCCGCAGATCCTTCTTCTTTTGCATAGACGGTTTGATAACGCTCCTTTTCAGGAAGTTGTTCTTTAATATAAGGCGGTAATGGCATCTCACCTAATTGATCTAGTACCTCATAAAAGATTCCTGTATAAGCGAAATCCACCACTCGACCGCCGTGCTCTTTCACTTGCGTAACTGTTGCAGTTAAGAGACCATCTCCAAAACGGATTACCGTTCCAAGCTTTACTTTTTTTGCCGGCTTTGCAAGTATTTCCCACGAATCCCCATCTACTTGATGTAACAATAATATTTCAACATTTGCTCCCGTGTCCTCTTTTATACCATGGAGCCTTGCTGGTAATACTCGGGTATTATTTAAAACAAGACAATCCCCCGGTTTTAAAAATTGCTTTACATCAGAAAAGTGGTGGTGAGAAATAACTTTCGTTTGTTTATTTAAAACAAGCAGCCTTGAAGCCGTACGTTCTTTTAACGGCGTCTGAGCAATTAATTCTTTTGGTAAATCAAAGTCAAATTCTTCAATATTCATGATGAAACTCCTTACTTTTATCGAAACTTGCCAAAAATATAAAACAACAAGGTTAGAATCAAGCTAACCACAATAGATGTAACAATAGGAAAATGAAAAACAACATTTCCTTTTTTCCACGTGATATCCCCTGGTAACTTACCAATGAAATTCCAAATAACTCCCATTAGCAAGAAGATAATTCCTAGTACAATAAAGACTTTACCGAGGTTCATTATCTGCTCTACCCTTCCATCCAAAGTGTTCATAGGCCACTGGAGTCACTATTCTTCCCCGTGGTGTTCGCTGAATAAACCCAATCTGCAATAAAAACGGCTCATATACATCTTCAATTGTTTGCGGTTCTTCACCGATCGTTGCTGCGATCGTATCTAAGCCAACAGGACCACCTTGAAAATGATTCATCATTCCCTTTAAAAGTTTGTGATCGATATGATCTAAACCATGTTTATCTACCTGTAGCATTTCTAATGCTTGACCAGTAGTAGATAAACTAATTTTCTGTTCTCCTTTTACTTGGGAAATATCGCGAATTCGTTTTAACAGACGGTTCGCAATTCTTGGCGTACCTCTAGATCGCTCAGCAACCTCCAAAGCTGCCTCTTTTGTAATACTTGTATTAAAAATGTCGGCAGTACGTTCAATAATCATGCATAAATCTTTTGGATCATAAAAATCAAGCCTGCTCAACACCCCGAATCGATCACGTAATGGAGCAGATAACAAACCAGCTCTTGTTGTTGCCCCAACTAATGTAAACGGTGGTAAGTCTATTCTGACAGATCTTGCACTCGGTCCTGAACCGATCACAATATCAAGAAAAAAATCTTCCATAGCAGGATAAAGAACTTCTTCAACGGTTCTAGGCAGCCGGTGGATTTCATCAATAAATAATACATCCCCTGCTTCTAAAGAAGAAAGAATCGCTGCCAAGTCACCTGCCCGCTCAATAGCAGGGCCTGATGTAGATCGAAATTGAACACCCATTTCATTGGCAATAATAGCTGCTAACGTTGTTTTACCAAGCCCTGGAGGGCCATATAAAAGAACGTGATCTAAAGGCTCCTCACGCATTTTAGCAGCCTGAATAAAGATGCGTAGGTTTTCTTTCACCTTATGCTGTCCAATATATTGTGACAACATCGTCGGGCGCAAACTTAATTCAACAGTTGCATCCTCTTCTTGCAGTTCACCAGTGACCATACGATCTTCCATTTACCTGCCCCTCCTCTATTAATTTTTCATAAGTAATGCTAATGCTTTACGAACTATCATATCCGTTGTTTCAGACCCTGTATATGATAATTTAGCTAAAGTAGCTTTTATTTCGTTTTCTGAGTAGCCTAAAGCTTTTAACGCTTCTTTAGCATCTTGAATAGCGGTATTATCAAATGGCTCATCTGTTTTCTGTTGTCCTTCATTTACAGCAGTTGAAATAGTTAATTTTCCTTTTAAATCAAGAATGATTTGCCTTGCTGTCTTTTTCCCGATACCTGGAAAATGAGTTAGAAAAGCTTCATCTTCTCGTTCAATTGCTGCAGCAAACTCTCCTACATGAACGGAACCCATAATAGCGATCGCACCTTTAGGGCCGATGCCTGAGACAGATATAAGCTTTGTAAACAAATATTTTTCATCAAGGTTCTCAAAGCCATATAACAGTTGTGCATCCTCGCGAACATGATGATATGTATATACTTTTATATCTTTATTTTCTAAATCTTGAAAAGCAAATGGATTGGCACAAATAATTTCATAACCAACCCCATGTACATCAACAATAATCGCTTCTTCGTGTATATATGTAAGCTTCCCTTGTATATATGCAATCATTTCTCTACTCCTTTTACCTTATCCATTCATTTTATCATAAGTTGATGGAAATGAATAAACTTCTATTTCTAGCTTGGAGAAATAGAAGTTTAACTTCAAAGTGTGTACAGCGATTATTCCGTTACTTCCAAATTATGATAAATATCTTGTACATCTTCGTTGTCTTCTAATGTTTCAATTAAATTCATCATTTGTGTAGCGGCTTCTTCTGATAAAGTAGTAGTTGTTTGCGGGATAAGTGTTATTTCCGAGTCAGCAATGGCGTAACCAGATTCCATCAAGTGATCCACGACTTCTGGAAAGTTTGCTGGATCTGTAAATATTTCAAACGTCCCTTCCTCTACTTGTATATCCTCAGCCCCAGCTTCCAAGGCTTCTAAAGTTAATTCGTCTTCATCTATTTCACCTTGTTCATCGGTAATAACAATGTAACCTTTACGGTCAAACATAAACGACACGCTACCATTTTCACCTAGGTTACCATTGTTTTTTTTGAATGCATGGCGTATGTCTGCTGCCGTTCTATTTTTATTGTCTGTTAGAACATGCACAATGACAGCTACCCCTCCAGGACCATACCCTTCATATGTTAACTCTTCAAAATTGGCACCGTCTAATGACCCGGTTGCTTTTTTGATTGCACGATCTATATTATCGTTTGGCATATTATCAGCTTTTGCTTTATCAACAGCAAGGCGTAGACTCGGGTTTAACGCCATATCACCACCACCTTGCTTAGCAGCTGTATATATATCTTTGGCATGCCGCATGAAGATTTTTCCTTTTTTTGCATCTTGCGCGTTTTTTCTTCGTTGTATATTTTTCCATTTAGAATGACCAGCCATGAGGACATTCTCCTCTCTAGAAATTTCCTTTCTTACTATATCAAAAATAAGCCAATTCTTAAAGAGATACCCATAATACCACTTACTCCAATTTATAAGCCTTTGAGATAGTATGTACTGTTAACCGTGAGCCTCATGTTAACAGAAGTAAAATACGAACGTTATGTACATCTCCTCTTCATTCTAGCAGATCTAATCTAGATTAGAATAATAAGGTTGTGGCTTTTTTTAACCCTCGAACCATTCGTCGGGAATAAGAGAGGCTGCAACTTCGTCTCCAATCGAGTGGAAGCGGAAGTTAAAATTACCTTCCACTTCTTTTTCTCATTTTACAAATTGGTTAATAAACTCTGCCATTTCCTTACCATTATCCTTTGCTTCTATCCTTGCTTCTATATTTTTCATTTTCTCCCAATGCGCATCGTCTGTATAAATAATGATTTCTTTATTTGCTTGAGGTAGTAATTGCTTTACTTCTTTTTTAATGTCTTCTCCAACATCATCCGTCACATGCGTATTTAATTTTACTCCTATTAAAATACGGTCTGCTGTAGAAGCCACTTGGGCTTGACTAATTTGTTTATGATCTCGTAATGCTTCTGCAATTAATTTTGATTCTTCATTGGTAAAAGGATCAGAATAACCACTTTTAAAATCGGATCGATTTATGTTGTATTGCTTGCTTTGTGAATAACCACCTTCTTCTCCAATTGTCTCTTCTCGAATATTTAAACGATCTTCCCTCTCCTTATCTGTTTCATAATGAATAGGCTGCGTACTGTCTTTTTCATAATCTTGATAATCATTTTCGGCTTCTTCATTCGTACAACCTAGTACAATAAAAGCCAAACTGAGTAGTATAATACTTATTTTAAACCACATAAAAAACACCTCCTTACCAATAGTTTGGTTTATGAAGGTGTTTTTACACAGTTAATAATAGGTAAGTCTATTTTTTTCGAGAAAAGAAGGGTAAACTTTCACGCTTATGTGCCGTTCTTTTGTGCATTGTTTCAATTTTTTTACGGTCTGCTTGAGGAATATCTTCGCCTTTGAGATATGCGTCTATCAAGGCATAACGTATGCCCATTTCTTCTTCATCACTCTGTCCTTCCCACAAATCTGCACTAGGCTGTTTGTTTACAACAGCATTAGGAATTCCTAAGTAAACTGCTAATTCCTTCACTTCTCCTTTTGTAAATTCAACAATAGGAAGAATGTCCACTCCTCCGTCACCATACTTCGTGAAGTAGCCTGTATACCATTCCGCAGCATTATCTGTGCCGACAACGAGATAATTATGATTAGTTGCTATCGTATATAGTGTACTCATTCGTAATCGTGCACTTAAATTAGCTTTCGCCAGTTTTTCATTATTGGTATTATACATTTGATTTGCTTGTAGTTCTGATTGAATAGAGTTATACATATTATCCCTCACCTTAGCTAAATCAATTGTTACATAATCTATACCTAATTTATCCACTACAGCTTTCGCATCTCTTACAGAAGTATCACTTGAATGGATTGGCATAATTACCCCTATAGAATTATCTGGACAAGCTTTTTTAATTAATGCTGCCACTACAGCAGAATCAATACCTCCACTAACACCTACAGCTAATCCCTTAACCCCTGTTTTTTCCACTTGTAATTGTAACCAACTTACAATTTCATCTACTTCTTTTTTCAACTTAAGCCCTCCTTATTTATATTAACAACCATAAAACTGGTTGTCTATTTCCCTTTTCCTCCCAATTAGACATTTTAATCATATATGTATGTTTTACTTTTCACAAAAATAATTCCTCTATAGCATGTGATTCAATCTCTTACAATTACGTTACACGTAAGGCTACATAGGAAAACTGTATATGGAAACGTACTCTAATTATAATACCATTAATAATAATTTTTTACACTATAGGAATTCACAGAGTTTTGCTCGGCACTTTCCAGCACAACTTTCCTATAGAGTATAAAAAAAGAGACGATGGAAATGTCGTCCCTTTTAACGATTATTTATCTTCCTTCTTTTCCCTTTGTTCTTTTTGTGATAATTCATAATACCCAGGAGGCATCGGAAATGGCATTTGATTCATGTTATTTTGAAACGGGGGATACAACGGCACATGTACATCTGATGTATGTTGATCAGGATTTTCTTCTCCCGCTTGGCCGCGATACATACCCTGAGACTCATATTGCATTTGATTGTTCCAAGCCGATTGAGCTCCTCCCCCCATATTTGCCTGCATCTGTGGCATCATTTCATTTCCCATAGTTGGCATATATCCTTGGCTTCCCATTCCCATCATGCTAGCGTGTTGTCCGTGCTCATAAGGCATTGGCATTGATGGCATCGCCATACCATGACAAGCCCAAGGGTTCGGTCCTACCGTCTGAAAAGGTATTTGTGGATAGCATGGATCCATAACGTAACAGCATAGTGGAGCCATTGGAACTTGTGGTTGCATCATTGGCATTGGCTGAGGCATTGGTTGCTGTTGTGCTTTCACCTGTTTTGGCTCTTCTTTTGGCTTTTCCTTTTTAACAGGCTTTACTTCTTGTTTCGGTTGTGCTGTCATATGTGGAAAGTTAATGGTTGTATAATTTTGAAACTCTTGTTCCATTACTGGCATTTGCATCATTGGTTGGGTATACATTTGTTGCATTGGTGGCATTGGTGGCATAGACGGCATTGGCGGCATTTCCGGCATTTCCGGCTTCACCATTTTCGGTTTTTCCTTATCATCTTCCTTAATTACAGGGGTTGGCTTTTTCTGTATTTCTTTATATGGTTGCTCTGTCGGAGGTTGCTGCATTTCCTTTATTTGCTTTTGTTTTACTGATTTGGAGTTTCCAGGAATTTTTATTTTCATCCCAGGCATAATCATGTCTGGACTGGAAATTTGACTATTCAATTGCTTTAATTCTTCAAAATCCACACCATATTGTTGAGCTATCTCCCACATCGTATCACCTTTTTGTACAATGTGTATTTTCAAATTCATCAAACTCCTCTCTGTCATATCTGGGCTAATTACTCTATATCAACATATGCAAAGAAAGATTAAATGTTGATAAATTTAAATATAGAATTATCTCTACATAATGGTGTGGATTGGTTGTTGAAAAGAAAGGTTTTCTTATGTTTATAAATGATCCAATTGATATACTGGGTATGTCCCTAAAACGGTCACTTGACAGCCTAATGCTTCTAATTCTGCTTTTACACCTGGGAAGAGAACTTCATCATAAGGTTGATTAACATCAATAATAAAAAAATAATTACCTAGTCCTGTTTTCATGGGACGAGATTCAATTTTAGACAAATTCATTTTTCTCCATGCAAAAGCAGATAATACTTGATGTAATGCTCCTGCAAAATCGCTTGGAAGTGTAATTAATAGCGTTGTTTTCTCTGATTGAACGGGATGTGCTATTTTTACCAATTCCCGTTGTTTACTTAACACAATAAACCTCGTATGATTATTCGGAAAATCATGAATGTTTTTCTGAATTGTATAGAGTCGATATATATTAGCAGCTAATTGATTACCAATTGCAGCTAATGGTTCTCCTTTTCTTTCACTTATTAGTTCAGCTGCTTTACCTGTGGATGAAGTAAAATGAAGCGTTGCATTTGGTAAGTGTTGATGAATATACTGATGACATTGTGCAATAGCATGACTATGAGAGTGCACTTCCTTTATATCAGCCATTTTTCCGGTGAAACTAGCGTGCACCAAAAGATGTTGCTGTATAGGAACAACAATTTCTGCCATAATCGGCAAACGTACTTGATGCACTAAATAGTCAACGGTCAATTGAACTGTGCCTTCTATTGCATTTTCTAATGGTACAACACCTATATTAATCTCCCCATTATTTACTGCATCAATACATGCTGGTATTGTAGAATAACTATGTTTTACCTCGCCATTAAATGTCTTGTCCACTGCTAGTTTTGTAAACGTACCTTTAGGTCCCAAATAGCCAATAGTTGCTGTCACTACGTTATCCCCCTATATTTTCTAATATAAAAATGATTTCTGTTGAAAATAAAGCGAAACTACATTCAATAGAAGCTTTTGCCCCGCCTCTACGAATGTAGCTAGAATGACCATCTTTAACCTTTATGCTTTTTTCGTTTCATAGACGGCACATGTTCTTATTCCATAAATTCAAACTCAAATTCTAATATACGAACCGTATCTCCGTCCTCTGCACCTCGTTTTCTTAAAGCATCATCAACTCCCATTTTTCTTAGCTGACGTGCAAACCGCTGTACAGCTTGATCGTGGTTAAAATCAGTCATTTTAAATAACTTTTCAATGCGATATCCAGATAGTACATAAGCACCATCATCATCTCTCGTAATTTTAAACGGATCTTCTTCTTTGTGATAACGGTAGATAACTTTCTCTTCTTTTGGAACAGCTTCTTCATCCATAGCACTTTTTGGTATCTCTTCTAATTTATCAGCAATCGCAAATAATATATCCCGAACGCCATCTTTTGTAAGTGCAGATATTTCATAAATAGGATGTTTATTTTGTAGTTTCCCCTTAAATACTTCCAAATTTTCTTTGGAACCCGGCATATCCATCTTGTTTGCCGCTATAATTTGTGGTCGTGTCATCAATTTAGAATCATACTGCTCTAGTTCTTGATTAATTTTAACATAGTCATCATAAGGGTCCCGACCTTCTGTTGCAGCCATATCAATGACATGAACAAGTACTCTCGTCCTTTCTACATGACGCAGAAATTGGTAACCTAATCCCACTCCTTCATGTGCTCCTTCAATTAAACCTGGAAGATCAGCCATAACAAAGCTTCTCTGGTCATTTGTATCAACGACACCTAAATTGGGGGCCAATGTAGTAAAATGATAATCTGCAATTTTAGGTCTTGCAGCACTTACTACAGATAAGAAAGTAGATTTTCCGACACTAGGAAAACCGATTAATCCGACATCAGCGATTAGCTTTAGTTCCACCTTTATTTGCCTTTCCTGTCCTGGCTCCCCATTCTCTGCTATATCTGGCGCTGGATTTCTTGGAGTTGCAAAGCGTGAATTCCCTCTACCGCCACGACCTCCTTTTGCAATCACAGCTTCTTGATTATGTTCCGTCAAATCAGCAATTATTTCTCCGGTGCTTTCATCTATCACCGTTGTTCCAGGCGGTACTGGAACAATTAAATGAGGCGCATTTTTTCCATGTTGGTTTTTGCTCATTCCATTCTCGCCACGTTTTCCTTTAAAATGGCGATTATATCGAAAATCCATTAAAGTATTCAATCCTTCATCCACTTTAAATTTAACATCAGCTCCATTACCGCCATCGCCTCCTGCAGGGCCTCCTTTAGGTACATACTTTTCCCTACGATATGCGACAAGACCGTTACCACCATCACCAGCTTTAACATAAACACTTACCTGATCTACAAACATGTCCTCACCTCTTTCAATTACACGGAACAGAAAAAGAGCATTCTACAGTGTCACTATTGTCCATTACAGTTAAAGGAAAATGCGTTTCCAACCGGTGCAGTTGTTCTTTTAACTGTGCATGATTAAAAAATTCACTTACTGAGAAATGCATTGCTATCCTATCCTTCTGTTCCTGCTTAACAACTAAATGAACCGTTATAAATTCATCTTTGAGCTTCAGCCTCTTTATTACAGCGAAAAATTGCTCACATTGCTCCGTTAATATTTGGTCTATACTTTCAATCCGCTTTCCTTCCGTATGTATATCGTACTCTAATTTTACATCCACATACATATAAGCGTGCTTCATCACCCATAAACAAAACTCATTTGCTTGTAAGTGCATTAATTTTCGTTCCATATTATAACAATGAATGATATCAACTATCTTTTCTTCTATCTTTTTAACATTGCCCATTGAAGCATAACCGTGAATTATTTGTAAATGATTCATTAAGTCATGCCGATAATGCTGCATGAAACGAACAGCTTCTTCTGCATTCATATAACATCCTCCCACATGTCCAAAAGTATAGCAGAAAATGCAAAAAAGGTCATTCATTCTCCTAAGTCATTTTTCAATCCTTGTGGGTTCTTTCATTTTCCACGTTTTGTTTTGGTTCCTTTTTTCTATAGAAAAAAATAATGTTAAACGTTAAAAACTCCAGCCAATTTATTGGCTGGAGTTTTGTATTATGCTTCTTTAGCTACAGGGTATACACTTACTTTTTTACGATTACGCCCATAACGTTCAAACTTTACAACACCATCGATTTTTGAAAAAAGTGTATCATCTCCACCGCGACCAACGTTCTCACCAGGATAAACCTTCGTTCCACGTTGACGGTAAAGAATAGATCCACCTGTTACAAATTGGCCATCAGCACTCTTAGAACCAAGTCGCTTGGATTCGGAATCACGACCGTTTTTTGTACTACCAGCACCTTTTTTCTGTGCGAAATACTGCAAATCTAGACGTAGCATAAGATACACCTCCTTATTTATCTTGAATAGTAATAAATTGTCCATAATCCTGTTCTATGGACGAAAGTGATACAAGCATACCTTCAAATAATAATTGAACTCGACGCATTTCTTCAGAAGAAATGGAGTCTGGTATTGTTACATGAAGATAACCGCCATTATCACTTTGGTTTATATCAAGATCCACTTCACATAAAGCCAGAACTGCGTTTATAGAACCAACAGATACTGCAGAAACTCCTGCACACACTAAATCATATCCATAAGGACCGCTTTCAGCATGTCCGGAAAGTTCAAATGCTCTTATTTGTTCATCTTCACGAAAAACTATTACTTGTATCATAAGTAACCTCTAAGCGTTGATTTTATCAATCACTAATTTAGTGTAAGGTTGACGATGACCTTGCTTACGATGATAATTCTTTTTTGGCTTATATTTAAACACAGTAATTTTCTTTTGACGACCATGTTTAGCAACTTTAGCAGTTACTGATGCACCATTTACATATGGAGCACCAACTTTTACATCATCTCCACCAACAAAAAGAACTTTGTCAAATGTAACCGTCTCGTCTTGATCAGCAGCAACTTTTTCAATGAAGATTTCTTGGCCTTCTTCTACTTTCATTTGCTTGCCGCCAGTTTCAATAATAGCGTACATATACTTTGCACCTCCCATAAACTAAGACTCGCCATACAGGTACTACACATTGAGTTTACAACCTGTTCTGAGCGGTTGTAGCACTGGTGCTACGATGAATAACGTATTAATGTTACCATTACAACACCTTCATTGTCAATGAGTTTATGATGACTTCTTGAAAAAACAACGCTTTCCATCATTTATTACGTTGCCTCTTATAAGCAATTGTTTAGAAAATCTTGTACTATAAAACCGCTTTACATTATATAATTCAAGGTAATTATTGAACAGCTATAAAATGACAATACTACTTCGTGTTATTAGTCAAATCACCTAAGTCACCAACAGTATCTTTGTACCGTTTAGCCTCAAAATACCAATATAAGCAATCATATTCATTCATAAGCTTTATGGAGCCATTTGGATATATAATGTGAATATTGTGACTCCATCCACGGTAAAAATGAGAAAAAACTTCTAGTAACGATTTTTCTGCTTTCACTCTAATAGATCTTGTCCGACCAATTGGATTATGTCTTGTTTCAAAACGCTTAAGTAGGAACCTTGTAAATACATAATATCGTTTTTTCCATTCATTTTTATTTTCAAACAGTAAGAAAAGACACAACAAAAAAGTACTTAATGTGAATGGTTGGACAACTAAAGAAGTGCCAAGCAAAAAGAGACATGCAATCAATGAGAAATAAATCGATCGATAGTATGCCATTTTGTATGGCCATTTTGTTGACATAAGAAGCTGAAGTAATTTCCCTCCATCTAAAGGTAATACAGGTAATAAATTAAAAATAAATATAGTCGTATTATAGTACATAAAAGTATCAAATATGGATGAGGATATGACCCCTGTATCAACTGCCACCAGCGCAATAACGTATAATACAATATGCTGAAATGGTCCGGCGCAAATGACCAGAACCTCTTCTCTCACAGGTCTGGTCCCATGTTCTTCTGTATCCATGACACCGCCAAATACCCAGAGCATAATTTTCTTTATACGCCACTTAAATTGTAATGCCATTATGTAGTGACCTAATTCATGAAAAAACACAATAAACAATAAAATAGCCAATTGCATAAATGTACCCGTAAAAAAAGAGATCAGGAGAAAAAGCAGTAAAATGGGATGGAAGTGAACTTTTGGCAATAAATTATTCCACATCGTCAACTTTTATCACCTGAACGGGGTCTATATACTGATTATCCTTCTCAATAGAAAAATAAACAGCTTGGTTATTTTCAGCTGGAACAAACTGGCCAATAGGTTGATTTTTAGCAACATGTTCGTATAAGTGAACATCAATATTGCTTAATTCACCGTACGTGGTAATACGATCATCTGGATGTTGGATGACAATTGTTTTATTTGTTTGCCGATCGTTTCCAGCAAAAATAACAATGCCCTGTTCCAACGCCATTATATCTGATTTTTCATTAGGGGAAATTTTTACTCCTGTACCGTTCGTTTGAAAAGATTCAGAAACATTACCGGCGACTGGAATTACTGGAGCATTATCGTTTTCAACCTGATCTTTTGAAGCTCCGTCCGGCATGAAAGCAAGTGGACTACCAAATGTTTCTTGATACCATAGATTTACTTTAGCAAATGGGAATTCCTCTATAAGGGCAGTGCTTATAATGGATTTAGCTGTTTGTAGTCGAGTTGATTCCATTTGCCAAATAATTGCAACCGTCAAAAATAAGATAGCGGAAAGAATTGCTTTCCATAAAAGACCTGTTACTATTTTTCTTTGTCGCCCATTACTTGATGTTGCAGTATAGACCGGTTCAAATCCATGCTTTTCCTCCTCTTGCACAAATGGTGTAACGACAGATTTTGATGCACTATTCTGTGAAGTAATGTTACGTGTTTTTTTTCTTTGCTCAATAGATTGACGTACTTGCTTAACCCCTCTACTCATAGTTTCTCATTCCTTCTAATCACATTTGTACAAGTATATGAGGTGAGTTGCAAATATATGTTAGTAAGAGGAAGAGCAAAACATACATTCAAAATTACACAATTGAATACTGCTACCATATTAGAAAACTTGGCTTGTCGCTAAGTCGTATGACGAAAGCTATCATTTATTTTATACTTTCTAGCTTTTCTATAGTGGAACAAAGGATCGGGGCGCCCGGTTAGCAACGTAACGAGTGGAACGAGTCAACGAAAGTTTTAAGGAATCATGCTCCTGCAACAGGAGTATGCCGGCGCCCTCCGTCAAGCCCGTCTTTAGTCGGCCTTCCTATTTAGAACGAATCGATGATGACTTAGCTTAGGGCAATGGAGTGAAGTCGCCTAGTTGCTCGGTGCTGAAGCCGGAAGTGGCTATTTGGCTATTTCGTATGCTTTCATATACAAAAAAAGCAGGAAAAGCCTGCTTTTTTTGTATGACTGTATTATATCAATTGCTGCCTTTAAGAACGCATGCCTAAAAATTGCTTAAGCTTTTGCATCATACCTTTTTCTGTATCTAACGATTGCAAAGGGACTGTTTCGCCTAAGATTCTTCTAGCAATATTCCGATAAGCAATAGAGGCTTTAGAACTTGGCTTAAACGCAACTGGTTCACCTTTATTTGAAGCTTTAATCACTTCATCATCATCTATCACAATACCAATTAGATCTACAGATAAAATTTGTAAAACTTCATCAATATCAAGCATATCTCCATTTTTCATCATATGATTTCGAATGCGGTTAATAATTAGACGTGGGGATTCAACCATTTCCTCTTTTTCTAATAATCCGATTATACGATCAGCATCTCGCACGCTCGATTTTTCTGGAGTAGTAACCACAATTGCTTTATCAGCACCTGCAATCGCATTTTGAAAGCCTTGCTCGATTCCTGCTGGGCAATCTATAATAATGTAATCATATTCTTGTTTTAGCTCATAAATAATCTGTTGCATTCCTTCACTTGTCACGGAAGTCTTATCACTTGTTTGCGCAGCTGGCAGCAAAGTTAAATAATCAAAGCGTTTGTCTTTAATTAATGCTTGTTTCAGCTTACATCTTCCCTCGATTACATCTACAATGTCATAAATGATACGATTTTCTAATCCCATAATGACATCCAGATTTCTAAGCCCAATATCCGTGTCTATTAAACAAACTTTCTTATCTATTAAAGCTAAAGCTGTACCGATATTTGCAGTAGTTGTCGTTTTTCCGACCCCGCCTTTTCCAGAAGTAATAACTATTGCTTCACCCATTCAGCATTCTCCTTTCGAACCTGTTTATCTCTCTTCGCTTCTGTGAAAGAACTTGGAGTCGATCAATGATTATTTTATCTTTTTCTTCATCGACCAGTCCACACTCCATATACACACCGTCAGATTCATAATCTGGAGCACGACTTATATAATGTGCAATCCTTAGTTGCATCGGATTCATATAAGATGCAACTATAAATGCTTGTTTATCTCCATCAATACCCGCATGTGCAATTCCGCGCAAGTTTCCCATTACAAAGATATTGCCTGTAGCCGTTACCTTTCCACCTGGATTTACATCTCCAATTAATAATAAATCGCCAGTTATATGTAAGACTTGTCCAGAACGAACTATTTGATTCATCGTTTTTATTTCACTATTTTCCTGCCATTTACGAACTTCTTCACGAGGAACAACATCAGATTCGATGATTTGAATGGTAAAGCGATTTTCAGCTGTTATAATTTCTTTTATTCGATTCATCTGATCATGCTTTAAGTATCGATAGCCTAATTTAACTCTTACAGCTACAACCGGCTCCACATGTGCAGGTTTGCTCTCTTTCATTTTATACTGCAATTCCTGCATGGCTTCTTCAAACGAACAGGTATCGTCAATAAATAATGTGAGCCCATCTTTTGTACCTTTCATGGTAATTAATTGCGTTTTGTCCTGTGTCACACGTTCACCTCATTCTATACATTCGGAAACTCGGAAGAATGCTTCAAATCAACAATATTCAAATCATATTTTTCCTTATCTACTTTGGTATGTCAACCTTCATTGAATAGGAGCCTAACAAATATAATTTGTTTGTAATACCAATGTCCCCCACTAGAACAGTATTCGTTTATTTTATAGTTAGAGAGTTGGGGGGGGAGAAAACTTAGCCTATCGCCAAAACTTTATGCAACACAGCATCTGCTTATACAATTAACTCTATCTTATTAGCGTAAGACGATGTGGTGAGTCGATAAAACATGTCGGTAACAACTTCATTTTAAATTCATTCAGCAACTCCCCTGCTACCAAATAGCCTCTCAAAATGAGTTTCCTTTCGTTATTTGATCTTTCCCCCAATTTGTCAGTTTTTTTGCAAACAGCGGGTATAAAACGAATAAGAAAATTAAATTTGACCCTATTGTAGGCAATAATCGGTTGGTTAAATACATACTCCACGGTATGTCTGTTAATCCAACTACAGAGTAGATGAGATAAATCATTCCGTCACTCACTATTAATCCAACACTGCCTAACAAAGCTACGACAAGAATGTTTCCGTGCAGTAATTTTTTTAGACCATAAATCAAGTAAATGGTAGAAGCGTACGAAAACATATAAACGCCTAGTGTACTTGTATAAACTATGTCAATTAGCAAACCAAAGATTAACGCGTATAGAACAGAATAGTGGGTACTTTCATTGTCATAGAATACAGCAATAAACACAAGAAATATAAAAACCCAATGGGAAACAATGAGCCAATCTGATCTCAATAAGTTTCCAGGCAGTAAATCCAAAGAAACTCCTTGTAAAACAAGAATAAGTAGAAGGATGAGAGGTAAATAGGCACGCTTCATTACTCCTCCTCCTCTTCTTCACTTTCCTGACCTTCATCAGTCTGTACAGAACGATCGACTACAATTACTTGGTTTAATTCGTACATGTCAGCAGATGGTTTTACTAAAGCAGTTTTCGTTAATCCATACTTGTCAGGAACTACTTCTTGAACTTTTCCAATCGGAAGCCCCGCTGGAAAAACGCCTCCCATTCCAGAGGAAACAATTAATTCATCCTTCTTCACATCTTTTTGAGACTCTTCAATAATTCGGAATATGAGGTGCTTACTTTTTTTATCATACCCTTCAATCATCCCAAAAATATTATCGCCCTTGTCTCGAGAGATTTCCCCAGAAATCCGGTTAAATTGGTCAAAGCCTGTAAGTAGTTGAACGGTAGAAGTATGCTTTGATGGCGTCATTACCTTTCCAACCATTCCTTCTGGTGTAATCACTGCCATGTTCTTTTTAACTCCATTATCTTTTCCTTTATTGATCGTAACTTGTTCTAGCCACCTTTCAGGCGATCTAGAAATTACTGTTGCTTGTATAGGATTATAATTTCTTATTGCATCCGATTCTGTCAGTTCAAGGTTTTTTCTTAAATCTTCATTTTCTTCTTTCAATTCTTGAACTTCATAAATAAGTCCTTTATATTCAGCAAGTTTTTGTTTTAGTAATTTATTTTCTTCATACGTATCCTTGAAATCTCCAATATTACGAGTAACGTTTGTTACCCAATTGACTGGAGCATGAACCACGCTTTGTGCCCAACCGACCGTATCATTGACGATTTCTTCTATTATTGTTAGGTCTTCTCGATCCCTTAAAGAGAAACCTATTAAAGCTACAAGCAGTATAAAACCAATTAATAGAAGGAACAATCGCTTTTTGCGTAAAAAAGACATCTAAACACCCGCTTAATCTACAGTATGACGTGATGACACATGTGGTTGGGATCGAAAGTGGTGCATGTATTCCAATGATTTACCCGTACCAATCGCTACACTTTCCAGTGGATTTTCCGTAATAAACACAGGCATTTTGGTTTCATCACTTATAACCTGATCAATATTTTTCAGTAAAGCTCCTCCACCAGATAAAACGACTCCCCGATCCATAATATCTGCTGCAAGTTCTGGTGGAGTTTTTTCTAATGTGTTTTTCACAGCTTCCACAATGGAATCTACGGTATCCTTTAACGCTACAGAAATCTCTTCTGCAGTAACAGTAATTGTCTTTGGTAAACCTGTTAAAAGGTCTCTTCCTCGTATATCAATTTCTTCATTCACATCCACTTTCCCTGCTGTACCAATTTCCAACTTAACGGATTCTGCTGTTCGTTCGCCAATCATTAAACTGTAATGCTTACGAATATATTGAGTAATAGCTTCATCCATGTTATCACCAGCTGTTCGAACAGAACGGCTAGTTACGACACCACCTAATGAGATGACTGCCACTTCCGTTGTGCCACCACCAATGTCTATAATCATACTCCCCGTCGGTTCCCAAACAGGAAGGTCTGCTCCAATAGCAGCTGCAAAAGGCTCAGAAATAGGATAAGCTTCCTTTGCGCCCGCTTGTTTCGTTGCATCAATAACTGCTCTTTCTTCAACCATCGTAATGCCAGAAGGAACACATACCATTACATTTGGTTTTTTTGCAAAATAAGATCTATTTTTCATAGCTTTATTAATATAATATTTCATCATGGTAGCTGTTGTATCATAATCAGCAATTACTCCGTCTTTCATTGGTCGAATGACAACAATATTTCCTGGAGTTCGTCCAATCATATTACGCGCTGCGCTTCCTACAGCTTCAATCTCTCCCGTGTTTTTGTTTTTGGCTACCACAGTAGGCTCACTAACAACAACATCTTTGCCCTTAACAAATACAAGCGTGTTGGCTGTACCTAAATCTATTCCTAAATCCTGAGAAAAATTAAATAATCCCAAAAAAATCTCCCTTTCCAGTTTGCATACATATATTTTTATGTAGCTCGTATTATGTTATTTTCAATTATCTCGTTTTCCCGTTAAAAAGTAAAACAATTATCTAGTATAACATGTGCTTAGTATACGTAAATATAAGCGTAACAAGCGCCACTTTCCTCAGTTTTGCTGAAAAATGGCGCTTCCTTCATTTCTTTTCTATATAATTATACGAAAAAAAATAAAAAATAGATAGTGTTAATACAAGTTTTTTGTCAAGCATGATCTACATCTATGTTTAAATAGGTTTCATTTTCACAAAACAACTTTATGTTTCAGCTTAGCAGGCGAATGGTTTAACAAGAAGTAATAGGTAGTGCTAAGCGCAGCATATTTTAAAAATAGGAGCATAAGGATAGCGTCCACTACCGTTATACTAGCATACAACAAATAAATGTCACATGAAGCAAATAGGGATTGGGAACTTATAGTTATTGCTGGTCAGGATTTTAATAAAAACATGTTTTCTCACTTCATGTAGATCATTCAAATTATCACAAGGAACGACAACTTTTGAGGTGAAAAGGATAAAAGGCTACCAATAACGCTACAATGTCATTTTTATAGCACACACTTTAAAATAATTTCTTAACGCATATTTTTAGCCAGACCATTAGATTACACTAACTTACAAGTAACCTTTTTCTTTTAAAGAAACAAATTTACGATTGCCTATAATTATATGATCGATCAGTTCAATCCCAATCATTTTTCCAGATTCAACTAATCTCCTTGTTACATGAATATCCTCCTGAGAAGGTGTTGGGTCGCCAGAAGGATGGTTATGGGCAACAATTATGGAAGCGGCAGAACGTTTAACAGCTTCACGAAATACTTCCCTAGGATGAACAATGGAGGCGTTTAGGCTGCCAATAAAGATCGTTTGCCGGTGAATAACTTGATTTTTGGTGTTTAAAAATAGTGCTACAAAATGTTCCTGGTTTAATATTCGCATATCTTCCATGATGTAATCTGCGCCATCTTCCGGAGAGCGAATGACATAACGATCACCTGATTGAAAACCGTTCATTCGCTTTCCCAACTCAATGGCAGCTAAAACAAGGACACCTTTAGCTCTGCCGATTCCTTTTATGGCTATTAACTCTTCTATCGTTGCATCATTTAAAAGTTTTAAACCTTCAAAATGCATCAACAGGCGATTAGATAAAGAAAGTACAGATTCTGATTTTGTCCCACTTCCAAGAATGATAGCCAATAATTCTGCATTTGACACCTGTCCAGGGCCAACCTTTAGTAACCTTTCTCTGGGGCGGTCATCTTTAGGTACATCTTTAATCATAATAGGCATTGAAGTCATTTTCATCCCCCTTTAACTAAGATACTTGTATCTTACAGAGGATTACTTGTTTAAACAAATCAGCAATTCTAAAAAAACAGCTAATTATCTGAGACAAAAAAAGCTTTATATAGGAGAAAAACGGACATATGAATAACTGTTTCTTCTTATAAATTCTATTCTAAGTAGATAAGCAAGTTAAAAACTTGAAGGATAATAAACTGTAAAACAGCATGGGAAATTTTATTCCAACCCATTTGTAGAAGGGTTCAACCCTATTTAAACCAATAAACTTTATACGATATTGTTTTCTTACATTATCCTACTTAGTAGTATAGTATTCTTTTATTCATTCACTATTTTTCACGCTTAAGCTCATGTATTAATTCATACCATAAAGTTAGTAAATTTGCTCCTAAGTCTACAGCCTCATCATTTCGCTCTTCAATCACATGTTGATTTATTGCATTACCTAAACTTTGGAAACGTTTAGGGATAGTTTTTTTGGTTGATTCCCATTGTTCTTTAGATATTTTTTGTTGTTGCATATCTTTCCGCCATACATCCGCAAATGTCTGCATCCAGCTTCTTTCTTCTTTCTTTAGTCCCTCTTCGTCCACATGAATCCGCCACTTCTTTATATAAATATCCAATTTTGAAGTAATATCCTTTTTTAACTGCTCCGCTTTTTCCTTTGAGGCAACCGCAGATATTAATAAAAAATATTGTTTCTCTTTTTCCCAAATCATTGCAGGTAGCCCTTCCTCTTGAAACTTCTTTTGCCACGTCTGCGCATTTCCTGCTTCAGAAAAAACGCCTCCCTGCAATACAAAAATATCAAAGCCTTGTAAATTTGCGTGACCATCTAGTTCTTTCCTTTCTTGTTCACGGCTAGTTTCGGTCACGCCAGCGTTGTTTAGCTCACTATTTGCTTGGCGATCTTCATCAATGGTAACAAACATTCGAATCAATGTAATGCCCAGCAATGTCCCTATAATAAAAGCGGAAGCAATGGCAATAATTAAAGGTTTCATAGGCTTTATTTTTTTAAAAAATAGGGGATAAACAAAAAATTTCTTATTAGATAGTCTGCCATATGATGGAACTTCTTCCTCTGTATCTGTTAGTGTTGCAGCTTCTTCATTCTCTGTCTCCCCAGTTGTATCATTATTTTTTGATGAATACATGGACAGCTTCACCTGCTGGCCGTTTTTCCAGACTGTTATTTTACGCTTGTCCTTTTTCACAGTTTTGCCTCCTGTTAGAAGAGTTCTATTTTACTCTAGCAAAAAACATGTGAAAAGTAAGACGAAGTTTGTCCGCATTTTAAGAAATTGTTCAACATAATGTGATATCTTTTTCGATTACATGGTGCCACTAAAACTATTATTTATCCTTATTGAGTAAAGACGACCTTACCATAGAAATGAAATGAAGCGAACCTGTAATACAATATACAGTGTTTGGATCACTCATTCTACTGATCGCATTTTTCCACGAATCAATGGTTTCCATTGAAGCTAACGAGTTTTTTTTCATTTCAGATATACTTGCAGCTCTCGGGTGATCAAAAGTGGTTAAGTAAATTGCACTAAATTTACCTCCTAGAGGAATCATCATCTCATCAATCGCTTTATCTTTAAAAGCTGCAAATAATAACTGTCTTTCTTGATATGGAAAGACTTTCTCCAGTGTGTCTATAAATGCACGAATTCCAGCTGGATTATGAGCTCCATCAAGGATTATAGTAGGGTGTTGGGACACCAATTCAAATCTACCTTCTAATTGTACGTCAAAAAAAGCAGTTGGTAGTTTCGCAAACTGGATAATATATCCTTTTTGCTGTATTAAATGTAAAGCCATTAACGCTAATGATGCGTTCGCTAATTGATGTTCTCCATACAATTTAAGTTTAAAAGCAGTTCCTTTCGTAAAAGGTAGGCTCCATTCCATATAATTCCATTCTTTAGAAGGTAAACTTTGATAATGGAAATGCAACCCTAATTGATAAGCTGGAGCTTCCTTAGCCTTCGCTTCTTGTATAATCACCTCTTTAGCAGCTGATTGTAATTGTCCAAAAACAACTGGAACCCCTTGTTTAATAATTCCTGCTTTATGCAAAGCAATCTCAGGTATTGTCTGACCAAGAAAAGCCATATGATCTTTATTAACACTAGTAATTATAGATACTAAAGGGATTATACAGTTTGTGGTATCTTCTCTTCCTCCCATTCCAGCTTCTATAACAGCAATGTCAACATTAGTAGCAAAATAAAGGAACGCAACAGCTGTCATTATTTCAAACTCTGTTGGAAATTGATTTTTTTGATCTAATTCCTGAACCACGGGATAAACTTTTTCCCACACTTTTAAAAATGCTTGTTCAGAAATTGGCTCTTCCTCTACATAAATATACTCGCGAATTCCGTGTAAGCTTGGTGAAGTAAACACTCCTACTTGATAGCCACTTTCTTGCAAACCTTGTTTCACAAAAGCGGCAGTAGATCCTTTTCCATTAGTGCCGGCAATATGAACAGCATTTAATCGTTTTTCAGGATGACCAAGTAAAGCAAGTAATTGTTGCATACGTTCCAAACCAGGTTTCACACCTAACTGATGCCGATGATGAAAAAATGCTTCTATTTGCTTCATTGTATGCAATTATGTACAATCCTTTCATGAGTAGTATTTAATTTACAACATAAGGTGAATCTTCAATCCGTGGGTTCTTTCATCCCCGACGGATTGTTAGTAGCCTAAGGGTATGACCTAATAGCCTCTCGCGAAAAAGGAGATGTAGGTGTTGTTATCTCCCATTTAGGCTAGTTCGCTCACATCTTTCATTCTTGAAGCGGGATTTATACAGCACCTTATATCTAGGATACATCTTTTGGTCAAAATTCTAATTAAAAGTGCTTACTTTAAAATCAAAAAATTATATGAACGATTATTAGTATAGCAGAAAGGAAAGAACCGATGCACGTAACTGGATGGATGATTTATAACGATAGTTTACCAGGCAATAAATTTATTGATTTTGCACAATGGCTAGAAAAAGCAGCCACGCAAAGAGGTAGCAACGTAAAAGTCATATCAAATAGCGAACTTTTATCTTTTTTATCTCAAGGCGAATTATCTGTATTAGCCGAAAAGCAACCTAGCGCTTTACCGGACTTTGTCGTGTTTACAGATAAAGATATTTACCTAGCTAAGCAACTCGAATTATTAGGTATAAGCGTGTTTAATTCTTCGGAAGCAATTCGTATTAGTGATGACAAAATATTAACGTATCAACAGCTAGCAACAGCTAAGCTCCCAATACCTAAAACGATTATTTATCCGAAGACATTTACTTCCCAACAGCTAAAACATGGCGTAATGCAATCTGCAATTCACCGTTTGGGTTTTCCGATGATTGTAAAAGAAGCATTCGGCTCTTTTGGCGAACAAGTGTATCTTATCCATAATAAAGCGGACTTAATTCAGCAAATTAAACATTTGGCAACAAAGCCCTTTGTTTTACAAGCATTTATTTCTACTAGCTATGGAAAAGATTTACGGCTGCATGTTGTAGGTAATAAAGTTGTTGCGGCCATGAAACGACAGTCAGCACATGATTTCAGAGCAAATATTACTGCTGGTGGTACCATGCAGGCGTATGAACCATCGGAGGAAGAACAAAAACTGGCAATCCTAGCTACACAATCCATTGGAGCTGATTTCGCAGGTGTTGATCTATTAATTGGCGAAAATGATTCTCCTATAATTTGCGAGATCAACTCCAATGCTCACATCCGCAATTTGTTTGATGCCACGGGAATAAATGTTGCTACCTTTATAATTGACTATATTTTTAAGAAGATCGAAGGGAACACAAATGCATAACGGCTGGCTTATCTATAGTGATAAAGATATTGAAGTAAATAAAGCTTATATTCATTGGTTTATGGAAGAAGCAGCACTTCAATCCATCCATCTGCAACTTGTACGCAGAGAAGACCTAATGATTGGAATTCAGAAAAATCGGCACGTCCTATTAAATAACCATCAGATAGAGCCTTTACCTGAATTTGCCGTTGTTCGTACCATTGATCCTATGCTTAGTCTTCATCTGGAAAGTTGTGGAATTATTGTTTTTAACAACTCTCGTATAGCAACTATTTGCAATAACAAAGCGTTAACGCATCATTATGTACATCAACTTGACGTTCCAATGGTAGACACATATTTCCATAAAGCTTCTTTTTTAAAAGAGTCCCCTCCGCTTTCTTTTCCATTTGTAGTAAAAACAGTTGCAGGGAAAGGTGGAAAAGAGGTTTATATGGTCACTAATGAGTTGGAGTATTTAGCATGTAGGAAGAAAATAAAAGGCAATGACATCATTATGCAAAGTTGTCATGTGCAACAAGGCAAAGACTTGCGCGTTTTCGTTGTAGGGAAAAAAATTATCGCAGCTGTACTTAGAGAAAGTAATTCCGATTTTAGAGCCAACTACAAGCTTGGTGGTAGTGCAATACGGTATACTTTATCCAAAAAAGAAGCAACAAGAATTCAAACGATTATCAATTATTTCGATTTTGGAATGGTAGGAATTGATTTCTTACTAAGTATGGATGGAGAACTATTATTTAATGAAATTGAAGATGTTGTCGGTTCTCGCATACTAAGTGCCGTTAGCAATACAAATATACTACGGTTATATGTGGAGCATATCAAAAAACACATCCAGTCGTAATCTTTTTTATTATGCAATCATGTAAATAAAGGTTACCTACTTCGTACATTTAGTTCGAAGTAGGTAACCCTTAAATTTGTGTTAGTTTTTTAATTCATGTAATCTTGCTTGAACCTTCGCTTGTTTATCCAAGTACTCTTTTTCTTTTTGTTTTTCTGCTTCAATTACTGCCTGAGGTGCTTTATTAATAAACCCTTCGTTTGCGAGTTTTTTCTGTACACGCTCTACTTCTTTTGTCCATTTAGCTAGATCTTTTTCTAAACGAGCAATTTCTTTGTCAAAATCAATTAACCCTTCTAATGGTAAAAATAGTTCTGCTCCTGTCACTACTGCTGACATTGCTTTTTCAGGGACATCGATCTCTTCCATAATGGTTAATTCACTTGTGTTACAAAAACGTTCTAAATAGTGACGCTCTTCTTCTAATTCCTTCACAATAGATTCACTCTCCGCTTGGATGAGTAGTTTAACTTGTTTTGACATTGGTGTATCTACTTCTGCACGAATATTACGGACAGCTTTGATAATCGCCACTAGTCGCTTCATTTCATTTGCTGCCTGTTCATCATGGAATGCATCTCTTGGCTCCGGCCAAGCGGCAACTGTGATAGAATCTCCTTGATGTGGTAACTGTTGCCAAATTTCTTCTGTAATAAACGGCATAAATGGATGCAACATACGCATCGTTTGATCTAAAACATAAACGAGCACAGAACGTGTTGTTTGTTTTTGAGTTTCGTTATCTCCATATAATGGTATTTTTGCCATTTCAATATACCAATCACATAGTTCATCCCAAATAAAGTTGTATAATTGACGACCAGCTTCGCCAAATTCATATTTATTGTTATTTCTAGTTACATGTTCAATTGTTTCATTTAAACGGGTTAATATCCATTTATCTGCCAAAGATTTTTCGCCTGTTAAATCAATATCTTCATACGAAAAATCGGCTAAATTCATTAAAGAAAAACGAGAAGCATTCCACACCTTATTCGCAAAGTTCCATGTTGCTTCTACCTTTTCCCAATGAAAGCGTAAATCTTGACCAGGGGTAGAGCCAGTCAATAGGAAATAGCGTAATGAATCTGCACCATATTTATCAATGACATCCATTGGGTCGACACCGTTGCCTAACGATTTACTCATTTTTCTTCCTTCAGCATCTCGAATCAATCCGTGGATCAAAACATCATCAAACGGCTTTTGATTCGTAAAATGCTTCGATTGAAAAATCATTCGTGAAACCCAGAAGAAAATAATATCATAACCTGTTACGAGAACCCCAGTTGGAAAATATCGCTTGTAATCTTCTGCTTCTACATCCGGCCACCCCATGGTTGAAAAAGGCCATAAAGCAGATGAAAACCAAGTGTCTAATACATCTTCATCTTGTTCCCAATTTTCTATATCGTCGGGAGCTTCCTTGCCGACATAAATTTCTTTTGTTTCTTTATGATGCCAAGCTGGTATGCGGTGCCCCCACCATAGTTGGCGAGAAATACACCAATCACGAATATTTTCCATCCAATTTAAATAGGTTCTTTCAAAACGCTGTGGAACAAAATTAACTTTGTCACTTCCTGCTTGTAGCTCGATTGCAGCATCTGCTAATGGTTTCATTTTTACAAACCATTGCGTAGATAAGTATGGCTCTACGACAGCGCCACTTCGTTCGGAGTGACCAACTTGGTGTACATGGTCTTCAATCTTAAATAGTACACCTTGTTCTTTCAAATCATGAACAATTTGTTTTCTGCACACAAATCGGTCCATTCCTTCATAAATACCAGCATTTTCGTTCATCGTTCCATCTTCATGCATAACTAATACTCGTTCTAAATCATGTCTATTCCCAACTTCGAAATCGTTTGGATCGTGAGCAGGCGTAATTTTCACTGCACCAGAACCAAATTCCATATCTACATACTCATCTGCAACAATTGGTATTTCCCGACCGACGATGGGCAAAATAGCTTTTTTGCCAATTAAATGGCTATATCGGTCATCATCAGGGTGAACAGCAATCGCAGTATCACCTAACATTGTCTCTGGACGTGTGGTAGCAATTTCGATTTTCTCATCACTATCTTTTAACGGATAGCGCATATGATAAAATTTGCCCTGCACTTCTTCATAAATCACTTCAATATCGGATAAAGCCGTTTTTGTATCTGGATCCCAGTTTATAATATATTCTCCACGATAAATTAAACCTTGTTCGTATAACTTTACAAATACTTCTCTAACTGCGTCTGACAAACCTTCATCAAGCGTAAACCGTTCACGTGAATAGTCTAAACTAAGTCCTAACTTTTCCCATTGTGAACGAATAAACGCAGCGTACTCTTCCTTCCATTCCCAAGCCTTTTCGAGAAATTTTTCTCTACCTAGCTCATAACGATTCGTACCTTGTTCTTTTAGCTTTTCTTCCACTTTTGCTTGTGTAGCAATCCCAGCATGATCCATACCAGGGAGCCATAATACATCATATCCTTGCATACGTTTCATTCTAGAAATGGTGTCTTGCATTGTCGTATCCCAAGCGTGTCCCAAATGCAATCGTCCTGTAACATTTGGTGGGGGAATAACAATAGAATAGGGTTCTTTCTCCATATCGTTCTTTGCTTTAAAATAGTTTCCTTCTAGCCAAAATTGATAGCGACCTTTTTCTACTTCCTGCGGATTGTATTTAGCAGAAAGTGAAGGTTTTGATTCTTGTTCGTGCATAACATGCTCCTCCTTACAATATCTTTTTTAGCAAGCTGTAGTTTCACTTATACGTTTTTGACACTTACTAAAGTGTATAAAAAAACCCTTTTGTCCTATAAAAGGACGAAAAGGGTTTGCTCTCCGTGGTACCACCTTTATTTGTATACTTCTAGTGTAGTAAAGAAACAAAGTATACACACTTCATTTGTTGATAACGGTACATAGACCGGCTTCCTTCTACTTAAAAAAGGCAGCATCTTAACCTTATTTGTTCAAAGGAGCTGTTCCTGGGCGACATTCCAGCATAATTTTTCAAGGAAACTTTCAGCCAATGATTTCCATCTCTACATGATAATTATCCTGTACTCTTCCCATTCTTTACATTTTCATTGTTTACATGCATATTATTAGAATAGCTTTATTTTATATATAATTCCTCTTTACGTCAACTGTTTCCTCACTAAAATGAAAATAGACGTTCTTTTCCGGCTCTGGAACGTTTACGTTATTGTAAGCGTTTGTGGATACTTATCTAATTGCTGGCGCTATTATCTATTCTTAAATACTAACCCGTTACATAGTAAGGTTTGCACCAAAAAGATCATTTTATACATATAGTATAGTAACATACAAATTTCTGATGTAAAGGAGAGAGTCTCATTGGCAAGATATTACCGTTACCGACTACCACCATGGGCCAGAAATTGTATTATCGTAATTGAAAGATGTACACTGCCTATATTAATTTTTCAATTGATTCGTACTTTATTTTTCCCAACCACCTTTGATGTATTTCTTCTTGGTATTATCGTTGGCATTTTTATAGCTTTTTATTTGGAATGGATTTAATCTGTTTCATCCAAATCATCTAGGTCGTCCAGATCATCTAGATCGATCGTATCAAACGTTTTTTCCACATGTGCAGAAAGGTGCAACCCAAACAGTATACGTCGAAATGTATGCTGTAAATGAATTATTTGTTTCATCATGGATGTGTTTGCTTGTTTATGATTTTTGACACAACTTAGATAAGCTTGTGGGTCTAATAATTGAATGACTAACAAATAAAGTTCTTTCTTGGTCAGTTCGTTCTCATTCATATACTTGTCAAATCCGCGCAGTAGCATATTAGTCGGAGTATCATAATGCTTTGTTTCTTCTTGAAAAAAAGCAACTAAATCAAAAATGGGATAGTCAAACCCTGCATTCTCCCAATTTATAAAATAGAGCTGACCTTGATCAACTAAAGTATGTGAAGTTTTGATGTTCTTATGGCACAAACTATAATACCAAGTCTCTTCCTGTTCTTCCAACAGCTGATCAATTCTTCGTATCGTTTCATTCAGACTATAATTAACATCTTTAAATTGCGTACAAACAAGTAACTCAAATGGGGACATAAAGCGATGTTGTTCGTACTCCTCTACAAATGTAAGTAATTGTTGCTGTAAGGTCAAGCAATGCTGTTTATACTGTTGAAAAGCTTGCTTAAACTGCTGGACTTCAACCAAATGTCGCCGTTTTGTTTTCATGTGAATCAATCCAAAACTTTGAAAGATTTTATCAATCGTGGATTGATCTAATTCTGTTTCTCGGCTTTCTTTCCAAGGTGTCACATAATAAATAAGTTCTCCTTTTTTTTCATATAACTTTCCTAGCTTCGTTAAGTAAACTGGTAAAATAGGAAAAAGATATTCTTCATATGCCAATTTATAAACTTGTTCCCACATAACGATTGTTTCTTCCGTTAGCCGGCTATGTTTCAACGCATATTGCTGGTTGTAGTCTTGCACCATGTAGAGCCGCTCTGTTTGTTTTTCTATGTAAAAAGGTCGAATAGAATAAGCATGCAACACTTCTTGTAAGGTATCCATTTTCTTCACCACCCTAGTTTCAAAGCAAACAAAAATTAGGCTCACGCCTTTACACTCTTATTATTTAGTGGGGTTTTCTTTCATAACCTGCTGGTTGTTCAGCAGCCCAAGAATACGATTTTAAAGGGTTTTTTACAAAAAAGGGAATAAGGTGGTGTATCTCCCACTTAGACTTGTTCCGCTCACATCTTCCAATCTTGAAGTAGAAGTCTTACAGCACCTTTATCCGCGATAAATTAAAGAATTCGATTATATCTGGCCTTAGAAAAACTTGGCTTGTCGCCAAATCTTATGACGAAAGCCTTTGTTTTTCTTATATTATAAACCAAAAAATCTCATACTTTGCTATAGCGTAAAATAATTTTATACCTTTGTTAATGAAAAATGAGATGCCACTACTAGCTTTTAAGGAAGCTGCAGGCAACCTTACCTCTATAATGGAGAGAGCATCATTTGTTTTTCTTTTCTGGAATATACAGTAATTGTCCTTGCGTAACATCGTAATCATCATCCAATTGATTCTGTTTAATTAATAGTAATGCAGAAACTTGATATCTTTCCGCAATAGAATCGATCGTATCATCTTCCTGTACGATACATAACCTCATGCTAGTATAATTATTTTCAGCTTTATTACTAAAAATATCTGCTAAGTAGCTGACATCCTGGACTTCATCTTGGATGTGTCGATCACCACTCGTCTGATTAATTTCCGGCGAGACAGATAACGCTTCATGGTCATTCTCATCGCCATTTTGCTTCACCTTCATCTCATTAATATTGTTAGGTTCTTCCGTAACTTCAGCTTCTGTAGCTTTTTTCCCTTGGTCATCGACGTTTAGATTATTTTGTTCTTTATTCGTTTCTACTTCTCTTTCTTGTTCATCATCTGTTACACTGCTTTTTGTTTCAGTGACTCGTTCTTCGCTTTCTGGATTTGTTTCATGAGTAGAGTCATAATCTACTTGTTCGTATTGTTCTGTCTCCTCATCTTCACCCAATTCTTCTTCATGAACATCACTAGTATCCTCTTGTTCAGAATCAAAAAATTCCTTTAGCGTTTTCGTCTCTTTATACTTCCATCTTCCTACTTCATCAGTTTGCTCACCTTTCTTATCTAGGTGCTCTGTTATTTTCTCTGGATATTCATCAGATAGTATTGTTTCTTCTTGCTCCATTTCCTTTAACCTGCTTTTTTCATCTGAACTATCTTGCTCTGGTACCGTTAGAAATGGTAAAGATGGGTTCATCTCCTCATCTTCTGTTTTATAATCTTGCTCTGATTGTTTCATTTCAAACTGAAAATAATCAGCTTCTTGCTCTCCTCGATTAGACTTATCTTCTTCTGGGGATGCATAGTTCAACTGTTCTTGCGATTCTTTTTCTCGTGCATCACTTATTTCTTGTTGTTGAATGCCATGAATTTCAATTGTTGAATAAAGTCGGAATAAGGTTGGATTGGGGATTTCATAATCAAATGTCTGAATATACACGCTTATATCGTTTAAGTTTGCAATGCGGTTTGCAGGTACAGAAATTTCTACTGGGAAGTGATGAGAAAATATAGATACTCCTTCTTCATCTTGCTCCACGGCTTCAACATAGCGTTTAGAGCCCATCACATCTTCTTCTAAATCATCTTGAAAAACGGTGTGTCTGCTTTTTTCATACTCTCCTTTTAATTCAATAACTCCTCTGATTGAAATATAGTCGTGAAATGAATGAATAGAGATGTCTGGCTCCAATGAAACCCCTCTCATTTCATTTACTTCCTGTCCTTTTTCAAAATAGAGTGTTTCATTCAATTCAAACTGAAATACGGACGCTTCATTTGTCACGGCTCTCCTCCTCTCCACCATATAGTTCATATATGATGATATGCCTTATATTCAACTATATGAATATTTTCATTAGGATATTACAAACGGTAAAGTTGATTTCCATGAAGTTAAAAACAGCTTCTTTACTACGACTTTACCAAAAATGAACCTATTTGCTTTAGCTAATGAAGGAAATCCGAAGACTAAGTTAGGAAAAAGCGAACTACTTTTTTCAAAGAGGTTGAGCAGTTGATCCAGTAGAAAGTTTTGCAACGTTAAATAACTTAGTAAGTTTATCCACAGCTGCAAAATTTTATATTCCTAGACAACAGAAAAAGACCTCACTAGCGGCATGTATACCAAAAATTACATGCTATTAGTAAAGGTCTTTAAATAAATTCTATTCTCTGGCATAGGTTGATTAAACTAAATACACACTATGAAGGCGCAACTTAGTAATAAGCTTCGTTACTCTATGGAAGCAAAAGCTGTGTCAATTGCTTTTACCGTATGTTCAATATCTTCATCTGTATGCGCAGTAGATAAAAACAGGCCTTCAAATTGTGATGGTGGAAGGAACACGCCATTTTCAATCATAGAGCGATAATATTGAGAAAAATAATCAAGATTAGCAGATTGAGCAGTTTCAAAGTTAATTACTTTTTCATTAGTAAAAAAGACGCCAACCATTGAACCCGCTCGATTAATATGCAATGGTATATGATGCTTATTGGAAGCCGCTGTAAACCCTTCTATCAATCGGTCTACTTTTTTATTTATCGCTTCATAAGATGACTCATCTAACGCTTTTAATGTCTCAAGCCCCGCGGTCATCGCTAACGGATTACCAGATAATGTACCAGCTTGATAGATAGATCCAGTTGGAGCAACTTTCTCAATAATCTCCCGTTTGCCTCCATATGCACCAACTGGTAATCCACCTCCGATTACCTTCCCGAGACATGTCATATCGGGTGTCACTCCAAAATGACCTTGCGCACATTGGTAACCTACCCGAAAGCCAGTCATTACTTCATCAAAAATAAGCACGGTGCCGTTTTGCTCCGTAATTTCTCTTAATCCTTGTAAAAAACCTTCTATTGGTGGGACCACTCCCATATTGCCGCTAACAGGTTCTACAATAACTGCAGCAATATCATCACCATATGTCTCAAAAGCATATCGCACACTTTCTAAGTCATTATATGGGACCGTGATCGTATTTTGAGCAATCGTTTTAGGAACACCTGGACTATCAGGAAGTCCAAGTGTAGCCACACCTGACCCTGCTTTAATTAACAGTGAATCACCATGACCATGGTAATTCCCTTCAAATTTTAGTATTTTATCTCTTCCTGTGTAGCCTCTTGCTACACGCAACGCGCTCATTGTTGCTTCCGTACCTGAATTTACCATCCTAACCATTTCTATGGATGGAACGCGGTCAATAACTAGCTGTGCAAGCTCATTTTCTAATACTGTCGGCGCTCCAAAGCTGGTACCTTTTTCCGCTGTTTCCTTTAATTTTGTTACGACCCGTTCATCAGCATGTCCTAAAATGAGTGGACCCCAGCTTAAAACGTAATCAATGTATTCATGACCATCAATATCTCTTATCTTAGCTCCCTTACCAGATTCCATAAAAATTGGTGACATACCTACTGATTTAAATGCACGAACAGGTGAATTAACACCGCCAGGCATTAAATCAACTGCTTCTTCATAAGCAGCTTTGGATTTATTAAAATTCATAACCAGATATCCTCCTATCTATTTTTTTCTGCTAACCATTTTGCAACATCTTTTGCAAAATAAGTTATAATTAGATCTGCTCCAGCTCGTTTCATAGATAATAGTTTTTCCATAACCAGCGCCTGTTCATCAATCCAGCCATTTTGCGCTGCAGCTTTCACCATCGCATATTCGCCGCTTACATTATAGGCAACAATCGGCAAATCAAAGTTATTCTTCATTTCTCTCACAATATCTAAGTAGCTTAAAGCTGGTTTTACAATTAAAAAGTCAGCACCTTCATGAACGTCTGATTTCGCCTCACGAAGCGCTTCTAATCGATTCGCGGGATCCATCTGGTATGTTTTTCGATCTCCAAATTGTGGTGTACTATCTGCCGCATCTCGGAATGGACCATAAAAAGAAGAAGCGTATTTAACCGCGTAAGACATAATAGGAATCTGTGTAAAACCAGCTTGATCTAACGCTTGACGAATAACTGCTACAAACCCATCCATCATGTTTGACGGTGCAATAATGTCAGCCCCTGCTTTTGCTTGGGATACTGCTGTTTTAGCAAGTAACTCTAATGACGCATCATTATCTACATCATGGTCATGAATGACTCCACAATGTCCATGAGACGTATATTCACACAAACAAGTATCTGCAATTACGAGCATTGATGGTACTTTTGTTTTAATTTTTCGTGTAGCTTGTTGGACGATCCCTTCATCAATAAAAGCGCCCGTCCCTTGTTCATCTTTTTCATTTGGCACCCCAAACAAAATAACAGCTTGAATACCAAGTTCTTCTAGTTCATCTATTTCTTCCGTAAGTAAATCCAGCGATAACTGGTATACTCCTGGCATAGAAGGAACCTCTTTTCTCATCTTTTCACCTTCAACAATAAACATGGGATAGACAAGATCGGTTTTATGCAAATGTGTTTCTCTTACTAAGTCTCTCATACCAGCCGTACGTCTTAATCTACGGTGTCTATCAAAAGTCGGTATGTTCGTCATTTTTTTCATCCTTTCTTTTCATCACATCTTGCTTTATACAATCAATCATACCATTAATTGTAAAATCTTTTGCTGTTAAAACTTTAGTAAATCCTAATTCCTTCGCCCGTTGTTCTGTCGTCGTACCAATACATACACATGGTGCGACGTTTCTCACCCCTATTAAATCGACAAATGCCTCCACTGTAGACGGGCTTGTAAATGTAATATAATGAATCTGAGTATTCGTTATCGCACATTGCAACAACGGTTTTACTTTGACATTCTTATGGGTTTCATACACTTCAAGCATTGTAAAAGTTTTATTGCTTTGTTTAAAGCGTTCCGGCAAAACATGTCGAGAGAGATTTCCTCTTACTAACAAAAAATGATCGTCGGTAGGATATTGGCTTAAAAACTCCTCTGCCATCGTCTCAGCATCAAAAGAGCTTGGGACAAAATCAGCAGAGCGACCTGTTATTTCTTTTAACTTATGATCCGTTTTATTTCCCACAACAGCAATTTTAGTTTGCACCACATTCTCTAAAGCGACAGCGTCGTGCTTTACGAACTGAAAAAAGCAGCTTACCCCATTTCCACTTGTGAAAAATATCCAATTACAATTCGACAATTGTTGTGCGAAATCCCCATTTATTGGGCGTTTACAAGTAATATTAATAAGTGGGACTTGTACTGGTTCTCCGCCTAAATCAGTAATTTTTTTCGCAAAGTCTGTTGCTTTTTCTTGCTCGCGAGTGACTAAGATTCGCTTCCCATCTAACGGTAAGCTCATTACTCATTTAACTCCTCTTTTACCTTTTCAATAATTTCCTTAGCACCGCGATTTTGTAATAACGTAGCTGCTTTCCTGCCAACTGCTTCTGGATCACTACCTTGTACCACTTCCTTTAAGACTGTTTTCCCATCAGGTGTGCCTACAAAAGCTGTCAGTACAATGGATTCTCCTTGTAAATATGCATAGCCTCCGATTGGTACTTGACAGCCGCCTTCCAACAAATGCAAAAAGGTTCGTTCCGCAGTAACCGTTCGAGCGGTATCTTCATCATGAATGGTTGCTAACAGTTTTTTCAATTCATCATCTTCCGACCGGCATTCAATAGCTAAAGCGCCTTGCCCAACTGCAGGAACACAAACATCAGGCTCTAAATACTCCGTAATTAATGTTTCACTTAAACCTACACGTTTTAAACCAGAAACAGCCAACACGATCGCATCAT
Source organism: Virgibacillus chiguensis (assembly GCF_900129865.1). Lineage (GTDB taxonomy): Bacteria > Bacillota > Bacilli > Bacillales > Amphibacillaceae > Virgibacillus > Virgibacillus chiguensis. The sequence continues at coordinate 413,780 of NZ_FQXD01000001.1, forward strand.
AATCTTCTTCCTTTAATTTTCTTATCCTTGTTTCAATATTACCACGTATCCACTTTATCGTGACATCTGGTCTGACGGCTTGTATTTGCGCAGCTCTTCGTAAACTGCTCGTTCCAACAATAGCGCCTTTAGGCAGATCTTTTAAACGTATATTTCCTTTAGAAAGAAACGCATCTCGATGGTCTTCACGCTCTGGAATAGTCGTTATAATCAACCCTTCTGGCATAGCAGAAGGCATATCTTTCATACTATGTACAGCTAAATCAATTTCTTTATTATACATAGCCTCCTCAATCTCTTTAATAAACAGACCCTTTCCACCTACTTTTGATAAAGTAACATCTAAAATACGATCCCCCTTTGTAACGATTTTCTTTACTTCAAAATCATTTTCAACCCCAGCTTGTTTTAATTGTTTAATTACCCAATTTGTTTGTGTTAATGCAAGATTACTTTTTCGTGAACCAACAACTAATTTACGCAAGTTTAATCTCTCCCTATGTTTAAAAATGAAATTTCGATAACGTACTGAATAACAAGAAATTGACTAGCAACAATAGAAAAGCAACTGTATTATACATTGCAATCGTTCTCCCTTTATACTTTTTCCATAAACGGATGACTAAGTAAATGACGTAAATAGCCAATACAAAGAAAGAACCAATTGTCTTTAAATCTACCCAGTAAAATAGAGCATCAGATACATAAGCCCACACAATTCCTAGTATAATAGCGATTAATAATAAAGGAACACCAATGGTTACTGTTTTAAATGCATAACTATCCAATTGGTTCAAGTCGGCAAACCGCCACATCCACTTAAAACCTTTTTTTTGCTTCAATAATTTGTACTGAATTAAATACATAATGGATAATAAAAAGGATAGTGTGAAAAATCCATAGGAAGTAATGGCAATCGTTATATGTGCAATAACTATTTCATGGACAAATTGGACGGCATGCTCCTGCCAATTTTTTTGCGCGTCCGTCAACAAAAAAAGCAATAGAATGAAGAAACTAAATACATTTGTAAAAAAAACAATAAAATGAACAGGAAATAGTTTATTCGCTAGTAATGATATCGTCACAAGAATCCACGAATAAAAAAACAGACTATCATTTAAGGTTACAACCGGAAAACTTTTTTCAAAGATTATTACATAGAATAAAAAAAAGGTTTGAATGATCCAAACCAAACTAAGCAACCAGAAGGCTATTCGATTTACCCTCCGGTTGTCTTGAACAAAATCGATAAAGTATCCGAACAGGCTTAATCCATAAATGATTAATATAAATTCATAAAGCCATTTTAATTCTACCATATGAGTATTCCTTTCATTATATGGTCGGCATCTTATTTAAAAGTGGGAAGGATACTTGTTTATTTTTCATTGCTTTATTTGTTTCATTTTTTTTTGCCTGCTTATCAAGCTCTGCTTGTACTTCTGCCTCGATACCGAATATGTCAATAAACAATTGAAGTGATTCCTTTGATCGGTCACCTACCGCCATTTCTTTTGCTTGTGTAATTGGCTCTTTTAGCAACTGATTGACGATACTTTTCGTATGTTTGTTAATGATCTTTTTCTCTCTTTCTGTGAGATCAGGCATTTTTCTTTCAATACTTTTCACTGTTTCCATTTGTATGGAAAGTGCTTTCTGCCGTAAAGCTGAAATAATTGGTACAACACCTAATGTCTTTAACCATTCTTTAAATGCCACAATTTCACTTTCAAACATCAGCTCAATTTGCTCTGCTGCTTCTTTTCTTGCTTCTAAATTTTCATCCACAATATGTTGCAGATCATCGATATCATACAAGAAAGTATTTTCTAATTCACTTACAAAAGGGTCAATGTCCCGTGGAACTGCAATGTCTACTAAAAATAAAGGGTTCCCCTTGCGCTCTTTTTGCACTGCTTCCACCAATTCTTTTGATAAGATGATCGATGTAGAACCGGTAGAAGTAATCAGAATATCAGCTTCTTGTAATACGATAGGTAACCTGTCGATTGTTTCAGCGCGTGCTGCAAACTTTTTAGCCAACGCATCTGCTTTTTCTCTTGTGCGATTTACCACTGTAATGTCGTTCGTTCCGGAACCTTGTAAATTTTTAACAGCAAGTTCTCCCATTTTTCCCGCACCTAGTATAACAACACGTTTTTTCTTTAAGTCACCAAAAATTTTCTTTGCTAGCTCAACAGCTGCATAACTAACAGAAACTGCTTGTTTACCAATTGCCGTATCTTTCTGTACACGCTTACCAAACGTAATAGCCTGTTTGAATAATTCATTCAACACAGTACCAGTTGTACCCATTTTTTGTGCAGTTAAAAACGCTTGCTTCACTTGACCCAAGATTTGCGTTTCCCCTAATACCATAGAATCCAATCCTGTAATTACACGAAATAAATGCTCCATCGCCCCGTCATTTTCAACAATTTGTAAAAATGAAGAAAAACTAGCTTTCTCTTCATCAAACCAATCAGCTAAAAACTGCTTTATATAGTATCGCCCTGTATGCAATTGGTCTACTACTGCAAAAATTTCTGTACGATTACAAGTGGTAACAATAACATTTTCTAAAATACTTTTTTGCCCATTCAAAGCGACCATGGCCTCGTGAACATGATCTTCCGAAAAGGCAAGCTTTTCCCTAATTTCTACAGGGGCTGTTTTATAATTAAAACCCACCTTTAAAATATGCACAACCATCTACCCCCAAATAAAATGAAACTTCCATAACTGTTCTAAAATTAGGTGTTATCCGTATAGTTTGAACTGATTTTAATAATCAAGCATAACAGGATAAAGGACCAATTCATTTACTAATTAATAATAAATATAAAATAACATTATTTCTAAACACTATTATAACATGTATATTCCGTTACAATTTAATAAAATGTGAACATAATCTGAAACATTATGATAGCATATAACGTATAAGCATTAGTGCATAACACGTCTGTACTTTATCACAACAAAAGTAAAGAAGCAAGCATTCGAACTACATATCATGAGGTGATTACTTGAAAAAACAAAACACGCTTACCGCGTATCTTCTTATCGGTATAGGTTTGTTTTTTTTACTTAAACAATTAAATATTCCTATCTTGAACAACTTTTATTCATGGCAAACAATAATCATTATAATTGGACTTGTTTTGTTAATTCATAGTTATATTACAAAAAATTACCAGAATTTGTTTAGCGGTACTATTTTGTTAGGATTAGGCATTCATTTTTACGGTCTAGCTTACTATTCTTTTTGGATTGATCATTGGGCTATGTATGTACTTATTGTAGGCGTCGCATTTATAGTTCGTTTTTTACAAACGAAAGAAGGCTTGATACCAGGAATATTGTTGACAGCTTTTTCTTTGGTCATGATGTTTTCAGTACAACTTCCTAGCTGGTTTAATTGGATCTATACAATTGTAGATGTAATGGAACGTTTTTGGCCTGTTTTGTTAATTATTTTTGGCTTGTTTTTATTAACGAAACGGAAATAAACATAGATAAATGATGAAATGGAAGGGCGCTCGTATAAAAAGAGCCCCCTTTACATCATTTATGGAAAATTACACCTCCATATATTGGCGGATCATGGACCATGCTTCTTCTTTTCCTTCACCCGTTTCAGCAGAAAAAGGTAATACCAGATCTCCTGCCTCCACTTGAAAAGCTTTTTCCGTTCGTTTTACATGCTGTGATCGTTTGTTTTTAGACACTTTATCCAATTTAGTCGCTATGATTAAAACCGGAAGTTCATAATACTTTAAAAAATCATACATCTGTAAATCATCAACAGTGGGCTCATGTCGGATATCCGTAATTAAAAGCACCGCTTTTAACGAATGGCGCTTCTCAAAGTACTCTTCCATCATTTTGCCCCATTTTTGCCTTTCTTTTTTTGACACTTTTGCATAACCATAACCAGGGACATCAACAAAATAAAAGGCATCGTTGATAAGATAAAAATTTAGCGTTTGTGTTTTTCCTGGTTTTGATGACGTTCGTGCTAAATTCTTGCGGTTAATTAACGTATTAATAAACGAAGACTTTCCTACATTTGATCGTCCTGCTAAAGCTATTTCTGGTAACTGATCGTTTGGATATTGTTTTTCACTGACAGCACTTATTACAATTTCAGCTTTTGTTACTTTCATTTTGCTCCCCCACTAACGCATGTTGTAATACTTGATCCAGATGACGAACAGCGATAAATGTGATATCTTTTCTTACACTTTCAGGAATAGATTCAATATCTTTTTTATTGTCTTCTGGAATAATAACGGTAGAAATACCAGCACGATGTGCGCTTAGCGTTTTTTCCTTTAGACCACCAATCGGAAGTACCCGACCTCTTAAGGTTATTTCTCCAGTCATTGCTACCTCTTTCTTTACGGGACGACCTGTCAATGAAGAAACTAAAGCTGTAGCCATCGTTATTCCTGCGGAGGGCCCGTCCTTTGGAGTGGCTCCCTCAGGAACATGAATATGAATATCACAATTCTCATGAAAAGATGGATCTATATTCAGTTCAGTTGCTCGAGAACGAATATAGCTAAAAGCTGCTTGTGCTGACTCTTGCATGACATCACCGAGTTTCCCTGTAAGGGTCAATTTCCCCTTTCCAGGATAGTGGGAAACCTCAATAGATAATGTATCGCCTCCAACAGCTGTGTATGCTAGCCCAGTGGCAGTACCTACCTGATTCTCTTTTTCTACTAAGCCATAACGGTATAACGGTTTTCCTAGCATTTCCTCTAAACTATTTTCAGTTACGATGACACGTTTCTTTTTTTGAGAGACAACAAGCTTAGCTGCTTTTCGGCACAAGGAAGCTAATTGTCTTTCAAGATTACGAACACCCGCTTCTCTTGTATACATTCGAATTAATTTTCGAAGAGCCTCATCTCGTAATTGCAATTGTCCTTTTGTTAAACCATTTTCTTTCAATTGTTTAGGCAGTAAATGACGCCTTGCAATATGCTGCTTTTCAATTTCTGTATATCCAGCAATAGAAATAATCTCCATTCGATCGAGCAAAGGTGCTGGGATGTTGTTTATGTAATTTGCAGTAGCGACGAACAGCACATTGGATAAATCGTACGTTTCTTCAATAAAATGATCACTAAATTGCGCGTTTTGTTCTGGATCAAGAACTTCTAATAAAGCGGAAGATGGGTCTCCGCGAAAGTCATGAGCCATTTTATCAATTTCATCTAATAAAAATACCGGGTTGTTCGTCTTTGCTTTTTTCATTCCTTGAATAATTCTTCCTGGCATAGCCCCAATATAAGTACGCCTGTGGCCTCGAATTTCGGCTTCATCACGGATCCCCCCTAAGGAAATACGGATGAAATTTCGGTTTACAGCATGAGCGATCGACTTCGCTAAAGATGTTTTCCCCACTCCAGGTGGACCCGCCAAGCATAAAATAGGTCCTTTAATAGATGAAGTGAGTTTTTGTACAGCTAAATATTCTAAAATTCGCTCTTTTACCTTCTCCAGACCGTAATGTTCCCTATTTAAAATATTTTCTGCCAAGTCCACATCAATCCGATCTTCCGTCTTCTCATTCCAAGGTAACGCTAACAACCATTCTATGTAATTTCTAATTACTGAACTTTCCGCAGAGCTTTGAGGGATTTTTTCATAACGGTCTAATTCTTTAAGCGCTGCTGTTTGAATTCGCTCAGGCATGGTGGAGGTATGGATTTTTTCCCGCAACTCATCTACCTCACCTATTTTCCCGTCTTTTTCTCCCAACTCTTTTTGAATTGCCTTTAATTGTTCACGTAAATAATATTCTTTTTGTGTTTTTTCCATGGATGTTTTGACACGTTGACCGATTTTCTTTTCCAGGTCAAGCACCTTTTGTTCGTTAGATATGTATTGGATTAACATCTGTAGCCGTGTTTTAATCTCTTGTGTTTCCAATAATGCTTGCTTTTCCTTTATTTTCAAAGACAAATGAGAGGTAATTATATCTGCTAATCGCCCGGGTTCATCTATGTCAGCAACCGTCTCAAATGTTTCATGTGTGATTTTTTGCGAGAGTGTCGTATACTTCTCAAATTGGGTCAATAGTGAACGCATAAGCGCTTCTTGTTCATGCTGATCCGTTTCTATATCAGATATCTTTTGTACTTCTACAATAAATTCTTGCTCTTGTTCAACGTATCTTATTACTTCTGCTCGGTATACACCTTCAACTAAAACCCGCATCGTTCCATTCGGGAGTTTAATCATTTGCTTAACCATAGAAACCGTCCCAATAGAGTAGATGTCCTTTGGTTCCGGTTCTTTTAAACGAATTTTCTTTTGTGCTGCTAAAAATATGTATTCATTATCCATCATCGCTTTTTCAATAGCTGCAATAGATTTTTCTCTTCCTACATCCAAATGTAAAACCACGGACGGGAAAACAAGCAATCCTCTTAATGGTAGGAGGGGAATTTGTTTTTTATCATTTGTCATCATATGTACCTCCATATATAGGTAGTGATGTATTTATACATTCTTAAATTCTATAGAAAAGTGGGTGGTTTGTAAATAATTTATAAAAAGCACTTCTAATCCATAGATGTTTTTTTCCGTACAGATTCTTAAAGTGTAAAGAAATGATCTGGTTCGAAAGCATTTGAATAGCCTGGGGAAGAAATTAAGTGCTGTTTTCTTTTTCACAATTGGAAAAGGAAGATTTTATGGCGGTTATATGTTTTAAAAAGCTTTACCTACGCAAGCTACAGTTTTTCTAAGGCTATAGATCTACAATATGATACATTTTGTATAAAGAAACACCTTCAAATGCTTTTGTGGCTTGCGCTCTTCGGTGAGCCATGATGGTTTCCTATAGTATAAAAAAAGAGACTGACTAGTTGTATAATAAACGTCCAAAAAAGTCAGCCTCTTTTACATATTGCTAAGTTCAACACTAGCAAGGAAGTCTGTCAAGGTGCGTAAGTTTATTCGTATCACTACTTTTACTTACCAAACAACCAAAATCATGAAATCCTAGGTTTTGGTGCCCCTTTAAGCACTTTCTTTAGGAAGTTTTTTAGCTCCTTCTGTTACTGTCCCATCTCGGTATACAAGTTTTGGAACACCCTCTTCTTCTACAGTTCTTTTCGTAATAATACACTTCTCAATATCATCTCTAGATGGGAGTTCAAACATAACATCAAGTGTTATACCCTCAATAATGGAGCGTAACCCCCTAGCTCCCGTCTTACGTTCAATTGCCTTAGCAGCAATTTCTCTTAAAGCTTCCTCTTCAAATTCTAATTCAATATTATCCAACTCAAATAATTTTTCATATTGTTTCACTAAAGCGTTTTTCGGCTTCGTTAAAATCTCAACGAGCGCTTCTTCATCTAATGGCGTTAAACTACCTATAACTGGAATTCTACCAATAAACTCTGGAATAAGCCCATAACGTAATAAGTCTTCTGGTAAAACCTTTTCTAACAGCTCACCCATGTCTAAATCTTGCTGCTTTTCATTGGCTCCAAACCCAATTACTTTTTTACCAAGACGGCGTTTAATAACCTGATCAATTCCATCGAATGCCCCACCAACGATAAACAAAATATTCGTTGTATCAATCTGAATAAATTCCTGATGAGGGTGTTTTCTGCCACCTTGAGGAGGAACGCTAGCTACCGTTCCTTCTAATATTTTAAGTAAAGCCTGCTGCACGCCTTCTCCAGAGACATCTCGTGTAATAGAAGGATTTTCTGACTTACGAGCTACTTTGTCTATTTCATCAATGTAAATAATGCCTTTTTCTGCTTTTTCTACATCGTAATCGGCTGCTTGAATGAGCTTCAGTAATATGTTCTCTACATCCTCGCCAACATAGCCAGCTTCAGTAAGTGACGTTGCATCAGCCATTGCGAAAGGTACATTAATTATTCGCGCTAAAGTTTGCGCTAACAATGTTTTCCCGCTACCAGTCGGACCAATCATAGCTATGTTACTTTTGGCTAGCTCTACATCGTCAGAAGAAGATTTCGGTGTATTGATCCGCTTATAATGGTTATATACAGCAACAGATAAGTTCTTTTTTGCCTTATCTTGACCAATAACATAATCATCCAATATATCACATATTTCACGTGGCTTCGGAATTTCTTTTAATTCTGTTTCCTCTTCCGTTCCGAGCTCTTCTTCCACTATTTCCGTACACAATTCAATACATTCATCACATATATAAACGCCCGGTCCAGCCACTAATTTCCGAACTTGATCTTGGCCTTTACCACAGAACGAACATTTTAATTGTCCTTTTTCTTCATTGAATTTAAACACTTATTATTCACCCCTAAAAGTTAAATCTCTTTCCTTGCAAATGGCTCTTTAGGTTTCAACTTATAGCCATCATATCAGATCAAAATTAAAATACAAAATGATATACTTTTTTTCGCCGCTATTTTCAGCATAATTACTAACACCGCCACATTTGGTTCGATACACTACTTGTTAGCATTCCCATCATTCACGCTTTTCATAATATTGTTTTCAAGTTAACTCCCTTTTAAGAAAGCTTTATATTTAAGTATATTATGCAACACTCTTTGTATTACTTTATAAGAGAATCATTAGAAAGTCGAATGAAAAGGACAGTGTAACTACAATTTTTTTCATGCTACTTCCATTGGCTGTATGATCTTTTATCAGGGAACACAATTCTTTCGCTCGTAACTGATATAAGGTGCTGTAACAATTCCACTTCAAGCATTGGAAGTTATGAACTTACCAAGCCCTTAATCCCTTTTTTCGTTTTCATGCCCTTGGGCAACTAAACAATTCGCCTCGGGTAAAAGGGCCCATCACGGATTGAAGTTTCACTTTATACGGAAAAAACAAGGTGTGATAGAATCACACCTTGTTTTGCATCATTCCCTGTTTTCTAAATAACTATACGTAAATAAGTTATACAGCTTTACTTTGTTCTACAAGGAAGTCAATTGCTTTACGCTTTTTCAAATCGCTCTTTAATGCTTCTGCATTACCACCGAGCATTTGTCTAATCTGTTCTTTTTCAGCACCGTACATTTCTGCCATTTTATCAAGTTCTGCTTCGACATCTTCATCCGTTGCTTCCAATTCCTCTGTTTCAGCAATAGCGTCTAACGTAAGATTTGTTTTCACACGCTTCTTAGCATCTTCTCGCATTTGCTCTTTTAAAGCATCCTTATCTTGTCCAGAGAATTGGGAGTACATTTCTAGCGTCATACCTTGCATTTGCAGGCGCTGTTCAAATTCTTGTACCATTTGGTCTAGTTCTGATTCTACCATTGCATCAGGAATAGCGATTTCACTATTTTCGCTAGCTTTTTCAATCAATGTCTCCCGCTTTTTGTTATCAGCTTCTTCTGTTCTTTTTTCTAAAAGTTGTTCTTTTTTCTTAGCCTTTAACTCTTCAAGCGTATCAACTTCATCGTCCAAATCTTTCGCAAACTCATCGTCAAGTTGTGGCAACTCTTTATATTTCACTTCATGAATCGTTACTTTAAAGGTAGCTTCTTTTCCTGCAAGCTCCTCTGCATGGTAATCTTCAGGGAAAGTTACCGCAACTTCCACTTCTTCTTCAGGTTTTTTACCAATAAGCTGCTCTTCAAATCCCGGAATAAATTGACCAGAGCCGATTTCTAAAGAATGGTTTTCAGCTTTCCCACCATCAAATGGTTCTCCATCAACGAAACCTTCAAAATCGATAACAACTGTATCACCATTTTCTACTTCACCATCTTCTTTAACAACTAATTCAGCATGGTGCTCACGTTGATGCTCCAAGTCATGCATAACATCTTCATCAGTTACCTCTACTTCTTCATCTTCTACTTCGAGACCTTTATATTCACCAAGTTTAACCTCTGGCTTTACAGTAACCTTAGCAGTGAATACTAAAGGTTCGCCTTTACCGATGGATTCTATATCAATATCTGGTTGATCTACTGGTTCAATTTCAGCTTCAGCTACAGCTTGCATATATGCACTAGGCAATACAATGTCAACAGCGTCTTGGTAAAGTGCTTCTACACCAAAACGCTTTTCAAATAAACCACGTGGAATTTTACCTTTACGAAAACCTGGAATTTGTACATCCTTTTTGACTTTATTAAATGCTTGATCTAATGCTTTGTCAAACTCTTCAGCACTCACTTCAAATGTAAGTACACCTTCATTTCCTTCTTGTTTTTCCCATTTTACTGACATATAATTCCCTCCAAAATCTATTGTGTCCTTCATTTTTCAAACATTCATTTATTGTTTAAAAGACCGAGATTTACAACCATTTCATTATAACATAATTGCTTTCCCTTTCAAGCATTTCGATATATTTCTAGTTATCCTCAATGATACTAGAATACAAGGCTTCGCAACGTTCAATATCTTCTATGTACTCATTCAAATCTAATTGCTTCCCTTGCTCATCCAACTTTATGTTTAAATAATTTGCACCAATTGCTTTTAAGGCTAGCGCGATATGTTCCGCTTCCTCTTTAACAGGGAGCATCGGGTATTTGACATACATGTAATGATATAACAATTTCACTAACAAATCATATAAAGTTGGGTTTTTTTGTTCAAGCTCATTTATAATCGAATTGATTCGTTTCACTGAAGCATGGTTCCAAATGGCTTCTATCTCTAAAGGGTGTACTTGTATGCTTCTCCCCCATTTTTTTATATGGACAAGCTGATTATAATCTATTTCTTGTAACCAAATTAACATAGCTGTTTTTACAACAGGGTGTATGTCTTCTTTTACTAATAAATGTAACATTTTACGATTAGGTTCGCTTTTCATTGCACGTAATTTTTCGATGATTAACCATTGTTTTTGATAATCACGTGTAGTAATAGCGTCCTCCCATTCTTCCATAAACACAGATTGGCGATCTACTAACATGTCTACTTTTAATTTACGACTCATTTCGTATAACTGATGAAATTGTTCTTTTAACACTTCTGGTACTTGATGGAATTTAAACTCTTCTTCCACCTGCTCCATTAACATCTCATATTGATTTGTTTGAAACAAAATGGTTAAATAAATATGTAGGTAATGGTAATAGTGTTCATCCTGTCGCTGTAACACATCTTCACAAATATCCTGAGCTTCCTTATGCCGACCTAATTCAATTAGACAGATTAGCTTTCCGCTTACAATTTCAAAACTATTGACTTGATAGTTTAATAATTCATCGAGCTTTTCTAATGCCTCTGCAAATCTTTTTTCTTTTAAGGCAAGTAAGCTCTCCTCCTCTAAAGCCGTTCTCCATTTTGGGAACAATATAATATTTTCGCGTTGCTTCATTCTCTCCCTCCTTCCTGCTAATTTTGTTCAAAAAGGAGGTTCAAATCCATACCATAGAGTGTAGTAATTTGGTTTATCAACCAGCTTCTTGAACTTTACTTTAACTATAACATACTAAACATTCTTTCCCGGAGCAATGAATTTTGAAACCTTTTTCTTATCATTTCTGTATAATTTATTATAAAAATAACTTTATTTATTACTATATACGTAGAGGTGAAAATCATGCAAGAACCATTACATCGGATTTACCAAATTATCAAACTTGGAGAAAATCTAAAAACAGAGTTACGTCACAGTTGGCTATCCAACGGAAGAAGAGAAAGCGTCGCAGAGCATACATGGAGAATGTCACTAATGGCCGTATTATTACAACCTTATTTAAATAAGAAAGTAGACATGGAAAAATTATTAAAAATGATTATCATTCACGATCTAGTAGAAGCTGAAGCGAAAGATATTCCTGTTTTTGAAATCATGGGCAATGAAGAAGTGAAGCAGCAAAAACAAATGAATGAATTAAAAGCAATAACAAATATAAAAAATACTTTACCAGAGGAAGTCGGCGGAAGTCTATACAATATGTGGGTGGAATTTGAAGCCAAGCAAACATATGAAGCAAAAGTCGCAAACGCTTTGGATAAACTCGAGGTGCAAATTCAACATAATGAAGCCGATATTAGTACTTGGAAGCCGATAGAATATGAGTTATGTTTGCAACTTGGCGACCATACAGATTTTAGTGCTATTTTAAATCAATTAAAGAATATAGTTGAACAGGAAGCGAAAGAAAAAATCGAGCAATCTGAAAAGCAGACAGTGACTGATTGAGTCCGTACTATAAATAGCAAGGAAGGAAGGACGCTACCCCTATGTATCCATTTTCGAGCACAGGTTTTTATGGGGCATACATATTCATGAAACTTTCAATGGAACAATTAACTGAGATTGCTCAAGTAGTTCAAAGTTAAGAAATTGAAATAGAAGGATTTCCTCAAATGACGAGGAGTGGAATGAAATGACGAATAAATGAAAAAGCCACATTGAGATCTTAATAAATGAAGTAAGTGGTTCACACTTTTAAAAAATATATAAAAAAAGCAATCAACTCTGCAAACTAAAAACGGACAAGCCGAACATGGCTAATTCCTTTTTTCTAAATGTATTCGCCAAAGGAAAAGCGTTTGGAATTCAACCTATGAAGAATAATTTTCCAAACGCCGGCGGATTAAAAATTACGAAGTGATAAAGACACACAACGGTGAAAATATTTTTTCTGAATATAATAACTTTAAGAGAATACATAAAAACCATTGACTTTCCCAGAATAAATTTATATAATGAATCTTGTCGTTAAAAACATCATATTATTAAAAACTCTATTTGCGGGTGTAGTTTAATGGTAAAACCTCAGCCTTCCAAGCTGATGACGAGGGTTCGATTCCCTTCACCCGCTCCATACATATCTTGTCCCAGTAGCTCAGCTGGATAGAGCAACAGCCTTCTAAGCTGTGGGTCGCAGGTTCGAATCCTGCCTGGGACGTATTTAAAAACCCTTATGAACATTACGTTTTTGAGGGTTTTTTGTTTGCGCTATAGGTAATTCACGTTTTTTTAATGTCTTTGTCCTATCACATGTAGTGTAAAAAGACTCACCACAACACGCGGTGAGTCTTTTTACACTTTACAGCTATAATGTTGCTACATAACGCAATGCTTCTAATTCAGCTCCGTCTACCGAATAAAAACGCACGGTTATCTCTTCTTTAACTTGCCATTCCATGATCGCATAGGTCTTCTCTTTGCGAACACGTGGCAAGCGTATACTACCAGGATTAAGTAGCAGTTGGTTTCCTTTTTGTTCCACGCCAGCAATATGTGTATGACCAAAACAAATCACTTGTGCTCCAAGTTCTTCTGCACGATAAGCCACATGTAATAAATTACTCTTTACTTGATGCAGATGACCATGAACAATGAGAAATTTCACTCCACTAACTTGGATTGTTTGTTCCTCTGGATAGCGCGTATCAATATCACAATTTCCCATTACAGAATAAAATCCAGCCATTTCCTTGTCGTCCATACCTAATTCCGAATCTCCACAGTGAATCAGAGCATCTACACGGTGTCGTTGTTTAATTATTTCCAGCTCTTTCGTTAATCCGTGACTATCACTCACAATCAGCACTTTTGTCATAAGAACCATCCTATCTATCTAAAAGTATATCTTGTTTGTTTAAACTGGCTTCTAGTTCTTTCAAAGCATTTCGTCTGTGACTAATGGCATTTTTTTCTTCTGGGGATAACTGAGCCATTGTTTGTTGAAAGCCTTTTGGAATAAAAATAGGATCATATCCAAAACCGTTCTTTCCAATTGGTGAATGAGCAATTCTGCCGTGACAATATCCAATATAATATGTAGTAGCTGAACCAGGTACAGCAACCGCAAGTACACAGATAAAATGTGCTGTTCTTTTCGTTTCCGGTACGTTATGTAATTCGGTGAGCACCTTATCGATGTTGGCCTGATCACTTTTATCCTCTCCAGCATATCGCGCGGAGTACACCCCAGGTTTCCCATCTAATGCATCAATCATTAAGCCAGAATCATCAGCGATGACAGGGAGCGATAACATAGAAGCGATTTGTTCTGCTTTTAATGCTGCATTTTCTTTAAATGTTGACCCTGTTTCTTCAACATCTGGTATACCGTCTAATTCATTTAAGGATATAGCGTCAAGCTCATATGCAGCAAATAGTTCTTTAAACTCTTTCGCTTTCCCTTTATTCTTTGTAGCAATAATTATTTTTTTCATTTTGTTATTCTTCTCCTTGCGCACTTGTAGCCTTAACAATCTTTTCAGCAATGGAACCTAATGCTTCCCGCTGCTTTTCAAATAGTGTTAACAACCCTTCTTCAGCAAGCTGGAGCATCGTTTGCAATTGTTTACTTGAAAAAGTCGCTTCTTCCCCTGTACCTTGTATTTCAACAAACTCACCTGAACCTGTCATTACGATATTCATATCAACATGTGCACTGGAATCTTCTTGATAATTCAAATCTAGAATTTCGTTTCCATCTGGTAATACGCCAACCGAAGTTGCTGCCAACAAATCTGTAACTGGCATTTTAGAAATAACTTTATTTTTCACTAACTTATTAAATGCTAATGCAACAGCAACAAACGCACCTGTAATCGAAGCTGTCCGCGTGCCGCCGTCAGCTTGAATGACATCACAATCTACCCAAACCGTTCGTTCGCCTATGTTATCTAAATCGACGACGGATCGAAGGGATCGTCCAATTAATCGTTGAATTTCCATCGTTCTTCCACTTACTTTACCTTTAGAAGATTCACGTATATTTCTTTGCTCAGTAGCGCGAGGGAGCATTGCATATTCCGCTGTAATCCATCCCTTTCCTTGCCCACGCATAAATGGAGGAACTCTGTCTTCAATACTTGCATTACATATTACTTTTGTATTTCCTATCTGAATCAGCACAGAGCCTTCCGGATGCTGAAGAAAATCCGTAATAATTGTGATAGGTCGTAAACTACTTTCATTACGCTGATCGCTTCTCATGTAAAACTCCTCCTTATTTCAACACTAGCTTAACATATTTTCAAGCAAAAGGACTATTTAAATACATGGCAATTTCAATTACTATTCCTATCTCCCTTGTTATAAGAAACGCAATAACCATTTTTTACCAAATCTTAAGCGAAAGACTTTTAAGCACATAAAAACGATAAAAAAACTTAACTTATCGCCTCGTTTTTATGGAGGAATCTGCCGTTTTTCTTATACTATAAACCAAAAAACATAGCACAAATAAAAAGAGGCTAAATAGGCAGCCTCTCCCTCTACAGTTCTTCTGCTTCTGTAAATTGCTGTATAGTAACAGGTTCCGTATATGCTTTACCTTCTTCATTTACTATCTGTTCTATATTATCTATACTAACTTGCACGGATTCAATCCCTTCTACTCCCGTCATTGTCCGAACAATGCTTTCCATGACTTGATCAGATATGACTGCCTTATCTTCCTCTTTTAAAACTTCCTGATTAAATTGCAAATGCAATGTCCCTCCCTTTATTGAAGGAGGTTTTGTTAGAGTCGTTTTCGGATTAAACACTTGCATCACATTCTGCTCCACTCCTGGCCCATCTATTAATGCATTTACAATGGCCATCAACTCGTCATCCTCTTTCTCTTGATCTACATATTGGGTGACAGGAATATAATAAGCATTATCATTATGTTCGGCAGGGTAGAACATCGTTACGGTTTTACTATCCACGAGATCACTTGCACCGGTATCACTAATATTTATACCATCAGCGCGTGAAAAGCCATTTCCTATCGGCGTACCATCAACAGGCATTTCCGTTATGGCGTTACCTTCCATCTGCAACTGCACCTGTTCCACATTGTCAAATTGCGTTAAAGAATACGTAACAGCTTCTAGTATTTTTCGTTCATTTTCGGCTTCATAATTAGCAAACTCTTTTGATAGATTAACAATGATCGTACCGTCTTCTTGAAGATTAACCCCTAAAACTTCCGTGCCTGCAGGTATGACTCCCTGAAATCCATTTGGCAACACTTGAGATACCGGACCATCTTTTACTAAATATTCCATTACTTGCTTGGCAACAGTATGCGATTCTGTCGTTGGCATTTCTATCGTTTGTGAAGCTACCATGCCATTAGCATCTAATAAATATAAGTCACGCGCAACGGTACTCGCTTGCGTCTCATCATCCGTTTCTCCTTCACCACCTTGCGTTTCCCCTTGATTATCAACGGGTTCTGCATTTTGTGGGGGATCCATTTCCTCATTTAAAGACTGTTCTCCTTGAAAACACCCACTTAAAATGATGGAAAGTATCATTACCCACGCGATAAGCATGACGCGTTTTTGCATTTTTTCCCCTCCTACCATAGTTTGTACTAAGATATATACGAGCATAGGAAGCGAAATAGACCAAGCTATATAAAAAAATGCAAGATTCTTATTTAGAATCTTGCATTTGATGTAACACAGCTTTTTCTATGGTTATCATTTGTAAATTTTGTTCTTTAAAAATTCGCTTAGAGATTTGCATGAACATATTTAAATCACCAGTCGTATAAAATTGATGGATGGGAGTTATTCCATTATGATTTAACAAATGTTGCATTTCTAATATAGTACTCGTTTCTCTGGCTGTTTCTTCACTAGAAGATATTAATGTTACATCTTCCCCCACTACTGATTGGATAGTGGATTTAAGGAGAGGATAATGGGTACATCCTAAAATAAGTGTATCCATTTGTGTTTGCTCCACCATCGGTCGCAATGCTTCTTCAACAACTTGTATTGCTTTTGAGCCTTCCATAACTCCTTGCTCTACCATGGGGACAAACATAGGACAAGCATTTGCATAGATGTCCAATTCACCTTTAATACTTTTAAGTGCATTCGTATAAGCTTCACTTCTGATAGTTCCGTCAGTTCCAATGACGCCTATACTATTATTTTTTGTAAATTTAATTGCCGCTCTAGCACCTGGTTGAATAACTCCTATAACAGGTATGGCTAAATGTTTCTTTAAAGAATCTAATGTAAAAGCTGTCGCAGTATTGCACGCAACGACTAACATTTTAATATCTCTAGCTAACAAAAAGTCAACCATTTCCCATGTGAATTGCTGCACTTCTTCTTTTGATCTTGGTCCATAAGGACAGCGCGCTGTATCACCAACGTAAATTAATTTCTCTTTAGGGAGCTGTCGCATTAATTCATAAGCTACTGTCAACCCACCAACTCCTGAGTCAATAACGCCTATCGCTTGTTTCACTATATCGCCTCATCTTAAACTTTATTTCTGTTCTTTTTCTTTCATTTGCTCATGCAAATATGCAAGCAATTTATGCAATTGATCGATTTGATCTTCTGAGAATTCCTCCAAAACTTGGCCTAAATATTCTTGCCGTTTTTCTACAACCTCATGAATAATCGTTTTTCCTCTCTCCAATACATGGATACGTACTACTCTTCGATCTTTAGCATCACGAACTCTTTCAACAAGCCCGCTCTTTTCCATCCTATCCACTAAATCAGTAGTAGTACTAAAGGCTAGACTAATACGATTAGACAGTTCCCCAATTGTTAAATCTCCTTCTTCCAAAAGCCATTGTAAAGCAATAAACTGTGGAGAGGTGATTGGATAATTGTGCAGGATTTTTCGACCATTTTTCTTAATGATTCCAGATATATAACGCATTCGCTTCTCAATCCGGTTTATCGTTTCTTCAGTTTCATACGATTTCAACGACCGTTACCTCCTACTCCCCTATGTATCATATCTATTTTACATAATGAAACGCCTTTACGTAAAGCAATCATCTTTGACAAGTATAATTTTATTATCCTATGTGTACATCCACATTTTGCTTCAAATAAAGAAACACATTTTGTTTCACGTTGTAACCGCATAAAAACTATCATTAAAAAATCGCTTGAAAAAAAATGGTTAAAAGATGCATGAGCTAAAATTTTATTTTTGTTAAGACAACCTTAAAGACACACCCCAGTTACAAAAAAACAACACCGACATCCATTGACGATTCACTTTATATAAAGAACTTTTTTCATTATACAATTAAAATGGAAAGCTTGCATCCGCTATTTCTTTTACTATCTAGCAGACATTGCGGTGTTAGTGAAGCTTTCTATCTAATATCTTTTCGTTTCCCCTGTTCAGACCATTCATGTATTTACCTCCATTAGATGTTTGATTATAGCCCTATCCTACACCTAGATGTATTACTTGAATGTAAGCTTCCTTACAATGCAGCATCTTTTTTTATCCAAAGTTGTTGGCGCTCATTTTTAAAAATACTTAGTAAGTTCATCCACAGCTGCTAAATTTTATAAATTCCTAGACCAAAAGTAAAAAAACCTGTCATATGGCTCTTTTACATACGACAGGTTCATTCATCATACTTGTTTCCTCACCGCATAAATTGCATAATTAAAATAGCAATTGCTGTAACTAAAAGCCCGAGGTTTCCTGGGCAAATAGAAAAAAGCGATTTTCTATTCTGCTTTTCATAAGGAACGGAGCAACTATTGTATGTCCATTTTTGTTTGCATAATTTTTTTAACATATTTAGCTTTTTAAGGCTTCTTGAACTTTATCTGGATCAAAGCCAATGATCCACTTTCCGTTCATTTTCGTTTGCGGTACACCCATTTGTCCAGTTGTTTCCACTAAACGTTGCCCTGCCTCACGATCTGTTTGTACATTTATCGTCTTATAAGGAACATTATTTTCCTTTAAATAATTTGTCATCATTGTACAATATGGACATGTTGATGTAACATATACTTCTGCTGTAGCTTTCATTATAAAATTCTCCTTTCATTCATTTTAATTATCTTCATTTTATACCCCCACATGTATATAGTCAACAAAGTTGCTTCGGGTTGTTTTTCTATATTACATAAAATTTTTGTTCCAAAAAATTTACTTTCCCGTCATTTTTATTTAACAAATAATCTGTAAACTAATTTATGAAAGGCGGAAAAATACAATACGATGTTACATTCATAAAACTATACGCATTGGGACAATACATACATCACATTGTATTTAAAAAATCCAACGATTAAAAGTTCAAGTTCAATGTGGTAAGTTACTGATTTTAAATATTGGTCTACCTTGAGCTTGAGTCTGCACGCTAACTTAAAGGGGGAATGATGATGACAAGTAAGCCATTTAAAGACGAAAATAACATGAATAAAAGAATGGATCGCCGAACTTTTTTAACACAATCTTCCAAGGTTACCGGAACAGTTGTCGGATTAACTTTATTAGGATCATTTGGTGCCATTCCTGTTAGCGCTGTATCAAAATCACCTGTGAAACACGCAAAAGGAAGAAAAGCTGATTTAGTTTTTCCAGTCATTAGCGATGTTCATATCAAATATAATGATGAAGCTAATATGAACAAATTTACAACTACTTTAAATCAACTGAACCAAGTAGTTCCTCAACAGGATGCGTTAGTCGCGATTGGCGACCTTACAGAGTATGGTTACGAAACGGAATATGATATATTCATGGAGGTTTATGAAAAAAATAAGAATCCAGATGCAACCCCCATGTTTGCAATTGGAAATCACGATTATTGGAATGGTTTATCCCCAATAGATTCACAAAAACGTTTTTGTCAAAAAACCGGGATGAAATCTCATTACTATCATCAAATAATTAAAGGCTACCATTTTATCATCCTTGGGACTGAAGACGGAAAGACAGAAGGAACATTTTCCACTAATCAAATAAAATGGCTAGAGAACAAATTACTGATTGCAAGTAATGACGACTGGAAAAAACCTATATTTGTTTTCCATCATCAACCTATTAAAGAAACAGTCTATGGAAGTGAATGGGGGTTTTCTGAAAATAGAGACCTTTTTTATAATACATTAAAGAAATTCCCACAAGTCATTACATTTTCTGGTCATACCCATTACCCGCTAGACGATCCGAAAATTATTCATCAGAAAGATTTTACAACCATCGGTACTTCTACAGGTGCTTATGCATGGCTTGAAGGCGGAAGAATACAAGGTGCAGTTCCTGATGGTGCAAACATGATAAACCAAGCTCTTATTGTTGAAGTGTACAGTAACAAATTGATCATTAAACGCCGTGACATCCATAATAATGATTGGTCTGGCGAAGATTTTGAAATTAATTACCCGATAAACAAACGAAATTTCAAGTACACGGAAAACCGTGACAAAAAACCACCTTACTTCACTAAGGATGCAATGGTTTCTATCCTAAATGAAGCAACCACAGCTTCTAGTTTAACCATATTGCTAACACAAGCTGAAGATGACCTTTTAGTACATGATTACAAACTAAAATTAAAAAATATACAAACTGGAAAAATCGAAAAAGAATACCTAGCTTTTTCAGAATTTTATAAAGACCCAATGCCAAATCCTCTTCGTTTAAGTATTGATCGCTTACAAGCAAATACTACTTACGACATAGAAATTCACGCTTTAGATGCATTTGGAAATAAAAGCAAAAAAGCTTTAAAACTAATTGGAAGAACACAAAATAATTAACCGTCTTTTTCTCACTATAGAAAAGTATAAAAGTTTACAGGTCAATAATATTAGAATAACTATGTCTTCCACCGCAATATTTTCTAAAATTTCAAATAGATAAAAGAAGGACTTATATGTTACAAAGTGCTGGCATCCCTGGATTGATATGTATACTAATTATTGCATTAATTGTAGTCGGATCATCCAAATCACCTGAATTAGGTAAAGTTGTTGGTATAACGTTAAAAGAATTTAAAAAGTCAACAAGGGAATTAGTTTCTGAAGATGAAGCAAAAGAAGATAAAAATGATTAACTGTCCATTTAGCACGTTGTCTGAACCCCTTTCAATCTTTATGACAAGGGGTTTTTTAATCCAGTATTTTTTTTATTTCTCCAAGATTTTCCCACGAATCACTTGATTGAATTAACGAAATATTACTATTTAAGTTACATTTCCAATTCTCATTGACTAGTTTGTGAAAGCTTACTATAATCAATACCATTGTATTGTTAAATACCTTAATTCATCCTTGTCAATTCAAACACATTTTGCAGTTCGGGAGGTTATTATATGAAAGCTATTATAAAGGATATTCTCCTTATTACTATTGGTTCATTTCTCATCGCAGCCTCTGTTGAATTTTTTGTTATTCCTAATAAACTTGGCGATGGTAGTACTATTGGAATGTCTTTAATTTTATATTATTTATTTGAAGTTCCTGCTAGTATTAGTTCTTTAATCATAAATCTAATTTTCATTGCAATTGCCTATAAGTTTTTAATGAAAAAGACAATCGTTTATACTGTCATTGGTGCATTTATGACATCTGTAGGACTAAGTGTTATGAATCTCATACCTTTTGCAGTTGACGACATGATTTTAGGAGTAATTTTCGGAGCACTATTAATGGGGGCAGGTTTAGCACTAATTTTCATTGCTGATGCATCAAACGGGGGCACAACTCTACTCGCATATTTATTGAATTATACGAAGGGGTATAATTTTTCCAAAAGCCTCTTTTATATGGATAGTTTGATCATTGTAGGCTCCATTGTAGCAATTGGAGTGTATCATACATTGTATAGTTTTATTTTTGTCTATTTATGTACAAAAATAGCTAACCAATTTATTGAAGGTTTTCATAACAAAAAAGCAATGACAATCATGTCGGAACAATATGAGGAAATCTCAAAGCGTATTACGCACAAATTCGGCAACGCCGCTACCATCTTTTATGGATATGGTTACTATGTTAATGAAGATAAGCGAATTATCTATATTGTAATCAAAAAAAATGAATTGTTAAAAATAAAAAAAGAAGTGCAATTATTAGATCCTCAATCTTTTATTGTCATTCATGAAGTAAAAGAGGTTGTTGGCGGGAAATTTGGTTTTGTTTAGAAGCCTTGGTTTATATATACTACAGTTAGCATAAAATAATAGAACTACAATTATTTACTTGAGGTAGAGAATTTTTCACAAATAGATGGTAATTAGCACCATTACCCCATGACGATATGCTATAGATAAAAACAAACACTTGCTTTTCTTTCGGGTAAAACGAAAAAGCAAGTGTTTGCCCTTACGTGGGTAAAATGATGTAGGGTAAAAACAAGATCTTCTACTCTTTATCTAACCAATCCATACATCGATCTGCTAACGCTTGAATTTCATTTAATAATAAGCTAGCATGGTAGCCATCACAAACTGCATGATGAACTTGTACAGATAAAGGAATAAAAACAGATTCTGCTTCTTTAAAATACTTCCCCCATGTAATGATAGGCAATAAAAATTCGCCTTCGTTATTAATATTTAAATTAAATCCTGTAAAACTTGTCCATGGAATAATAGATATTGGATGAATATTCGTAGGTGGATTTCCCTTTGCTTGCAAAGTAAGATGATCACCATAGTCTACACTATCTTGCATAAAACGGTTGTAAAACTCCACGAATATATTAGAAAAGTTCGTCCAAACATTAGAGAATAGTTCTTCTTCCTTATGAAAAATGCTGTAACTTGGATGAAGCACCTCCCAATAACCAAGTTCCCCTTTATCATTATAAGACATTCTAAATTCAGAATGTTGATTTACAACTTTTGATCCCATATATACTAATGCTGGGTAAAGCTTCATTTTTCTTTCTCTCGTCTGCTTTAGCAATTCTGTAATATTTATATTCGCAGTCATACTAAAAGTACAACGCAATTGAGAAAAATGGTTAAAATATGCTTCTCTTTTCCATTCCTTTCGATTAACTATATGAAACATTAACTTACCTCCAGTATAGATGCACCTATTTAAAATGATATTACTTCATTATATATTTAAGATCACTTTCATCCACAATTGCTATTTTAGCAAAGACTAGGCATTTCATGCATTCTTTTTCATTTACGTGTAAATAAAATGTATGTATCATTGTGTAAAACACCGTTAGGATAAGCCTAATATTCTATGCTTTCCTATAGTACAAAATATATAACAAGAAAAAGAAAAACCCTTGTATACTTCGCAGTACCAAGGGAACAAACCTTTACATACAGTCGAATGTTCCAATCATTGAATTTCATTCTCTTCAACAACTGGTAGTTGCCTGTAAGAAATTGTTATCGCTACATTTTCATTTCGAAAAACGCAATTTACTATAGGAGCTCTTCCTATTTTAATGTACTATAAAACAAAGGTAAATCGATTTGTCCAGTTAACTTTCAATTCTTAGAACCTTATATTACGGAAAATGAATCTGATTTATTCATTCTCATTTAACACCTTGATACCTCTAATTATATTTAAAATGAAGTAGTAGATATTGATGATGACAGCTAACATACCAACAGCAATTAATACACCACCATTCACAGTAT
This sequence comes from Virgibacillus chiguensis, assembly GCF_900129865.1. Classification (GTDB taxonomy): domain Bacteria; phylum Bacillota; class Bacilli; order Bacillales; family Amphibacillaceae; genus Virgibacillus; species Virgibacillus chiguensis. The sequence continues at coordinate 437,113 of NZ_FQXD01000001.1, forward strand.
CACTCAAATTGCTAAAACCTAACATTATAGTAACAATAATTAAACCTACAACAGTTATAAACGGTACTAAGTGCATCCCTAAAGCACTTTTCGCATGTTTCTTAACGTTCGTTTCAGCTACGAAATAGACAATAATTGGAAAAAGAAACGGCGCGAAAAATACACTGAAGTAACAGAGGGACGATAAAATATTATTTGGTTGCAAGTTTTTCACTCCTTCTTTATCTTGTTGGTTGTAATTATGTTACCACATAAATTATTAGTGTATTCTTACGGTTTCGAAAGCATAAGCTTACTTTTTTGTAAGGAAACAGAAACAAAAATAGAACTACCTCTCATTATATAGAGATAGTTCTATGGTATAAGTATAGTCTTAATGCACTATAGATTTATTTCTTTCATTAAGGCTTTTTGATTTATAGTAAAAGACAATTTTTTCTAAGCATTAAAGGCTTCTAACATCCAAATATGTTTTTCTAAAGATGCTTTTATCCCAATAAATAAGTCGCTTGTTGGTTGATCTTCTGTTTCTTCTGCAACTTCAATAATTTCATTCGACTCATTTACAATTTGTTGAAAATCAAGTATCAACTGGGCAACCATTTCATGATCAGATTCATTTCCAGTTGCTTCCTTAATTGTAGCTGTTTCGAGATAGGCTTTTAATGATGATAGTGGTTTCCCTTTAATGGTTAACACGCGTTCTGCGATTTCATCAATGTAACTTGCTGCTTCATCATAATACTCTTCAAACTTTTCATGTAATGTAAAGAAATTAACCCCGTTTACATACCAATGATAATGGTGTAACTTTGTGTAAAGAACATTCCAGTTGGCTAATTGTTTGTTTAATGCGTCTACTAATTGTTGATTCATTTAATATCTCTCCTTCTGTCTTTGTTCAATTTGTATTATACACTTTTTCATTATTTTTATCAAATAATATTATCATTTAATAACTATTATAATTTAATGGCAGTATATTCTTTTTTACAGTTTTCCCAACGAAGTCTTGTTCTATTACTATCCTTTTTCTGGATATTTTTTCTGCGCACCTACCCATTGCTCCCCGTTTTCCCAGATCTCTTTTTTCCAAATGGGAACAACTTGTTTAATGCGTTCAATAGCATATTCATTTGCTTCATACGCAGCTTTTCGATGCGGTGAAGAAACAGCAATTAAAACAGCAATATCTGAAATGTGTAACTCCCCAATTCGGTGAACAATTGTTACTCTGATATCGGGCCATTTCTCTTCCATTTCTGCTCCAACTTCTGCTAATTTTTTTTCTGCCATAGGAACATAAGCTTGATATGATAAATAAAGGGTTCGAACACCATGTGTCCATTCTCTAACATTCCCTGTGAATACTGTAACTGCTCCAGCATGGGGGTGAAGCACATAATCCATGTAAGGTTTAACTTCAATAGGTTCTGATACAATAGCAAACGGCTTTAACATGATGCTCTTCCTCCACACCATTCCCATAACCACTTATCTAATGCAGACACGTTCTCTCGTGATCTAATTCGGGGGAAAGAAATAGATTTATTTTCTACACCTACCACTAATACGATATTATTCAATCGGTTTAATTCATCCCATTCTACTTCATTTCTCACTAACACAACTTTTGATCCAGCCTCTTCTTTAAACCCTTCTATAAGTAATATATCGGGTTGATCCATGGAAGCTAGTTTTTTTAAGCGTTCAAAACTCGGAGTTTCATTTAACATTATTTGTACCGTACCACCGCCAGACACAATGGACAAATCAGCACCACTTCGAAAAAATTGCATGGAGTCAGTATTTTCATCTGGCATTTTCAAACTTCCATGCTTCCCATGATGGCCATGTTGTTTTATAACCGAAACAGAAAATCCTTTCGTTTTTAGAAATTGTACCCAGCGAGAAACTAAGGTAGTTTTTCCGCTATTTTTAAAACCTACTATATGCAAAATTTTCATAAACGCCACACAGCCTCCCCTTGTTCCATGCCTAAAAGCAAAATACCGACCCGCATTCCTTTTTCATATCCACTAGAACCACTAGGCAAAACAATCAAACAATTTCCGCGTGCTATGGAAGATACTGCATTCGATTTATTGAAACCGGCTGGCTTAGCTACTACACCTTGTTCCGTCATCTCCCACACTCCACGAATAAATCGAGTAAATGGATTTTTCTTGATAAAGTCCTCTCCTAATTGAGCTTCTATAGAGGGCAAATACGGCTCGTTACTACCCATCATTGTTAAAATAGCTGGTCTAGTAAACAATTCAAACCCTGTAAAACAAGCAGAAGGGTTTCCCGATAAACCAAACAAAAGCTTATCTCCTTTAGTTGCAACAGTTGTAACACTTCCAGGACGCATCATTACTTTATCAAACAACACTTCTGCGCCTAATCGATCGTAAATCGCCGGTAAATAATCATAATCACCAACAGATACCCCACCAGTTGTAATAAGTATATCTGTTTCTTGTAAAGCTTGTGCCATTACTTCGGTACATTTTTGTAAATTATCTGACATAACACCATAATAATGACATTCAATTCCTAATCTATTTAGTTGTGCTTGAACCATTGGCCCGTTAGAGTTTCGTATTTTTCCAAGCTGTAATTGCTCTGTTACATCCAACAATTCTGTTCCCGTTGCAAGCAATCCTACAACTGGCTTTGTAGATACATCCACTTCTGCATAGCCAAAGGTCGCAAGCAAGGCAATTGTACCTGGGTGAATTTTCGTACCAGACTTTATAAGCACTTCCCCTCTTTCAGCATCTTCTCCTTTAAACGAGACGTGATCGCCAGCTTGAAGTGGCTCTTGTAATTTAAATCCGTCTATCATCTTCGTCGTCTTTTCTAACATAACAATAGCATCTGCTTGTTCTGGTAAGATGGCGCCCGTCATAATTCGATATGCTTCGTGCTTACCAACGGGTACATTTGGCACTGTCCCAGCTCCAATTTCTCCGATAACTCGAAAAGAAATGGGATGGTGAACTGACGCACCTTTCGTATCTTTTGATCGGATAGCATACCCGTCATATGCAGAACGATTAAAAGGTGGCACAGCATGACTCGCAACAATGGGTTCCCTTAGAATTCGACCATTCGCTTTACTTAAGTTTGTTTTTTCTATTGGTAACGGTTTAATTTGATCCATTACATACTGTATTGCTTGTGAAACGGGTATTGGGCTTCTTCTCTCTATCACTAGTCCTCCCCCTCTTTCCTACGCATTTTCAACCAAATAACTGATGATACAACTTCCGACCTTTAGATATTTCTTTTAACCCATGAATAAATAACCTACCATTTTCAAATAAAATACAACGATAGGATGCAATGTAGAATTCAATAAAAAAGTCCGTGATGCGATACTCGATACCTAGCCTTTTCACTACTTGCTCACCATCGGATATAGTAAGCTTTCGTTTTTCATTAGGAATAACTTGTACCGTATCTCTACCACATAAAACTGCAAAATTCGTTTGTTGCTGTTTTTCCAATGCTGGATAGGTAGCTTGTGAAGAGCATGTTAAACAATCATCTTTTTTCAATCGAGATATTCCCGCCTCCACAAAGGTATTATCCCACAGATCAAAATGAAATAATTGGCTTCGCAGTTTCTCTTTATTTCCAGTCAACCATTTTAAAGCTTCTGCACTTTGATTCGCGGCTACCATACTTACGACTGGAGCAATGATTCCTGTAGTATCACATGTTTGTGTTACAGTTGGTAGTATAGGAAGTAAACACCGAAAACAAGCTGTCGTTTGCGGTACAAATGGAAACATTACCCCAGTACTTCCCACACAAGCACCATATATCCAAGGTATTCCGTGCTTCCAAGCAGCATCATTCATTAAAAGACGTGTTTCAAAATTATCTGTTGCATCCATAATAATATCTGCGTCTGAAATGAGTTGTTCTAATAAAGGTCCATCTACGTGATCAAGAACAGTTAAAATGGTTGCGTCTTCTCTAACTTTTTGCAAGCTCTTTTTAGCAGCAACTACCTTCGGAACGCCCTCTCGAGCATCCCGTTCTGTAAACAATTGCTGTCGTTGCAAGTTTGACATTTCTACGTAATCACGATCAGCTATTGTCAGCGTTCCCACACCAGCACGTATTAACGTCTCTGCTATATGTGTACCTAATGCCCCACACCCAATTATAACAACATGCGCAGATGCTAACATGGCTTGCCCGTGTTCTCCAATTGGTGAAAACAAAATCTGCCGTGCATATCTTTCTTTCATTGTACCCCTCCTCACTAGATCAGCTAGCAAGACAAACCATCCATTCATACAACACCTTTGTTTTTTATCATATGCCCTTTCTTGACCTTTTTACAACGAAGCAAAGCACAAAAGCGCAAGCCCCGGTTAGCAACGTAGCGACTGGAACGAATCAACGAAAGTTTTAGGAATCACGCTCCTGCAACAGGAGTATGTCGGCACCCTCCAGCAAGCCCGTCTTTAGTCGGCCTTCCTATTTAGAAAGAACCAATGATGACTTAGCTTAAGGCAATGAAGCGTGACGTGGCTATTCAGTTATTTCCTTGTCCACTAGTATCTCTCTTTATACTTTAAACCAAAAAAATCTTATATTTTCCTATAGTGTAAAAGTAAGCAAATAAATTGCTATCTACTTTTTCGTGTGATACTTTTGCATAACATGGTGCAAAAATATGTACAATTAAAAGTGGTTTAACATGTATGACACTTAAAACAACAACGATGATAACGCCATTTAGTTATACTCATATTCTACGTGAAGAATAAAATAGTTAGCAAGGTATTTTATTCTTTATACAGTGGGAGGTATGTTATGCGTAAATTAAATTATTACTCTCCGTCATCTCAAGAAAAGCTAACCGTGTTACAAAAGTATGCAAACATAGAAAAGGATCTAGAAAAAAATGAAACCCTTTTCATTTCTGGTGATATCGTTCATTCTTTTTACATTGTTCTACTTGGTAAAATTATGCTTCATAAACCAACAGCAGATGGACGAGAATTTACAATTCGAATATGTAAACAAGGGGATATAATTGGAGAGCCTCATTTTTTAACCACCCCTACCAAACACTTACTACATGCAACAGCCGTAGAAAGAAGTAAAATTTTCACTATATCTATAGAAAAATTACCTGAACTTTTTTCAAATGAGAGCAAATTCATGCTATACCTACTTCAAAATGTATCCAAAAATGCCATTCGTGACCAAATGAAATTACGTGATTTAGTAATGTATGGAAAAAAAGGGGCGCTTTATGCCACGTTAATTCGTCTCGCGAACAGTTATGGGCAGACCAAAGAAACTGGCATCCTAATTAATACGTCGCTTACGAATCAAGACTTAGCCAACTTTTGTGGCACTTCACGAGAAAGTATTAATCGATTATTAAGTGATTTGCGCAAAAATAACATTATTTCTATTGAAAATAGTAGGATACTCATTCATCAGTTAGCATACTTAAAAGAAACCATCCATTGTGAAGAATGCCCCATTGATATTTGCACAATTCATTAATATGGAATACCTTTTTTATTACTTCACACTTCTATAAGTATTCTATTGTAGCTATAAAGAACGCACCTAAATTCATCCCGGAAACAGGGAACATGTTTCCGGGATATATCCCACTAATCCGTCAAGGCATATATTACTTTTGTGACCATTCTGCCGATAGAAAAATTAAAAACATAAGGTTTATAAGATAAACTGTAGTTTTTGCCATAGGAACTCAGTATTAATCTACGTTGTTGTAACATTATTCTTTTTCCTTCTTCTCCGAATCGTCATCTCCCATTAAATCGTTGGTTGCATTTTTAAATTCCTTTAAGGTGCTTCCAGCAGCTTTTCCTAATTCAGGTAGTTTTGAAGGTCCAAATATAATTAACGCAATAACTAATATTAAAATCAACCCTGGGATACCAATACTTGAAAACATACAAATCACTCCTTTTAAATTTCTTACTTTAAATGAACATTTTCATTAAAGCTGTGCAACAGAAATTATTTATGCGCTATACCCTTGATCTCTTCCATATAAAAGGGAATAAACATGTTGAAAAATGAATCCGAGAACTTATGTTGATGTTGCTTACATATAACACCCAAACAAGGCGCTAAATATTTATCATACATTTCCTTACGTGCGTCCGCTAATTCGATAACAAGTTCATGATCCCCTTTATCAAGTGCAACTGCTTCTTCCCTTAATGTAGCTGTAATAAAGGCGGTTAAACTACCAATATGATCAGGGAAAGCTTCACGCTCTAATGGATAATAAAACCCCAGCTTCTCATATGCTCCAATTAAACAAAGTAAATCTTGTTTCGTATCCAATTCTGCTGTTTCTGATTTTTCACGGTAACTGGACATATATGGAGGAACAAAATATATACCAGGAATAGAAAAATAATTATCATGCCAGATTTTTGTTTCTTTTCGGTCATAACAAGCATGAAATGGAAATTCATTTACAAGACGCTCCGGCAACTGATTCATTGTCTGTTCATAATGATCCCAATCACCATACCAAATATGGGTAAATATTTGCGCTAGAATGAGTTTCCCGTAAGTTTCTTCTTGTGCTGTTAGCAATACTGCCACCCCCCTCATCATGAAATTAGGTTTTTTTCACAATGTCTACATACATATCTAACTGAGCCGGAGAACCACCTACTTCATCAAACAGAGCACCATGAGTAAAATTGGGGTCAACTTCCGTTAATTTATTTACGACAAAGCCCTCAGCACGACCTCCTGGAAAACCCGATTCTTCATGCATGACGGTATTAAACCTAAATGGTGTATGATTATACGTTGGTAAGTTTGCTTCTCTTTTCTGATCAATCGTTTGCGGTGTGGCACCATATCCAGTTTGCCCCATATTATATGCTGCACCAATAACGCCTGGAGCAATACCGCCTGTAACATAAACCGTCCCCTCTAGCGATACATTCCCATTCTTAATCACTACGGCGTCTCCTGATTTAATGTTCCGTTTTTTTGCATCAACTGGATTTATCCAAATGTAATTATCTGAACGAATTTCTCGCAACCAAGCACTGCTAATATTTCGATACGTACCCATATTTCTTGCTTTCCAATTAATAAATTGTAATGGTTGCTTCACATCTACATCTTTTTGATCATATGCTTGAATATTTCTATACATCGGCATTCCTTCAAAATACTTACCATCAAACGAATTTTTACCAGCTGCGACTCCCTCATCATAAAAATGTACTTGGCCACCAAAACTATACTTCAAATGACTACCATCATATTCACTACCAGCCTCTTCAAATCGACCACCACGATTCAAAACGTACACTACCTTTGCCCACTCTTCTGGCTTCACTGCTCGCTGCCACTTTTTCAAGTCAAAAAACTTCCCTAAAGCTTTGTTTCTCGCATTTTCAAAAATGGTCATTTCTCTTTTCACTGCATCAGGCACAGGTTTCCCATCATAGGCAATGTTTGCAACTCTCTTCAAATAATAATCCTCTTCACTATGCAGTGAGCTGCCATCAGGAAATGCTTCATCCCCATAACCAGGCAACTCCATCCGTTTAGCTAGTTCAATGACACTATTTTCAAATGAACGGACATCCGGGAAAACACGAGTTACGGGTTGATAAACGCTTGCCAGCTTCGTCGTTATATTTGGATAAATAGCTTCTCTACCCCATCGCTCTAAATAAACCGTATCTGGTAAAATAAAATCAGCATATTTGGATGTGTCACCAATTTGTACATCGGAGGCTACATATAAAGGTAAAATCTCTGGATCTTTTAATGCCTGCTCTTGAATTTGCCCATTAGGCGCCGATAATACGGGTGACATACGATGCGTGACTAACGCCTTCAATGAATATGGGTACTGATCTAATGCGCTTGGTAATACATCTCCAACCGTTTGTGGGCTAAAAGGAAACCAAGGACGTTTTGCCGGATAGCCATCTTTTTCAAATAAGGTAGAATCTTCGTATTTGAATTGATTTCTTGCAATTCTCACACCCCATGGCGCACGTCCATTTGGGACAGTTAATAAGTCATATTTCCCTTCAAATTCCTTAAAAAATGCTCCAGTAGTAATGTTTCCACCTTTCCAATCATAAGAGCCAATCAAATGATTTAAAATCGCAATTAAACGTTGATTGTAATACCCATTTTCATGCATCGCCGGCCCTCTGTAAGTCATAACTGCTGAACGCTTACCGTATGATGTAAACGAACGAGCAAGTTTAACCATTTGTTCTTTTGGAATTGTAGTAATGGATACATATTCCTCTAATGTTTTTTCCATTACTCTTTCTTTATACAGTTGAAAAGCTGATTTAACCTTTATACCATTAATGGTAGTATCCACTTCCAATTTGCCAGATTTAGCTTCAATATGTGAAACTGGCTCTCCATTCTCCATTACAACAAACTGTTCTTCTGTTCCTATGTTAATATCACTGGCACGTAATTTAGGACGCTTTGGATCAGACATGTTTACCAAATGTGTGGCATCACTCCAAGTCGGTTCTTCATCCCTCGCGGCAGTTTCTTTATTTGGATTTGTTAAATAGTCCTCATCATACCATTGTCGTTCAATAATAATTCGACCGAGTGCTAATGCTAATGCGGCGTCTGTACCTGGTTTAATCGGAAGCCACATTTGCGCTTTTTCAGCTGTTTTACTAAATCGCGGATCAACAACAGCCATTTGCATTCCATTCTCAATGGCATTCGTTAGCTTAGGAGCAAGCCAAGTCGGTCCTTTATTTGCAACCATCGGATTTGTCCCCCATACTAACAGAAACAAGGAATGATCCACATCGGCATACTGTCGTTTTTTTGCCTTTTCTCCTGCATACGATCGTGTATTTCCTACTACCGAGCTTATACCACAGATTCCCCCATGATGATAATAGTTATTACTTCCTAGACTACGCAAGATAAAACGCTCCATAAAATCACGTCGATCACCAATCATAAAAGCTATTTGGTTTACTTTTGGCCCAAAATCAGGATGTTCCGTATCAATTAACACGTCTTTATATTTTTGATCAAAATCATTAAAGGTCATTTCTTCTTGTTTTACTTTTTCCCAATCTTGCATCACTTCTTCTTGTGGAGCATGTACAGCTAATTCCTTTAATCCTGGCGTACTTAAAGTTTTACTGCCATTTACAATTTCGTCATATGCTTCTTCCCAAGAAACCGTTTGCCACTTCCCACTACCACGAGCCCCTACTCGTCGTAATGGTTGTTTCACTCGATAGGAATCGTAAACCGTTTGCATACCAGCTTGCCCTTTTAAACAAATACGACCACCACGAGCTCCACGACCCCCTTTTTTAACATCACCTGTCCCTTTAATCGCATCATCTACAGACGTCTGATAAGCAATAGCTCCATAGGGTACCATATTTAGAGGACTGTATTGGTTTCCAGCTATTTTTCGAATCATGGAAGTGTAAGGTCCCGCTTGATTTCCTTCTGTTATATAAGCTTTAATTGTACAAAATGTATTACACTGTTCACATGTTGTAAAAATAACATTTTCAGCACCATAATCCTGGTAATCTGTACCGTACCCATGCCCCTCATTTAACCAAACGCCATTCACTACTTGTTTCACTGGTCCAATGAAAGAAGGACCAATTACAGCAACTGCACCAAATGCCCCCATTGCTTTTAAAAATTTCCGTCGATCCATACGCTTATCTTCCATTTTGATCCCCCATTTCACTTACATCATCTGCTTGGTCAAGCGGAAGTAATCGATCAGCAATCGTAAAAATAAGCAATCCCATGGCTACAATTCCAACACTTACAAGCCATTCATTATAGGTTGGATAATAGTCACCTGCTGGCATTCCCTCCATAATCGGAACTATTTGCGATGGGACAACAATATTGAAACGAACACCAATGATTCCAATTACGACAAGTATAGCAGCGATAAGTAGCGCATTTATATTTTTAGCTGTCTTTTTATAATAAACGAGAAATATAGGAACAACAGAGCCAAGAAACACTTGTATCCCCCAAAACGACCAGCTATAGGAACTTCGCATCATCGTTTGTAATGATAATAAATGAGAATCTGCTAAACTGTATAGAGCTACTAAATAATCATAGAATTGAAGTAATAAATCAATAAACAAGAAAGCGATCATTACTTTTGCTAGCCCAATTACCATGCCTTGATCAATAGGCTGTTTCAATGCTTTACTCCTAATGATATATATGGCAAGTAGTAGCGCTGTTCCTGAAACCATTGCAGACACAACAAAGATAATTGGAAAAATACCGCTGTTCCAAGATGACCGAGCACTAACAACTGCAAATATAGCTCCAGTCCCTCCGTGTACACCTAAAATAGCTAAAGGGATGCCGATTGTACCTAATATTTTCATCCATCTGTGATCACGCTTTTTCGTATAGTCATTAATAGTGCTATTTTTAAACGTTAAGAGCCGAGCTATTTTTCCTTTTAAACTATTATAAGAGGCTAAACGAACAAAATCTGCTCGCATAGCAACATATAATTCTACCGTTAGTAACGTAATATAAATGACATAAAATCGCATCTCCCAGGCAAGGATACTCGTTACATTCCAGTGAATCAAGGCACTAAACGCACGCTCTGGCCTTCCTAAATCCATTAATACAAAAGTTAATGCTACAATCATACAAACAATAGCGGTAAATAAAGCCATCTTTCCTACTTTTTCATAACGCTCCATTCCAAAAACAAAAATCATTGTTGAGAGCAAAAACGAACCTGCACTTAAACCCACAAAAAAAATATAGAATGCAATCCAAGCTCCCCATGGAGTTATAGAAGAAAGATTTGTCGTCGTTAAACCAAGCCATAATCGTTCAACAATAAAATAAGCTCCTATAGCAAATAATACACATAAAATTCCGACCCACCATTTAAACCATATTGATTGCGCTTTCTTTGATTTATAATGGGATTGCTTCGCTTCATTTGCAACCGTTGACATTTTAATCCCTCCTTACTTTAGATAAATTACATTTGGACCTGCTCCCAAATCGCTCTTTAAACGAAAAGCTCTTGGATTATTAGCAAGTTTTGCTACTGTGCTATTTGGATCATTTAAGTCTCCGAAAAAACGCGCATCTCCAATACATGTTTCTACACATGCAGGCTCTTCGCCTCTTTCTAAACGATGCAAACAAAAATTACATTTCCGTACAGTGCCAATTGGCGTCTTCTTTGGTTCCCGTTTGCCACGTTCAATTCCGTATTCTGGGCTAGTTACATCATTAAATCCTAACATCTCATCTTCATAACTTTCACCAAAATCATATGACCGTGCACCGTACGGACAAGCAACAATACAATACCTGCAGCCAATGCAACGGTCATTATCAATTGTTACAATTCCGTTATCCAATTTAAACGTTGCTCGAACTGGACAAACCTGAACACATGGAGGATTATCACAATGCATACAAGGCATTGGTAAGTTTACTTTCGATAAATGCGGAAATTCTCCGACTTCTCTTTCTAAAACAACATTATACGAAATTCCAGGAGGGGTTCTATTCTCTGCCTTACATGCAACCGTACAAGAATCACAACCAACACATTTCTGAAGGTCAATAACCATGCCCCATTTTACACCTTTATTCCCCTTTGTATGAGGTGCTTCTTGCGCAACATGTTCGCCAAACTCTTTCATCAAAGAAGCATGATATTTTTTATGAAACGATTGAATACCCAACTGACCTGCAACGACTTTTCTAGCATCGTCTGCCATATTTAACCCAAGTTTCGTATTATAAGGAGAATTCGCTAATTCTTCGCTGGCATCTGACAACCGTTCATCCACAATTTGATTAAAGTCATCTTCCAGCAGTTGTTTTAAAAACATCTCTCCCACCCCTTTCACTTGTCTTTCTTCGATTGTAAAGCACTTGTAGGTAATGGTGGTGTAACATTTATCACACTTTTTCCAATTGTGATAAATCCGTCAAATTAAAGTAAATTTATGGTGTATCCAAATCAACTGTAGAAAAAATTATGGTTGTGCAAATGTGGCAACATGCAAAGTACGCCATAAAAGCTTAGAATAGATTACTTTGGAAAACAAATGAAGAGCGAAACCTGTAAGCCATGCTTTATTTTCAAATGACATGTTAACATCATAATTTTGAAATGGTATGGCCTTGCTCACGCTCATCTGCATATTGTTAACTATTCGTCCTATCTTAGGATAGTTTCGTCTCTATACGATTGAAAAGGAAGGAACAAAAAACGAATTATTTGTTTTACATATTTGGAAATAATTAGCAAGATGGTTACAAACATGAACATAATCGGTATACTTAGGATATGCTGGAAGTGATATATCAGGTGGAAAAATGATTTCAATTTGAGTTAGACCTATAGTGCGCAGAACACTACCACTGATTCCAATAATGACACGTACAATTAAACCAATGTATAACACATTAAAAACAAGTAAAGCTAACACGGCGAAAAAGCGGTAGAAGAAGATCATTTAAAGAACTTCCTTTACAATTCGTATTGCACTCGAGCTTTTAGCAATCGTATACTGTTCAGTATAATACAATGTATTAATTTCACAGTTTTCCCCCAAAACAACATGCTCGCCACGAACTGTATTAGCTTGTGTGTGTGTTAGTTGAATATACTTTCCAGTGATCGACTCACTTACAAGCCGACTAGAAAATGAAAAGCCTTTTTTTATAAGCAGTTTTTCTACATTCATTTTCCCAATATGACACGTACATTTCATAATGATCTCTCCATGCTCTGCTTCTAAATGATCCACTCTAATTTTGCCACGAACAAATATATCTTTCGTTTGTATATGTTTTGCGCTTAACGTTCCTGTAACAATTAACTCCTCAAGCTTTGCTCGATTTATTGTTAAATGACCACCACTTTTTATTTTTTTCATTTGCACAACATCATCAATAATACAGCTGCCTACTATAGTTGCTTCTTGCGCTTTTATAGCTTCACAAAAGCGGTGATGACCTTGTGCAGTAATAGTACGTGCAAAAATTGGTTCTAATTGTTTACTTTGACCAATGAAACGAATGTTTTGATTCACCAATTCATTCAACTCCTATATAATTTAATAAATAAACTATATAACATGTAAACTAATATTACAATAAAAAAAAGAGCCCTTTAAGAGCTCTTGGATACTATTTTATTCATTAATTGATTTACTTCATGTAGAATCGTCGCCAGTTCTTTCAGTTGATGAGGGGGATACTTTGCAAAGGTTTTTTGCACATATCTATCCCCTTCAGATGTTAGCTGCATCCTAACGACACGCCGATCCGTCGTATCCCGTACGCGCGTAATTAACCCCGTCTTTTCCAACTTGTCGCACATGGATGTTACTGCTCCGGGCGTGACGCCAGCAAATGATGCAATTTCCGCTGCTTTTAATCCCCCACTCGTTTTTAATTTAATCAGCAAAATAATTTGTGACGGTGGCAATTCTCCATTAGATGCTAACACATCCATAAACTGCTTCGATTTATATTGAATGTCTACAATCTCATGCATGATTGTTTCTATATCGCTCATTCGATCACTGCCTATTAGTTAATTTAATAGCTAAATTATATTATATGTAAACATAAAAAGCCAATAACAAAAAACTTATAATCTAGTGATTAGTTAATAACAACAGTTCTTTTCCATTTTATTAAGTACCTGTTTATAACAGGGACGCCAGTTCTATCTATGATTTGGTTTTTCCAAAAGGCTATGGAGCCAAGCAATGCCTTCTTGCACAAATTGTTTAGAAGGGGTGAAATGAGGTGTATGCTCTAATATGAAATAGATGCCATTCATACCGGCGAGCTCTTTTATAACATGCTGGACTTTAAGGTATTTTTGACCTTCCTCCTGTGTCGGATGGATGGGCAGCCAAAAATACTTTTTGTCTTTACATGCAACATGATGGAGATGTACTACTTTAATATGTTCCTTCCATTTAGAGATATAAGATAGCGCTTTTCCTTTTGCTCCCAGTAAATAATCCCCAATATCGATGCATAGCTTTATGTCGTACTTGGACCATCTTTCAACGGAAAAATGATGGAGCAATTCGATATTTGCAGGAGAACGATTAAACCCTAGCTTTGGTTCACAAACAATCAGGATATCATACTTCAATTGTAAATGTTGTAACCGCCTTAAACCGCTTTCCATTTTTACCATCATTTGTTCTTCAACCTTAGATTTAAAATAAGGAAAATGAACCAATACATATTTTGCTCCTAACTTAGACATCCAATTTATTTCCTCTTCAAACTGTGACCAAGCAACTTCCGGCTCTATGTTAACATACTGCAAAAGATCATACTTGCTTCCAGTTCGATATAACGGAGAATGTAAGCCAAAGCTGAACCCGTGTCTATCCTTTAAAGACTTAAATTTTTCAAAAGCTGTTTGGTCAGAAAATTCTCCTATCTCTATATGATCAACGAAGTCATATGTAAACAATTCATTTAACTTCGAAGAATTTGTGAGTATCGTACTACCAGAAATTCCGTAGTGATACATCTAAAAACCCCCTTTTTTATTGCTTATCTATTATTCAGAATCATAAAATAAAAGACTGTTCTGCAATGGATTAATCATTTTAAACTTCTCATAATCAATTAAAGGCAATAACCAAAACAGGAAGGTTATTGCCTTTATGAAACGATTTATGCAATCATTTTCTTCTCTTTACGTACTAGTGCCATGATTCCAGCAACTAAATAAACAACTCCTCCAAAAATCCCAAAAAACATCGTCAGAAAGGTTCCCCCTATTGCAGTAATAAGCAAGATAACACCTGCTATCTTTGGTTTTTTATTTCCGACAAGCAAGAAGATGGAAATCAACCCCAAAATAACACTAACGATAGAAACAATTAACATGGTTGTAGCAGCAGACTCAAATGTCTGGGATAGATCTTCTGCACTTACCTCATTAGTTCCTTCTTCTTGTAACACTTCTTCAAACAGCTGTTGTATTTCGCCGCTATCTGCTGACAAATACATTGCAGATCCAAAAATTAAAATTCCAAAAAGTAAAATTCCGATAACCGTAAAAACTATTTCTCCTGTTCGTTTCATAGTGAAGCCTCCAATAATTTTTTGTGAAAAACAAATACAGTCATATAGACATATGTATAGGAATCCATATAACCAACAATTTGTAGTTTAAAAAGCTATCTACATGCCCGGTTGATAGCAAAGCAATTAATCATCCCCCCTTTATGATAGTGAATATCGATTTAATTCTTATACGAATAGGCGATGTATTTAGTTTCAAAAAACCAAAAAAATTTTACTTTATGTTGCTAGATTTATTTAACATATTTCTATAGCTTTAACGCCAGATAAATGTAACAACTTTTTTGTTGCAAATCGTTTTAGTATTGCTTTTTATTCATGATTACAACAGAGAAACTATAGCCAAGGGTAAGCCAAATAATAACGACGACGGGAAGCATCATGAGCGTTTGATTCAACATCTTCTCTGTAAGGACAACACCTAATTCATTTAGTTTGCCCATCATAAAAATGATCAGTGCTCCAGGAATAACATAGCCTAGAATTAAAAACATCCGCGCTTTTTCAGCCCCAAATTTCAAGAGTAATAAGATAGATTTCGTTCCAAATATTAAAGCTACAGAGGCACTTAAAATTATCATTTGTCCCATTTCTTTTATAACCATTTTACTAGACAATAATTCATAATATTTTATTACTTCACAAATGTGACCAAAATATAACGCAAGGAAAAGGAAGTAATCGGTTTCTTGTTTATTTATTACTGGAAAGTGGTCATATTTTTAATTGTCCTACAACCCCATTAAATCCCTTATCATTATAACTTGGAAAGACACATTTTATTACAATCTATGACTTATAAATATAATAATTGACTGATTTTTCAAATAAATAAACATAAAACTTATCTCTAATCCATAGGATATAAGTCAACACAAAAAAATGGAGCAACTGTTATAAGCAGAAACTCCACTTTTATCCATTATGCTTATTTTAAGTGCATATCAATAACCATTCTACCTTGAATCGTTCCATCTTCCATTTCTTGAAAAATATCATTAACTTCTTCTAACTTACGAGGTTGAACAACTGGTACTACTTTTCCTTCTGCTCCGAACATAAATGCCTCTTCTAAATCTTTTCGAGTTCCGACCAACGAGCCGATAATTTCAATGCCGTCTAGCACACTCTTGATAATGTCTAAATCCATTTTCTCAGGAGGCAAGCCAACATTAACGACTTTGGAGGTTGGACGTACAGCATTAACGGCTTGATTAAATGCCGCTTTCGATACAGCTGTCACAACTGCTGCATGAGCTCCACCGATTTCATTTTGAATCACTTCGTCAACATTAGCAACGTTTTTCACGTTGTATGTTACGTCAGCGCCAACCTCTTTTGCCAGCTGTAATTTATCGTCATTAATATCAACAGCGATAACTTTCGCATTAAAAACCCGTTTTGCGTATTGGATAGCGAGGTTTCCAAGCCCTCCAGCTCCAAAGATAACGATCCATTCACCAGGGCTTACATTAGATACTTTTATTGCTTTATAAGTAGTTACACCTGCACATGTTATACTTGTCGCTTGCTGTGGATCTAGACCTTCTGGTACCTTCACTGCATAATCGGCTGCAACAATACATTGTTCAGCCATGGCTCCATCAACACTGTAACCAGCATTTTTTACATCCCGACAGAATGTTTCTCGACCAGTCACACAATATTCACAAGAGCCACACCCTTCAAAAAACCACGCTACACTGACACGATCTCCTACGTTTAAAGATGTTACATCATCTGCAATTTCTTTTACGATACCTACACCTTCATGCCCTAAAACACGTCCAGGAACTTCCCCGAAATCACCTTTAGCAACATGTAAATCAGTATGGCACACACCACAATATTCAATGTCTACAAGCGCTTCACCAGTTTCTAACGGACGCAACGTAACATCTTTCACATCAACAAGCTTGGTTTTTTCAGAACTTACAACTGCTGCTTTCATATTTAACCCCTCCATCACACTAATATGATAACCTTTTCACAAAGATTAGGATTCTATTATATGATGGTGTTTCCTTAATTTCAAGTTTTACCCAAAAACATTTTAGTTTATTAAATATTTATTCATTAATGTTCCCATCTATAAGCGAATATGCTGTTGTGTCCGTCAATTGTTTCTTGTTCTGCTAATTCCATTGTAAGATAGTTTAAAGAGAACGAACCTAACCATAAGATGGTTTTCCTTTACCTAATTTTTCAAGTGAAACATGTGCATGGATGAAATACTAATACGAACGAATAAAATTAGTCTATTTAACTTTTACATTAAATATAAACGTTGTTTCTTTGCTTGCACTTCATAAATACAGACACCCATTTCTGCTGGAACAGTAATTTTGTTGTCTTTTATAGTACCTTCATTTGTTTCCGTCTTCAGTCCATTCAAAAACGGTTAAAGAAGGATTTTCTTCTATGAGGATTTCTACAGTACTTTTTTATCAACCGCAAGCGTTTTAAACTCTTATGCAAACTCCATTACCGAAGCGGTGTCTACAGATCGAATCTTTGGATTTTCTTCACAAACATAATGACCCGTGATCATTTCATATGTATGTAATTCCACGATAACTTCACCAGATCTCGGAACTTGTTTTCAGCTTCTGAAAGTAAAGGGATGCCACCAAACAATATCACATACCATAGCACCCCAATGGCAACAACATACTTCTTCAAATAAATCATTCCTTAAAGCCGGAACATACCAATAACATTCATAATATTATACCGGTTCCCAAATACATAGCAAACAAAGGCTGAGACTATTGGTAAAGTGTTTAAAAGATAATTTAGCACATGGTATTTATTACTTATCAAAAATCAACCGTAAATATTCTAAATTTTGATACAAATAATAATTGGTGATAACTGAAAATCCTTGTGCATCGTGTTCGGTTACCAAAATAATAGATTCATCGTTCAATTCAATAGTTGCGAATTTATTTTTATAGTATACATTTGCTTCTTGTAATATCAACCACATATTATTTTCCATTGCCAAATGAAACCACTGGGAAAATACATTTTCTAATGTTTCCTGATTGGTGATAGTAACCGTAAAAGCCGGTATCTCCGCCCGATAAATCTTCAATCCACACATCGTAAGAACCCTTTTCCCTGATGGTTGATAATAAATATCTAATGTATCCTGATGGGATAATACCGACTCGACTTCGTCTTCATACCCTTCAAAATGAACATAAAATGGAAATGTAAAACATGTAATTGCCATCTTTTGCATGAGCAACTTAGTATCCTCCACATAATCTTCATTATCACCACACACATAAAACTGCTCATAATCCCCTTTGACTTTTAGCCAGTCTTGGTCTTTTTCTACATCATGCGTAATATGTACACCCATCAACTTCTTGCCTCCTAGTCGTTTAAATGCCATTGAACAACAAATAAACATTCTCTCACACATTTTTTAATAACATCTGAATCATTGTTCACACTATTTACGATTGACTTAAGTAAACGTTTCGTATTTAAATTAGAAGTCCAATACTAAATCCTGTGAAATTATTGAAAAAATGTTCATTTATATCAGAAAATGTGTTTTTTGGACAACAGTTACACCTCATCGATCAATAGACAGCATTCATGTGCATATTTCACACATAGTTAAAGCTGATTATTCATGAAACTTCCAGAAACGGTTCAAATAATTCTAGTGGACTCCATCAATTTTTTTGTATAACCGTTTCTATTTTCATTTTGCCATTCTCCTACTTTAAAATAATCAACTACTCTTCCATCTCTAATTACTAATACTTCATCGCAAAACTTTAAAACATGTGAAATGTCATGAGAAACAAAAATAATTGATATTTGCTTTTCATTTCCAAAACGTTCTAATAACTTTAATATTTGTATTTGTGTTACCATATCAAGGCTTGTAATTGGTTCATCACAGATAAGAATTTCTGGATTAGCTAATAGCGATCGAGCAATACATATTCGTTGTGCCTGTCCACCACTTATGGAATCACTATACCTTCTTAAAATACTAGGATGTAAGTTTACGTCTTCTATAATATTTAAAATTCTTTGTTTTCGTTCTTCCTTGCTAAAAGTAGTGAAATTAAGCAAGGGCTCTTCTAAGGCCTGCTGCATAGTCTGTCTTGGATTTAAGGAAGAAAGAGGGTCTTGAAAAATCATTTGTAATTCCCTGCTTATCCACTTGCGGTCTTTAAGCGTCGCTTTAATAAGTTTATTTTGTATGGTCACTTTGCCATTTTTATATGATTGAAAGCCAGCTAAAGTTCTTATAAGTGTACTTTTTCCACCACCAGATTCTCCTACAATTCCTAATTTCTGACCTTTTTGGAGTTTCAATGATACATTATCAAGTACTTTTTTTTCAGGATAGTGAAATACGACTGAAAGATTATTTACTTCTAATAGCATAAGACTCCTCCCTCATCATTATATTCCAGGCATCAGGCATCATATTCCATAGTTTTTTTGTATAATATTGTTGTGGGTTATTCTTAATAGTGGAAAGTGGAGCAACTTCTATAATTTCTCCATTCTTCATCACTGCCACAGTATCCGCAATCTGGTTTACCAAACGTAAATCATGTGTAATTAACAAAATGGACATTTTATATTTTTCTTGAAACTTTATTAGCTGACGAATTACTATTTGCTGATTTATTGTATCTAAACCAGTTGTTGGCTCATCAGCAATTAACAAACGAGGCTTACGCAACAGTGACATGCCAATCATAATTCGTTGATTCATGCCTCCACTTAACTGCCAAGGATAGGCAGAAGCAATAACTTCAGGATTAGAGAAGTTCATTTCTAATAATTGTTGATGCACTTCTTCCCTTGCTTCCTTCCGTTTTATAACTTTTTCATTTTTCAAAATACCCAACATTTGGTTGCCAATTGTTAACATAGGATGTAAAGCCAGTGAAGGTTGTTGATAAATGAATCCTATTTTCTTCCCTCTAATTTTACGCCATTCTTTTTCAGTTAACTCTATTAAATTATTGGAATCATTATCTAATAAGATTGTTCCATGAACATCCATTTTTCTTTCTAATAAACCCATGATGGCACGAGAAGTAATCGTCTTACCGCAGCCAGTTTCTCCAACTAAACAAAAAAATTCATTTCTACAAATATGGAAGGAGAGATTATTTACAATTAATTGATCATCTAATCTAATTGAGAGGTGGTCAACGTCAAGTATTGCTTCATCCATTTCACTGTACCCTCCTTCCCATAAAGTAAAATAACATAACAAAAATTGTAATAAATACAGAAGGAATTAATGCGACCCATGGTGCAATTTGGATATAACTTTTTCCATCAAGTATCATACCACCCCAATCAGGTATTGGAGGCTGAGCTCCTAAACCAAGAAAAGAAAGGCTAGATATCATCAAGATAATAGTCCCCATATCTAAAAATATTAGTTCTCGAACAATTGGTAATGCATTTGGAAAAATATGTTTTCTAATTAACTTAACTCCAAAAGTACCACTCAACTGAGCAGATAGAATAAAAGGTTGATTTCGTATTATCATGGAGGTATTACGTACAATCCTTGCATAATGAACCCACCAAGATACTAGAATGGCAAATAATGTACTAACCATTCCAGGACCAAGAAGACCAGCAAAAATAATAGCTACAAGGAAACTTGGTATGGAACTAAATGAATCCATAATAGCAGTCGTCAATAAGTCTACCTTTCTTCCAATAGTGCTTATAAGCCCAATAACTACACCTAAAAGGGAAGATAGTAATAAAACTATCGCAGGAAAGAGTAGCGTATACGATGCTCCAAAAACAATTCTAGTCAATACGTCTCTTCCTAAATGGTCGGTTCCAAACCAATGTTCTGAACTTGGTGGGGTTAATTCCTCCTGTGTATTCACCTCGTATGGATCATATGGAGTAAACAAAATGCCCATAATAATTGTAAAAACAAGAAATCCCAAACAAATTATTGGAAAAAAACATGCTATTCTTCTCACCATTTTATTTGCCCATCCTTCTGAGTTTGACGTGGATCTATATAACGTAAAAGTAAATCAATTAAAAAATATATAAGCATTAAAAATAGTGCCATTATTAATGTAAAACCAATAACAACGGGATAATCTCTAGCTGTTACTGCATGAATAATATAACTACCTAATCCCGGCCAAGCATATATAGTTTCTATCACAATGATTGTTCCCCATAGACTTCCAAAATGGGAAGCTATTACTGTTAAAAAGCTATGGATACATGGTAAAAAAAGGAATTTAGTATATAATACACGCTTCTTTAATCCCATTGCTCGCGCTGCTTCAAAATATAGGTTTTTTATTACTTCTGTAATAATTTGACGAAATAACTGAACAAAAGATGCACAAAGAGGTAGACTGGCAGTAATAACAGGTAAAATATAATGTAGCCATGTACCATCACCATAGACAGGAGTAACTTTCCAATGTATAGAAAAAAATAAAACCAACAGTAGTCCTATCAAATAGTTTGGTAATGATGATAAAAAAATGGAGATATTACCAATCCATTTTTCACGCATTGTTCCTTTATAAATACAAGCATAAAAAGAAATAATGACGCTAAGTATAATTGAAATAGCCAAAGATAGTATTACTAATATTAAAGTGTCACTAACACGTGAGAGTAATTCATCTAACACTGGAAGGTTCGATTGGTAAGAAACACCAAAATCGAACCTTATCATTCTCTTTGACCAATTTACATATTGATTATATAAAGATGTATCATGACCAAGTTCTGTTTTTATATCAACAACCTCTTCGCCACCTATCTCTCCTCCTCTATTTAACAATATAACCATTTCAGGCGTGCCAGGAGTTACACGAACAAGAAAAAATATAAATATGCTAAGAAAAAATAAAGTTAAGATGATGTTTAAAAGCCTTTTTAAAGTAAAGCGCCACATTCCTTATTCTTCCTTTTCTAAATTATTCCAAATAACTGGATTATCAACAATTGGTCCCCAGGTAAAACCTTTCACATCTGATTGATGGACAAAAATGTTATCGGGATAGAATAGAGGCACAGTCACTGCGTTATTATGCATATAAGAGAATATTTTATCATAAGCCTCCTGCCTTTCCTCGTTCGTTATAGCTTTCCCAGCAGTTGTAATATACTCCGATAGATGTTCATCTGTATAAGCTATACCTTTTCCATCACCATTAATTGCAAAGAGCGAATTAAGAAATCCTTGAGGATTGAGACCATCTGCATAGGTTCTATATAGCAATAAATCATAATCTTGCTTTTCCCATAAACTATGATAATAAGATGTAGATTCCATATTATTCAGTTCAACTTCAATGCCTACTTCATGCAGATTATTTTGAATTATTTCTGAAATTTCCTTCCATTCCGGAAATTCTTCGGTTTGAAACACAAGATTCAGCTTTAATTCTTTACCTTTTGCACCATACCCAGCCTCTTCTAACAATTTTTTTGCTTTATTTAAGTTATAAGCATAACCTGGGCTGTTTTCTTTTGTTACAAAAGGTACTGTCTTAGCAAACAAGCCTGTAGCTGGTGAACCGTTATCGTCCAAGACTTGATTTGCTAGATTTTCTTTGTTAATAGCATAGTTTAATGCTTGGCGAACCTTTACATCTTGCAAGCTCTTTTTTTGATTATTAATTGCTAGAAAATAGCTCGTTGTCCCACGCTCGGATTCAACTTTATATTTATCATTATTCCTAAACATCTTTAAATCTTGATATGATATTTTCCCCATCTCTCCTCCTGCTATTTGAATACTACCTTCTTGCAAGGCTAAAGAGCGGGTTTGCGCATTTGGAATAACTTTCCAAACCATCTTTTTATCATTCAATTTACCTTTCCAATAATATTGATTTGGGGTAAGTACGGTTTCATTGTCTTTTTCATAAGAAACTATTCTCCAAGGACCTGTACCAATTGCTTCTTTAAATTCACCATTAGGATCACCTGCAGGTTTTACAGAATTCGGGCTCATAATCCGGAATGGGCGAGCTGTTGTTAATTCATTTAAAATTAAAGCATTTGGTTCCGAGAAAAACATTTTCACCGTATAGTTATCTATCTTTTTGACCTTTTTCAAAGCCTCTGCTGTTTTTAACCAAGCATGCTCTTTTTTATTCTTCCATCTATGAATAGAAAACAAAAGAGCGTCAGCATTGAAATCAGATCCATCAGAAAACTTGACATCTTTACGCAAATGAAAAACATATTCTTTTCCATCCTTTGATATTTCCCAAGATTCCGCTAATCCTGGTTTTATATTTCCATTTTCACCATATTTCACCAATGGATCGTATACCGCAGTATATAATTGCATTGATCCTTCGTAAGAAGTTGCATCCAACTTATTCGCGCCACTATCTGACGTTACTGCAACTTGAATCGTGTTGTTCTGTTCTGTTGTGGGATCCTGACTTCCTTCGTTGCACCCTGTTACTATAATAAATATAAGAACAGATAATATAGAAATAATTGTTTTTTTGGACATTTTATACCCCTTCTCAATTTTTAATCGCAAATCGTAATGATTACGATTAATATAATAAAGGGAAACAGGTAATTCGTCAATAAATTTTATAAGGAGAATTTAAATGACCAACAATATTAGGTACCAAAAATACTGGAACAAAAGCGCTGAGATATATGATCAGATTATACAATACGGCAAAAATTTCAACATCTGATTTATACAGAAGCTGAACAAGTTGCCTATAATTCCACACCACTTTTTTCTATTACAGCTATTAAATGAAAGTATCCTTCTACAATGTATTGAGTTTTGTATTAGCATACATCTGTAAAGTATGATTTTTAAAAATCTATAAAATAAGTCAAATAGCAACATAAATTATATAATCCGTTAAAGAAAATCTACTGCTTTTTTACTATTACCATACAAAATGTGCGCTTTATGACAATTTATTTCGATAGCACATATTTGAAATAACCAATTACAGAAAGGGTAGCTTATATTACAAAATCGGTATACAAAAAAAGAAATTTTAATAAACAATAGAGAGAAAAGGAGAAGTGTATGAATACGTACTAACAGCTGATTTTATAAACACAAAGAAGCACGAAAAAACGTCCTTCTTTGCCTTGTTTTGTCTAAATTAAATAATTCTGTTGATTTCAAAATCTCATTTAGATAAGAAAATTATCGGAACATATTTATCCATTTTTTAACAGTGCTTGTTCAAACCTAAATTTGGTGTATAAAGAGAAATAACCAATGCAGTAGTACCCCAAAAAATAATAATAGGTGTTAACCAAAAGACATAAAATGTCATGTTCATCTAACAGCCTACGCTAAAGGTGCTCTTCAAAATAATAAATTGTCTATGCTTGTGGAGCCCTATATGAAAAAAATAAGAGAAATGACGGGTGAAAGTGTAAATCTAGGAATTCGATATGAAGATGAAGTTATCATTGTAAATACTATTAATGGCGAGTTTTACCAATTACAAACTACTTTATTACCTGTTAGCCCTCTTTATTGTTCTGGAATAGGGAAACTATTTTTGAGTGAATGTGATGATAAGTATTTAGAGTACTATTTCTCGGAATTGCCAGCCAGAACAATAAACACTATTACAGACTTCTTAACGTTCAAGGAACACCAAAGAAAAATAATAAATTCTGGCATTTCCATAGACAACGAGGAATACGAGTATGGTTTGTCTTGTTATGCCGTACCAATATATAATAAAAAAAGGAACTAATCTGCGCTTTAAGTATCTCGGGCCCTACAAGTCGTTTGAAGCATAGAGGAATTGATTTTTTAGTCAACATACTAAAAGAACAAGCATCCTTAATACAACATGACTTGTCCCATTCTTTAGAATTGATAGTTCAATGGTAATAATCCGTGTTAAATCATTGTCCATTTAATAGTTATTATCGCAAATTCAAATTCATCCATGCAGATGAGTAATGCCCTTTAAGTCATATAAACTTACAATGCCCCTGACATCTAAGTTAGTCAGGGGCATTGTAAGTTGCACGTACTTAACTAATTACTTATGTCATTCTTTAAACATCCATACTACTATTCTTTACTTAATTAAATGCATTAACCAAAGATATAATTACTTTTATACTCACCTGATGTTTCACTTATTTAGACACAAACAAATCAACCCAATTAACAATAATCATTTATTGTAAAACGATAAATAAAGATTGACATTCACCATTTTATTACATTATAATTAGTATGTCATTTAAAAAGAGTGATTAATTGTGACACAAAGGAAATTATCCTATTGCAATAGAATTATGATAAACAGCAGAAATTACAACAGTTATTGTTTCTAGAGTTGGAAAATTCGGACAGCGCGCGTGGCGTTTTGTATTGTTATTCATCTGGTGATATTTTAGTATACCAAAGAGAGTTCAAATAAAGGAGTAGATAATTGATGAAAAAGAAAATGATATTAGCAAGCAGCCCAATATTGTTGGGCGTGATTTGTTTAATGAGTTATTATATTATTGGAGCAAGAGTTACAGAAGACGGTGTATTAAAAGAGCCATTTTTCTTAATTCCATTAAGTTTTCTTTTTATATTTAGTGGTATAACTTTACTATGTTTAATGGCTTTAGTTGCGGTTATAAAAAAATCGCAACTAAAGCCAGCAATAAATATTTTATAGTTTTATTTCTTTATTTTTAATTGGAGCATAACTCCTAATTAAAGCCACCAGTGTGGAATGAACTGCCCCCACACTGGTGACTTTATATGTATCGACATATATCAATTTGGTTGGGAACAGATTCTTTTTGGCTATCTTTATCACTAGAAACACGCGTGTAAATTAAATATCTGTAGTCATTATATTTAGTTATTTCTACATCGGACTGTTTAAACATAATTCCCTTCCCCAACATCAAAATATGCGTACTTCGTTTATAAAATTACGGGAAGAGTTATGATTACGGTTGCAGAAACAGGTTTGTTATTTCACAAAACTTCTCTACTTCTCTGAATTTCTAATAACTTTTTCCACTCCATACCAATTTCAATAATTGTAATTAATAAGACTATCCATATAACAGCATTAATAAAAGATAGACCATTAGCTGATTGACCTCCTAAAATTATAAATAAACCCATTAGTATAAAAATGTAAATAATCAGAAAACATTCTCTTGATAATAAACTGTTCTAGTTCGTATCTATTCAATAGTTTTACTCCACACGCTTTAGCAAGCTCTATCGCTTGCTTTGTGAAAAAGGAATTGGTTATCACCCAAGCCTCATCTAAAGCTTTGAACAAGAAACACCTTGCTCAAAGCTTTCAGGAGATATTTTAAAAATATCTGTTAGGAGTCAATTTCAATAATTATTTATTTTGATCTTCTAGAAAGATTGCTTTAGCTAGTAAATTGGCATATATTAAACCAATAAGGTATGGGAGAAATATAATATTAGATGAAGTATAGTGAATGTATATTCCTACAGCAACTAATACAGCAGTTAAAAAATTAATGACTTGCTTTCCCATTTAAAAACCTTTCACAATTATAAGGATGTTTGCCAATATAATAAACAAACCAAGTATAATAAATAATATCATTTCCCTTTTTTCTTTATAACGGTACGAGTTATAAACTAATCTAATTGCTAAAACTAAAAATACAGTGTTGAATGTAATAGCCCACAAAGTATTGTCATTATCTAGATAATTATAAATTGATACATAACTTAGGACATATACTGTAGCAAAAATCCATAAAAAAATAATCATTCGGTTTCTCTCCATTTAAAGTCGTAAGTTGACAAATCCATAATTGTCATTGTTTTCACTATGATGATCTTATATCCTAGATGAAAATAAAAGAAATATTGGTTATCTACACTAAAATCCTAACAAAGATGAAGAGATTTAAGCAATAAGTGATTAAATTTTTATAATTTTTTCACTAGAAAGAATACCACAATTAACTATAGTTACAATCAACATGTTGTTTCCCCCCTTAGTTATTTTTCTTCCATCATTCGGTCAAATTTTTCAATGTTTCGTTCACGTTTATAGTCATGATAAGTTTTCCTTAGACTGTTGTTTAACCTTATCAAAGAATAGTTAATATTTAACTTCCGTTCCCAATATTACGGGGCATACGTAAAATTAGAATGCTTACGACCTTGCTTTTGTTGATTAATACGCTTAGCACGATCTTCTCTTATCTGTTCTCTCATTTCTGTTAAAACAGCATTTCCCATACGCTTTTTTAAATCGTTTAATTTTGTCTGTTTATATGCTTCATGTTTGCTATCTTCTCCGTATAGTTGCTTAGAGATTTCCACTTGCTCATCTAATAGTTGGTTCAATTCCTGCATTTCTGTTGCATGATTCGTTTCTAAATAAATGAAAACCATCTCATCAATGTATGGCCTTGCATCATTAACAGACTCATAGCAATTAAAAAATGAGAATGGTAGGTAATATACACAGAAGGAAATGCAACCTTCATTCAAACAAAAGTTTTTTATTACATTGAATACCATACTGACAGGAATTAGCTAACAAATGGTATATCATTGTAGATAATACACAACATGATTTACGATATATAATGTATTGTTAGAAGTTCTATTGACGTAATATTACTATTTTTGAGAATCTCAATTTTATCTAACAGAATTGCTCTTTACACAGCTTAGCCAGTCCTTTTTTCACACATTCCTTCGTCTACATATAAAGTCCCTAAACACGAAAACCCGGCTTCCCATTACGGAAAGCCGAGCCGATTAGAGCTTTAATTCCCCCATACGAAGGAGCTCTACAACAGCCTGTGATCGCCCCTTGACACCTAGCTTCTGCATAGCATTTGCTATGTGTACCAATTGCAAATAGAGGTAGTTACTTATCATTGTTTAAGCCATGAGCTGATTTCAAGTGAAATTTGCTCTTATACAATACGTTTCCAACGAGGATCTTTGAGGTCTTTTTCATTAGGTTTCCGCACGTGCTCAACAAACTCTTCTTCACAAGCTCCCACTAAAATAAAATTCTTTTGCGCCTGCTTTAATGAAGGGACATTAGCGCCTCCTTCATAATCAGGGTCATCAAATTGAGTATAATCATCTTCCCAAAAGCATATTTTACATATCTCAAAAGTACCGGGTGGTTCTTCGTTTAGTGTTTTGTAGCCACAACAAGGACAAGTATATTTCATTTCAAACCTTTACCAACTCTTTCTAAATATTTATGTTTTTTTAGGAGTTACTTGCTGGATTTACGACCAAACGTAAACCATAAATAAATAGCCACAGCAATTAGTACAATTAATGCAATAGTATTTATTATTGTTGAAATAAACTCATTGTCTACGAAAATATTTATAAAAAATGAACCTGCAACTATCACTAAAACAATTAAATATAAATTTTTATTCATGATATCCCTCTCCATTAAAACATATAACATCGCCGAAACGACAACTATTTTTTATGGGTTCCTTTCTCTATAAGCCATATTAATAAGCCTCCTGTAATTAGTATGATGGCTAAACTTAAAATTATTTAAAGAAGGCTATCATCAGGCAACAGATTGAATAACAAAACGTCAACTATTATAAATACTATAACATAACAAAGTAATTTAATATAAACATTCCTCATCCCTTCTCATTTCTAAACCCAGCGCTTTCATGTTCCACTAATCTACTTATTCAAATCAAAATTATATTTGATATCCACGCTGCCATCTATATTTACTGTTATATAATCAATGATTACCTTTAAAACATGGTATAAATCCTGATCCTTTTTTTCGATCGTTTTAAAAGCTTGTTGGATGTTTTTCACAGATACTTCCTGTACTTCTTCATTTTTATACAAGAACAGTTTATCCTGGGCTTCTTTTATCTGTTGTTCAAATTCTTTTCTTCTAACTTGAAATTCTACTTTATCAATCAATTTATCAAGGTAAAGATCAACAAGACCCTCGTTTTTCTCTTGATATTTGGCAATACTATTTTCCAATTGCTTCACTTGCTGCTTAGAGTGATTATTTAAAGTATTGTTAAAATCAAGCGAAACTTTTTGTCCTGTTTCTAATAGACGCTCCACAATAAAACGGCGAAATTCTTCATAGCGAATAGGTACATGATTGTCGCATCCGTTCTTCCCACTTCTCCTATATGCACTACATTTTAAATATCGCCAATGGGTTTTCGTTCCATCTAATTTTCGGTTCCAAGATTGAATAATCACTATATTAGATCCACATTTCCCACATTTGAGAAGACCACGAAACTCATTCCATGGTGTGATTTTCGTTTTGATGTTGACCTTCTTTTTATTATTTGCTAGTTTCCAATCTTCTTTACTAACAATTGCGGGATGATGATCTTCAAAAACAAGCCATTTTTCTTCTGGGTTACGTATTTGTTTCTTACGGCCATCTACTTTAATTGTGGTATATTGATTGAGTATGAAAGTTCCACAAAACGTTGGATTTTTAATAATTCGTTGAATAGACGTAATCTGCCATGCTTTTCCACTTCTCGGCGGTAGAATCTCCCCTTGTTGAACACCCTTATTCAACAGGTGCGTGATTTTTTTAAAGCCAAATCCTTCTTCGTTATACCATTTATAGATTTGCCGAATGACATTTGCCTCATCTTCTTTGATAACTAACTTCTGTTCAATACGATCATAACCATATGGGATTTTCCCTATATGCTCCCCTCTCCGCACTTTAGCTGCAAGAGCAGAGCTAATAGAAACAGATAAAGACTTTGGATATTGTGCAGCAAACATCGAAAACATTTCAAATTTCATATCATTTTTTCCTTCTACATAGCTATCATAGCCTTCTTCGATGGTTACTACTCTTACACCATGACCAAGCAACACTTCTTTAATTTCCAAAGCATCCTTTAAATCACGAGCTAATCTATGTATAGATTTAAAAAGAACCATCTTTATTTCACGATTTCTAGCTTTTTGGAGAATTAATTGCATGGCCGTTCTTTCCAGGAATAGTGTCCCTGATTTATCTTCATCAACTAATACAGCGTTCTCATTAAATTCATAATGGTTCTGTTCCAGCCAGTATCGACATATATCAATTTGGTTGGGAACAGATTCTTTTTGGCTATCTTTATCACTGGAAACACGAGTGTAAATTAAATATTTGTAGTCATTATATTTAGTTATTTCTACATCGGACTGTTTAAACATAATGCCCCTCCCCAATACCAAAATATGCGTACTTCCATTATAACATTACGGGAAGAGTTATGATTGCGGTTGCAGAAACAGGTTTATTATTTTACAAAATGATAAATGGAGAAACTATTTTTTCTGTATCCTACGTAGGGTATGTGCCATACCCTACGTAGAGGACACTTTTTCTGTACTCTGTTTAGGCTACAAACGAATGTTCCTATACTTATAAAGAGAATTTATGAAAAAGAAAAACCTTGAAAGGATTGGCCAATCAAGGTTCTATGTTAAATACGTTATTATTTTCAGCTATCTCTTTTCCACACAAATTGTCCGTTGGTTAAATAAACAGCACTTGGTGGGTCATCGTAGAGAGAGATTTCAACCAAGGAACTTTTCTCTTGTCTTAACCAATTATATACACTACCTTCATTAGTAGGAGGGTGTGATAAAATACGATTAACTTGAAATGCAACCGCATGATACTCTGTATAATTCTCATCATCATCTTCTAGACCATTATCTGTCTCGAAAAGTGTATCTGGTTCACCAATAATTTTCAATCCGTTCTCCCATTCTATTATTAGTTCACCACTATTATTTTTTAATGCATCTATTAAAGGATCATATCCCATAAATATCCTCCTTTTTTACTTTCTAAGTGGTTCTGATGGTACAATATGAGCGCCACTCTTACTATAATGTATCATCCCTCTAGTAGTATTTGTGTATTTGCCAGTGTCCATATTATAATACTTCCCTATTACTTGATCAAAGTCTACCCTTTCTTTATTTTTGTTAATCGAAGTTGCATTATACTAAAAGTGCAATATTTATTGAATTGTTTATGTAAAAGTATTGACATAAATTACCTATTAAATTATTTTTGTTATGGGCGGAGATTTTTATGAGAAAAGTGAATTTCAGGTATTTTCTTTTGCTTATTTGTACTGTTTTGTTAATCTCTAGTATTTCCTTATCTTTTGGAACTTCAGCGCAAGCTGCAGAAAACGTTACTGCACAACCAGTTTTAGAGGAGGAACTGCTATCACAAAACCGTGACTTTGTTTATTTTTTGGATGGGGTTGAACAACTTCCTTCTGTTATAATTGAATAAGGTCCAGAAAAGACTGCAAATTGGCTTTCTGAAAAGACGAGGGTTGAAGTCGCTACTGATGGCCAAAACTTATATCTACCAGCTTTGGCTAATGTAAATCTAGAGGATAATCAACCTCTTAACGATTCTCGAATAACGACTTTTAGTACTTGGGGTTGCATAACTGCTGTAGGATTGATGATAGGATCGGTAGGTTTTCCTTTCTCAAAAATCTTAAAGCTGAAAAGCTCTATTAAACTTTTGGGTGGCGTTAAAGAAACCGTTCAATTAATTCATAAAAATTATAAAAAGTTACGTGAAAACAGATGGAGAAAGAAAGATGCGTGGAAAGAAGCGGTGAGCAAACTTCCAGTGATCTTCCAACAGAAGTTAGAGACGCTTTTCTTGATTTTTTTAACATAAGCGATGTTATTAATCAATGTACTTAATGTACAAGAAACAGGTGATATCCATTAAAAGGTCTAAAACACTACCATTTAAATTGGCGGTTGTTATTTTGGTTATTTTCCAGTTATATACAATCTTTGAAAACTGGAATGGTGATCTTAGAACAAACATAATTTCTGCATTAATTCTTATAGGCTGCATTATTTTAATAACACTAGATATTTTTTTAACAGATAATTGATTAAAGAGAATCACCTAAAAAAGTCGACTATTCTGAAAAAACGGTCGACTTTTTTAAATGAAATTCTTAAACGACCACCTGCTTTAGCAGGTGGATTTAGACATAAATGTCAACGACTAAAGTCGTTTCCCAGGCTAAAGTCATAATAAGTCACCCCCTTACCTATAATTTAAAACAAAAACAGGTATGGGGTTAAAAATCACCAATTTGTTGTCTTTTTTATTATTAACGCTTCTCCTTCATGTAGAAGCAATTCTTTGGGAGATTTCAATTGTTTGAGTAATATTTTTTTCTTTTTTTTTATCTTGAAATCTCGTCGATGTTCATTCCATATGTGAGCAATTTCAATAGTGCACAACTTGTGTTCTCTTGTAACCTCATAAATATACTTGTAGAGTAATGTTAGTTCATAATATGTATCAGGCTCTAATGTAACTGGGTCACATAGTCCATTGACTATTTCAAGTTGAATAGGATATTTCAAACCTTGTACTGCTTGTTTACTTCGAGTAAGGTCTAAGGAATTATCTATGCTCACTACCCCAATACCTTTGTTTTCTTCAAACCCATTTTCCGTATATATACCAGATGGAAGTTCTATATCTGAAGCAATATAATAATAACTAGTCAATTTGATCCTCCTCATAAGATTGTTATGTCTATTTAATATAACAGCACAATATCCATAGTATTTTAATATTAGTAAATGAACATTCCTTTTTAAATGATTAGGCTTTTCTGTTTTTAACATCTGTAACGACAAAACGGTAGTTTTCTAATAAATGAACTTCATCAAGACCAAGCAATCTTGGAAATCTGAACTCTGTTTCTGCTTCAAGTTCAACAACATTTAACGCCTAGGTGATTTTTTGTTTCTTAGTTTACTTTACCTTTATTTACTATGTAACTTAACATTTTCCCGGTTTTGAATTGGCCACCATATTAAATGGAAAAGCATGTGGACAAATATAGCTGCTAGTAATCCCCCTTGAATGAAGGCTACCCCAGCGAAAAAACCAACCCAAATGTTACTAATAATCGTATACACATACATAAGAGGTTTTGGTTGCGAAACAACAAGTTTAATATTTGGTAAATGAACAACGGCAAATAAGACACTTGAAATGGAAATTGCAAACAATGTACTAACACCATCACCCATACTCATTAATTGAAACAACCAAATAAATAAGCTAAGCAATCCCCACCGATTAGGATACCTATATTCACATAACTCGTTTTAATTTCCATATAATCTGTTTTTGTCAATCTTGGCACTACATACATATAATAAAACAACAAATGGCTAAGAGAACAGATAACACCTAGACCTAAACCATATAATAAAATTTGACTAATTTCTATTTCTTGAACAAGATGAATCTTAGGAACAAAATAAGCACCCATCGCTGAAAATACAAGTGCTGTTAAGCCATGTGCAATTAATCGTTGTCCATTTGTCACATCATCTCTTATATGTATTTTTTCCGACTGATACATAAAATAAATTCCTGGTATACAAATGGTAAAAACAAGAACAAAATAAATCCAATTCATGGGGCCTACTCTCCATTTGTTCTTCCAAAACAACCTTATAGATCTTGTTCACTGCCTGTTCCAATTGACTAATTACTTCGTCATCTAGTTTAGCATAGTATGTTGATACAATTTGCTCATCTACTTTTGCATATAATTCATAAAGTTCTTTACCCTTCAAGCCAAGCGATACGACGATTTCACGTCTTGAGTTAGGATTAATAGATCGCTCAATATAATGCCCTTTCTCTAATTTACTTAACAACTGGCTAATTGCACTTGCTGTCACATCCATCTTTTCAGCCAGCTCACTGACTGTTAATGTATTATGCTGTCGAACATGCTCGATAATTAAAGATTGCTTTGGTGTTAGTTTATGTTCAAGCACTTCATCGTAGTGATGTAACAATGCGTAGTTTATTTGATCTAATGTTTGAAAGATCCCATTCATTCGCTTTTCTAGCATAAAATCCCTCACTTTATTTAGTTGCATAAACATTTTAGGTATCTAAAGTGTTCATCATAAGAATACTATAACTAAATACACACATTAATGCAAAGACATAGAAGTAAATTTTATGCACTATCCTATTTGAGTTCAAATAGGAATGCTGGTCATACCATAACTTTTGATACACAAAAAGTTTTTTAAAGACAATCCAAGAAACTGAATATATATAGTAGCTGCATTTATATAGGAACTCAACGTGATAAGTGCATATTTAACAGAACTGTAAAACTTCAAATATTTGAAAAGTTACTTGATGAACCATTACTCGTTTTAGTATTATTCCATTCAGCATTTGGTAATCAAAGGAAAAAGCATTATAACAGGCAGGTGACTTTCTACTTATATAGTAAAAAAATTTAATATTATGAAGAGATTTTTCTACACCCTACGTAAAGGCACTTTTACTGTTCTCTAATTAGAGTACAAACAAAAGTTTGCATAGAAAAAGCCTACCCGTAAGAGTAGACTTATAATAGCTCTTGATTAAAGTCATCATATGCATCACCAAAATAATTAAAATCATCCTTTAACCAATACCAATGTTGCCCTTTATTTTTTATTAGTCTTTCTAACAAATCTGTAAAAGAGGTTGCAATAATTTGTGATTCCCCAACAAGAGCATGACGATCAAAAAAACTATCATAACATCTTCCTAATCTTTCTTTACTTAGATCAATTGTTAAGTATTCATCTTTACCATCATTACAAACGATATACCAACTTGATGAAATATCTTCTTCACACAATTCCCCTACAATTACTGGATTTGCCAACACAAATTCCTCAGGAGAAACAAAATAAACAGGATATTCTTCGTTTTCGTATAAGGCTAGACCTCCACAGAGGCTATAAAAATGCTCAATATCTTCAGGTAAAATATGCTTTTTTTCATCAATAGTTGGTAAACCATTTGGCTCAAAAATGCGACAGTAAGGTAACGTCTTAACTTGTGTAAGTAGTTGTTCTATTTTTGTCATTTTACTCACTCCCTATAGTTATATAAATTAAATGCATTATAATAATCCTGTTTAGCCGATTTAGGAACTTTTGCTGCATCAAACATTTTTTCAATAAGTTCTTGCATTTCCTTGGGTGAGACTGATTGCCAATCGATTTTACCCCCAACTTTTTTTCCTGTTTTTTCATATAACCATTGTCTATATACTACTTTTGTAGCGTTATGTTGTTCTTTAGTCAAGGCTAATGTTGGTGT
The DNA here is from genome assembly GCF_900129865.1 of Virgibacillus chiguensis. Taxonomy (GTDB): domain Bacteria; phylum Bacillota; class Bacilli; order Bacillales; family Amphibacillaceae; genus Virgibacillus; species Virgibacillus chiguensis. Next base: position 472,494 of record NZ_FQXD01000001.1, read on the forward strand.
ATTAGCTCCTCTACTCACATAGTTTGGAATATTATGTTTTTCCCAAACATCCATTACCCCATGATGGTTTTCTAAAGGTGAGTTACTTGGTCTATAAGGAACGACATCATTAGGTTTTACAGTATTACCTTTATCCTTAGCTTTCTTCGCAGTCTGTTTACCTTTATTCGCAAATTTAATAACTCCGCCAGCTTTAACTAGCTTTAAGACTTTTCCCGCTGGAATAATAGAAGCGCCAGTCCATAATCTTTCACCTGTAGAGGTCTCTGAGTCCAGAACGGTTTTTATATCATCTACAATAACAAAGTCTAACGCTTTCTTGGAAAGTTTTAAGCCCGTTTTTCCAGTCTTATATCCTGCTAAACCTACGTGTAAACCTGCTTTTTTAGACAATTCATTCTTATGGCGTGGGGCATTTTCAAATTATTACATCAAAAAAGTAAATAATTTTAATTTTTCGCTTTTAACATAACACTCTACATGATAAGCCATTCTAGAGTGTTATTTGGGACTATTCCATATCCGACGGTACAAAATCAAATTATTCGCTCTCTTTTGCTCAAATCCCACAGTAAGCATTTTTATATTATATGGAGCAACTATTTTTTCTGTATCCTACTTAGATTACAAACGAATGTTCCTATATAAAAAGCCTACCCGTAAGAGTAGGCGACCAAATCAATTATTAATTTGATTTAAAATTCATTTTCGTTATCATCATAGTCTTGAAGCTCATTTAATATCTCTTTTAAACGCATAATACTATTTTCAAATTCATGCATAGAAATTTCTTCATAACTTGATGCACCTTCTCCGAACACATCATTATCATATATCTTAACCACTGCACCATCAGATTTTAATTTCTTAATTAATTGTTGTAGCTTTTCAAGTTCGTCTATATCATTAGCATCTGTTTCAGCCATAACTTCTTTATTTTCAATAGCTGATTTTAATTTTGAGAAGCTCAAACCAGTATGCTTTTTAATTGTCATTAAATACTTATTTATATTATTTGCTTCAACCTTTATAGCAATTTTATTCAACTTTTTTCCTCCCCCTCTTTGGAGTATTTAGAACTCCTCCATATAATTTGGATTCACTGGTTTACCTGGAGAATTTTTGTGATAACTTCCGCCATGCCACCCTTTTAAATGTTCACTAGGAGTTGCGGGATATATTAAATCGCCTCTATCAGATATATGAGGAAAGTTCTTTGCATTAAATGTATGATGACCAATTATTGGTTTACCATTGTATTTAGGCTTTTTTCTATTTAAAATATCTTCAATTTGCTTAGAAGTCCAATTTCTTGTTGGAGTATCATTGTTTAAGATTCTTTTCTTTTCTTGTTTCCAAAAATTATTAACACCAGTAGCCCTGCGCTTCATAAACCTCTTATTCCACTGATATCTTTTATATTCACTTTTAGTTACTGAACGTTTTTCAATTTTCTCCTTTATAATTAACTGCTGTTTTCTACTTAAAGAATTGTAAGGTGTTTTTTTTGGAGTTAAATCAAAGTTTTCTATATCCTTTATAGTGAATTTTTCACCGACTGTATTTCTCTTTTTGACCTTCTTCGCTGTCTGCTTACCCTTGTCCGCAAATTTAATAACTCCGCCAGCTTTAACTAGCTTTAAGACTTTTCCCGCTGGAATAATAGAAGCGCCAGTCCATAATCTTTCACCTGTAGAGGTCTCTGAGTCCAGAACGGTTTTTATATCATCTACAATAACAAAGTCTAACGCTTTCTTGGAAAGTTTTAAGCCCGTTTTTCCAGTCTTATATCCTGCTAAACCTACGTGTAAACCTGCTTTGGCCATTCCTTGTGTTGTCTTTTCAATCCAATTCTTTTCCTGCTCTTTTGGCTTGTGTCTGTCGGCAGGAATAGCATCCACTAATTTATACTCAGCGTTTCCGGATTCTGATTGATATGCCCTTACGATTCTACCATCTGTCAACGTATAGTAAGTTCCCTGATGTACTTTTTTATAGTCCGAGACCTTTACTGTGGAAACTACTTGATGTTCAATGGTAGTAAATTCCCTTGTAGTTAAACTATCTCCTGATGCTGCCACAGCTGCCTGCATTGCTCGGTAGCTATAATCCATTGTTTGTAGCCCGAATTTTTTCTGTAGATAATGCACGAACAAGTTTGCTGGTGGCAAATGCTGAGATAATAGATACTTGCCAACCTCACCAAGCACCGTCTCTAGCCCAACGGCATTTCGAACAGCCTTACTGCTAATGCCGCTTATTAGATCTTTATGAAACCTTTGATCTGCTAATTGCCGTGCTTGGTAACTGCCAATATGTATTTGGCCATGATTTCCTAACTCGCGGATTTGGCTAATGTAGTTTTTCATCATGTGAATATCTTGTTCAATCGGTTCCAGCTTAGCTGTATTATGACGATCCAATTCATACAACTTTTCCAGAGTCTTATGGATCTTTTTCTTTCCATGTTGTACATTATCCAAGAACTCGCTATCATCTATCTTGCGTAAGTCCACAATATCACTTACCGATTGGATAATAGCATTCGCTTCATCTGTTAAATCCATCGTAACTTGTTCCATTCGTTCTAATCCCCGTCGTACATCTTGAGAAATAAAATCTTCTCGAATAACCCCGTCTTTATCTGGTTCCATGTACTGAATCGACTTCTTCATTTCCTGTAAAGTATCGGTGTAATTCGTAATAAATCCCTCTAGAAACAACAAAAACGGCATGTGCACCTCTTGATAAAAGGCACGAATGGAATTAGCCAGTTTCCCTTTAAATTCATCCTCCAAAGCTATCATAGCTTCTATACTATTCTGGATGTTTTTCACTTGTATATGTACTTGTTCTAGGCGTGATATCGTTTTGTCAATATAGCTATGGAGGTCGCTCACATAAAGCGCCTTAATGAACATCCCCTCCCATCCCCATTGGTAATAATTTCAATGTAACCCTTTTAGTTGCATTATACTAAATGCACAAGGAATATGAAACGGTTGATCTGCAATTCATTTTCTATGCAACAAACAATATATACTACTGGTTATAAAAGAATAATACCAACAATCTTTATCACTTTAAATATATACTGTGATATATTTTATTTCTTTTATATATTTCATTATATATTTAAGTATGTTATAATGTATATAAAGAATAAATGACATGGGAGGAATTTATATGTTAGCTTTTTCGTTTGATGTGGGGAATGGTTTTGTAAAGGCAAGAAATGATAAAAGGAGTATGATTGCTCCAAGTTCCATTGCTAAAAAAGAAAGCATGGGAAGTTCAAGCATTACAGGCATGTCTTCGAGCTTTGACGCCTCATTTGGTTATCGTGAATTTGAATCTAGCTTAGATGACGGAACAACATATATTTGGGGAGAAGAAATTGCTGATGTCGTGGATCCAAGTTCATTACTTCCTACATATACACATAACCATCGTTATACGCAAAAGCGTTTCAAGCTTCTGTGCTCTTTCATTCTTGCTGAGCTTGCTAGCGATTATAAAGAAGATGAACTACGTGATGTCATTGTTGTAACGGGGCTTCCGTCACAAGAAGTAGGAACAACAGAGGCCGAAGACTTTAAGCGCTTTTTACAACAAAAACACATTGTGAAAATTAATGGCAAACAGTTATTCATCCATGTTACTGATGTACGTATTATTGAGCAGCCCTTAGGTACTCTACTTCACCAATACATGAATGAATCTGGACAAGTTCATAAGGAATTTTTAAACAACACATTAACCGTCATTGACTTCGGCGCAGGCACAACCATCATGGACACCTTTAAAAATGTAAAGCGCCTAGAAGATAAATCTGAAACATATTATGAGGGTATGAACGATATTCATAAACGAATTGCTAAACGAATTGAGCGTGAACATGGCATTAAAGGTTTAGATGCAAGCTTTGTAGAAGAAGGCTTTCGCAATAACACAATGGTTGCCACCGTATCCGAGCGAAAAAAATACTCTTTTGAAGACATAGCAAAAGACATCATTACAAACTTTATCGAGAAGCTTATCTCTGATATGGACGCTGTACTAACAAATCGAGATAGTATCGATAAATTCATATTAACCGGAGGCGGTGTTCACATCGTATCCACTTATTTTCAAGACACATTTGGTGAGGATTCCGTTCTTATAGTGGAAAACTCTCAGGAAGCAAATCTAAGTGGCTTTTACAAGTTAGCTTCTACCATTAGTCGTAAAGAAAAAGCTAGTTAAAATAGGGGATATCTCTCCCCTATTTTGCTTTAGGATGAACTATAGTATATACTATTAAACGTATTACATATTAAAATGAAAGGGGGAAACGCATGACTACACATCGGAAATTATTCTCCTATGACAGCTTAGAAGATGCTGATATTCATGAATTCTTTCAATCTTTACCCGATCGCCAAGCTTCCAAATATATTCGCATCGCTATTAGGAAACTAATGAAGGAGATGGAGGAAAAAGGGGAAATTAGCCCCATTTCAAAATCCTCTAGCTCTTCTACAGAAATCAAAGAAGAGAATACAAAAGCGCAACACCAGGAATCAAGTAATGATACCTTTATAAACAACGACGATATTCTTAATTTAGGAAAATAGGTAATTGTTATATTGGGTTCTCTGTCAAATGTGGCGGTGTGATGTTCACTACACCATCTCTTTGTTAAAAGCTCGTTTTCCTAAAATATCACTTTTGCTAAGGTCGCAGAGGAAAACATACTCGCTTTTCGCGGACGAACGCCCGAGCCTCCTCGCAAAGCCCGCTGCGGGATCTCGGTCGCCCGTTTTTCCGTAGGAGTCTCGCATATTTCTTCTGCTATGTGCTATCTCAAACTAGAGCCTTTTTAACCTCTTGTTGCCATAAAATTTTATGCTTCAAACGTTGAAAGTTTTTGATACCAAATGAATCTCGCTTTAAAACCTTTATCGTATTGTTGATGCCTTCGATATAACCATTATTAAATGGATGCATGAACGATTGTAAGATCTCTTGTTTCCAACGTAAAAACGTTTTTTTACGCGGTGGAATGCCTCCATATTGGAAGCACGCATCCATTTCAGACATTCCTCCAGTCCTTTTCTAGCTGTCTTTTCATCGCTTGTTTTGAACCATGTATCTATTTTCCCCTTTAACTCATATGCTTCTTTTAAACGTGGGTATTTTAATTGTCCTTTACCTGATAATTTATAAGGAGACTTCCACTCCGTTTCATGTGAATACGAGTTTGCTTATCTACATTTCGTTAAACTTCCCGTCGAACTTCATCTAAAGCCCAATAGACTTGACGCATGAAGTGAAATCGATCAGCTATTATCAATGGATCTCCCAGTACCTTTCGCACAGCCTGTTTAAATGACTTGGATAAATCCATCACTACCATTTCTACCTTACTCGTATCACAAGAACGTAAGTATTTCTTAATGGTCTCTATCTTTCGATCAGGTAGGATGTCAATGATCTCCTTATTCTCCACATCTACCACATTTGTTTGGAATCTTTCTCCTCCTGCATCACCTTTGAACTCATCAATGGCAATTGCCCGAGGAAGAATCTTCTTTGCCTTTATCGGGTGATGATCAAATAATCTTAGTAGGCGATTCGTTGTCATCCCTATCAAACGAGCTGCAGTGCTAAAAGAATGGAAGGCTGCATATGTTAATGCTGTTGTTTTCAAGGCATTTGTACAACGTTGATAATAGTCCACCATTTGTAATCGTTCATAAAAAGTACGACCACAACTAGTACACAAATACCTTCTCTTCTGTAATGATATCTTTGGTATGTCAACACTTAACTAGACAATTTTTTTAAGGTGTTTTCTTTAAATTGAATAGGTGTTATATAGTTTAGGTTTTCATGAATACGACAATGGTTAAACCAATGAACGTAATCAGCTAACTCCAGTTGTAATTGTTGTAAATGCTTAAAGGCTCTACCATTCACAAACTCTGTTTTAAACGATTTAAACGTGGATTCAGCGACAGCGTTATCATAAGGGCATCCTTTTGAGCTAAGAGAACGTTCGATTTGAAAGGCAGCTAACGCTTCATCCACGACTTGATTATCGAATTCTTTACCACGATCCGTATGAAAAATAGCGACCTCTTGCAGGTTTGCTGGAATACTAGCTAAAGCTTTCATCACCAATCGATGGTCTTTGTTTGCTCCTGCGCTATATCCAATAATTTCTCGATTAAAAAGGTCGACAAATAGACAGACATAGTTCCATTTTCCAGCTACATCTACATACGTCAAGTCACTTGCAAGCACACGAAGTGGTGCAGATGAGCTAAAATCACGATTTAATACATTGGCAATTTCGGCTTCATTGTTCTGCTTCGACGAAGGCTTGTACGCTCGTTTTGCATTGTATTTAGAAACGAGATCATTCTCACGCATAATACGTGCAATTCGGCGTCTGGATACTTGCTTGCCTTGTTGTTTGAGCACTACTTTGATTTTACGCGATCCATACGCTCTACGGCTTTGATGAAAAATATCATTAATTAAGATGGTTAATTCTTTTTCTTCCTTCCATCTATTGCTTTCTTTACGTTGTAGCTCGTAGTAGTATCCACTGCGAGAAACGTCCAGAATGGTGCACATCGCTGATACCGAGTATTTATGCGTGTTTTGCTTTATAACAGTTACTTTCGTCCGATAATCAGCGTTGCTTGCTTTAAAATATCATTTTCCATTCGTAATTGCTGGTTTTCTTTGCGTAGTTTCAGAATCTCATTTTCTTCTGGTGTACGATTATCTTTTTCTTTAAAAGAGCCAGTCTGACTATGTTGTTTTATCCATTTATCCAATGCAGATGGCGTCAAGTCATACTCGGCAATAATGTCTTTTCGAGGTTTTCCGTTTTGGTATAGTTGTACCATTTGGGATTTGAATTCGGCTGAGAAGATTCTTCTTGCTTTTGTCATTATGGTTACACTCCTTTTTTAAGTGAGTAGACGTAGACCCTTACGGTGACTGCTTACATGCGGCCTTGACCCGGAGCCTCTGCGTGCATGATTGATACGCCAAGAAGCCAGGTATTAAAACACTTGGCTCTTAAAAACAGGGTATCATGCCACGCTTCTCCGCATAAAGGCACTTTGTTGAGTAAATTTACTTTTTTAATAGGAATCATTTTATGTTCTGTTTAGTCTACTTCACCTTAATTTTTTTGTCTAGTCAAGTGTAACCTATCCA
>NZ_FQXD01000005.1:0-222874 GCF_900129865.1 Virgibacillus chiguensis
GGTAAGGTGGAGATGAATTGGCTTTCGGTCAAGTACGTCTTTAGACGTGCTAATTGACCGAACGCATGTTACCATAAGAGCATGAAGTGTTCTTTGAAAACTGGATATATGAGGTTGCATGGAGAAACTAATAATGCGAAAACCAAGCGAATCCTTCCATGTGTAAAATATCCAAGGTACGAAAGAAACTCCGATTCGTCGGACATCTAGGGCAGGAACTTCCCGAAGTAACGCTCATGGAGACGAAAGGTTGCTTTCGTCGTGGAAATGAGAAGCTCCCACTTCAAGCGAAGCTAAGTGGGGAGTAGTTCACTATGGTACTAAAAGCCCTGACTTTCACCAACACAAAGTTGAAGAGAGAGATGAAGGAAACGAACTTCTCTTATTATATGAAGTATCGAAATATTATTGCAAATAACGACATAATGGCTTACAATTTAATTGTGAAAAACTTCACCAAAAAGGAGGAAGGCATAAAATGAAAGCACTTACTTATTTTGGGCCAGGAAAGAAAGATTTTATCGACAAACCAAAGCCAAAGGTAGACAAAGCAACAGACGCATTAATTAGAGTGTCGAAAACAACGATTTGTGGTACAGATTTGCATATCTTAAAAGGTGATGTTCCAGCGGTAACAGAAGGTAGAATTTTGGGACATGAAGGTGTAGGTGTTGTTGAAGAAGTTGGCGAAGGTGTGAAAAACTTTAAAAAAGGGGATAAAGTTATTATCTCTTGTGTCACTTCTTGTGGGAAATGTGAAAATTGTAAGCGCGCGCTTTATGCGCATTGTGAAGATGGAGGCTGGATTTTAGGTCACCTCATTGATGGAACGCAAGCTGAATATGTACGTATTCCGCATGCAGATAATAGCTTATATCATATTCCTGATGGTGCAGATGAAGAAGCGTTAGTCATGTTAAGTGATATCCTTCCGACTGGATTTGAAATTGGTGTACTTTACGGGCAGGTACAGCCTGGACAAACTGTAGTAATTATCGGAGCTGGCCCAGTCGGTATGGCAGCTTTGCTTACTGCGCAATTTTATTCGCCAGCAGAAATTATTATGGTGGATTTAGACGATCATCGTCTGGAAGTTGCTAAGAAATTTGGCGCTACAAAAACGGTTAATAGCTCAGATGGAAAAGCAGTAGAAAAAATTATGGATTTAACAGATGGAAAAGGTGTAGATGTGGCAATGGAAGTTGTAGGTATACCCGCTACGTTTGAAATCTGCCAACAAATTATTAAACCTGGAGGTGCCATCCCAGTATTAGGAGTGCACGGTGAAGCTGTTGATTTCCATCTTGAAAAATTGTGGATTAAAAACATTCGTTTAACGACAGGTTTAGTAAGCACGAGCACTACGCCAATGCTGTTAAAAACGGTGCAATCAAATAAATTACAGCCAGCAAAACTGATAACACATCGTTTTACGTTTGACGAGATGTTAAAAGCATATGAAGTATTTGAGAATTCAGCGAAAACAGAAGCATTAAAATTAATTATTTCCAATGAATAAATGGATAGAAAAGGGTCAAGCGACTTGCTTGGCCTTTTTCAATAGATAATAAAGTATAAAATTTGATGGTGCTATGGCGTAACCAAATAACCAAATGAGCCCCGTCCGGCCCCAGCGCCAACAACTAGGCGATTTCACTCCATTGCTCTAAGCTTCATCATCGGTTCGTTCTAAATAGGAAGGCCGACTAAAAACGGGCTTCCGGAGGGCGCCGGCATACTCCTGTTGCAGGAACATTTCCTACAACTTTCGTTGATTCGTTCCACTCACTACGTTGGTAAGCTGGCGTCCCGAGCCTTTGTTCTTCAAATCATACTTACAAGAGTGGCATCTTTATAGGACTATATACCATTCGTTTACATGATTAAAAAGCCAAGTGGTGTTAAAAGGCTGTGTACAATAGATAAACGTATCTACAGAGAATTAGCTAAACTTCTGTATAATGTCTATTTCTTTATGAATGGAGTTATCTTTCAAAAAAGACAATAAGGCGACATTTTCCCCCAAATGTCACCAATTTTTTACATTCAATTAACATTTGGTTGCTATAATGAAGTAAAATAGGTATAAAGTAGGGGGATTTTCGTTGCGTATACAGAAACCAATTTGGTTCACGCGTTTTTTTTCATTTACAAAAAGTATGCAAACAAAATTTAGCTTGTGGAGCAGATTACTCATCCTGTTTATTGTGTTATTACTTCTTTCTGTCATGGCTGTAGGTGTTAGTTCATACATACAAGCAAAGAAAATGACCACATCAGCAATTGAAAATCGACTAGAACGTGAAACCGAATTAATGGGTTACATTGCAGAGAATCTAAAATTTTTGTATGTCAGTGATGATACGTATTTTCATCAGCAATTGAATGCAAATGTTAGAGAGCAAAAAAATAAGCTAGCTAAAGAAGGGATACCGTCAGAATATTTTTACGTACAGTCTGGAAAAGTTGTTCCCCTTCAGGAAAGTGAGGGAGAGCTTCCGCCAATATCGAATGCATTGGTAAATGAATTAGTAGAACAAAAGGATGGTCTATTACATAAGACCATTGACGGAAAACAATATACGTTAACGTTTCAAGAAATGAAAGAGGTAAAAGGATTATATGTGTTGGTTGTCCCTACTTCTTCGTATATGGGGCCAGTAAAAGGAATGGCTATGGATACAATGATTATAAGTCTGATTAGTGCCGTTATTGCCAGTATTGTCATTGCCTTGTTTGTCCGTAGCTTAACAAAACCACTTAGTGTATTACGAGAAACGATGCGAGAGGTACGTTCGGGGGAAATGAAAGAACCGAAGCAGTTGCAAACGACGTTGCCAGAGTTCATTTCGCTACATAAGAGTTATACGACAATGATTCATTTTATGCGCAATTTGCTTAAAAATATGAAAGAAACAACGAATGATTTAAATGAAGCTGGATTAGAATTACAAGCGTCAGCTGCAGAAAGTTTACATTCTGGTGAGCAATTAAAGCAAGCCATTCACGTCGTTAAGGATGGTGCTGATCAGACGGCGGCAAGCTCAGAAGAAAGTATGACGCGTTTCCATGATATGAAGGAAAATGTGGAACGGACAATAGCACAAATGGAACAATCGTATCAAAGCTCACAAGCGATGAACAAATCGGCAGAAACGGGCGAACAGCAGATTAAGAAGTTAATGGATACCATTATTTCCTACGAGGTCGATTTTACCCAATTGACAAACACGATACATCATGTTCGTAATAATTCTAAAGCAATTACAAAATTAGTAGATATCATTCAAAAGATTGCTGAGCAGACGAAATTATTGGCATTAAATGCAGGTATTGAAGCAGCTCGTGCAGGAGAATCTGGAAAAGGGTTCACTGTTGTTGCTAAAGAAGTTCGTAAGCTAGCAGAGCAGTCTTCTGAGGCGGCTGTGGAGATAACGACTACCATCAATCGTATGGAAGAGAATACGTCATCTGCTGTGAAGGAATTTGATCATATGCTTACGAAAACGAATGCAACATTATCCATGTCAAAAGCAGCAAAAACATCATTTGATAACTTACTGTATGAAATTGAACAGGTTGGAAACCAATTTCATAGGATGAAAGAAGAAGTACAAGCAGTAGGGTCTGTATTACCGCAACTAGAGCAGGCAACGCTCAACTATGCTTCTGTAGCCCAAGAAAATCTGGCAAGTGCAGAGCAAATGCTTACCACGAGTGATGCACAAATAACACAATTGAAAACAAACCAAGAAGTAGGGGAGCGTTTAACAGCTATAGCCGAAGACCTCTCACAACATACAAAACAATTTCATATTGAATAAAACGTAAAAATCCTGATCCATTTCGGAACAGGATTTTTTCTTTTTGCACTATAGGGAAGTATAAAATGTTTAAAGGTTTATAGTATAAGAAAAACTACTATAATCGGTGAAGATGAAAGCCCCCAATGATGGAAGAAGCCATTTTTCCTTCATTTTAACCAAAGCGACCGGAAATATAGTCTTCCGTTCTGTTGTCTGATGGGTTCGTAAAGATTTTATCTGTTTCATCATATTCCACGACTTCACCATTTAGGAAAAATGCTGTGCGGTCGGAAATACGTGCAGCCTGCTGCATGTTATGAGTAACAATAACAATAGAATAATCTTTCTTCAACTCTTGAATGAGCTCTTCTACACGTAGCGTAGATTTTGGGTCAAGTGCTGAAGTCGGCTCATCCATTAAGATAACATCAGGTTCAATCGCTAAACAACGAGCAATACAAATTCGTTGTTGCTGCCCGCCAGAGAGACCATAGGCATTTTCTTTTAAACGGTCTTTTACTTCATCCCAAATGGAAGCACCACGTAAGCTTTTTTCTACAATTTCATCAAGGATTTTTTTGTTGCGAATACCATGGATTTTTGGCCCATAGGCAATATTTTCATAGATGGATTTAGGAAAAGGATTTGGTTTTTGAAATACCATGCCAACTTTTGTACGTAAATCCTCTACTTTAAATGATTTATCTAAAATGCTCTTATCTTTATACGTAATGACACCAGAAGTTTTAACGCTTGGTACAAGTTCTACCATACGGTTTAATGTTTTTAAATACGTAGACTTTCCACACCCAGATGGACCAATAATTGCCGTTACTTCTTTCTCGTAAATAGACAAATTAATGTCTTTTAGTGCATGTGTATCGCCATACCATAAGTTTAAATCTTTCGTATCGTACACAGTTTTTTTATGCACGTTCTGTTTCGTTGTCGCTGCTACCTCTGAAGTGGCTTCTTCTTCTGAAATTACTTGTCGCTTCACTTTGATATTGGGCTTCGTTAACGTAGCCATTTCATTCACTCCTTTTTACTACTAAAAAGTATAAAATTTTAGGATTCGTAAGCATCATGAAAACCGAGCTTTTTAACACGATAGGAAAGAATAAGAAAAAGAAAGGCTTTTGCCATAAGACTTGGAGACAAGCCAAGTTTTTCTAAAAACGCTTTTGGAACTTATTGCGGATAAAAATTGCTGTTGCATTTAACAGAAACAGTAATACGAGCAAAATAATAATCGTTGCCGCAGCTAAGTTGGCATATTCTTCAACTAAAGAAGAGTCAATCGTCCAATAATAAATTTGCATTGGGAGTACCGTGAATTTATCCATAATTCCACCCGGGAAAGGGATAAGTAAAGCAGGTATACCGATAACAACAAGCGGTGCTGTTTCGCCAATTGCTCGAGATAAAGACAATATCGACCCTGTTAAAATACCGGGTAATGCTGCAGGGAGAATGATATTTTTAACCGTTTGCCATTTCGTAGCTCCCATGCCATAAGATGCTTCACTTAAGTGTTGCGGTACGGATCGAATGGATTCTTGTGAAGCGACGATGATAATCGGAAGGACAAGTAATGACATGGTTAGTCCACCAGCCAATACGACGTTTCCGAAATCAAGGGCACGGACAAAGATAGTCATTCCGAGAATTCCATAAACAATGGATGGAACACCGGCTAAATTAGCGATGTTTGTTTGAATAAAACCTTGAAAGCGTCCTTTTTTTGCATACAATTCCAAATAGATAGCTGTCCCAACGCCAAGTATTAGCGTAACTGGAATGACGACGAGCATGAGCCAAAATGTTCCTAAGATAGCCCCCATAATACCAGCGCGATCAGGGGAAGTAGATAACTTATTCGTTAAAAAATCCATATTAATCCAGCTGGCACCTTGCATGATGACACGAAAAATTAATACAGCTAAAACAATTAAGCCAAAAATTGTTGCGAGAAAAAATACAGATTTAAGGATATTGTTTTTAATCAGACGACTGTTCATGTTTTTTTGGACTTGATTCGTATCGACATATTTCATTTAATATTCCTCCCTGAACTTACGAGAGACATATCTTGCAAGTAGGTTCATAAGCAGTGTGAATACAAATAACGTCATAGCAACTGCGTATAAGCTGAAATAAATCGTTGATCCAGCTGGCGCTTCACCGCCAGAAACTTCGACAATATATGCAGTCATTGTTTGCATAGATTGTGTAATATCGAAGGTGAAGTTTTTCGAACTTCCGCTAGCTATGGTTACAATCATTGTTTCGCCAATCGCACGTGAAATACCAAGGACAAAGGATGCAATAATTCCAGAAAGCGCAGCAGGAATGACGACGCGAAAAGTAACTTCTAACTTTGTTGCTCCTAATGCGAGCGCACCTTCACGCATAGCGTTGGGAACAGATGTCATCGCATCTTCTGAGAGTGATGCAATCATAGGAATAATCATGACACCCATGACGAGTCCAGGGCTTAAAATATTTGTCGCTTCTACACTTGGAAAAACCTCACGAATAAGCGGTGTAACAAATGTAAAGGCAAAGAAACCATAAACGATGGTAGGAATTCCAGCAAGAATTTCTAACATTGGTTTTAATGTTCTTCTTACTCGTTCTGAGGCATATTCACTTAAGAAAACAGCTGTCATAATACCAATTGGTCCAGCAACGAGCATGGCAATAATAGAAGAAATGATGGTGCCGTTAATAAGTGGTAGTACACCAAATTCTGGGTTTTGACTTAAAGGTTTTAAGGCGGTTCCTGTAAAGAAATCCATAACGGGAACACGTTTAAAAAATTCAATCGTTTCTATTAATAATGTATAAACAATTCCAATGGTCGTGAAGATAGAAACTGCTGCAATCAAGAATAGGAGGACAGGAATGACCTTTTCTGTTATGCTTGTTAGGTTTTTCCCGTTTTTCTTCTTCGCAATCATGTCTTGAATACTTGGTTTGTCTTGATTGTCTATCTTGTTGTCCAGTGCCATTAGGGGGCCCCCTTTCTAGAGCAAAAACTCACAAGAAGATGAGAGCGTACATTGCCCTCATCTTCAGGTAGTCAAATAATGGTTTAATTGGATAGATGTTTTTATTATGACAGTCTTGTGAGATTAAGAGCGAAACCATAAGGAGAAATGTTATCTCTCCTTATGGTTGTCGTGCATTATTTTAGTGCTTCTAATTCACTTACTAAAGTTTTTGCTTCTTCTTCAGGAATTGGCGCAAAGCCAGTTTCTCCAGCAAATTCATTTACGTTGTTCATAATATATAAAGCATAATCAAGTACTTGCGGCTTTTCTTTTGCATTATCAACGTTCAAGTAAGTAAATACTGGGCGAGTATAGCCAGCATAGTCACCATCTTCAGCAATCGTGTCTAGAGATGGCTCTACAGCACCATCACCAAAGTCAATGCTTACAGCTTGTACTTTATCTTTGTTGTTGTCATAGTATCCAAAACCGAAGAACCCAATGGCGTTTTTATCTTCAGCTACAAGTGTTACAAGTGTTGAGTAATCTTGTTGTAAGTTAATATCACTTACTAGATCTTGTTCTTCTAAAATATTTTCATAGAAAAACTCGTATGTTCCGTGGTTTTCGTTTGGTCCATAAGTTTGAATCTTTTCTTCTGGCCACTCAGGGTTTACATCTGACCAGTTTGTATATTCTCCAAGGAAAATCCCTTTGACTTGATCTTCCGTTAATTCTGTCGCCCAATCGTTGTCAGGGTGAGTAACAATTGTCAAACCGTCTAAAGCTACTTTTAATTCTTTGATTTCCATTCCAAGTTCTTCAGCTTTCGCTTTCTCTTCGTCTTTAATTACACGAGAAGCATCGTTAAAGTCTGTTCCATCTTCAGCTAGGAATTTTTCGAATCCTGCACTTGTACCAGCACGGCTAACTTCAACAGATACATCTGGTTTTTCTCCCATGTATTCTTCAGCAAGTTTAGCCATTAAAGGAAAAACCGTTCCAGATCCATCAATTACGACGCTGCCTTCTACTTTTTCAGATTCACTATCACCTTCTGAGCCAGTATTTTCAGATGATTCCTCTTCGTTATTGTCTTTGTTATCTCCTTCAGAATCCGATCCACATGCTGCAATTACTACTGCAAGAGCAGCGATTAGAAGGAACATAAGATACTTCTTGAACTTCATCAAAATTGCCTCCCCTATTTTGAGTAAATATAAAGTTGAGGTTTATCCCTCTCATTTGCTAGTATAGTAGGCAAGTGTTAAAAGAGTATGTTATGAATGTAAAGGTTTTGTAAATTTTTGTGGAATTCCTGTTTTTTTGAACGTAAAAAGAGATATAGAGGAATCTGTATAAAAACAGAGAAAGGTTAACGTAGCTTGATATACCAAGCTTTAAGTAGGAAAGAATGTAAGGAATGCGCCAGTGTAAAAAAACTATTTTCCTCTATATGAAAGATTTATTAACGAAATGTAAAAATAAAGTGGAGAGCTTGGTTATGGGGGCGACCCAGCAAATATATAATAAATTGTATCATTGTTACGGCTCGCAAGGATGGTGGCCTGCGGATACGGTGTTTGAAATGATGATAGGAGCAATTCTTGTTCAGCGAACAAATTGGAGTAATGTAGAGAAGGCGTTGTGTCAGCTCACCCCTTATTTATCACCAGAGCAATTAGAAGCGTTGCCCATGGAAGAATTAGAGGTAGCAATTCGTTCAAGTGGTTTTTATAGACAAAAGGCAAAGCGAATAAAAGCTTTTCTTCATTGGTATAAAAAATATGATTATCAACTTGCTCATTTGCGACATGTAGAAACAGAAACGTTGCGAGCGGAGTTATTAAGTATACATGGTATTGGCGCCGAAACAGCTAATGTCTTATTACTTTACGCATTTCAACGTCCTGTTTTTGTTGTTGATGCTTATGCTCGTAGGATTTTTGCTCGATTTGGTTTGGACATGCCGGAAAAGGAGCAAGTGTTTCGGCTTCAGGTGGAGACGGAATGCGTATTAGATACAGAGGGCTTTAAGGAATTTCATGCTCTAATCGTGCAGCATGCGAAAGAGCATTGTAAAATGAAGCCGATTTGTTCAGGCTGTCCGTTGGTTGACGAATGTGAGCGAAGAGGTGTGTAGTTAGAAAGCCTTTTCACCCACTTGTTTATAGTATAAGCAAAACGACGGTGTTTTTCGCCTTAAAGATTTGGCGATAAGCCAAGTTTATCTACAGAGGCTTTTAGATAATGCTTTAGCGGTACTAACAATGAGTGGGGGAGACATAGATCCCCCGCTCATTTTTTATTTACCATACAATTTTTCGTTAACCATTTGATTCAACACATGATTAATACCAATTGTTTGGTCAACATCAATGACAAAAGCAATCCCTTTGCCGGCTGTATTTAATTCTGCTTCTTCTTCTATCGCTTTTAAAACAGCGTTTGTCTTATCTTTACTAATTAAAGTAAGGACGACTTCTTTCTCTGGTTCAATGAGAATATTAAACAGCTTTGCTTTTTCATGAATGCCAGTTCCTCGTCCGTTTAGAATGGTTCCACCTTCAGCGCCAGCTTTTTTAGAGGCGTCGACTACTTTTTCACTATTTCCTTTATTGACAATGGTAATAATTAGATCATACATGATTTTTTCTTCCATTTTTAGCTCCACATCTCCTTCGTGCGGTTCATTATCATTGTCTTCTAATCCCAATAGATGCTGTGTACCGGTAATTTTCTTTGTGTCAATGACAAATCCAATCCCTTGTCTTGGTTTGTTTAAATGGACGGAATCAATAATTGCCTGCATAACCTCGGGATAAATTTCTTCTTCAACGAGAGTTAGAATGATTTCCCTTTCTCGTTCAATGGGAATGCCGAGAAACCGTTCTTTCTCATTTGTTCGATAACCTCTTCCGAATAGAGTTGTTCCGCCGCGGGCTCCAGCTTCCTTGGAAGCACGTATGACCTTCTTCGCTTGTTCTTTTTTAACGATCGTAACGATGAGTTTTTGTTTCGGCTTCTTCATGGACATACTGCTCCTTCTCCTTTCTGCTATATAAGATACCTAATGTGAGAACAGATAAAATAGGAGCTAAAGCTACAAGCGCAACCATACCAAACCCATCAAGCAAAGGATCTCGCCCCTCAGTAACGGAAGCAATCCCAACAAACATAGCTAGAATAAATGTTGCAGTCATTGGGCCTGTAGCAACCCCTCCGGAATCAAATGCAATCGATGTAAATGTTTTCGATGCGTATTTTACCATAACTAGCGCCAGAATATAACCAGGCAAGATAAAAAACCAAATCGAGAAACCAGCAAGAATACGAACCATGGACAAAGCAACAGATAAGCCAACCCCAATAGAAACCGTATAGAGTAGGACCTTCTCAGGTATGTATCCACTAGAAGCTTTTTCTACTTGTTGAATGAGTACACGTACTGCTGGCTCGGCATACGTGGCAAAAAAGCCGAGCACAAAGCCAATCGGGATCAAAATCCATGTATGATCAATGGAGCCGAGACTCTTTCCGAATTCTTCCCCAATCGGTAAAAATCCAATATGAACGCCTTGAAGGAAAAAAGAAAGTCCGAGAAATGTTAGTATAATCCCTAACGTAATATCTAGTAATTTACGCACGCCGAGTTTTAAGAAAAACAATTGAAAGATAGCAAATAATACAATTAACGGCAAAAGCGCGACGGCGACTTCACTCATTGTTTGTCCAAACCCTTGAAAGATTTTTATATTCATCCGTAAATCACTCCTAAAATTAACACCGAAAGAATAGGGCCAAGAGAAGCTAAAGCAATGAGACCAAAGCCGTCCTGAGATGCTGACCTTCCTCGTAAAACAGATGCGACCCCCACTCCGAGCGCCATAATAAACGGTACCGTTAATGGGCCAGTTGTAACGCCACCAGCGTCGAAGGAAATTGGTACAAAGCTAGAAGGGGTAAAAGCCGCTAAAATAAATATAAGTCCGTAACCGCCAGCAAGGATATATGTAATAGGTATGGAAAAAATAATCCGCATAAGTGATAAACCGACAAATATACCTACACCTAACGCTACTGCTAGGATAAGAACTGTTTTAGAAATTTCTCCGTTCGAAACTTGGTCCACCTGTGTAGATAAAACACGCACATCAGGCTCAGCAATCGTAACGACACTGCCTAATAAAACTCCAAAAAAGAGAATGAGCCATACCATTTTTGTTTTTGATAAGGCAGAGCCAATCATTTCACCAACAGGAAGCATGCCAATATTAACGCCTAATAGAAAAAGAATCAATCCTATTCCTACCATGAAAGCCCCAATTAAAAATTGTATGAATGTCTCTATAGGCAACCATATGAGTGTGAACTGTAGAAGGGTAATTACGATTGTAATCGGTAGAATTGACTGAACAACCTCAACAATCGTCTCTTTTATATTGTCCATTAACTTCCTCCTTCATGAGTGGATCTGTATTGGTGTGGACGTTTACATGTATGCTTTTTAACGACTAGTGATCTAGGTAATACAGGTGATTTGAATACAAAAGTATACTAACTATGTACGTGATTCGTATTGAATGTCTAATCCTTAAGGAAAGAAATGTTGTCCAGTGGGGTTTTTATATGAAAGCCCGATTGATGGTGCTGTAAGACTTCGCTTAAATACTAGTTGAAATGGGTAGATAACCGTCCAACATCCCTGTGTTCCACTATAGGAATGAATAGAATTTATCGTATGCGAAAAAAATAGATTTTACCATAAAGACTTAGCAGTAAGCCAATCTTTGCTAAGGTTATTCGTGGGAATAAAAGCGTTTATTTTACATTATTAGGAAGTGAAAAATGTAAGGTTTATAGCTTTCGTCTATTAAGATTTTTCTATTATATATAAATTATACCATCATCATGAACTAGGAAAAATAAGAATGTATCGTAATTGTAAAAGTATTTCATAATAAACGTAAATCGCTATTGAATATTTATTCGTTATAGTGCATAATATTACAATAATAGATTATAAAAGGAGTGACCGTTTTGGGGAAAGAGAAGATTGTTTTAGCTTATTCTGGAGGGTTAGATACATCTGTAGCTGTCCGCTGGCTACAGGATAAATACAATTATGATGTAATAGCTGTTGCCCTTGATGTCGGGGAAGGGAAAGACCTTGAGTTTATTAAAAATAAAGCGTTACAAGTAGGCGCTGTGAAATCGTATGTCATTGATGCTAAAGCTTTGTTTGCAAATGAATTTGTCCTTCCAGCATTGCAGTCGAATTTATTATATGAAGGAAAATATCCGTTAATATCTGCTTTGTCACGCCCGCTTATTGCTAAGATTTTAGTTCATATTGCAAAAGAAGAAGGCGCTGTTGCAGTTGCGCATGGATGTACAGGAAAAGGAAATGATCAAGTACGGTTTGACGTTGCCTTTACGGCGTTAGATCCTAGTTTAGACATTGTCGCACCTGTAAGGGAATGGGCAATGTCAAGAGAAGAAGAAATTGCTTATGCGAAAGAACATCAAATCCCCGTACCCATTGATTTAGATAATCCGTTTAGTATAGACCAAAATCTTTGGGGGCGAAGTAATGAATGCGGTATTTTAGAAGACCCATGGGCGGAAGCGCCGAAAGAAGCGTATGATTTAACAACAGATCCAGAAGAAGCACCTGATAAGCCGCAGATTGTGGAAATTGCTTTTGAACAAGGAAAACCTGTCGCTATTGACGGAGAAAAATTATCATTAGAAGCACTTATTTTACAATTAAATCAAGTTGCAGGAAAGCATGGAGTTGGTAGAATTGATCATGTAGAGAACCGCCTTGTTGGTATTAAATCACGCGAGATATACGAAGCGCCAGCAGCAGTTACGTTAATTGCTGCACATCAAGAGTTGGAGGCGTTGACGCTAACGAGAGAGGTAGCTCAATTTAAACCGCTCATGGAGCAAAAACTAGCACAAGTGGTATATGATGGTCTTTGGTATTCACCTTTGACGAAAGCTTTAATAGCATTTATTACAGAAACACAGAAGGATGTTTCAGGCATCGTAAAGGTGAAGCTGTATAAGGGGCAGGCACAAGTAGTAGGTAGAAAATCGAAACAATCATTATACGATTTTGATTTGGCAACATATAATGCCGAAGATTCGTTTGATCATGAAGCAGCACTAGGGTTTATTAAATTATGGGGGCTTCCGACAAAAGTTCATGCAACCGTTAATCAAACGCATCGTTCTGTAGAAGAATCCGTTAAAGAAGCAATTTTAGACGTGAAAGAAAAAGAAAATTTACTGCTATAAAAGACGTTCCACAAAAATTCTAATCTCTAACTAAAAATGAAATAGGATGCATTGCCAAGGCAGAAAATGTTGCCTTGGCAATTTTGTTTCCGGTCTAGGAAATTACAAAATTTTGCAGCTGTGGATAAACTTATTAAGTTATTTAACCACGTCGGCTCCAGTGCCCAGCAACTAGGCGACTTCACTCCATTGCCCTAAGCTAAGTCATCATCGGTTCGTTCCTCACCGTCACTCCTTTATCTCAGTTAACACGCTCCACTCGCTACGTTGCTAACCGGGTGCTTGCGCCTTTGTTTCAGAGGTGTTGTAAGTCTTCCATTTCAAAAGTTGGAGATGTGAGCTAACAAGTTTAAGCAGGAGAAAAAGAAAAACGCTACTGTTTGAAGATGAACTGCAAAGATTTCATTAAATTTTACTTTTTACAGCGCTTACCGTAAATTTTTTGCGTTATAGAAGGCTATTCACTTACCAACGATAAAAAAATACTGCTATAATATAGGGTATTCGTTTTAAAATCGCAAGGAGGAAGGAAACGTGGAAAAAGTAGGAAAAATGATCGTGCATATTGTTTTACTGTATATCATTTTTCAATTTGGTAACTGGATACAACGCACGTTACATTTATTTATCCCAGGAAGTGTGATTGGGATGATGGTATTGTTTATATTATTAAGTACGAAACTGATTCGAGTCTCGTGGATTGAAGAAGGTGCCAATTACATTGTTGCTAATTTAGCCTTTTTTTTTATTCCTGTTACAGTAGGAATTATAGATTACTATGATTTGTTTTTAGGAAAAGGTGCTTTATTAATCTTGATTGTCTTAGTGAGCACCATGTTAGTAATGGGCGGTTCAGGCTTTTTTAGTCAGTGGCTAATGCGTAGAAAGGGATGGGAACATGAGTGAGTTTGTAATTGCTATCTCAGCTATTATTGGAACGTTTTTCATTTATCATCTTGCTATAAGGATACACAGAACTTGGAGGTATTCTTTAACTGCCCCTGTTTTGGTAGCCACTATTCTCATCATCAGTGTTCTAATCATTTTTCGTATCCCTTATGAGACGTATATGGTTGGGGGAAAATGGATTAATGAATTACTCGGACCTGCAGTAGTTGCGCTTGCTTATCCATTATATAAATATAAAGATACATTAAAGCAGGTAGCTGCTCCTATATTAGCAGGTACGCTACTAGGCGGAGTTGTTGGAATAACTACAGGTCTATTGCTTGCCCAGTGGGCAGGGTTTGAGTCCGCGATCGTATATTCGTTAACGCCAAAATCAGTAACAACACCTGTGGCTATGGCTGTAACGGATACGATTGGTGGAGTAATGCCACTTGCTGCTATATTTGTTATGATTGCTGGTATTGGAGGTGTACTTATGCACCATTATGTATTTCGCTTATTTCAAGTCAACCATTATTTAGGAAGAGGTGTAGGCATGGGGAGTGCTTCTCATGCCATTGGTACAGCTACTTCCATGGAGGTAAGCCAATTAGAAGGAGCAGTCAGTACCATCTCTATGGTGATTAGTGCTGTAGTAGTGTCTATTATCACACCAAGTCTCGTACAGCTCATGATGTAACAATGAAATTGGACTTTGTGTAAGGTTAATTGATCAACGGGGAGGGATCTCTCCCCGTTTTTTTATGGTCTGGGAAATTAAAAAATTTGTAGCTGTGGATAAAATTACTAAGTTATTTAGCCACGCCCGGCGCAAGTGCCCAGCAAGTAGGCGACTTCACGAATTGCCCTACGATAAGATATCATCGGTTTGTACTAAATAGGAAGGTCGACTAAAGACGGGCTTGCTCCTTTGTTCTACTATCGGAAAGTAAAAAGCTTAAAAGGTTTATCGTATAGAAAAACTACAGCTCTCACCATAGACTTGGCTAAAAGTTAAGTTCTTCTAATACTCCTTAGTTGCCACATCTATAAACTAAAAAAACTCATTGTAGTTCTATCATCTAGTAAATTAGTGCCGCTTACTTAACCAAAGTACACCTGATTTTGCAATACGCGGTAATAGACCAGTCAATGGTTTCTGCATCATATTGCCAAAGCCATCTGATTTTCCAAGTGATCCTAAGGTTCCTTTTAATCTAATTTCTTTTGGTTTCTTCGGTTGTTTTCCTTGCAATACAGCTAATAACACTTCCGCTACGCGTTCGCCTTGTTGACCAGCAAGCTGACCGCTCGGTGAAAAGTCGGAAGAAGCGCAGTCACCTACTACGTAAATATTTGTATTCTCTGGAACTTGGAAATACTCATTGACAATAATTTTTTCTTGCTCATCTTTAGCAAATGGAAGCTCGCGTACTAAATAATTTGGTCTCACGCCGGCTGTCCAAATAGTAACGTCATTTACATAGCAAACACCATTATTGCAAACGCCATCTTTTTCGACATACTCTACATTTGCATGATGTAGTACGTCAACGTCATTTGCAACAAACCATTCCGCTACATATTGTTGAATTTTAGGATCGAATGCTTTTAATACCGTTGCACCACGATCAAGTAAACGAATATTTAAGTCAGGTCTGCTCTCTCTAATTTCTGAGGCTACTTCGATACCACTTAATCCAGCACCTACAATAGACACCTTCCCATATGCTTTTAAATCACAAACAGCAACCCCTGTTTTTCTTGCATTAGAAAATGTCTGTACACTATGCGTGAACTGTTTGGCGCCTTCAATACCATGATAATTATCTTCACAACCTAATCCGATGATAAGGTAATTATAATCGATAACCTCACTTTTATTGGAGAAAGTAATTGTTGCATTGGATGTATCCACTTTTTCTATTTCTCCATACACATAACGAACACGTTCATCGTCAGGAAAATGGAGGCGCACGTCTTTATCTGCAGACGTCCCAGCTGCAATTGTATAAAATTCTGTTTTCACAGAATGATAAGGATTCCTATCGACAAGGGTAATTTCTACATCTTCTGGCAGCTGATGGTCAAGTAAACCTAATAGCGCTTTCAGACCGCCATATCCCCCACCTAATATGACTAGTTTTTTCATGCCACAAAACCCCATCTCTACATTTTCTTTTGAATGATTATGAAACATAGCTCCAACTTATTATTTTAACGAAGAAAATTTATTTCAACAACCCCTTCTATGCTTATTCTAGCGAACATTATAACCAATGTCATCACTAGAAAACATATAAGTTTATGTTTTAAAATTAGTAATTTTTAAAAAATATTCTAAATTTCTAGTTACTATATGAAGCTGTGATATACTAGGCAGAAAGGAGGGGATGAAATGGAGGAACAGGCAATTCAAGATATTTATCCCGAAGATTATGCTTGGTGCTATGGGTGCGGAAGACTTAATGAATATGGGCTACAATTAAAAACAGTTTGGGATGGCGAACAAACGGTAACTACATATACTCCCCGTAAAGAACATACGGCGATTCCGGGGTTTGTATATGGGGGCTTACTTGCTTCATTAATTGACTGTCACGGTACTGGATCTGCTTCCATGGCGTTGCATAAAAAAAATGGGCATGTCATTGGGGATGGGGCAGAGCCACCTCGCTTTGTTACTGCTTCGTTGCATGTAGATTTTTTGAAACCAACGCCACATGGTACGCCACTGAAAGCAATTGGTATAGTAGAGGAAATCCATCCGAAAAAGTTTAAAGTTATGACAGAAGTTTATGCGGATAAAATTTGTTGTGCCAAGGCGGAAGTAGTCACAGTAGTTATGCCAGAAACATTTACATGATAAAAACCGTCACGACGCATAGGTGGGAACCATTTCTTTATTTCTACGCAGCGTTTGATAGACAAAAGCTTTCATAATATAAATTAACTTTTGCCATAAACTAGCTGTAACGAATCGAAACAATGAATGACTTCGCAAAGGGGTATCTAGAAAAATGCAACGACTTACGACGAGTTCTTTATTGGATGTAATTGGGGAGTTGTTTTCTGATGAAGTTTCTATCGCTGTTACTTCGACGACAGAGTACATCTACTATCGTCCAAGCTTACGAGTTGATTTGAAAATTCGTCCCGGTGATCCGATTAAGGAAGGAACGCTAGCAGATAAAGCAATTGTCTCCGAACAAAAGGTATCCGAGTTTATTGATCGGCAAATATACGGTGTTCCTTACCATGGAATGGCTGTGCCATTTCACTATAATAATGAACTAGAAGGTTGTGTAATGGCGATTTACCCAGCCCTAACAGAAGGTAAGTCCGTTATTACAGTGAAGACATCAGATGGTTGGAAGCCGCTTTCGTTTCATGATGTCCTTTATTTGGAAGTAAAGGAAAGGAAGACATGGGTGGTTACGAAACAATTTACAGGTATACATCGAAAAGCACTTCAGGAATTTGAATATATGTTACCGAGGGAATATTTTATCCGGTGTCATCGGTCATTTATTGTGAACGTAAACCATATTACACATATCTATCCTGATACACATTCTACTTTTTTGTTAGCTATGGATAACGGGGATCAACTTCCTGTTAGTCAATCGTATTCCAGTTATTTCCGAAAATTATTAGGCTTTTAGGTCTGTGTTTTAAACCATATATATGCTGCTTTAATCCGAATCTATCTATTTCTGTCATAGATCCACAAATAAGAAAGCGCTTCATATAAAATAGATTGTATATTCTTAATAAAATGGAAAGGGGTCTAGGGATGGGGATGAAATTGGATAGAATCGGCGATGCTCGTTTACATGATCGAGTAGTGACTGCGGAAGAAGCAGCATCTTGGATTCAAGATGGTATGACGCTAGGCTTAAGCGGCTTTACCCGGGCAGGGGATGTAAAAGCTGTGCCGACAGCGCTTATTCAACGAGCGGAAGCGGGTGAAAAACTGAAAGTCAATGTGTTTACAGGCGCCTCTTTAGGCTCTGATATTGACAAAATGATGGCAGATGCAGGTATTATTCATAAACGCTTGCCATTTCAGGCTGATCCGACGATGCGAAAAAAAATAAATGCCGGGGAACATTTATTCGTTGATCATCATCTTTCACATACAGCGGAAATGGTAAGGGCAAATGTGTTAGAAAAGGTGGATTACGCCATTTTGGAAGCGATTTCTATAACGGATGACGGGCAGTTCATACCAACTACTTCGATTGGAAATTCGCTTGTCTTTGCGGAACATGCAAAGTCAATAATCATAGAAATCAATACGTCACAATCACCATTATTGGAAGGCGTGCATGATTTATATAGTCCGAATCAACAGGGGGAACGAGAGCCTATACCGCTCCAAAAAGTTGCAGATCGGATTGGAACAATCGGTATTCCGATTGATATAGAGAAGGTTCGAGGAATTGTATTTACAAACCAGCCAGATTCTCCATCAACGATTGTACAGCCAGATCATGAAACAGAAATAATGGCTAGTCATTTACTGGATTTTTTACGAAAAGAAATTGCCGAGGGGCGTTTAACAGAACAATTGGCACCTTTACAATCAGGAATTGGTTCCGTTGCAAATGCGGTGCTTCACGGTATGCTCCAGTCGGAATTTAAAAATTTAGAAGTGTATTCGGAAGTGTTGCAGGATGCTGTATTTGATTTAATAGATGCTGGAAAAGTAAGCGTTGCTTCTTGTTGCTCCATAACATTATCAGAGCAAAAAATGCAGGATGTTTTTAGCAGGTTTGATGCCTACCGTGATAAAATCATTATGCGTCCGCAAGAAATTTCCAATCATCCGGAAATTATTCGTCGTCTAGGTATTATTGCAATTAATACGGCTTTGGAAGCTGATATATACGGAAATGTAAATTCAACACATGTATGTGGAACGAAGATGATGAACGGAATTGGTGGCTCTGGTGATTTTGCTAGAAATGCAAGGTTAGCCATTTTTGTAACCAAGTCCATTGCAAAAGCAGGCGATATTTCTAGTGTTGTGCCTTTTGTATCGCATGTAGATCATACAGAGCATGATGTGGATGTACTTGTTACGGAGCAAGGTTATGCAGATTTAAGAGGTTTAGCTCCGCGAGAGAGGGTTCCATTAATTATTGAACATTGCGCACATCCAATGTATAAAGAGCAATTATGGGAATACTACAGAGACGCTTTACAAAGTGGGGGACAGACACCGCATAATTTGGAAAAAGCGTTTAGTTGGCATATTAATTTTGCGAAAAATGGGACGATGCGTGAACTCATTGAACAAAAATAATTTTTCAATAAGCGCATGAAAACAAAGGGGTTCGAAATAATATAATTACAAGCTTCATTTCTTTATGAGAGAGATGAAGCTTTTTATTTGCGTTTAATTAAGAAGGTATGGAATATTAATTTTTAAACTTTTGCATATAGATTTGACTAAGCGGGTGAAGTGCAGCCATTTGCGTTTTGTAAAGCGCAGTTAAGTGATGGAAGTAGTTCTTAAAATTTAGGTCCTATCGTTGTCATAGGAAATATAAGTCGTCTATGATGGAAGCTTTACTACATGGAGGTGAAAATATGCAATCATCAGCAGTGTTTCTTGACCGTGACGGTGTTATTAATGACGTGTTGTCAGATCGTGTTACGTTTGTTAATCAGCCAAAAGATTTTTTCCTGTTGCCTGGTGTTGGAGAAGCAATAAAACAGTTTAACATGCTCGATTATGCTGTATTTGTTGTAACCAATCAGGGTGGTATTGGCTTAGGTTATATGACGGAGAAGGACTTAACGAACGTTCATCAAAGAATGACAGAAGAATTGGCAATTCACGGTGCTGTAATTGACGCTGTTGCGTATTGTCCGCATAAACCACATGCGGGATGTGCTTGCAGAAAGCCACATCCGACGATGATTGAACGATTAGCTAAGAAGTATCAGATTGATTTACCTACGAGTTATATGATTGGCGATCGCCATGTTGATATGGAAACGGGGAAAAAAGCTGGTGTAACTTCCATACTTGTCGGGGGAAGAGAAGAGGATATGCGAGATGCGGATATGGTTTTTCCCGATTTATCCTATGTTGCTACTTATTTAACTGGATTTCAGGTCAGATATAAAGGAAAAAAGGCAAGTTCTGCACGGAATGAATTGAAAAAGTAAAACACATCAAACCTTTTTAAGCATGTATAAAAAGAGGCAACCTCATTTATCAGGGATCGAGGTTGCCTTGCGTTTTCGTTTAACACATTTCAATACAAGAATCGCATGATTGGTGCGAGTTCTCAGACGCACTTAGTTTAAGATAAACGAGAAATTCTTTCATCTAAGCTTGGGTGTGTGGAAAATATAGACGCTTTCTTATTACCGTTAATTTTTAATGTAGCAATTGCTTGTTCTTCCTGACGTACACGGTTGGAATATAGCTTTAATGCTTCTAATGAATGGCGCATTTTATCTTTTCCTGCTAAATCAGCTCCGCCTTTATCAGCATGAAATTCTCTGTGTCTGGAATAAGCAAATACAAGGAGACTACCCAGTGCAGAAAAGATGATCTGGAAGAAGATAATCGCTAGAAAATGTACAATAGGCGCTATTTCTTCTTTTACAAAACGAGTCACAATGAAAGCTGCGATGCGCGCAAGGAAGACGACAAAAGTATTTACAACCCCTTGCAGTAATGTCATTGTTACCATATCGCCATTGGCAATGTGTGCAACTTCATGGGCAATAACCCCTTCAATAGCGTCTTCATCCATTTCCTGTAATAAACCACTCGATACAGCAACAAGTGACCGTTTCTTAGTAGGCCCTGTAGCAAACGCATTTACTTCTTTTGCTTGATAAATCCCTACTTCAGGCATGTGCATTAATCCGGCAGCACGCGATAGACGATGTACTTTATCCACAATTTGTCGCTCTTGCGTGTTCAAATTGCCATTAGGATCTAGTACCTGTACACCCATCATTTTTTTGGCCATCCAACGAGACAACCCTAATGAGATAAAAGATCCTGTGAAACCAATAATGGCACTGAAAATGAGTAATGTACCGAGTTGTAATTGCCCATTCTCACCAATATAATTCCATGTTCCAGGTATTAGCATAAAAATAATACTAATTGTTAACAGCACTAAAACGTTCGTTAATAAAAAATAGAAAATTCTTTTTCCCATCGATGATGCTCCCTTTTTTTATGAGATTAATGTTTTTGACACTTGTCACAATGCTATTATAAATTGTTTTTTTAAAGGTAACAACAAATAGTAAGTAAAACTTTTGTGTTATAGGAAAGCCACCAGCTATCGTGCAGAGCGTGAATCGCCCTCCGTTATGATAAAGCTACTAGCCCCTATGTAAGTTTTTACATAAGTATTAAATGCTTTCAGAGAACGACGACTTTTGTCATAAAGATCGTTTATTTGACAAACGTATTTGATTAGGGTATTTTAGTTACATAAAGTAACCTAGTTATAAAGTGAACCTTTAATATAGGCGAGTGTTTTTATCTTCTATCTGTTCCTTGTTTAATAGGAAGTATTTAGTAGACGTTCCGTATGTACGCTTACCATAAAAAATAGGGATACAATAACTACGTTGCTTTGTAATAAATTGCAGCAAGAATGGAAAGTTTAGAACTAGATAAGGATCATATTTCTCTATTTTGATAAAACTTCTATCCAATCTAGCAAGAAAAATAAAGGAGACAATATTATGGAAAAAGTAAAATTAGTAGTCATTTATTACAGTTCTACAGGAATTAATTATCAACTAGCAAACTGGGCAAAAGAAGCAGCAAGTGAAGCAGGTGCAGAAGTAAGACTTGTAAAGGTTCCAGAGCTTGCACCAAAAGAGGCAATTGCAGCTAATCCGGCATGGCAATCTCATGTTGAGGAAACAAAAAATATACCTGAAGCTACTTCAGACGACATTGAATGGGCAGACGCCATTATTTTCTCTACACCAACGCGGTTTGGTAATGTCGCTTCACAGATGAAGCAATTTGTAGATATGCAAGGTGGCCTTTGGGCAGCTGGTAAAACAGCTAATAAAGTTGTAAGTGCAATGGCTTCTGCTTCTAACCCGCATGGTGGGCACGAAGCGACCGTTTTATCTTTATATACATCGATGATGCACTGGGGAGCAATCATTGTACCACCCGGATATACAAATGAAGTTGCTTTTACATCAGGCGGAAATCCGTATGGTGTTAGCGTAACACAAGGACAAGACGGAAAAATGGTAGAAGATGTTGAAGAAGCTGTGAAGCATCAAGCAAGACGTACCATTGATGTAGCTAAAAAAATGAAAGCATAAGGTAAAAAAAGCCGCTGTTTAAACAGATGCTATACTCCTGTTTTTACGACTGATCCATTCTTTATTGGGTCAGTCGTTTTTTTACACTATAGGAAAGTATATGATACATTTTATAAAGTTGAATCTAGTCAGTATTATATATGCGTTTATAGCACTTATTCCCATTCAACTTATTGGAAACGTCTATCGAATAAATCGGCTTACAGGTTGGAAGATAGCGACAATAAATACAATTACTGCTGTCGTAATCATCATTGAATTTATAGTTGGTACAATTTTGATACTCACCAGCTTTTTCATCGTTATCGGTATAAATCACCTTCTTCTAAATCAGATAAACTTATTAAATTCTTTCCTTCATCATCAGTCATGAAATCCGTATCTTTTACTGGATACTTTGCAGTTTCATTAATCCCAGACTGTATGTCCGACTTTTGTTCATTTTTTTGCTTTATAATCTGTGTTTTCACGTTAGGGTCATAATCCAATTTCATCGCCTCGCCAGAATTCAATTCCATTGGTTTTGATTCACATATTTTTTCGCTTCGCTCAAAACGCAAAAACTACTATTAATTTTCCCCTTTTATTCTTAACGATAGAACAATAAATATAACACCTAAAATTCCCGATAAAATAGATATTATAATAGGTGTATTTCCAATTTCTTTTAAAGCAGTTCCAAAAATACCATATTCCGAATCCCAACCAACACCCTCTGTAGTTAAGGTTTCTGAATAAATAGAAGCCGAAATTAGCATTGAACCATAAATAATAGCACTAACTAAAATTAAAATTCCACCTATATATGTTTTTTTCATCATATACCCTCCTTGTATAGTATGTTTAGGCATAACTTTCGCCTTCTCAATCTTGAGTCATTCATAAAAATTGTTCTGCTAGTGCACCCGTTACTTTTCGCTACAGGCGTACGCTTTCCGCGGGCATGTCTTGAGCCCTCCACGCTCACAAAAACCGTTCGCCGTGGGGTCTCAAGACTCATGCTTTCCCCGCTGGAGTCGCCGCCTTCCGTTCCAAGTATTTGGTTTGGAATTCATGAATGTGTAAAGACCTTAAATAATATGTCAAATACCTTAGACGTTCCTTGATGTTCCTAGATAATGGTTTTAGGATCATTTGAGGCAATTCTTTTTCCTCCTGCGGGCATAATAACCGCATTACTAAGACTGTTTCCCAGTGTGCGTTTTGACCTTCATATTTATTTATCAAATGTTGTTATTTTTTTAATTCCTTTATTACATCGATAGGATGTATGGAATATTCCTCTTTACCTACACCTTGTTCATTTGTATAAGGCATACATAGTTTAGCAAACTTTTCTTCATCTTCTACTAAAGCAACATAAGTTGTATATCCTTCAAAATCTGATGGGAAAAGTTCTGCTTCTCCAATTTTATTATTTAAAGCTTCATCAATTGCGTTTTTTAACTCGAGTAAACCTTCTTTATTCCCAATAATAAATGACTCCATGTGCCAAGAATCTTGAGCATATATATTACAAATACCCAAATGATCTGTATCAGAAGAAGACATTAAAACTCACCCCTTATACTTTTATATCATAATATCAAATATTGATAAAAGAGTAATTGAAATTTTTAAAACACTTGTTATTTTAAAAGAAAATGGTTCTCACCCAAAAAGGTCAAAAAACGCCCAAACAGATGAAAAAATCCGTTATATTTGAAATAGAACAATGATGTTGGAGGTTTTGGATTATGTTTAAGCACGGTAAGAAGGACGTACAAAAAACACTATTTGATCAGGATCAATCCTTTCCAGGCTATGTAATGGACATGTTACAAAAAAGCTGGGCAGATGACTTCTATCGTTTTATCTTCTCGCAAATTAATGAAGAGCGCTTTTCTGTTCTTTATAGCGACAAAGCGAGTCGCCCGAATAAGCCTGTAAACGTATTGGTAGGACTACTTATTCTTAAAATGGAACATGCTCTTTCTGATGAAGAACTGATTGGTTCGCTGTATTTTGATTACCGCTACCAGTATGCATTGGGGTTGGATGCAAACGATAACGATGACCGTCTTTGTGTTAATACATTATCTAATTTCAGAGCACGCCTCGTGGAATACGAGCTTCAAACAGGTGAAAGTCTTTTCCAACAAGAAATGGAAGATTTAGCTGAGAATATGGCCGTGTATCTCGGTTTAAACAAGTCCAAAGCACGAATGGACTCCAGTCTGATAAATAGTTCTTGTAAAAACATGACACGTATAGAACTCATTTATATTATACTGTCATTCGCAATATGGTAAGAGAGATAACAAATAAAACGGATTGGGAAATCCCCGAATCCTATTTGGCATACCTTGAAAAGGGGCACCAAAATAAAACGATCTATCAAACGAAAACAACAGAAGAAAAATCCAAGCTAGAACATCTCATTCAACAAGCACATGATTTATATATGTTGGTGAAAGATTGTGCTGGTGTGGAAAATTTCCGTAGTTTTGAACATCTTACACGTCTGTTGAAAGAACAGGCGGTTGCCACAAAAGATGGTAACGTTAAGCCTGTAGAAGGTGGCAAACTCACTTCCCAGATTCTTCAAAACCCATCCGACCCAGATGCAACTTTTCGACATAAAGCTGGCGAATCCCATATTGGACATAGTTTGAATCTAAATCAAAAACAAAATGATCACTTGGTTTAATGGCTTGAATACGTTCATTCAATGTTTGGTTAACCTGTTGAAGCTGTTTCATTGTCTCCTTATCAAATTTCTGGTTCAAGCGTGACAGCGTAGGCTGGGAAGCTAATTGGTCTTTTTTAAGTATAGTGGTAAACATCGGTTCATGCTTTAATTCGTCGGCATGATCATCCGTATGATAACCCGTAATGTGTTGGTAAATCTTTTGAATAACGACCTCATCATTGGAATGCTTCCGGTGGTGAACCGAATCATTTGCCTGAAAGGTTGCTTGAATAGACTGACTTAGCCCAATCTTTTCATCAAATTCCTTATACAATAATAATCCTGCGTCTGAAGTTAGATTTCCACCATCAAAATTAACCTTGATCATTTTGTTGAAGTTAAGTGACTTTTCCGTTACACTTTTCATTATGGAGTCCTCCTTGATTAGTGTTTGTTTGGTCACTTATACAATATCAAAGGTTGGGCTCCTTTTCACTTATTTAGTGAATTACAACTTACTAATTATATATTGAATTGACGGTGTTTCTTAAGGGTTTTGGATTCAACTATGAATAATCTAGGATATGTTTTTGTAATCAATTATAATTGGATTTATGGTGTTTCATTTTCTTTGAAAGGAGAGTTATATGAAATATTTTATAAAGTTGAATCTAGTCAGTATTATATATGCGTGTATAGCACTTATTCCCATTCAACTTATTGGAAACGTCTATCGAATAAATCGGCTTACAGGTTGCAAGATAGCGACAATAAATACAATTACTGCTGTCGTAATCATCATTGAATTTATAGTTGGTACAATTTTGATACTCATTCTAACAAAGAAATGGTTGAAGAATCGAAAAGCAAATTTTTGGACAATGATCCTTTGGGTTCCGTATTTTATATTATTTACTTATATCACTGCTTCTCTATTCCCAATAATAAATGAAGGCGACTCTCCTAACCCGATATCAGGTTTTTTTGCTATTGGACTATTAATGTTGTTTCCCTTTTATATATATAGTATTAATTTCATAAGCTTAGCTCTCAAAAAGATTGAAGTTTGATGTTCGCTGTTGATAAGTGACAAATCCACATAAAATAGGTAAAATGACAACAGAACATAATGGGGGGAACGTGGTAGCATATGACAGCGATACAACAAAGATGCTCGGCTCTTTCAAACAGCCCAGTATTTATGAATATCATCATTAGCTTAATTATTATAAATGCTATATTAATAGGGCTAGAAACGTATCCGCAGATTGCGAATACATACGGGCATTGGCTTATGGTCATTGATGCAATCTTGCTGTGGATATTTACCGTGGAAATTGTTATACGTTTAATTGGAAGCACTTCTATCAAAGCTTTTTTTAAAGATCCTTGGAGTGTTTTTGATTTTGTCATTGTACTAAGTGGGCATCTACTAGTAGGCTCCTATGTAACAGTACTAAGGATTTTGCGAGTTCTTCGCGTGTTACGTGCGATTTCCATTATTCCTTCATTGCGCAAAATGGTTAACGCCTTGTTATTAACCATTCCATCAATGGGAACAATTTTACTGTTATTAGGATTATTTTTCTATGTGTATGGCGTAATCGGAACATTACTCTACCATTCTATCGCGCCAGAATATTTTGGCACCTTGCATCAATCACTGTTAACTTTGTTTCAAGTTATTACTTTAGAATCTTGGGCAAGTGGGGTGATGCGACCTATTTTAGCAGAAGACCCATCTTCTTGGTGGTATTTTGTGACGTTCATTTTAATTGGTGCTTTCGTTATTGTAAACTTATTTGTCGGTGTTGTGGTAAACAATGTGGAAGAAGCAAATAGGGAAGAATCACCTTCACCTACGGATATAAAGCTCGCAGAATTACAAAAAGAGCTGGCAGAAATTAAACAACTATTACGTAAGCAAAAGGATTAAACTAAACATAGGTTTGGGAAGAAGTGGGGGCAATTGTTCCACTTCTTTGATTTAAAAAATAACAATTTCAAAAACCTGTATGTGGTTGTTTTTATAAAAATTTAAATACTATATGTAGTGCATAAAATGATCTCTTAATCTTTTTGGGAGAGAACCATCTTATGGTTGTAGCTCAGTAAGTGCTTAATTCTAATTATTCAAAAAAATAAGGGGGTTATCATGTTTACTAAGACGGAAAACTTTATTGGTATGACTGTTGCCGTTATTGTGTTTCTTGTTATTCTTTCGTTTATTGTTTCTATGTTTATTTTTATTTCTTTTGGTGTTATATATTTGCTTTCATATTTACCTTTTATTGAGTTTCATTATTTTTCTAGTTTTTGGCATAATGTATGGTACTTCTTTGGATTTTTACTTCTAAATGCATTGGTTTTAGGTTTAAGTGAAATTGTTGTTTTCATAGATAGAAAAAATAAAAAAATAAATTCTTTGGAAGATATAAGTCCTTCAAATTTTATAGAATGGATAAAATTTATTATTATATTTGTTATTTATATGAACGTGTTTACCCTCATTTCTGATAGATTAGACGCTACTATATTAGGTTCTACATTAATTGCTTTTTCTTTTGTTTTTTTCTTTTTTGTTGTAGGTAAAATTATTGATATAATTGCTGATGATGAAAAAGAAAAAATAGTTCCAAGCTAAAGGAAAAGATATAATTGTCAATAAACAAATATGAGCTAGGCTTTTTAAAGCAATTACAAAATGCCTAGCTATTCTTTTTTGCACCGTCAACAACGTAGCGAGTGGAACGAAACGACACGAAATCATGGGTTTGCAGACGCCTTATGACAAGCTCAAGTCCTTTTATTAGTCGGCTTCCCTATTTAGCACGAACTGCTGATGACTTAGCTTAGCGCGATTCGTGTAGTCTCCTAGTTGCTGGGCGATGGAGTCGGACGTGGCTATTCGGTTAAATCGGTACCCACATAGCAACCATGTTTATACTTTTTTATCTTATGGAAAGAGCGATCCAAGCATGTTGCTGGATCGCTCTTTCCGTGTCGTTAGTTATTTGCTTCGTCCATTAATTCGCTAATTATTTCAAAGGAACGCAAGCGATCCTCTAAATGATAGATTTGTGAACTAATAATCATTTCATCCGCTTCTGTTTTTTCCAAGAAATGCTCTAATCCTTGCTTCACGGTTTCTTTGCTACCAATAATGGTTGTTGTCGGATCAAGCGTTTGCTTAATAGCTTGCAATTCGAATGCAGAGAAATGTGCTTCTACGTTTTCTATTGGTGCTTTAAGTTTTGTCGGTTGCCCACGACGTAAATGCAAGAACTGTTGTTGCAACGAGGTAGCAATATAATTTGCTTTTTCATCTGTATCTGCCGCAATAACGTTTACACCTACCATGGCATGAGGCTTTTGAAGTTGTTCCGATGCTTGGAATTGCTCCCTGTATAGTCGTAAAGCTGGTATGGTATATGCAGGAGCAAAGTGACTAGCAAACGAGAAAGGCAACCCCTTTTGTGCAGCTAATCTGGCGCTAAAGTCACTGGAGCCTAATAGCCAAATAGGAATATTCAAACCTTGACCAGGCACAGCTTTCACTTTAGATATTGGTTCTTTGGCAAAATAGTCCTGTAATTCATTTACTTGCATCGGAAAATCTTCCACCCGCATGTTTAACGTTCTGCGCAAAGCATATGACGTTGCTTGGTCTGTTCCAGGGGCGCGCCCTAGACCTAGATCGATTCTACCTGGGTAAAGCGACTCTAACGTGCCAAACTGTTCAGCAATGACGAGTGTCGCATGATTCGGCAACATAACCCCGCCTGCACCCACCCGAATATGGTTCGTTTTTTCGGCAATATGTCCGATTAGGACAGAGGTTGCTGAACTCGCGATACCAGGCATATTATGATGCTCCGCTAACCAATAACGGTTAAATCCGAGCGCTTCTACATGCTTTGCTAATTCCACACTATGTTGAAAAGATTCCCTTGGATTACTACCTTCATTTACCGGAGCTAAATCTAACACCGATAGTGGAATGCGATGAAAGGTTTTTTGTTTAGACAATGATACCATTCCCTTCATTCTTCTTAATAAGCAATGATAAGTTTTTTTCTGCTTACCGTCCAATGATCGGCTTATAGCACGACGATTATTGATGCAGCTTACTACTTGCTAGCAGAATTAAAGAATAGCTTTCGTAAAAAATATTTTATATAATAGAAATCTATCATGGTATGGTGGAAAAAGCGCTTAACCTCATGCATTCATCATGCATGGTAAATTTATAAAGATTGACATGACAGCGTTTTCAATAAGTAAAATTAAATCAATTTGCATGAAAATAATTTATCAGAATTTTGAGTTAAACGTTCGTTTGTGATATAGTAATACTACACTTTTTTCGCCTTAGGAAAAAGGCATATCGCCTACCGTATAAGAAACCACTGTGGTTCGTCGCATTGGGAGAACCACCACCTGCAATGAAAAGCACTTGCAGGTGTGTTATTTATACAAAAATGATAGCTTTCATTTTAAGCGAGTCTTTTAAAAAGTAGGCAACGAATGCAAGGTAATTTTTCAAAATCATCAAAAAATAAACAGACATAACAGATGTCAAGGAAGGGGATAGTTGAATGACAAAAAAGGATTTCCCGAAAGCGCAAGGATTGTATCATCCTGACTTTGAACATGAAGCCTGTGGCATTGGAATGATTGCCAATATTAACGGAAAGAAAACACATAATATTGTGCAAAATGCCATCAATCTATTGTGTAATATGGAACACAGAGGCGGTCAATCTGCCGATACGAGTACTGGTGATGGGGCGGGAATTTTAACACAAATACCAGATCGCTTCTTTCAAAAACAATGTGCCAAAGAAGGGATAGAACTCCCTGCTCAAGGGGAGTACGGTGTAGGAATGCTCTTTCTTCCTCAGGATCATGAAATTCGTTTGCAAACAAAAGCCATGTTTGAACAGATTATACGTGAAGAAGGTCAGCATTTTCTTGGTTGGAGACCTGTACCGACGAATGAATCATTTATAGGTGAATTGGCAATGCAGAAAAAGCCGACCATACGGCAAATCTTCATTCAAAAAGCAACAGATATACAAGATCAACAAGCTTTTGAACGCAAATTATATGTGATTCGTAAACGAATGGAACAAGCCGTAACGATTCATGCTGAGCTTGACGATGTGTATATTTGTAGTCTCTCAACAACGACCATTGTTTATAAGGGGATGCTTATCCCTGAACAGTTAGATGCATTTTATATTGATTTAAACCACCCAGATTTTAAATCAGCACTTGCTTTAGTACATTCCAGATTTAGCACGAATACTTTCCCAAGCTGGAAAAGATCCCACCCAAATCGATACACGATTCATAATGGCGAATTTAATACATTACGCGGCAATGTCAATTGGATGCGAGCACGAGAAAAATTATGTTCTTCTCCTTATTTTTCCGAAGTAGATATGCAAAAGATACTTCCCGTTATTGATTACGATGGCAGTGATTCATCAATATTCGATAATACGTTTGAATTTTTGCATTTATCAGGAAGGTCTTTAGCACATACTGCCATGATGATGATACCTGAATCATGGGCAAATGATACGACGATGCGTGCGGAACGGCGCGATTTTTATGATTACCACAGTTCATTCATGGAGCCTTGGGATGGGCCAGCAGCGCTTGTCTTTTCCGATGGTAGACAAATAGGAGCTTGTTTAGATCGTAATGGTTTGCGCCCTGCTCGGTATTATGTTACGAAAGACGGTATGATTGTGCTTGGTTCTGAGGTAGGCGCATTAGATATTTTTGCCGATGATATTCTTTATAAACGGCGACTCGAGCCAGGTCGCATGTTATTAGTGGATTTGGAGAAAGGGATTATTGTTCCAGATGATGATATTAAGTTACAAGCTGCTACGGAACAGCCTTATAAAGCATGGTTACAAAATAAAGTAGCACTTGAAGATATCCCAGATGTTCCAGAACAATCAGGAAGAGAAGAAGCCGATTTGTTCATGCAACAGCAAGCTTTTGGTTACACAAGAGAGGATTTACAAAAAATAATAAAACCTTTGGTGAAGGACGGGAAAGACCCGATTGGCTCGATGGGATATGATTCGCCACTAGCCGTATTATCGAAAAAACCTCAATTATTATACAACTATTTTAAACAACTTTTTGCCCAAGTGACCAATCCACCAATCGACGCTATTCGGGAGAAATTAATTACTATGACAGAAACGAGTATTGGAGCAGAAGGGAATCTAGTGCGACCAACAGCAGATAGCTGTCGGCAAATACGATTACAAACCCCTATTCTAACGTGTAAGGAATTAGATAAAATACGTTATCAACAGTTAGAAGGGCTAAAGGCGACCACATTGTCTATTCATTTTCGTGTACATGCAACAGAAAATAAGCTAGAAACAGCACTACAGCAGCTGTTTGCAGTAGCTGACCAAGCAGTAGAAAACGGGGCGGTACTGATAATTTTGTCAGATCGTGGCATTAATCAGCATAAGGCAGCCATTCCTGCTCTATTAGCTGTGTCAGGATTGCATCATCATTTTATTCGCAAAGGGATGCGAACAAAGATTAGCTTATTAGTTGAAACAGGGGAAGCGCGAGAAGTGCATCATTTTGCTACATTGCTTGGCTATGGTGCTGAAGCGATTACCCCTTATTTGGCCCACCAAACGATAGAAGCAATGGTTACAGCGGAGGAAATTACTGCATTTTCAGCGGAGAAGGCAATTCAAACATATAACCAATCCGTGACAAATGGAATTATTAAAGTGCTATCGAAAATGGGAATTTCAACGATTCAAAGTTATCGTGGGGCGCAAATTTTTGAAGCAATTGGCATAAATAAATCCGTTATTGACAACTATTTTACACACACAGCGTCCAGATTGGGTGGAATTGGGTTGGATATAATTGAACAAGAAACGTGTATGCGACATGAGCGAGCATTTAACCCGACGCGTGGGGGAAATAGCACTCTGGAATCAGGGGATGAATATCAATACCGCAAAGATGGGGAGGGCCATCAATATAATCCTCAAACGATTCATACTTTGCAGCATGCTTGTCGTACTGGAAATTATGAATTGTTTCAGGAGTATTCAAAGCTATTGACCGACGAAAGAAAGAATTTGCAATCGTTACGTGGGTTGTTAACCTTTAAAAAACGCAAGTCAATCCCAGTAGAAGAAGTAGAATCTGTTGCCTCCATATGTGCGAGATTTAAGACAGGCGCTATGTCATTTGGTTCGATTAGTAAAGAAGCGCATGAAACGTTAGCAATTGCTATGAACCGGATAGGAGGGCGGAGTAATAGTGGAGAAGGTGGCGAATCCCCTGATCGCTTTACCCGTGATGCCAACGGCGACTTACGACGCAGTGCAATTAAACAAGTTGCTTCAGGAAGGTTTGGTGTTAACAGCCATTATCTTGTCCATGCAGATGAAATTCAAATTAAGGTTGCACAAGGGGCAAAGCCTGGAGAAGGAGGACAACTGCCAGCAAATAAGGTATATCCATGGGTGGCAGAAGTTCGCGGATCTACTCCAGGGGTTGAACTTATTTCCCCGCCTCCACATCACGACATTTATTCCATTGAAGATTTGGCGGAACTTATTTACAATTTAAAAAATGCAAACCCAAACGCCCGTATTAGCGTGAAACTTGTTTCCGCGGTGGGGGTTGGAACAATTGCTGCTGGTGTTGCTAAAGGGCGTGCTGACCTTGTATTAATTAGTGGTTATGATGGTGGTACAGGTGCTGCTCCAAGAACGAGTGTGAAGCACACTGGACTACCATGGGAAATTGGTCTAGCAGAGACGCATCAAACATTATTATTAAACGGACTAAGAGACCGAATTGTTGTCGAAACAGATGGAAAGATGATGACAGGACGAGACGTTGTCATCGCTAGTCTGTTAGGAGCAGAGGAATTTGGGTTTTCCACAGCACCCTTAGTGGCGCTTGGTTGTGT
This sequence comes from Virgibacillus chiguensis, assembly GCF_900129865.1. Classification (GTDB taxonomy): domain Bacteria; phylum Bacillota; class Bacilli; order Bacillales; family Amphibacillaceae; genus Virgibacillus; species Virgibacillus chiguensis. Next base: position 32,989 of record NZ_FQXD01000005.1, read on the forward strand.
GATGATGCGGGTTTGTCACTTAGATACTTGTCCAGTCGGTATAGCAACCCAAAATCCAGAGTTACGGAAGAAATTTACGGGAGATCCTGACCACGTCGTCAATTTCATGACGTTTATTGCCCAGGAAACACGTGAAATGATGGCATCTTTAGGCTTTCGAACCATTAATGAAATGATCGGTAGAACGGATGTTTTAGAAGTCAACGAAAGTATTGCGCATTGGAAGGCAAAAGGGATTGATTTATCAGCGCTTCTTTATCAGCCAGATGTACCAGACCCCGTAGGGCGCTATGCAACGATGGACCAACAGCATGGCATTGAAAAAACATTGGATTTCCAGGAGTTAATTCCAAATTGTCGCGAGGCTTTGGAACACAAGCAGCCCGTCGAATTCACAACAGCTATTCGGAATATAAACCGAGTGACGGGTACTTTATTAGGAAGCGAAGTGACGCGGCGTTACGGAGAAGAAGGTTTACCCGAGGATACCATTAAACTGAATTTTTGTGGATCTGCTGGACAAAGCTTTGGTGCTTTTATTCCACCAGGTATGACTTTGCGGTTAATTGGAGATGCCAATGATTTTGTTGGAAAAGGGTTATCTGGCGGTAAACTAGTTGTGCATCCTGACCCAATTGTTACCTTTGCTCCCGAAAAGAACACGATTATTGGAAACGTAGCGTTTTACGGCGCATCTCGTGGAGAAGCTTTTATTCGTGGTATTGCTGGTGAACGGTTTGCTGTTAGAAATAGCGGTGCTACTTTAGTTGTTGAAGGTGTCGGTGATCATGGTTGTGAATATATGACTGGTGGAACCGTAGTCGTTCTTGGTAAGACAGGACGAAATTTTGCAGCTGGTATGTCTGGTGGAACGGCTTATGTACTAGATGAAGAAGGAACATTTCGTTCTCATATAAATGGTGAGTTAGTTGCCATACAATCGTTAACGGACGAGCGAGAGATTGGTCAGCTCGCGCAATTAATAAAACAGCATGTCACAGCAACGAATAGTAGTCATGCGGAGCGTATTTTAAACTATTGGGATAAATATGTACATCAATTTGTGAAAGTTGTTCCTATTGCTTATGTGCAAATGCAAGAAAAAATTCAAGCTTTAAAAGATCAAGGATATAGCAAATTTGATGCAGAAATGGCTGCGTTTCAAGCAAGTAAGCAAGGAGAGAAAGTGGAAAAACCAGTAGGTGTTCTGCATTAAATTTTTTATCCGAAATATAAACCTCAGTTAAAAAATTGGCGTATTGCGTTGTACAAGTCAAGCGGGAGATAATACGTATAAAAACCAGTGGGGATAACTGGAATAACTCTCCCTACTGTTTGTAGATCTATATGTCTAATTGCATGTGACATATTATTGAAGATCCTTACGAATGCATGAACGCCAAACTAATTAGATACTCCAGTGGGAAAGGCTTAAGTATCCACTCTACCTGCATTGGAAAGTAACAGGTGCCACTAGCACAGACCATTTTTAGGACGGAAAAGTAATGTCTAAACATACTATAGAAGGAGGGTTTTGATGGGGAAACAGACTGGATTTATGGAATATGCAAGACAAACGAGACATGGGCGAGATGCAAAAGAACGGACGAAAGACTGGTTCGATTACACTATTCCTTTAAGTGAAACAGAAGTGCAAAAGCAAGGTGCGCGCTGTATGGACTGTGGCGTGCCAACATGCCATGTAGGTATGGAAATAGAGGGCGTTACTTCCGGTTGCCCTGTATATCATTTCATTCCCGAATGGAACGAATTGGTTTATGAAGGACGATGGCAGGAAGCGTTAGCGCGTGAACATGAGCAAAATAATTTTCCTGAATTCACTGGTATTGCTTGCCCCGCCCCTTGTGAAGGAGCTTGTGTGCTAGGAATTAATGAGCCACCTGTGGCAATTCGAACAATAGAGCGTTCCATTATTGAAAAAGGTTTTGCAGAAGGATGGGTAGTGCCAAATATACCAACGGAGCGAACAGGGAAAAAAGTTGCTGTTGTAGGTTCAGGCCCAGCAGGTTTAGCTGCTGCTGCACAGTTAAATAAAGCAGGGCATCTCGTGACGGTGTTTGAACGTGATGATCGAATTGGCGGCCTGCTCACATATGGAATTCCAGAAATGAAGCTCTCGTATGATATTGTCATGCGACGTGTAAATATTTTAAAACAAGAGGGTATCACCTTTGTTACCAATACGGAGATAGGTAAAGACTTGACATATGAGGAATTAAACAGTACATTCGATGCCATCATCCTTTGTGGGGGTGCCACAGTGCACAGGAATATTCAAGTAGAGGGAAGTAAGCTGAAAGGTATTTATCGGGCGATGGACTTTCTTCATGCGAACACAAAAAGTTTATTAGATTCCAATTTACAGGATGAAAATTATATCTCTGCACGTGACAAAGATGTCATCGTTATTGGGGGTGGTGATACAGGAACCGATTGCTTGGCAACAGCAGTACGTCATCATTGTAAAAGTCTTACACAATTTGATATTTATGATAAAAAAGGACTTACACGTGATAGTGCCACAAATCCATGGCCACAATATCCTAAAATACATCGTGTAGAATATGGACATAAAGAAGCTGCTAGCGTTTTTGGTAAGGATCCGAGAGCCTATGCGGTTATGACGAAAAGGTTTGTCGGCGATGACAAAGGTCATGTGAAAGAGATTCATACGGTTGGTGTGAAACTTCGCTATGATGCAGAAGGAAATAAAATTCGTGAAGAAATCCCAGGAACAGAAAAAGTTTGGCCGGCAGATTTAGTTCTTATCGCCATTGGTTTTAAAGGTCCAGAGCAAAGCTTACTTGAGCAAATAGGTGTACAAACAACAGAAAAAACCACTGTAGCCGCAGCGCATGATGATTATCGGACGAATATAGAAGGTGTGTTTGCCGCAGGAGATATGCGCCGTGGGCAGAGTCTCATTGTTTGGGCAATTAACGAAGGACGTGGTGTAGCAAGAGAATGTGATCGTTACTTAATGGGAGAAACGATGTTGCCTTAATAAAATGTAGAGGAGTTCTTCAGTTTGGTTATCTATAAAGGGGAATCTCCTTCTTCATTAAATGTGCTATTTACCCTCGTTTTCAGGAAAAGATGTTATAAACACTAAAAGTACAAACGTAGAGATTTGCAACAAATTCTATCATGAAGTAAGATAATATGGTGAATCATTATTATGATGAAAGACGGAAGATCGGATACTCTGGAAATGAGATTATCTAGAAATGAGGGTAAATGCATGAGTAAATCATCCATTTATGGATTAACATATGAACAGCTGAAGGATTGGCTAATGGAACATGGGCAGCAACGATTTCGTGTCGATCAGGTGTGGAACTGGCTGTATAAGAAACGTATTCATCAATTTTCGGACATGAAAAATGTGAACAAACAGACGATCGCGCTGTTGGAAGAGCATTTTGTACTAGGAACGTTAGAAGAAGAAATAAAGCAGGAATCAAAAGACGGCACGATTAAATTTTTGTTTCGTTTAGCAGATGGTAACTTAATTGAAACGGTGTTAATGCGGTTTAATTATGGTTTATCTGTTTGTGTAACTACGCAGGTAGGCTGTAATATTGGCTGTAGCTTCTGTGCAAGTGGGTTATTAAGCAAAAGCCGCGACTTAACAAGTGGGGAAATCGTCGAACAGATTATGATGGTGCAAAAGCATTTAGATACGCGGGAAAAAGATGAAAGAGTAAGCCATATTGTTGTCATGGGTATCGGTGAACCGTTGGATAATTTTACGCATTTGATGGATTTCATATATGTTGTCAATGATGATAAAGGTTTAAACATTGGAGCTAGACATATTACCGTATCGACAAGCGGGCTCGCTCATAAAATTTATCAATTTGCCGATACAGGTGTGCAAGTAAATTTAGCGATTTCCCTTCATGCACCAAACAATGAATTGCGCCGCAGTATTATGAAGATTAATAAGGCGTTTCCTATTGAAAAGCTGATGAAGTCTGTTGATTACTATTTGGAAAAGACGAATCGTCGTATTACGTATGAATATATTATGCTGAAAGATGTTAATGATCATAAGGAAGAAGCGATACAGTTGGCTAATTTATTGAAGAATCACCGTAAATTAGCCTATGTGAATTTGATTCCTTACAATCCGGTAGACGAGCACAGTCATTATCAACGTAGTGATTCGGAAACCATTCAAGCGTTTTTTGAAACATTAAAGGATCAAGGTATTCATTGTGGCGTACGTTGGGAAAATGGAGCGGATATTGATGCGGCTTGTGGTCAATTAAGAAGTAAACAAATCAAAAAAGAAACAGCAAAATAAACAAAGGAGCTAAGCAAAAAGCTTAGGCTCCTTTGTTTTGGTCTAGGAAATTATAAAATTTTGCAGCTAGATAAACTTCCTAAGTTATTTAACCACGTCCGGATCCAGCGCCCAGCAACTAGGCGACTTCACTCCATTGCCCTAAGATAAGTCATCATCGGTTCGTGCTAAATAGGAAGGCCGACTAAAGACAGGATTGCCGGAGGGCGCCGGCATACTCCTGTTACAGGAGCATGATTCCTAAAACTTTCGTTGATTATAGCTCCACTCGCTACGTTGCTAACCGGGCGCCCCGAGCCTTTGTGCTGCTTTATATAAGAAAAACGATTCTTCCATCATGAAATTCGGTGATAAAACAAGCTTTTCTAAAAAGATAAGGGAGATTTCCTACATGTACTATTTGGTTACTCCTTGTAAATTTCAGACAATCGGATAAATTGTTCTACATCTTTTATACATAATTCCAGTCCTTGTTCCCAAAACTTTTCGGATGTAACATCTTCACCTAAATGCTTCTTTATTAAATCTTCTACTGTAAAGCTGCCCGAATCACGAAGTAAAGCGAGGTATTTTTTTTCAAAACCTTTCCCTTCATGTTTTGCTTTAGCGTATATATGAAGAGAGAGCAAATATCCAAACGTATATGGGAAGTTATAGAAGGGAGCTTTTGTTTTATAAAAGTGAGGTGCCCAAATCCACATATGTGTAGGAATATCCGTAATGGATCCTTGGTAACTTTCATTTATCGCTTCTTCCATAAAGTCGTTTAACTGTGCAGAGGAAATATAACCATTTTCTCGTTCCAAGTGAATTCGTTTTTCAAATAAAAATCTAGCATGGATATTCATAAAGTTCATGACACTACGCTTTATTTTTTCATCTAGTAAAATGAGTCGTTCTTTATCGGAATTTGCGCTTTCAATGGCAGCATCTAGCATGATCATTTCTGCAAAGGTGGATGCTGTTTCCGCGATACTTAATGGATATTGCTTATTTATCCCGTTCATATTTTTCATTGCATCATTATGAAATGCGTGACCTAGTTCATGTGCCATTGTTAATACACTTCCTATGGTGCCATCATAAGTTAGGAATACTCTCGATTCTTTCGTAAGAGGAAAGCTTGCACAAAATGCAGCGTGTTTTTTATTGGGACGATTTTGTGACTCGACCCATCCCTTTTCAAAAGATTTGCGGCAAAAATTTTCTAGCTCGGGTCCAAACTTTCCAAGGTGCTGAATCACAAAAATAACGGCATCTTCATAGTTCAATTGGCTTTGTGTTTGGGGCAGGGGAGCCCAAAAATTATAATAATGGAGCTTCTCCTCTCCAAACATGACTGCTTTTTTATTTAAGTATTTTTTGAATGGTTGCTTATGTTTTTCCACCGCCTCCCACATCGTAGTTAGAGTTTCTTCCTTCATGTGGTTATCCAGTAAAGGAATCTCTAGAAAGTTGTTCACGCCTTTATGCCTGTCAACTTTTATGCGAAAGCCGATGATATGATTAAGGAGTTTGGCGAACAGATCTTGTTTTAAAGACCAAATATGTTGTAGTGTTTTATGTGCTTCTTTTCGCACTTCTTCACAGGAGTGGGACCTTAAATTGATTGCTTGTCCTACTGACATTTGAACCATTTCCCCTTTTATTGTCATAGGTACTTTGATATCATTTATAAGCATGTCATACATTTGTCCCCAACCATGGTAGCCGTCTACTTTTAAATTGGCTAGTAGTTCCCCGATGTTGTCCATGTCCTCCAGTTGCCCTTTATTTCTCCATTTATTTAATTGGAAGCTATAGTTGCTTAATTCTTTCGTGTGCATGAACGATTCCCATAAATCATCGTTAATCGTAACCAGAATGTGTTGGGTCATTTCAATAGCTAATTCATAACTGCTACTAATAGCGGCCACTCTAACTTGGAGAGAAGTGGCTTTATTGTCTTGTGGATTTTGCGCTAGTAGGCATGTTATAAAAGATTGGGCGTGCGACAAATGCGTACGAACGATACTTATATCCTTACATACATCTTCCAATATGATTGCATCATGGACATCTATTTGCATCGTGACATGCTTTAATTTGTTCACGAATTGTTTGATGTTGTCTTCTAAATCATCAAGGTGCTTTTTTAACTGATTCGATTGGCTCTCACCAGGAAAAATCGTATCTAAATTCCATGATTCTTGATACATGATGTCTTTCATCGTTTTTGCCCCCATCCATTTAAAACAAATTATATACTTAATAAAGAGAAGGTGGGTTCCGTGCCTGCCCACCTTCTTAAATATTTATGTTAACATGTTTTCTATTTCTTTCAGAAGTTCATAGGCTCCTTCTGATGTGTTGGAGCAAACTACAACAGAAGCTTTTGTGGTGGGATAATGAACAGCACGGAAATTTACTCCTGGGTCATATCCCATCTGAATATACTTAACTATTTCATTTTGATCATCTAATTCCATATAGCCACAGTAACCATAGTATATATTTTGTTCCGCGCTAACGACCTCACGTGGTTTTAAAAATAATTGCGTCATCTCTTTCGACAAAAGTTGATAGTCTGTCAAAGCTTGCCAACATAAAACCATATCTTCTGCTGTTACATAAGCTCCCCCATCTGGGCCGCCTTTTGCTGGTAAGGAATAAATATTTGTTTTCCAAGTTCCTACTGGCTCCTCTATGTAGCCAAGAGCCGTGTTTTCCGGTAAGCGGTCTAATTCAAAGTATCCAGATTTTTTCATACCAGCTTTATGAAAAATTTGCTCCTCGATGTAAGTAGAAAAACTACATGTAGCAATCTGTTCAACAATGAGACCGAGTAATATATAACCAGAATTGTTATATTGAAATGAACTATTAACAGTTGCTTGCATTGGTTCATGCTGAAACAAAGGTAAAAAATCTTTAGGTGAACGAATGCGGTACATCGGTCGAGAATGCCAAAGTGCTTCATAATCATCTATAGTATCTTCATCAAAATAGTCAGGAAATCCTGATGTATGCGTTAGCAAATGATGAATCGTCACTTGGTCATTTACATGTGGGAAATCCATATCAAGACAGTCCTTTAATCTAGACGTAAAGGAAATTTCACCAGTCTCCACTAATTTGCAAATGGCAATAGATGTGAATAGTTTACTGCCTGAAGCAATCGAAAACCTAGTATTTAATTGGTTATTTATTTTTTCTGCATAATTTCGAAAGCCATTGCTTCCTTGTAAGATTTCGTTGCCTTTTCGAGCATAAAAGGACCCTGAAAATTGCAGTTCCTTTTGCACTTTTTCTAAGTGATACCCTTTGTTTTGTTTATTCATTATAAATCCTCCTGAATTCTTTTTCGTTTTTTAAGCTTTGCTATTTAAAAAGAATTCAATTTAGGATGCTCACACCATAATATAATGCAAAAGACCCGCCTCCCCTATATTGGAACGTTACGTATATTGTAATGGAATATTCACAGGCAAGCAATGCAATTATAAATTTTCAAACTAAATACTTTGCACGTCATCCACACATGGTAGTTACATCTTGTGCAATGATCCCCTGATTTACTACAGAAATCGTTTTCTAACATGTGGTGGTGGAAGTTCGCAGCTATCTTTTTTTCCAAACCAACGATAGCGGTTATTAGCAATGCGATCGTAAAAGAAGTCGCGAATGGGCTTAGGTAGAACAATAAATGCATATAGGAATTTCCAACCGCCTGATAACTCTCTGCAAATACGTAGTGCAGCTGTTGATTTATTGTAGTACTTATTGTTATCAATCAATATTAAACTGCTTAAATCATTAGGAATGTTATATTTTTGTACCAATTTCTGACCGGCATCGCCTTGTAAGGAAGCGAATAAAAATTGTTCTTGTTTATCGCGTTGTAAAATAAATTGCACGCTTTGATCACAGAAATGACAGACACCGTCAAAGAGAATGATTTTTTTGCTCATCGTACCTCGACCTCCTTTGGTTCGGTTGTAAACAATTTGTTTCACACCTTGCTCTATTAAGGTTACCAAATCTTTAGGCGGAAGCCGTAGTTTCTTATACGATAAACCCAAAATCAAGTTTATTGTATAAAGACTCCGTTTAAAGATTGTTGTTTCATTCTAACATTCACTGACTGTATGCGACTAGTTATGTCTAATATAACATGAAGAAGTAACATTTTTCGTTTTATTTGATTTTTATACGGGAACAGTCTCTCTACAAGCATATTGAAAAGTATACCAAACGAATGGAGGAGGGCATAAGTATGTCAGACCATAAACAAGGTCAAACAAAGCAAGAACAATTAGATGCTTACCGTGTTGATGATAAAGGGAAAAAGATGACCACGAATCAAGGATTAAACGTATCCGAGGATGAGTTCTCATTAAAAGCCGGAGTACGTGGACCGACCATTATGGAAGACTTTCATTTTCGGGAAAAAATGACCCATTTTGATCATGAGCGTATACCTGAACGGGTGGTACATGCAAGAGGATATGCAGCACATGGTGTTTTTGAAGTGTATGAATCAATGGAACAATACACAAAAGCCGATTTCTTAAAAGAAAAAGGGAAACAGACACCCGTATTTGTAAGATTTTCAACCGTTGCTGGATCAAAAGGGTCTGGAGAACTAGCTCGCGATGTAAGAGGATTTGCTACGAAATTTTATACGGAAGAAGGAAATTATGATTTAGTGGGAAATAATATGCCGGTTTTTTTTATTCAAGATGCTATTAAATTCCCTGATTTAATTCATGCTGTTAAACCCGAACCGCATAACGGCATCCCCCAAGCTGCATCCGCCCATGATACCTTCTGGGATTTTGTAGCCAATAATCAAGAAACAGCACATATGGTGATGTGGCAAATGTCAGATCGAGCCATTCCACGTAGTTTTCGCATGATGGAAGGGTTTGGTGTGCACACATTTCGGTTTGTAAATGAGATGGGAGAAGCTACGTTTGTGAAATTTCATTGGAAGCCAAAGCTAGGCGTTCATTCAACGGTTTGGGATGAAGCACAAAAAATAAATGGGAAAAATCCAGATTTTCATCGTCAAGATTTGTATGAGGCGATTGAAAGCGGAGCTTATCCTGAATTTGAGTTAGGTGTGCAACTAATTTCAGAAGAAGACGCCAATGCATTTGATTACGATATATTAGACCCAACTAAAATTTGGCCAGAAGAGGAAGTTCCAGTTAAAATCATTGGCAAAATGACCTTAAATCGAAATGTAGATAATGTTTTTGCAGAGACGGAGCAAGTAGCGTTTCACCCCGGTCATGTAGTACCTGGTATTGATTTTACGAATGATCCTTTATTACAAGGGCGATTATTCTCCTATACCGATACACAATTAATTCGACTCGGAGGGCCTAATTTTCATGAGCTACCAATTAATCGCCCCGTTTGCCCGTTCCACAATAATCAACGGGACGGCTACGGTAGGCATACGATTAATGTAGGGCAAGTGAGTTATCATAAAAACGCGTTAGCGGAAAACACGCCATACCCTGTTTCCCCAGAAGAAGGCGGATATGAGCACTACCAAGAAAAAGTGGAAGGTAGAAAGATTCGTGCAAGAAGTGAAAGCTTCAAGGATCATTTTTCTCAAGCTGCTCTGTTTTGGAATAGTATGAGTGAGATAGAAAAACAACATATTATAGACGCTTTCAGCTTTGAATTAGGAAAGGTAGAAAGGAAAGAAGTGCAACAACAAGTAATAAATATGTTTGCCCATGTTAGTTTAGAGATGGTACAAGAAATTGCTGCAAACATTGGTGTTACCGCTCCAAAAGAAGGTGGTTCGCCGGTAAGTAAAGTTTCGCCTGCTCTCAGTCAAGAAAACACAACGAAAACAGCAGTAACACGAAATGTAGCTGTTCTTTTAGATAATGGCTTTCATACCGACAGTGTAATTTCGGTTATACATGGATTGAAAAAACAAGGAATTCGTCCTTTCGTAGTTGCGAATAAGCGTGGGGCGGTTGTTGGGGAAGATGGCAACACCGTTGAAGCAAATGCTAGCTTTTTAACCGTAGATTCTGTCCTTTTTGATGCGGTTTATGTAGCTGGAAGTAAACAAATGAGTGACCGCTTCTACCAACAAGCGACGCATTTTATTCAAGAAGCATTCCACCACTTTAAGCCAATAGGTGCAGGTAGTGACGGGGTTTCTTTAATAGAAGATTGTCGTATACATCAGGCAAAAGGTGTGATTAAGGCGTCTGATGTGGACAACTTTGTGGATACATTTAGCAATGCAGTGGCAAAACATCGGTTCTGGGATAGAGAGGTTCAAGTATAAAGTTTATTATAATTTCGCTTGAGTTTCATGAAAAGTTGCTGAAGTTCACAATGACCATAAGTTGCTACATCTTCAACCAATAAAAAACAGTAGCGTTTTATCATTGCTACTGTTTTTTTAAAAGATAAGAAAGGCACGTCTGGCTCCAGCGCCCAGCAACGAGGCGACTTCCTTTATTGCCCTAAGCTAAGTCATCATCGGTTCGTCACTATGAGGAAGGCCGATTAGAAACCGGCTTTCCGCCCGACGTTGGCACCCCCTGTTTTAGTGGTGTAATTCTTTTATATTTTATTAATGCTTTCCACTCGCTATGTTGCTAAACGGGCGCCCCGAGCTTTTTGTCTTTGGTGATGACGTCATTCATCTATTCAATAACGTGGCGTCATCTACACTTATTATTTCTGCGTGTAGATGAGTTCCTCTACGCGGCTGTTGTGTGTATACACATTCATAGATCCTTTTCTAGCAAAGCCAATGACTGTAATCCCTAAGTCTTCGGCTAACTGTAAAGCAAGTTTAGTAGGGGCGGACTTAGATATAAGGATACTCACACGCATTTTGGAAATTTTTAATAACACCTCAGAAGAGATGCGCCCACTGAATACAATAACTTTATCGTTTATGTTCAAATGGTTCATTAACATATGACCGTACAACTTATCAAGCGCATTATGGCGACCAATGTCTGTACGAACGAGTTCGACACCGTTAACAGAAGCTAAAGCTGCATTATGCACGCCACCTGTTTGGTGAAACTGCATGGAAGCTTGTTGTAATTGTTCCATAAGTTGTAAACATTGCTTACAAGAGATGCGTAGGTTGGACATTATCGTTTTAGCTGTTTTAACATCATTTTTAAAATAAAATTGCCGACTTTTCCCGCAACAAGAGCCAATAACACGTTTGGAATGATCGAATTGATACATATCAGGAAGTTTGTCGATTTCCAAGTAAGCAAATCCTGCTTTTACATCTACATTCATACGTTGGATGGCATGATATTGCAAAATCACTCCTTCTGAAGCAAGAAAGCCGACGATCAGTTCCTCGACGTGTTCTGGAGAGCAAACCATGGTAGCGAATTCTTCACCGTTAATCATAATCGTGATCGGATATTCCTCCGCCACGGATGTTAACTCTTTTGTAGCGGCTCCGTCATGAACACGAATAATCTCCCAATCTGCTAAATTATCAGACATATAATTTCCCCTTTATCCCAAATATGAAGTACGATATGACCTGGCTCATGGAAAAAAGGCTATCTCCAAGTCCGTATGGGGATGGAACTTGTCGTATTACAGTCAAGTCTTCAAGCACGATGCTGTATTGTATAAACAAGAGAAAGGGTTTTGTTATGGAGACTTGGCGACAGCCGTATCCTTTCTAATGACTATCTATTTCCAACTCCTCTACACGCTTTTCTGCATACTTTACATCTTTTTGTGCATAATACGTAACTGCTTTTTCTAAAATGACTGCTGTATTATATTCGGGGATACCTGCATATTGTTCGTAGATGCCTTTTGGAATAAGGACATTCCCTTCTGGCCAATGCACTTCTAGATTGCCCGTTTTGACAGGGGCGAATTTAGCGCGGCCAGCATATAAGCCGTACTGGTTATAAACAACTACGTTTTCTCCGTCTTGAATATCAAGTGTATCTGCATCGTGTTTATTCACTAAAATATCATCTCGGTGTGCATTGTTAAATGGATCGGTTTCACTATAAATCATCGAGTTGAACTGTTTTCCTCGACGCGTCGTCACGTAAAAATGTCCCTCTGGTTTTCTTAATTCCGGAATATCCATGGCGATAAGGTTTCCCTTGCCATCTGGAGTTGGGCAAACGCCATCTTCACAGAGCCAAGCTCCTCCCCATTGGAAAAGATCGCCTTTGTCATTTAAATGCTGAATGCCATCATAATTCGGGGCGGCTTTGGCGATTTCTTCACGGATCGCACGTGCGTCTTTGAAATGAATGATGTCTTTTACTTCAGGTCTTACTCGCTTTGCTACATCCATATAAACCTCCCATTCAGAACGAGCTTCTTCAATACGTGGTCCTTTAATTTCTGGGGAGAAATAGACCATTCTTTCTGTAGAGGTAGATGTCCCGCCTCCAGGTTGTTCATAGCGTGTCATCGCTGGCAAAACGATGACTGCTTCCTTTGCATCTACAAGTGTAGACGTATTGAAGATAATATCTTGATGTACTCGAAGTTCAATTTGTTCTAAGCATGATTGAATATAACCAGGATTTGGCATTGTTTCAAGAAAATTTCCTCCCGACATATAGTAGAGCTTTAATTTTCGTTCATGTTCCTTTGGTAAGTGAGCGTGCTCTAGAGATTCGCCGACAATGTCTCCTTGCCAAGTGGGAATATCAAAATTCCATACTTTTTCTACACGTTCCCGTTGCTCATCATTCATGCTTCCTCCTGGTAAAGAGAAGGGGTCTGCTCCCATTTCACCAGAGCCTTGCACACCAGAATGTCCTCTTATAGGCATTAAGCCGCAATGTTCACGTCCAAGAAACCCGCGTAACAAAGCTAGATTGGCAACTTGTGAGATGTTATCGGTCCCAAAACGATGTTGGGTCAGCCCCATAGACCAGACAAACACAGCTGATTTTGAATTTGCTAGGAGCGTTGCTAATTCTATCATTCTTTGTTTAGAGATGCCGGACGATTGCTCTAATTGTTTCCACGTATGAGCTTCTACCTTTCTTTGTAAAGCGTCCAAACCATTGACATGTGCCTGAATAAAAGCGTGGTCCAACGCCGATCCGGGCTTTTCCTTCTCCATTGCAAACCAATGCTTCATCATGCCATGCATAAAGGCAATATCACCACCAATATTTACTTGATAAACATCATCGGCTATTTTCGTTCCAAATAAAGCGGACTCTCCAATAGAAGGGATCCAATATTCGTCCATGGATGGTTCGTGATAAGGGTTGATAACAATGATCTTTGTTCCGTGCTTTTTAGCGGCATACATATATTTGGTAGAAACGGGTTGGTTATTTGCTGCCACAGAACCCCAAAACAGTAAAACATCTGTACCAATCCAATCTTTATAATTGCATGTTGAGGCGCCAACCCCTACAGAACGAGTCAATGCTGTTTTAGATGGCGAGTGGCATATCCTAGATGCATTATCAATATTATTCGTTCCAAGAAACCGAGCGACTTTTCCGAGTACATAATAGGTTTCATTCGTAATGCCACGTGAGGTGGAGTAAAAGGAAAACTGTTTTGGATGAAGAGCACGCATTTTTTCAGCAATATAGTCTAGTGCTTCGTTCCAGGAAATACGTTGAAACTTTTGATCATCTGGCTTGCGAATAAGTGGGTAAGGGATACGGCCGAGCTGACGTAGTTCTGTGCTGTTCATTTTTCGCAATTCATCTATATCAGCATGCAAGATAGCTTTGTTTATAGCTGGCATCGTATTTAAACGAAGCACGTTTAAACGTGTCGTGCAAAGATGTGGTCCAGTTAACGTTTGATCTTTGAGGCCTTGTACGCCAAGTGCGCAACCGTCGCATACTCCTTGTGTAAGAATGCGAGTGGCATAAGGAAGTCTGTCTTTATTTTCCCAAGCAACCTTCATTGTGTCGCGAATATGATGCGGTTTTACTTTTCCTAAACCAAATGGAACCTTGCTTACCCAAAGCGATGGGTCAGGCTTTTTGGACAACTTTATTGGGCCAGTATGCTTTGTTTTCCCCATGATTTCCCCCTCCAATAATCTACAGTTGATTTTACTTGGTTTCATCCTATCATGAAAGCGGATACAATTCAATTTAGCTATCTATTTATTCATTGAAGGTCGTAGTATTGCGCATAAAATTTCTCTTTTTCTAAACACTAATCATAGAAACTAAAATGGAGGTAAAGTAGATGGAATGGTCATGGATTTGGAAAGCTGTGCTGATTATCATTGGGGGAACCTTGCTGCTAAGGCTTGCTGGTAGAAAATCAATATCCCAAATGACATTGGCGCAAACGGTTATTATGATTGGTATAGGTTCTTTATTGATTCAGCCATTAGCTGGCAAAAATATATGGACAACACTTGGTGTAGGTACCGTTCTTGTATTGACATTAATTGTAATAGAGTTCGCACAAATTAAATCAGATTCCTTTGAAGGAATTATAACAGGGAAATCAAAAGTCCTCATTCACAATGGTGTCATTCAATATGACCAACTAAAAAAATTACGTCTAACAACAGATCAGCTAGAAATGAATTTTCGACAGAAAAATATATCGCGAATAGATGATGTGGAATGGGCAACGTTAGAAGCAAACGGGCAAATTGGATATGAACTAAAGCAGGAAGCACAACCAGCGACAAAAGGAGATGTACAACAACTTTATACAGAGATCAAAAACGTCCAACAGCAGTTAGCGCAACGCAGAACGCTGGGGGGTGGGGCTGGTGAAAAGTTTCAATCCCCGTCCAATTTATTTCAAGAAGTAGCTGATAAGGGGCATGATAGTAATACAACTCCTCCTCATCAATTTGATTAAAAGAGATAGTGGTTAAAATAACGCTTCATAGGGAATAGTCTTTATAAGTTTAGTTCAGTAATGGACATTGGATTTGGACAAAAATATAAGCCACAAGTAATTTCTTCCATAATAGGAAGGTTATCATGATGCTAATCTTTCATCCCTGAATGGAGGGAAATAGCTTCTCCAGCTCTTAAAATACGTTGTCACCTCGGTTAGGAGTATTTCGCTCAGGGATACCGTTAGTGATGGAAGTTTACTTGATAGAGTGAAAAAACAGCTTTTTTTCAGCAGTATGTTGGCGATACGTTAAGTTTTAATAACTTTAATAACAAACCGTTTTATTTCGTGTTAAAAAAGTATATAATATAATTTGTGTGTTTTTGGGGAAATGAAAATAGGTCATGGAAAAAGTTCTTATATGATGATATATGGCACCAAGACACTCCTTTTCGTAAGCGTATATCTTTGGGCTATTCATCATCAGTGGCAATGATAGAAAAATTCTACTGATAGAAGATGTACTTTCTACTATTCATCTATTAACGCATTATTTCCTTGCAAATTTGTAAAATAAAATTTGGTGTTTTTCTATTTGTTTTTTACGCTGATTATCCAGCCTTTAAGAACATGTGCAAGATTTTATTTAGCAATAATAGATTGCAATATGCTAATTAATATGCTAAGCTTGTAAACACAATATATCGTAATAAACAACCTTTACACATACTATATATTGTGTTTTGTTTTGAGTTAAGGCTGTTATTATTAGAAAATTAAGACGCTTGAATGTACGATAGCACGATGAAGCATTCGCTAGTATTGTAAAGTACATAACGAGTGTTAAATGAACATATAAAAGACAAGCTTGGCATAATTGCCGAGTTTTCTAATGCCTATTTACTGTTCGTAAATAGTGATAGCCATATATTATAACCCTTCAAAGGGTTTAATTATATTGAGGGAGGATTATAAATGATCATCGACATCGCTACTACAAGAGATAGACTTGTAGAAATCATTGATCTTGCGCAACAGGGGCTAGCTGTTGAAACGAAAGCTTATAAGGAGAAGGCGTTTAAAACGATTCAGGAAGATACTCCGATCGACAAAGCTTTAGATATTCTTGTTCAAATCGCATTGGAGAATATTGATGAATCTGCTCCTGATTGGACCTATGTAGCGAGCCGAATTTATTTACAGCAGCTTTACCATCAAGCCCGCCGCAATCGCCATTACGATGATGGTAAATATGGGGATTTTTATGAATTAATTACCATGCTGACGGATGAAAATATTTATGAAAATAATTTGTTAGAAAAGTATTCAAAAGCGGAAATTGATTACTTTGCCGAACAAATCGATCCTGCAAGAGACTTGTACTTCACCTACTTAGGGCTTCATACATTAGCGACACGTTATTTAGCAACAGATCACGATAAAAAGGTGTTTGAGCTACCGCAGGAACGTTGGATGGTTATTGCCATGACGCTTATGCAATATGAAGATAAAGCAAAGCGGACAGAGCATGTGTTAGAAGCTTATTGGGCACTAAGTAACTTATATATGACAGTCGCAACACCGACCCTTGCTAATGCTGGAAAAACGCATGGTCAGCTCTCTAGTTGTTTTATTGATACCGTCGATGATAGCCTTCAATCCATTTATGATAGTAATACCGATATTGCCAAGTTGTCTAAAAATGGTGGTGGAATCGGTGTGTATATGGGGAAAATCCGCAGCCGTGGAAGTTCCATTAAAGGATTTAAAGGGATGTCAAGTGGTGTTGTACCATGGATTAAACAATTGAATAATACAGCGGTAAATGTCGATCAATTAGGAACGAGAAAAGGTGCAATTGCTGTTTATTTAGATGTTTGGCACCGTGATATAGAGGCGTTTCTTGACTTGAAATTAAATAATGGTGATGAGCGTATGCGGGCACACGATATTTTCACAGGTGTTACCTTACCTGATCTTTTTATGGAACAAGTAGAAAAACGTGGTAATTGGTATCTATTTGACCCCCATGAAGTGCGACAAGTGATGGGGTATTCATTAGAAGATTTCTATGACGAAGAAAAAGGGGATGGAACTTTTCGACAAAAATATATGGAGTGCGTAAACTCCGAACAATTGTCAAAACGTGAAATTCCAGCTATTGATATTATGAAGCGCGTTATGAAATCACAATTAGAATCAGGTACACCATTTATGTTTTATCGTGATGAAGTGAATCGACAAAATAGTAATAGTCACCAAGGATTGATTTATTGCTCCAACCTTTGTACGGAAATTACGCAAAATCAATCGCCTTCTGAATTTGTAGAAGAATTTTTGGAAAACGAAAATACCATTGTAAAGAAATATAAATCTGGGGATTATGTCGTCTGTAATTTAAGTTCGATCAACCTTGGAAAAGCTGTACCAGATGAAATTCTAGATCGGTTAATTAAAATTCAAGTACGCATGCTAGATAACGTTATTGATAATAACACATTGCCGATTATGCAAGCTCAACTAACGAATAAAAAGTACCGCGCTATTGGTTTAGGAACGTTTGGCTGGCATCACCTGTTAGCTCGTAACAATATAAAGTGGGAAACGGAAGAAGCAGTGGACTATGCAGACGAATTGTATGAACGTATTGCTTTTCTTACCATTCAGGCAAGTATGGAATTAAGTAAAGAAAAAGGCAGTTACCCAGCATTTGCAGGTAGTAAGTGGAGTTCAGGTGAATACTTTGAGCAAAAAGGCTATGACAAAACAGATTGGCTTGCTTTAAAAGAAGACGTTAAACAGCATGGTATTCGAAACGGTTATTTAATGGCAGTGGCACCGAACTCAACAACAGCAATGATCGCTGGGTCTACAGCTAGTATTGATCCGATTTTTAAAACATTTTATTACGAAGAAAAGAAAGACTTTAAAATTCCAGTTACAGCACCAGACTTAACGCACAAGACATATGATGTATATCGTCGCTCTGCATACATTGTAGATCAACGCTGGTCTGTGAAACAAAACGCTGCTAGACAGAAGCATATTGATCAAAGTCTCTCCTTCAACTTCTATGTACCAAATACGATTCGAGCATCTATTTTGCTTAATTTACATTTGCAAGCATGGCAGGAAGGGTTAAAAACAACGTATTATGTACGCTCTACGTCCAATGAAGTCGAAGAATGTGAATGGTGTCAAAGTTGAGAACGTTGATTGCTTACTTGACCTACAGCGGTAATACTCAAGAAGTTGCAACACTTATCCAAGAAAACTTACAAATCAAAGGAGTGGAGACGGCGGTTCATCGTATTGGGATTGACCCGCCCGTCGACCCGGCTTCGTACGATATTATGTTCTTAGGTACATTTACTTGGGATCGGGGAAGCACACCGGATGAAGTAAAGGACTTTATTCTAGAAGTTGGATATAAGCCGGACAATGTTGCTATATTTGGTACAGGTGATACACAATTTGGGGGCGATGATTTATTTTGTCACGCTGTTGATAAGTTGGTCAATTTTTATCATAGCCCTTGGCGTGGACTGAAAATAGAACAGTCGCCAAGAGGTAAGCAAGAACAATTTGTAAAGGACTGGGTGGAAGGAGTATTAGACCATGGCAAAAATCATGCTGGAAAAAGCAAAGACGTTAGAACCATTAAATCCAAATAAGTCCACAGGTGTATTTGGAGGGCAATCCAGTGGTATCTTAAATTGGAATGATATTGCTTATCCACACTGGTATAAAATGTATAAACGGTTAGTAGGAAATTATTGGCAAGCGGATGAAGTAAATATGCAAAGTGATATTAAGCAATTCCCTTCATTGACAGCAGAAGAACAGGACGCGTATTTAAAAATTATTGGTTTGTTATCTACGTTAGATGCACCGCAAACACGAACGGCTTTACTCATTTCTTTGTACGCAACAGATCCATCTGTGCAATCCATTATGGCGGTCATTGCACAGCAGGAAGCAGTGCATAATGAAAGCTATTCTTACGTGTTGTCTTCCGTTGTCTCGTTAGATGAGCAGAATAAGTCTTTTCAACTCGGAAGAACGGATGCAGTTTTGTTGAAGCGAAACGAGAATCTAACGAAGCAGTATAACGCTTTTGTGGAAGAGCCGACGATCGAAAATATTTTAAAGACATTAGTATATACAGCTCTCTTAGAAGGTATGTTCTTTTATTCTGGGTTTGCGTTTTTCTATAATTTGGCACGCCATAATAAAATGGTTGGCACGTCAACCATGATTAGTTATATTAATCGCGATGAGCTTGAGCACGGTCGCTTCATATCTGAACTATTTCGTGCTACGCTTGCGGAAAATCCAGCATATAATAACGATACTTTTATCCAATGGGTATACGATCATTTTCAAGAATCGGTTGAATTGGAAATTGAATGGTCCAATTACGTGCTTGGCAATGTAGAAGGAATTGACCTTGACGAAATGGCTGGATACATTAAATATCGTGCAAACAAAATGCTTCGTATGATGGGATTACATGATGTATATCCAGATTATACCGAAAATCCGATGAAGTGGATTCGCGCCTACGTAGATAACTTTGATGGCACGAAAACAGATTTCTTTGAACAGAAATCTAGACAATATACGAAAACAAGCGATTTGAATGGTTTTGATGATTTATAAGCTTGGTAACTAAATAGATAGGAATACAAGCACAGGCAGCTATAAGAGGTGGACCTTCCCTTTTTAACTGCCTGTGTTTTTGTTTTTTGTATATAACTGATTAGAAAGTTGCATGAACTCTATCGGCTCACGTTTGCCTTTGGAAAATATTATTATACTATTCCTACCTCTATTTTGACGTTTTCTATAGTATAAAAAACCCTTTACATTCACGTAACGGAAACGTTTATGATAAAAGTAGGAGGGATAAGCCATGTATATTCAAGAAGTTGCCAAGCGGCTAAACACAACTGCAAGAACCATTCGATTTTATGAGGAAAAGGGTCTCCTATCGCCTAGTAAACAAGCGAATCAATACCGAACATTTACTGATGAGGAAGTAGTAAGGATTAGTACGATATTAGCATTACGTGAATTTGGCGTTGGTATTAAAGAAATAAAACAGTTACTTGATGATCAAAAACAAGACCGTATCCATGATTATTTGAATTTGCAACGTGCTGTGCTTTTTGAAAAATGGTTAGAAATGAAAGATATGATTCACACGCTAGATCAGTTGTTAGAAGGAAATAACGATCCGTTGATTTCTATTAAAGATTTAATTGCTCTATCAAAGCATTTAAGAAAGCTAAAACATTTGCGCCAATCTTGGCAGGACAAATGGGATTTTGATGCGCAAGCTTCAGATTATGATCAAAGTCTAAAAATGAGTGGTTACCGATTTAATGTCCATCAAGACTATGAAACGGCCTTGGAGAAAGTGGTTGATACAATGCCTCTAGAAACAGGACAAACTTGTTTAGATATTGGTATTGGCACAGGAAATTTAGGGGCTAAATTTTTAGCGAAAGGAGTTCATATTATTGGTGTAGACCAATCGGATAACATGTTGCAGGCATGTAAGCAAAAGCACGCAGAAATTGAAGTGCGTAAAGGCCATTTTTTGGCTTTGCCAATGGTAGATCAGCAAGTTGATGGAATTGTCTCCAGTTATGCGTTACATCATATTACAGATGAACAAAAACTGCTTGCATTAGCTGAAATGGATCGAGTTCTACGACCAAACGGTGCTATCTGTATTGTAGACTTAATGTTTCAAGATGACGCGCATCGCGGCGAAGTAATGCAATATTTAAAAGAAAGTGGGAATGCGGAGGCTATTCATGCGATTGAGGATGAGTTTTATGCAAATGGTGCTACCCTAGTAAATTGGCTACAGGAACATGATTACCATGTTAAAACGCATATTTTTAATCCGATATTAAGTATGGTTTACGCATTCAAATAGGTGAAAAGGAGTAAACTTTGGGGTATAATGACAACATTATCAAACGGATTATAAAGGCACATTGGCATCGTAGCAACGTTATACAGTAATAAGCTGCCTACATCAGAGGCAGCTTATTACTTTTAGTTGGCAAAATAATTTTTTAACCCATTCGTAATTCCGTTGGCAACTTGATGTTGAAAACTGTTAGAACGAATGGTAGCAAAATCGTTATAATTAGTAAGAAATCCTAGCTCTAATAATATAGAAGGAGCATGATTATTCCTTAATACATAATAGTTATTTGGCACCATTCCTCTATCACGCAATGTGACAGCAGAAGCAAGACCTTGGTGCACATGCTCTGCTAGTTTTTGATCTTTGGAAGAATAATAGAATGTATTTATGCCGTCTGCACTAGAGTTCGGAAATGCATTATAATGAACACTAATAAATGCATGGGTGGTATAAGCATCACTAATTCGAATACGATCACCTAAAGAAACATACGAGTCACTTGACCGAGTTAATAACACATTTGCACCAGCTGCTCGTAATTGTTCTGCAATTTGCTTGGAAGTTTCAAGTGTTAAAAATTTCTCTCGTACACCGTTTATTCCAATAGAACCAGGATCGTAACCACCGTGTCCAGGGTCTAACATGATATTGTATCCATTTAAAGAGTGACTTGCATTGCTGGTTTGAGCTTGTGGCTGCACTTGAGAAGAACTGCTTCCTTCATTGGGCGTTGCTTGTACTTGTACCTGTACAGGTTTATCGTGTTTAACAGGAATCAAATAATGTTTAGCAACCCATGCTTCTTTTCCACCAAAGTAAGTCTGTACCCAGCCGTGTTGTTCACCGAATTCGACTAATTGGTCACCAGCTTGTAATTGCCCAACAATTTCCGAGTCTATAGATGGGCTGCTTCGCACATTTAATATAGCTTGTCCAACGTCATACACATCCCCATTAGCTGCATGGCTAGTATTAGGCAGCAAAAATAGAGAAGTTAGCACAATTGCTAAAGATGTTAGTGCATAATAGATGTTTTTCAAATTAAGCACGGCCTCCTTCAATAAGATAAAATTTTGCTTTATATAAATTCGTATTGAAACAGTTGCTTTTGGGGGCAGCTGATAGAATACGAGATAAAAGCTATATTTAAAAAATAATACTGAAACGATTGGTGCTATGTTCATTGATAAGGAACAACGTATTAATAAAGGTAACAAATATAGATAGTAGAATAATAGATTAAACAAGCATTAAACATTTAGAAAGATACCTTTTATCCGGCAACAAATTTTGCGTTACTTTGTGTATGATCGGTAAGGATAATTTTCAGGGTTATAAATCAAGTTTTTTAATGTTATAGCAACGCCTCATCCATTGTACCATAGAAGGGTGGTAGTAAATACCCATTTTATTGTGTCGAATACACTTTATAATAAGTATTCGGTTATACTTTTTTATCGGCACGGTTATCTTAAGTTTAAAGTAATTTTACGAGCTTTTTAATAGTATAACCAGAATAATAGATTTAAAACGATGGATTAAAAAATGATTCCTTTTTACTAGAAAGAGATAAGCTTTTAGCAGATTTAATAGGGTAGGGAAGGGAAATAGTACATACGGCTTATTTCGTTAGAAAGACTTGGCATATCGATAAGTCTTTATAGCGAAATCTTTTTTTCTGTAGTGTAAAAGAAAACAGCTGCAATTTCTGCAGCTGTTACCAATTGAGAAATTATAAGAGATACGTATAAAAGAGTCTCAGCATATACGTGCATCCCCTTTTTACTTAGAGAGCGTCCTTTTCTATCAAAATTCTTATAAGTAAGTGTATACAAAGACTACAGTTGTAATATAAGTGGAGCTGTAAAATAGGATTAATCGAATAATTGAGAGGCTGCTTGAAGGGCTTGCTTATTATTAACCATTTCTCCTGGTTTACGTGATTGACCGATTACATAGTTTTCTAAAGTCATGCCAAAAAACTGGCAAATATACTGAAATTGTTGAACGAGGGGCAATCCTTTTATATGTGGTTGATCGCCACCAACAAGAATAAGGTATACTTTTTTATCTTTTAACGTTTGGCGAAAATGCGGGTAATTGGGATCTCGTAAAATTTGCGACCAACGATCAATGAATGTTTTTAGTGGTCCGGACATGCCATACCAATAAATAGGGGTAGCGAAAACGATGGTCTCGTGTTTTAATAGTTGGTCAATTAAAAATAAATGGTCATCCTGTATGTGGGGAAATCCTTCTGTTGCGTGTCGCTTATCTACAATCGGTTCCATGTTGTAGTCGCGCAAATAAATATGTGTTGCTGTGTCTTGAGGGATAGCGTGATGGGTTAAAAATTCTGTATTCCCATTTGTCCTTGTTGAACCATGATAGACTACTATACTCATGTTGTTCTTCCTCCTTGAATGAAAATGCCAGTTTAGTAAATAGTACCTTGTAAAATTGTATTCTAAAGATGAGTGTTTAGAAGTAACTTGCTAAGATGATTTTGCATGAATATTTGTATGTCTTACTATAATAAAATAAGGGGAACCTTTTTGTGAGGTTGTTCGTATTAAACAATAGATAAATTGCCACTCTGTTTTGTGTCATGGATAGCAAGTCGTGCATGGAAATAAGCAGGAAAATCTGGTTTGGCTTAGTGAATAAACCCTAGGCGAGGTTGTGTAACATATAGAAGGCATAGGTGGAGCCATCATGAAAAAGACGGTCATTCTTTTTTTAATAGTACTTTTTATATCTGTATATACTTGTTTCCTAACATATTGGTCTGGGTCTTATGTAGTTCTAGATCCAAATTGGCAGGAACAAACTGTTTTAACCCCAGAATCTGTACAAGACCCACGTGATATTTATGTTATTGATAAATGGATATATGCGTTTAAAATGTATCCAGTTAGAAGTATTACATTTTTGTTGTCTGCTTCTGGTGTAATTGGTTTTTGTACGTATTTCGTTCGCAAAGTGATACGTAAGCGCAAAAATGGAAATACGTTATTTTAAAGGATATGGAGGGGGGATGTAATTGAAGAAAAAACGTCGTACATCTAAACGCCAAGAGAACGAAGGTGGGTGGTGGTTCTGGATTATTGACTTTCTACTAAGTTTTGTTGAACTCATTATTTTACCACTTAAATGGTTAGGTAAATTAATGGCGGGATTATTTAAATCTTGGTGGTATTAAAGTAGTAATTTGTATGAGTATGATAGGGAAATACCGGTTATGTATAAGAAACTTACTAAGCCCTCATGGGAAAATAGCTATATATTATGAAGGAGTACTTGCAGAGATTTTTTTGAAAAAACACACCCGTTTTCGTCATATATATTTGGCGAAAACGGGTGTGTTTATAAGATTAAGCTTACTAGTAAGGATGTATAGCCAACTGTCGTATATAAACATTTAAAAGTTACGTTTTTCCAACTGTGCAAGCCCCCACAACATCACTATGCTAAAATACGATTTTTGCCGCTCGTATAGTTTTGCACTTCCTACGAAGAAGAAATGCTCTTCTGCGGGACTTTCACTCATACGATTTCCCCGCAAAAGTGTACATGTTTTACAATGATCGATAGGGTCAAGTTACTTTCATTCTTTCTTGTCGAACTACTTCTCTGTTACATTCTGATCCATTTCCAAATTTCTCCTGGAGTAGCATTTTTACCGTACATTAATATGCCTACTTTGAATATTTTTCCAGCAAGTTTTACGAAAATCCAAATACTAATGATTAAAATAGCGAGTGAAATGATAATTTCGAGCCAAGGCCATTCTTCTAAGTTGCTTAAGCGAAGTAAGAGAACACCTGGCGCCGTGAAAGGAATGTACGTACCAAGTTGAGCCATAAAGCCACTTGGGTCACTAAGAACAGGTCCGATAAAGATAAACGGCAAAAACGGAAGCATCATCACCATACCTTGGAAATTCCCTGCTGTCGTCATATCGGTCATCGTTGCGCCGACGCCGACAAAAATAGAAGCAAACAATAGATAGCCGGAAATGGCAATCATGAGGTATAAAGCTAATTCTGGAACGAACAAATAATCTAAAAACGCAATGTCCAATCGCCATGATAAAACAGGAAGGACGATGACTAAAGAGACAATAGACTGCACAATGCCTAAAACAAAATAGCCAATAATTTTTCCTTGCATGAGATCATTCGGTGTAAGTGAAGATAGAATAATTTCCGCAATCTTATCTTTTTTCTCTTGTGAAGCGCTTTGAAAAATTGCCATGCCAGTAAATACGATGGATAGCATAATAAAACCAGCAAATGCCCCAGGTACAATGCGCTCTAATGAAGCTATTTCAGATTCTTCAGCTGTTTCCTTGGCATCTTTTGTATCGGTTTCATCATTAGCTGAAACGTCTGCTATCTGAATACCACGGGAGACAACCGCTAATTGATCATTGGACAAGCCAAGTTCCTTTAGTTGCCACGCTTGAATAGGGGAGGATAATATTTGGGCTTGATTCATAAAAGAAGCATCCATTTCCTCCGAAGTGTAAGCAGGGATAGTTCCTTTTGTTAAACTTTCCTCGTCGATAAATAAGTAGGCTGTCTGTTCTGTATTTTTAACTTCCTTATTGGCTTCTTCTTCCGTTACATCCGTTTGCATGACTTGCCACGATAAATTACTTGCTGCAACCGTCTGCTCTATTTCGGAAAAAACTCCTAGTTCATCATGAATAAATACGGTCGTCATCTCTGTTTCTTCATCGTCACCGCCAATCAGTTCACCTAAGAACATAAATCCAATAATGAAGAGGGGCGTTAAAAACATTCCAATAATAAAAGTCTTGTTGCGGAGGTTTCGTTTGATCTCCCATTTAGCCACTTTCAATGAATTACGCATATGCTTCACCGACTTCCTGCATGAGCTGTTTACCTGTTGCAATATCGATAAAAATTTCATGTAGTGAAATGCGATCTAACCGTAGCTCTTGCACATCTAATGTATCAGGAAGCTGCTTGAGCCATTGCACTGGATCAATATCTTTATATAAGTAGACAATACTATGCGCATTTTCTTGTTCTACGCGTTGTACACGTGGTAACTGTTCAAGTTCTTCTTTTTTATTTGTACCATGAATCGTGCATTTAAAGTTGGCAAACTCTTTTTTTACTTCATCCATATGTCCGTAAATTACTTTTTTCCCCCGATGTATCAAAAATAGGCGATCTGCCATTTCTTCGACAAGATTCATTTGATGAGAGGATAGTAGGATAGCTGTGCCGTTATCGGCAAGCTGGCGAATTTCCTGTTTAAATAATTCTTGACTTACAGGATCTAACCCAGAAAATGGTTCATCAAGAATGAGTAATTCGGGCTCGTGAAGAATGGATGCAATAAATTGCACCTTTTGTCCCATCCCTTTCGATAGCTCATCGACATTCACTTTTTCCTTCCCTTCTAAGTCAAACTTCTTTAAATAATCTAAAGCTCGTTGTTTTGCTTGATCTAGCGGGTAGTCTTTTAATTCAGCTAAATAGAGTAGAATATCCATTACCTTGACATTTTTATATAACCCACGCTCCTCTGGTAAGTAACCGATTTTATGTCGTGGTATCGAGTTATCTGTATAATTGGAAAAGGTAATCTTTCCTGCATCAGGATATAAAATACCCATAATGTTACGAATGGTAGTTGATTTTCCAGCACCATTCGGGCCGAGAATTGCCATAATTTCACCTTGGTGTACGTCAAAAGAAATATTGTCAATGACTTGTTTGTCTTTAAAAGCTTTGTTTAAATTTTCAACGGTTAAAATTGTTGTCTCCTTCCTTTTTCTTCATTATTTAATCCATTCTGTAAGGCTCCTGCTACAACTATTGTAGGTTTTACGACGGAGATAATAGCATCTAAGCCTGTTTCATAAGGGTGCTTAGGTCATATAGTGTGACGAAATTTTTTATGTCAGTTTGTGCTCTAGGGTGAATTTGATTTACAAGCTGTTTCAATCCTACATCATCTGGCAATTATAGTTTAACTTATGACGTAAACTTATAGGCAAGCACAAAAAATAGAAAGTCTTCGTAGGTGTTTTATCTCCTTTCTATAAGCTGTGTAAGAATTTCTTCCAAATCTAGAGATTCCTGTTGTGTCCAAGTAATTTGCTCTTGTTGTAAGAAAGATTCCGTTTGTTCTGGAGCGTTTGAGACAAGATAGCGTGTTGAGCGACCGATCTCCCCTGGAATACCTTCCTCTGGAAGCTGTTCGCTAATCCAATATCGGCGGTGTCTATGAATCAATGATTCTTTTTCAAATTTGTTCATCAGCTTTCCATTCCTTAATACGACTATATAATCAGAAAGTTTCATAATGTCAGCGGATTGATGACTGGTCATGAAGATAGCGCGGTCTCCTTGCTCCATCCATTCTACTAGTAAATTCATTAGCTTCTGCTTTGCCGGAATATCCAAGAAAGAAGTGGGTTCATCGAGAAGCAACAATGGTGTATTTCTTGGTAAAGCAAGTGCTAGCTGGAGTTTTTGTTGGTTTCCTTGGGATAGTTTTGCAAATCGTTCATCTAATGGAATTTGCAATAAGTCTACTATCTTCTGAAATAGCGCTTCATTCCAATGCGGATATAGAGAGGAAATAAAGTCTTTTAATTTGGTTCCAGTAAAAGGTTCCCATCCAATGACAGTTTGTGCTTGGTACGTAATATGTTGTTTCCAGCTTTCATCCGAACCGTTTGTTTCTATATCCAATAGTTGAATGCTACCTGTATCGCGTTTCACTAAATTCATAATGAGTTTAAACAGTGTGCTTTTTCCAGCCCCGTTCGCTCCGACCATTGTTGTTATCGTTCCAGGTTCTATCGTTAAGTGAATCGGTCCTAGGTGTAAGGTGTCTACGTTTTTTTCTACATCCATTATCTTGAGAAGCGATGTCATGTTTGGTTTCCTCCTTTTTTATGAATGACTTCTAAGCACATTTTTTTTAGTTGTTCGGCTGTATAATCATATTTAAAGGCAATTTCAACAGCTGCTTCCATTGCTTGGTATACTTCAGCAACTTTCATTTGCTGCTTCATATCATGGTCTATGTCAGCAACAAACGTCCCTTTCCCTTGCGTTGTTTGAATAAAGCCTTGATATTCTAAATTTTGATACGCACGACGAATTGTAATAACGCTCGTTTCTAAGTCCTTTGCCAGCGCGCGAATGGATGGAAGTGGCATTCCTTTTGTAAGTTGTCCGCTAGCAATGAGCGTTTTCATTTGGTTTTCGATTTGATGATAAATTGGTTCTCGAGATGTTTTGGAAAGATAAATAGGTAATTCCACAAAACCAGCTCCTTTCTGCTAGCATTAGGGATACATCGTATAGATCTTGTGAAGACCTCTATTAGAAATAATCCCGCTTATTCATAATTTGTTTCATATATAGCTGATGCGCTTTAACAGCTGTAAAGCCAATAATGAGTGACACCACGGAACTGAGTACCGGCCAGTTTTCAGCAATAATGATGGATAATTCCACAACACCATAGTCAAAGATGAGGTGAGATACAGATAATATAAATAGGAAAATGAAAAGCAAAATAAAAGTCATAGCTGCTGTGAACAACCAATTTGCTGGATATACTTCATTGATTGGTGTAAGTGTCCCTATATAAAGATTGACAGATAACCAAATGATTGCAAACGCGATGTAAGCAGGAATGGATAATAATTGAGCAATAGGTGATGCAACATAAAAGATAATTAGAAACGCAATTTGTACTGGAAAAGAGAAACAAAAATGAATAATGAAGCGACTTTTAATGAAGATTTCCTGTTTAATTGGTAATGGTAATTGCATCATCAAAAGAGAATGGACATTGGCTTGTTTTGAATGCCAATAATTTGGATTTCCAACATTAATACCTAAAATAAAGAAAAGAATAAAAAATAAGTCATAAATTATAACGCTATTTTCGAGATAATGCTGAAAATAGGATATGGCATAAGGGAAGAAACCAAGTATGATTAAACAACCAAATGCAATCTTCTTCGTAGAAACACTTAATTCCAACTTAGCAATTTGCCAAGCTTGCTTCCATTTTTGCATATAAACAACCCCCTAAAAACTAAACTGTTATACTGTATATGTTAATATAAACAGTACTGCAGGTCATAAGAGGATGTCAAGGGACTGCGTGAAAGGAAGGTGCAAAATATACGTGATTGTGGATGTGGGATAAATAGGTAAGATAGAAACTTTAGCTTGAACGGAAACTGTAGAGAGGCAAGTTTAGGAAATGAAAAAACGAGCAAATATTGTCAATATGCATTAATTATAAATGGAAGTATACATTCATGGAGCGAATAAAACCCATGAAGATAATACTGTTAATAGCAAAGCGGTCAGAACATAGAAGGTGTGCAGGTAATATACAACTACGATTGGCGAAGGTATCAAAAACTTGGTACACATCGTTTGATAGAATGTGACGAAAAAAAGTCAAGTAATAATGTTTCGTATAAACTAAAATATGACTATATTGTGAAATATTGAACAATAAACCCGTAAATAAAAGCATGTATGGTATACTCTAAATGTAGTAAAGAAATACTACAACAAATTGTGAAATGATGAACAAAAAGGGAGATGGTACACATGATCATGAATTTTATCCGAAGAAGTAGTATAGCCGCAGGTATTTTAGCACTTATTCGTATTTATATTGGTTATGAATGGCTTGTTGCTGGCTATGGTAAAATTACGGGCGGTCAATTTGACGCTTCAGGATATTTGCAAGGGGCAATTGCAAGTGCTGGAGGAGAGCATCCAGCAGTACAAGGCTGGTGGGCAGTATTTTTAGAAAAAGTAGCCTTGCCAAATGCAGACATATTTACTTTCCTCGTTATGTGGGGGGAATTGTTAGTAGGTATCGCACTTATATTAGGCATATTCACCAACTTTTCCGCATTGATGGGTATTACAATGAACTTTGCTTTCTTGTTTAGCGGCACAGTTAGTACGAATGCGCAAATGGTATTACTTACGGTATTCTTGTTAGTTGCTGGTTACAATGCTGGCAGATTTGGTTTAGATAGATGGGTTATTCCATATGTAAAAGGTTTTTTTACTAAAAAAGAAAGAGAAACTCTAAAGGTTGCTTAATGGTACAACAAATCATAACACCATCTTACAGCTAGACGATAGCTGTAAGATGGTGTTTTTTGCACGATAAAACACGGTTGATAGTAAGAGTTAAACGAATGGCTTAGCCATAAATCAGCAAGTTTTCTAAAGTTATTGTTAAAGGGGTCGCCAAAATCGTAGAAGGAAATATTTTACCGTGCTATTCTATATATAAAGCTTTTCTACACAAAGTACGGAGGGGTAAGTATGCCAAAATTTCATAAACTTGTTCGTGATAAAATTCCAGAAATAATTGAAAGTAAGGGGCAAAAGGCAATTACAACAACACTTCATACGGAAGAATACCTGGTTGAAGTGAACTACTCACCACTTAGCTTCGCTTGAAGTGGGAGCTTCTCATTTCCACGACGAAAGCAACCTTTCGTCTCCATGAGCGTTACTTCGGGAAGTTCCTGCCCTAGATGTCCGACGAATCGGAGTTTCTTTCGTACCTTGGATATTTTACGCATGGAAGGATTCGCTTGGTTTTCGCATTATTAGTTTCTCCATGCAACCTCATATATCCAGTTTTCAAAGAACACTTCATGCTCTTATGGTAACATGCGTTCGGTCAATTAGCACGTCTAAAGACGTACTTGACCGAAAGCCAATTCATCTCCACCTTACCGCTGGGATTTCACCCTTCACACGCTTGAAGATGGAGACTTCTTGGCTAAAAACGTTAAAGAAAAAAATGCTAGAAGAATGGGATGAATATTTACAGGCTGCCGATGATGCTTCAGCGCTAGAGGAATTAGCTGATCTGTTAGAAGTCATTCACGCATTAGCAAAAACGCATGGAGCATCGTTACAAACAGTTGAAACTTTACGTAAGGAGAAGTGTGAAGAGAGGGGAGGTTTTGATAGGCGCGTGTTTTTACACTGTAGAAAAGATGATATTTAAAATTTTTAGTTTAAGAATAATCATAACGAACCGATCAGGAATGTGGCGACAGGCTAAGTTTCTCAAAGCATCTTTTATTTCACAATAGTAAGTGGGGGGAGAGTCCCCCACGCTGGAAATGTTTGCGTGATAGGAACTTCCCGACTTAAAGAACGCATTGTGTGATTCGTCAACTCGTATACATTTAGCCGACAATCTCAGCATAAATTTATTTATCTGTAGGAAACATTCATACAGATGGGAGTTTTACGATTTTACTAGATTTGCTTTAGTTACATACATAATTAGCTAAAACGGACTGTACGTTATAAATATTGAGTTGCTTATTGAATGTTTTTTGAATCGGTTCAGAGCTACCAGAAACCCATAGCTTAAGTTCTGCATCTAAATCAAATGTTCCAGCTGTTTCAATGGAGAAGTGCGTAATGTTTTTGTAAGGAATAGAATGGTATTCCATTTTCTTTCCAGTAACGCCTTGCTTATCAAGAAGAATTAGTCGTTTATTGGTAAATAACATCATGTCGCGGATTAGTTTATATGCGTGCTCCACATTCTCTCCTGTAGATAATAGATCACTTATTTCTTCCTCTGCTTTTTTTGTGTCCATTTCCGATGCATTACCCATCATACCATCAAACAATCCCATTTAATATTCCTCCTTGTGAATAAATTAAAAAATCAGATATTAAAGCGTATGTTTAATCCAATGACAACAAAATATATGCATTATTCAAAAGGTGTTTGCATTCAAATTGAACATATATCTACATTGTACATGAGTATTTCCTATAATGGAAGGAAACACACGTTTAAAGATTTCCAGAATCGAGCAAGCTGATAAAAAATGGAAAGGGGTAGAAAGATGAATAAAAAGACCATTTTGATTTTGTTTACCATGATATGTATTATCAGTTTATCAGCTTGTAATACAACAGATGAAGACCAAACAAAAGAAAAACAACAGTCCAACGAATCAGTAGAAACAGCTGGCGATATGGAGGAAGATACTTCAAAGCAAATTTTTGTTTCATTAAAGGATCGCAAACAACGGGAAGTAGCTACAGCAACATTAATGCAGGAAGAAGATGGCGTACGTATTCAATTATCAGGACAAAATTTCATACCTGGAAAGCATGGTTTTCATATCCATGAGACAGGTGCATGCGAAGGACCTGATTTTAGTTCTGCTGGTGGGCATTTCAATCCCACAAACGTGAGTCATGGAAATGTTGAGGATGGTCCGCATGCAGGTGATTTGCCTAACGTTGAAGTGAAGGAAGATGGTACTGTGCAAGCTGACACATTAGCTGAAATGGTTACGCTTGAAAAAGGAAAGCCAAATTCATTACTAAAAGAGGATGGAACAGCCCTTGTCATTCATTCGGATGAAGATGATTACAAGTCACAGCCTGCAGGGAATGCAGGAGAACGCATTGCTTGTGGTGTGATTCAAGAAGGGGAATGAAAAGGACAGGCGAGCGATTATAGCGCGATTATTTTATGGTCTAGGAAATTATAAAAAGATTTTGCAGCTGTGGATAATCTAACTAAGTTATTTAGCCACGTCCGGCGCAAGCGCCCAGCAACTAGGCGACTTCACTCCATTGCCCTACGATTAGTCACCATCGGTTCGCTCTAAATATAGGAAGGCCGACTAAAGACGGGCTTGCCGGAGGGCGCCGGCAAGGGGCATGGTTCCTAAAACTTTCGTTGCTTCGTTCCAGTCGTCACGTTGCTAACCGTGGACAATACAAGTCTTTATTCTGCATTGTTTACATGCTTGCGTTGGAAATTCGCAATATTTTCATACTCTGCTTTCAAAACTTGAGGTAGACGGGTGAAAAGCGGAAGTAGCTCTTCGTAAACAGCACTTGCAGCTTCATTTGGTTGATGGGTATGTGTAGCGCCAATCATTTCGGAAACAACTGAAAAGTCATTAATCTCACCTGTAGCGTACATGCCTAATACGATTGCGCCGAGGCAAGAACTTTCATAGCTTTCTGGTACGACAACAGGTTTATGGAAGACATCGGCCATTAGTTGACGCCACATGGCTGATCGAGCAAAGCCACCCGTCGCTTGGATTTGTTTTGGCTCTCCTGTCAATGCAGTGACTGCAAGTAAAACGGTACGTAAGTTAAACATAACACCCTCTAGTACGGCGCGTACCATATGTTGCTTTTGATGATGAATGCTTAACCCGAAGAAAGAAGCACGTGCATTAGCATCCCAAAGTGGTGCACGTTCTCCCGTCATAAATGGGTGAAATAAAAGCCCGTCAGAACCTGGTGCTACACCTTCTGCCATTTTCGTTAGTACATCATAGGGGTCCATACCTAATCGTTTGGCTGTTTCTACTTCAGAAGCTGCAAGTTCATCTCGTACCCAACGTAGAATCATTCCGCCATTATTAACGGGTCCGCCAACAACCCAATGCTTTTCTGTTAATGCATAGCAAAAAGTTCTACCCAATGGATCTGTTTTTGGTTTGTCGGTGACTGTACGTATCGCACCGCTTGTTCCAATCGTAACCGCAGTAACGCCAGATTCAATTGCGTTGACACCGAGATTGGAAAGCACACCATCACTTGCTCCGATGAGAAACGGCGTGTTTACGTCTATTCCCATTTCTTTACAAATAACTTCGTCTACACCAGTAAATGTCTTGGTAGTAGGCACGAGGGTGGACAGGTTTTCTGGGGTTATCCCTGCTACTTGTAATGCTTCCTCATCCCAATCTAATGCTTCTAGGTTCAATAAACCGGTTGCCGAAGCAATGGAGTAGTCAATTACATAGGAATGGAATAAACGAGAAAATATATATTCTTTAATCGAGATGAATTTATGCGCTCGTTGGAACAGTGCTGGTTCTTCTGTTCGTAACCATAATAGTTTGGCTAACGGCGACATGGGATGTACCGGCGTTCCTGTTCTTAAATAGATTTCATGCCCGTTTTTCTTATCGTTTATCTCTTTAGCATATGGAGCACTTCTTGTGTCCGCCCAAGTAATGCTATTTGTTAATAAATTTCCTACCTCATCTACAGCTATCAAACTATGCATGGCAGAACTAAAAGCGACAAATTTTAAAGCTTTTGGGTGAATCTTACTTGTTTGCATGGCTTCTTTAATTGTTGTTACCACAGCTTGGAAAATCTCGTTAGGGTCTTGTTCGGCTACTAAAGGATTTGGTGTATGTAACGGGTAATGTACGGCACTTTTGCTAATTGCTTTTCCATTCTTTGTAAACAAAACCGCTTTTGTACTTGTAGTTCCAATATCGACGCCTAAATAATAAGCTGATGCAGTCATCCTTATTCCTCCTTGCACTACGTATACCTTTATTTTACCAGATGTATGGTGGAAATCATGTATTTGTAAGATCTTACTCGTTTATTGTATATGCAAAAAAGGGAAGCTTGGTTTTACGGTTTATGCTTCCCTACGTAAACTAGTCGTTTTTAATCACATCGTGACCGCCAAATTCATTCCGTAGTGCTGCTACCACTTTGCCTGTAAACGTATCATCTTCAAGAGATCGATAACGCATCATTAAGGAAAGCGCAATAACTGGTGCCGCTACTTGGTAATCTAGAGCTGTTTCCACCGTCCATTTTCCTTCACCGGAAGATTGCATAATACCACGTATTTGATCCAATTGAGCATCTTTGGAGAATGCTTGTTGTGTTAGTTCCATTAACCAAGAACGAATGACCGAACCATGGTTAAATACCTTAGCCACTTTTTCGTAGTCATAGTCAAATTCACTTTTATGAAGAATATCAAATCCTTCTGCGATGGCTTGCATCATACCATATTCCATTCCATTGTGAACCATTTTTAAGAAATGACCACTGCCTGCTTCCCCAGTGTATAAGTAGCCGTTTTCTGTGGAAATATCTTTAAATAGTGGTTCAATTTGTTTAAATGCTTCAGCATCTCCACCTATCATCGTACAAGCGCCGTTTCTAGCGCCATCTGTTCCTCCACTCGTACCGCAATCAAAGAAGAAGATACCTTTATCGTCTAACATTTCTTTGCGTTTACATGTATCTTTATAGTTGGAGTTACCGCCATCAATTAAAATATCACCCGTATCAAGTAATGTTGTCATTTTTTGTACGACATTTTCTGTCACTTCTCCAGCTGGAACCATTAACCATATAATACGCGGACTAGGTAATTGTTCTACAAGATGTTCGATGGAGGATGTAGCTTCGTAATTTGCATGTGTGATGGAAGTTCTTTGTGCTTCGTTCGTGTCAAAGCCAAGTACATTATGTTGATGGTCGAGTAAATTAAGTGCTAAATTATATCCCATTTTTCCTAAGCCAATCATACCAATATTCATTTCCGTCACCTCGAGTTGAATTAATATCATTTTGTTAAATTTTGAACATAATAATTATTGCTTGATGGGAAAGTATAAAAATCACACGATAAAATATGCACGTTCGTCTTTATAGTATAAAAGGCCACCACGGCTTGCATGAGGGAGTCCATATACAAATTTGCAAGCACGTTTTTGCTATGAAGACAACGTTCTCCCATAAGATTTGCCGATAAACCAAGTTTTTTAGCAGTAAATAATTCATCGACTTGCATTCATTATATCAAATTTTTTTTCGTATACAACAATTATCGCGGAATTTTTTTTCGTGTATAATAGTTTAAGAAAACGAAATAGTATAAAAATCTTGCTGTGAAATAATAAAAGGAGAACAAAATATGGATCAAGTCAATCAACACGGTTTAGCGCGTATTCGTAGCAATTATAGCCGGTTAAGTGAGAAAGAGAAGAAAATAGCTGATTATATTTTGCAACATCCGAAAGCAATTATTCATCATACTATTAATCAAATTGCAGATGAATTGGAGGTTGCGGATTCAACGGTGTTTCGTTTTTGTCAGCGCGTGGGTTTTAAAGGGTACCAAGCTTTAAAAATTGCACTTGCTGCTGAAATGGCGACACCCGTCACAGATAT
Organism: Virgibacillus chiguensis; assembly: GCF_900129865.1. Classification (GTDB taxonomy): domain Bacteria; phylum Bacillota; class Bacilli; order Bacillales; family Amphibacillaceae; genus Virgibacillus; species Virgibacillus chiguensis. The sequence goes on from NZ_FQXD01000005.1 coordinate 69,134, forward strand.
TCACGAAAAAATCCGAGCTGGCGATGACGTAGGAACGGTTAGTGAAAAAGTTTTTCGTTCAAATATGAATACACTAGAGGATACGTTAAAAGTAATGGATCAAAAAGCCTTATATGATGCTGTTGCAGCATTAATTGTAGCTGAAAAAGTAGAGTTTTTTGGGATAGGTGGGTCAGCCATTGTATCCATCGACGCTTATCATAAATTTCTTCGTAGCGGCATGCAAGTGCACGCAAATTTGGATGCGCATATGCAGCTAATGGCAGCATCACAATTAAGTGCTAAAGATGTGGCTGTTATTATTTCCCACTCTGGTTCTACCAAAGATATTATGGATATACTACATGTTTTAAGGGATAAAAATGTCACGATTATTGCAATAACAAACTTTGCTAAATCCACATTGAGCAAGCAAGCAGATATTTTACTTTATACCGTCTCAGATGAGACAGAATTTCGACCTGAAGCATTATCGTCACGAATCGCAGAGCTGACAATAATTGACGCATTATATACAAATGTAATGCTTGCCAAAGGAGAATCCGCTCAACAGGCACTACAAGATATGCGAAAGGCAATTGCTTTAAAACGTTTATAAGATGATGTGCGTTTCCTGATGTGAGTGACTTTAGGAAGATAGCAGGCGAATTTTTAGCAGGTATAAGCGGGAATTTGACAAGATGGAGCGAAATTCAGGTAGAGGCGAGCGAATTTCGGAGGAGAGTGAGCGACTTTTCGAGTAAGATGAGGGATCTTCGGAAGAAAGCGCGCGAAATTATAGTAGGTATGAGCGGAATTTGGAAGAGGGTGAGCGAATTTCCAAGGAGAATGAGCGAAACCACCAGCACAATGTCACTCTATTGCTGATTTTATGGCGTATATAAGCGAGATGCATTGATACAAAAGCGATCAGTTCTAGGTGAAAAGTAACTGGATAAAAACTTTCTAAGCGGAATAGATTGCTTTCTTTCTTTACTTCTGTATAATATATTTCGAGTATCGAAGAAAAAGGTCGGACAGCTTAGAAAGGAGAGCGATGTATGCCAGCACAACCTATGGCAGAGAAAAAACAAGAAAAAATATGGACACGTGACTTTATCCTTATCTGTCTCGCTAATTTTTGTATATTTTTAGGATTTCAGATGACGCTACCTACGTTACCTTTATTTGTAAAAGAACTTGGTGGTAGTGATCAATTGATCGGTATTATTGTTGGAATATTTACATTTTCAGCATTGGTAATGCGACCCTATGCAGGGCATGCATTGGAGTCAAAAGGTAGACAATTTGTATATATGTTCGGATTACTTATCTTTGTTGTATCTGTTGGTTCGTTTGCGCTCGTTTCCAGTATTGCCCTACTACTATTACTCCGCATCGTACAAGGGGTAGGATGGGGCTTTTCAACGACAGCTACTGGAACCATTGCAACAGATCTAATACCTCCCTCGCGTCGTGGAGAAGGGATGGGCTATTTCGGATTAGCTGGTAATTTAGCATTAGCTTTTGGCCCATCTTTAGGTCTAGCGCTTGTTGGTCAAATTAGCTTTTCTAGCTTTTTTCTCATATGTGCTTCCGCTGGACTTGTTGCATTAGTTCTATCTAGTAAAATTAAATATAAAAAAGTAGAGCAATCCCACCATAAAACAGTAGCTTTGAAGTTTGATATTTTTGAGAAAACGGCTATTCATCCGTCGTTATTACTGTTTTTTGTAACATTTACGTTTGGAGGAATTGCAACCTTCCTTCCTTTACATGCTGCAGAACAGGAAGTTGCTGGGATTGAAGGCTATTTTTTAATGTATGCTGTTTTCCTCATGATTTCCCGTACATTTGCCGGGAAAATTTATGATCAGAAAGGGCATTTATTTGTTTTTCTCCCTGGGACAGTGCTTATTTTTGGTGCTATGCTATTATTGGCTTGGCTTCCTAATACAACGATGATGCTTATTGCAGCTAGTTTATATGGGCTTGGCTTCGGAATGATTCAACCTGCCTTACAAGCATGGGCGGTTGAAAAAGCTCCCGGAAATCGAAAAGGAATGGCGAATGCCACGTTTTTCTCCTTTTTTGATTTAGGTGTTGGTATGGGAGCCATTATCTTCGGGCAAATCGCCTTCTTATTTAACTATGGTGTTATTTATGTTGTAGCTGCAGGATCGGTATTACTATCCATGTTATTGTATTTGTATCTCGTATTCATTGCTGTACGTCGTAAGGAAGATGTGCGTTAGGCAAATCTAATCCCCATACGATCAGGACCTTTAGCTCATACCTTTCGTGTATGAAACGATTTGTTTGGACTAAATTCCCACGGATGGATTTTTTTCAACTTCATCATCCTATCTCAAAAAGGAACCAAGCTGGTTTGAGGCTGGGTTCCTTATTAAATTGGTCTAGGAAATTATAAAATTTAGCAGCTGTGCATAAACTTACTAAGTTATTTAACCACGTCCGGCCCAAGCGCCAGCAACTAGGCGACTTCATTCCATTGCCCTACGCTAAGTCATCATCGGTTCGTGCTAAATAGGAGGGACGGCTACAGACGGACTTGCCGAAGGGCGCCGGCATACTCCTATTGCAGGAGCATGATTCCTAAAACTTCAGTAGATTCGTTCCACTCGCTGCGTTGCTACCCGGGCGCCCCGAGCCTTTGTTCTTCATTTAATGATGTTTTGGTAAAACAATCCGTTTATATAATTGGACTGTAATCACGTAATATAAACCATAGATAACTAAGAAAATACTAATTGGTAGCCATACTTTTGTATATGGCTCTACTAAGATAAAAGAGAACATTTGCATACCGATTAAGACATGAACAAGCCCAATAATGGCTGGGAACAAAAATAGTAGAAATAATTCTCGATAAATGGATCGTTGTAATAATGACTGACGTACACCAATTTTACGTAACATGTGATAGCGCTCGATATCTGCTCCGGCACTTGATAGCAGTTTAAACATAAGCACACTCGCCATCATCATTAAAAAGGCAATTCCGAGGAAAATTCCCATAAAGACGGTGCCGCTGGAAAAACTTTTTAAACTAACGTAATTATTATATTTTCCACCCACATTATCCACAGGTTTACCTACGTAACTTTCTGCTACTTCTTGTTGTCTTTCTTCCAGTTGCTTGAATGAAGACACATGCTTGGAAAAGTCGTCTGTTTTCGTTACTATGACCTGTTTTTCTTTTGCATCTACGTTCTCATAATGACTTTGATCAACGACATAAACCGTTCTCTCGCCAAACATCGTATAGCTTGCATTTAATTCTAGAGAGATAGCGTTCAACCATTTATCTGGAAGTTCTTCCCCTTCTGTGCCATCCATTGTATACAGAGAAGCAGGTAGTTTTTCTTCCACGCGTTTTATTTGAATATCAGATATAGCTTCCATTGATCTATCGAAATGAGGAACTAGAGGTGGTTTCTCTAACAGACTGTCTTTAAGAAAGAACACCCCGTCATTCGTCAATTTATACTCGTACGTATTTTTTTCACTGACGTCCATGGCCTCGATGGTGTCTATATCTTCCTTGGTTGGTTCATAGATTGCTGCATCATTTGCTTGAAAGCTAGAGGCTTGAAGTTCTATATTATGATAGAACGAAAGTCCAGCTGTCATCGCACCTAAACCAAGTGCAATTAACATGGCTACTGTTCCTAACACTTTGGTTAAGTTAAGCATTCGAAATCGTAATTGCCCTAGTGTAAATGAGTTAATGCCTGTTTCATTTAACATGCGGTTTTGTTTTAATTTTTTCACAAAGTATGGCAAAAACGAAATAAAGATGAAGTATGTCCCTGGCACGATCGTGATGGTAGCTAGGATAACTCCGAAATGTTGAAATTTAGCAATATGAATCATGGTGTAGTAGCCAATCACCATTAAAATAATCGAAACTAACACACCAAAAAAAGTTTTCAAACCGCTTGTTTTAATAACGTCTTCTTGTTTGTTCGCTTGTAATAAATCAAGCACCTTTTTCTTGCCAATTTGCCAAGCATTGACAATGGATGTTAATAAAAACAAAATGATATAAAAGATAACAGTTGTAATGATCGAAGAAGTATAAATCGCTTTAAACCCCGTGGCTTCTGCTGAGAAATCAAGCATATCCATAAGTACATCAGCAATAACTGCTGTTAACCCCATGCCGATGATGATACCAATGACTAACGAAACGATTCCGATAAACAGCGTCTCCATAAACATGAGTTGCGTAATTTTACTTTTCTTTGCCCCTAATGTTAGATACATCGCCATTTCCTTTTGTCGCAATGTTTGAATAAACGAGGTGGCATAAAAAATATAAAAAATCGTAATAAACCCAAGAATAAATGTTCCAACATGGAATACAAACATGGTTGCACTAATCATTTTATTTGCTTCCACAAAAGCTTCATTTTGAGCTAATGTTTGAAACATATAAAAAATCGCAATGGAAATCGTTAATCCAAATAATAATACTAAATAGTCTTTAAACATTTTTCGCATACTGGATAGAGATAATTTAACTAACATGAGATCATCTTCTTTCTATTACCATTCATTTGGTTTGTTAATTTCAGAAAGGACATCAAGAATAGCTTGATGGAATTCATTCCGTTTATGAGTACGATGTATTTCTTTATATAGCTGACCATCTTGAATGAATAAGATACGCTGACAATAACTTGCGCTTAAAGGATCATGCGTTACGAGCATAATGGATGTACCGAGATTTTCATTCATATGAACGAATGTTTCCATTAAGCTTTTTGCGTTTTTCGAATCCAATGCGCCCGTAGGCTCGTCTGCAAGAATGAGGGCAGGTTCATGTACAAGCGCGCGAGCTGCCGCGACCCTTTGCTTTTGCCCTCCGGATATGGTTACAGGATATTTCGGGAGAATTTCCTCAATCCCGAGATTTTTTGCCACTTTTAGTACGCTTGGTTTAATGTTTTTCACCGCAACTCCTTGTAAAGATAAAGGTAAAGCAATATTTTCATAAACAGTCAGATTTTCTAATAGATTAAAATCCTGAAAAATAAAGCCAAGCTGTTGCGAACGAAAATCGGCTAATTGATTCTGTTTCATATTCGTAATATCTGTTCCGGCAATTTTTACAGAGCCACTAGATGCTTGATCCAAAGTAGAGATTACGTTTAACAGTGTCGTTTTTCCGGCGCCAGAAGCCCCCATAATACCAACAAATTCACCCTGTTTCATGGCAAATGAAATATTCTTTAAGGCGTGATATTGTGTTTCTTTCCTTTTTCCATATACTTTATTTAAATGGTTTACTTGTAAGACAGATTGTGCCATCGTTCTACCTCCAACAATATATTTTCTATCATTAGCTTACCGTTGAATGGAAAATATAGGTATCGAACTTCCTTTCAACCAGCTTACATTTTTGTAAGTAAAGCTTCATAAAGAAGGAAGATTATTTTAAAAACAGGGTGAATTTGTTTATACTATAGGAAAGTATAAGGTTTTGTGGATTATAGGATAAGAAAAACGAAGGCTTCCGTTAGGAAACTTGGCAGCAAGCCAAGTTTTTCTAACAATAGAAACATAAGAATTGGCAAAGGAAGGTATCTTTATTTTGAAAACAATTCGTGATATTAATGTGGAAAGCTTATTTCCATCCGCCATATATAAACGAGGTTTGAAATATTACAAGCTAGGCCGTGTCAGTGATCCATTATTTGATAGGAATCATCAAGAATGGTCAGCGATCGTAGAAGGCACGGAGAAATATGCCGTTGAAATTCACGCGAAAAATTTTGCCAACGGCTCAATAGGTACGTATTGTAATTGTCCCGCATTTGATACGTATGGTACGTGTAAGCATATCGCTGCGGTATTAATTAAAATTGTTAATCAAAAGCATGATCCTGCAGATCAATTTTCAGCCTATAACTATCGTTTAACGCAAAACTTTATGGCTGCATTAAATAGTCTTCCGCCAACAGAGCAAATGAAAGCACCCGCACCGAGTCAAGTTGAACTCAAAGTGGAGTATATTTGCAAATTAGATAATCAGGACCAATTGCAATTGGAATTGAAAATTGGTGAAAAACGGTGTTATATCATCAAAGATGCTGCTTCTATGTTAGAACATATTATGGAAAAAAGGGAATACCCACTAACGAAGCGTTTTTCTTATGTTCCGGAACTGCATTGTTTTGCCCAAGCAGATATGGATATTCTTGTTCAGTTACATGCTATTTTGCAGAATGAGCGTATTTACCGTACGGATGATCGTTTTTTCTATAAAGATAGCAAACGGTATATCATTATCCCTCCACTAGAGGCGAAAATGTTGCTGGAGAAACTCGTATCACGATCTTTCTTTGTAGAGACGATGAAGGAAACGTACTCCACTGTAACTGTGGAAAAAGAGGTCATGCCGTTTGACTTTTCTTTGTCAGCGCATAATCGAGATGAATTATTATTGAAAATGGACCCACTACATGATGTATTCTTTCTTCCTTACTATGATCTGTTGTTTGCCGATGGCGTATTTTATATCCCTAGTGAATATCAAGCCCCTATCATGAATCAGCTTCAGCGCTTTCAAAATCATCATTGGCGGTTACCTGTTGCCAAAAATCAAGCGGATGAATTTGTGTCTACGGTTATTCCATCGTTGCAAAAGGTAGGTAACGTTTCGATAGCGGAGAATGTTGCTAAAGACATTGTACAATATCCACTGGAAGCAAAGCTCTATTTAGAAGTGAAGGAAGCTTTTATAGCCGGGAAATTGGAATACCATTATGGGTCTGAACAAATAGATCCCTTTGGCAAACGGGAAGCGAATGAAGTTATTATTATTCGTGATGTGGAAAAAGAACAGCAAATTATGCAACTCATTGAATATGCAGATTTTCACTATAACGGTAAAGAACTTTATATTCCTATAAATGATGAAGAAGCGATGTATGATTTCATTTATTATACCATTCCAAAGTTAGATGAGTATGTAGAATTGTTTTTAACATCGGATATTCGTAACTTGATCGTAGAACAGGAGCCTACAGCCTATGCGAATGTAGAAGTAGATCATGCTTCCAACTTATTAGATATTGGGTTTGATATTGAAGGTGTTGAAGAGTCGGAAATTAAGCAGATTCTATCCGCTGTTGTCGAAAAGAAACGGTATTACCGTCTAGATAGTGGAGCATTGGTCTCTTTGGAGAATGATACATTTTTATCTGTGCAACAGTTTTTTGAGGATATGGATATCGATAAAGCTGCTATCAAAGATGGAAATATGCAAGTACCCGTCTATCGTGGCGTACAAATTGATGAGCTTTTACAAACCGATAAAAATTATGATCGCTCATTCCGCAAGCTGTTGCATCATTTAAAATCACCGGAAGAGCAAGTGTATCCACTTCCCGATAAGCTTCAAGCAGAGCTGAGAAATTATCAAGAGGCTGGTTACCAATGGTTTAAGTCGTTAAGTGAATATCATCTAGGGGGAATCTTAGCAGATGATATGGGACTGGGAAAGACGCTACAAAGTATTGCATACATTGCATCAGAGCCAAGCAAACAGCCGCATCTAATTATTGCTCCATCTTCTGTCGTATATAACTGGAAAAATGAATTTGCTAAATTTGCTCCTGACTTGCAGGTGGCTATTTTAACAGGTACACCACAAGAACGGAAACAGAAGTTTGCTGATTCAAAGCAGATGGACGTTTGGATTACGTCTTATGCTACAGCTCGGCAGGATGTAGAGCTGTATAAAGAAATCCGTTTTCAAACACTCATTCTTGATGAAGCACAATATATTAAAAACTACGCAACAAAAACATCCAAGGCAATTCGCAGCCTGCAAGCAGGACGTCGTTTTGCGTTAAGTGGTACACCAATTGAAAATTCTATTGATGAATTATGGGCTATATTTCAAGTGATTCTACCGGGCTTAATGCCAAATCATAAAACGTTTAAACAGCTCCCTTATGAGAAAATCGCGCTAATGACAAGACCGTTTATTTTACGACGGTTGAAGGGGGATGTTCTGCATGAACTCCCGGAAAAAATTGAAACAGTGCATAGCTCGGAATTGACAAAGCAGCAAAAGGATTTATATATTGGCTACCATCGTCAGTTGCAACAAGAAGCGGTGCAATCCATGAGTGAAAATGGCTTTCAAAAAAGTCGGATGAAAATTTTAGCTGGTCTTACGCGCTTACGACAGATTTGCTGTCATCCATCGTTGTTTATTGAAAATTATGAAGGAGACTCAGGCAAGCTAGAGCAGTTAATGGAAACGGTCCGGAATGCAAAGGAAAGCGGCAAACGGATGTTGATCTTCTCTCAGTTTACATCCATGCATGAGATTATTAAGGATGAGTTAGAGAAAGAGCAAATTGGCTATTTTTATTTACATGGACAAACACCGTCACAGGAAAGAGTAGAAATGAGTGAACGGTTTAATAATGGGGAAAACGATGTGTTTTTAATTTCCTTAAAAGCTGGCGGTACTGGTTTGAATTTAACCGGTGCAGATACGGTTATTTTGTATGATTTATGGTGGAATCCGGCAGTAGAGGATCAGGCTACTGGTCGGGCGCATCGTTTTGGGCAAAAAAATGTCGTGCAGGTGATTCGTTTAATTACGGAAGGAACCATTGAAGAGAAAATATATGAGTTACAGCAGAAAAAACGCGAATTAATTGATCAAGTCATTCAGCCAGGTGATGCCATGTTCTCTAGCTTAAATGAAGATGATGTTCGTGATCTTTTAAATATATAATCTGGTAGAGAAGATAATCTCTCTAGAAAGAAAGGTTAGAAAAACTTGGCTTGTTTGCAGAGCCAAGTTTTTCTTAAATGAATAAGAAAGCATAAAACTTGATGCTTGGGATCCGTCCGGCTCCAGCGCCCAGCAATTAGGCGACTTGACTCCATTGCCCTAAGCTAAGTCATCATCGGTTCGTACGAAATAGAAAGGCCGACTAAAGACGGGCTTGCCGGAGGGCGCCGGCATACTCCTGTTGCAGGAGTATGCTCCCTAAAGTTTTCGTTAATTCGTTCCACTCGCTACGTTGCTAAATGGGCGCCCCGAGCGTTTGTTTTAGGGTAGATCATCATGTCAAAAATGGCACATCACATAAGAGCATTTTTACTATCGGTGGATGTCGTTTGTTTAAACTTTCCCATTATCACGCACCCAAAAGGAAGCGCTAGATGCATCAATTTTTGGGTGCATTCCTTATTCGTTTATATGTTCAAATTGAAAAGTTTTCTTGGTCTCCCTCTTACATACGGTTTTTCCTCTCCAGCTACTTTGATCACTTTGCCTGATAAAAGTTTATTAATTGTACGCTCAGCACTTCGTTTCGTAACTTGATAATGCGAAGCGAAATCATTGGAAGAGAACGGTTCGTTATTGCGTAATGTTATGAATTGGATGAAATTATAAGAAATTTCATTGTTTAATCGCGCTTTATGAATCAGTGCTTGATATAGTTTTGATGTATCAAATGTTTTCGTCTCACCTATAGGGCCAATCATCACTTTGTTTTCATTTACTAAAAAACATTTACTCTCCTGTGTATCCAAACAAGCTTCTAAAGCTGCTTTTGCATTCTCCTTTGCGGTGTTTGCTGTCAGCCCGATACCAAACGCAATAGCGACAGGGAGTTGTGACCGTCGTTCAATGACATGGAGTAAAGGAAAGTCACGGTAATGCTGTCTTATGTACGCTAGCAAAGCATTTGTTCCGAATAACATCATATGATTATGTTTATTTGTAATGACACATGCATGATTTTCTTGGGCAAATTCATGAATAATTTTTTTTAATTGTTCGTTACTGTCAAAGGATTGTACTTTGGCTTCTTTTGACTTTAACTGAATATACCCTATGACAACTTGGGTCGTATTCGCTTGATAATCTTGAAGTTTTACTACTTGTTTTACTTCCTCCATAGCCATTTCCATATTTAATGTAGGTGTGTGCATCTTTTGAACAGGGATATTTTTTTGTTTTAACGTATCTTTTACTTCTTCAAATGATGTCACGACATAATCTATTTTTCCCTCTTCCCATAGCTTCTCGTGATAATCAATAATGGGTTGCAAATGATGTAACATGGATTCCTTCGTTTGTAATAAATAGATATCATTGTCTTGCAAATGTAATTCTGAAAACACTTTATAGACGGGTTTATCATTGCAAACATCTATAGAAATGCGCTTCCAAACTTGTTCGTTATTCTTTTTCAACAAACATAATGTTGTTAAGAGCATGTATTCATCTAGAGGAAGATGGATACAAGGAGGTTCCTTCTTTTCAACTTTACTTTTTACATACAAATAGGAAACTTGTTCCGTGAAAAAGAAAATATCACAAACATACGCCTTTTCAACTAAGTGGATCATTTCTTTCAAACTGACATAAGGAAAGAACATAAAATCAAGTTCTTTATCGACAGGTACTACCTTTTTAACTCGGTCTAGCATTGCTCTTGGGCTAAATACCGCTATTTTCATCTTCATTCTTATCGCTCCTGTTTCCGTTATAATCATCCTAATCATAGGTGTGGAACTAATTTACGCTAGTGTATTAAAGTGAATGGGTGAGGAGTTCTTATGAGCTAGTCAAAGATGGATGTGTGTTGTAAAAATAATAGGTAATAGTCATATGGTATTGAATTTTCTAATAATTGTCAAGAAAATTCCCTAAATAAAATGGAATATTTTTGGAATTACCATATTTCGTGTAGGGGATTAGCTGATATATCTATGTTTAGCGTAAAAGCTAAGCAAAGCAAAGGCTATTGCAATGGAGGCTTGGTGGAGATCAGTTTTTCTTACAAGATAGAAAAGTATAAAAATGTAATGGTTTATAGTATTCGCCATAAGACTTGGCTACAAGCAAAGTTTTTCTAATTGTCTAGGAAATTATAAAGGCCACGTCCGACTCCAGCGTCCAGCAACTAGGCGACTTCACTCCATTGCCCTAAGCTAAGTCATCATCGGTTCGTTCTAAATAGGAAGGACTAAAGACGGGCTTGCCGGAGGGAGCCGGCATACTCCTGTTGCAGGAGCATGATTCCTAAACCTTTCGTTGATTCGTTTCACTCGCTCGTTGCTAACCGGGCGCCCCGAGACTTTGTTGTCCATAACTATGGTGCAAGAATTGGAGCACTATAGTATGCTTGATATAGTGCAAGCCAAGTTTTCGAATAAAAAGGTATTCTAAGGGAGAGAGATAGGTGTGAATCGTTTTTTAGAAAAGACGAAAGTAAAGTTGCCGATCATACAAGCAGGAATGGCTGGCGGAATTACCACCCCTGAGCTTGTTGCAACCGTGGCTAACGAAGGTGGACTGGGGACGATAGGGGCAGGCTATATGACTCCAGTGGCATTGCAAAGGGCGATTCAGCAAGTTAAACAATTAACGAAGCAACCGTTTGCTGTCAATTTATTTGCAACGAATTTACAAGCTACATCAAATGACTTAGAGCCAATGCAATCAGCTTTAGATGTGTTTCGAAAACGTTTAGGAATAGAATCTGGAAGCAGTCAAGTTCAAGTAGATGATTACTTAGAGGAACATATGGAGGTTTTGCTTGAAGAAAAAATTCCCATGATAAGTACTGCATTTGGTATGCTTTCAGACGAACAAGTTATGAAATTGAAAACGAATCGAGTTACGTTATTGGGAATGGCAACAAATGTGAAAGAAGCAAAACAGTTAGAAGAGGCTGGATACGATATTATTGTTGCCCAAGGAAGTGAAGCTGGTGGACATCGAGGCACATTTCAAATTACCGACTATCCAGAGGGGTGTAATATTGGCTTAGTTGCTTTGCTAAGCTCTATAAAACAACACGTAAAACTCCCGGTTGTTGCTACTGGTGGAATTGTTAGTAAAGAACAAGTAGAGGGACTATTTAAAATGGGAGCGGAAGCAGTGCAGATTGGCACCCGTTTTCTTCTAGCGAAAGAAGCTGGGACAGCGCCTTCCTATAAAGCAGCTCTTCTTGCTGCTAGTGGAGAGGACACGGTGATTACTACCTTTTTCTCTGGTAGACCAGCAAGAGGAGTTGCCAACACATTTACTAGAGAGTTAAAGAAAAAACAAATGAAAGCATTGCCGTTTCCGATTCAAAATGCGTGTACAAAGGATATACGAAAAGCGGCTAAAGAACAAAATAATGCCGCTTATCAGTCATTATGGGCTGGGCAAGGCGTTGGTCAATTGAACCAAGAAGAAACCGTAAAAGATATTTTAGTTTCTTTGCTCTAAAGTAAAACATTTACGGTTCATTGTATAAGAGAAACTCTGGCTTTTGTCCTAAAAGTTTGGAAAATCCGTGTTGTTTATTCAACCGAACTAGTGAAGATAGAACAGAATAGATTGTTTCTTGCTCCCGCATTTTTAAAATGTCGGGAGTTTTTATCGTTCCCATCTATTTTTTATAACGAAACTTAAAAGTTAATTTTACTTTTATTAGTTCTATTGCTAATAGTTTGACAATAAATTGTATAAAAAGTTAAAATATATTTTATACAAAAGTTTATAAGGGGGAGTATGTGTGAAACGTACAAAGTGGATTTTGTTAACGGTTACCTTATTTATCTTTGCATTATTACTAACTGCATGTGGAGGGGAAAGTGACAAAAATGATGCAAATGAAGGGGATAACGGAGGTGGAGAAAAACCAGAATTTTTAAGCTTGCTTACTGGAGGCACAAGTGGCACATATTATCCTTTAGGTGGAGAAATGGCAACAATGATAAAGGATGAGACGGGAATTCAAACAGATCCTCAATCATCCAATGCTTCTGCGGATAATGTAGCTGCTTTAAGAGACGGCGATGCTCAACTAGCATTTGTTCAGACAGATGTAATTTCAAATGCTATTGAAGGGATTAATTCATTTGAAGGCGAGCCTGTTGATAACGTGCAAGCAATCGGCTCTCTTTATCCAGAAACTATTCAAATTGTAACGACCAAGGATTCAGGGATTAATTCTGTCGAGGACTTAGCCGGAAAAGCAGTATCTGTTGGTGCACCTGGATCCGGAACATTTGTCAATGCGGAGCAGATTTTAGAAGTTCATGGTATGTCAATGGATGATATTGAAGAACAAAATCTTGATTTTGGAGAGTCTACAGGTGGCATTCAAGATGGAAATATTGATGCAGCTTTTATAACAGCAGGAACGCCGACTGGGGCTGTTGAAGGGTTAAAAGCTCAAGTAGATGTGAACATTGTTCCAGTAGCTCAAGATAAAATAGATGCCTTAGTAGAAAAATATCCATACTATGCAAGTGACACGGTCAAAGCAGGAACATATGGCTTAGAAGAAGATGTTCAGACGGTAGCCGTTTTAGCAATGCTTGCTGTAACAGATAGTCTTTCTGAAGATGTGGTTTACGATGTTACAAAAGCCATTTATGAAAATACAGACAAAATCGCTCATGACAAGGGTGAGTTTATAACTAAAGAATCAGCGCTTGATGGTATTGGAATTGATTTACATCCAGGAGCTAAAAAATACTTTGATGAAGCAGGAATATCTGCTTCTGAATAGGTTTGTGTGAGATAGCACCGGCAGTAAAATGCGTTTGCCGAATTTTGCTGCCGGTTCTTCTGGTTTCTAGATGATAGAAAAGGAACAAGACAGCACTTTTTCGCTGTGAATGCGTTGAGAATAGTCAATTGATTTTTCTATTGCTATAGGAAAAATGTAATAATAAAGCCTCGTAGCAATTTAAATAAAAATTAGGTGAATATCATATGAGTGCTTTAAACCGAAAACAATGGTGTTTTATAACCATTATAATTCTTAGTTTGTCCTACTTAATTGCCTTTTTTTTCCCTTTTAAAACGGCACTTATTTTTTATAAAGAAAATACAGAGCAAATAGCCATGTTTCTTCCTTTGGATGAGGGAGATACCTTTCAACATATTTTTACGCATTCTATTCATTTAACGGATGTCGTAGAAAAATATGAAGTTACACATAAGAACACCATACAGCAAACGGAAATAATCTATGAAGAATTCGCTATTGGTATGCCAGCTAATGCGCAGGAAGGGGAAGCATTTACGTATGAAGATGGCAAATATCATATAAAAAACATAAATCAAACGTTTGATCAAATTAAACTTCGGAATGGAAAGGTTGTGTCTGAAAATAGACTCGTTTGGGGAAACAACGCACAATATCAAGTTTATTTAAATGATTATGTGCAACCAGGAGCCTGGTTTACAGTGAAAATGGATAAAGTCACGCTATGGCAATACTTGAAAGGAGTGAGAGTACATGAGTGATAAAAAAGATCAGCTAACGAAACAAGAACAAGAAGCATTACTGAAAAAATACGATACAGAGGCGAATACGCGTAAGCTTGCAGGTGTAGCTGCAGGAATTGTTTTTTTTGGCTTGCTGGCGTTTTCCATTTTTCAATTATACACAGGGGCATTTGGGCAAAAAACAGCCTACATTCAACGAACTGTTCACTTAGGGTTTGCACTCTCCTTAATATTTCTATTATTTCCAGCTAGAAGAACAGGAATCAAGTCTCGGGTTGCTTGGTATGATTATATTTTGGTCGTATTATCTATTATTGTTTGTGGATACTGGCCTGTATATTATGAAACACTTGTACAGCAAATTGGCGGTATTACAGAAGTACAAATGATTGTTGGGGGAGCTGCGATTTTACTCGTAATGGAAGCAACAAGAAGGGCAGTAGGGCTACCCATTACTGTTATAGCTAGTCTGTTTTTAATTTATGCGCTATTTGGTAGGCAAATGCCTGGTATGTTGGCGCATCAGGGGTTAAGTTTGGAACAGCTTATCGACACTATGTTTTTTACAACAGAAGGGATTTTAGGTACACCATTGCAAGTTTCCTCTACTTATATTTTCCTCTTTTTATTGTTTGGGGCTTTTTTAGTCCAAACAGGGGTTGGTAATTATTTTAACGATTTAGCTATCTCGCTTGCCGGAAAACGGACTGGAGGACCAGCGAAGGTAGCCATTTTTTCCAGTGCCTTAAATGGAACGATATCGGGAAGTTCTGTAGCAAATACGGTTACGACGGGTTCATATACTATACCAATGATGAAAAGACTAGGGTATAAACCAAATTTTGCTGGTGCTGTTGAAGCTGCTTCGTCCACAGGTGGACAAATTATGCCTCCAATTATGGGCGCCGCAGCGTTTTTAATGATTGAATTTGCTGGGGTAGGCTATTGGCAAATTGCCCAAGCAGCGTTAATTCCAGCTATTTTATATTTTTCGGGAATTTGGATTATGACTCATTTAGAAGCAAAACGAATGGGTTTGTACGGGTTACCAAAAGATCAAATCCCACCTAAGAAAGAAGTGCTTAAAAAAATTCACTTACTTCTACCGATCATAGCGATTGTTTGGCTACTATTTGAAGGAGTTAGCATTGAGCGAACAGCGCTCTATGGCGTTGGGATTACGATCGTTGTTAGTTTATTTATGAAGGAAACGCGTATAACACCACGTAAATTCATTACCGCTCTAACGTCAGGTGCTCGTACCGCTTTAGGTGTAGCTGCAGCTACAGCGTGCGCCGGGATTATTGTAGGTGTTGTGACAAAGACAGGCCTAGGATTAAAATTAGGAAATAGTTTGGTAGATATTGCTGGTGCAATAGCTACATCGGCGGATATGCAATTATTGTTAACGTTATTTTTCACCATGATTACGTCGATCATTCTAGGGATGGGTTCGCCTACGACAGCGAATTATATTATTACATCCACGATAGCTCTACCAGCTATTTTAGCCTTAAATGATCATTTAGATGTAGCTATTCCACTACTTGCGGGGCATATGTTTGTGTTTTATTTCGGTATTGTAGCTGATATTACCCCACCAGTTGCGCTCGCTGCTTTTGCAGCTACGGGTATCTCAGGTGGTGAACCAATTCGCACGGGGATAAATGCTGCTAAACTGGCTATTGCTGCTTTTATTATTCCTTATATGTTTGTATTACAGCCAGAACTCTTAATGATTGATACATCGATTGGTGAGGTCGGTTGGATATTATTTACAGCCATTACGGGTATGATCGCAATTGGCGCCGGTTTGATTGGTTTTTGGTATGTAAAGCTTCACTGGTCTGTACGTATTTTAACAATAGCAATCGGGCTGTTATTAATTTATCCAGAAGGAAATACGGATGTATATGGGTTGGCTGCCTTTATCGTTATGTTAGCTATCCAGTTGTATATGAATCGTTCCAAAGGATTGGGAGAGAAGATGGAAAAAACGGCAAGTGGGTAAGGGAAGTTGTTACTATAAAGACGATTAAATAGGGTTGTGGAACGACGAGTTGCTCTTTTGTTGTAAAGGTGACATGGTGCTCGTTTATTGTAGTGAGGATAATGAAAGCGGGGGAGTAAATTGCACAAGCAAGGTTCTCATTTAAAATCACAGCTGAGATTAGTTCTTCATTTAGACCAGTTTGACCATAATTGTAACGCTATTGCACGACAGGCAAATGACAAGACGATACGAATTGCCACGAAGTCTATTCGTTCTATCCCTGTGTTAAAGCTTTGAAACGTTGTTTGCAATAAGTAATAAAGGTAATGTGAAGAGGCTGCAAAACAGTGTGACTTTCACATCATAGATTTTTGTTTTAGAATAATAGATAGATATTTATCTAGCGCAATTAAAATTGGCCAGCAAAACAAATGAAAAATAAGGGTGGAACATAATTTCCAAGGGGTTTAAGCAATGAGACAAATAAAATTAATATGGATTGGGTGTATCTCTGGTGTCGTTCTAGGTGTTTTTTTAAAGCTAACGGAGCAGATGACATCCAAACGTGTGTACACTTTATTACTCAACGTCGATTATATCCCAATACTAAAAGACTTGCCGTTAAATGAATTTGGTGAATTTATGCTGCATATGATTGTTTCGGTAATTCTAGTACCAGTGATTTATGTAGCCTTAACACAGATTGGGCACCAACAAAACCTGTTCACCTATATGTTGCTTAGTAGTTTCATAGGTGCTGTGATTTATGTAACGACAAGCTTTTCTGAACGTACACCAGACTTACTTGACGGAACCTCGTTTTTGCTTTGGGTTATCGGGCACGTAGTATTTGGATGGGTGACAGGCTTCCTAATAACAAAGATAGTAAAGGACTAGATGATGATGAACAACAGGAGATTGTCAAAAGCAGTTAAACGAACGGTGTTTGTAGGAGTCGGCTTATTCCTTTTATTTATCGGTATATCATTGTTCTTTCAACGTTTTATGTTAACACAACCTGATTCACAGGTAGGTCCGATAATTAGTGAACAAGTTTTAGATTACCGCCCTTTAGTAGTAAAGTATGCTAAAAAATATGAAGTGGAAGAGCATGTTGATACGCTTCTCGCTATGATGATGCAAGAGTCTAGCGGGCAAGGGGATGACCCAATGCAATCATCAGAAAGTTATTGCGGAGAACGTGGATGTATTCAAGATCCGGAAGTATCTATTAAGCAAGGAGTCTATTATTTTTCACAAACATTGAAAGCAGCAGGTGGCGATGTATTAACGGCTATCCAATCGTACAATTTTGGAAAAGGATTCGTCGATTATATTCGCGAGCAAGGGGATGACTTTTCGCAAGAAGCAGCCATTCAATTTTCGCAAAAAATGTATGCAGCAGATCCTGACAAAGAGAAATACCGCTGTTTACGTGACGGGGCGCAAGAACTTGATGCTTGCTATGGCGATATTTATTATGTTAAATCTGTGATGGCATATAAAGATAAATTAAAGCAAGAGTAAATTTTTCTATGGTATGATGAAATGAAGGAGGAGATTCAAATGAATAAAGCAATTCATACAGAAAAGGCACCCGCTGCGTTAGGTCCATACTCACAGGCTATTGTAGCAGGTGATTTCCTTTATGTATCTGGGCAAATTGGGATTAATCCAGAAACAGGGGAGATGGCAGAAGGGATCCATGAGCAGACAAAACAAGTTTTAGAAAATATTCAAGCTATTTTACAAGAGGCGGGAACAGATTTAGCTAAAGCAGTTAAATTTTGCATTTATTTACAATCAATGCAAAATTTTGCTACCGTCAATGAAATATATGGAGGCTATTTACAAGAGCCATATCCGGCAAGATCAACAATGGAAGTGGGCAAATTACCAAAAGACGCGCTCGTTGAAATGGATGTTATTATCCATCTAAAAGCGTAAAAGTGAACGCTGAAAACATACATATAACAATTTGACTTCTTTAAAACTTTTAGGACGGGGAGTGTTAGCAAGACGATGGACCTTGCCATAAAGTTTTGGCGATAAACCATGTTTATATGGAGTTTAGCTTTGCAGAATAAAGAAGAGCTAGCTGTTATTCATATACAGCTAGCTCTTCTTTAATGGCCGTTCTTATTTTCTCTAAGCATTCTTCTGGCGTGTTTCCGAAAATGCGTCGATTGTTAACAAGTGCATATGGTTTTACTCTGCATAATCCGCAAAAAGATAGACAATCATTCATGAGTACAGCTACTTCAGGAAATTCTTTTTCTAAGATTTCCTCTATATGGATAGAAGTGATTGCATTTCCGTCACAGACTTCGACTACGACAATACCCATTGCTATCACTTTCTTTCTTATTTTAATTTCCTCATAAGGAGGTGCTTTGTTAGTTGTAGCATAGATTCACGAAGAAATCAATGATGTGATTTCGTTTCAGATTTTACAAAACTCATGGATACCCAATTACGGTTTCGCCAACGTCTTAACATAAATAGTCCTCGCATCCATTCATCAGCAATAAAGGAAATCCAAATACCAATAAGACCCAAATTTAAATAAATAGCGAAGAACCATGCAAAAGTAACACCAATGCCCCACATCACAGCAACGCCAATATAAACTGGAAACTTTACATCGCCAGCTGCTCGTAAAGAGCTGATCATGATTAAATTAAATGCTCTTCCAGGTTCCAGTACAACTGTCATTAGCAATAATCCTGCCCCTGTTTCCAATATCGTCGTATCATCTGTAAAAATCCCTAGTAACGGACTGGAGTAAAAATATACAACCGTAGCCATTGATAAGGAAATAACAATGGATATTTTTAGGCTTTTCATGACACGCTTATATGCTGCTTCTATGTCTCCTGCGCCAACTAAATGTCCAACTAAAATTTGTGTGCCTTGACCAATAGCGATGGAAAATAAGAAAATAAACATCATAATATTTTGCGCATAAACCTTCGTCGTTATTGCAATTGTGCCAAGCTGGGCTACAAAATAAGTAATTACCATTTGGCTGGCGTTATAAGAGATTTGTTCACCTGCAGATGGAATGCCAATTTGCAATAACCGTTTTACATAGCTTTTCGGAAAACGGAAAAAGTATGCTACTTGAATTTCCCCTTGGTTTCGTTTTAGAAATAAGTAAAATAGGACAATAACACCTAAAAAACGGCTAATCGCAGTAGAGTAGGCAACCCCTTCTACTCCTAAAACAGGAAATCCGAATGGTCCAAAAATGACAAAATAATTTCCAATGACATTCAATATATTCATGCCGATGGTGACATTCATCGTATCTTTCGTATATCCGTAGCTACGTAAAATAGCACCTAGCGTCATAATTAATGCTTGTATAAAGATAAGCCCGCCCACAATTTGCATGTATCCGGATGCCTCGCTCATGATTTCTTGAGGGAGATCCATGAAGTGAAGAATATATTGTGCACCGAAAAATAACACGACGCTTAAAAATAGAGAGAATAACAGGTTTAGATTAATAGATAAAACAGAAATCTCTCCAGCCTGTTGGTTGTTTCTAGCACCGAGGTTTTGCGCAATTAGAATGGCTGCTCCTTGTGCTACAAAGCCAAACATGACAATGACTACCGACAGCACTTGGTTAGAGACACCAACAGCTGCAACAGCCTTGTCGGAATACTGACTTAACATTAATGTATCCGCATTTCCCATTAACATATGTAGGAAAATTTCAATAAATATCGGCCATGTTAACCCAAACAATGTGAGCCTTTTCACTTTTTCTGAAGCCATGGGATCCCAACTTTCTAATCAATCATAGAGTTAGTTTATCTCCTTTTAGGAGGAAATGGAAGCAAGAAGAAGCCTTGTTTGCATGATTGTCAAGAACTCCTGCTTAAAAGGAATGGTAAGACTTTTGATGGAAAAAAACCATTTTCTACTAGTAGAAAAATTTAGCTTAATCGTCCAATCTTTATGGCGAAGGACGATGTCTTTTACGATAAGCCCTAAGATTTTATCCTTTTTTATAGAGTAAAAAACCGAGAACTCATTGTTCTCGGTTACCCTCTTTTCGCAAATAAGGAGTGAGCTTGTGGATGTTTAGAAGCGTATTCGTGTTTATACCAAAAATAGAGCATGATAGCTCCGCTAACTAATAGCAGTATGCTCGTGAACAGAAATACTGCAGAAAACCCGAAAAATCCAGCAATTACGCCGCCTAACGCTGGACCGATAATATTGCCTAAAAAGCGTAGGCTCGTATTGTAGCCGAGCACTTCTCCTTGCATGGATAGCGGGGCAGTTTGTCTAATATAGGCGATACGTACAGGGATAATTCCACCTATGGCAATACCAAGTAAAAAGCGTAAAATTACGAGTTGCCATATATTGGTTACCCAAGCTCCAGGTAGATAAACAATTCCGGCCATAAATAATAATGCGATGAGCACTTTAATATAACCAATTTTGTCCCCTAGTCTGCCAAGCCTTCTTGACATGAGTAGGTTACCAAGTCCAGCCGCAGAGAATGCTACTCCAGAGAAAAAAGCAATACTTGCTGGTCCGTGAATTTCTTGAACAAACAAGGAAAGGATTGGTTGTACGCTAAAGTGAGCGATTTGAACTAAAGCTGAGATTAGCATGACAATGAGTAAGACTGGGCGAGAAACGATATGCTGAAGGACTTGCTTTCTTGTATATGATTTTTCGTCTCTTTCCCCATCAGCGAGATTTGCTTTTATTTCTTTCACGCCAAAGAACACAATGACGGCCGAAAAGAAAATAGTGATGGATACCCATTTAAATGTATTAGCATAGCCAAATGCATCAGCAAGTGTTCCTCCTAAAAGGGGGCCCATTAATGTTCCTGTAATGCTACCAGTTTGTAGTGTTCCAAGTACTTTTCCAGCGATGTGCTTTGGCGTCTGCGTGGAAATAAATGCTTGGGACATAGGAATAAAACCTGTAGCGACACCCATCAATAGGCGGAGTAAGAATAGTTGCCATACGGAAGTAGCGAAACCCATTAAAAATATAGATAGCCCCATTCCTGTTGCAGAGAAGATAAGCAACTTTTTCCGTCCGTATTTATCACCAATCCTTCCCCAAATTGGCGAAAAGATAAACGCGGTGACAAAGGTGATCGCAAAAGTCCAGCCTGACCAATTCTGGACATAAGCGTCAGAGAAGTTTCCCATGGAGTCAATGTACAAAGAAATAAATGGGATTACCATTGTCATACTTCCAGCCACAAAAAAATTAGCAAACCACATGATTGCTAAGTTCCGTTTTATTATAGGATGATTGTCAATGATGGCAATACCCTTCTTTCCGTTAAATATTTCGTCACCCTAAATATTATCGCAAATACAGAGAAAAGAAAAGGAATCTGCTCACTATAGAATGGTGATATGTTCCATTGTAGATGTTGAAGGTATATAGGTCTGTGGTAGTAAATGTAGTAAAAAGATATTCATTCTTTTGCAAAACAGGTATAATAATATTTAGTTCATAGAAGACATAAACTATAGCAAGAACAAATAAAGGGAGAAATGAAATGATGACCAAAAAAATAAGTAAACTTCTCATCATTACACTAATCGCAGTGTTCATGCTTGGGACGAACCTATCTGTTTCTGCTGACAGTGGAGCAAGTGATACGAGTAGTATTAATGAAAAATTAGGTCCACCTATCGTCGTATATGGAGCGCAACTCTCTGACAACCAGCGAGCAGAAGTGAAGAATTTATTAAATGTTAAAGACCAAGATCAAGTGGATGAATATGATGTGTCTGGACAAGACGCAGTAAAATATATTAATGGCAGTCCAAATTCAAATATGTATTCTAGTGCAAAAATTACGCGTCAGGAAGCTGGAAACGGTCTAACCATTAATATTGTCACTCCTGATAATATTACAGAAGTAACCAAAGAAATGTATGCAAATGCATTGTTAACTGCAGGCGTCGAGAATGCGACAGTGGACGTTGCTTCTCCTGTAAAGGTGAGTGGGCACTCTGCTTTGACAGGAATTTACAAAGCGTATGACGTTGAAGGAGAACAGCTTGATAAAGAACGTATGGAGTTAGCGAATGATGAGCTTGACGTAGCCACACAGTTAGCGAATAAGGAAGGCATGAATCAGGAAAAAGTTAGTCAATTACTTACAGATATTAAAAAAACAATTGCTGAACAAAACCCGGCAACGAAAGAAGAAGTGGAGCAAATTGTTCAAGAGCAAATGGATAAATTGGAAATAACGTTAAGTGATAAAGACCGTCAATTATTAATTGATTTAATTGATAAGATGCGTGACCTAAACATTAATTTTGACCAAGTAAAAAACCAATTAGACGATATTACATCTGCCATTAAAGATAAAGCAGATGAACTTGGGTTAGATGAAGGTTTTTGGGAAAAGGTCGGGAACTTCTTCCGTGAACTTTTCGAAGCAATTAGTAACTTCTTTAAAGGGTTATTTAGTTAGTAGGAATATATTAGATTGGCAAGCATACCTTTATGCATAAGGGTATGCTTTTTTGTGCTATAAGAAAGTACAAGATTTTTTTGGTTTATAGTATAAGAAAAATAAAGGCATTTGCGAAGAATATGCGCTAAGCCAAGTATTTCTAATACGATAAAATTTTAAGCTTATAGTATATGGGAAACGACATGGTTTTCACCCATATGGACTGGTGAGGAACTGGTTTTTTCTCATTCATTAAAGTATAGCCCGGACCCTGATATTTGCCTATCTGCGTGTGTTTTGCTTGTGGTTTTAAGTACAAAAAAATGACATATTGTTTATGGCATTCATAGATTTTGACTATCTTCACGCTGTAAAAGTTATATTACATAGGTGTGCTTCTATGACTATCGTAATACAATATAGTAGATTGATAGTACTTTTATATCAAATTCATTACAACTGTAATAAAACAACCCTATTTCGGTAATCCTTGTAATGGACTTTTAAACGTACTGTAACTGCACGGCTATAGCCCATGTGTTAGGATAGGCTATGTCAGATATTTAAGGAGGGAAAACGAATGAAAAAGATTGTGGCTTCATTCGCTACTGGTATGATTATTGCTGGCACTGCTGCTACTACAGTATCAGCAGAAGAGTACGACGTGAAACAAGGAGATAACCTTTGGAATATTGCAAATGAATACAACACAACTGTAGAACAGTTAGTTGATGTAAATGAATTAAAAACGACTACCATTCAACCAAAACAAACACTTATTATAAATAAACAAGCAAAAATGAAATATAAAATTCAACAAGGAGATACACTAAGCGGGATCGGTCATAAGTACGGTGTATCTGTAGAAGATATTAAGGAATGGAATAATCTTGATTCCGATTTAATTGTCGTTGGTCAGAATTTAACGTTAGAAGGCGTAACAGTTTCCAATGACAAGCCAGCAAAAGAAGAAACACAAGCACAACCAAAACAAACACAAAAAGAACAGCAACCAGTTACAAAAACGAAAGCACCTGCAAAAGAGGAGCAAGCAACACCAGCTTCCTCCAAACCAGCAACGAGCCAAAAGGCGCCTGAGCAAACAAAGCAGGAAAGGCCTCAAGGTCAATCATTTTCTGTAACAGCAACTGCTTATACAGCAAGTTGTGATGGATGCTCTGGTGTAACAGCAACAGGTGTTAATTTAAATAATAATCCGAATGCAAAAGTCATTGCGGTTGATCCTAATGTCATTCCATTAGGCTCCAAAGTGTATGTAGAAGGCTATGGCTATGCAACTGCTGCTGATACTGGTGGTGCTATTAAAGGAAATAAAATTGACGTACATGTCCCAAATAAAGGCGATGCTATGAATTGGGGCGTCAGAACAGTTAATGTAACAGTTGTAGAATAATAGATTTCTAACACATAAATATTCCAATGCTAAATCGAGTGAGATGTTCATCTTGCTCGATTTTTATCGTGGTCTAGGAAATTTACAAAATTTTTTAGCTGGATAAACTTACTAAGTTATTTAACCATGTCCGGCTCCAGCGCCCAGCAACTAGGCCACTTCACTCCATTGTCCTAAGCTAAGTCATCATCGGTTCGTTCCTCACCGTGATTTCTTTTTCTCAGTTAATTCGCTCCACTCGCTACGTTGCTAACTGGGCGCCCCGAGCCTTTGTTCATATCTGCGTAAAAATCGGCTATAAGTGATAAGTTGAATTTTTTGAAACACTTCATCAACAAATAACGCAAACTCCTATTTTACCTGTTGTTTTCCAATTAAACATAAAGAATGCTGTGTATACTGTTTAACTTATTACTGTATGGGTTTAAGATTATTTAATAAAGAGGTTGTAAAAGAAAAGTTGTAATTGTTAGATATTCATAAATAATGGTGATATTAAATAGTCTTACTAGCCCTTTATTAGTTATTTGTATATGATAAAGTAACTTTGACATATTATGTCGAGTGTACGGATGTAAAGTAACCTCCGTTTTAAGTTATAATAATGCAAAAGGAAAAGGAGTGAAAATTAAAGTTTTAAGAAATCCATTTTCCAAAAAAATGTATCCTTATTGGATAAAATCACAATGATTTCATTAGAATGGGATGAAAAATGATGAAGTTTTTAAAGATGTTAGTAGTAGTTATCTCCTTATCAGTTATTATATTGAGTATCAACACAATTTTTTTAATCAAGGTCAGTCTATATCATACTTTATATATCCATTAATGGGGTTGCTATTGATAATAATTGTTATAATTATAGCAAAAAAATAAAGGATGACTCCCGTCCAACGGGTGATTTAAACAACTTTTATAATTGTAAATTATCGGTCAGCGTCTAAAGGCGCTGGCTTTATTTAGCGTTGATATATTTCCACCGTTATAGTCTTCGTACTTAGCTTAATTTCAATGCTTTTTACTTTTGTTCTACAGCAGTGTTTGTGACTGTGGTAGTTTTATTTTTGATTTAAAGAGACAATGCATGATGCAGATTTTTAACGGTAAATGATCGTTGTGACAATTGTCATGTTGCATTAATGACAACGCATACTACTTATTTTTCTATGGATACCGTAGACTAAAAAAAGAACAAGTCGTTTGTAAACCCATTCCCATATCTATGGTTCTTTAAACAAAAGATGGTCACATTTTTCCATAAAAGCTTAGCGATAAGTTACGTTTTTCTAAAAATAAGTGTATGCAAGGGGAGAGGAATATGTTTCTAGAAGCAAAATCGATCTCTAAATCATTTGGAGACAAACGAGCATTGCAAGACGTCACGATGAATATCAAGGAAAATGAAGTGCTTGGCGTAATTGGTCATAACGGAGCTGGTAAAACAACCTTGTTTAAATTATTACTATCTATGTATCAACCAAATGAAGGAGAAATCGTCGTTCACGAATCGCCCTTCCATTTAAAAAATGATGTTGGCTATTTGCCAGAAGAAAGGGGTCTCTATGCTAAAACAGATGTATATTCCCAGTTACTCGCTTTTGGGTATCTAAAAGGGAAAAAGAAGCAAGTGCTCGTTCCTCAAATTCATTTTTGGCTCGATTACTTTGAATTACAACATGATAAGCACCAACTTGTAGCGAATTTATCAAAAGGCAACCAGCAAAAAGTGCAATTTATTACTGCAGTGCTTCATCAACCGAAGTTACTTATTTTGGATGAACCGTTTAGTGGATTAGATCCCCTGCATGTAGAGCGCTTCACCGATGCAATGACGTATATGAAACAGCAAGGGAGTACGATGTTGTACTCAAGCCATTTAATAAAAGGTATGGAGCAATTGACAGATCGCATTTTATTGTTAAAGCAAGGGGAGGTAGTTTTCCAAGAATGTATAGAAGCGATTCGCAGTCGCTACGGATATCTGTGCACGATTAAAAACCCATGCTTGCAAAAAGACATGCTTATAGAACTCGGTTATCCATTTTCAGCAGATAACGGCACCTATGTTATTGAATTGAAGCAGAAAAGCGATGTAAATGCGATTGTTAATCAAATACCGCTAGAACAAAACGAATGGTTTACTATAGAACCGATGAGCCTGGAAGCTATTTTTAAACGGGTGAACAGAGAGGTGCAAAAGGTTGAACAATAAGTATGTAGCTTACACGTATTTGTCAATAAAGACCCTAATTATTAATAAGTCGCTCGTATTTGGATTTTTGTTTTATCTTATTATAGCTTGTATTGCTGCATTGTATATTGTCATTTTTAAGCCCGATTTCCCTACTATCGATGTCACAAGCATAGCGAACGCCACGAAGGCATTAGGTGCGGTTCATGTTATTATTCTCATCGTCATCTTCTTCTTGTTTTCTACCGTGTCCATTATGATGCAAAGCGTCATTGATGACCGCGATAGTAAAGTAACAGAAATTATTAACACAAGTGTTAGTGAATCCCATTATCTAGTAGGTAAGTTGCTCACTTCTTTTACATTAATGTTTGTTACGATGTTAAGTGCTTTCACTGCTATATGTATCGCCATTGGTATTTTTTCTGTTTTTAATCCATACGCAATAAGTGTTTATGAAGCTTTGATTCAACCTATCATAGCGATACTTGATTGGGAAGTAGTCGGTTTTATTGTAGGTTGTATCTTCGTTGTTTTAGTTATGCTATTTACTTCCAGTTTATTAGCGCTTGGCATTTCCATTAAAGCAAAACAGGCGGTCGATGCATTTCCGGTTTCCTTAATGGTATTGACGCCTTACTTTTTGTTGTTTGGTTTGTTTGTTTTTCTCCCTAAAGACAACATGGAACTTTGGCAAACGATCGCTTCATGGATGAGTTTTATACCTATTGCATCGCCTATATTTATTTTACTTTATGTACTGTTAAACGGATTTTCACCATTTGCCTATATAGCAATACTTGTTTCGATTGGTTATTTCCTGGTTTTGTTTAAAGGAGTTGTAAATATATATCGTTATGCTTTTTACGTTAGAGAGAAATTATCGTTATTCGAATTAGTTCGTCTGTTTAGGAACAAGCATTCAAGGTATGGACATTAACCTAAAAAACATTTAAGAACATCACGGAACGTCCAAGATATTTGACCTTTTATTGAAGGTCTTTACTCATTCATGATTTTCAAACAAGTTACTTGGAACGGAGGGCGGTGACTCCAGCGGGAATAGCATGGAGTCTTTTGATACCGCAACGAGCGTTTTTTGGGGGCAGGAGGCTCAAGCAGCCCTGAGGAAGGCGTCCGCCTCCAGTGGAAAGTAACGGATGCGCTAGCAGATACAATTCTGATGAATCAGTCAGATTGAGAAGGCGAAAAAGTAATGCCTAAACATACTATACGAGGAGGTATTTCATGGAAGACACGATTGTTTATGCACACAAGTTAAGTAAAACATTTAAGCAGAAAGAAGCGGTACGCAATGTATCGTTTTCTATCGCTAAAGGGGAAGTCGTTGCTATGCTAGGCCCAAACGGTGCGGGGAAGACGACAACACTTTCGCTTGTTTTAGGTTTATTAAAGCCGACAAAAGGAAAGGTGCAAGTTTTTCAGCAACCTCCACAAAGTATGCACGTTCGGGAGCGAATTGGTGTGATGTTACAAGAAGTAAGAATGATGGATGGCTTAAAAACGAAAGAAATGTTGCAATTATTTCGCTCCTATTATCCAAACCCTTTAGCCCTTTCTGAGATGATTGCGCTAACTGGGTTAGCTGATGCAGATTTGACGAAAAAAGTAGAAAAGCTTTCTGGAGGGCAACGAAGAAGAGTGAACTTTGCTGTTTGTTTAGCAGGAGATCCAGACTTCATCGTTTTAGATGAACCGACAGCAGGGATGGATACGACTTCGAGAGCGAAATTTTGGAAAACGATTCATCATCTGGCGGAAAGAGGAAAAACAATCCTATTCTCTACACATTATCTTCAGGAAGCAGACGATACGGCAAAGCGAATTATTTTGCTACATCAAGGACAGAAAATTGCTGATAGAGCTACCGAAGAGATAAAGCATCAATTATCGAGGCAATATGTCTCTTTTCGTTTAAATGGAAAATTAAATCGAGCAAAGCTTGATATGCCAGATGTGTTAGCAATAGAAGAACGTGAAGAACGGATTTATTTAGAAACAAAAAATACCGATGCGTTAATTTCCTATATTATGCAGCATTTTTCAAATGCCTATGATCTGCGAATAGATAAAGGCAGTATGGATGATGTATTTGAAACTTTAGTACAAGGGAGTAGAGAAAAATGAATAAAATCCTATATTCATGTATTGCGGAAGTAAAACGTGCCATTCGCAACCCATATTATGTACTTTGGTCGCTCCTTATACCAGTTTGTTTTTATATTATTTTTACGAAGGTGTTTACATTTAATGACAATGCTGCAGATCAAGCATTATGGGAAGCGCATTATTTAATGTCGATGGCTGCTTTTAGTGTGATGGGCTCTAGTGTAATGACCGTAGGCATTCGTCTTGTGCAAGATAAACAGCAAGGGTTTATCACGTTTCTAAAAGTAACCCCATTACCCGAATATGTCTATATCATTAGCCAAATGGTAGGGCAAAGTGTTATTCATATTTTATCCATCGTGGTTATATTTTTTGCAGGTGCCCTCCTTAACGATGTGTCGCTAATGGCTATGCAATGGGTGCTTAGTGGTGTATGGATTTTATTCGGTTCACTCGTTTTTTTAGCTTTAGGTACACTTGTTGGGACAATGAATAAAGTGGAAACAGCAAGTGGCGTAAGCAATATTTTATTTTTAGGACTGGCATTACTGGGTGGCATGTGGATGCCCCTAAATGCAATGCCTACGCTTCTCCAAGATATTGCTACATGGTTACCTTCTTATCATTATGCGAATGGACCATGGGAAATTATTCGTGGAAATAGTCCAGCGTGGAATAATATATTTATGCTTATCGTGTTTTTATGTTTGTTTATGGTATTATCAGTTTATATAAGACGGAAGCAAGAAGGGCTGTAATGTATATGACGGCACAAACCAAATGGGAACTATTTCCAAAAAGGTATGGATTTTTCCCTTATATATTTCTCATTTATTTATTCATACCTGCAACGTTACTTATGAAAGAAGACGGAATAAAGCAAGTAGTTGGTTACTTGCTTTTACTGCTGTTTTTAATTAGTTACCGTCAACTTTATCATGAAGAAGGGACGGGCCGATTTGCTTTTTGGCTTGGTCTGCAAATGATCATCATTGGTTACCAGAGCATGGTTTACGATTATAATTTCCTATATCTTGGGTTTTTCACGGCTAATTTTATTGGTTGGTATGCGGATAAAAAACAATTTCAAGCAGCTTGGTTTGCTTTAATGGGAACGTTGTCACTTCCTATTTTGTATCACGTGATATTTACAGGTGACTTTTCGAAGGAGCAGTTTTATATGATTCCATTTTTAATTGTTATTCTAGTTTCTCCTTTTGGAATTCGGTCTATGAATAAAAATATGGAATTGGAAAAAGAGTTAGATGAAGCAAATGCAAAAATCAAGGAGTTGGTTAAACGAGAAGAAAGAACACGAATTGCGCAAGACCTTCATGATACGCTTGGCCATACGCTGTCACTGATCACATTAAAAAGCCAATTAGTGGAACGATTAATTACGAAGGATGCTAAACGTGCCATAGAGGAAGTGAGCGAAATTGAAACCACATCTAGATCAGCGCTCGATCAAGTTCGAGAATTGGTAACGGATATGAAAACGAAAACGTTAGCCGAAGAAGTAGTGCAAGCGGAACAGCTATTAAAAGCAGCAAATATGAACGTAAAGATAAATTTTCCATTTCAAATGCATGTTGATTCATCCCTCACAGAGCATATGCTTAGTCTTTGTTTGAAAGAAGCAGTAACAAACGTTGTTAAGCATAGTCGAGCGAGTAAATGTTGGTTGCTCTATCGAGAAGAAGAGCAAGCGATCATTATACAAGTGAAAGATAATGGCATTGGTATAGATAATCAGAGCGTGGAAGGGAATGGGCTTGTAGGGATGAAAGAAAGACTAGCCTTAGTAGATGGCTCGCTATCTGTAAGTAAGAATAGCGGAACAACGGTAGAAATGAAAGTTCCCAAGGTGGAAAAACCAGAGAAAGAAGGGGAAATCCATGCTTAAAATTGTAATAGCAGAAGATCAAAAAATGTTGTTAGGTGCAATCGGTTCTTTATTGAATTTAGAAGCGGATATGGAGGTAATCGGCCAAGCAGTGAATGGCGATGAGGTATGGACACTTATCCAAGAAAAGCAACCAGATGTTTGTTTGTTGGATATTGAAATGCCAGGGAAAAGTGGTTTAGAGGTAGCGAGGTTGTTAAATAAACTAAAGCAACGCCCACGGATCATTGTCTTAACAACATTTGCAAAACCAGGTTATTTTGAAAAAGCGGTCAAAGCTGGCGTAGATGGTTATTTATTAAAGGATCGTTCTATTGAAGAACTAACAGCAGCTATTCGTAAAGTAGTGCATGGTGAAAAAGTGTATAGTCAAGAACTCATGGTCGACTACATGTGCGATCCTAACCCTTTAAGTGATCGAGAACAAGAAATTTTGCGACTAGTAGCGGAAGGAAAAACGACCAAAGAGTTAACACATATTTTATATTTGTCTTATGGTACGATTCGTAACTATTTGTCTGAAATCATGCAAAAATTAGGAGCGAAAAATCGTTTGGAAGCGGTTGATATCGCTCGAAATAAGGGGTGGATTTGAGCGGCGTATTTCCAGCTTAAACATAATAAACGACGTTTTTCTTTTTAAAAAAGATATTTTTAAAGGGTCGTAGGCTGAACCATTTACTTTAATTATTCATTTCTCGCGGAAAGAAATTGGATCAGCTCTCTTGAACTGTTATGCTGTTAGGGTTTTCGTTCATGATCTCATTCGAATTACTGTTTATTTCTATATATCCAACTATTCCAAAAGTAATAATAAGAACGGCGCATAGAACAACCAATAACTTCTTCATAATCCTTCCCTCCTCGTATGCTTTCTATGACTTCTACACTCAGTATAAATAACCTACTACTGTGTAGCCATTGTTTTTGGTGACATTTTAACAAGTGAATCTTACAAAGTTGCAAGTTTTATCCCACATTTTTGTATCCTAAGACCAGTTTTTACAGTCCTTTTACGATTAAACATTTTGTTGTACTTATGTTAAACTGAAAAGGGAATAGTAAGATTATCGTGCGCATAAATTGCCCTAAGATTCTGCTTTATAGGAACGATAGTAGCAACATTTTACTCCATTTGTTCAACTATTGGTTTATCGTATAAGCAAAATTTCATCGCCATACAGATTTGGCGATAGCCTAGTTTTTTTAAAACAAGGTTTAGACGATGTTGCTGTAGCGGAATAAGCATTCATATGCGTAGGAAATGGTAAAGTGTGGATGATGGGTTTAAGGAAGTATAAACGAACACAAACTTACATAAAAGGAGGACAAAAAGATGACGAGTAAAGCGTTAAATTCTTTTTTAAATGACAATATTGCTGATTTGAAAGAACGGGGCTTGTATAATGAAATTGATCCTGTTCAAGGTCCTAATGGTCCAGAGATAAAAATTGGTGGCAGGACGTTAATTAACCTTTCGTCAAACAACTATTTAGGATTAGCGACAGATGATAGATTGAAGCAAGTTGCCAAGCAAGCGGTTGATTCACATGGTGTTGGTGCAGGTGCTGTACGTACGATCAATGGAACACTCGATCTTCATCTTGAATTAGAGAAAAAGCTTGCAGCATTTAAAGGCACGGAAGCGGTTATTTCCTATCAATCTGGGTTTAACTGTAATATGGCAGCTATATCTGCGGTAATGGATAAACATGATGCCATTTTATCGGATGAATTAAATCATGCTTCCATCATTGATGGATGTCGTTTGTCTAGAGCGAAAATTATTCGTTTTAATCATTCCGATATGGATGATTTGCGAAAAAAGGCGAAAGAAGCTGTCGAATCTGGTCAATACAATAAAATCATGGTCATTACCGATGGTGTGTTTTCGATGGATGGGGATATTGCAAAACTTCCAGAAATTGTTGACATTGCCGAGGAATTCGACCTGATTACGTATGTGGATGATGCTCACGGTTCTGGTGTTCTTGGTAAAGGAGCAGGCACAGTTAAACATTTTGGATTGCAGGATAAAGTAGACTTCCAAATGGGTACATTGTCGAAAGCAATCGGCGTGATTGGTGGGTATGTAGCAGGCAAAGCAAATCTTATTGATTGGTTAAAAGTTCGTTCTCGTCCGTTCTTGTTCTCCACAGCTGTTTCACCTGCGGATGCGGCAGCAAGTACGAAAGCTGTTGAAATCCTTATGGAAAGCACGGAGCTAAATGAAAAGTTATGGGAAAATGGAAATTATTTAAAAGCTGGCTTAAGGCAACTAGGCTTTGATATTGGTAATAGCGAAACTCCAATTACCCCTTGTATTATTGGTGATGAGAATGCGACACAAACATTTAGCAGACGCTTAAATGAAGAAGGCGTCTACGCGAAGTCTATTGTTTTCCCAACTGTACCACGAGGAACAGGTCGTGTACGCAATATGCCAACAGCCGCGCATACGAAAGAAATGCTAGATAAGGCTATTGCGATATATGAAAAAGTAGGTAAGGAACTTGGCGTTATTTAACAATATAGGAAAGATAAGAAAACGAAGGCTACCGCCATGAAATTTTGGCGGTAAGTCCAAGTTTTTTTAAGAAGAAAGAATAGCACTAGAGAGGATTTCACGGATGAAAAAAATATTAGTAACCGGAGCTTTGGGTCAAATAGGGTCAGAGCTTGTTATCAAGTTAAGAGACATTTACGGTACGGATCAAGTAATAGCGACTGATATTCGCAAGGCGGAAGGACGTGTTGCAGAAGGCCCGTTTGAAGTCGTTGATGTAACAAATGCAAAGCAGCTTTCTGACGTTACAAAAAAGTACCAAGTAGATACGATGATGCATTTGGCAGCTTTATTATCAGCTAAAGCGGAAGAAAATCCGAAGCTAGCTTGGGATATTAATATGGGCGGTTTAGTTAATGCGCTTGAAATAGCTCGGGAATTAGATTTGCAATTTTTCACCCCAAGTTCCATTGGAGCTTTTGGTCCAACAACACCGAAAGATAACACACCACAGGACACATTACAACGCCCGACGACAATGTATGGAGTGAATAAAGTATCTGGCGAGCTGTTAGCTGATTATTACCACACTCGTTTTGGAGTGGATACTCGTGGTGTACGTTTCCCTGGTTTAATTTCTCATGTTACATTACCAGGCGGTGGAACGACGGATTATGCTGTTGAAATGTATTATGAAGCTGTAGAGAAGGGGAGTTATACGTCCTATATAGGCAAGGGTACGTATATGGATATGATGTATATGCCAGATGCGATCCATGCCATTATCCAATTGATGGAATGTGATACAAATAAACTACAACATCGTAATGCCTTTAATATTTCAGCTTTCTCCGCAGCACCGGAGGACTTTGCTACATCGATCCAAAAGCATATTCCTTCTTTCTCATTAAAATACGATGTGGACCCGTTTCGACAAGCAATTGCAGACAGTTGGCCAAATAATTTAGATTCCACCTGTGCGATTGACGAATGGGGCTTTAAAGTAGAATATGATTTAGACAAGCTGACAACGGATATGTTAAGTAAAATTAAACAGAAACAAGCACATTAGAAAAAACTTGGCTTATCGCTATGCGACAAGCCAAGTTTTTCTAACCGTCTTATCGTACTACATTCTATCTACAATATTTCTTTCCTTTGGCTACTTGTTGTACATAGTAGCAATTTTCGCTTGCAATTCTTTATCTTGTACGTACTCATCATAGCTCATCTCTTTATCAATTAAACCATTCGGTGTAATTTCAATGAGGCGATTGGCAATACTTTGAATGAATTGATGGTCATGAGATGTAAATAAAATGGAACCTTTAAATTTGATAAGTCCATTATTTAAAGCAGTAATGGATTCTAAATCAAGATGGTTTGTCGGCTCATCCAAAAGAAGTACGTTGGCGTTGCTCAACATCATTTTGGATAGCATACAGCGTACTTTTTCTCCTCCAGATAAAACATTTGCTTTTTTCAACGCTTGTTCTCCGGAAAATAGCATTCTCCCTAAAAAGCCACGTAAGAAAGTTTCTGTTTCATCTTCTGGTGAATATTGTCTTAACCAGTCTACTAAAGGTAAGTCACTATTTTCGAAGTAAGCACTATTATCTTTTGGGAAGTAAGATTGGGAAGTAGTGACACCCCATTTATACGTTCCTGCATCTGGTTCCATTTCTCCCACCAAAATCTTAAATAGTGTTGTTTTTGCTACATCATCGCCACCAACAAGCGCGATTTTGTCATCTTTATTCATCGTAAAACTAACATTATTTAATACTTTTTCACCATTAATGGTTTTTGTTAATCCTTGAACAGTTAGTAAATCATTTCCAATTTCCCGTTCTGGGGTAAAGGCAATATATGGGTATTTTCTTGAAGATGGTTTTATATCATCCAGCGTAATGCTGTCTAACAATTTCTTTCTTGATGTTGCTTGTTTGGATTTGGAAGCGTTAGCGCTAAAGCGTGCAATAAATGATTGTAACTCTTTAATCTTTTCTTCTTTCTTTTTGTTTGCTTCCTGTGCCATTTTCGTTGCTAGCTGACTAGATTCATACCAAAAGTCATAGTTACCGATATAAATTTCAATTTTTCCATAATCAACATCTGCAATATGTGTACATACTTTATTTAAGAAGTGGCGATCATGGGAAACGACAATGACGGTATTCTCAAAATGAATGAGAAATTCTTCTAGCCATTGAATGGCATGAATGTCTAACCCGTTTGTCGGCTCGTCTAATAATAAAATATCCGGGTTGCCAAATAGCGCTTGGGCAAGTAACACTTTCACTTTTTCGTCTGCATGTAGCTCAGCCATTTGTTTATCATGGTGTGACTCATCGATGCCAAGTCCTTTTAATAGAACAGCTGCATCCGATTCAGCTTCCCAGCCATTCATTTCAGCGAATTCGCCTTCTAGTTCAGCAGCACGCATGCCGTCTTCTTCCGTAAAATCGCCTTTCATATAAATAGCGTCTTTTTCCTGTTTCACAGCGTACAGCTTTTCATGCCCCATAAGCACCGTGTCGATAACGTTATAGTCCTCGTAAGCGAAATGATCCTGCTTTAGAACAGCAAGGCGTTCGCCTGGAGATAAGGAGACATGGCCCGTTTGTGGCTCTATTTCACCAGACAATATCTTAAGGAAAGTGGACTTACCAGCTCCATTTGCACCAATTAATCCATAACAATTACCTGGAGTAAACTTTAAGTTCACATCTTCAAATAATTTTTTATCGCCATATCGTAAACTCACATTCGATACATTAATCATTCGGTTTAATTTCCTCCAATAAAATAAAAGTAATCAACGTTAGCTTACGTTATTTCAAGCAATTCGTCAATGTTTGGTTTCACGAATAACATTAATTTATAACATATAAGGTAGAATTTAACAGGGTATTTAATTGAAAAATGAAATAAAGTTGAGCGACCTTTGTTTCATCCTGACACTTATGTATCAACTTCTTCTGAATACATAATTGCGTCTTTTCTAATGAGATTGGCAAGCTTATGTGTTCTATTGCCTAAAAACATACTTGTGCAAATACGTTTTTTTTGTAATAGTATAAGAAAGGTGGGGGATGAATTGTTCTTTAAAAGGGCCTTTTAAAAAGGATACGTTTTTACGGTGTTTGTATTCTATTTGAAAAGGTTTACTAACAATCTTACATGCTGTTTCCTTTAGGGCATCATACCAAAACCTTAATGAGTAATTAGTAGTGCAATCCCTATGTAAGAAAGTTACATCATCTATAGGACAGGAGTAATTTGTCAATACATAGGGTGCTTAACAAACAGACATGCTAACCTATTTAATTTAGCTCTTTTTACAGCATAGATGGAAGGGGATATGTGTATTGGGGGGAAAATTCATTTATCTTCTCTTCACAGATACGGGAACGAATTTAGCGAAAGCTATTCATTTCTTTACAAAACAGTCCTTGAATCACGTTTCCATTGGGTTTGATGAGGATTTGCAGAGACTGTATAGCTTTGGGCGGAAGCGACCGAAAAATCCTTTTATTGGGGGGTTTGTTCAAGAAGATATTCATAGTGATTTTTTAAAGAATGCAGCTTGTGCAGTCTATCGTTTTACCGTATCTGAAGAAGAGTGTGAGCAAATCTTGCAGCATATTAAGCGAATCGAATGTGACAAAGATCGCTACCGTTACAATTTTATCGGTTTAATTGGCATCTTGTTACAAATAGAAATTAATCGAAAGTGTGCATTCTTCTGCTCGCAATTCGTAGCAACTGTATTAAAAGATGTCGAACATTTTCAACTTAAAAAGCCTACTTGCTTTGTGACACCTGAAGATATAAGAAGTCATGAGGGGATGCAGTTAATTTACAAAGGAAGGCTCGGCGACTATCCATACCGTAATAAAACAGCAATGTGTGATTCAAAAGAAGAAGCGCAGGCTATGTCATCATATATTATTTATTCTCATATGAACGAACAATAACTCGTAGCGAGGAGGGAACTCTTATTGAGGTTATTCCCCATCCTACGAGTTTTTTAATACTATTTTCACAAGCTGATATAAGCGAAGCTAGACCATTCTAGCTTCGCTTAATTAATACCTAATGTTTGATATGGTATACGAAATTTAAACGATAAATTATTTGCCTGCAAGTCAATATGTTCGACGGCAATTTGAAAATTACTTTTTAACTCAATATCCGTCACGGCGACGTATATTTCTTCTTCTTTGGGATTAACAGTAACCCATTCTGGCATCGGGAGGTATTTATCCATATATTCCATAATTTTTTGGTTCGGTAGTTTTAATAAGCCAATAGAAATGGACTTCTGTTTCAAAATAATATCTCCATTTTCTTGTACAAAAGGCTCTAAATGAACAGATAATGGAACGGTTGAGGAAAAAACAGGTAACTCACCAATTAAGTGTACGTCATCTCCTAGTTCAATATGATATTCATGATCGGTGCCTGCAAGTAATTGGTCAATATACGTATTGGCCAAATCGTTTAAATTCTTTTTAGTCGTACGAACAATAAATTCTGAATTTGCATCTATTTGTTCCGTAGCTTTTTCTGGGTATTCGGCTTGTGGAACCGGCCAAAAAATAAGTGTGAGCAATACAAAAAGCAAGATCATATTAAAGGAAAGTAACCCGATAAATAGTCTTTTCCACTTTTTACTTTTGGTATGTTCCGTTCTATTCCCCATGCAGTTCATCCTCTTTCTTGTTCATTCTTTAACACCTCAAATATACGTTCAGCAATCCGCTCATAGCCTACCTGATTTGGATGAAAATTATCTTCTGCAAACAAGTTTTCATCTGTGTTTGAAAATAAATCACTAATTGGTATAAAGGAGCTGTTTTCATACGTAGTTACTATCTCTTTACCAGTTTTATTCCAATTGTCCGCAATGAGCTTCAGTTCTTTGATGTCCTTAAAATACTGCCCAAAGGGGTTGTAAAAACCGAGCAAGTAAATTTTCGTATCTGCATTTACCGTTCGGATGTTGGTTAAGATTTTATGAAGTCGTTTTTCATAGTCTACTCGGGCTTTTTCAAATGCCTCCATTTGGAGATTCGTAATATTTTCTTTTAACACGCGCATCACATCATTCGCGCCAATGGTTATAAATACAATGTCCGCTTGCTTTATGGAAGCAATCATATCGTCTTGCTGCAGTCTTTTAAGTAGTTGGTCTGAGCGATTGCCTCGTACACCAAAATTATCAAAAGAAGCTTCTGTGTTTGCTTGGGTCATTATTTGTTCAAGGGCTCCGACATAGCCTCCTTGTTTTGTTTCATCGCCAACACCTTGTGTCAACGAATCACCAATTGCCGTAATATGTCTTGATTGATAAAAATGCTTCGTAACCTGTTGCTCTTTATGAATAAATAGCTTTGGCGATGGTTTTTGCTCATGCTTTTTGATGCTGGGCGTTTTTTCTGTTGTTACTGCATCCTCAGCAAGATTTGTTTGATCTGTTTCATGGTTAAAAATATAGAGTGGGACTCCTACGATGAGTAATAGGAGGGTTACTCCGGTTATTAATTTCTTTATTTGCATCGTTATCAACACCTAAGTGGATTAGTTTTAAATATTGGGCTTGTTAAAAGTTTTATGGTAACCATACTAACTTAATGAAGACTTTGTTTGTATGATTACGTGTATGAAATATTGGTTGTTTGTAGTATACAGCATATGTATACTACAAGCATTTGCTTACACGATAGGAAAGATAATATTTTGAATTTTATCCTGATTATAAAATGCTGTAAAACACGCGCTGTTGTTAGCTAACAGCATCCATTAAAGGATCTATTTCTACTGCCTACTTTCTTAGCTTGCCGATTTTGGACACCGTCCATTCATTTTATCATTAGAAAAACTTGGCTTGCCATATGGCGAAAGCCTTTGTTTTTCTTATACTATAAACCAAAAAAATCTAATAGTAAAAAAGATCGCCTTCAATTGCAAGGCGATCTGAAAGGGAAGGTTAGTTATAATTTTTCCAAGTTTACAAATAATTAAACCTATTAGAACAAAGGCTCTGGGCGCCCGGTTAGCAACGTCGCGAGTGGAGCGAATCAACGAAAGTTTTAGGAATCATGCTCCTGCAACAGGAGTATGCCGGCGCCCTCCGGCAAGCCCGTCTTTAGTCGGCCTTCCTATTTAGAACGAACCGATGATGACTTATCTTAGGGCAATGGAGTGAAGTCGCCTAGTTGCTGGGCGCTGTAGCCGGAAGTGGTTAAATAACTTAATAAGTTTATCCACAACTGCAAAATTTTATAATTTCCTAGACCATAAAAAAGATAATGGTTGTTATGCAAATACAGGTGCCTCCGTAGCGTTGTTTCGAAGCAATAACGCTTCTTCATAAGGGTTCTTTTGTGTAATAACAGTAATGCCAGCTGCATTGGCATGGTCTATTGTAGCAGCTGTTTCCTTTGTTTTTGCCACCCATAAGAGCTTACAGTCTTTATTTACGAGCTGTTCTAACAGGGTAGCTGGTAGTGTAGCTTGTAGAGACCAAGTAGCGTCCACTACTGGAATGTTCGATAATTCTTTATACTGTGGTAAGGGGAAGGTTAGGTTCGTACTTCCCACAACAGCTATATCGAATCCGAACGCTTGTAATTGGAAGACTTTATTTCGGTCTGTTTCATTTGCTGTTTCTAAACCGTAAACGGCAAGGCATTTTTTACGCGCGTTTCCACCGTCTCTTAAAAAAGGAGAATGAAGTAGCCAATGGATAGCCTGTTTTTCATCTATAGCGATGGTTGCTTGTTCCCCTGTAGCCTTTGCTATTGCGTTGTCCAAAGTAATGAGCAGGTCATGAACAGACTCTAAGCCAACCGATAAGCGAATGGTTTCTTCTGTTGTCCCACTTGCGGCTAATTCTTCCGTTGTCAGCTGTTGATGTGTGGTAGATGCAGGGTGAATAATGAGCGATTTAGCATCACCTACATTTGCTACATGCGACCATAATTCAATTTGATCAATTAATTGTCTTCCAGCTTCCCTTCCACCTTGAATACCGAACGTAATAATGGACCCAGCAGTACCGTCACGAAAGTATTTTTTTGTTAATGGATAGGAAGGATGATTGGACAAACCAGGATAATTAACCCATTCAATTGCTGGATGATCTGTTAAAAAAGCAGCAATTTTTTGTGCGTTGTTCGTATGTTGTTGCATGCGTAAATGTAACGTTTCTAACCCTTGAAGCAACAAAAATGCGCTATGAGGGCTTAAACAAGCTCCAATATCACGAATTAATTGTACACGTAGTTTTGTAGCAAAAGCGGCAGGCCCAACATCAGTAAAGCGCAAGCCGTTGTAACTTGCATCAGGTTGGGTGAAACCTGGGAATTTATCGTGATTCCAATCAAACCTTCCTCCGTCTACAACTACCCCACCAATCGTTGTTCCGTGACCACCAATCCATTTCGTTGCAGAATGGACAATAATATCCGCTCCCCATGCGAATGGTTTAACGAGGTAAGGGGCAAATGTATTATCTATAATTAAAGGGATATGGTGTGCATGTGCAATTGCTGCAATCGTTTCAATATCAAAAACTTGCAGGCTCGGATTTGTGATTGTTTCCCCAAAAATAGCTTTGGTTTTCTCAGTAATTGCAGCCTCTACTTCAATTGGGTTTGATCCATCTACGAATTTTACATGAATTCCATAACGAGGAAGTATATTAGCAAATAAATTGTATGTTCCACCGTAAAGATTGCTATCGGTAATAATGTCGTCCCCAGCACTTGCTACATTTAAAATAGCGAAAGTGATTGCGGCCATTCCAGAAGATGTAGCTACTGCAGCGACACCATCTTCTAGTTGGGCAATACGTTGTTCAAACGTATCTACAGTTGGATTACCAATTCGGGAGTATATATTTCCAGGTTCTTTTAATCCGAATAAGTTCTGTGCGTGTTCTGTATCGTTAAATACATAAGAAGTTGTTTGGTAAATAGGTACTGCTCTAGCTCCTGTTGCTGAATCGGGTATTTGCCCACCGTGAAGTAATGCAGTTTCTGGATCTTGCGTAAAAAAATGACTCATTGTTTTTCCTCCTTTAATTAAATGTGGAAATGGGCCTTCTGTTCCGTTAAAAGAAACAAGCGTACAAGAATAAATAGTGTGTATTTTGTTTGGTAAAAATTTAGAAGTAAGTAGATGGCAAGGAAGAAATGAAAACAAAAATAAAGAACCCTCTTCCTAAGAAGAGGGTTCAAATATGCATTCCGTCCTCCTCTTATCTTCCAAACCTTATAATAGGTTTGTAGGATTTAGCACCGTAAAAAGCAAAAATGTTTGCTTTTAGGTTGCCGGGCTTCACAGGGCCTATTCCCTCCGCCACTCATAATAAGAGATGTTATTTAAATTACTGAATATTATATAAGGTTCGAACGAATTTGTCAACGGTCATTTTATTAAACGGATTAACTGATTGTTTTTAATCAAGCGTTAGTTCGCTTTTTGAAATTGCTTTTTTGTAGGCTTTTGGTAACTAGCTAACAGATAGTTAATCAGTGCTAACCATATGAATAAAAATGCGATGAAGTGAGCAGAAGTGAATGGTTCATTATATAAAAACACTCCTATTAACAACATAAGTGTTGGTGCAAGGTATTGCAAAAAGCCGACTAAGGATAAAGAAATTCGTTTTGCTCCGCTTGCAAATAGTAATAAGGGTATTGCTGTAACTACGCCAGCACCTATTAGTAGCATGTTCGTCGTTGACAGAATGGTGCCCCATTGAAAAGTGCTTTGAGGAAGAAAGCATAAGAATAGAAGAGCAATTGGAGAGATTAACATTGTTTCGATTGTCAGTCCAATCATAGGACCAATATCTATCTTTTTCTTTAACAAACCGTACAATCCAAAGCTCGTTGCTAGCAATAAAGATATCCAAGGAAATACGCCATAACTTATTGTCAAATAAAGGACGCCAATAGCTGCCATGATAAAGGAAATGGTCTGTCTAAAGGTGAAAGATTCCTTCAGCACAAGGATACCGAGCAAAATACTGATTAAAGGGTTAATATAATATCCTAGACTTGCTTGAATAACATGATCATTGTGCACCGCCCAAATAAATGTCAGCCAATTGAGACTAATAACAGTAGTTGCCATAAAAACGCCTATGAATTTTCGTCTGTTTTGCATTAATGCCTTCCATTCGCGAAGCAATTCATGCCATTTCCCAACACTGAGTACAATAATAATCATAAAAATAGCCGACCATATAATTCGATGTGCCAGCGTTTCGCCAGGTGAAACGGTCTCTAGTAACTTCCAATAAATGGGTAGAACTCCCCATAAAGCATAAGCTCCTAAAGTATGTATGATACCCGTTTTCTCTTGTGTAACGGACATGTTCTCCCTTCTTTCATGTAAAATAATATGGAGGTAAGAGATAAAAAAAGAAAATTCACGTTTACATACTGATGAGATCACTGTGAAGTTAAGCTTCTTTATTACAAAGAATGCATGCTGCCCCTCCAGATGGATGTCAATATAATATAGTTATTCTAAATCTCTTTTGTAAGAAAAGCAAGAATAGTAAGTGAAAACAAAAGAGAACGATTTCATTATGGTCCGTATTCCACTAGAATATAAGATGGGCAAAAAGTTTCATTAGATAAACTTGTACTATAAAACAAGGAGGTAATTAGATGAATAAACGAAATCATAAACTGGAAACAGAAGTCATTCATGCAGGTTATGAAGCAGGGGGCTTGTATTTATTAGGAAGGCGACTGAAGACGGGCTTGCCAGATGGCGCCGGCATACTCCTGTTGCAGAGCATGATTCCTAAAACTTTCGTTGCTTCGTTCCACTCGCTACGTTGCTAACCGGGCGCCCCAAGCCTTTGTTTTACTTTATAAAAAAACG
This sequence comes from Virgibacillus chiguensis, assembly GCF_900129865.1. GTDB lineage: Bacteria > Bacillota > Bacilli > Bacillales > Amphibacillaceae > Virgibacillus > Virgibacillus chiguensis. The sequence goes on from NZ_FQXD01000005.1 coordinate 111,933, forward strand.
ATAGCGTCTTTTCGCCATAGGAATTAGCGACAAGCCAAGTCTTCCGTAGAAAAACATTAAAATGAAGGTTATAAGTAAAACAAGGGCTTTGGTCGTAAATTTTTGTAAATCTATGTTTTGCTTATACATGAAAAGGGGATTTTTAAATACAATAGATAAAAAATGAATAACATGGTATGCTATAGTATTATGGGAGAGTACAAAAAAATGAAGTAAGGTTCGAGAAAGGGGGAAAGCAATGCAAATAGATCTATTTTCTTATTTGCTAAGCTTTATTTTAATATTAAATATTGCCTTAGGAATTTCTATTATCTTTCTTGAACGAAAAGATCCAACCTCAACTTGGGCTTGGCTAATGGTGCTATTGTTTATCCCAATTGTAGGGTTCATCCTGTATTTAATTTTTGGAAAACCAATTAGCAGAAGACGTATTTTTACTTGGGATACAAAAAGTAGATTAGGCGTAAAAGCGGCGGTGCAATCGCAGTTGCGTGCGCTTGAAGAAGGAACTTTTGAATTTAAAAACAAAGACATTGCTCAATATGAAGACCTCTATTATTTACACTTACGCAACGACGATGCAATTTTTACCCATAATAATGAAGTGAAGATTTTTACAGATGGTAAGGAGAAATTTGAAGCCTTAATCAATGATTTAGAACAGGCTACAGATCATATTCATTTGTTGTATTATATTGTTCGTAGTGACCAGCTCGGTCAAAGAATCGCTGATGTGTTAATAAAAAAAGCAAAAGAAGGTCTAGAAGTACGTATGTTGTTTGATGATATGGGGTCACGATCTTTAAGCCGAAAGTATATAAAGAAACTTCTTAATGCCGGTGTAGAAGTAGAAGCATTTTTTCCTCCTAAGATACCTAAAATTAATTTTAAAATAAATTATCGAAATCATCGTAAATTGGCCATTATTGACGGGAAAATAGGATATATTGGTGGCTTTAATATTGGTGATGAATATTTAGGGATGAATAAAAAATTTGGGTACTGGCGTGACACGCATTTGTGTATTTTCGGAGATGCTGTACGCCAAATGCAAACACGTTTTATATTAGATTGGAACCAAGCTTCTCGTAACGACATTTTATATGAAGACCGTTATTATAGTGCTAACCCAGTCGGTAATGTTGGTGTACAAATTGTCTCCAGTGGGCCTGATTCGGATTGGGAGCAAATAAAAAATGGCTACATTAAAATGATCATGACTGCAAAAGACTATGTTTATATTCAAACGCCGTATTTTATTCCTGATGAAAGCTTACGTGATGCACTGCGAATTGCTTCATTGTCTGGGGTCAATGTTCGAATTATGATTCCTAATAAACCAGATCATCCTTTCGTATATTGGGCAACATTATCACATATAGGAGACCTTTTAGAAGCAGGTGCAGAAATATTTATTTATCAAAATGGCTTTCTACATGCGAAAACCATCGTAGTAGATGGTAAAATCGCTTCAGTTGGCACAGCGAACATTGATGTTCGTAGCTTCCGCTTAAATTTTGAAGTGAACGCTTTTTTATATGATCATGATTTGACGCAACAATTAGTATCGAAATTTGAAGAAGACATGTTGCTATCGACACAAATGACAGAAGGTTTATACCGTCAACGGTCGTTAGGAATTCGATTTAAAGAGTCTGTTTCACGACTTCTTTCGCCAGTATTATAAAGCAGGCCTTTCATCTGTAGAATCGCTAATTGTTTGTAGCCCAATGATACGGAACCCAAAGGTCTTTTACGAAAAAAGGATTTCGTGCTGTTATCTTGTACGAAGTCTTGTCCAGCTCCATATTTCAATTTTTGAAGCGAGTCTTACAGCACCCTAAGTATCGGATAAATGATAAGAAGGAGGGGTAAAGTGGAAAAAAGAACTTGTACACATTCTTTGGCAGTCAAAACATCGTATGTGTTGCCACCAGATACGAATACGTATGGTACGTTATTTGGCGGTAAGCTCATGGCTTATATGGATGATGTTGCTGCTATAGCTGCATCACGACATGCCCGTATGCCCGTTGTTACAGCTTCTACCGATTCGGTTGACTTTTTAGCGCCAGTAAAAGAAGGACATTCTATCTGTGTGGAAGCTTTCGTTACCTGGACGCACAACACGTCGATGGAAGTGTTTGTGAAAGCAGTAACGGAAGATTTACGAACGGGACAGCGGCAGGTTTGTTCAACTGCTTTTTTAACATTTGTAGCGATAGACGAAACAGGAAAACCTAAACCTGTGCCAAGTGTTGTTCCAGAGTCGGAACATGAACAGAAATTGCATGCATCAGCAGCAGATCGGGCCAAACATAGAAAAGAGCGGAGAAAGCAGGCAAAGGAATTTGCTGAAATTTTTGGCACAGATTACCCATGGAATCGAACGAGAAATTAATGTAAAATAATACAATAACGCAAATGGAAGACCCTTTGGGTGGAAAAGGTTTTTTACAACTCTTTGGCTTGGTTAGGCGGAAGTATTTCATGAAAGATTTGTTTTTGGTGACTGTAATGCGATGTACAACCTTATATGTAAAAGGAAATCTTTTTCAAAGACGTCCGCCTGCTAAGTCAGGCTGTTTTAATTTGCGCAGTAACCAATAATAAGGGGAGATTAGCTATATTGTCAAAAAGAGTTGGCGATAAGCAAAGTTTTTCTAAAGGGGAGATGCATAGGGGAATATTTCAATTTATTTAAAAAGTTTGTTGTTTTATGATGTGTTAAATGACATCATAAACAAGAGGAGGAATAATTAATCGTGTTATTTTTGGAAAACTTGATTAGTGATGTAAACGACGTTTTATGGACTTACGTGTTAATTGCTGTATTACTTGGATTAGGCTTATGGTTTACGATTAAAACAGGTTTTGTGCAATTCAGATACTTACCTGAGATGTTTCGAGTTATTGCAGATAAACGAACCATTAGTGCTGCAGGTAAAAAAGGGACTTCTTCATTTCAAGCTTTTGCCATTAGTGCAGCATCGAGAGTGGGGACTGGGAACATGGCTGGCGTAGCTGCAGCTATAGCAGCTGGAGGCCCGGGAGCGGTTTTATGGATGTGGATCATCGCTTTACTTGGTTCAGCCTCTGGTTTTGTAGAAAGTACATTAGCGCAAGTATATAAAGTTCCTCATGAAGATCAATATCGCGGTGGACCTGCATATTATATGGAAAAAGGACTAAAAAGTCGTTGGCTTGCAGTGTTATTTGCGATTACAATTACGTTTACGTACGGATTGGTGTTTAACTCTGTTCAATCAAATACTATTAGTTTGGCGTTTGAAAATCAATTTGCCATTGATAGTGAAGTTATTGCTATTATTTTATTTGTTTTTACTGCAATAGTTATTTTTGGTGGATTAAAGAGCATTGCGAATGTAACACAAATCATCGTACCTGTAATGGCTATTTTATATATTTTATTAGCTATTTATATTTTAATTACAAATATTACTGCAATCCCAGATATGCTTACATATATCGTTTCCAATGCTTTTGGAATTCGTGAAGTAGCTGGTGGTGGTTTTGGTGCAGCTATTATGATGGGGATTAAACGTGGTTTGTTCTCTAATGAAGCAGGTATGGGTAGTGCCCCAAATGCTGCAGCGACTGCTGAAGTTACCCATCCTGCTAAGCAAGGGCTTATTCAGGCATTAGGGGTATTTTTTGATACGATTTTAATTTGTAGTGCCACTGCGTTTGTTATTATTACAGCAGGTGGTTTTGAAGGAAGTAAGGCTGACGGTATACAGTTGACGCAAAATGCGTTCACTTTCCATATAGGAGATTGGGCAGGCGGTTTTATTGCCATAGCTATACTATTGTTCGCTTATAGTTCCATTTTAGGGAATTATTACTATGGGGAAACAAATATAACGTACATCCGGGATAGTAAAGTAGGTTTATTTTTATATCGAATCGGAGCGCTATTAATGGTGGCGTTTGGTGCAATAGCTTCGTTTGACTTTGTTTGGTCATTAGCTGATTTAACGATGGCAATTATGGCTTTAATTAACTTGTATGCGATAGCCAGATTGTTTAAAATCGCTAATCAAGTGCTTCAAGATTATCGTAGACAACGGAAAGCAGGAAAAGATCCTGTCTTTTACCGCGATGTGTTAGATGATCAGGAAGGTATTGAATATTGGGATCGAGAGGAAGCCGAGCATTCTAAATAAATACAAAAAACAAGAGCGCGTTCTATGAATAGAGGCGCTCTTGTTCATGCGTCATTATTCGAAAAATAGATCTTTGCTTAACATTCCGTACTTGTCTGATCATCGGAAACATGTTCTTCTGCCCACTTTTGAATTTCTTTAATGACTGGTGCGAGTGCTTTTCCTTTCTCGGATAAAGAATATTCAATGCGAACAGGGAATTCTGAGTAGACATCTCTTGTAACAATACCTTCTTTTTCTAACATTTTTAGTCGATCTGAAAGTAAACGCCCACTTATTGGTAAATCAGCTTCCATTTCCGAAAATCGCTTCGTACCTTTAAGTAAATCAAACAGAATGAGTCCTACCCATCTTGTGCTTATTAAGCCCATTGCTTTTTCAAAGCGCGGGCATAGATTCGTATCCATAGATTCATCACCTCAATTGGTATCCATTCCAATAGATAAACAGTTATTACGAAAAGTAACTTGTTTCTAGGGTATCATATTTTAGATGTTGCGTAAAGTTTGCTAAGAAGCACGTTTGTGTTAAGTTTTTCTCTACATAAGCATAGCCCAAATATCTACCTAACCCATTTACGTCCACTTTTACTGTTTTAAAAGATAAATACATAGCTAGTGATCGCTGCTGCGGGTCATCCCATTGGGCTTTCCCATCGAAGTCTTCGTGTTTTTCCTACGCTAACATGTTATTTTTTTTGAATAGCAATAGGCTCTCATATCCTCCTCGTGAAATATTTTACACATACAAGAAGCACTTTCTCTTTGTAAATGTTCGGCTTTGGTATTTTCATTGTATTTGTGGAATAATAAAGGATATACACTAATTATTTTTTGGAGGTTAACAATGGTTACTGAACAAGTACAAAAAAAATATGCTACATTAGCACTTCGTACAGGTGTTAATTTACAAAAAGGGCAAGCTTTAATGATTAATGCACCAATAGAAGGGGCGGACTTCACAAAAATTGTAGTCCGCAAAGCTTATGAAATGGGAGCGAAAAACGTACATATTAATTGGGTAGACGACGAACTAACACGGCTTAAGTTCGAATATGCTCCCGATGAAGTCATTGCCCATTTCCCAGAATGGAGAGTCATGCTTCATGAAAGTTTTGCTGAGGATGGAGCAGCAGTTTTAAACATTCGTTCAACGAATCCAGACTTATTGCAAGGAATTGACTCAGCTAAAGTGGCAAAAGCAAATAAAGCAGGCGCAGAAGCTATGAAAAATTTTCGCAAATATACAATGAATGATAAGATTGCGTGGTCCATTATTTCGATCCCTACAGGGGACTGGGCGCAAAAGATTTTTCCTAATAAATCAAGAGCAGCTGCTATAGAGAGCCTTTGGGAGGCGATTGTGAAAATTGTTCGTGTAGATATGGATGATCCTATAGCTGCTTGGGAGGAGCATAATGCTTCTTTACGTGTGGCAAGAGAGGTTTTAAACGATAAAAACTATAAGAAGCTTATTTTTAAAGCACCAGGTACAAATTTGGAAATGGAGCTACCAGAAGGGCATATCTGGAAAGGCGGCTCTGCCCAAACGGAGGGTGGTATAACGTTTAACCCGAATATGCCAACAGAAGAAGTGTTTAGCTTGCCGCATAAATATCGCGTGAACGGTACTGTTTCAAGTACGAAGCCGTTGAATTATGGCGGAAGCTTGATTGATCGATTCAAATTAACATTTAAAGATGGAGAAGTTGTTGATTTTACCGCTGAACAAGGTCAAGATACATTAGAGCATTTACTAAATGTTGACGAAGGCTCTAAACGTCTTGGTGAAGTGGCTCTTGTTCCTCATGAATCACCGGTATCGCAGTCTGGGCTCATTTTTTACAATACGTTATTTGATGAAAATGCTTCTTGTCATATCGCATTAGGAAAAGCTTATCCAACGAACTTGGAAGGCGGAGCGCAAATGAATGAGGAGGAATTAGATCAACATGGCGTTAACGATAGCTTAAGTCACGTTGACTTTATGATTGGTTCGGATCAACTTGATATCGATGGCGTATTTGCCGATGGCACAACTGAGCCGGTGTTTCGGAACGGAACATGGGCGTGGAAAAAGAAGTAATAAACGGATTGCTTGTTTGGGAATAAGCAATAAACCAAAACATCCATCTCGAGTGTGTGAGTCGAGATGGATGTTTTGGTTTACACTATAGGAAAGTTTAAAAGTTTAAAGATTTATCGTATAAGCAAAGCGACAGCGTTTTTCCGCCATATGACTTATTGCCCTACGATAAGTCATCATCGGTTCGTTCCCTCATCGTAATCTCTTTTCGGTGATTCGTTCCATTCGCTACGTTGCTAAACGGGCTCTTGCGCCTATGCTCCCCAGCATCACTTTACCATATTGGCGGTAGCTTTAGGCCATGCCTATGGATTACTAACCATTTGGGAGGAGATGGGGGACTCCTCGCTGATTAAGATGCGCTTTATAAATGACCGTGCTTCGTTAAAACAGCCTTGATTTTTGTATACCCAAATGTGTCTGGTAAAGAATCTTTTAATGGTTTTAGTTTTGGTTCGTCCAATTGTTCGCGAGCAGCTAAAACGGCTTCTTCTTCCTGTGAGGTGAAAAATATTTCCCAAGCGATGGGATATCCGTCTTTAAAGGCTTTAAACAAATGGTTTTCGATGGTTTGTACAGATAGCTCGCGCATAGTAGCGATGTCTTGAATTGCTTTTCCCGACCGAAATAGCTGATAACTTATGATGTGACTTGGCTTGTCTTCCTGTTTAGGATTCGATTTTTTTATAGGTCTTGATTCTTGAATAGGAATTACTTTTTGAACATCAGGGTGTTCTTCGCGCCATTTTTGAATAACGGTTAGAAACGCTTCTCCATACTGGTCAAACTTTCTTTCGCCAACTCCTTTAATCAGTAACATTTCTTCTTTAGTAGTTGGAAAATACCTACTTAAATCTTTTAGTGTTGCATCGGAAAACAGAATGTAAGGTGGCACGTTTTGTTCTTCCGCTAGCTGCTTTCTTAATTGTCGTAGTGAAGTGAATAAATCTTCATGATAATCTGCTACGTCATTTGTTGGCATAGGAGCAGTAAACATCCAAACGGTTTTTTTCCCTTTTAATATATCAACGGATTGTTGGTTCAACTTTAGTGTTGGAAATTTCCCTTCTTCGGTTGCTAGCAATTGTTCAGCAATTAAAAACTGGATCCATTCTGTCAGTTCTTTTTCGGTATAGGCGGACAGGATACCGTATGTAGATAAAGTATGTAGGCGGAATTGCCTCATTTTCCTATCTTTAGACCCTTTTAACACTTTAGCTGTCATACCTACGCCAAATTTTTCGCCCATTCGTTTTACGCAGGAGAGGATTTTTTGTGCCTCTTCTGTCATATCCACTTTTTCTTGTCGTTTTACACAATTGCTACAGCGCCCGCATCTTTTTTTCAATGAAGCGTGAAAATAACCTAAAATATATTCGGTTAAGCAACTATGTGTATGACAGTAATTAATCATTGCTTGTAACTTACGGTATTCTGCTTGCTTCACAGTGTCTTCCATATTAGATTGTTCAATTAAAAATTTTTGTAGTTGAATATCCTGCGGAGAAAATAACAGGATACAATCACTTTTCTCTCCATCTCTGCCAGCTCTACCAGCTTCTTGGTAATACGATTCAATATTCATTGGCATGGCGTAATGAATCACAAAGCGAACATTAGATTTATCAATTCCCATACCGAACGCATTCGTTGCTACCATAAGTTGTTTTTCATCATGAATAAAGGCAGCTTGGGCTCTTTTTCTATCCATTTCTGATAATCCTGCATGATACTTTGCCACAGAATACCCTTGAGCTTCAAGCTGATCATAGAGAGAATCCGTTTGTTTTCTTGTAGCTGCATAAATAATCCCAGATTCTTCTTTCCGTTCTTGTAAGAAAGATTGAATGTAAGTGCGCTTATCTCTTCCTTTAATGACATGAAAAGCTAGATTTTCTCTTTCAAAACCTGTGTTAACAACATTTTCAATATGTAGTTGCTGCTGAATATCTTCAATTACTTCTGTAGTGGCTGTTGCTGTTAGAGCCATCATCACAGGTCTTTTTGGTAACTGTTGCAATTGGGGAATAATGGAGCGATAGCTAGGTCGAAAATCATGCCCCCATTGAGATATACAGTGTGCTTCGTCAAAAGCAATTAAGGATATGCGTATGCGGTGCAATACACGCATAAAAAAGCTAGATTCAAATCGTTCTGGAGCTACATAGACAAACTTGTATCTTCCTAACGACATGTCCTGTAGACGCGTTTGCTGCTGTTCTGGAGATAAGGAACTATTGATATATGTAGCCGCAACCCCTAAAGCTTGTAAAGCATCCACTTGATCCTTCATTAAAGAAATAAGTGGGGAGATAATAATTGCTGTTCCCTCTAAGGCTAGTCCAGGTATTTGATAACATAACGACTTTCCGCCTCCTGTAGGCATAACAGCAAGAATGTTGTTTCCATTTATGATAAAGTCAATAGCTTCCTTTTGACCTGGTCGAAATTGTTGGTAACCAAAATAGGTTTGTAATAGTTTCTCTTCACGTAAACCCAATGTCATGTTCCTCCTTTACCCCATCCATCTTAACATATTTTACAGTTTACGTTACCAAGGCTGAAGAAAAAATAAAAGTGGTTCTAATCATAAAAGCTAAATAATTAAAACCACTTTTTTATTTCCCTCATAGACTAATATAAAAATTTTTCATTCAAACAGACGCTTCACGCTTTTGTATTTTGGATAGAACCCAACCAATGAATCCGCCGATGATTGCAGGAAGCAACCAACCTAATCCGATATTAGAAAACGGAAGCATAGCCATATATTCCGAGAAAAATGACATTTTTACTCCTAATTCTAGTATTCCGTCATACAAGCTGACGATAGCAGTAAAGAGGATGGCTCCTCGATAAACAGCTTGCTTATTTTTAAACAGTGGCTGCAAAAAGGTAAGTAGAATAAGCACAATAGCAATTGGATATAAGAAAACAAGTACTGGTACAGAAAAACGAATGATTGTATTTAGTCCTTGGTTGGCTATGAGATAACTTGCGAATGTAATAATGACCGCAAGCCACTTATAGGGTACTGGACTGATTTTTGCGAAAAATTGCGAAGCGGCTACAACGAGTCCTACAGATGTTGTAAAACAGGCTAATGTTACGATAATCCCTAGTAACAAGGTACCTGACGTGTTAAATATTTGCGTAGCTGCTTCTGACAATATCTCGCCGCCATTTACAAACGAGCTACCATTCGGCATTCTCGCACTAATCCAACCGAGAGAAGTGTAAACAATAGCTAGTCCAATTCCTGCTATTGTTCCGGATTTTAACGTTGCTTTTATAATATCTGCTTTTGTGGATAATCCACGCTCTTTAAAAGTTTGCACAACAATAATACCAAAGGCTAATGCAGCGATCGCATCCATTGTTAAATATCCTTCAACAAAACCTGTAAAAAATGGATTTTGGGCATAATCACCAGAAGCTGTTGGTAGTGGTTGATCAAATAAAATAAGTCCTCCAATGACTAGCGCTGCAATGGAAAGCAATAGGATTGGCGTTAGTAGCTGGCCGATGCGATCCACCATTTTGGACGGGTTTAAGCTGACGAAAAGAACAGCTAAGAAGAATATGCTCGTAAATAGCAATAAAGCTGCTGAAGAAGTATTTTGTAATAGCGGTTCAACGCTCATTTCATAACCAACAGTCGCCGCTCTTGGTATGCCAAAAAATGGTCCGATTGCTAAATAAACAAGACAGGTGAAAATAAGTCCAAACAAAGGATGAACATGATTTCCAAGTTCTCTAGCATCATTTTTTACATAAGAAATTGCTGTAACTGCTAAAATTGGTATGCCAATGCCAGTAATGATAAATCCGATAATAGCTGAAAAAAAAGACGAGCCTGAAGAAACTCCTAAAATAGGAGGATAGATTAAGTTACCAGCGCCGAAAAACAAAGCAAATAGCATAAAACCAATAATAAATGTATCACGTTTCATGATTGTTCCCTCCGTATGAAAAGGCAATGCTTTTCCAAGATGATTAACAAGCGTTGTATTTCAACTATTTAAAAAGTGTGAAATTTTAAAGTTAACAGTAAAAAACAATAACTTTTACAACTAGTTAATAAGCCGATTTTTTTAGAGAATTAGAATTAACAGATAATAATAAATGGAATAGCTTGTTCATGTTTTCTAAGTAAATTGGCCTTATAATCTGAAAATTTTGCCTTTTTATGTCGCTTTTTTGAAAATAGTACAAAGCAGTCATTATAGTAACAGGTAATTGTTTTCTATGTCAATAAAACAGTATAAAACTTGTCTTATCTTCACGCCTCTACGATGGAAGCCTTCGTTTTATGCCTATTTTAACTTGAAACTTTTGATGCTCAACCCCATGAAAATGAAGGGGTAACTATGGAAGTAGTAAATTTATGCATACTTCTTTCATACAAAAAATGTAAAAGAAAAAAAGTTTGCAATAATTTATTTTAAATCTTATTTGATAAAAATTGTTTACATTATTGCTTTTCACCTTTAAAATGTTTTTATCTTGTGTTTAACTTATAACGTAGGTTCCACGAAAGATAGGTATCTTCTTTATACTATTAGGAAAATATAATAGTTTACAGGTTTATAGTATAAGCAAAACGCTAGCTTCACCTATAAAGATTTGGTGGTAAGCCAAGTTTTTCTGATGCTATGATGGCTTATCTAGAATGAGTTTAGTTCTAACCGTTTCTTTAAAGGAAATGAATTTACAAATCAATTTTAAAGCAGTTTATTCTTCTGCTCCTTCAATTTGAACAGTATTTATTATAGTCATTACAATTGGAGGGGCAGTTCTATACCTCCAAGAAAAGGAGTCATACCAATTTTATTTTAACCGAGGAGGTATAACATGGTACCATCTTTATTATTTGAAATCATGCTAATCGGTCTTTTAGGGATCGGATCACAATGGGTCGCTTGGCGTTATCGAATGCCTGCGATTGTCGTTATGTCCATAACAGGGTTGTTGGCAGGCCCTATTTTTGGTTTTTTGAATCCTGAAGAAGACTTTGGCAGTTTATATAGTCCGATTATTTCTGTAGCTGTAGCCATTATTTTATTTGAAGGAAGCTTAAATTTAAGTTTTAAAGAATTACGAGGGCTAGGTAAACCAGTCTTTCGTATTTCAACGGTCGGTGCATTTATCGCATGGATTCTGGGCTCGTTAACAGCACACTATATTGCAGGACTCTCATGGGCAGTAGCTTTTGTAATTGGTGGTTTGTTTATCGTTACTGGTCCAACGGTTATTATGCCGCTTTTACGCCAATCGAAGTTAAAAGCACGACCTGCAAAAATTTTAAAATGGGAAGGGATTATTGTCGATCCAATCGGCGCCTTGCTTGCTGTATTCGCTTTTGAAATTATTACCTTCCTAACTGGATCAGAGCCTGATGTAGCTCAACTCCTTCTATTCTTTGCCGCCTCTATCTTTGCTGCGATTTTTGGTTGGGCTTGTGGAAGGGGTATTGGCTGGATGTTTGAAACCGGTCATATACCAGAATTTTTAAAGTCACCTGCTGTTGTCATTGTCGTTATTATGTGTTTTACAGTAGCTGATGAAATTGTCCATGAAACAGGGCTATTATCTGTTACCGCGATGGGGATAACACTGGCGAATATGGGGATTAGCTCGATTTCTGATATGCGTCACTTCAAGGAGAATATATCAATTCTGCTTATTTCAACGATCTTCATTATGTTAACAGCTTCTTTGCAATTAGAAACGCTGTTGCACATATTTAGCCCAAATATCATCGGCTATGTTCTGCTTATGATGTTTCTTGTCCGACCATTATCGATTTTTCTTTCCACAATAGGAACGAGCTTAACGTTTAATGAAAAAGCGCTCGTTGGTTGGATTGCTCCAAGAGGGATAGTAGCATTAACAGTGTCTGGTTATTTTGCTGGTGTTTTATCAGAACAAGGATATGAAGATGCGCAAATCTTAACGACGTTAACCTTTGGTCTTGTGTTCTTTACCGTTGTGGCGCACGGATTTTCTATTGGCTGGTTGTCGAAAAAACTACATTTGTCCATGGAAGGAAGACCAGGAGCAATGATTGTTGGGGCAAATCGATTTACGGTGGAACTAGCTAAATCTCTTTCAAAAGCAGATTTTCCAGTTATTATTGTAGACTCTTCATGGGAGAAGTTAAGACCTGTAAGAGAAGCAGGAATTAACTTTTATCATGGTAATATCCTATCTGAACAAACAGAATATAATTTAGATACGATTCCATATGAATATTTACTAGCAGCAACAGATGATCATGCTTTTAATTCATTAGTATGTACGACATTTATGCCAGAGTATGGAAGGACAAATGTGTTTAAAATTAGTCCATTCGACCAATTTAGTGGTGATTCTGTTAATGTTGTGTCAAGAGTGGGCGGAAGAATATTGTTTGATAAGAAATTTACAATGGAAGACCTGCTTGATAAATTAGATCATCATTATGTATTTAGACAGACAACGTTAACTAGTCAATATAATTACAAGCAATATTTAGCCGATAAAGATGATGCAACAGTGTTCCTATATCTAATCAAACCTTCTGGGCAACTAAAGTTCTATTCTGAAGAAATGAGGACGGTGCCTGCTGTAGGAGACCGGATTGTTAGCTTAACACCACCAAATAAAGAAAAAGCAAAAATACAAGCAAAGCTGGAAACACAGCGCAATGGTCAATCCAAAGAAAACAGGTAATCAAATACTCGAAGGCTTTAAAAAGTGAGAACGAACTACCCATGTGCCAAGCAAGTAATGATATCTGAAAACATATTCTAAAGAAAAACGATAGCTTGTCGCCCAGTATGAACGGCGAGTGTTATCGTTTTTCTTATTTGCACAATAGGAGAGTATAGATTCTTAAGAGTTTATAGTATAAAAAACGCAGCTATCGTCACAAAGACTTTGATGATAGCTGCGTTTTTAAAAAATTACATCTATTGCATAAACCGTATACAAAGTTTGCCGTTATCTATTAAATGCGTCCAACTGTCGATGTACTTCGGCAATTTCTCCTTCTAAACGAATTAATTGTTCCTCGGCAGAAGATACTCTGCCACGCACATACTCCAGTTTATCTAAATCCCCTTGAATTCGCACATAGTCCGATTTTAATTCATCCAGCTTATCTTGTAATTGTTTTTCATTCATTTCCCTATCCCTCCTTACTATGAGTGTAACGAAAAAAGCCTTTACAAAACAGTATAAACTATGTATCGTTTAAAAAAAGCAAAGGGGGAGGCAAGGTGAAAGTCCAGTTCGCAAAATCAGTAGAGGCTTATGTAGAATTAGTGGAGAAGAAACTTTTAAAAAAAGAAGCATGCAATAATTTAATCCTTGGTATATTAGAGCGTCTAAAACAGAATAACGAAGGTGCCTATTATTTAGGGTGGGTAGAAAAGGATAAAGAGCTTCTTTTTCCTTTTATGCAAACAGCCCCAAATAATTGGGTGCTCCCAGATTTGGGGCAATTTGTTGGAGAAGAGGTGATCCGTGCTGCTGTAAAGCAGATTTGGGATCAAGGTATGGAAGTGCCAGGGGTGATAGGACCAGAACAGTACGCTACTATTTTTGCAAAAGAATGGGAAGATATTACAGGTAATCAACCCGTAGTTCATATGCAAGAGTGGATTTACCAGTTAGATGCGGTTAATCAAGTGCAGCAGGATGGTGAATTGGTAATCGCTCAAGAGAAAGATTTGTCATTACTAATTCATTGGTTACAACAATTTGGAGAGGAAGCTGGTGAGAAAATTACAGAAAAACAGGCAGAAGCAATTGCACGACGTAATATAAATCAACATTCCGCTTTCTTATGGCAAGTCGGAAAACATTACGTATCCATGGCAAACCGATCAAGAACAACAAAGAACGGAGCCACAATTAATGCTGTGTTTACTCCAGATCAACATAAAGAAAAAGGGTATGCTACCAGTTTAGTTGCCGCATTGAGTCAACAATTACTTGATAGTGGCTATCAGTTTTGTAGCTTATACACCGATACATCCAACCCTATCTCCAATCATGTATATCAAAAAATTGGTTATTATAAAGTTGGCTCCGCAATCGTTTATAGTTTTTGAAATGGGATAAATTTGTAAAGTCGCTGAACTTCTTCCCATTTCGCTTAAGTTTCATGAAAAGTCGCTGAAGTTCTCAAGATAGTTACTCAAAGTTCACAATAAAGTCACTGAAGTTCACAATGTTAGCCGAGTTGCTACACCTTAAACCAATAAAAAACAGTAGCGCTTGAAAGTTGCTACTGTTTTTTACACATTTGTTTATTTTTACTCCAGATGAGATTTTGCCAAAAAACTGCGTGATAGTCGGTTTAAATGAGCGCATCGTCTTTGTTCTTTTTGGAGTCCACATACGTTTGGTAGAAATGGACAAAAATTGTTTTAATGAGCGCATAGAAAGGAACAGCGAATAGGATACCTAAGAAGCCAGCTATGCTCCCAGCAGCTAGGATAACAGTAATAACGGTTAACGGATGTAAGTCTAATGCCCGCCCCATCACATTTGGCGATATTAAATTACTTTCAATTTGCTGTGCAGCGATCATCACAAGCGATACCCAAACAACTAAAATGGGCTCTTGAAAGGCACCGACGATCAATGCTGGGATAACAGCAATAAACGGACCAGCAAATGGGATAACGTTCATGACCATGGCAAATAAGGCGAGTGTTAATGAGTAATTTAATCCAATAATTAAGTAGCCAATTAACAATAAAATTCCTACAGAAAAGCTGACAATTAATTGACCTTGAATGAAAGCAGTTAATGTCGCATCTAGTTTAGATAGCAATGCGCGAATGTTGGCAGCTTTTTTCTTGGAAAAAATTTGCGTTATAAATGGTATTAATTTCTCACCATCCTTAAGCATAAAGAAGAGAAAAAATGGAACAAGCACAATTGATGTAACAAAGCCGATAATTTGCCCAATAAAGCCAAATAAATAATTGATAACACTATCAATATGTGATTGTAAATTATTGGTGAAATCATTAATGGCTTTATCTAGTTGCTCTGGCATAGCCGTTTGGTTGGCTTGCCATAACGAAATCATATCTTGTGCCCAGTTTACCATTTTCGGAACATTATCAATTAAATTACGGAATTGCTGCTGGGCGATTGGCGCAATATACATATATACAAATACACCGAGAAGGATGATTACAACAAAGACAAGAACGATAGAAATAATCCGATTCATCTTCAAACGCTCAAAAAAATACATTAACGGTTTTGTTAAATAGTAAAGGATACCCGCACCGATAATAGGCACTGCCACAGCGCCAACTATTTTCACAAAGGGAAAGAAGATAAATTTTGTTACTGAGATTAATAGAATGAGTGTAAAAGCTAAAATGAAAAACATAAAAAATTGAAACCAGCGTTTGTTTACCACATACATCCCTACTTTCGAGTGTTCATATATCCTATTTTTTATTTTACTGGTTTATGTTAAAAATAGAAAGAATATATGCAACGAAATCTTATATTCTAGTAAAAACCTATTACTAAGTTTATCCATTTTACAACCGATGTAAACAAAAAAGGGTAGGCATAGTATAATTAGAGAAAATATGCTAAAATTCGTATAGTATGAAAGTAGCAAATAAATAGTGCTAATGTTTTAATAAACGATTATTTATGACAATAAACGAGGAAGTCCAATGTTCGCAAAATGGTAAGGGAGCGCCCTCGTATAGAAAAAACTTGGAGGATAAGCAAATGATGAGCTGGAAGCATATCTTTGAAAAGTGGGATTCGTTTGAAGACTTAGAACCTAATTTAATACAGGAATTGAAGGAATTAAAATCAGACCCTGTTGCATTGGAGGATGCTTTTTATAAAGAACTGACCTTTGGTACTGGTGGCATGCGTGGAGTTATTGGAGCAGGAATAAATCGAATGAACGTCTATACTATCCGAAAAGCTGTGAATGGCTTAGCGAAGTATTTGCTCGACCATACAGTAAATGTGAAAGATCGTGGCGTTGTCATCGCTTATGATTCGAGACACATGTCGAAAGAATTTGCTTTAGAAACAGCTAAAGTATTAGGGTCGTTTGGGATAACATCCTATGTGTTTTCGTCTTTAAGACCTACGCCTTTACTTTCATTTGCTGTACGCTATTTAGGTACAGTTTCGGGTGTTATGATTACGGCTAGTCACAATCCGCCTGAATATAATGGTTTTAAAGTTTATAATGAAGATGGTGGGCAGATTACTCCAAACCAAGCTTCAGAAATTGTTACTTATATTAATAAGGTAGAGGATGAATTATCTGTTCCTTATTTGGAAAAAAAGGAGCTAGAAGAAAAAGAACTCTTAAACTGGATAAAAGATGAAATCGATAATGCTTATTTAGATAAATTGCAAGGAATATCGAAAATGCCTGCAGATAAAATAGAGATAGAAAAGGAAATGCCAATTGTTTTCACTCCTTTGCACGGAACAGCCGCTGAGCTTGTACCTAAAGGGTTGAAACAGTTGAATTTCACGCATGTTCATATGGTAAAGGAACAGGCTATTGCTGATCCTGAATTTTCTACGGTTGCATCACCAAACCCAGAGGAACATCAAGCATTTACGATGGCCATAGAACAAGGGAAGCAAACCGATGCTACTCTACTACTTGCTACGGATCCTGATGCAGATCGTTTAGGTGTGGCGGTAAAAAATAGTGCGGGAAATTATCAGGTTTTGACCGGAAACCAGCTAGGTGCATTAATGTTAGATTATATTCTAGCCCATAGTGACGCAGCGTTATTAAGAAGCGGGCGAATGATTAAAACCGTTGTCACATCAGAGTTAGGCAGGGCTGTTGCCGATTATTACGGTATTCAGACATTGAATACATTAACAGGATTCAAGTTTATCGGTGAGAAAATTAGACAGTTTGATCGTACAGGTGAAACGTTTGTGTTTGGTTATGAAGAGAGCTATGGGTATTTAATTAGCAGTTTTGCTAGGGACAAAGACGCAGTGCAAGCTTCAGTAATGGCTTGTGAAATGGCGTATTATTGGCAACAACAAGGTAAAACATTATTAGATGCTTTATACGACCTATTTGCTCGTCATGGTTACTACTTTGAACACATGCAATCGATTACTCTAAAAGGAAAAGAAGGCTCAGAAAAAATTGGTTTTATTATGGATGATGTTCGCAGAGAGCCTGTAGAGCAAATCGGCGGGTTGAAAGTAGTGCAAATGGAGGATTATCTAGCTGGTAAAAGAACATGTAGAGACGGGAATGTTGAAACAATCGAGCTACCAAAAGAGAATATGGTGAAATATAAGTTGGAACAGGATTGTTGGATTTGTTTACGACCTTCTGGAACGGAACCAAAAATTAAATGTTATTTTGGTGTTCGCGGTACGAGTGAAGAGGATAGTAAAAATAAATTAGCCACTCTACAGGAATCAATGAATCAAATTTTACAAGGAACGATAGAAGTATAGCATATAAAGTGGTTGACATTTTTCTCTGAAACATGTTTAATAAAATAGTAATTTTGTTCCTATAATCAAATGTCGTAAAAACAATAGCTTCTATACTAGAGGAAATCGTTTTTATGGACATGCTTTTATAAAGGGGAGTAGCTGTACAATTTTAGTCGTCATTACGAGATCATTCTCCGGCTGAATTGGCAACGATCGTTGTTAGCGAGACCTTTACCAAACTTGGTAAGGGTCTATTTCTTTTTTTGATTCTTACCAATTGGTAGGAATCTTTTTTCATTGTTAAGAAGACCTGCTACATTGTTTTGTAAAACATTGGAAACTGTTTTCTAAACAAAAAAATTTCGATCGCCATAAGCGGAAGGAGAAGATAAGGAATGGGCGTTGATTTACTCATCGAATATTTATGGGTTTTAGTGGTGCTTATTGGTTTAGAGGGATTGTTAGCGGCAGATAATGCACTTGTGCTAGCAATTATGGTCCGACATTTACCAGAAAAACAGCGTAAAAGAGCGTTGTTTTATGGATTAGCTGGTGCTTTTGTTCTGCGGTTTGGGTCCTTATTTGTTATCTCGTTTTTAGTAGATGTTTGGCAGGTACAAGCCCTTGGTGCGCTGTACTTACTATTTATATGTGGGAAACATTTATATGATCGATTTAAACCGAGAAAAGAAGTAGAAGAAGGAGCGAACGTAACAGAAAAAAAGGGAAGCGGCTTTTGGATGACTGTGTTAAAAGTAGAGTTTGCTGACCTTGCATTTGCGGTTGACTCTATTTTAGCTGCTGTAGCATTAGCAGTTGCATTGCCAGCAACTGGGTTAGGCCATATAGGAAGCCTCGATACGGGACAGTTTTTTGTCGTGTTTGCTGGTGGAATGATCGGTCTCATTGTTATGCGATTTGCTGCAAATATATTTGTAGAATTGTTGAATAAACGACCTGGGCTTGAAGTCGCGGCTTTCGTTATTGTTGGTTGGGTTGGCGTGAAGCTAAGTTTAATTGTACTTGCCCATGAGGATATCGCATTCATACCACATGATTTTCCACATTCTACGTTATGGAAGATTATCTTCTATGTAGTGCTTGTGGGAATTGCTGTCACTGGTTGGTTCTCATCCAGTAAGAATGAAATAGAGGACGTAAAAGTAAACAAATTAGAAGGTTAACCTAAATATAAAAGTAAAGCTATTTTGCCCTATGCTTCCATTCCATTCAAAATGAATGGAATGGAAGTATTTTATGTCTATGGTTATCATGCAAAGTAAACTTCAATTAGAGGGGTTTTCAAAAGATAATTTCTAAACAGTTATTGTTTCTCAATCTTTAAATTGTAGTTGTCAGGCAAAATCAATATATCTTTTGCTTCTAGAAGATATTTTTCTGCTTCTTGGTAAGTATCAAAAATCATCTCCTGTTCATTCATGGCTATAATTGCCCGTACATTATTGCTAATTGCAACGATTCGGTACATCTGATCTCTCCTTTTTCTTGTTGACACAGCTTCAATTCACTTTAGCTTCTCTGACATATATAAACAGTAATCGATTTTTATACACTTTAGGAAAGTGCAGAATGTATGTTATATCGCCATAAGACTTGGCGACAAGTCAAGTTTTTCTAACACTATAGGAAAGTATAAAACTTATTGCTATGACGTAACCAAACAACTGAACGGGCTCCGTCCGGCTTCAGCGCCCAGCAACTAGGCGACTTCACTTCATTGCCCTAAGCTAAGTCATCATCGGTTCGTTCTAAATAGGAAGGCCGACTAAAAACGGCTTGCCGGAGGACGCCGGTATACTCCTGTTGCAGGAGCATGATTCCTGATTCGTTCCAGTTGCTACGTTACTAAACGGGCGCCCCGAGCCTTTGTTCAAATCTTACATATATAGGGCTCGTGAATGAAACTGTTAATAAAAAAGCCGAAAAGGGTTCATCCTTTTCGGCTTATGTCTTAGCGCTATTGTCCAGACATTCCTACCAATTTATTTTTCGGCTTGCAGTATGAATACGACATAACCGATGTCTTGTTGAAAATCCCAATCCACGAACAGATCTTCAATCCCTTGCTTTAAAATGGATTCTAAATACGACCTGTTGATAATGTTTTTCTCTAATTTTCTTTTAGAAAGCCTTAATTGCTCTTCAAAGCCAGAAGAAATAAGTTCTTTTTCAATGCTAACGAGAATGTCCTCTCGCTTTGATATAATGGTTCGTTCATTTAATCGAACAGACGCTATATTACGAGGAGCTTTTTGTGCTTTTTCAGTAAATCGTTTTATTTCTTGATGAATCTTTGCTTCCTGTTCGCTAGAAAGAGCGCTGAAATGCTTTGTTAATTGTGCTCCCTTTAAATCAGCAAATATAACACCTGTCTTATTTGCTAAGTTCCAATCATAATAAATATGTTGTGCCTGTATTCCAAACTCGTTATGCCACATTGCTTTTAGTTCAGGCATACATTTTTCCATGACGATGTCTCGTGTTTCTTCTATTTTCAAAGCTTGTTTTTGCTTAAGTAAGACACTTTCCATTGGTGTAATAAAGTCTTTCAAATAGATGATTAAATAAGAATGGGCTAAAGATACATATAATGCTCCAGGCCCTTTACCAAAATAGCTTCTTAATAGTTTACCAGTTGCACTAGCAATGGAAGCTTCGGTTGATTTGGCTTTCGCTTTCACGTTTTCATTCATCCTTTTTTGAAGGAACACACCTAGTATTGCATTCCCTTTTTTTAGTATATCATTACCCCATAAACAGTGACAAGAAACATCTCTATTACAGTTATGTAAAAAACATTAACATACGATGCAAATTATGATACATTATCAGTAATCTTGCGTAGAAGCTCTTATTTCTAGATTGTGAGCGACTTTGCTTGATTTGTTCACCGAACAAGACCGTGGGGAGGAAAGTCCTCCTTGATAGATATAGATTTACTTATTGGGAGGCGATTATGACTAAGAATCAATCCTTATTAGACATATTACGAACTTCATTAAAGTTGGGGTTAACATCGTTTGGTGGCCCAGTGGCTCATTTAGGCTACTTTAAAACAGAGTATATTGATAAGCGCAAATGGTTAGATGATAAAACATATGCCGATATTATCGCTTTGTGCCAATTTTTACCGGGGCCTGCTAGTTCACAAGTAGGAATAGCTATTGGTATGTTACGAGGTGGATTTTTAGGTGGTGTTGTCTCCTGGTTTGGGTTCACATTACCTTCTGTGTTTGTGCTCGTGTTGTTTGCTCTATTCTATCAATCTTTCACACTTGGTGATGCGAATTGGATTGCTAGTTTAAAGATTGTCGCTGTTGCCGTAGTAGCTCATGCCGTACTTGGTTTGGGTAAAAAGCTGACACCAGATAAACCGCGGATTGCAATTGCTTTGGGAGCAGCATTGATGATGCTTCTTTTTCCATCTGCATTCGTGCAAATTATCATTATTTTCATTGGGGCAGGTATTGGTTACTTTTTGTATAAGAATAAAGCACAACCGAAGCTTTCTTCTTTTACTGTCTCGATTTCGAAAAAACAAGGAATGCTTGCACTATCCATATTAGTGGCAATGTTAATTGGACTTCCCATTTTGGCAAGTGCGTTTTCTCATATGTACATACAAATTGCAGATACGTTCTTTCGTGTCGGTTCGTTCGTGTTTGGAGGTGGACATGTTGTGCTACCGATGCTAGAGCAGGAAATTGTTCCGACAGGCTTCTTAACGAACGATGAGTTTTTAGCTGGTTATGGGATGGCACAAGCAGTTCCTGGGCCATTATTTACGTTTAGTTCTTATGTAGGAACAATGATGAGTGGAATAGTTGGTGCTGTCATTGCTACAGTGGCTATTTTTTTACCTTCCTTTTTACTTATTGTAGGTACATTGCCATTTTTAAGTGAACTGCGTAAACGTTCTAGCTTTCAAGGTGTTTTAACGGGAGTAAATGCAAGCGTTGTTGGCTTATTAATTGCGGCTTTCTATGACCCTGTTTTTACAAGCTCTATTTTAAATGGAGCAGATTTTGGCTTGGCGGTTATTTTATTTGCGTTATTGCATTTTTGGAAGGTTCCAGCTTGGCTCATTGTTATTATCGGAGTTATTGGTGGAGAGATTGTCCATTTAATCGGGTGACATCTAATTTAAAAACGAGTAAGCAGACAATTTTCAATATAAAAATTGGAAATTGTCTTTTTTTGCACTATAGGAAAGTATAAAATTTTAAGGGTTATAGTATAAGAAAAACAAAGGCTTTCCTTATAAGAATTTGCGACTAGCCTTGTTTTTCAAACACTTTAGAATGTTACAGGTGTATAGACCAAACTAGAAATTTGAATAAGCCAAGCTTATCTAATATGATAGGAAAATGTAAATACTATAGAAATCCTTTTTAGGCGTTAAGCAAAATTTTTTACATTATAGGAAAGTAGTTTATCGTATAAATAAAATGGTGGCAATTTTTTTCATAGCGATTTGGCAATAGACCAACTTTCTAAAATAATTTTGAATTTGTATAATTTTCGAGACGTCATGCCATGCTTAAAATAGCCTCTCACAGTGAGATGATGAAGGTCATATGTCATAGAATTTAAGTGTACATCATTTAAGCAAAATGGCTGTTTTCATTGTAAAGAAATAGCGTTATTTAAACGAGCAAAGAATGAAATTATTTTCTTGACAGACATGCGGAAAAAATGTAATCTAAGTAAAGTCTTAGTATTTTTATCGGATTAATACAATATGCATGTATCATGTTGGGTTAAAAGCGCATAAAATAAGTTCAACTAGATGCAAACAATAAAAGGAGGTAAGCTAATGGGCATGTATACGATACTGAATGTGGCAATATTAGCTGTACTTATAGGAATTCTTATTTGGATGCAAAAGAAACACTTTTCGTTTACAAAGCGTGTTTTTACAGGCTTAGGTGCTGGAATCATTTTAGGAGCCATTCTCCAATGGGCTTATGGGGCTGGGTCTGATGTATTAATAGAGACAACGGATTGGTACAGTATTGTTGGAAGTGGGTATATTCGCTTTCTAATGATGATTGTTATTCCGCTTGTGTTAGTTTCCATCATTCAATCCATTATTAACTTAGAAAAATCGGCCGAATTAGGGAAAATGGCTAGTTGGATCATTGGAATTTTAATCTCAACTACGATGATTGCTGCTTTAGTTGGCATCGTTACGGCTACGGTGTTTGATTTAAATGCAGAACAAATTGAAGCAGGGCAAGCAGAGAATGAACGAGGAACGATACTAGAGTCAACTTTAGAAGAGGTGGAAGAGCAAACAGCTGCACAAAAAATTGTTAGTTTTATTCCATCAAATATCTTCTTGGATATGACAGGAGATCGGTCTACGTCTGTTATCGCTGTCGTTATTTTCTCGGTTATTGTAGGTATCGCTGTTTTGGGAGTCCGAAGAAAAAAACCTGAACAGGCGGAAATGTTCACCAAAATGATTAATGCGCTGTATGCAGTCGTTATGCGGATAGTGACACTTATCCTTCGATTAACACCGTATGGAATTTTAGCTTTAATGGCAAACACAGTGGCGAGTACTGATTTCGCAGGTATATTAGAATTAGGGAAGTTTGTAGCTGCTTCTTATGTTGCGATAATAACGATGTTTGTAATTCATTTAATTCTTGTCGGTTTATTTGGTCTAAATCCGTTCATGTATTTACGTAAAGCTATTCCAGTGCTTGGCTTTGCATTTACGTCCCGTTCTAGCGCTGGAACAATTCCGTTGAACATCCAAGCTCAACAGCATGCTTTAGGTGTTGATCAAGGAGTAGCGAATATGTCAGCATCCTTTGGTGCAACAATGGGGCAAAATGGGTGTGCGGGTATTTATCCAGCGATGCTTGCGGTAATGATCGCTCCAACAATGGGAATTGATCCACTATCACCAGGCTTTATTTTACAGCTTGTGTTAATTATCGGCGTCAGCTCATTTGGAATAGCAGGAGTAGGCGGTGGAGCCACTTTTGCAGCGTTAATCGTTTTATCTTCTATGAACATGCCGGTTGCTTTAGCTGGGTTATTAATTTCCATCGAAGCATTTATTGATATGGGTAGAACGGCATTGAATGTCAATGGTTCTATGGTAACTGGAACAATTACAGCAAGAATTTTAAATAAGCTCAACGTAAAAACATTTCAAGATAAAACGGCAATACAAGAAGCAACGGACATCTAGAAGGAATAACAGATGATGGTAGTCATCCATGATATGCTAATATAGTGATAAATTTTAGGTAGATCAGGATGAAAACTGCGCTTCAGCAATCCTTCGAGATAACCGGTAAAGTAGAGGTTAAACAACGCATGTATTTAGAATGGAAATGGTGCTTACTTCTTTAGTTTGGAAGTAAGTGCCATTTTTTGCTTTAAATTATAGGAAAGCATAGAAGTTTAAAGGTTTATAGTATAAGAAAAACTACAGTTTTCACCATAACACTTGAAAGATAAAAAATCATAAAACTTGATGCTATGGCGTAACCAAATAACCGAATGGATCCCGTCCAGCTCTAGCGCCTAGCAACTAGACGACTTCACTTCATTGCCCTAAGCTAAGTGATCATCGGTTCGTTCCTCACCGTGATATATATATAGTGAATCTTTCATTCTGTTGTGTTTTGCTTCCTTATCGGCTAGCCATGGAACAAATCGATATGTATCTGTTATTACTTGCTTGCATTTTTCATTTTTTGAAATTGGATACACGTCTCTATAACCTGTATAGAAGTTTTTTCAGACAAAATCTCATGTTTGTACATTTTATCCTATTATAAACCTGTTGTGGTCCGCATGGAGATAGTTACTGTTTTTAAGAAACGCACTTAGCAAATTTCAGCATGCAAAAGCGTCGTTTTTCTATCCATTTCGCGATAATTTGAACCTATAATTTTAAAAAGAAGCGTTATAGATTTAATACCGTATGTATGCCGGATGCAGTTAAAATATGTTACTATTTTAATAGCTTTAGGATTGGAAGAAGTGAAAGAGGAGGAGCATATGATATTTTTTAGACAATTATTTGTTAAAGTTATCAAATTAAATAATTGGTTTTTGCTTTTTGCCACACTTACTTTAGTGTTTGCCAGCAGTTATTTTATCTATTACTTAGAACCTGATACATTTGCAAGTCCGTTTGAAGGGCTCTGGTGGACGATGACGACCGTTACTACAGTTGGATATGGAGATATCTCACCAACGACTGTAGGCGGGAAGCTTTTTGCCATGTTCCTATATATTGTGGGGATTGGTTTAATGACTATTTTTATTGGCAAAGCGATTGATTTTTTGAGCATTCGAAAGCGGTTGAAGGAGGAAGGTAAATTGACAATTACTACAGAGGAGCATATCATTCTCATTAATTGGACGAAGAAAGCAAGCATTACATTAGATGAAATTTTACATACATTTGATGATGTTCGTATAGTAATCATTGATGAGAAAATTGAAAAAACACCATTGATTCATGAACAGGTAGAGTTTGTTCACGGTAATCCAGCGAATCGAGATGTACTACTAAAGGCAAATTTGCTTAAAAGTAAATCTGTGATGGTTTTTGCTTCTGAAGATGGGGTAGCAACTTCTCAAGCTGATGGTCAAACATTACTCATTGCGACAACCTTAGAAAGTATTGGAGAGGAATATTCACAGAATATTTATACGATTTGTGAAGTGTTGGAATCGACACATATTCCAGCCTTTAAGCACGCAGCTGTTGAAGAATTTATTACGGCGAATGATACAGCAGCCCACTTGGCGGCCCGTTCTATTTTATTTAATGGATCAAGCGAGATTATTCGTCAACTAACGAGTCATCGAGGTTATGATCTTTATTCCATAGGTAAAAAGGCAGAATGGGATACATATGAGCATGCTCGGACAGAATTAGCATCACAAGGGGCTATTTTACTTTCTAACCGTAATGATTTATCAATTATTAACCAATTAAAAGATTCGATCCCCCAAGGCGCGAAATTGTTTATTATTTGTGATGAAGATGCATATGCTAATTTGCTTCATCAAGGTGTTCCAGCTAGTTAATGTTTTTTTCATTTCTGGAGAAATTTGTTTAAGCGGCACTTGACGTATCGCCAAGTGCCGCTTGTTGTATCCTAGTTAAGAAAAACCGAAAATGACTCCTTATGAAGAAGTCTATTTCTGTGATTGGTACGTTCTAAGTTCCTAAAAAAGTCAAAATTTCTGTTAGATTTTGGCTTTTTTTAACTGCCTCATAATTTCGCCATGGACATCCGCGTTGTTTGACAAGCTCCACAGCATTTTTTAGCGTAAAGCTTTTTGGAGAAAGGTCGTTCGTTAGTTCCTCCCAGTATAAAGGCATTGCGATGGTAGCTTCTGCGGTTTTTCTCGGTGAATACGGTGCTATGATCGTTTTCCCTTTGCCATGCTGTACATAGTCAATATATAGCCTACCTTTTCGTTTTTCCTTAAGACGCTCGGTTGTGAACAGTGCTGGAAACGCATTTTCTAACGTACGTGCTATCGCTTCTGTAAACAAAGCAGTCTGTTTATAAGTCATGCTACCAGAGGGGATAGGGATGTAGATTTGCAACCCTTTATTACCAGACGTTTTAACAAAGGATGTTAGCTGTAACTCATCAAAGACATGCTTCATGTTTAAAGCTGCATGGATAGCTAAATCAAAACGGTCTCTATTTGGCGGGTCTAAATCAAAGACGATTTCTTCTGGTGTACGTGCTGTAAGGCTTTGAAATGGTGTATGGAATTCGATTGTTCCGTGATTGGTTAACCAAATAAGATCTTTTAAGGTCTCGCAAGTAATGATTTCTTTTCCTTGATGTGTTTGTCTTGCCATGAATGGAGGCGCGTAACTTGGTAAGTGCTTTTGGAAGAAATGTTCTCCTTCTACCCCATCAGGTGCACGAATAATGGTGAGCGCTCGTTGCTGTAAAAATGGCAACATATATGGTGCTATTTGGCGTATATGAAGTAATAAGTCTGCTTTTGTATAGTCTAGCCCTTTCCAAAATAGTTTGTCCTCATTTGTTATGTCAATTTCCTTTGGAAACATAGCTTGAGCAAACTCAAGCTTCTTCCACGTCATTTCTTCTGGACGTGCATGGGCAAGTATTTTCTGAAATGCTGGTTCACGTAGTTCTTGTTTGTATAAATCAAGGCTATGAATCGTAGCACAAATGGCAGGTGGGAGTGTATACGTTTTGTTTTCGAGTTTTCCTTTTGTTTGAAACAGTTGTTTGACGGTCGAAAAATCTCTTTGCGATAAACCATGCTTACATTTACCAATCGAAATAATGTGATTATTTTTATACACGCCAACTTGGAAATAATCATTATCCCCATCATACGCAGTTAAAAACCCACTTATTGAGCGCCAATTTTTAATTTTATACCAGTCCTGGTGCTGCTTTCCTTGCTTATATGTGCTATGTTTGCGTTTGGCAATCATTCCTTCTCCTAAGTGTGTGAAAATTTTTTCCCAAAGCGGATCCGGATCACTATAGCTAGGCACATACATTATTTTGTCTTTGAATAGTTGGTGTGATAGCCGCGTTTTTAAAATATTTTTGCGTTCCTCTAATGGAGTGGATAACAAAGCATTTCCCTGTTCCTGTAAAATATCAAAAGCCATTAAACAAGCAGAGCGTTCTTTGGAAGCGCTTCGAATACTAGCTTCTGTTTGCATTCGTGCGCGTTTTTGCATCCAATCAAAATTAGCTTGATAAGGTTGGTTTAAGATGACAAGTTCACCATCTAACATCAGTGGTAAATAAGACTCCATTTGATCTTGGACTTGTAAACAAGCTGTTATAATTTCTGGAAACTGCTTGCTTAAATCGTTATGATTTTTACTTCGCAATTGAATACTTTCTTTCTGCCATTGTAGTGTACAACGATAACCGTCGTACTTTACCTCATATAACCATCCGTTACCTCGAGGTATATCTCTTGTAGGTATAGGTTTCATGACTTCCATGCTTATTCTCCTCGTATATGAATTTCGTTTATTAACGGTGAATTTTATCTTTGCGTAATTAAAAAGGAAGTTTTTGTAACATAGGAAAGGCGTTTTTCCTATATAGAGTTGGCGATAAGCCAAGTGCTTTTAAATCCAAACGATTGCTTACACTAAAAGGCAATGTTAATAAGTCTATATCTTCTATTATCGTTCGTCTTCCCTCACTTAGTTTTTGCCAAAGTGTATATATTAATCAGATGGATAAAAATGAATTGCTTTGGAAAACTAAGCCTAAGGAGGAATGAGAATGCATACGATGTGGAAAGGAACGATTAGCTTTGGGCTTGTAAATATTCCTGTGAAAATGCATGCGGCAACTGAAAATAAAGATATTAAATTAAGGCAATTGCATAAGGAGTGTCAATCACCGATTAAATATGAACGGTCATGTCCGGTATGTGACCGGCCAGTAGAGAATGAAGAGATTGTGAAAGCATATGAATATGCAAAGAATAAGTTCGTTGTGTTAGATGAAGAAGAGTTAGAAGCGTTAAAGCAAGAACAGGCAGATAAAGCAGTCGAAATCATGGACTTTGTGCAGTTGGCTGAAGTGGATCCAATTTATTATGAGAAAAGTTATTTTTTATCGCCGAATGAAGGTGGAGCGAAAGCTTACGGGCTTTTACGAAAGGCTTTGAAAGAAACTGGAAAAATTGGCATTGCGAAAATGATGATTCGTTCTAAAGAACAATTGGCCATTATTCGTGTCTATGAGGACACACTAGTTGTGGAAACCATACATTATCCAGATGAAGTGCGTCGTGTTGAAGATGTACCTAACATACCAAAGGAAGTGGAAACAGATCCTCAAGCATTAGATACAGCAAAGATGCTCATTGATCAGTTATCAACGACGTTTGAACCGACAAAATACAAGGATGAGTATCGTCATGCATTGTTAGACTTAATTGAACAAAAGAAAAATAATGAGCAAACAGCAACAGCACAAGATAAGCCTTCCCCTGATGCAGCTACAAACTTAATGGATGCTTTACAAGCTTCGTTAGAGCGTGTAAAACAAGAAAAGCCAAAACCAAAACAACCATCGCTCACCAAAGAAAAGGAAAAAAAGATAAAGAAGAAGAAAACAGGCACATAATGACGAGGTACGCAGGCGGCTTGGACAAGCCGCCTGCACTCGCTCTAGCTGTAAGTAAAGTTGCTCATCACTGCTGGAAAGTCGACCTAACCGAGTAAGAATACGCTCATCCCGATCAGAACTTCGCTCGTCCTGAGCAAGAATACGCTCATCCGGAGCAAGAATACGCTCATCCGGAGCAAAATTCGCTCGTCCCGATCAAGAATACGCTCATCCCGATCAAGAATACGCTCACCCTGAGCAGAACTTCGCTCGCCCCGATCAAGAATACGCTCATCCTGAGCAAGATTCGCTCATCCCGATCAAGAATCCGCTCGTCCTGAGCAAAATTCGCTCACCCCGATCAAGAATACGCTCATCCTGAGCAAGATTCGCTCATCCCGATCAAGAATACGCTCGTCCTGAGCAAAATTCGCTCGCCCCGATTAAGAATACGCTCATCCCGATCAAGAATACGCTCGCCCCAAGCAAGAATTCGCTCATCCCGATCAAGAATCCGCACACCCTGAGCAGAACTTCGCTCACTCCGATTAAGAATCCGCTCATCCTGAGCAAGATTCGCTCACTCCGATCAAGAATCCGCACACCCTGAGTAAGAATTCGCTCATCCCGATCAGAACTTCGCTCACCCCGTGATCAAAAGTTAATTCTATAGTTCTATGTTAGGAATATATGGGAAATGTTAGAATAATGATAAAAGGGCACGCTTAAACATGATTTACTTTTTATAGGGGGGTATGGATGGCTAAGCAATTCGTAGCGATGATGGGAGGGCTTATACTCACAATGGTCATTATTTCTATAATCGTTAATAAGTTATTATGGGGCAGTTTAATCGGTTTTGGAGTTGGTGTGGGGCTAATGTATCTCTTTTTAAAGATAATGAAAAGAAAATTGTAAGCGACTGTATACTTCTAATACACGGAGTTCAGTTGTTCGCTCGTTTTCCTAAAATTATAGTATGCTTGGGTTTAAGGGAATTGAATTGCTACGATCGTGGAGGAAAATGATATGAAAAAAACAATACCTGTAACAAAAGCAGGTTATGAAGAACTACAAGAGAAATGGAATACGTTAAAGGAAGAAAAATTGGTTGAGGCAAATAAACAAGTGAAGGCAGGCCGGGCATTTTGCGATTTTCATGAAGATCCTGAATTCGATAGATCTTTAGATGAGTTAAACAAAATACAGGAGCAAATCTCAGAATTAGAATCTATTCTTGCTCGTGCAGAAATAATTGGAGAAGCAAATAGCGACGTGGTTCAACATGGGGCGTTGGTGACGTTTAAAGAATACCCAGATGGCGAAGAAGAAACTTTTCAGGTTGTTAGTGCTGCAGAAGTAGATGCGAAAAAATTACAGATCTCTGATAATTCCCCAATAGGGAGGGCATTACTTGGAAGGAAAATAAATGAGGAAGTGTCTGTAGAAACCCCTGCAGGAACGGTGAAGTTGCTTATAACCAAAGTGCAATACAAGGTGTAAAACTGTTGCAAAAGTGACCTGTAAATATAGTACCGAAAGATGTATAAACAAGCAACGATGGTTAACTCCTCAGATATGCTGGCAGTCTATTGGAAGTGAGAAACTACCATTTTCGTTATAATAGTTTATATATAGTTGTTGAAAAATTAATCTTTTTTAACGGTCTTTACGTTTTCTGATTCTACTATTTTTTTGTTCTACTATAGGAAAGTACAAAAATTTAAAGGTCTATAGTATAAGAAAAACGATGCCATTCGCCATAAGACTTGGCGACAAGCTAAGTTATTCTAAAAACAAAGTCCTTCTAATGTGCGATGAGTAATCTTCTTTTAGTGGCTTAAAAACATAGTTGACATAAGTAAACGTTCAATGCACTGGAAAGGATAATGGTTAATGAAAAGGTTCAGTAACTGGCTTTGCTAATATAAATAGATAGGAAGCGTTTTTATGAAGAACAAAAAATATATCATTGCTTTAACGGTTTTATCGGCATTTTTATTTAGTGCGTTAATTATCGCAGGTTCGTTGTCGCCTTTATCGGAAATGGGGGACAATGCAAATCAATTTAACTCAGTAGGCATGTGGCTTTCTATTGCTATGATACTTTTTTTCTACCTTATTCCAGTAATACTATATGCAA
Organism: Virgibacillus chiguensis; assembly: GCF_900129865.1. Classification (GTDB taxonomy): domain Bacteria; phylum Bacillota; class Bacilli; order Bacillales; family Amphibacillaceae; genus Virgibacillus; species Virgibacillus chiguensis. The sequence goes on from NZ_FQXD01000005.1 coordinate 142,964, forward strand.
TCGGATTAAATTGGATCAAGATAATAATGGCTATATTTTGTGTCATCGGCATTGTTATATTGCTATCAACAATTGTTATCGTACTTATAATTGGATTAGTCAATCATAACATGTTGCAACTAAGTAGTGTTCTTATTGTGAGTATCCTAGGTGTTATCATAAACATTGTGTGGCTTATTGTTGCGTTTTGGAAAAATCGAGGTAAAGCTTCGGGCTTGTCTTCTTGATAAATAAGTAAAGGTGATTTTTATTCCGGATACATTTCATTGTGCTTTTATTGCTAAATTTTAAAGACAGATACATGCTAGAATAAGTTAAAATATTATCAAGTATTCTCATTTAGTGTCGTCTGCTTTAAATTTTGGTTAAACAGAGGAGAAGATAATATTAATGGATATTCGTGAGTTAAAATATTTTATAGAAATTGTAAAAAAGAAGAACTTTACGTTAGCTGCAAAAAATCTTCATATATCCCAACCAGCCTTGAGCAAAACAATGAAAAACTTGGAGTCTGAATTAGAAGTACAGTTGTTAGATCGATCAGATAAAGAAATAAAACTAACTGAAATCGGCCAACTATTTTTTGTCCAGGCGGAAGCTGTTTTAAATGCTTTTGATTCATTGAAGGCATCTCTTTATGACCAAAGCAAGTTGAATAAAGGAGAAGTGATTGTCGGGCTACCACCCGTAATAGGATCTAGTATATTTGTCAAAGTGTTAACAACATTTAAAGAAAGTTTCCCTGATATCAAATTGCATATTATAGAAAATGGCGCGAAGATGGTCGAGCATAATTTATATAACGGCAAAATTGATCTAGGGGTAGTAATAGCTCCTGTGGACGAAAACCAGTTTGAATATATACCAATTATGGAGGATGAAAGTGTTTTAGTTGTCCATCATCATCATCCTTTGGCGCAGAGAGAAGCTGTTTCCATTGCAAACTTAAAAGAAGAAGAATTCCTTCTTTTGGATAAAACGTTTATGCTCCATCACCATGTTGTTCAGTATTGTCAGGACGCAGGGTTTAAGCCTAATATTTTATTTGAAAGTTCTCAGTGGGATTTTCTTGTGGAACTTGTTGCGCAAAATCAAGGGGTTACTATCCTCCCTCGACCAATTTTGTCACGGGTGGAAAACAGACAAATACACATTATACCTATCCGTCCTAATTGTTTAAAGTGGAAAGTGGGATTCCTCTTAAATAGAGAGCAATATGTTACACATGTAATGAAAGTTTTTATTGATCATACTGTTCGTACAGTTGCAACATGTGAATGAAAAAGTATAGTAATTGCGTATAAAAGAGCAGTTTAAAAAGTCTAAGATTTGCTTCCTACCACAGTGCTGTCATACTGTGGTTTTTTACGTCCTAAGAAATATGATCATTCTTATTCAGGTTCCCCATTGTTTTATATGAAAATATATCATTAAGCTAAGGAGAGTACCTTTGGATAAATATAGCGGTACATTATTATAGTGGTTATGGTATAAGCAAAAAAAGATAGCCTTCTTCTCAAGGCTTAGCTCAATAATCTAAGCTTTTTTATAAAATTTAGCAGCTGTGGATAAACTTACTAAGTTATGTAGCCACGTCCTGCTCCAGCGCCCAGCAACTAGGCTACTTCACTCCATTGCCTAAGCTAAGTCATCATCGGTTCGTTCTAAATAGGAAGGCCGACTAAAGACGGGCTTGCCGGAGGGCGCCGGCATACTCCTGTTGCAGGAGCATGATTCCTAAAACTTTCGTTGATTCGTTCCAGTAGCTACGTTGCTAAACGGCGCCCTGAGCCTTTGTTATACTATAGGAACTACAGCTTTCGCCATAAGCCTATTTTTTCTAAAGATGGATAGTGCGGTTATTTCTACCTGTATAGGAAAATCTTCACTGTCTATAACTATTAGTTATTACTCCAAGAACTTTTATGTATTATACAACGGGTTTATATAGGATTATGATTATAAATAGTTCATATCAATTAATTGTAAACGCATTCTAAATGGAAATATTGTTGTTTTTTTATAACTAATAATTATAGTTGGGTATGAAAAGTGAAAGTAGAAAGGAAGAGGTGTTAGATGATGAAACAATTAAAAGACAAAGTCGTCGTGGTAACTGGGGGAGCACAAGGATTAGGTAAGGCGATGTGTGAGCGATTTGCTTATGAAGGAGCTGAAGTTGTTTATTCGTTAGATTTACAAAAAGGGAATCTCACAGCAGATAATGTAAAACATCAGGAGTTAGATGTTACAAACATAGCGGAGATTGACTCTTGTATTCAATCGGTCAAAGAAGCGTACGGTCGCATCGATGTTTTAGTCAATAATGCAGGGGTCACTCGTGATGCATTGACACAGAAAATGGATGATAATAAATGGGAATCAGTAATGGATATCAACTTAAAGGGTGTTTTTCATATGACGAAGGCGATTGCTCCCATTATGATGGAGAACGGGTCTGGTTCTATTATTAATATTTCGTCCATTGTAGGTCTTTATGGAAATATTGGCCAAGCAAACTATGCTGCTACGAAGGCAGGAGTCATAGGAATGAGCTATACATGGGCAAAAGAATTTACGCGTAAAGGTGCTGCTGTACGTACGAATGTGATTGCTCCCGGCTTTATTGAAACGGATATGATGAAAACGGTTCCGGAAAAGGTGTTGCAGCCGCTTCGTGATCAAACACCATTAAAAAGATTAGGACGTCCTGAGGAAGTGGCAAATGCGGCGTTATTCTTAGCGAGTGATGAGTCGAGTTATGTAAATGGTCATGTGCTTTCCGTAGATGGTGGATTAAGGCTGTAAAATAGGAGGTTTACTAATGACAAAAGTATATGTAATAGATGCTAGACGAAGTGCGATTGGATCTTTTTTAGGTACAATTGCTTCTGTACCGCCCAGTGATTTAGCTGCTCAAGTAATGAAGAGTATCATTCAGCACCATCAACTAAATGGTAGTGAAATAGACGAGGTAGTTATTGGAAATGTGTTATCTGCGGGGCAGGGGCAAAACATTGCTAGACAAGCAAGTATAAAAGCTGGAATACCTGTATCCGTTCCGGCTTATACAATGAATATGGTTTGTGGCAGTGGCATGAAATCTTTAATGACTGCTTATAGTAACATTTTAGCTAATATGGCTGATCTTATGTTAGTTGGTGGCGTTGAAGTGATGTCACAGGCTCCTTTCGTAACAACGGCAGAAGTTAGAACTGGTAAGAAGCTTGGGAACCTTCAATTGCATGACAGTATGGTTCAAGATGGTTTAACCGATGCATTTCATCATTATCATATGGGGATAACTGCTGAGAATATTGCTGAAAGATATCATATAACCAGAGAAGAGCAGGACAGATTTGCTCTAAAATCGCAGCAACGAGCTATCAAAGCAAAGGATAGTGGTCGTTTTGAAGCTGAAATTGTACCTGTGGAGTTTATGGATCGTAAAAAGCATCTTATGACATTTAAAGAAGATGAATATCCCAATTACTCTACTACTTTTGATAAGCTCGCCCGTTTAAGACCAGCGTTTAAGAAGGATGGGACGGTTACTGCTGGAAATGCTTCTGGCATTAATGATGGAGCAGCTATCCTCTTAGTAGCTTCTGAAGCTGCAGTAATGAAATATCAGCTTGAGCCAATTGCTGAGATTGTTGCGGTTGGACAAGGTGGAATAGACCCAGCTGTTATGGGGTTAGGTCCTGTAAAAGCAATTCAACATCTATTTAGTAAAACAGATGTGAATCCAGAACAGGTGGAGCTAATAGAGTTAAATGAAGCATTTGCTTCTCAATCTATCGGAGTAATCAAGGAGCTTCAGGAAATGTATGGTTGGACGAAAGAATGGATCGAATCAACTGTAAATGTTAATGGTGGAGCTATCGCGCTAGGTCATCCTTTAGGGGCTTCCGGTGCGCGGATTATTACTACACTTGTACATGAAATGCAAAAGCGAACGATAACATATGGGCTCGCATCTCTTTGTATTGGTGGAGGAATGGGTACAGCTACACTATTAAAATCGATAGAGTAGTCCGTATCTGAAATTGGGCGTTGAGATTGTGTGAGATTGTCCTGCATTAAAGTGCTGTAAGTTTCCTGGTTTAAATGAAGGGGTCACATACACGTTTTTTAGTACAGATAACAGCACCTAAATAACCAATTTGACTTAGAGGCCTTTAGGTGCTGTCTAAGTAGTATGAACAATTAGTGGGAGAAAAAAAGCAACACATAAGCGTGAAGAAGGAACAGTTTCTCGTAAATCACCGAGAACAGTTATGAAAACGCATTCTGTTTTGCTCTGGCGAATAGTTTCCAGACTTGAAATAGTTTCAAGTTATGTAAAGATCATGAAACATAAAGGTGTGAAAGAGATGAAAGATAACTTACAATTTATGTCTGCTCAAGAAGCAGTACATTTGATTAACACAGGTGATAGAGTTGGAATAGGGGGATTTATTGGTACCGGAGTTGCTGAGGAAATTCATATGGCAATTGAAAATAAATACATCGAAACGAATACACCACAAAACCTAACGTTAATCTATGCCGCTGGTATAGGGGATGGAAATGGTGCATCCAAGGGGCTTAATCACTACGCTCATGAAGGATTAATTAAACGAGTAATAGGAGGGCATTGGGGAATGGCTCCTCGTCTCGCTCCACTCGTCGCAGAGAATAAGTTAGAAGCATATAATTTACCGCAAGGGGTTATTACACAGCTCATTCGTGAAAGTGCAGCAGGTCATCCGCGTTTAATCTCCCATGTCGGTTTAGGGACTTTTGTTGATCCTGATTTGGACGGCGGTAAGTTAAATGCAGTTACCTCGGAGGATATTGTTGAAAAAATTCAATTTGATGGTCAAGATTATTTAGCGTATAAAACACTGCCGATAGATGTTGCTATTTTAAAAGGTACAACTGCTGATGAAAAAGGAAATATAAGTTTAGAAGATGAACCACTAACTTTAAATGTTCTATCCTTTGCTATGAATGCCAGAAACAATGGCGGAAAAGTAATTGTTCAAGTTGAAAAGGTTGTACGGGAATCTTCACTAAATCCTAAAAATGTTCACATTCCTCATGTCTTAGTTGATGCTATCGTCGTTGTAGAAAATAAAGAAAACCATATGCAAACATTCGGCACACAATACAATGAAGCTTTTATACGTAGTGATTTGATTGTTGATGATAAAAAATCTATCTATCCATTAAATATACGCAAAGTAATCGCAAGACGCAGTGCGAAGACTTTAACCCAATCAATGAAAGTAATTAATTATGGGATTGGTGTTCCAGAAGTGGTAGCTAATGTATTAAGTGAAGAAGGACAGGAAGACCATTTCATCCCCACGATTGAACCAGGCATATTTGGGGGAACTCCAGTTGGCGGACTTGATTTTGGATGCTCCATAAACCCGGACGCGATTATTGATGAATCGTATATGTTTGATTACTACGATGGAGGAGGACTAGATATAGCCTTTTTAGGATTGGCTCAATGTGACAATAAAGGTAATGTAAACGTTTCAAAATTCGGACCTAAAATTGCGGGCTGTGGTGGATTTATTAACATTACACAAAATGCCAAAAAGCTTGTCTTTTGTGGGACATTTACAGCTGGCGGGTTAAAAATGGAAGTATGTGATGGAAGGTTAGTAATCGTACAGGAAGGAAAAGTGAAAAAATTTACCAGCGATGTAGAGCAAATTACCTTCAGTGGAAAAGTAGCGAAACAAAATGAAAAATCTGTTTTGTATGTAACGGAGAGAGCTGTGTTTGAACTACGTAAAAATGGATTGACATTAATAGAAATAGCTCCAGGAATCGATGTAGAAAGAGATGTCTTGGCACAAATGGAATTTACACCACTGATTAGCAAGGACTTAACATTAATGGATAAAGCAATTTTTAAAGAAGGTCCTATGGGGCTCATATTTCATCAGAGTAAGCAAGATATGGGTAGTGATTTTCTCACAAAATAAAGATTGGGGATAGCACGATGAATGAAGCGATTCAGAAAAATGGCGTTAGGGCATATATCATGGAAACGATTATGTTTTTTACGTATGCATTTTTTGCGGTTAGCTGGATTGCGGGGACGACACTGACCCCGCAAATTATGGAGCATTTTAAGTTGACAGATTTTGCTTCCGCGACATTTATTTCAAATGCAATTACGGTTGCTAAAATTATAGGTAATCTACTAGCAGCATGGTTTTTGGTTAAACTACAACCGAAAAAAGCAATTGCTTTTGCTTCGTTGTTAATTGTACTCGGAAGTGGTTTAGGTGTGTTCGTAACGGAATATTGGATGTTTGTTGTAACAAGGTTTATTACTGGTTTTGGGGGAGCTCTATATATTGTATATTTTGGACCAATTGTTATTCGTTATTTTGATCCAAAACGACGCTCTACTATTAATGGGATTAATGCAGCGGCTTATAATGTGGGAAGTATTATTGCTATGGTTGTTGTAACACCTGTTTTTACGTGGCTAGTAACTTGGCAAAATAGTATCCTGTTTTTTACAGCCTGTAGTCTTGTGTTATTCGTATTATGGCTCATATTTGGGGAAGATTTTGAACTAAATCAAACCTCTAACGATCAAAAAACGGTGAAAGCATACACATTTAAAGATGGTTTAAAGGATAAGTTTAATTATGTCTTTCCGTTTACTTATGCTGGCTTGTTATTGTTATATATTGTTATTCTTACAATTTTCCCAGTTTCAGATAGTGCTGCAATCAATCCAAAAACGCTGAGTACAGTAGTAGCGATCGCCGGAGTAGTCGGAACGATATTTGGAATTATGGTAACGAAGCGATTTGCTCGCCGTTTGCCAGTACTTCGTTGGTCAGGGCTAGCGATGACGGTATCAGCTGTAATCATGGTCATGACAACATCGGGTGCATTGGCGTTAGCTATGGCAGCACTGGTCGGATTCTTCATGTTCTTGCCAATGACAGCATTGGTTACGATTCCACAAGAGCTTCCTGATATGACACCAAGCAAATTAACGTTAATCATGGGATTCTTCTGGTCGTTTGCTTATATGTTTGAAACGGTTGCCTATTATTTTGTGGGAGTGTTAATTGATGTATCTGGCTTCCAGGCTGGATTATATTGTGCGATTCTATTAAGCTTATCATTTTTTATTGGTTCCTTCTTACTACCAGAAACAGGAGGGAAGACAGAAGATCAAAAGCAAGCAATCAGCTAAAGAAATGATGAAAGGGAGGCTTTACGGTGGATATGAATCATGTTGAAAAAAAGCAATTTTCGTTGGACAGTTATACATTGGAATGCGGGAAAGCGATCCCTGTAACTTTAGGATATGAAACATACGGGGAATTAAACGAAGACAAATCAAATGTAGTGGTAGTGGCACATTATTTTAGCGCTTCTAGCCATGCGGCAGGAAAGTATTCTCCTGAGGATGAGACAAGCGGCTATTGGGACTCTTTGATTGGCCCGGATAAAGCAGTTGATACGAATAAATTCTTTGTTATTAGTACAGATAATTTGGCGAATGTACAAGCTTATCATCCGAAGGTAATTACAACAGGTCCAAGAACAATTAACCCAGAGACAGGGCAAATATGGGGGATGGATTTTCCGCCATTTACATTTCGTGATATGGCGGGTATACAGCATGAGTTTATTACGAAGCAGCTAGGTATTAAGAAACTACATGCTGTCATGGGGGCTTCAGCTGGTGGGTTTATTTCATTAAATTGGGCAGTCCACTATCCAGACATGGTAGAACGTGTAATTGGAGTAATAACCAATCCACAAAATCCAGTCATAACATCGTTTAATGTGCTACAACATGCCATGCGAGCAATTGAACTAGATTCGAATTGGAATAATGGTAATTATGTGGACGATCAAGGACCTGAAGAAGGCTTGCACTTAGCTATTCAAATGATGAATGCAGGTGCGTTTACACCAGAGCTGTATGAAGATACATATCAGCGAAATAGTGATGAACAAGCTCCTTACGAATATCTTCATATGAAAACAGGTTACGAGCAACAGTTGTATGACGCTGTGAAAGCGGGAATGCCAGTTATGGATGCTAGTCATTGGTATTATACTTGTCGAGCAACGATGATGCATGATATCGCTCACGGTATAGGTTCATTAGAAGAATCGTTAGACAGAATACAGGCTAACGTGTTAATGATTTCTTGCACGCGTGATTTACTCCAGCCGACCATTTATAATCGTCGTATGGTTGATATGTTGTTGAAATTAGGCAAAGAAGCAGAATTAGTAGAAATTGAGAGCTTAAAAGGGCATATGGCAGGCGTATTAGATGGGCATTTGTTCAGTGATGATATCCGAAAGATGCTACAAAAATAGCGTTGTAAGTGCATGAACGAAGTATAAACTTGCCTTAAAGAAAAATGCTTTGAGCTTTCTTTCTCTTTCTAAAATGAGGTATAGATTATACAGAATACATGAATGTATAATTTGTTCAATGGTTTGTAGACTATTCTTGGAGTAATAGCAAGGAGTGGAGGGTGAATAAACCTCCACTCCTTGTGCTTACTTTACCCCTCTAAATTGCTTTTGTGCTACACAGCTTCTTTATTCTAACAATTCACGATTTTGTAAGGTTTTTAAAGATTAATTCTGTTAGAATGGACGTAAGAAGGAAGGGAAAAGGAGGGGGTTACTTGTCTGAAATGAAAGATAAATTTGGACGTCCTTTACATGACTTGCGGATTTCTGTGACAGATCGTTGTAATTTTCGTTGTAGATATTGTATGCCAAAGGAAATGTTTGGCAACGATTTTTCGTTTATGAAAAGAGAGCAGTTGCTTTCATTTGAAGAGATAGAGCGAGTGGCGAAAATTTTTGTTTCATTAGGAATAAGGAAAATTCGCTTAACGGGCGGAGAGCCTTTGTTGCGTAAAGATTTACCAGTGTTAATTGATAAGCTAATGTCTATTCATGGATTAGAAGATGTTGCATTGACAACGAACGCCTCATTATTGGAGCGTATGGCTCCTCGTTTGAAGGAGGCAGGTTTGCATAGGGTGAATGTGAGCTTAGATGCCATAAACGACGATGTTTTTATGACAATTAATGATGCCGCTTACAAAACAGAAATGATTTTAAGAGGAATTGATAAGGCTAAAGAAGTCGGGTTAGGCGTTAAGGTCAATATGGTAGTAAAAAAAGGAATGAATGATCATCAAGTAATTCCAATGGCTACTTATTTTAAGAAACGTGGAATTACGTTGAGATTTATTGAATTTATGGACGTTGGTACAGCGAACGGTTGGAACTTTCGTCAAGTGATGACAAAAAAAGAACTTTATGATGAATTATTCAAGCATTTTGCTTTAGAAGCCGTAAATCCTGCTTATGTTGGTGAAGTTGCGAAAAGGTATCGTTATGTCGGAACGAATACAGAAGTTGGCTTTATTACCTCTGTTTCCGAGTCTTTTTGTTCTACTTGCACAAGAGCAAGAGTTGCGGCTGATGGGAAGCTATATACATGCCTCTTTGCATCTAATGGGTTAGATCTAAAAAGTATACTACGTTCTAATTCTGGTGATGAAGCTGTGCGTGCAGCGATTGTATCGACGTGGCAGAACAGAACGGATCGGTACTCGGATGAACGAACAGAAGAGTCGGCAAAGAATAAGACAAAAATTGAAATGTCTTATATAGGTGGCTAAGTTTCAAGCAATAGATGCGTAGATAAATAGAGTGAATCGATGCAAATTCACTTTGCTAAGGACTAATTAAACGATAAACATTATATTTCAAGTGTCATTTAATAGAAGGAGGGGTATGCATGGTAGAGGTTTTATTATTTGCACAGCTTCGAGAAGACATAGGAACAGACCGTTTACAAGTAGAGGCTGAAGAAATGACTATTCATGAATTGAAAAAGCAACTTCAGGAAAGCTATTCGTTATCGCAAATGGAAACAATGATGACAGCAATTAATGAGGAATATGTAATGGATTCAGAAGTTATAAAAGCTGGGGATACAATTGCTTTTATTCCTCCTGTAAGCGGAGGGTAATTTTATGTTGAATACCACTTTAATAATCGGAAAATGCAAGTCTAAGCGGAAATAACAACACCTAAATAATCTTTGAAAGATTTATGTTATATCAATGGGATACTAAACAATCCATGTGGGATAAAATCCTCACTGTATTTCTATTGGTGACCTCTTGAAATTTCCACCACTAAAGTCGTCGGTCTTTCACTTTACAGTGTAATGGGTGATTTCTCATAACTTTAAATAGCTCTAAAAAGGAGGGCTTCCATGGAACAGGATATAACTGGAGCCGTCATTGCGGGAGGGGCGTCAAGAAGATTTGGCTCCCCAAAAGCATTTGCTAAAAAAGACGGAAAAGCTTTTTATCAAATTTCCATCGCTGTATTGCGTCCGTTGGTTAACAAGATTTTTTTGGTAACTAGTCCCGCTTTAGCGGCTTGCTTTAGGCATGATGATACGGATGTGAAAATCATAGAGGATGTCCCGCATTATCAAGGGGATGGTCCGCTTGCAGGAATTTATTCCGCAATGACGTCTTGTGAAACAGAGTGGTTGCTCACCTTGCCTGTCGATGTGCCGTTTATGAAGTCAGACGTACTAGAGGTTTTGTTGCGGGAGATGGGAGATGAGATAGACGCCGTTATTCCCATAGTAGATGAAAAAATGCAAGTTCTTGTGGGGTTATTTCGTTGTACTATAAAAGACAAGATTAAAACGCAGCTTGATCAAGAAGAACGGAAGGTTGATCACTTATTGAAAAAAATAGCTACACGTTATGTGAAAATAGATGATACCAAAGCATTTTTTAATATAAATCGACAGTCCGAATATCACAAATATGTGGCTAATATAGAACATTAAGGGGGCTACACGATTGTTACAAGACCATCGAAAGGCATCACCAAACGCTGTTACATGTGCTATTTTAACCATCAGTGATACAAGAAATAAGGAAACCGATAAAAGTGGAAGATTCATTCAATCCTTTTTGGGAGAGGAAGGTCATGCTGTTTCTGCTTACGATGTAATCCCAGATGAAAAAGGCATGATTGAAATGCATATAAACAGCTATGGAACAGACATAGAAGCTGTGATTATAAATGGAGGTACAGGCATTTCCAAACGCGATGTCACCATTGAAGCTGTCAAGCCATTATTAGATAAAGAATTACCTGGCTTTGGTGAGTTATTTCGTATGCTTAGTTACCAATTGGACATCGGTTCAGCAAGCGTGTTATCAAGAGCAGTCGCCGGCGTTTCGCAAAATCGTGTTATTTTTGTCATACCAGGTTCTAGTGGGGCGGTAAAACTAGCGATGGAAAAGTTAATCTTGCCTGAATTGGGACATCTTGTCATGGAAGTTAGCAAAGATTTAGAGCAAGGTTAAACAGGAAAATGATGAAAGAGGCTCGTATTATAAGACGTAAGCTTGAAGAGAGTCAACCACTTTTATTGAATGAAATAAAGTGGCAACAATAAGATACGTATAAAAGGATGGAGCAATGTGAAAAAACAAACCATACTCATACTTGTAGCTGTGCTCATCATTATAACTGCTTGTGGAAATGCATCTAACTCTAACTCAAATGCCAAAGGCTCCATAGAACTTACGATTTCTGCGGCTTCCAGCATGATGGACGTATTAACAGAAATAAAAGAAAACTTCGAGAAGGAAAACCCAAATATGGAAGTAACATTTAATTTTGGAGGGACAGGGGCGCTACGGAAGCAAGTAGAACAAGGGGCACCTATTGATGTCTTTTTTTCTGCTTCTAAAAAAGATTACGATCTGTTATTAGAGGGAGGGTATATTGAACAGGGCGAGGAATTGTTACATAATCAATTAGTTGCTATCCAGCCACAAGGTGGTCCTGTTTCAACGCTACAAAATGTTGTTAACACGAATCAAAAATTTGCTCTTGGTACACCGGAATCCGTACCAGCAGGCTTCTATGCACAAGAAGCATTACAAAAAATGGGTTTTTGGGATGAGTTGCAAGGGCGAATGGTATTTGCTAAAGACGTATCTCATGTCTTGCAATTAGTAAAAGATAAAGCGGTGTCTGCTGGTATAGTCTATAGCAGTGATCTCCATCGTGTGAACGAAGTAGATATTATAGAGAAAATAGATGGCGCATTACATACCCCAATATCCTATTATGTAGCGGTCATTGAAAATGGTAATGAACGTTCTCAAGAAAAGCAAGCAGCGGCAGAACAATTTTATAACTATGCGCAAAATGAAACGAGTAAAGCGCTATTTGAAGTTTACGGATTTGTCATTCGTGATAAGCTGGTGGAGGATACATGATGTGGTCTTGGCACCCTGTTCAACTTTCGTTAGTCGTAGCCAGTATCGCAACAGGGATTGTATTTGTATTTGCTATGATTGTGGCGTATTGGATGACCGAAAAAAATGTGAAAGGACGCGCCATTTTAGAGACGGTTGTCTTCCTTCCTCTTGTTTTGCCGCCAACCGTCATTGGTTTTTTATTAATTATTATTTTTGGTAATAACAGCTTTGTTGGGCAAGCTATCTCCTGGCTAACCGGACAACCCCTGTTGTTTACCGTCACTGCAGCGGTTATAGCTGCAAGTGTAGTTGCTTTCCCGCTTATGTATCAATCACTGAAAACCGGTTTTCAAATGGTTGATGATACTATTCGTGGTGCGGCCAAAGTAGATGGAGCATCTAATTGGAAGCTGCTATTTCTAATTACCATTCCGTTATCCTATCGGTCAATTGCCACGGGATTTATTTTAAGTTTTACACGGGCGTTTGGTGAATTTGGAGCAACCTTAATGTTTGCCGGGAATATTCCAGGAAAGACGCAAACCATTCCAACAGCCATTTATCTTGCTATTGAATCTGGGCAAACAAAAATTGCTACCTATTATGCGCTCATTAGCATTGGTTTTTCGTTTGTGTTGTTGTTTATGATGAACAGATTGACGAGGGTGGACGTTAAAAAATAGGAGGGTTGGGAGAAATCATTAAGACAGTATCCCACAGTGATGAAAGGAAAAATTACATTAGCAGACTAGATAGCCACTTTATTGTGAAAAGGTGGCTTTTAATGTATTTATGATAGTTTTTTTGTATAAATCACATTCTAATTTCAACATAATTTAAAAAGTATGTTGAAATTAGAATGTGAAAGCGCTATAATTACAACATACAATATTTTGTATATTGTATGTTGTAATTAAGTGATCATACAATAAAGATTGGAAGTTTTAAAATTGATAGCAAAAAATAGGCTCGCTTTAGCAGAAAGAGAGTTAGGAAGATCTGTGGTAGCTATTAATTATGACTGGAACACAGAGAGAATAAGTAAAGGTCAAGGTGCTTTGTTTTTTGGAGTGAAAGACACGAATCAGATACCGAATTATGTATTAGACAAGCTAGATAGTGATCAAAATATGATTTGGCTAACAGTGGATAAAGCGGCAAGCAAGGGAAGAGCGATAGATACGGATTTGCATAACCCAATAACTTACCGATTAATGACAGGTTCTTCTAGCGGCGGACCAATTAACATTTTAAAAGGAATAAATGATTTCGCAATTGGAACAGATGGTGGAGGTTCCACCCTTGGTCCCGCAATGAGTTGTCAACTTCCTTCTGTGATAGGTTCAGGGATCGGGTTACATGTAAAGCAAAAAAAGACATCAACTGATGGAATAGATTTTACTGGAAGTGTTGGCGTAATTGCCAAAGACATGTGGACATTAGCTTCAATTATAGAAACTTTAATTAACGAGGAACTTGAGCTAGTGGAAGAACCGAAGTTGAAAATCGCCATTCCAAAAAAAGGAACGATTACATGCCCAGATCAAATGGATATGCATGAAAAAGTTATATATTACTTATCAAAAATGGATTGTTCGCATATTTCCTTCTTAGAAGTAGACATGACAGGGATTGATAATCGAGCTAGAGGTATAAACATTATTCAAGAAATTTTAGGTGAAAACGAAGCCGATTTAATTTTAACCTGTGAAGGACCGATTGATGTGTATGGTTATGGTGAAACAATTCCGCAACAGTTTGGGCAAGTTGGTCAAGAATTAACGAAGCATCATGGGAAATATCTTCTACGTTCAGCAAACATGTGCAACACAACAGCTATTACGGTTCCAACTGAAAACCTTGCAACTGGATTAGTCATTGTTGCTAAAGAGGGGGTTGGAAACTGCAAAAATGCATTTAATTTAGCCAAGAAGTTAGAAAAGGGAATCAATCTTCCAGATGTTTGGAAACGTTACTTTCTTGATAATGAACAAGAATTTAATGGTTTTCAGTTATAAAAAGGTAGATTGATTGGAAAGGAGTAAAGAATGAGTAGAATATGGGAAAGTTTATTTTCGAAAAATGGTTTGGCAGCAAAAGGCATTGCTAAAGAGCTCATTGATGTCAATGAGGGAGACAGAATTCCTAGAGTAGAAGATTTTGTTCAGAAATTATCTTTTGGACGGGGAACTATTCAAGGTGGATTAAATGTATTGGAGAGATTGCATGCAATTACGTTGGAATCTAGAGGGCATTTAGGAACCTTTTTAATGAATAAAGATATTCACATATTAAAAGAAATTGCAGGAATAGGTTCTTTAATGGGCGCAATGCCATTACCTTATTCCACACGTTATGAAGGCTTAGCAACAGGATTAATTGAGGTATCAGATGTGATGCATAAACGTTTGGATTTGGCATACATGAGAGGATCTAAGCAGCGTTTGGAAGGGTTAAAGTCACGTAGATATGACTTCGTTGTCATGTCTAAGTTAGCTGCTGAAGAAGAAATGAAGCATAATGATAACCTACAAGTAGCTATTAATTTTGGCCCCAAAACATACGTAACGGCACATGAAATTTTTTTAGCAGACCCTTCCAACAATCAAATCAAAGATGGCATGCGGGTTGGAATAGACTTTTCATCTATTGATCAATCCAAGATTACTCTATTGGAATGTGACAAGATTAATGTGGAATTAGTACCAATCAATTACATGCAACTATTTGAGAATCTGCAAAATGGGAGTTTGGATGCGGCAGTATGGAATGCAGATGAAAGGAGAACAAACAAAACGTTCAAAAAAGTAGGCTTTCGAACAAAAGAAGCAAATATGCTTTCGGAAAAAGCTTCCACATCCGTTATTTTAATTGAAAAAGATCGAACTGACGTACATGATTTTCTCTTAGGATTGGAAACAAGAAAAATTATTGAAATACAAGAGCTAGTAGTTAATAAGAAAAAACTACCACATTACTAAATTTATTAAGGTAAGGGGATAGCGTGATATGAACGTACAAGATCTCAAAGACAGATTAAACTTGTTGTTGGAAAAATGCTTAATAAAACAAAAGGAATATGATATTGCTACTATTGCATTTGAAAGGTTATTAAAAATGCTTAACAAGCATGATATCGAACAAGCAGAGATGCTTTTTACTCATTTACCGATGGCTTTAAGTCGTATTGAAAAAGGAGAAGAAGTAGAAAAACCTGCAGTTGAGTTAATGAAAGAAGTAAAAAATTCCAATTACTTTCCGTTGGCAAAGGAGCACGTTTTCTTTATTGAAAACAAATGGGGGGCGCCTTTGCCAGAAGGAGAGAAGGAGTTTTTATATATGCATTACACAAATGTAATCAATTTAAATTCACAAGGAGGACAATAAAATGAAAATTGTTATCGGTGGTCAAGTAGAAAAAAAGACAATAGAGTCACTAATAAAGGAAATGGATTCATCCATTGAAACGGTAATTAAATCAGATTTAGATGCTGCAATGGCTATAAAGTCAAACCAAGCAGATTATTATGTGGGTGCTTGTCATACTGGTGGTGGAGGTGCATTGGCTATGGCTATTGCCTTAATTGGAAGAGATCAATGTGAAACAGTTTCCATGCCTGGTAGGAAGCCAAATAATGATAATATTATCGAAGCGGTTAACAGCGGTAGAAAAGCATTTGGTTTTACTGCAGATCATGTCGATGCTGCGGTACCAATGATTATTAATGCATTAAGAAATAAATAGTAAAGGAGGTGCTTTGTAAGCTATGGAGACTTTATTTATTGTGTTAATTGGAGCGATGGCGGCCATTTTAGCAAACCAAAATATTGCAGTGTTTAACGATGGTTTAAGACCAGTCGTCGGAGAACATATTGAAGGAAGGCTAAAGCGTAGAGAATTAGGAGTAACGGCTTTTGCAATGAGCTTTGGATTAGTCATTGGGTTTGGTATCCCTTTTACATTATCAGCTAGTATTATTTTGATTCATAGCATTTTACTAGGTACAGATATTATCGGTTTAATCACACCAAAGAATAAATGGGGAACCCCTCTAGCAGCTGCCGTTGGAGGATTATACGGATGGGCATTATTAGCAGGTTTAGAAAGCTTTGTGAAGCTCTTTGATTATTTACCTGTTAATTTTTTAGAACCATTAGGAGAAGTGGGAACTCCTGTTGTAGTAACGTTCATGGCTTTTCCAGCTTTAGCAGTTGCTATGCAATTTAGTATTAAAAAAGGTATTCTAACATTTGTTTTAGCAGCTTTGGTACGGCAGCTTACCGTATTTGTTAATGAAAGCGGATTCCTTTCCATTGGTGAAAATGTTATTCAATTAAATCAAGAAGGTATGGCACTCATTGTTGGAATGATCTTTCTATTTTTCTATGCAATGAAAGAAAAAGGGGATGAAGGATCTTCTGTTGATTTGGCTGCCATGTTTAGTGAAAAGGTTAAATCTATTAAAAATAATGTCATATATTTTGTCATTATAGGGGCTCTCATTGCAGGAGCGACAAATTTATTAATCATGGCTGGTGATCCAATTTCTCTCAATCTAATTGCAGAAGGAAAAATTACAGATGCTGGGATTGCAGCTGCAGCTAGAGCAATTGGATTTATTCCACTAGTAGCTAGTACTGCGATTGCGACAGGTGTTTATAGTCCGGTTGGGTTTACATTAATTTTTGTTGTCGGCTTATTTTCGCCAAATGTTTGGATTGCTGTAATTGTTGGTGGAATAATCAGTTTTCTAGAAGTTATGTTACTAAGTTCAATTGCAAGATTTTTAGACAAATATCCTGGTGTGAGAAACTCTGGTGAAAATATTCGTAGTGCTATGACCAAACTATTAGAAGTCGCTTTATTAATTGGTGGTGCGAATGCATCTAATATGATTGCACCTGGGTTCGGCTTCTTCTTTATTGCTGGTTTTTATCTATTAAATGAAGTAGCTGGTCGTCCGATTGTCCGTATGGCAGTAGGTCCTGTTGGCGCAATTGCAGTAGGTATTATCGCTAACATCCTAGTCGCTTTAGGCCTAATGAGTATTCCGCAATAAAATGAATGAAACTACAGGAGTGATGATATGATACAAACTGTAAGAGGTAGGATTACTACAGATGACTTTGGGGTATGCGCAGCGCATGAACATTTATCCATTGATCTATCAAAAGTGAAAAATGATCCAGACACTATATTAGATGATGAAGAAGGTATGATTTCTGAGTTGAATCATTTTTATCGTGCGGGTGGCAGATCGCTAATAGAATTAACAAATGATGGAATGGGTAGAAATGTTTCACGTTTAAAAACGTTAAGTGAGAAATCAAATGTTCACATTGTAACTTGTACAGGATTTTATAAAAATCCCTTTATTCCTGATTTTGCTAACAGCTGGGACCGTCATCAGTTTGCAGCGTATTTTATTCGTGAAATAGAAGAGGGAATAGGAGATAGCGGAATATTTCCGGGGATAATAGGTGAAGTTGGAACAAGCTTAAATGAGATGAAGCCAGTAGAAAAAGAACTAATTATCGGTGCTGGAAAAGCAGCTTTAGCAACGGGATTAACGGTTAGTACACATACGACGTTAGGAACAATGGGTCGTGAGCAAGTAGAAATGCTTTTTAACGTTGGCTTGGATAAAGATCAAATTATTATTGGTCACCAAGACCTCAATCCGAATAAAAATGAAGTGCTAGAGGTGCTTCGTTCTGGAGTTTATATTGGATTTGATACAATTGGAAAAAATAACTATAGGCCAGATGAAGAACGTTTATCGTATTTGATCGATTTTATTGAACGAGGTTTTCAAAAACAAATTTTACTTTCCGCTGATTTAACTAGGAAATCTCATTGGAAAAAGCATGGTGGTCCTGGATATGATTTAGTACTTAATAAGTTTGTACCAATTCTACGGGAGCAGGGCGTCTCTAATCATGTTATAGATGATTTGCTGATTCATAATCCTGCGAACGCCTTATCGATAAAGGAGCGTTTATAGTGGCTTATGATAAATCAAAATTAAAGTACGCCGATTCTGTTATTCCAACTTTAACCGTTAAAGAAGCGCAACAATTACAGTTTAAATTAGTTGATTGTATGAGTGAGCATTTTTCTGGCGATCAGTTTTTATCAATGGGAGATTTAGGGGTTGCTCCAAAATATAAAAAGCCAGAACAAACAAAAAGGGTTGAACGAACACTTGCTACATTTTTTGGTGTAGAGGATGCTTCACTAGTGCGAGGGGCTGGCACTGGCGCAATTCGTACTATACTAAGTACATTGATGTCAGCAGGAGATCAAATGTTCATTCACGATGCCCCAGTATATACAACGACTCAGGATACCATTCAAATGCTGGGAATTAAAACAAAGAAAGTAAATTATAATGATGTGGAAGCTGTTAAAAGAGCAGTAACAGCAGAGGATACTTGTAAAGTTTTTTATGTTCAACATGCACGCCAAACACCTACTGATATCTATGATTTAAAGACAGTTATTCAAATGGTTAAACAGGAACGACCAGATATCGCCATTGTTGTTGATGATAATTATTGCGCTATGAAGGCGTATGGGATTGGTGTTGAGTTTGGGGCGGATTATTCCACTTTTTCTGGATTTAAAGTACTTGGACCAGAAGGAATTGGGATAATTGTTGGTAAGAGTGAAGCGATCAACTTGCTTCAAGAAAGAAATTATTCAGGCGGTGGCCAGATTCAAGGATATGAAGCAATGGAACTGTTGCGCATGATGACCTTTGCGCCTGTAGCTCTTGCTACGCAAAATGAACAGGTGGAAGAAGTTTGTAAGCACTTAAATGAAGGTATAATTGAAGGAATTGATCATGCATATATGGTAAATGCACAATCAAAAGTGATTATTGTAGAACTGCGACAGCCAATTGCTCAAGCAGTTATTAAAGTGAGCAATCAATTGGGGGCAGCAACACACCCGGTGGGGGCAGAGTCTAAGTATGAAATTATACCAATGATCTATCGTGTTTCAGGCAGTTTTATTGCCGCCGAGCCAAAGTTAAAAGAGTATGGCTTACGAATTAACCCAATGAAATCTGGATCTTCAACGGTTTTAAGCATTTTAGATAAAGCAATAAAATCAGTACAATAAATACAGTTTTCAACAGAAAGCAGGAGGATGCCCATGTTTTTGGACGTAACCAAACGTAGAAATCCACAACTAATAAAGACTGGTGTTACTTTTCATCAATCTGGGGAAATCCCGCCGAACACATATATAATAGATGTGGACATACTAAAAGAGAATACACGAATGATGGCAAAAACGGCTAATGATCATCATTTTAATCTTTATTTTATGACAAAACAACTTGGGCGAATTCCCGAGTTGGCGAAAATTTTTACAGACAATGGTATTGAAAAAGCTGTTGCCGTAGATTTTGATGAAGGTAAAGTTTTGGCTGAAAATGGAGTAGCTATTGGAAATATTGGTCATCTAGTTCAACCAGGGAAAATGCAGTGGAATGAAGTATTAAGCTGGGAGCCAGAGGTAGTTACGATATTTTCCTATGAAAGAGCCAAGCAATTATCAGAAAGTGCAGTGAAGCTTGGAATGAAGCAAAATATCTTACTCAAGGTCTATGGTTTAAATGATAAAATGTATAGTTCCCAGGAAGGCGGAATCCCCTTAGAGCATCTTTCTAAGACAGTTGCCGAAATTCGAAAATTATCAGGTGTAAATATTGTTGGCGTTACTACGTTTCCCAACTTGGAAATAAACCAAACAGAGACGAAAATGATTCCTACAACTAATATGCATACGTTAATGCAGGCGAGAGCCATTTTAGAGAATGAAGGAATTGAAATAAAGCAAGTCAATGGCCCAGGGGGAACTAGCTGTCAAACAATACCTCATCTAGCCTTACAAGGTGTTACACACGGTGAGCCGGGGCATGGGTTAACAGGTACAACCCCATTACATGCATATTGTGATTTACCTGAAAAGCCAGCTATTATTTATGTTTCTGAGGTATCGCACAGGTTCAAAGAGCAATATCAAGTAATAGCGGGAGGGTATTATGGACGTTCTAATATGGAAGGCTGTTTTGTAGGACATGAGGAACAAAGTATATTGAAACGATACGTTCGTGCTTATAACAGCAGCCCAGAATCTATCGACTACTATGGTTCTATAGATAAATCGGATAACTTTCAAATAGAAATTGGAGATACAGCTATTTTTGCCTTTCGCACCCAAATATTTGTAACACGAGCGCATGTAGCACTGATAGAAGGAATACAAACTGGTAATCCGAGACTTATTCATTTAGAAAGGAAGTGGTGACATCATGCCTAAAATGATGTTACTTGTCATTGATAGTTTTGGTATAGGGGCGATGGATGATTGTGCTGCATATATACCTTCTGATTGTAATGCAAACACTTATAAACATATTCGAGAGGCAAAACAATGCGAGCTGGATATACCGAAGATGTACGAGATGGGCTTAGGAACACTTGTAGATGGTAGACCTGTGCCAGAAAATGCGTATGGCTATTCCAAATTGGCGCACCATGGAGCAGATACCTATCTAGGGCATCAAGAGATTGCTGGAAGCTGTCCGAAAAAGTCTTATAAAAGATTAATGAAAGATATTCATGCTCAACTAAAGCAAGCTCTGGAAGAAAAAGGCTATAAGGTCACATATCCAATTGATTCTTGTCCTATTCTTCTAGTTGACAACGCCGTAGTTGTTGGGGATAACTTAGAGTCTGAGGTTGGTAACATTATTAATGTGACAGCAGATTTTAAAAAAATGCCGTTCAACAAAGTTAAAAAACTAGGAGAAGTCATTCGTGCCAATGTAGATACAACGAGAGTTATTGCATTCGGTGGTCCATACACTTCCATTGACCATATATTGTCTTGTGTGAAGGAAAAAAATAAAGGGCAGTGGGGTGTGGACACACCCAAGGCGAAAGTTTATGGAGAAGGGTACGATGTTTATCATATGGGGTATGGTGTAGAAATTAACAAACAATTCCCTATGATTGCTGCAAAACATGGGCTAAAAGTTTATCGCTTAGGAAAAACGGCGGATGTCTTGCATGGTGAAGGCCCCGCTGAGCCTATTGTGAACACGACCCAATTATTAAAAAAAGTTGATGAAGCGTACCAAAAAGAAAAAAATGATGCAGCATTTTTGGTAAATGTGCAAGAAACGGATTTAGCAGGGCATGCCGAAAATGTAGATTGGTATTGTGAATTGTTAAATGAAACGGATCAATGGTTACAAAAGTTCATTCCTAAATTGGCTGAAGATGACATTTTAATTATTATGGCTGACCATGGGAACGATCCAACCATCGGACATTCTAATCATACACGAGAGTATGTTCCAATTATGGTGGTAGGCAAAAAGGTGAAAAAAGTGAATATTGGTATGAGGGAAACTATGTCTGATGTTGGTGCAACCTTCTGTGAATTTTTTCATTTACCTGCTACAGCAGAAGGTGTAAGCTTTCTTCAAGAGATTATAGAAGAGTAATATCCGCCTGATTTTATTAATCATATTCTTAGAAAAGCTTGGCTTGTCGCCAAGTCTTATGGCGCAAAAGTGCCGTCGTTTTTCTATAGTTTAAGATAGAATAATGCGCTTAAAACGTAGGCTTATCCTGTGAATACTTTCTTGTGTGCACAGGATTTTTTTAATTTGTGGTATTGAATTGTAAATGAATAGGTAAAGTAGTTTTTATAAAAAGTATAGTATTGAATTTCAACATGATTTTAAGACTACTTAAATAGTAAACCTTTGTTTTTGCGATACTATTGGAACGAAAAGAATGGTATAAAAATAGCAGGGTATACCCCCTGCTATTTAAAGAAAATCACGCTGTCATGTTGCCATAATGAAAGATTTAAGGGGCGAGTTTATTAGAAAACAGCTAAAAGCTAGTTTGTCTCCCGATGGTAATCACCGTTTTTTCCTCCGCTTTTCTCTTGTAAAAAAGTTGGTCCAATCGTCATTGCTTTGTCGATTGCCTTACACATGTCATATACCGTCAAAGCTGCTGTGGCAGCTGAAGTTAATGCTTCCATTTCTACTCCAGTAGACCCGACTGTTTTCACTTCAGCTTCAATCACTAACTGATACATATCGTACGCCTCTAGTTCCACCCAAGTAAAGGAAAGATCTACACTGCTAATGGGAATCGGGTGGCACATGGGAATAATGGATGATGTTTGCTTGGCGCCCATAATACCAGCTATTTGAGCAACACCTAGTACATCGCCCTTTTTGTTTTTTTGTTCCACAATATTTTCATAAACCAATTTATTCATGTTTACACTTGAACGGGCAATGGCTTTTCGCTCACTTTCATGTTTGTCGGATATATCCACCATTTTAGCCCTACCATGTTCATTAAAATGGGAGAAATCTGCCATGCTGTCACCTGCTTTCTTTATTCAGAAGAGAGATTCTATAATTCTATTTTACCATTGGATAGCGGTTAAACAAAATTAAGTTTTCCTTGCCTATGACGTTACGTCATAAGTTAAACTATGAGAAAGAAGATCAAGGGGAGGAGATTGAGAATGAGTGAAGCGTATTTTACAGTGAAACAGTTTGCAAACATGATTGGTATAACGGAGCGTACGTTACAATACTATGATCGAAAAGGAGTATTAAAGCCCACCAATTACACGGATCACGGCCACCGTTTGTATACGCATGAGGATATATTTACCGCACAAAAAATCATTACATTCAAATATTTAGGGTTTTCGTTAAAACAGATTAAAGCACACCTCTATGAGAGCCCGGCGAAAAACATGCAGGAAACGTTAAAAGAGCAAAAAAAATTACTTGAAGAAAAACGAGATCACCTTCATCATGTCATTCGCACTATTTCAAGAGTAGAGAAGATGGCAGACATGAGCGAAATAAATAAAGATTTGTTATTAGCAATTATTCATGCAACACAGACAGAAGAAGATGTGGAGCAATGGCTAGCCAATCATTTGTCTCCATCTGCCATGGAGAAAATTTTCATGCGCCATTTGTCTGAAGAAGAAAGGCTGGAAATAGAACGCAAGACGATGGTATATGTACATCATTTACAACAACTATATTATCAAGGTCTCTCTCCAGAGCATGCTGACGTGCAAATGGAAGTAGCACAATTGTTAGAATACATTGGGAATTTATGGGGGGAGGATATTTTTGAACAAATAAATGCGTTAGAAATAGAAGGTGATGCTCTATATCACTTTACTTTACTACCAAAAGAAGTAGAATCGTTTATTAGTCAAGCTATTGACGTCTATATGGAACAGATGGAGTTCGAGGAGGAATGTTAAAGCAGATAGGCTTGATGTATATGCGTTTGTGGTATTATGGCGTAGTCGTTTGGTTGAAAAAACATCCAGCACCTGCTAGGGATGAAAATGTGTATAAGTATCATCAAACGTCACAAATGAAGGTAATTACAATAGTTTTTAGTATGTTAACGATTTTAGAAGGAGGTCTGTTGCATTTCCTCCTGCATTTTTGGAATGAAACCATTGCTTGGATTACCACCATCATACATGTACATGCGCTCGTTTATTGCATGGCGCTGTTTCAATCAGCGAAACATAAGCCCCATGTAATAGAAGGGAATAAGGTTAACATACAATTTGGCTTTCAAAGTAATCTAGAATTAGATATTCGTAATATAAGCGAGATTGTAGCTGCACAACCCATTTCCTTTGAAACGAAAATACCAAAGCATACTTATGTTTCGCTCATGCAGTGGGATGATCCACATTATGCGTTCATACTTAAACAACCTGTGCCATTGAAAAAGATCTTTGGCAAAACAAGATCTATCACATCTGTTGTGTTAAGAGCTGATGATATGGAAGGGATGATTGCTAGAATAAAAGATTTCCCATATAATATAGACGAGCAGTTGCTCAAGGAAGATGAAAAGGTGAGAAAACATGAACATAAGGAAGTATCATCCAGATGAATTGGATCAATTAGTGGATATTTGGTATCAAGGCTCCCTGTATGCGCACAACTTTATCGAGCAAGCGTACTGGGAGTCACAACGAAAAGCGATGAAGGAAACGTATTTGCCAATGGCGGAAACGCATGTTATTTTGGCGGATAGCGAGATAGTAGGTTTTATTGCAATGGTTGACAATTATTTAGCAGCTGTATTTGTGAAAGTTGCTTGTCAAGGAAAAGGCTACGGTAAAGAACTATTGCAATTTGTTAAAGCAAACCGCAATCACATACAATTAAAAGTCTATCAGAAAAACAAGCAGGCGGTCGGTTTTTACCTCAAACAGGCTTTTGCAATTTGTGAAGAATTGGTAGATGAACCTACAGGGGAAAAGGAATATTTGCTGGAATGGAAAAAATAATTGCTTGCATTTCTTTGTTCGAAGGAAGCGGTTTAAAGCGTGAAGAAGTTAACAACTTTAAAGGAATTTTTTCTTCGTTGACTATTTTTCAGAATGTGTAACATAAATGGGATATGGATGTGAAACGTTTCAGCGTCAGTTTCATCTATAAGTGGAAGGAAAAAAAGGGTGCCATGAGGTATCCTTTTTTTACACTATAGGAAAGTATAAAGTCTATAGATTTATAGTATAAGAAAAACAAAGCCATTCGCCATAAGACTTGGCGACAAGCCAAGTTTTTCTAAAATGAAATAATAAATTTCCCTATAAATGGTGAAATGCTTGAAAGTGACGTTACGTCATTTTGTATACTTACTATAACGTAGGAAAAGTGGGGGGGAGAGTTTGCAGTGATTTCTATAAAAGAAATAACCAAACAGACGGGAATAACGGTACGAACGATGCGATACTATGACCAAATCAATTTACTTTCACCAGCCGACAAGACGGAAGGCGGGCATAGACTGTATGGAGAGAAAGAGCTAATAAAATTACAAGAAATTCAGTTTTTGAAAACGTTAGGATTTAGTCTGCAAGCTATTAAGGATATGCTGGAGAATGAAAACCATGATTGGTTTAGTGGTTTGCAAAATCAATTGAATTACATTTTAAAAGAAAAAGAAAAGCTAGGGGAAATGGAAAGCATCCTACGTGGGTTGTTACATGAAATGGTACTGGAAGAGCAAATTGACTTGCTTCAATTACAAAAACTCATTCAAATTTACCAGAAAGATTTTCATAAAAGGGAAGCGTATTTAAAACAAATGTTTGATCAAGAAGAAAGAAAGCTGTTGGATATGCTTCCAAATATTAATCACGGTGATCCAGATACAATGGAATGGATCGCGCTAATGGCCCAATTAAAACAGCATATGCTAAAAGGAGTCTCTGCACCAGAAGTGCAACGAATTATTAGACGGATGGATGAAAAAACGGTGGAGGTTTACGGTGATTGTCCAGAATTTATAGATAAGTTATGGGAAATAAGAAAATCACCTGAAAAATCACAGGAAGCTGGTTTTTATCCAGTGGATCAAGAACTATTAGAGTTTGTAGAAAAAGCGTTTGTTATTTTTCAAAACAATAGAAAGGAAGCTTGATTACATCTTTTCATAAGGGGTTGATCATCTGAGTTTTTTCGTAAAGTATAGCTGGGAAATATTTATCGTCGCTGAAGTGTTATCCCTCCTTTCATTACTACTATTCGGCCTGTTCCGATACTTTTTCAATAAGACGAAAACGAGCGTGTTATTCATCTGCTTGTTTTTCATACTATTAGTTGCAGAAGCCTTATTGGGCATGTATGTATATCAGCATACGGGAGAGATTTCAAATTTTCTTATCGTAATTACGATTTTTGTCATCTATGCTTGTACATTTGGTATCTTTGATTTCATAAGGTTAGACCGTTGGATGCGGAATAAGATTGGAAATTGGCGTGGCGTAGAATTGCTAACGGATAAAGATTATACCATTATGGACAGAAATAAAAATCCTAAATACATTGCCAAGAAGTATCGTATCTCTTCTATGATTCATATTGTATTGTTTATCCTAGGGCAAACCATTTTCTGGTCATTAGGAACAGATAGTTGGGAGGAAATGAAAGCATATCTGACTGATTTATCATGGGTAGAGCAAGGAGATTTTACACAGTCACCATACCCGAATAAGACACTTTTTTCTATTGGAATGCTATGGGGGATTGTATTTGTAGTCGATCTCATATATTCATGGTCGTACACGCTTTTTCCAAGTAAAAGATGAGTTTTTCTTTCTGCTGAAGCGATCATAAACGGGTAAAGGAAGCTGTTTTCTAGGAGTGGGCTTTAACTTATATAGAAAAGTGGTGGAGATCTAAGCTACTAAAGATACGTGGTCATGAACAGATGTTGCGGTCTTTTTAAATAAAAGATTTGTGGGAAGCGGAAAGCATTATTCAACATTTAAACATAGGGAACCTTCAATAAGAAAAATAGTATAAAAAGGTCTAAGTTTTATAATAATATGCGACTTAGACCTTGAAAGAATAAAAAATATCTTCTAACAACATGTTCCAGTGGTATAAAGCGCTCCTACTGCATTTGTGTATATTCTGTCCGTAAAGTTAAATTCCATGGAATAGTATTAAGCTCATACGATATTAATGATAATGCTCTTCCATCTCCATGGCCTCTTCCTGTGTTCGATGTACCGTTCCAAATGGGTGGTTTGGCGGTCCGTAAATAGAATAAAGCTTCAATGGTTTATCGCCTGTATTTGTTATGTTATGCCATGTGCCAGCAGGAACCATAATGGCATAGTCATCATAGACGTTACGCTGAAAAGTGAGATTATCTTTTGTATTGCCCATTTGTGTTATTCCTTCCCCTTCTTCAATGCGTAAAAACTGGTCTACGTTTGGGTGAACCTCTAATCCAACATCTCCACCTACGGGAATACTCATGACGGTTACTTGTAAATGATCTCCCGTCCAAATGGCTGTGCGAAATGTTTCATTTTCCTCTGTAGCTTCCTCAATATTTACCACATATGGTTTTCCGCCGTAGTCTTTCAAGTGTGAACGATCGTCTACTTGGTAAAAGGGATTTGGATAAGCCGGATAGGCATAAGCAAAATTTTGATAAGCTAGAGGTGCACCATCCATATTTGCATGCATAGGTGCATATCTACTATAGTAATTTGGATTGTTCATATAGTAAGGATAAGGGTATACATACGGATAATAATACATATTGTTCCATCCTTTCTAATCATAATTACCATATCCTATGCAGAAGGATGGGCGAATGTACATATTTGACACTACAGGAAAGTGAAAATTTTTTAAGCCTGAAGGTATAAGCGAAACAACGACGGTTTATCGCCAAAAGGACTGGCGATAGCTAAATTTTTCTAAAAGGATAAGAAAGTATGATATTGTTGCTTTGGGATACCGATTTAACGGAATAGCCACGTCCGGCTCCAGCGTCCAGGGACTAGGCGACTTCACGAAATCGTCTTACGATAAGTCACCAATCACAAGTCTTGCATCCACGCAACGGAGGAGAACCCGTGAAGCAAGCTAATCTTGCGCGTCGGAATCTCTTGCTGTATAAAAAAGCCACTATACTACCCCTGATAGGTAGTATAGCGACTTTGTACACAAAGGTATTATTTAATTACGAATCAAGTAGTCAAATGCGCCTAGAGCAGCAGTTGCGCCTGATCCCATAGAAATGATAATTTGGTTATAAGCGCTATCGGTACAATCTCCTGCGGCAAACAAGCCAGGGACGTTTGTTTGTCCTTGTTTGTCTACAAGGATTTCGCCCATGCGGTTGCGTTCCACAGTGCCATCAAGCCATTCTGTATTTGGAACGAGTCCAATTTGTACGAATACGCCTTGAAGTTCAATGTGTTTTTCTTCTTTTGTTTCGCGATCGACATAGGTAATGCCATTTACACTGTCTGTACCAGTAATTTCTTTTGTTTGTGCATTTTTAATGACTGTTACGTTTGGTAAGCTGTACAAGCGTTTTTGTAGCACTTCGTCAGCTTTTAGTTCTGGCGCGAATTCAAGTACCGTGACATGCTTCACAATTCCAGCGAGGTCGATAGCTGCTTCAATTCCAGAATTACCTCCGCCGATAACAGCGACGTCTTTTCCTTCGAACAATGGACCGTCACAGTGTGGGCAATATGCTACACCGTTGTTTTTAAATTCTTGTTCGCCAGGAACGCCAATGTTTCGCCAACGAGCGCCTGTAGAAATAATGACACTTTTACTTTTTAGTACAGCGCCATTTTCAAGTTCGAGCTCAAACATATCTTTCTTTTCGAGGTTTCTGGCGCGTTGAGAGTTCATGACATCAATGTTGTAATCATTGACATGTTCTTCTAGGTTAGCAACTAGCTTTGGTCCTTCCGTACGCTTGACGCTAATAAAGTTTTCGATACTAAGTGTATCTTGAACTTGACCGCCAAAGCGTTCAGCAACGATACCAGTACGGATTCCTTTACGAGCAGCATATATAGCTGAGCTAGCACCTGCTGGGCCACCGCCCACGACAAGAACGTCAAAGGGCTCTTTTTCAGAAAGCTCAGAAGCATCTACACCATGTCCGATTTTTTCTAGTAACTCTTCAAGGGTGATTCGCCCACCATTAAAGAATTCTCCATTTAAATAGACAGCCGGGACTGCCATAATGTTCTTGCTTTCTACTTCGTCTTTAAACGCTGCACCGTCAATCATCGTATGCGAAATATTTGGATTGAGTACGCTCATCATATTTAACGCTTGAACCACGTCAGGACAGTTGTTACAGCTTAGACTAACATATGTTTCAAAGTGATATTCTTCTGTAATGCTTTTAATTTGGTCAATCATTTTTTGATCTAATTTTGGCGGTCTGCCACTCACCTGTAAGAGAGCTAAGACGAGTGAATTAAATTCATGCCCAAGTGGAAGACCAGCAAACGCAATGCCTGAGTCCTCCCCGACACGATTAATACTAAAGCTTGGTGTTTTCGCTAGCTTTGTATGTTCAACTGTTATTTTATTGGACATATTAGCTAGCTCATCTGTAAGAGCTAGCATGTCCTTTGATATTTTATCGTCTCCAGTGCTTACTTTAAGCACTAGATCGTTTTCTAATAGTTCAAGATATTGTTGTAATTGTGACTTGATCTCTGGGTCTAGTACCATTTATAGCACTCCTTAGATTTTACCTACTAGGTCAAGGCTTGGTTTAAGTGTTTCTTCGCCTTCTTTCCATTTTGCAGGACATACTTCACCTGGGTTGTTACGTACATATTGTGCAGCTTTGATTTTATCAGCTAATGAGCTAGCATCACGGCCGATACCATCCGCATTGATTTCTACAGTTTGGACAACGCCATCTGGATCAATAATGAACGTTCCACGATCAGCAAGACCAGATTCTTCATTTAACACATCAAACATACGCGTAAGTGTTTGTGCAGGATCGCCAATCATTCCGTATTCAATTTTATTAATTTTATCAGACGCATCGTGCCAACCTTTGTGTACGAAGTGTGTGTCTGTAGAACAAGAATACACTTCAGCACCTAGTTTTTTCAAATTTTCATATTCGTTTTGTAAATCTTCTAATTCTGTTGGGCATACGAATGAGAAGTCTGCTGGGTAAAAGCAAAGCACTGTCCATTGCCCTTTAAAATTTTCCTCTGTAACATCGATAAATTCACCTTGCTTAAAGGCTTTTGCAGAGAATGGTTGTACTTCGGTTCCTATTAAAGACATAATTATCTTCCTCCTAGAAGTATTTTGATGTATGAGCTAAAAAGCAAAAGCTTTAGCTATAATAATTCTAATCACACATCTATTATTAATTAGTAGTTGTTTTTTGTCAAGCATTTACCTTTTTACTGAAAATGACAGTGTTTGTTAGGTAAGCTATGGTTACACACATATAAAAAATAGTTATTTGAACAAAGTAATTGAAAATGATATTCAATGATAATGAGGAAATTTGTAAAGTCGCTGAAGTTCATCATCATTTCGCTTGAGTTTTATGGAAAGTCGCTGAAGTTCACAAGATAGTTACTCGAAGTTCACAATAAAGTCGCTGAAGTTCACAACTATCCGCAAGTCGTTACACTTGAAAGCCATATAAAAACAGTAGCGTTTTATAATTGCTACTGTTTTTTGGTTATTCTTGCCGCACGACGTTGGCATCCCTCCTGATTTTAGTGGCATGATTCCTAAATCTTTCGTTGATGCTTTCTACTCGCTGTGTTGTTAAGCTGGCAGTCCGAGCATTGTTTACCTAAGGAACGTTTTTTAAAGTAGATGATGGAGGATGCTCGTCTTCATAAAACAGATGTACGGTTGGATCGATTTTCCCAATTCCTAAATATCTTGCTTTATAGTCGTGAAGTAAGGTGAAAAATTTTTTGCTTAAGAGTAAAATCACCATAACATTAATAAACGTAGGAATAGCAGAAGCGATATCGGCAAAATACCAGACCGTTTGACCTGTTAAACCATAGCTTACGGCATAGATGACTAAAACCGTTCCTGGTATAGGGTAAAACCAATTGTAAAACGTCAAAACGCCTTTTTTAAAAGCGCGCTTTTGATTTCGTAATAGGTGACGCAGTAGCACTTCATAATAGACAAACCAACCTGTTAATGTTGTTAATCCAAATAAGAAAATCGAAATCGTGATGACAACTCTTCCAGTGTCGCCTATGCCCATTTCAAAAGCCGATAATGTTAATGCGGCACCTGACATGCCGGAAGACCATTTACCTGTAATAATAATGACAAAAGCAGTGAGGGAACAAACCACAATCGTATCAACAAATACTTCAAACGCGCCCCAAAGCCCTTGTTTAACGGGGTGATTTACTTTAGCAGTTGAATGAACCATCGGGGAGGTCCCCCAACCAGCTTCATTACTATAGACGGATCTTGCCATCCCCATACTAATTGCTTGTGTTACTGCTGCGCCAGTAAACCCGCCTACAGCAGCTGTCCCGCCAAACGCGCCTTGAAAGATAATGGAAAACACGTCGCCAATTTGGGTGATGTGGGTCAAAATAATATACAAACCAGACAGAATGTAAAATAGTACCATAATGGGCACGAGTCTCGCTGCAAACTTCCCAATATGCTTTAAACCACCATAGATGACGTAATATGTAACTAGCATAAGTGTTAAAGAGACAGGGATCATGCCAATATTAAATGTAGAGCTAACTGCTTCGGAGATCGTGTAGTTTTGCAATGTAAAAAAGAAGGTGCCAAAAATACCGCAACCAAATAGAATAGCAGGAATCATCCAGTAGCGAAATTTATTCTCTTCTCCAAGTCCTTTTTCCATATAATAGGTTGGACCGCCATATGGTTCGCCATTTTCATCTGTGCTGCGATAATGAACAGACAAGGTTACTTCCACGGTTTTTATAATCATACCAAAGAGAGCGCAAATCCAAAGCCAAAATACAGCACCTGGCCCGCCGACGGCAATTGCAGTGGAGGCTCCGCCAATGTTGGCAACACCAACAGAACCGCCAATAGCTGTACTAACAGCTTCAAAGGAGGAAATAATCCCTTTGGAGGACGGATCATCATTAGGGGCCTTCTTTTTAAAGATACTTAGCAATGTTTTATTCAGAATATGTGGCAAATAAAGAAATTGAAAAAATTTACTCCGTACGGAAAAATACACGCCGGTAAAGAGAATAGCAATAAGAAGAGGCAGTCCCCATAGAAACTCTGAAATAGATTGCAGAATAACTTGCATACGTTTGCTCCTTTTCATTTTTTGCTTAAGTAGAGAGAAAATTTAAAGTTGTTAATTTTTTAATAATAACAAAAATTAGCTCGATATTCAAATTGGTTTAGCACCACATAAAGGGGGTTGATGTTCCCAAAACATTAATATGGTGCAGTAGCATCAACTATTTAGTATTAAGAATGACTCATCATCTTTTTAGAAGAGAGGCTCAAATTAACTGGTGGTAGCGATCTTAAAATTGCTGCCAAAAAGATGTTAAAAATTTGTTATCATAATAGTATTACTTTTTGTACAATAGTGTTAAGGAGGTTGATATGATGTTACATTCTAGAGAGGAAATAGTGCATATAACCAAACAATTAGTACACATGGAAAGCGTGGTAAATACAGATGGGGAAAAAACGATAGCATCTTCATTGTATTCCATTATTTCCAATTACCCCTATTTCAGAGGGCATGCTGATCAAGTATTTTTACAACCGACAGCAAATGATTCTATGGAAAGATATAATGTGCTTGCGTTTGTAAAAGGGACAAAAGGAAACAGTAATCGAACGGTCATTCTTATGGGACATTTGGATACGGTTGATACATTTGATTTTCAACATTTACAGCATGTAGCTTGTTCTCCAGAGGAGTTGATGGAACACCTAAAAGAGGAGCAATTGCCATCTACGGTAAAAGCAGACTTAGAATCAGGGGATTGGTTGTTTGGTCGGGGAGCTTTAGATATGAAAAGCGGCCTTGCTAGTCATTTATATTTGTTGAAATATTATGCCAACCACCCCGAGGAGCTGGAAGGGAATTTGTTATTTTTAGCAGCTTGCGATGAAGAAGATAGTTCACATGGTATTTTATCCGCGATACCGCTATTAAAATCATGGAAAAGGGAACAAGGCTTTGAATATGTAGCAGCTATTAATTCTGACTTTGTTGCACCAGCATTTGCTGGAGATGAGAATCGCTACATATATAAAGGTACCGTGGGGAAATTGCTTCCGACATTTCTTGTTCTAGGAGCAGAAACGCATGTTGGCTCGTGCTTCGAAGGGCTTGATCCGAATTTTATAGTTGCCGAGTTAACAAATCACATCAATTATAACCCACATCTTTGTGATGAAGCACATGGAGAAATGACGCATCCACCTGTTTCTTTAAAGCAAACCGATTTAAAGCCAGCTTATACCACGCAAACTGCTCTGGCTGCTTATGTATACTATAATTTTTTTACCCATTCCTGGTCGCCGGCAGAGGTTTTGGAAACATTAAAAGGGGAGGCTTACATTGCTTTTGAGCGGGCGATTGAAAAATTACAACAGCGCTATCAGCAATTTGGTCAACTTCGAGGGAAATCGCCTGCACCGCTTGGATGGAAGCCAAGAGTGCTAACATATGAGGAAATGGAAAATAGGCTAATAGAGGAGCATGGTGAACCTTTTATACAGCATATGCAAGCGTTTAAAGATTTTCTTTTGCAACAAGAAAATTTAGATACCCGATTATTTTCTGTTTATGTTGTGGAGGAGGCTTGGAAATGGATGACAGATAAAACACCAGCAATTATTTTATTTTATGCTTCTCTTTACTCACCAAGAGTGGACTTATCGGAGGACAATGAAAAAGAAGCGACACTCATCAAAGCTTTGGAGAAGGCGGTCACCGAAATACAACCAAACTATTCGCATCCTTTAGTAACAAGAAATTTCTTTCCACATATTTCAGATATGAGCTTTGTGGCGATTAGAGATTCACAAGCAGATATTCAAGCTGTTACCCAGAACAGCCCAAGTTGGGGGAGCAAACATGTTGTTCCTTATGAGGATATACGGGATTTAAATATACCTGTCATCAACATCGGCCCGTACGGTATGGATGCGCATAAGCGTTTGGAACGAGTAGAGATGACATATTCTTTTGAAATCGTGCCAAACTTAACAAAGCGTGTGATTGAATTACTGGGAATGTGACGTAGAAAAACTACCTGCTGAGAAGCAGGTAGTGGGAGTTAGTTTGTATTTGTTTTCATATTTTTAAAAAATAATAGCTATTAAAACGTTACTTTTAGAAATTTTTTTTAAATGCTACTTACATCGCTTTACGAATGATTGCTTGAACTTCTTCTAATTTTGGCTTTCTAGGATTGGTTGCAGCCGTAGCATCCTTCATAGCGTTTTCTGCTAGGGTAGGGATGTCTTCTTCTTTTGCACCGAGTTCTTTAAAGCCAGATGGAATGTTTAAGTCTCTTGATAAACGCTCAATGGCAGCAATTGCTTTTTCAGCTGCTTCACGTTTGCTCAATCCGTCTACTTTTTCACCTAAATAAGCTGCCATTTTAGCAAAACGATCTTCGCGGCCTACAAGGTTGTAATGGCACACATGTGGTAAAAGGATGGCGTTACATACACCGTGTGGCAAGTTATAGAACCCGCCCATTTGGTGAGCAATTGCATGCACATACCCTAACGAAGCGTTGTTAAATGCCATGCCGGCTAAGAATTGTGCGTAAACCATTTTTTCACGCGCTTCGATATCTTGTCCATTGGCAAATGCTCGTGGTAAATATTCAGGAATAAGTTCAAATACTTTTTCAGCAGCTGCATCTGTCATTGGAGTTGCCGCTGTTGAAACGTAAGCTTCTACAGCATGAGTTAAAGCGTCTAATCCTGTAGCAGCAGTTAGTGCTGGTGGTAGACCAACCATTAAATCTGGATCGTTAATGGATACTAAAGGCGTTACATGCTTATCAATAATAGCCATTTTTACGTGCCGCTTTACATCAGTTATGATCGTAAACTTCGTCATTTCACTTGCTGTTCCAGCTGTTGTGTTAATGGCGATTAATGGAACTAATGGGTTCTCTGATTTATCTACACCCTCATAGTCGTGGATCGTTCCACCGTTAGATACAACAAGTCCAATACCTTTAGCGGCGTCATGTGAAGATCCTCCTCCTAATGATACAAGAGAGTCACAATTAGCAGCTTTATAGGCTTCTACACCATCTGCTACGTTTTTGTCTGTAGGGTTTGGCTCAGCTTTTGGATAAACTTCTACTTCTAGCCCAGCTTCTTTAATAATGTTCGCAATTTTGTCTGCGATACCTAATTTAAATAATCCCTCATCTGTTACTAATAGCGCTTTCTTTGCATTTACATCTTTTAAACGGGAACCCGTTTCTTGAATGCTTCCTGAACCAAATAAGTTAATGGAAGGCATTGAAAATTGACTTTGCGCTGTCATGTTTTTCATCTCCTTATTAAAACTATTTTTGTAATTAGCAGAAAAGTCCTGTAATCTGCTATATATTTCCACTTCTCCTTCAATATAGCATAATGGCAGTAATATTCAACAAAAAAGGTCATAAAACGACAAATATCCGTAAAATCATTTTATGTGTGAACATATGAAGGTAAAAACATGTTTATACGCTTTAATGCTCGTGATTTCACAAAAATGTTGTTACTTATATCACAAACAAGAATCATTTTTATCTGAAAGGGGGAAGTTGGCTTTAGGCAACGATCTTTATGTAGAAAACAATGAAGTTTTGCACGGGGGAAATTAGCAATAGAAACAAGTTAGCAACATATAGAGATATTAACGAATATTTTTTAAAACCATTCATAGAGGAATACCAAGCTTAGAAAAATAGGATGAAACAAATAAGCCATGAGACAATGCCCACGGCTTAATACCTTAACATCTTATGCTTCTGTAAAAAAGCCATTGTTCGTAGCGACATCTTTAAACCAATAACCACTCTTCTTAATAGAACGTTTCGCGTTATTATTTAAATCAACGGAAACTAAGCCGTAGCGATTTTTATAGGCATTCATCCAAGACCAATTATCCATAAATGTCCATACGTGATACCCTTTTACGTTAGCTCCTTCTTCTAAAGCCTTGTGAACCCATTTTAAATGGTCTTTGTAAAAATCAATTCGATAATCATCTTGAATGATTCCGGAGTCATCTTTAAATCGCTGTTCATTTTCTACACCCATACCATTTTCAGAAATGAAACATTCTACATTATTATAGTTATCTTTTAAATTAATTAGAATATCATAAATGCCTTTTTCATATATTTCCCAACCACGATAGGGGTTCATTTTTCTGCCTGGCATGTCATAAGCGTCAAAAAAATGCTCAGGCATTAATGGTGCATCTGGATGAGTGGCATATTCTTTTGCTTTTACTCGACGGGGCTGGTAATAGTTTACCCCTAAAAGGTCAATCGTATATGTTGAGAAAATGACGCGATCCTCCGTTTGAGTGACTGGTAACAGATCATGTTTTTCTAGTAATTGGATAAGTTCTTCTGGAAAATCGCCTTTTACAGAGACATCTAAAAAAGAGCGGTTAAAAAATAAATCTGCAATTTTCGCAGCTTTTACGTCAGCTGGATGGCTGCTTCTTGGATAAGATGGGGTTACATTTAAAATGATACCTATCTTTCCTTGTTGCCCTTCTTCTTTATAGGCTTGGATTGCTTTCGCACTAGCTAAAGCAGAATGATACCCTACTTGAACAGCTCGTTTGAAATCAACGACATTTGGATAGTGCATATCATATAAATAGCCAGCCTCTACGGGAACAATGGGTTCATTCTGTGTAAACCATTTGCTCACTTTAGAACCAAATAATTGGAAACAAGTACGAGTATATGCTTGAAAGGCTTCGACAACATCGCGGTTTTCCCAGCCACCTATCTGTTGCATAGCTAGCGGCATATCAAAATGATAGAGGTTTACAAAAGGCTCAATTCCTGCATTGATTAGCTCATCCAGTACGTGATGGTAAAAATTCACCGCTGCTGGATTCACCTCTCCTGTACCATTTGGCATAAGACGTGACCAGGAGATAGACATACGAAAGGAATTATGACCTAACTTTTTCATTAAGGCAATATCTGCTTGATAGGCTTCATAAAAACGGGACGCTTCACTGGGGCCGACTTGTTGGAAAAAACGATTCGGTTCTTGTTCATACCAATAATCCCAAATGTTTTTTCCTTTACCGTCCATTGCTGCAGCACCTTCTGTTTGCGTAGCTGAAGCAGCGCTTCCCCACCAAAAGTCGTTAGGAAATGTGTATTGTGACATAGTTACCACCTTTTCTTATGATTTAGATTGAAGGAAATGATAGGTTGCCCCGATAAGATTTGCCTGTTGTAAAAAAGTACAAGTAGTTACTTTTCCGTGCGGGTTTCCTATTCCCATTGACTGTTGAACATCCTGTATGCTAGTAGAAAGGGAAGACATAAAATCTTGTCTTGCACTAATGCCCCCACCGATCAAAATAAGTTCAGGATCATATATATGCTGTAAGTTGTATATGCCTGTTGCTAAAACAAAATAAAATTCCTCGATAGCTTGCTGACAAATCTCATCTCCATTTTTAGCCATGGCAAAAATGTTTTCTCCAGAGAGCGACTTTGTTGACATCCCTTTTTGTTCGGCGACTTTTCTTACGATGGCAGAAGTAGAGCCCATCTGACTCCAATAATCGATTCGTTTGCTTTTTGGGTCGGCAAACAAAATAGCGTAGCCGAACTCTCCGCCATAAAGATGTGCCCCACGGTATAATGCACCATTAGAAATGATAGCACCACCAATACCTGTGCCAATGACAATGACCAATACATCTTGGAGTCCAACAGCGCCGCCTTTCCATAACTCCGCAAGAGCTGCACAGTTTGCGTCATTTTCCACTGCGACTGGCATACCTGTCGCTTCATGCAGTACTTTTTTTAAAGCGATGTCGTGTAAATAAGGGATGGCACTTGTTCCTTGTACTTCACCATCAGCTGTAATCGTTCCTGGACAACTAACAGCCAGCCCGTGAATGTTTGCCTTTTGTTTTACTTGCTGCACCGTTTGTTGGATAAAATCCAGTAAATCTTGTAAATGATCGGGAGTTGGGGTTTTGTCTTCTAAAGAAATGTTTGCTTCTTCATCGATTACCGCGTATTTGACATACGTTCCGCCAAAGTCAAATGCAAGGTATTGTTTCATTAGTATAGCCTCTTTTCTTTTACCTTGTAGCTCATTAGATCTTGTGTTTATTTACACGATCGTAAAGTAGAAAATGCTTAGCTGTTATAGCACTATAGGAAAGCATCAGATTTTTTGGTTTTTAGTATAAGAAAAACTACGCCTTTCGCCATAAGACTTGGCGACAAGTCAAGTTTTTCTAACCGCAAAAGTTTCTTTTCAAAAACCTTTGTTGAAACACAGTAGTAGGCTTATTTAGTGGCGAACTTTAAGCCCTGAGCAATTTATGTTTAGAATCGCTTATTCTTCATGTTGTGACCCTGTCTATAAGCGTGTTCCGTATGAATCCACTTGCTTATATTTTCTCTGTACATGCTAATGTACTGCGAATAAATCATATCAATAATAATGAGCAGCGGGATCTGTACCGAGATTTGTCCAACTTCATTTGTGTTTTGTAAACTTGAAGTTAGTAAAGTAACATTTGCCAGTTCTTTTATTTCTTCTGAATGATTTGAAGTGATCATAACAATCGATGTCCCTTGTTGTTTAAGCTGTTGTAGGGAGTCAAGAACATATTGGTTTTCTGCTCGTAACGACAAATAAATAACTAAATTATTTTCATTTAAAAGGGAAGAGACCATCTCGATGGAATTATGATCTTGCACTACTTCAATAAATTTACCAATCCTAGTAAAACGAAATTTGAAATCAGCTCCAGCAATTGCGCTTAATCCTAAGCCGTACACATGAATGATCTTATGATTGTAAATATATTCGCATACCGTTTGAATATCTTGTATATCTATATTGTTATCAATCGTATTAATCAATTCTTTATAACGAAATTTAAGATTATGTGTCACATTGTTTTTATCAATGGTGTGTTCTTCTAACGCATTTCGATAGGCATAGATAAATTCCTTATAGTTTTCAAAGCCTATTTTCTGACAAAACCTTGTAATAGAAGCAGTAGATACATTTATTTTTTTTGCAATTGCCGACTGCTTGAGAGGAGGATTTCCTTCTAAGAAATAAGCAGCAATTTGCTCATCTACTACTGTAAATTTTAATCTAGAACTTTCAATTAATAAAAATAGATCACTGTTAATCAACCGTATCACCCACTTTATTTAGACCTTATTATCATGTATTGATTGATTCCATTATAATATATTCTTACGACCTAGCGTCTATACAGTAATTCGTCTCACGCTTTTTTTAAGGGATAAGAAAGTATAAAAATTGGATGCTATGGGTTAACCAAATAACCGAATGAGCCACGTCCGGCTCCATCGACCAGCAACTAGGCGACTTCACGAATTGCCTTACGATAAGTCATCATCGGTTCGTTCTAAATAGGAAGGCCGACTAAAGACGGGCTTGCCGTAGGGCGCCGGCATACTCCTGTTGCAGGAGCGTAATTCCTAAAACTTCAGTTGATTCGCTCCACTCGCTACGTTGCTAAACGGGCGCCCCGAGCCTTTGTTCATTCGTTTTTACATTTAGAGAGGGAAGAAAATATCCCTCTCTAAATAGATGATAAGAAGGTCCGCACAAGCTAGATAGTTCTATATGATTATTTAAATTCGATATATATTGTTTTAACTTCTTTTGGCTTAAAGCTTCCTAAATGAATGGTTTGGCTACTTTTTTGGTTAGATTTATCCAGTTTCTCTTCCATCGTTGTAAACTGCCAAAAGCGGACGTTTTCTTTGCAGGTTAGCTCGCCACCATCTTCCAAAGCTTGGTTTGTCGGGTTGAAAAAGCGTAAGATCATTCCTTTACTTTGACGTGCTTTCTTACATGAACTAAATACAACTTGTTTCACATTTGTCGCATCCACCAACGAATAGGTTTCTGGTACTTGAAAAGGGAGTGGTTGCATCACAAAGTATTTTAGCGTATTCGTAAATTGGTTTAAGCTTTGCTGTTGATAGTAAGGAATCGATATGGCATATTTTTGGTAATCTGCAAATGCACAAGCTTCATGACACGTACGTCCAATGCGAATAGAGACCTTAAATGTTAATGATTTAAGCAATTGGCTATCAGGTGTTTCGATATATTTGAACTGATTACCAGAAGCCACACCTGGTCGCCGTTTCAAATCAGGTTTACCAAGATAGCCTACTGCACGAAATAGCGTGAGTGCTATATCTTTTTCTTTAGAACCGATAATTTCGTATTCTTTGATCCCTTTTGTAAAGGCGGTCACGCTTTTCTGTTGGTCATGCAATTGAACAAAGCTAAGCATCGGATAAATACCTGTTGGCTCTTCTTTCCAGCCCTTTTCCTGCCAATGTTTGAAGTTAGGGTCAGTTACAGGACGAGATATAGTCCCAAAAGGTGTATCAGCAATACTTTCCTCTGTATTTACTCCACCATTTATTAGTAAGCGCATGCGATGATCCATTGCTTGATTATTTATTTTCAAATGAATATCTACAGCTTGCTTATGCGCTTCTAACCCAATAGTGCAGGTGTAAGGAATCAATGCTGTAGCAGTTCCTTGTTCGCGTTCGTGCTGGTTTTTAGGAACAACAAAATTTCCGTTCAGTTTCAGTGTGCTTTTCCAAGTTCCTGGATTGCTAGAAACACTAGCTGTGTCAAATTTAAATTGTAATTTCCAGTCATTTTCTGGTTGCGAGTAGTCGTAGTTATCCCCGTCATCACCAGCATCTTCAACAAGTAAGAAATCAGGATATAAGGTGTTACTTTCTTTGTCGAGAACGTGAACACTGCCATTCTTAACTTGAACTTGATAATATTCATTTTCAATCGTATTTGGAGTGACCTCTTGCTTCTCGGAAGCAGGAACTGTTTCCAGACGATCTTCTTCCAATACAATATCAAGTACTTCATAGCCAAGCGGTTGTAATTTTACAGGCAAGGCAATTTCGATTTCGTAATAATACGATGCAGGAGCAGGATCGATTGTTTTACGAATCGGTGCATTGGAATGCTTCGTTATATTTCGGATGTCATAATCCAATTTTTGCTCTCCATGATATATAGAAAAGCTCGTCACTGGTAATGATAAAGCAATGGTAATAACTTGCTCTCTGATTATTGGTAACGTGTTAAAGATAGTTACTTGATTATTTTTTACATTTTTCCTTGATTCACTGATTTTTCTTGTTAAGTAATCGACGACAGAATAGGAAAGTTGGTCAGCTTCAATAAAGCGTTGTAAAATGGCTTGGTTTGTTTTATCGCTATTACAGCCACCAGCACTATCATGAGCGTGATTACGTAATGTTAATTTCCAAATTTTATCTATAAGCGCTTGTTTATATGGAATTCCTAGCTGGTCTGCTAGGCTCATTAATGGCTCGATTTGAAAAATTAATCGACGTTCTATTTTATCGTTCAAATATTTGTGATCATAGCGAGATGAGTAAATAGAACGATGAATTTTAGAAACCTCCGCATTCAATAATTCCCCTTGGACAGTTGGTAAAGTCCTAGCTTCGTTCTCCATGGCTGCAAATAGATGATCGTAGTTACTTTCGATGAAGTGATCATCTGTAAGTTGTTCGTTATAGTGAGCAATCCGTTCTTTTAAATTAAAATCGACATATCGTTGATCCCCGCCCACCGGTAGAGCAATATGAGATGAGGTGGTATTCTGTTTTATTTGCTCTAATAAAGGCTTTGCATAGTCTACTTCAATGAGTTGTACACCGACAAAGTAACCATCTTTTATATTGTAGGTTAATAGATTAGACCCATCCTCTGACTGCCAGTAGAATTCTCTAGTGTTTAATTGGTCAGAGGACAACCCACGCCAAAAGACAGCTTTATCAATCGCAAATTGTGAGAAAATCTTTGGCATATCAATGGATTGTCCGAACGCATCTGGGATATACCCTAATCGATCTGCTCCGCCTAATGCATCTCCAGATTCAATACCAAGCTGCAAATTGCGGACGAGCGATTCACCACGAATAATCATTTGATCGGATTGTGTGTACCAAGGACCAACTTTTAATTTTCCAGCCGCGATGAGTGATTGTAATGTTTGTTGTTTATCTGGGTGTACCTCCAGGTAATCTTCCACAATACTCATCTGTCCGTCCAGCATATAGTAGTCGAGGACACCATCTTCTAACGCTTTGATTACCTCATCTACATGGTAGCACAGCTGGATAAATGATTCGCTACTTGTAAAATACCACTCATAGTCCCAATGTGTATGAGCGATCACATGAATTTTCGTTTTCATTTCAACAACACCCTAATCTGTTAGTCACTTTGAGCAAGTAATTTATTTTGAATAGTCGCATGTAATTCCTCAGCTGTTGCAGCTTCTATAATCGATTTTGTAAATGTCTCATCAATTAATGCCCGAGAAATTGTACTGAGTAATGTGAGATGCTCTTGATTTTCCCCTTCAGGAATCGCAAGGGCGAACGTCATATGAACAGGTTGATGATCCATCGATTCCCACTCAATTGGATTCGCAAATTTCACTAACATCAGTGCAGGTTTCTTCACTGTTTTATGCTTACAGTGAGGAATAGCAATGGAGCTCTTAAAACCTGTCGTAACCTCTTGCTCACGTTTTTTTAGACCTTTATAATAAGCTTTAGCCGATTTAACAATCTCTTTTTCTTTGGCAAAATCAGCAATAAATTGTAAAGCTTCATCTTTTGTCGTTACGGAAGAATCAAAAGTAATATGTTGTATATCTAAGATCGATGTCACCATGATTTATTCCACCTTTTTCTTTGTGAATCCAATAATAACGGCTGTAACGAGTACCCCTGTCATGACACTGAAAATCCATGTAACAAAAGGAATAGGCTGTTCAATATATCCGACAAATGTACCAAGTGGAGAGCCGATACCGCCGTAAAATTTGGCGCCTAATCCTGCTGCAAGTCCTCCAGCAACTGCTGAACCAGCAACAAAGGCAGGGATCATTCGAATGGGGTCTTGTGCCGCAAAAGGTATAGCACCTTCTGTTACACCAACCATCCCCATACCAAATGCACTATGTGCAGATACTTTTTCGGTTGGTGAAAATTTCTTTTTAAAGAGTATAGAGGCAAGCCATATTCCAAGTGGAGCAACGGAAATCGCTGCTTGAGTTGCTGTCTGTGGTACAAAGTTAGCACCTTCAATGCCATATTTAGCAACGGTGTCCGTAAAGACTGCTGTACCAAAAACAAGGGCTGTTTTATTAATTGGTCCACCAAGGTCAAAGCCGACCATTGCGCCAATAATAATACCTACAATTACTGGTGCTGCCGCATAATTCTCATTTAAAGTCGTTAACCCTTCATATAAGAAGTCCATCATCGAGGCCATTGGATTTCCAATTACGTATAGGACAAAAATAGAAATAAGTAATGTACTTACTAATGGTAGTAGCATAATTGGTACGATAGGCTGAATAATTTTTGGATACGGAATTTTTTTAAGCCCTTTGACGAGATAACCAGCTGCAAAGGCAACTAGAATAGCTGCTAAAAATCCTCCACCAGCTTCAGCGCCAAGCATTTCTGCATCATTGGCAATATAGGTTCCAATCATGGCAGCTGCAATCGCTGGCTTTCCGGCAATAGAGTTCGCAACAAATCCAGCAAACAAAGGGATCATTAATAGGAAACCGACTTGCCCAACACTGAACAAGTTGGACATTAAATCGCCCATAAATGTAGAAGTATCAAAACCCCAGTTGACAATTCTTCCTGCATCATCTTTTTGGAATGCGTATACATTGGCAATAGCTAAAATAAGTCCGGAAGCAATAACCATTGGGATCATGTAGGAAATGCCTGCCATAATATGCTGGAAGAAACCGCCTTCTTCTGTTTTGCCCATCTTTGCTACTCCCGCTTTTGTTCCCTTTTCTCCGTAAATAGGAGCCTCATTTAAAGCCTTTTCAATTAAAGCCTCAGGATTTTTAATTGCTTCTGCTGCTCGTACTCTTAATACACGCTTACCTGCAAAACGTGTCATATCGATATTAATTTCTACAGCTAGTATTACTACGTCAGCTGCTTCAATTTCCTGAGCAGTTAGTTTGTTTTCGACACCGATGGAACCTTGTGTTTCCACTTTGATGTCGTAACCTTTAGCAACGCCAGCCTTTTCTAAAGATTCGGCGGCCATATACGTATGGGCTATTCCGGCTGAACAAGCTGTAACACCAACAATTTTCTTTTTAGACATGGTAGCTCACCTTTCTGTAGTTGTTTTCTTTAAATAAAGATTGGGAAAGGAATACACTTAGTCATGCTCCCTTTCATTGTTTTTCATGTATCTAGATACAATAAGAATGCGAATAGATCTTGGCTAATTAGCTATGTTTTCATTATATGTGTGTCTTTGTGTAATGTATATATCTACAAGTAATTCTGTATAAAGTATCTTTTTTATGCGTTTTCATGAAAATACTTTCAAAGTAAGTAGCTTTTCTACCTCCAATAGAGGAAAATAAAAAGTGTCGGATGTATCTTGAAGGTGAAATGATGCTATCTTTAAAAAATATAATGTCCAGATGAATATGGATTTGTTATACTATAGGAAATTATTATGTCATATTTGCTGAGCAACCTTTTTAATATGTAAATAAGTTCGTATTTTAAAATATAGGAAAAAATGTGTCGTAAAAGAAAAA
Organism: Virgibacillus chiguensis; assembly: GCF_900129865.1. Taxonomy (GTDB): domain Bacteria; phylum Bacillota; class Bacilli; order Bacillales; family Amphibacillaceae; genus Virgibacillus; species Virgibacillus chiguensis. Next base: position 187,615 of record NZ_FQXD01000005.1, read on the forward strand.
CGATGTTTCTTGGTATAAAGACTTGGCGATAGCTAAGTTTTTATAAAACAAGCTTAAACTTTATCGCCCGCTAAAAGTGAGCGATAAGCCAAGCTTTTAAATAGAAAAATAACTTATAAATGAAAGGTGAGACGATAATGGAAGCGATAAAGTTAATGAACTTAGCAAAGACTTACCGCAAGCATAAGGCTGTTCAGGATATTTCATTAGAAGTGAAAAAGGGAGAGCTATTTGGATTCCTTGGTCCAAATGGTGCTGGGAAAACGACAACGATTAAGATGCTAACTGGATTGTTAGAGCCCTCCAGCGGTATAGCGCGAATTGTTGGAATTGATATTTGGAAAAATCCGCTTGAAGCAAAGAAACATATCGCTTATGTGCCTGACCAGCCTAATATTTATCCGAAGTTGACGGGGTGGGATTATCTTGAATTTATTGCCTCGGTATACCGCATGCCAAAAAGCGATTTTCAAGTTGAAGCGAAGAAGCTATTAGAGATGTTTGGTCTAACGGAATGTGCAAATGATTTAATTGAAAGCTACTCTCACGGAATGAAGCAAAAGATTGCTATGTGTGGTGCCTTCGTACACCGCCCTGACGTGTTGTTTTTAGATGAGCCGACAGTTGGTTTAGATCCGAAAAGTGCTAGAGCGTTGAAAAATCTATTACGCCAACGATGCGATCAAGGCATGACGGCATTTTTATCCACACATATATTGGAGATCGCTGAGCAAATGTGTGATCGTATCGGTATAATATTTGAAGGTAATATAATAGCTTTAGGAACGATGGAAGAATTGAGAAGCAGAGGCGAATATGCCAATAAGAGTTTAGAGGATATTTTCCTAGAGTTAACAGGTGGGGAGGATCATCAGAAAGTTATTCAAGGATTAACAAATCAAGGTGACAGCCAATGATGAGCGTCTTACTAGCTAATCAATGGAAAATATTTATGAATACGATGAAATCACAACCGACTAAAACATACGCTGTTTATGTTATTAGCTTCTTAGTAATTGGTTTTTTCATCGCTTGGATAACGAAGGGTATTATTCAAATTAGTGGTTCATTAACGGGGGCTGTTTTTGAAGGAGTACTTGCATATGGCATGTTAGCAATGATTGGTTTTCTTATACTGTTTGGCTTACCGCAAGTATTTAAGCAATTATATGCAGCAACAGACTTAAATTTATTGTTCACGATGCCGATTCCAACAACCTATATTTTTTGGACCAAATATTTGCAAAGCCTTGCAGGTACACCACTTATGTTATGTATCTTCGTTATCGTTCCGTTGTTTACTTATGGAGCAACAGTTGGGGTAAGTCTATTATTTTATCCAGTTACGCTTCTTGTCTTGCTCGCAGTGATGATGATCGGGTTATCCGTTGCTTATTTAATCAATTTGTTATTAATTCAAATTATCCCGGGTAGTCGAGCGAATGAGTTTATGACTGTGATGAGTATGTTTTCTGGTTTATTTGTCTATTTGCTTATTATGTTGCCAGACATGTTGTCAGAGCGTTCGCTGTCGGAATTAATGTTAGCTGGGCTGCCATTATTTCCGAATTGGGTTCCGCTTACATGGGCAAGCAGAGCTGTATCGGAAGCAAGCATAGGGTCGTTTTCTTTTGTATTACCTTTAGGTTTGACTCTAGCATTGGCTATCATTTCGGTTTTAATCGCTTCTGTTTTTGTTGAAAAAGGATTTCGTACAGGTTGGATTAAATTAAGTGAAGGTGGAGGAAAAAGGAAGAAGAAAGAGACGTTTAAAACATCTGCGGCTGAACCCCGCCATCCAATCATTGCCGTCGGTAAAAAAGAATGGTATGTAATGAAGCGTGATTTGAGGGAATGGCTCGTGTTTATGCCGCTACTTTTCTTCTTTGTTGGTTATCTATTTGCTGTTATAGCTGGGGGTGGAAGTTTAAGCGAATTTCGCGGATCTGCGGAAATAACATGGCCAATTGCGCAAGTTTTACTCTTGCTTCTTTATGCGATGTTGAATGGTCAAATAGCCAGTTCTTCTATAGCTAGAGAAGGGAAAAATCTTTGGATCTTGCAAATCCTTCCTTTGTCAGGTCGAGAAATAGCAATAGGGAAATTATGGATTAGTTGGCTTATACCATTTGTTGTATTGACCGTGGTGGAGATTATACTCGGTGTGTTACTAGGATGGTCTTTGTTGCCATTTGTTGGAGGTATTGCTTTAAAAGCTGTATTATCCATTGGTATTAGCGGCATCGGCTTATGGTTTGGTGCAATTGGAGCAAAATATAATCCAGAAAATCCACAGAATCGTTTAAAGTTTGGCACCGCGCTCATTTTATTTGTCGCTTCCTATATGTATCTATTTTTAGCGCTTATACCATACGTTCTATTATTACTTCCTATAGAAGCAAAAGCATTTATTCAGGAAATAGCAAACGACAATACCGGTGTCGTAAACGTGGTAGCAAACTTTGTTCATACGGTGTTAATATGGAAAGAGGCGAGTCCGGTGCTAGTCATTATCGCAGGTATTGTAGTAATGGTCGTTGTTTCTGGAGGAGTTGGAGCAATTTTTACATCTCTTAGCGCTCGTAGGATGGAGCGAGGAATAGAAATTGAGATGGTTCAACAGTCAAAATCCATACCAAAGCTATAACAAGAAAGAGGGCACCCTTGTATGCTCTCTTTCTCTTTTTGCACTGTAAAATAAAATGTAAAGGATTATAGCTTGAGGGAAATTACATATTTTTCTATAAAACGTGGCAATCAGCCGAATGTCTCAAATACTATAGGAATGCTAAATTATGTCCAGTTTGCTCTCTATAGTCACTGCCTTTTTTGCTTCTTTTCTAACATGTTTGCTTTATATTGATCTCCCCATTTTTTCATTTGCGTAATAATGGGTTCTAATGTTGTACCAAATTCTGTCATAGCGTATTCAACGCGTGGGGGCACTTCTGGAAACACTGTACGACTGATGACACCGTCTTGTTCTAACTCACTTAATTGCAAGGATAGCATCCGTTGGGTTATACCTGGAATGAAGCGACGTAATTCGTTGAAACGCTTTTTACCATCTAGCAAATGATATAAGATGACACCTTTCCATTTTCCGCCAATAACATCTAACGTGGCTTCTACTGGACAGCCTTCAGGACACCCGTATCCACTTTTTCTGTTTCTCATCTTTACCCACCACCTAATTCGGATTTTAATTTCAAGGGGAAAAACCCCGTGCGTATACTCTCGTTATTTAGTTTCTAAAAGCATGTTTTTCACACGAAAAGGTTATAGTATAAAAAAGCAACAACTTTTTTCTATAATATCCGCTTTTAAAGCATCATATATGTCGGCTAGTGATAAGGTATAAAATTAGCACATATATTTGGATAAGACTAACAGCCTTTGAAGGAAAGTACCTTATAAAAACATGCATAGGTTACATTAATGTTACTATACAACATTTATGTGCCTTCTTACATTATTTTGCGTTTACTCTTATACTATAGTAAACCATAAAGTTTAAGGTTATACGACAAGTATTTCTTATTCTAAAATAAAAACCTAAGGAGATGATTGATATGAAAGCAGTGGGCTTGCTAGAGTATTTACCAATTGAGCGAGAAGATAGTTTATTTGATTTTAAAGCAACGAAACCGACAGCAACAGGAAAAGATTTGTTAGTTAAAATAAACGCTATTTCCATTAATCCAGTAGACGTGAAGGTGCGTGCGCCCAAAGAAAAGAAAGAAGAGACACCGAAAGTGTTAGGCTGGGATGCGAGTGGCGTCGTTGTCGAAGTTGGGGAAGATTGTGAACTATTCCAACCTGGCGATGAAGTGTTTTATGCTGGTGCAATTAATAGACCCGGTACGTATAGCGAGTATCATCTTGTGGACGAGCGAATTGTTGGGAAGAAGCCGACATCATTATCTTTTGCTGAAGCTGCTGCAATGCCGTTAACGACGATAACTGCTTGGGAAGCATTATTCGAACGACTAGCTATTCATCCAGAAAATAAACAGGAAAATAATGCTATGAGCATTTTAATCATTGGCGGAGCTGGTGGCGTAGGATCAATAGCAATTCAACTTGCAAAATGGGCGGGGTTAGAAGTCATTGCTACTGCTTCCAGATCAGAAACAGAAAATTGGGTAAAGCAGCTCGGTGCAGATCATATCATAAACCATTATGAACCGTTAAAAGAACAATTAGCCACGAAGCAGTTACTTGAAGTAGATTATATCCTATGTCTAAATAATACAGATCAACATTGGGAAGCGATGGGCGAAGTGATTAAACCTCAAGGCAAGATATGTTCCATTGTGGAAAATGAACAGCCGCTTGATTTAAATGTGCTTAAAAGTAAAAGTGCTACTTTTGTATGGGAGTTTATGTTCACCAAATCGTTATACACAACGCCAGATATAATGAACCAACATGTTTTATTAAATAAAGCGAGTGAAATGATGGACCAAAATGTGATTAAAACAACGTTGCAAGAAAAATTATCCCCAATTTGTGCAGAGACGTTGCGAAAAGCACATGCGAAAGTAGAATCAGGAAAAATGATTGGGAAATTAGTCGTTGAAGGGTTTGAAGCAGACTAATAAGATAGAAACGGGCTTGGCGATGAAGCCAAGCCTCTATAAAAATTTTTAGGAAATCGTATGATTTTTTCACGATAGGATCTGCAAAAACGTCATTTTAAGGAAGGCATTCATTCTTAACTTTAACGTTTTTAGCCAAGAAGTCTCCATCTTCAAGCGTGTGAAGGGTGAAATCCCAGCGGTAAGGTGGAGATGAATTGGCTTTCGGTCAAGTACGTCTTTAGACGTGCTAATTGACCGAACGCATGTTACCATAAGAGCATGAAGTGTTCTTTGAAAACTGGATATATGAGGTTGCATGGAGAAACTAATAATGCGAAAACCAAGCGAATCCTTCCATGCGTAAAATATCCAAGGTACGAAAGAAACTCCGATTCGTCGGACATCTAGGGCAGGAACTTCCCGAAGTAACGCTCATGGAGACGAAAGGTTGCTTTCGTCGTGGAAATGAGAAGCTCCCACTTCAAGCGAAGCTAAGTGGTGAGTAGTTCACACATGTGTGTTTACGCCTCCGCTGCTTCTAATAGCTTTACAATGTTATGGAATCCCTTGTTTTTCGCGTGCTCTAACGGAGTTACGCCATCTTTGTCTGCAATGGTTACATCTGCACCGTATTTAATAAGTAATTGAATAATTTCTTGGTGGGCTTTACCGCCGTCACTAAGTACAACTGCTTCCATTAATGCCGTCCAATGTAGATTGTTAATATGGTTAACATCCGTATCTGAGTTGGTGAGCAATTCTTTTACTACATCCACATGACCCCGTTCTGCTGCAGGAATCAGCGCTGTTCCACCAAAGCGGTTTGTAAGTGATGTGTCGGCGTTTGCTTCTAACGCTAATTTTACAATATCTAATAAGCCTTCTGCACCTGCATAAAGTAGTACATTATCCAACCGATTGTCCTGCTTGTTTATGTCTGCCCCTTTCTCAATGAGCAATCTGACTGTTTCTACTTCATTGCTATATGTGGCAGCAAGTACAGCTGTTGTTCCTTGATCGTCGGTTGCATTTATACTTGCGCCTTCATGAAGCAATTGCTTTACTTTTGCTTTTTCCCCTCGTTCCGCAGCTTGAATTAGTTCTTGATTCAAAGCGCTCTCCTCCTTACTATTCATTTGTTTGTTATCTGCATTTGGTGCATGATTGTTCTCGCATCCAACCATGGAAAGCAAGATAACCGATAGTAGTACTAAAAAGAACCGTAATGGCATACCGTTCAACCGACCTCCTAATACATCAAGTTTATCTCATGTTGGTGGCGCTCTGTATGTCATAGAATGTGGAAGTGAAGTATAAGGAAAATTGAAAAGGGTATTATTTTCTATTTAACCTTGCTAAAAGTTTATCATGAAATCAATTATCAGAAAATGAATTTTTTTCTACTTTCGCTTGTGTTATAGTGAGTGCAAAGATGAGTAATTCCAAATAAAGTTAAAGGAGAATAAAAAGATGAAGGTTCGACCATTACGAGTGAATGAAGCGCCACCGTTCGATTTATTATTAGAAGCAGATCCGGAAATAGATCTGGTAAAAGCATATCTTCCTAGGGGGGATTGTTATATTGCAGAAGTTCAAGAAAAAAGAATCGGTGTATATGTTTTACTTCCAACTAGACCGAGTACCGCTGAGTTGGTGAACATATCTGTAGCGAAATCTGAGCAGGGAAAAGGATATGGTAAGAAACTTGTTGCGGATGCTATTCAAAAAGCGAAAGAAAAGCGATATAAAACATTGGAAATTGGTACAGGTAATTCGAGTATAAATCAGTTAGCTCTGTACCAAAAATGTGGTTTTCGAATAACTGGCGTAGACAAAGATTTTTTTGTACGTCATTATTCTGAACCTATTTTTGAAAATGGCATTCCGTGTGTTGATATGGTACGTTTATCTATGGAACTTGTATAAAGGTAGAACTTGGAAAGTGATGCCATATTTGTGTAACTATTATGAAGAAGTAGGCTCTAAACATGTATTAGGATGACAATGGAGGTGCAGGAAATGGATGTGTTTATGGAACGCGCGGTAGAGTTAGCACTGTCAAATGTGAAGCATGGTGGACAGCCGTTTGGTGCGGTATTGGTCAAAGATGGGGAAGTGGTTGCTGAGGGGGTAAATGAGCTTCACCACACCTATGATATTAGTGCTCATGCGGAACTCGTAGCGATTCGACAAGCGCAGCAAAAATTACAAACGAATGACTTGTCCGGTTACACGATGTATGCAAGTGGTGAGCCTTGTCCTATGTGTTTAACAGCAATGTATTTTGCATCCATTGACAAGGTGTATTACTGTGCATCGGTTGAAGATGCGGCGGAAGTAGGCTTAACAACTTCGGAAAAAATATATGAAGACTTGCAAAAACCGAAGGCAGAACGTTCATTACCTACCGCTCAAATGCCGCTACGTGAAGGGCAAGAGGATCCGATGAAGCTTTGGGAAGCGGGGAACAAATAAGTGGCGATTTAACAAATTAATACGCATCGTAAACGGTCGCTTGAAAAATGTAGCTTGTCTATATGCATAGTAAGCCAGTGGGGAAAGTAAGAAAATTCCCCACTAGTTGAAGCATCCATCACATTCCCCCTATCTTATCCTCATATTGCTCACGTAAAGCTCGCTTGAGTACTTTACCGCTAGGATTTTTCGGCAACGTATTTGAAAAAATAATATATTTAGGGACTTTGAATTTGGATAGTCTATCTTTACAAAATGCTTTCACTTCTTCCGCTATTAATGGTGTGTCTTGTTTAGGGACAATAATAGCTGTGACAGCTTCAATCCAATAAGGGTCTGGTATACTAATGACAGCAACCTCCGACACGCCTGCTAGCTGATAAATGACTTCCTCTACTTCACGACTAGATACGTTTACTCCTCCAGTATTGATCATATCCTTTTTACGATCAACCACCGTTATATAGCCCTCTTCATCCATTACACCTAAATCCCCGCTATGAAACCAACCATTGCGAAACACCTCTGCTGTTTTGCCTGGATCATGAAGGTAACCTTTCATGGCATGTGGAGTGCGATGTACGATTTCACCTACTTTCCCACGAGCTACCTCAACATCATTTTCATCCACAATTTTTGTTTGTACATTTAACGAAGGGATTCCTGCAGAGCCGAGTTTTCGAAGCTGATCCTGTGGTTTTAGAACGGTAGCAAGTGGAGCAACTTCTGTTTGCCCGTAAAAGTTCCAAAAACCTGCATTGGGTAGGCGTTCTGTTAACTCTTTAAGTATTTCTCTAGGCATAATTGCTGCTCCATAATAGCATTTTTGTAAACTGGATAAATCTCTCTTTGCAAAATCGGGGTGACGCAATAAAGCAATCCATATGGTTGGCGGACAGAAAAGTTGGGTAACTTTTTTCTCTTCGACTGTTTTTAACATCGTTTCTGGATTAGCTCCATCAAGAATGATTCCACTAGCACCAACATACATGCTCGGGCCTAAAAACACATGAAGTTGAGCGCTGTGATATAGTGGCAGCGCATGAATGATAATATCTTCAGGCTGCATATCGCCATCTACAATACAACTTACATATTCACTAATAATGCTTTTGTGAGTGAGCATAACGCCTTTGGGTCGTGATTCTGTCCCACTCGTATATAAAACATGACATAGATCATCTTCTTCCACATCAACATCAACGAGAGATGTAGGTTGATCTTGTCTCACATCATCTAATCGCTTCCATTTCTCATTGGTCGCTTTGCTATTTGTCTTCATGACGTAGCGATATGGAATATCCATGTTTAATTCTGCTTCATCTAGTAAATGTATATACTCTTCAGCAACGATGAGCCCTGTAACTGCAGCATGATCCACAATATAGGTGATATCTTCTACATGCAACATATAATTGATTGGAATCATGACAGCCCCTATTCGAGCTAGAGCAAAGTTTACAATGACAAACTCTAAGCTGTTTTTGGACATAACAGAAATCCGATCTCCTTTTTTCATTCCGTCTGCTAAGAAAGCATGTGCGGTTTGATTTACGAGATGATCTAATTTGTTATACGTTACTTCGGTGTTTTTGTAAGTGATTGCAATTTGGTTAGGCTTTCGTTCGCTTGTTCGGGAGAGTATATCTCCTAATGTATTTCTTCTGGCGCGTTGCAACACTTTAATGACATCACAATTTGTTTCTACGCTCATGGACACACTCCTTTAGATTTGCTAACAATATTCTTTTAATTATTTTAATTCAGATAATTATTAAAAGCAAGCTTGGTGGAGGGGCGTTTAAACCGATCTTGTTCTTATGCAACGAGCCAATATTTATTGTGAAGTAGGCTAAAAGTTTGATAGATAATAGACAAATAATAAGAGAATTTATCATGAATTATGATGAAAATTCTGATTCATGTATGAGAAACTGCCTACAATCCTAAATTTCTTGTAGATTTGTGTATGATTGCAAAACTATTAACCTATATGAAAAATGATATAATATTCTGATTTTAAAATCGAATCACTCTGCTATGATAGTCCCAAAGGGAGAAATGAAGTTGATGTCATAGTTAATACGTCGTACTACGAAGGGTGATTTAAATTGAAAAAACGGTTGATTTTGGGCATTAGTTTGTTACTAGTAGTCATTGGTACAAGCTTGCAAGTGAATAGGATTGCAGCAGATATACAAAGCTGGAACTTACAGCAAATCCCCAAGATAGAAATAGTTTCCAACTGGATGAACACGTATTTGAGTCAAATAGGAAAAGATGCATTAGAGCATCAAGAACTGCTACGGATCGAACAGCAAAAGAAATTAAAACAGGCAGGAGAGCGAGCTCGTAGAAAAGGAAAAGTGAAAATAGAAGACTATCAGAATAGTTATTCGGAGCGCATCGTAAAGGCGAAGGAAACGTTTCGCGTAGCAGATAAATTTCACCATTATTCTAATGAGAAGAAAGCAGACATTCACGAGCAACTGAATGAAGGGGTAAAAGCAGAAATTGCATCTTGGGTAGATGAATAGGACTTCACTTATTAGTCCTTTCAAATAATAGAACAAAGGGGAGTAAGTGCTTATGAAGTGGGGATTAAAAACAATGAAAGGGAAAGTGGTTGCTGGAATGGTAGGAGTAGGTATTTTGACGGGAGCCGGTGTTGTCTTAGCCGGTTCAGGGGCAGGTGATCATTTACGTGAATGGTATGAAGGTATGTTTGGAAATTCTGTTGCTACCATAGAAGATGACGTTACGGCATATGGGGAAAGTAAACTGCCAGAGTTAGAGGCGGAATATGAACAGTTAAAAAACGATGCGTCGCTGGATATTGATTTAATGAGAGACAGGCTAACAAGCGAATCATTAGAAGAAATTGTTGCAGCGAAAATAGAGCATCTGGAGTCTCTTGATGGTGAATCGAGGGAAATTTTAGATCAAATGGGTTTGGAATTTTATCATGTGTTTTTGGATGGCTATGGAGAAATTCAACGTTTAAGTGACGAAGGGTTAAATTATGCTTCCGAAGACTTAACGCATTATACTGGTGAATTAGGGCAAGAGGCGAGAAATCAAATAACGAGTGATTTGACTGCTGCCAAACAGGAAGCGGTAACAGAGTTGGAAACGGCGATTCAAAGTGCTCAAGACCAAATAGAGGCAGAGCTTCGTAATCAGGAAGAAATAACGACACGTAACTTAAAAAATCAAATTGATTGGGCAGTAGAAGATGTAAGGCAGGTAGTAACGGCATTGCTTGCAGACTTAATGGAAGAGCAGCAGACAATCATTACCCAAACAGCGCAAATATTAGAGGATGAAGCAAAAGAAGCGCTTGATGATGTTGTTTCCGGTATCAATGAATAGTAGGAACTTCTGTGTAGGAAGGAGAAATAGCTTTTGGGCATCAGAAAAGAAACCTACAGGCGAAGAAGGTACTCCAATCTTAAAAAAATAATTATTGTTTCTTTGCTATGTATGTTAATAGCAGTTGGAAGTTTCTATCCTGTTTTTGCTGATGAAGATATAGGTGGTATGGTAACGGATTGGTTACAGCAGAAAACAGATGATGCGATACAAACAGTGGATGAGGCTATTTTAAAAGAAGAGAAAGAACAAACAGAACGTTTGCGAAAAGCGTTACGAGTGAAAAAGCAGGAAGCAGAACAAAAATTAATTCACACAGCAGATCAAGAGATCACAGCCCGAACGGAGGAGCTAGAGCGTTATGCTGATGAACTAATAAAATCACTGAATAAAAAACAAACAGAGGAAAATCAGGCAGCAATAAAGAAAGAGTTCGAAGCAATTGTAAAAGAAGCAAAAGGGAAGATGGAAGATGCCTCTGTCTTACATGACGAACACGAGGAGTTCGGTAAGTGATAATTTTTATCCTATTAAAACTACTTCCGCTATAAATGTGGAGGTAGTTTTTTTGTACGATAGAAAAATATAAGAGATTAAAGGTTTATAGTATGAAAAAATATAAGAAAACTACTAAAGATTTGGCGCTAAGCCAAGTTTTTCGTGGTCTAGGAAATTATAAAATTTTGCAGCTGCGGATAAACTTACTAAGTTATTTAGCCACGTCCGGCTCCAGCGCCCAGCAACTAGGAGACTTCACGAATCGCCCTACGATAAGTCATCATCGGTTCCGTGCAACACCGTCTCACCATGATTCCTAAAACTTTCGTTGCTTCGTTCCACTCGTTACGTTGCTAAACGGATACTTGCGCCTTTGTTAAGAGAAATTTTATTTTTTGAAAGAATTATTGATTTAGGAGGAGGCTTTTTTCTTCTCCTTTTCTCTTTGTAGTAATTAGCTGACTAATTACTACAAAGAACCCTCTTTACAAATGGGAACGTTTGTTCTATTATGGTATCAAGTTGAAAAAATTGGAACCAATACTACTTTTAGCAGACTGGGTTCGAATATAAGTATAAAGTGAACCTTATCCGTGTGGGCGATTCTCTCATCTCCTACTAAATTGTTAGGTGAATGAATGGGGAATTTAGGTGCTGTTATCTTTGACTTAGACTTGTCCAACTTGCATCTTCCAATTCTTGAATGATCGTCTTACAGTACCTTATATACGGGATAAATACAGTTTTGAGGGGGATTTCATGGAGAAGCAGAAAAAAGCTGTGTCAATGACATTTGATGAAATTGTAGCACAAAACGAGCGCAGAATATATTACCATTTGCATAAATTAAACATCCGTGATCCGCATCATGAATTTTACCAAGAGGGGTTGGTGGCGATGTGGAATGCGTATGAAAAATATCAGCCAGATAAAGGTCCGCTTGCTACGTATTTTAATTATACGATTCGTAATCGGTTAATTGACGTCGTACGAAAGGAAGCAAGGGAAAAGGAAAAAGTAATTGCGTATAAACAATATCAAGGGGTAAAAGAAAAGACTGGTAATTATTACAAATCTGGCGGGAATGCCTATCCGATAAAATATGCAGAAGGCCCTAATCTGGAAGCCGAAGAACTTCTACAGGTTGCAAAGGCGATTTTAAGTAAGAATCAATGGACATGGTTGAAACTTTTCGTTATAGAAGATATGACGACAAAGACCATCGCTGAAAGAGAGGGCGTATCTGTAGATGCAGTAAAAAGTTGGGGGAAAGAGGCAAGGAAGAAGTTACAAAAGCTGTATGCTTACGGAGAGGGGATATGAAGCCTCTGATGATTTTGCTAAAGTAAATTTTCGTCATGCTAGAATCCACCCTTATACCATAAGATGGAGTGCTTGCGTCTTTAGACGCGGGAGTCAGTCTCAATCTTTACCGTATTCACGACAGGATGATAGAGACATAATAGTAGGTGTATTTCACTAAATAAATTTTGTATGCGAAAAAAATATAAAAAAGCGCCGTTGCATATGCTCTCATGATTGTTACACTAAATAAATTTTAAGGTTTATCGTATAAGAAAACTACTCTCTCACCAGAAGAATTGACGATAAGCTCTGTTTTCAAAGTAACTAAAGATCCTTACTATCTAGCTTTTAAACAGATTTTTCAACGATTGTACAGTATCAGTAAAAAAAACTATCATAATAAGACCAATAAACAAGAAGGTATCTGTTAAAGGACCATCAAAGATTAACACGCCTACTAGTATTAGAATCATTCCTATATAAAAACCAGGGTCAGACAATTCATCAAATAATTCATCATCGTCAATGCTAATCGTTTTTTGCATTTGTTTATCTCCACGAATCAACTCATCAATTGTTATGTTAAACAGATCACTAATACGTATTAAATTCTGGATGTCGGGGTAGCTTTTATTTGTTTCCCATTTATAGACGGCTTGGCGAGAAACATGTAACTCTGTAGCCAACTTTTCTTGTGACCAATCTCGTTCCACCCTACATTGTTTTAGCTGCTCTCCAAAAGTGTTTGCTTGTTCTTCCATGTCCATTCACCTCTCGTACTTCTAGTATAAATGATGAATGGATAATAAGGAAGAAACCTATGGTTGAAAGCTGTTAACTTAAAGTTTACAGAAGGGGAGAATGCGGTTTTCATGATGCATATGTTCGTATGCATGTTTGATATGAAACGCTATAATGAAATAGCATGTTAGGCTGTTTATCATCACAATTTTTACTAATAATTCATTTCCTTCGTAGTGACTAATCCGTTATAATTTAGGAGAACAAGTTTTGTAGGAGGTTAACATGTTGGAATGTTGTTGTAAAGCTGGAGAGACAAGAGAGTTATTATTAGAAGCGGATATGGCAGACCCTATTTGGTGTAAGGGTTGTCGCTGTAATTTAGATATGGAGGATTTACCTCTTTCTAAGGAGCTACAAAACGAATTAGAAACATGGGCTTCCAATTATGGAACGTGGATAAATTGGGAAAAAGATACATTACTTTCAAATGCTAAAAAACAAGTAATGATGTATAATGAAACAGGATATCGCTTATTGTGTAAACTACAATCTGAGCTACCTTCTCATTATTCCATCCAATTTATCCCATCGACGGTAGAAGAATATGAAACCCTATAAAAGTTTACAAAGGGGGTTGTTTTCATGGAAACATTATTCATGATTTTCGTATTATTAGCGCTTGTCTATTATATTTTTCGGATCATCCAAGTGATTGTGAAATTAAAACAAGCGCATATTTTTCCATTAACGAATGAAGAACGAAGAACGATTCGGAAGCATCCGCAAAAAATAACTGCTCCACCAACTGTTGAAGGACAGAAATTAGGTTTATTAGCTAATGTGGCGTTCTTGTTTTTTATCGCTTCCATGTTTAGCATTGTTTATATTACAGATGTATTCTCCTGGCATCAATATTTGTTTATGTTATTTTTTTTAATGTATGCTTATTTCATGTTGCCATTAAATTTAGTTGCGGTGAAACAGGATGGCATATTAATTGGTACACGTTTTCTTTCGTGGAAGCATATTCATTCTATAAAAGCCGTAGCAATATATAAAAATCACAAGTTTTATGGCTATTCGTCAGATGTTAATATAGGTTTTGTGGTGAAAATAAAATACAAATTTGGTTTTACTTCCTTTGTCGTTACATCGGAAAAAACGTTGAAACAATTATTAAAAATTTGCCAAGAGCACGTTACAGTAGAAGATGAGATACATACATCTGAAAGTGAATTTAAAATAAAGTGATCCGCTGCTTATATCTTTCATTTTCAGCAAGGTATGTAAGGGTATGTCTACGATGTATAATGCTATAAACTAGATTACTTATGATGCATCGATCAAGACTTGGAGGAATTGTATGAACATAGCTATCTCCATAGTTGGAGCAATATTTATACTGTCTTTTCTGCTTTTTTCTGTTTGGATATTTATTGCTGAGAGAAAAGACGAAAGTTCCGAAAAAAAGAATGTTTTTATCATGTTTTTCGTTTCATTTTGTTTAGCTCTCATAGTAACGCTCGTCTTTGGAGCTGGTATATTTTTATTACTTGGCTCCATTAAAATGACAAATACATTTTTGGATTTGGATTTAACTATAAAGCAAATAGGTTTTATATTTATCGGATACCTTATCTTTCTATTTACAATTGATAATGTAATCGAGTTAGTAGTTAAAGTGATCGTTGGGAAAAATTTAGCTAATCCTGTACTTCTTCTACTGATTCGTATTTTCGCTTTGCATATAATTGGTCTTTTTATTGGCATTCATCAAACGAGTAGTTTCCTTATTGCTACTGTAGTCGCTCTGTTTATTTTCTTAATTGAAATTTATGTTTTTTTACGCGAACAGGATAAGAATGAAGCTACTTAATATTCTATGCAAAAAAAGCCATGTAGGAAATTGTTTTTCCTTACATGGCCTATATTGAAAAATTTAGCTCCCAACCGAAACCGTTTCTGGTAATGTGCTACCACCATCAATAACAATTTGTGTACCTGTAATATAGCTGGATTCGTCAGAAGCTAAGAATGCTGCAAGTTCACCGACTTCTTCAATTTTACCAAGACGTCCTAAAGGCACTCCGCTTGCTATGCCGTCAATGACTTCTTGCGGATTATCTGGATTCGTTTCTTTTGCCATTTGTTCTGCCATAGGAGTTAACACATAGCCTGGTAAAATAGCATTCACAGTAATATTATCAGGAGCTACCTCTCGAGCTAGCGATTTTGTAAAACCAAGAATGGCTGCCTTTGTTGTTGCATATGCGGTTTCACCAGGATCAGCTACCATCGTTCCTGTTACAGAGGATAGATTGACAATTCTACCTTGCTTTGCTTTTTTCATATGCGGCAAAGTAGCTTTCGTTACATTCCAAACGCCGTTAATATTAATGTTAAAATGAAAATCTCTTGTTTCATCGTCCATATCTTCAAAGTTTGCTAATCGAACAACACCTGCATTGTTAATGAGAGCATCTATACGCTCATATTTTTCTATAACTTTATCAATTCCAGCTTTTACATCTTCGTTATTTGTAACATCCACTTCTAAAGCCATCGTTTCAAAGCCACGTTCTGTTAATTCTTTCGCAGTATCATGCACTTGCTTGGAGACATCTAGCAAAATAGTAGTAGCACCATGTTTGGCTAGAACTTCAGCAATACCTTTTCCATTCCCCATTGCTGCACCAGTAACAATTGCTATTTTATTTTCCATTTTCTTCAAAATAATTACCTCCCCATTAGGATGATTGCGTCAATACCTTCAGTATAGCAAATATTAGGAAGGGTACATGGGCTTAATTCTTAAAGATTTGTTAACGTTTTCTTGTTATATATATGGAAAGAGAAGATGTTATGATGAACAATAAGAATCAATGAAGGGGTTCACATATCTTTCACATGCTTAATAGTAATTGTTATCGTATAATAGTATTGGGGCATTAGATTTAATTCATGCGTTTGTATATTGAAGGAAACCTTAATCTAGGTGTGTGAACGTGCATTACAATCTGTAAGAATGTATGAATAGCCTATATAAAGACTTGTAAGGGATATGAAACGTCAATGTTCTATGTTTAAGAGAACCATCAGTTTGAAATTAAGAAACAGGTAACATATATTATTTGTATTATAGGAGAATTTGAATTTTTTAGGTTTTATAGTAGAAACAAAAAGACAGCCATTGTCATAATGGTTTGGCGATAGCCAAGTTTTTCTAAAGGGGAAGAGAGTTATCATGATTTTGGAAAATAAGCAGGAAAGATCAAGGCAAAATTGGGCAAGCATTTTGTCAAAAACGATTAAAACTGGGATTATTCGTTCCAATCTGATCCCGATGTTTGCTGGTTTTACTTTGGCTTTATATACGTATCAAATTAGTTTTATGGAAAAGTTGCCGGAAGTTATTTTTGCTTTACTTGGTGCAGCCTTAGTTATTGGAGCTGCGGGTGCTTTTAACAATTTATATGATCGAGATATTGATGCAATTATGGAAAGGACCAAGCGAAGACCTACTGTAACAGGGGAAATAAAACCAGCTATTGTACTGTTGCTGAGTGTGGTTATGGCGATCAGCGGAATTGCATTATTGGCGTTAACAACGTGGTTAGCTGCACTATTAGCTTTCTTGGGGCTGTTTTTTTATGTCGTTCCATATACGATATGGAGCAAACGAAAAACGGTATATAATACAGAAATAGGCAGTATTTCCGGTGGGATGCCTCCACTCATTGGATGGGCCGCTGTCTATCCAGATATTACACACCCTGCCATAATCGGTTTATTTATTGTAATGATTATTTGGCAAATGCCGCATTTTTATGCAATAGCCATTCGGAATCATAAACAATATAAAGCTGCAAAAATTCCAATGCTTCCTGTTGTAAAGGGTGTGCAACGCACCTACATTCAAACGAACGTTTATTTAATTATTATGATTGTAATTAGTTTTCTATTTGGTACATTGAGTATTGGGTTAATGTTAGTAGCACTTTTATTAAGTGTAGGCTGGTTGGCGCTTAGTGTGTATCGATTTAACAAAGTGGATTCAGAGAAGTGGGCAACTTCCATGTTCCTGTATTCCTTAATCCATATGACAGTGCTTTTTTCTACCATTATTATTTATTCGTTAATGGGGATTGTGTTTGAACTTTATTAAATGTTTGAGATTCGATGAAGGAAAAAGGGCGGTTCATATCTATTATAAATGATGTGGTTTCTAGTATAAAAGCAATGATGTATAAAGGCATAATTAAAAATCGACTGATTATAAAAGGTCAGTTGTTTATACTTTTGTTGTACAGTCACGTGTTAATAAACAGACGACAAGTCACTGTATCACTATTTCCAAGCGATGATAATCTTCAGCTTGGATTTTTTGTACGATCGGAAACTATTGAATGATAAATTCCACGATGTCATATAAAATTTTATCGAAGCATTGGAAATAAAAGCTTAATTACAGGTAATAATGGGAATATGTACTATACTGTGGCAAAATATATATAAAGACATTGCAGACACTTTTAGTATAGATAGCTGCCTTCCCCAAATGAAGGCAGATGAAAAAGGAAAGGTGTAGAAATGGATAATTTGGCTGTATCGATCATTATTCTTCTCGTTTTAATTATTGCAAATGGTATCTTTGCAATGACGGAAATTGGAGTTGTTACATCAAGGAAAATAAGATTAGAACAAAAAGTGAAGGAGGGGAATAGCAAAGCTAAAACAGCCCTTTATTTAGCGGAAAACTCTAGTGAGCTTCTATCTACCATTCAGATAGGGATTACGTTGATTGGAATTATATCTGGTGCCTTTGGTGGTGCCGCCATTGCGGATGATGTGAGTGTTTACTTGAGCGAAATTCCTTTTTTAGCTCCTTGGAGCACGGAGATTAGTATGGTACTTGTCGTTACATTGACAACTTTTTTAACGCTCGTTATCGGTGAACTAACACCAAAGCAAATTGGCTTAACAAATCCGGAGAAAGTAGCACTTGCAGTGGCAAAACCGATGTATTTCTTTTCAAAAGTTGCCAAACCGTTAATCTGGATACTAGACCAGTCCACAAAACTCGCCCTCAAGACACTTGGAATTAAAACAACGAATGAACCAGATGTAACAGAAGAAGAAATTCAACAAATGATTGAGCAAGGTGTTCATAGTGGGAGTATTGAGGAAATTGAGCACGAGATGGTCGATCAAATTTTTTATATGGGCGATCAGCGTCTGAGTGATATATTAACACCGCGAACGCAATTAACGTGGATAGATATAGAAAGTAGTTTTGAAGAAAATATGGAAATCATTAGTCAAAGTGAGTTTTCACGCTTTCCTGTTGGGAAAGGGAGCTTAGATCACTTTTTAGGTATTATACATACAAAAAAAGTGTTTTCAAAATTACAATCCGGAGAAGCATTCTCGATTGATGACTGTATTGAAAAAGCGTTGATTCTACCGGAACATGTAAAAGTCTTTAAGGCTTTGGAAACATTAAAAGAATCAGGATACCATCAGGCTGTCGTTGTAGATGAGTATGGCGGTGTCGAAGGTTTTGTAACGTTAAATGATATTATGCAAGTTATTGTTGGTGAAATACAGACAGAAGGCAGTAGGGAAAGGGCTACAATTATGCAGCGTGATAATGATTCATGGCTTGCAGACGGTCAAGTTCCATTTGATACATTTTTGCGTTATTTCGATTTAGAAGATGAAATTGATGATGATGTTATGAAAGATACATCCTTCCAAACACTAGGTGGTTTTATCACGAGCGAAATAGGTAATACTCCAATAGAAGGGGATAGTGTTTTTATCGTTAATTTGAAATTAGAAGTAGTCGATATGGATAGTGTACTTGTCGATAAACTCTTAATTACTCGACTAGAAGAAATAGAAGTAACAGAAGAAGATAACGTATAATATATTTTTGACAGTATAACTGCAAAACTGAACAAGCAAGGAGAATTTGGAGATGGAATATTACCAAAGGCAAACAGAAGATGTTCTAAAAGCAGTAGCGTCCACGGAACAAGGTTTATCTCAACAAGAAGCGAATGCACGCCTGAAACGGGACGGATATAATGAAATAGAAGATAAAGAAAAAGTTCCTACGTGGAAATTATTTTTAGAAACCTTTAAAGATCCAATGGTTATT
The DNA here is from genome assembly GCF_900129865.1 of Virgibacillus chiguensis. Classification (GTDB taxonomy): domain Bacteria; phylum Bacillota; class Bacilli; order Bacillales; family Amphibacillaceae; genus Virgibacillus; species Virgibacillus chiguensis. The sequence goes on from NZ_FQXD01000005.1 coordinate 206,755, forward strand.
GTATTATTAGCGGCAGCTGGTGTGCAAATGTTACTGGGAGAATGGGTGGAGTCACTCATTATTTTCCTTGTATTATTAATCAATTCTGTCATTAGTGTTGTGCAAACACGTAAGGCGGAAAGCTCCTTAGAAGCGCTTCGAGATATGTCTGCGCCTGAAGCAAAAGTCATACGAGATGGTACGAAGCAGACGATTGCTGCTAAAGAACTCGTCCAGGGAGATATTGTTTATTTAGAAGCGGGGGATTACGTTCCTGCTGATGGTCGGGTATTGGAAAGTGGCTCTTTGAAAGTAAATGAAGGAATGCTCACCGGCGAATCAGAGGCTGTTGATAAATCGATCGAAGCAATTGAAGAAGAAGCTGCGCTTGGTGATCGTCGAAACATGGTGTTTAGTAGTTCTTTAGTTGTATATGGTCGGGGTACGTTTGTCGTAACTGGTACGGGAACGAAAACCGAGGTTGGAAAAATTGCCGATATGCTTTCGACAGCAGAGCAAAAAGAAACCCCACTACAACAGAAATTAAATAGTTTTAGCAAAAAGTTAGGTATCGGTATTTTAATTCTTTGTATTGTTATTTTTGTGGTTCAAGCTGCGCGTATTTGGTTTGGTGATAGTAATGTAGATACAACAACTGCATTATTAAATGCTTTAATGTTTTCTGTAGCAATTGCTGTGGCTGCGATTCCAGAAGCACTCCAATCGATTGTTACCATTGTCTTGTCAGTTGGAACAAATAAAATGGCAAAACAGCATGCGATTATTCGTAAACTTCCTGCTGTTGAAACATTAGGCTCCACCAGTATTATTTGTACGGACAAAACAGGGACATTGACGCAAAATAAAATGACGGTTACCGATCATTATTTACCTTTTAATAAGCATGAACGTTTGCCTGAAGATCCAAGTAATTGGCATGAGGCAGAGCGTTTACTAGTTTATATTGCGGCGCTTTGTAATGATTCGTACATCAATCAGGACAAGCAGGAGGTTGGTGATCCAACTGAAATAGCTTTAATTAACTTTGCGAACAAACATGCACACAATTACGAAGCGCTACGAGAAAGATTTCCACGAGAAGCCGAGTTGCCATTTGATTCAGACCGAAAATTAATGTCAACCGTAAACACGATTGATGGGACAAAGCTACTGTTGGCAAAGGGCGGCCCTGATGTCATGTTTCAGCGGGCTGGCTATGTGTTCGTAAATGGCGAAGAACAGCCGATAACAGATGATTTACGCGAACGATTTGAAGGGGCAAATGAAGAGTTTTCTAATCAGGCGTTACGTGTGCTAGCCTATGGGTATAAACGTTTACCTGATACAAAAACCGAAGTCACTCATGATGATGAGTATGATTTTGTGCTTGTTGGTTTAACGGCAATGATGGACCCACCTCGAGAAGCTGTATATAGTTCCATTGAAGAATCCAAAGCTGCAGGTATTCGAACAATAATGATTACTGGTGACCATAAAACTACAGCCCAAGCAATTGGACGAGATATCGGTTTAATGGGTGACGATGATATAGCCATTACGGGCAAAGAGCTCGACAACATGTCGGATGACGAGCTAGAAGGAAAAATTGAACACATTTCTGTATATGCTCGCGTGTCGCCAGAGAATAAGATTAGAATTGTACGTGCATGGCAGCGGAAAGGTGCTGTTACTGCAATGACAGGTGACGGTGTCAATGATGCGCCAGCTTTAAAACAAGCCGATATTGGCGTAGCTATGGGAAGTGGTACGGATGTTTCAAAAGATGCTGCGGCAATGATTTTAACGGATGATAATTTCGTATCTATTGTTAATGCTGTACAGGTGGGAAGAACGGTGTTTGATAACATTAAAAAGGCAATTGGTTATTTATTTGCTGGTAATTTAGGAGCGATTATTGCCATTTTGTATGCCGTCATTTTTAACTTACCAAACCCATTTACAGCTTTACAATTGTTATTTATCAATTTAGTAAACGACTCCTTGCCAGCAATCGCTTTAGGTGTGGAAAAATCAGAACCAAATGTAATGAAACGTAAGCCACGACCGACAGATGAAGGTATATTTGCTGGAGGAACATTGCAAACTGTAATAACGAGAGGAATATTGATTGCTGTCGCAGTTGTTATTTCCTTCTATATAGGATTAGATCATTCAAATGAAATGGGCGTTGCTATGGCGTTTACTACATTAATCATTTCTCGTACGTTGCAAACTTTTCCAGCTCGTTCCAATACGGAGACGTCAATAAAAATGGGCTTTTTCTCCAATAAATATGTAATTGGCGCTGTATTGTTAGGTTTTGTTTTGTATGGAATAACAGTGCTTCCTTTTGCAAGAGATGTATTTAACATCCCTGATGCATTTGGCTTTAGTGATTGGGCCATCGCTACAGGGTTAGCAGCCGCTGCAGTAATTTGTATGGAAATAGCGAAAAAAATGTTTAGAAGAGCTTAAGATTTCGGTGAAAACAGCTATGCTTGCTAGTCTGATCACTGTAAAGATAGATAAAAACAGCTGGGGTATGAAAAAATATGTCAGCTGTTTTTTTATGATGCTCATAGTATAATGGATCCATAGTTTTTAAAGCTTGCGTGCAACAAATAAGAATGTAGCATTTGGGTTTATAAACTAGCTGAGAATATTATTGAATAAACAAGAAAAAGGGGGTTACCCATTGATACAGGATGCTTGGTTTACCGTACAAAAAATAGTTGACAATACATTTGCCATTAGTGAATACGGCCATTGGGAAAAAGTTCACTCTTTTTTAGTCATAGGTGAACATAAGGCTGCTTTAATCGACACGGGTTTAGGAATTGATAATATAAAAAGAATAACGGATCAATTAACAAGTAAACCGATTGAAGTAGTTACAACGCATGTTCATGCAGATCATATTGGGAGCCATGGAGAATATGATACAATTCACGTTCATGAAGCAGATCAAGACTGGCTCATACATGGAATGGAGGGGTTGACATTAGCACAAATAAGAATAGATATAGCAAGGGATATAAGCCTTCCAACCCCGGCAACGTTTCATCCAGATACGTATACACCATTTCAAGGCTATCCTACCAATGTTCTGAAGGACGGAGACAGGATAGAATTGGGGAATAGACAATTAATTATCTATCATACGCCTGGCCATTCGCCTGGTCATATCGTCTTATATGATACAACACAGGGGTATTTATTTACGGGAGATTTACTTTATGATCAAACACCAATCTACGCTTTTTATCCATCCACTAACCCAGTTGATTTAGTTATGTCTTTAGAAAAAATATCGAACATAGATGGAGTAAAGAAAGTCTTTGGCTCACATAATACACTCGGGCTAGACGCATCAATTTTACAAGAAGTGAAGCAAGCAGTTACGTATTTGCGAGAGAACAGCTTTGCAAAGTTTGGAACTGGTATACATGAGTTCAACGGTTTCCGCATACAATTTTAATAAGATCGCTCATCAACAGAGGAAATCGCTCGCACTCGTCGGAAGATCGCTCATCAACGTGAAAAAATCGCTCGCACTCGTCGCAAAATAGCTCATCAACGCGAAGAAATCGCTCGCACTCATCGGAAGATCGCTCATCTACGCAAGAAATCGCTCGCACTCATCGGAAGATCGCTCAAGAAATCGCTCGCACTCATCGGAAGATCGCTCGTCAACGCGAAGAAATCGCTCGCTCACATCGGAAAATCGCTCATCAACGCGAAGAAATCGCTCGCTCGTCAACGCAACTAATCCGCCCGCTCTCAAAAGCCTCGCCGCAAAAAAACAACTGCCTGCTTCATAACAAGAGTTGCGCATAAGTTTTAGAACGAATATGCGGTTTTCATTTGATGTATTATCAGGTATACTATATATAGATAGTCAAACGAATAAAACCGCTTGGTGCTGGAACACCAAACGGTTTGTGCATAGCCCTTAAAGGGGGCGACTCACATTTTGAGAAAAGTAACCATGAAATGCTCGTCAGGCTAGGGTGGTTACTTTTTTTGTGACAGAATTGCTACTATGAGCGTTCCGAACGAGATCATTAAGACCAATCCTTCGAAAACTGTCATATAGGCCTCACCCCCTTTCATAAAGGGATGAGCCACCACCCATGAAAGCCTTATGCACTTAGTCGCATTATATCATACAATGGTTTTATAACTAAAGGGTCAGAAGGCTTAGTTAGTTGAGTGTTGGTACCGTTGATCGATCATTTCAAGTGCTCTATAGATAAATGTTTAGAATGGGGAGAGGAAAAGGTGGATATTGGGGAGCAAAATCGTCTTGCGTGGGACAAGAAAGTGGAAGACAGGGCAGTTTATACGCAGGAAGCATCTAGCGATGTAATTAAAAAAAGTAAAGCGGGAAATTGGGAAATAACCGTCACGACGAATAGACCTGTTCCGAGAAGCTGGTTTCCTGCATCTCTTACAGGGAAGAAAATCTTGTGCTTAGCTTCTGGTGGGGGACAGCAAGGGCCTATTTTAGCTACAACTGGAGCTGACGTTACAGTATTTGATATATCTAATCGGCAACTGGAAAAAGATTCGCTCGTCGCTGAACGTGAAGGATTAAATCTGAAAACTGTACAAGGTGACATGACGGATTTATCTTGTTTCCAGGATGAAACGTTTGATATCATTGTTCATCCTGTTGCAAATTTGTTTGTGAAAGATATTTCACATGTTTGGCACGAAGCGTCTCGGGTGTTAAAAACGAACGGCACACTTATTTCTGGTTTTACGAATCCTGTGTTATTTATTTTTGATGATGAAGAAGATCGAAAAGGAAATTTAGTTGTAAAGCATACAATTCCTTTTCATTCTTTACAAGACCTTTGTGAAGAAGAAGTAGAGGCGTATTTAAAAGCAAATCACACGATTGAATTTGGTCATACTTTAGAAGATCAAATTCAAGGGCAGGTGGATGCAGGCTTTGTGATTGCAGGTTTTTTTGAAGACGATTTTGGGGGCAGTAGACCGATAGATCAACATTTAAAATGCTTTATCGCAACAAAAGCAATAAAGGCATCTATTTAGGAAGGTTTGTGAAATGCGTATTAGTAACGAGTTATATTTTAAGATAAAGTGCTTGTAAGACTCCTACTTAGAAGATGTGCGCTGAGCAAGCACTACAGCATTTAAAGCCTTTTTACACTATAAAAAAGTATAAGGTTTTTTGGTTTATCGTAATAAACAAAACTAGAGCTATAGACTTGCCAACAAGCCAAGTTTTTCTCAAAAGATAGGAATGTATAAAATTAGGGGCTTATGTATACAAAATAACCGAATAAGCTACGTTCGGCTCCATCGCCCATCAACTAGGCGACTTCACGAATCGTCCTAAGCTAAGTCATCATCAGTTCGTGCTAAATGGGAAGACTAAAAACGGGCTTGCTTTAGTGCGGCGGCATAATCCTGTTGCAGGAGCATGATTCCTAAAACTTTAGTTGATTTGCTCTACTCGCTACGCTACTAACCAGGCTCCCCCGAGACTTTGGTTTATAGTATAAGAAAAACTATGTCATTCGCCATAAGACGTGGCGGCAAGCCAAACTTTTCTAATGAAAAAGTAAACAATATCCTTTTAGAAAATGTCAAGTTGATTTTAAGGCAAAACCCGAACGTTGCTTTTTTTACATCAAAAAGTCATAAAATATCCATTTGAAATTTAATACGAAGTGATCTATTATATAACTATATATAGTGTTTGTTTTATTTTCCCGACACTATATATAGTTATTTGTGTATGTAAATGCTTTATGTTTTTCATTCAATTAAAACTCTAAACATGATCTTATTACATAAATAGAAAAAAACATATTTCGTTCGCAAGGTGTCCTTTTTATTTTCGAGAAGGTTTTACCAACCGCAAAATAATTTCACGGGAAAATAACACCTACACTCTTATTTAGAGGGTTCAGGTCGTGCCTTATAGGTAGTAGGAAAGAGTAATTCCTACAATGGAAAGAATGGAGGAAGAAGAAAAATGATTGAAACAAAAAACACTCCCAAAAACATAGGTGAAGACTTGATGCTGGCTTTTCAAGACATTGTGTCAAGCTCTAATCAAGATTTAATTCAAGAAAATGCCAATGTTGATGGCAGATCGCCATGTGGACAGATGAATAAATTTGCCAATGAAAGTGCGAAGTTCTATGCAAAGCAACAAATGTTAAGCGAAGAAGCTAACCAAGCTGTAGCAGAAAACTATATTCATATTCATGATTTAGACTATATGCCGACAGGAACGGCTACTTGTTGCCAAGTTCCTTTAGGAAAATTATTGGAAAAAGGATTCAACACGGGACATGGTCATATGCGCTCCCCACAAACGATTTTAAGTGCGATGGCGTTAGCGGCGATTATTTTTCAAAGCAATCAAAACCAACAACACGGAGGCCAAAGTTTTCCAGCATTTGATTATGATTTAGCACCGTTTGTTAAACGTTCCTATGAAAAACGTTTACGGAAATTAAAACAGTACCCGCTTGCGCTTTCTAAGCAGGAATTGGAGGAATTAGCGTGGTCGGAGACAGATCATGAATGCTATCAAGCATGCGAGGCGTTTATTCATAATTTAAACAGCCTTCATTCTCGAAGTGGTGGGCAAGTTCCGTTTACGTCCATTAATTATGGTACAGATACAAGCAGAGAAGGTAGAATGATTGTAAAAAATTTATTGTTAGCTACGCAAGCAGGTTTAGGTAAGGGAGAAACGCCAATCTTTCCTATTCAAATTTTTAAAATGAAAAAAGGCGTTAATTTCTATAAAGAAGATCCAAACCATGATTTGTATCAACTAGCGCTTAAAACGACAGCAAAACGACTGTTCCCTAATTTTAGCTTTATTGATGCACCTTTTAATTTACACTATTATGAACCTGATAACCCATACTCAGAAGTAGCTTATATGGGATGTCGCACACGAATAATGGCTAATCGTCACGGAAAAGAAAATAGTCTTGGCAGAGGCAACTTGTCATTTACAAGTATCAACTTAGTGAAATTAGCACTTACTACACAATCTTTTGAAGCTTTTATACAAAAATTAGATGAATACGCAGATATTGTTATACGTCAATTGTATGATCGTTATTTATTTCAGGCGCGTAAACTTGTGAAAGATTTCACCTTTTTGCATGGACAAGGAGTATGGGAAGGAAGTTCACAATTAGGCCCTGAGGATAGATTAGAAAAAGTGTTAAAACAAGGAAGCTTAAGCGTTGGTTTTATCGGCTTAGCAGAATGCTTAGTAGCCTTAACAGGCAAGCACCACGGCGAATCTGATGAAGCACAGAGTACTGGGGAAGAAATTGTTGCGTTTTTACGTAGCAAATGTGATCAGGCTTGTGAACAATATGATTTAAATTATTCCTTAATAGCAACTCCTGCTGAAGGTTTAAGCGGTCGGTTTACCAAGCAAGATCAAAAGGAATTTGGCAGAATTCCAGGCGTTACTGACAGAGATTATTATACAAATTCGTTTCATATCCCAGTATACTATCCAATTTGTGCTATGGAAAAAATAAAACGAGAAGCAATATATCATCCATATACGAATGCTGGCCATATTACGTACATTGAAGTAGACGGCGATGTAAGTAAAAATTTAAAGGCGATGGATACACTTGTGAAAACAATGGCAGAAAGCGGTATTGGTTATGGAAGTGTGAATCATCCAGTAGATCGATGTAAAAACTGTGGTTATACAGGGATGATAGATAATGAATGCCCTAAATGCCAAATAACGGATGAAAAACAAATCGACCGCATTCGCCGGATTACTGGTTATCTTGTAGGAACGATGGATAAATGGAATACGGCAAAAGCCTCGGAAGAACATGATCGGGTGCGACATGTGTAATGGATACAGCAAGCGTGTTATCTATTTATCATGATTCGGTTGTCGATGGAGAAGGATTACGTGCTGTTATCTTTTTTGCAGGTTGCCCTCATTTCTGCAAAGGATGCCATAACCCGAAGTCATGGAATTTGCGAAATGGTAAAGAAATGCATGTAAATCAAATTGTAGAAGAAGCGCTGAACCCATTAAATGATATTACATTAAGTGGTGGCGATCCGTTTTACCAAGCAGAGGCTGTAGCTAAAGTAGCTAAACAACTTAAAGAGCATGGGAAAAACATATGGGCTTATACGGGATGGACATTAGAACAATTATTAGAGAATAAAGATCCGCACCAGTTAGAGTTACTGCAATATGTGGACGTACTTGTAGATGGTCCATTTATTCTAGCAGAACGTGATTTAACGTTAACGTTTCGTGGAAGTAAAAATCAACGTATCATTGATATGAAAACAATGCAGAATCATTCCATTATGGATGACTAATATACAAACCAAGAATATAGAGCATTTTTACACTATAGAAAAATATAAAGCTTAAGGTTCTCACCCAAAAAGGTCATGGGATCATTTGACGCACGACATATACAGTTATTGAACAAACCACGATATAAAGTGTTTTTTGCAAGTGTGATTTTTAAAAACCTACCTTTTTGGGAATTACCCAGCTTCAAGATGTATTCTAAGAAAACTACGCTTGCGCCATAAAGATTTGGCGGTAAGCCGAGTTGCTCTAAATTGGATGAAAAAACTAGGCTAGTGCGAATCAGCACTAGCCTAGTTTCGTGGTTTAATTTATCCAATTAAAAGTTAAGTTTTAGTCCCAGCGCTTTGAATTCAATTTATATCAAATGTTGAGGTTTGTAGGTGCTTATAAGGATTTCATTTCTATAAATGAAAGATGCGAGCTAGAAAACGTCTAAGCAGGAAATAACAGAGCCTGCACCTAACAATCTGTGAAAGATAAGGTTGAAGCTGAAATTCAAATTAAAAGGCAAACGACATTTTTACTATGTATATCCTTTCTAAAAACGCATAAAATATGCTTGAACTTTTCTGAAAGGAGTTTGTGCCATGAATCAGTTAACGCAAACCGAATTAGAGAACTTGCGTAAGATTATTGGAGGTCATGGGATGATCGCTAATAAATTGGAAACTTACGCACAATCCGCAACAGATCAAGAGCTGAAATCTATTTTGCTTCAAGATGCACAAGCTGCTAGACAAGCGCAGCAACAGTTATTACCATTTTTACAATAGGAGGGTTCTCATGTTACAAGATAAAGACATTGTGAATGATTATCTAAATGGATTAAATTCGAGTTTAAAGAGCTATGCCGATTATATAGCTCAAGCCAATAATGCACAGCTAAGACAAACGCTCATAAATTTGCGTAATGGGGATGAATCTCGCCAACGATCGCTTTATAGTTATGCGTCGCAAAAGGGATTTTATAAGCCAGCCATGCCCGCATCGCAACAAGAAGTACAACAAGTGAAAACGGAATTGTCTTCCGGTCAATAAAAGCACTCACTTCAATAACATGTATACGTTTGGATGTAAGTACTTTTCTTATTCATGGTGCCCCGCCCATTGTAAGCCATGGCGGTAGCATTCTTGCATGCTTTACTGATTCTCTCGAGCTATGTAGATGCAATTAAAAATGATTCAAAGTCTTAAGTACAATATTCTTCAATAGAAGTTAGTCATATTTTCTTTATGTAAAAACCTTCCTATGCTATGATATTTTTAAATAGGAGGGTTTTTCTTGATCTATATTGGATTGACAGGGTGGGGAGATCATTACTCCTTATATGCTGAGCAAATTAAAGCAAAAGATAAATTAGCAGAATATAGTAGCCATTTTCTTGTTGTTGAAGTGGATGCATCATTTTACGCAATTCAGCCAGTGAAGAATGCAGAAAAATGGGTAAGAGAAACACCTGCTAATTTCCAATTTGTCGTAAAAGCGTACCAAGGGATGACGGGACATAAACGGAAAGAAGAGGATTCGCCTTTTGAGACGAAAAAAGAGATGTTTAACTCATTTATAGCATCGTTACAGCCGTATCAAGAGGCGGATAAGTTAGCAATGGTTTTATTTCAATTTCCACCTTGGTTTGATTGTACGAAACAAAATGTGACCTACTTGCGCTACTGCAAGCAAATGATGGGAGATATTCCCGTTGCTTTAGAATTTAGAAATCAAACTTGGTTCAGCGATCGTTTTCGCCAAAGCACATTGTCATTCATGAAACAAGAAGGCTGGATTCATTCGATTGTAGATGAACCACAGGCAGGAGAAGGTTCTATCCCGACGGTTCCAGTAGTAACCAATGAAGCGCAGACGCTTATCCGTTTTCATGGTAGAAATGCTGTTGGTTGGAATAAACCGACGAGTATTAATACAAATTGGCGTGATGTACGTTATTTATATAAGTATAATCAAGAAGAGCTTATAGAATGGAAAAAAGTGATACAGAGATTAGAAAAAGAAACGAAGGACATTGTTGTGTTATTTAACAACAACTCAGGTGGTGATGCTGCCGAAAACGCCAAGCAATTTCAAGAACTTTTAGGCATTGAATATGAAGGACTCGCTCCGAAGCAATTGGGATTGTTTTGAGCCTAAATAAAAGCTTTTTCTAAATAAGATAAGAAAGCATAAAATGAGACTTATGTATATTAACATTAATAAGCTATGTTCGGCTAGGCCCAGCAACTAGGCGACTTCACGGAATAGATCTAGCTAAGTCATCATCGGTTCGTTGCTAAGAGGAAGGCCGACTAAATACGAGCATGCCGCCCGACGTCGGCATACCCTGCTTGTGATTTCTAAATCTTTCGTTAATCATTTTAGTGAATTACTCCTACAATAGACGTATCTCATACTAGGGAATATAAAGTGGAAAACAAGAAATGTTTACATAAGAATGATAGGCTACATCATCATATTTGTTATTATTATAAATGTTTTGTTATTTCACTTTCGCCCTAACGATAGTTTATTACAAATCTTTTTAAGCCTAGTATTCATAATAATTGGTGGTTTTTTAGTATGAGTGGTAGAAAACCGTTGAATGAAACAGATAATGAATTTAGAGTAGCGTTCACAACCAGAGTTTGGTTATAGGGTTGTAGTTGAAGGTAAAAGCTTTTTGGTAATGTTTTGTCTGAATAGATATAGTGATGATTTAGCTCACAGATTATAAGGAATAAAACCATTTCTTTAAAATCCTAAAGTGATACAAGGTTATTAAACAGTAAAGGTGGAAACGAAATGAAAAAAACACATATTATATTGTCCATTCTTCCACTTCCGTTCCTAATTCACTTTTATGATTATCAGTGCCATCTAAATGGTACATATCCAATTTTATTATACCCTAGTTTATTTTTATGTATGATTGTTGTTGGAATGCAGTTTAAGAATACAAATGTATTCCCTATATTCTTATTAGGAATCGTAATGACCATTTTTTCTTCTGTGTTAGGTTCCTTTTTTATACCAGATGATGGCGCATGGTTTAAGCCTTTTGGTAGAGATGTAGCAATTATAATAACAGCAATTACTTATTTATTTGGGCAGTTTGTCGTTAGGTGGATAAGGAGAGGGAGTCCTTCTGAAAAAAAGTAGTACAGTTCATTTAACGATTTTTTTCATCTTCCTAATAGCAATGAACACGAAGCAAACAACAAGCACAAGGCAACATAGAAGTAAAGTAAACTGTAATAGTTGTTGTTGATCTTTTACGTAAATGGCGATAAATGTCCATATATAAACAAGTGGTAAGAAAAGGTCTTGATTACGAAGGGTAATTCGAGCCGCTATTCCTGTCACTAACAAGATGACAATGACCGTGCAAATGAACTCACTTAACCCTAAAAATGAAGTTATTCCTTCACTTTTTGCATAAGTGAATAGGTTAACTACACTAGCTAAGGATACCCATCCAAAATAAATCGAAAATGGAATGCGGTCAAGTAAGCGACTGAAAGAAATTGTCCATACGACACGGTACATCCAAATAAGCGTGCCTAATAATAAGAGGATAATAATCGTTGAAAGTAGTATGTTGTCACGAGTGAATGTTAAAATCCACAAACTATTTAAAACAAAATTAATGGGAAGAACAAATTGAAACTCTTTGTATAAAGTAGCTTTGTCCCCTTGAATAAAGAATCCTCGAATGATCCAAATAAACAAAAATAAGTAGATAACACCCCAAATAGCAAAGGCATATCCAGCTGGCTGAATAAGCGTTTCATACTGATTGGCTATTTGTCCTACATTGCTCCCAGCGAAATAATTAATCCCAACCATCATAGCAAAGAAAATAAGATACATCATTATAATATATTTCGAAGTTTTCATGGTATAACCTCCTCCTTAAGGTCATCATATACCAATGTATTTCCTTTTATGCTATCGCTGTAAACAAATTTAAAAAATAGTGCGTTGTCTTGTCTCGAAATTAAGTATAATCGACTCTCCTGATATTTTTTATAAAGGATTAGAAAAACTTGGCTTACGTCAAATCTATATGACAGAAAAACGTTATTGTTTTCCTTAGAGTATAAAAAAACAGTGGGGAAAAACCCCACTGACTATTTTACCGCACCACGTGTTACGTTACCAATGATCCATTTTTGAGCGATGAGATAAACGATGATCATTGGCAATAAGGCAAGTAAATAAGAAGCAAATGCTAAGTTATAGTTTGTGCTAAATTCACTACAGCCGACGAGTAAGAGGGCTGTAGCGAGTGAGATGGCTAGAGAAGCGATCATTCTCATTAAAAATCTCCTTCTTTCTAAGCAAGCCTGTATATAAAGGCTTCATATGGTTTAAGAGTAAATTGGCGAACGGAATGCATCGTTTTTGTTGGCTCGTTCGTAATTAAGATTTCTTGGCCTTCTGGCACGTTTGGTAGTTCACATGTCTGTTGCTGATCTGTAAAGTTACATACGACGAGCAAAGTGTCTTCTTGATGTGTTCTCGTGTAAGCAAATATTTCTTCGTTATCTTCAAGTAATAAATCAAATTTTCCGTGGATGATGGTCGGTTCTTGTTTCCGCAAGGCAATTAATTGCTGATAATAATAGAATATAGAGTTAGGATCAGCAAGAGCTGCTTCTGTATTTATTGTCGTGTAATTTGGATTTACGTTTAACCAAGGTTGTCCTGTTGTAAATCCTGCATGTGGCTTGTCATTCCATTGCATTGGTGTTCTAGCGTTATCACGACCAATAGCATAAATAGCTTGCATTAAGTCCTCTTTATGATGCCCTTGTGCCAAGCGTTCATGATACCAATTAATCAGTTCGATATCTTCATAATCATCAATGGAAGGGAATTGGACGTTCGTCATACCAATTTCTTCTCCCTGATAGATATAAGGTGTTCCTTTCATGCCATGAAGGAGAGTGGCGAGCATTTTAGCTGATTTCTCACGGTATTCTTTATCATTGCCAAAGCGAGAAACTACCCTTGGTTGGTCATGGTTATTCCAATACAAGCTATTCCAGCCTTCATGTTCTAGACCGTACTGCCATTTACTTAAAATTTCTTTTAGATCGGTAAGCTTCCAAGGCATGTTGGACCATTTTCCATCTGGTCCATTCCAAAGCCCCATATGTTCAAAATGGAATACCATATTCAATTCTTCACGTTCTTCCCCAGTGTAAAGCTTCGCATCCTCGACGGTTACACCTGGCATTTCTCCAACTGTTAAAATATCATAATCAGCGAGCACTTTTTGATTCATTTCATGTAAAAATTCATGAATACGCGGTCCATTCATATGAAATTCAAATGCGGAAACAAGTTCTTTACCTGGATCTGGTTCGCGTTCAGGCATGGTTTGATCTTTCGAAATTAAGTTGATCACATCCATACGAAATCCGTCTATTCCTTTATCTAACCACCAGCGCATCATTTGATACACGTCGTTACGGACATCAGGGTTTTCCCAATTTAAATCAGGTTGCTTTTCGCTAAACATATGCAGAAAATATTCATCCGTTGCCTCATCATATTTCCATGCAGAGCCGCTAAATGCGGATTCCCAATTCGTCGGTGGTTGCCCATTTTCTTTTCCTTTTTTCCAAATATAATAATCTCTTTTTGGATGATTTATACTTGATCTTGACTCGACAAACCAAGCATGTTCATCGGATGTGTGATTCACTACAAGATCCATTACGATTTTAAGTCCTCGTTTATGTGCTTCTTCAAGCAATGTATCAAAGTCTTCCATCGTTCCGAATTCATCCATGATTTTTTGGTAATCACGAATATCATAACCATTATCATCATTTGGGGAATCGTACACAGGGGATAGCCAAATGACATCGATTCCAAGTTTTCTCAAGTAGTCTAGTTTTTGAATAATTCCTTGTATATCTCCAATTCCATCACCGTTGCTATCATGAAAGCTACGTGGATAGATTTGATAAACGACGCTTTCTTTCCACCAATTATTTTGTGTCATGAAAACCTTCCTTTTCTGTTAAGGTTAAACGTTTACTCTACTGCTAGAAAACTTGGCTTGTCGCCAAACCTTATGGCGAAAGCCTTCGTTAAAAAGAAAAGATGAACTTGTTATATTTAAAGATAGAGTAGCTTGTGTAGGTATAATAACTGAATAGCCACATCCAGCGCAGTCGCCCAGCAACTAGGCGACTTTTAAGTTATCATCGGTTCATGGCTAAGGGGAAGGCTGACTAAAAACGGGTTTGCCGAACGACGTCGGTATACCACTTGTTTTGTGGCATGAATCCGATATCTTTCATTGGTTCGTTCCAGTCGCTACGTTGCTAAACTACGCCCCGAGCCTTTGTCTTTTTCACCGATTCTCTTTCAATTATTTTGTGTTCCATGATAATCGAATCCGTATCTTCCCCCATAATACATTGGCATAGCAACTCGCTAGCACGATACCCCATCACGTCGAACTCTTGAGATACAGTAGTTAATGAAGGAACAGTCATCGTAGCTAACTTCGTATTATCATAGCCAATTACGGATACATCTTCAGGGACACGTATTCCTTGTGCATTTGCTTCAGAAATAACACCAGCCGCCATTTCATCACTTGCTGCAACAATTGCAGTAACCTCTGGGTGGCTTTTCATAATGGAACGAAATGCATGTTTGCCATCTTCAAAATAGAAGGCGCTACTCCAACTAATCTGTGATGATTTACAAGGAAGGTTTGCATCAGTTAATGCTTGCTTAAAGCCCTCCATCCGAGGCGTACCTGCAATTAAGTCATGAGGCGGTCCACTAACCATAGCGAGTTTTGTGTGCCCATGCTTGATTAAATAATTCGTAGCATCATAGGTAGCTTTTAGATCATCGACTTTTATTTCCGGTATGTTCTTTAAATCAGATATTCCTGATAAAGTGACAAAAGGAACATTCATTTGCTTAACAATTTTTTGAAAATTTCTCGTCAGCCTTCCACTTGCAAATATAACGCCCTCCACCTGTTTTTCATAAAGTAATTGTAAATAATGCTTTGTTTTATCAGGATCGGACAATGTATTACAAACAAATACACTCTTTCCGTAAACTTGCGCAGCCGCTTCTATGCCATGTAGCATTTCTGCACTGACCATTCCAGACACCGCAGGAAACAGCACTCCAATTGTTCCGCTTTCATTATTAATTAAACTACGGGCAATAGCATTAGGGAAGTACCCCATCTGTTCAATCGTTTGCATTACATGCTGCTTTGTTTTGTCAGAGTAGCCCTTTCCCGTATTATTTAAAATTCGAGATACTGTCGCAATAGACACATTCGCTTCTCTAGCAACATCTTTTATCGTTGATTTTTTCATGTTATCTTCCTTATAGAGTAAACGTTTACTTCATTTTAGCGGATACGAGGGAGGATGTCAATAAGAATGAGGTGCAACGGAGAAAGTTGCTAGTTCCAGCTTGGAAGTCGCTTCATGATTACTGTAAAAGCGCTCGCCCGCGTCTGAAAATCGCTCATGATTACTGTGAAAGCGCTCGCTCGCGTCTGAAAATCGCTCATGAACGAAGAAAAGCGCTCGCTCGCGTCCGAAAATCGCTCATGAACAAAGAAAAGCGCTCGCTCGCGTCCAGGAATCGCTCATGAACAAAGAAAAGCGCTCGCTCGCGTCCGTGAATCGCTCATGAACGAAGAAAAGCGCTCGCCCGCGTCTAGGAATCGCTCATGATCGAGGAAAAGCGCTCGCTCGCGTTCTGGAATCGCTCATGAA
>NZ_FQXD01000005.1:223226-284196 GCF_900129865.1 Virgibacillus chiguensis
GAAGAAAAGCGCTCGCTCGCGTCCGGTAATCGCTCATGAACGAAGAAAAGCGCTCACTCGCGTCCGAAAATCGCTAATCCCCGTACAGAAAGTCTCAACTTCACAGGCTTAGTCTATACATGCTTACATCGTATTCTTGAAAAAGATTTGCAAAATGTTCGTCGAAAGCTTATTTATAACCCAATGTCTACTAGATGATTAACCCTAATGTCCAATCACTCCGTATGTCCCGTTAATAGTATAATCTTGTAAAGAATAAAATATTTGCCTTAAGAAAGGAGGAAGGATGTAATGTCCTCTAAAAAACGTTTCGGTAGTGTTGTAATGACTGGTAACCAATGCAAAAAACAAAATCTTAATAAAAAGCATGATTGCTATAAAGATGATTTTAAACAGGATTGTTGCAAACAAGCAAGTTGTAATTGTAATTTTAAAAAGCAAGAACTAAAAGCAACAAAGCTAGATAGCGATTGTTTTCTAGTCAATTCTTTGGTCGGTACGAAAACCGTTCAAAAGGTAGCGGAAACATCTCTACCACTCACCTTGTTTGAAGGAGTAAGTACGACAAATATTCTTTCTATAAATGTTGTACCTAATTTAAATGCAATCACACAAAATGTTACAGTAATTAAAGATAAAGTCGTTAATATAGGCATAGTACCTGCAGATATTAGTATAACAACGACAGACGGGGATGTAGTTGGTATTATTGGCGGCGTAGTAAACATTCCATTTCAAGCGCATACCGATTTTCCAGGCGCTTGTCCGGAAGATATGGTACAGGAAACGCCATTAGAAATTGAAGGAATTTTCATTCAAGAAGGTATATCATTGGTTGCTTCAACTGGTCAGACACTCGTTGCTGGCATTTTAGTGAAAATTATATTACGCACTACTATTACAGTTACCCGCCCAGTGATTAAGGATGCTAAAGGCAATTTTTGTGATCTAAATCCGGATCGTTGTAAAACAACAGGCACTCTACCATCATTTACTTTTCCGCCACCAGGTAATGGGTAACTAAAGTAGGCGATAAAATAAATCTTACCGTTGAATCGGCACACTTCCTAAAAGTGTTGCCGATTTGTGTTAAGACGTTATTTAAAAGTGCATACTTAACCGACCACTGGAGCAAGAAAATCACCTATAACGTCTTTTCAACTTATTATTTTTCGAGCCTTATTAATGTAATTTTCCAACATCGCCTATTGCATTATTTTACATTTTGGTGTAGCATTATTAAAAATTAACTGATCATAAAAGCAATGAAGAGGATACGCATTATTTTTACAGCTAGCAGAGAGGGAAGAGTAGGTGAGAGCTTCCTAGACATGGAAAATAGTGTACCACCTCATGAGCTGTGTTGGGGAAATACGAGTAACCAACGCCGTATTGCTACGTTACAGCAGATGGAGTCAAGCATTACCGGTCGATGCTTGGGAAATTAGGTGGAACCACGGATAACACATTCGTCCTTATGTAGAGGATGCGTGTGTTTTTTATTTGCGCTTTGTGGTTTACTGCACAAGAAATATTGCCATAACGGGGTGAAAAAAATAGAGTTAATCTTTGTCCCACTATAGGAAAGTATAAAAGTCTTAAGGGTTATAGTATAAGGAAAAACTTGGCGACAAGCCAAGTTTTTCTAAAAGCAAGATAAATCTAATCACAATGCTAATCTTGAAGTTAATTAAGCTGGTATATAAGTGAAAAGCACTTATATATCACTTATATAGATGCCCACATAAGGGTTTAATTTAAAAATGTTTATCCATTCAAGGAGGTTTATAATGATGAAATCCCCTATTCAAGTACAATTAAAAGATGGGAAAGTAAGAGCATGTACACAAGGTATTACTGTGAAGGAGGTTGCTACATCGATTGGTTCCAGTTTAGGTAAAAGGACAATTGGAGCTAAAGTAAATGGAATGATGGTAGATGTTAGCTATGAATTGATGAACGATGCTACCGTTGAATTTTATACGTTGGAAACAAAAGAGGGTGTTGAGGTATTACGACACACTACGGCACATGTGCTAGCACAAGCGGTGAAAAGATTGTATCCAAACGTAAAGCTCGGCATTGGACCGGTGGTTGAGCACGGTTTTTATTATGATTTTAAGTTAGAAGAGACGTGGAACGAAAATGATTTACTACGAATTGAAGGGGAAATGCGTTCAATTATACATGAAAATTTACCAATAGAAAAAGAAAGAATAACTTATGAGGAGGCAGTGGTTCTATTTACAAAGCGAAATGAACCATTAAAGTTGGAGCTTTTAGAAGATATCCCTGAACATGAAGCGCTCACCATTTACCGTCAGGGAGAGTTTGTTGATCTTTGCCGTGGTCCTCATCTGCCAAGTACAGGATATATAAAGGCATTTCAACTATCACATGTTTCTGGAGCATACTGGCGTGGCGATAATAATCAAAAGATGCTTCAGCGAATATATGGTTATGCATTTACGAAGCAAAGTCAATTAAAAGCACATCTTGCCTTTTTAGAGGAGGCTAGGAAACGGGATCATCGTAAATTAGGCAAACAATTACAGTTGTTTATGTTTTCCGATGAAGCGCCTGGAATGCCATTTTATTTACCTAAGGGACAAATCATTCGCAATGAATTAGAAAATTTCTCTCGAGAGGTGCAGTCACAAGCGAATTATGATGAGGTACGGACACCATTAATGATGAACCAGCGTTTGTGGGAACAGTCTGGACACTGGGATCATTATCATGAAAATATGTATTTTACGGAAGTGGATAAGACGAAGTTTGCGATGAAGCCAATGAATTGTCCTGGCCATATGTTACTGTACAAGAATAATCTATATTCTTATCGAGACTTACCAATACGGATTTCCGAATTTGGTCAAGTACATCGTCATGAATACAGTGGAGCTTTAAATGGGATGCTTCGGGTTCGTACTTTCTGTCAAGATGATGCGCATATTTTTGTTAGAAAAGACCAAATAGAAGCGGAAATTGCGCAAGTGTTTCAGTTGATTGATCAGGTTTATCAAACATTTGGTTTCACATATGATGTCGAGCTTTCTACCCGTCCAGAAAAGTCAATGGGGGAGGATCATCTATGGCAGTCCTCTGAACAAGCATTGCAAAATGTATTACAAGAATTAGAGGCTCCTTATCAGTTAAATGAAGGAGATGGCGCATTTTACGGACCTAAAATTGATTTTCATATTAAAGATGCACTTGGTCGCAGTCACCAATGTGCGACAATCCAACTCGATTTTCAAATGCCAGAGAACTTTGATCTATCCTATATTGATGCACATAATGAAAAAGTACGTCCTGTCGTGATTCATCGTGCTATTTATGGTTCCCTCGATCGCTTTTTTGGCATTTTAGTGGAACATTTTGCGGGAGCGTTTCCAGTCTGGTTAGCGCCAGTTCAAGTGCAAATTATTCCTGTTTCCAAAGTGCATGAAGCCTATTGCAAGTCCGTAGCCTTCAAATTGAAGCAACAGGGTATTAGAGTAGAGAT
Source organism: Virgibacillus chiguensis (assembly GCF_900129865.1). Lineage (GTDB taxonomy): Bacteria > Bacillota > Bacilli > Bacillales > Amphibacillaceae > Virgibacillus > Virgibacillus chiguensis. Next base: position 226,735 of record NZ_FQXD01000005.1, read on the forward strand.
AGATAATCGGGATGAAAAGTTAGGATATAAAATAAGAGAAGCGCAAATGCAAAAGGTGCCATATACGCTTGTGTTAGGCGATGATGAAGTAGAAAAAGGGAGTGTAAACGTTCGAAAGTATGGCAGTAAAGCTTCCGAAAGTGAACCGTTAGATAGCTTTTTAGCTCGGATCAAACAACAGGTAGAGAAGAGATCGTTATAATGAAGTATACTGCTGAAAGGCTACGCTGTTTGCACTATAGGAAAGATAAAAGTTTAAAGGTTTATAGTATAAGAAAGCATAAAATTTGATGCTATGACGTAACCAAACAACCGAATGGGCCGCGCCCGGCTCCAGCGCTCAGCAACTAGGCGACTTCACTCCATTGCTAACCGGGCGCCCCGAGCCTTTGTTCTTTTTGAATCCATGATTCCGCATGTTCCCAGCATACGTTGGCCTAGAGTGCAAAAAAGAAAAACGAGCAACGGTCTATAAGTAGAAAAAACCGTAACTGTAACCGAAAAAATCACAAAACAAACGAGCAGTTTTTACAAAGAACTGCTCGTTTGTTAATAATTTTGCCATGCTTTTTCATATTTTTCGATGAGGGTAGGGCGGATTAATGTATTAACGTCTAACGAAATGTTATTTCCTTTTTCATCAACGATCTGTGCATCAATATCCTTCCCAAATGTAGTTAAACCAGCGAGAACATCAGGAGTTAGAAAATTCGTATCAACAGGAATTTCTACTTCATCAATTGTGAATTTTTCTCTTTTTGCTAGGACAAACCCCCAATCACCGAAGCTAGGAACGTCGACATGGAGATTGTCTGTGTACAGATCAGCTGCTTGGATCGTTTTGTCAATCGACCAATACACTTCCGTTGCAAAGGTTGGGCTAGTAGCTTGCACCATGATCGCTCCACCTGGCCGTAAATGATTGCGAAGCAGCTGATAAAATTCAAGGGTGTACAACTTATTGAGCGATTCATTGTTTGGATCAGGCATATCGACAAGAATGACATCGTACAAATCCTTATGCTCTTGCAAGTATCTAAAAGCATCAGCGTTAACGGTTTGCACACGATCGTCGGCAAACGCGTTATCGTTCAGTTCGGTTATTTCATGGTTCTCTTTGCCAAGCTTTGTTACACTAGGATCGAGGTCGACAAGTGTCATCGATTTGACAGCGTCGTATTTTTGAATTTCGCGCAAAGCGAGTCCATCCCCTCCGCCTAAAACGAGGACATTGTCAATCGATGAAGCTGCTGCCATTGTTGGGTGCACAAGTACTTCATGGTAACGATATTCGTCTTCTGAGCTGAATTGCAATTGTCCATCAAGAAATAATCGTAAATCGCCTTGTTCTTTCGTTAAAATAACTTGCTGGTAGCTACTTTGCTCGTTATATATAATAGGATCATTGTATAGCTTTTGTTCAAATAAGAAAGCTGTTTTTTCGCCAAATAATACGCCCATAACTAAAACGAGGAAAATGCATATTCCCGCAATAAAATGACGCTTAAATGTTTTTATTTCTGCTTTAAAATAGACTAAAATCCATAAAGCAACGATGACATTAATGAGCGCTACAATAAAGGCTGTTTTCACAAGTCCAAATTGTGGTCTAAATAAGTAGACAAACAATAAGCCTCCGATTAAACCACCAGCATAGTCAGAGAAAAGGACACGTGCCGTACTCTTTTGTAGTGTAACGCCAATGTCGTTTGCTTTGCGAATTAAAATAGGAAGTTCGACTCCCGTTAATGCACCAACGACTAATGTTATAAAGTAGAGAAAGAAAGCGTCCATTCCTGAGCTTAAGAATGCAGTAACGCCAAATAAGATAAAAGTGGAGAACCCACCGATAATGCCAATGGTATATTCAATCCATACAAACGAGAGGACTAAGTTTTTGGTGACACGTTCACTAAGGGAGGCACCAATACCCATTCCAGTTAAGAACAAGGAAATGGTTAGCGTATATTGTTTTACGCCATCACCTAAAAGATAGGAACCTGCCGCCCCGAATAAAACTTCAAAAATAATGCCGCATATGGATACGATACCAGATGCCCAATAGATTGCTTTGCTTTGTTTTATGCTTAACTGATTCACGGTAAGTCTCCTCATAATAACAACTTTTTACTCATATCAAATGAAATCGTCTTTTCTTAGTTTAAAAGAAAAGGCAATCGACTACAATAAGTCGATTGCAATGAAAAAACGCAACTTGATATTAAAAAATCAATAGCAAGTCAGCCTTCTATAAAGCGGGCTACATATCTTATGTAATCGATGCGCCAATTACAAATCCAAGACCGATGGAAACAGACATGCTAATAATTCCTACCGCAATATTTCCCTTTTGTAGCTGTTCTTCCACAGAGAATGTACGTGTAAATAACTGAAATAATAAGTACGCAATCATTTGTAGAACGATCCCAACGCCGCCCCAAATCAATGTTTCAACAATATCGGCGCTGTTATAAATGGAGAATGCTAGCACAATACAAATCCCGACAATCTTACCACCGATGGATAATGCAACGGCATGATTTCCTTTTAGAACCTCATCCCAGTCTTTATATTTTTGTGTAAGTAATTCAAAAATAACTAAGCCAACAAGAACAATGGCAATGGAAACGAAAAAGTATATTAACGTAGATACAAATGGCTCCATGATGTTCATCCTTTCTTTACTTATACTCTCCTGAGAGTATAAAGTTTTATAGTTTTATAAGAAAACGTGTTTCTTTCTAGGCTTTATTCTAATGGTAGTAAAGTGGAAAGTAATAGAGCGTTAAAATGAATAGTGTTTAACACATGAGTGGCTTTAAAAAGCCGTCATCGTACTTTCATTGTACTATAGGAAAGTTTAAGGGTTATAGTATAAGAAAAACGATGCCATTCGCCATAAGACTTGGCGACAAGCCAAGCTTTTCTAATGTGCGATAGGCTAGATGCTGTTATATAGCGCATTGTTTACTTACCAGCCCCTGGACCTCCGCCGCGAACAGATGAAGAGCGGATGGATTTAGAATCACTTGATTTCTTGTAGGTGCCGCCAGAGGAATGGTAGCCTCCATAACAGTCTCCAGAATTTTTACATTTGCTTTGGCGTTTCTTTCCCCAATCATCAACGTCTAAAACTTCATCTAATAACCAAAGGGCAAAAAGTCCATTAAAAAAGCTAGGGTTGTAATTATCTCGTACAAATTGTTGTTCTGCAATTTCAACAGTAGAATTATCTGGGTCTTCTTCGTCTTCTGTGACGATGACAAACAAGTTATCGTATATAAGTGCTTGTTTGTTATCGCTTCTTTCACTTACCTTTTCAGGTTCTTCATGCTCCCGTAGTTCGTCAACGACACTATCAATGTCTTTGTTTTCAGCTATGTATATTTCCGAAATGTCAGAGGAGTCCTCCTGGCTTGCTATGACATCTTGAAAGGTATAATTTTCATCAATAAATGCTGCAATATCATGCTCAAATAACGTTCCCTCGGAAGTACTAGCTTGGCTGCCACATGCAGCTAAGAAGAGCAGTGAAGATAGCAAGATAAAGAAAAGTGATCGTTTCATATTCTCACCTTCTTCTTTTGAGAATCTAAGTAAGGAATGGCGCTCAAGAAGCACTGTCCCTGAGCGCCTATCTTATCTTATTCGTTCCTGTTATATAGAATGTGTGTGAATGTAAATGTTACCTTATTTCTTTCACCAATTATTCTTTGTTAAGCTTTTTCTTAAGGGCAGCTAGTTCATCATCAACGTCGCTTTTCTCTAACTCTTCAAACTCGTCGTCAAGGCTACGACTGGAGCTTTGCATATCTTCGCTTGTTTCTGCTTCCGCTTCGAATTTTAGAACTTTCTCTTCCATACGCTCAAAGCCTTGTTTGGATTCGTCACTACCAATACCTGATAACGTACGATTCATTTTTGTTCTTGTTTTTGCCGATTCAGCACGAGCTTTCAAGGAATCTTTTTTCAATTTCATTTCTTGATATTCGGCTTTCATTTCATCTAGCTTCTGGCGTAATGTAGTAGAATCTTGTTTCGCACGTTCGTATGATTCTTTTAAGGAATCAGCTGTTTGTTGATGCAGTTTTTTATCTTCTAGCGCGCGTTTAGCAAGGTCGTCATTTCCTGCTTCAACAGCTTTCATCGCTTGGTCTTCACGTTTTTCTACCATTTTCTTCGCATCTTCATATTTTCGCTGCATCATTTTTTCATTCGCAATTTGTTTCGCAACGGCTGATTCAGCCTCGCGAATGTCTTCTTCCATATCGCGCATAAATTGATCTAGCATCTTAACAGGATCTTCGGCTTTATCCAAAGCTGCATTCAATTCAGATTCTACAACAGTTTTCATACGTTTAAAAAATTTAAACATACTTCATTCCTCCATTTATTTAATAATATTTTTTAACTACTAGCAATAATTTTTAACTCATACTCTTCAATTTCATACCCAATGCTCGCCTCAATTTCATTGCCCCATTTTTCTAAAGAAAGTGACTTTTCGTCGGAGTCATCATAGAAATCGTAATATTCACAAGTTAATCCAGTTAAGTTCTCACTACGACCAGTTCCTACTACGCGAGCTTTTCCTGATTCATCCAAGTAAAACGTAGTCCCTTCGTAGGATATTTCTTTAGGGATTGGTTCTTGAACGGGGAGTTTAATTTTTTCGTATATACCAAGATTCAATTCGTCATCCATTTCTACACTTAACCACAATGTTTTATCCGTACCTTGTAATTGATAGGCATACCACTTGAAACCATGGTCGTCGTAGCTGATTTTTCCTACAACTGTATAGTCTTCCAGATCAAATGTAACAATATCATTTATTTGCAAATTAAACATTGTTCTTTGCTCAACAGGTTTATCTGTTTCTTTTTTATTGCCGAATAAACGCCCAAATATACTCATGTGCTCACCTCAACTTTTCTTAGCGTATCTTCATTATACTAGTACGAATAAAAAATGTATAAGTTTCACGTTTAAAAAAATTTATTTTTTTAAATTAAAAACAGCACCGATAAGTATGTGGGAACAAAGTGTAGTTGCTGTCTGTTGAATTCTATTAGGAACATAGTAAAGTTATGATAAAATAAACCTATAGTAAAGAGGTATATGGTCTAGGATGAGTGTCAATAAATTAATATGAAAGTTTAAAAAATAATGAAGGAAAAACATCATATCGGAGGTGACTGCAGTTGAAACCCAAACAACGCCTTATTCAAAAGCCAGACTTACCAGAAGAACTATTAATAAGGAGCTTGAACGAACTTACTGACAATAGCTTTATTGAAATGGCTAAATATGATCATACTTCTAGCTCATTTACTGCATCGCATGTGGGATTTGAGGATGTTTTTTTTACAAATGTAAACATGCCTCAATCGAAATTCCCTTTTTCATCTTGGACGAATGTGCTTTTTGATACATGTGATTTGTCGCAAATAGATTTTCAAGGGGCTCGTTTTCGTCGTGTTGAATTTCGCAATTGCAAATTAGCTGGTGTGAATTTTAGTCAAACAGATATGCAAGATGTACGATTTATAGCATGTGAAGCACCTTATACGTTGTTTGAAAATGCTATTTTACGTGATGGTGAACTAGTAGACTGCCTTTTAAAAGGCAGTCAGTTTATCGATACGAAACTTGACTATGTACAGTTAGACAATGTCGTGTTGGATGATGTGTCTTTTAATTTTACTTCTTTAAAAGGAGTGGATCTTAGTAAATGCTCTTATACAAATATTCATCTATCGGAAAAGGAATTACGTGGTGCAATTATATCTCCAGAGCAAGCGATCTCTTTCATTCAATTATTTGGCGTGTCTGTTAAGCAAAAATAAGGTGGAGAAAGTGGAGGATCGTATGTTACCTGTTTTTGGACAATTCGTGGATGGAGAAACGCGATGTGTGCATTATCATTCAAACAAAGATATTATTGCGATTAAATTTAAGTGCTGTCAAAAATATTATTCTTGCTATAAATGCCATCTAGAAGCGGAAAACCATGAAATAAAAGTATGGCCCAAACATCAATTTGATCAGAAAGCTATCTTATGTGGCGTTTGCAAAACAGAATTTACTATAGAGCAATACTTGCAGATGAAACAATGCAAAAACTGTGGCTCGCTATTTAATGAAGGTTGCAGCTTACATCACCATTTATATTTTGCTTAGAAAATCTTTCTACGATGCGATTTTGGTGTAATACTTCGGGAATAATGGTTCAACTATTTGCTTTAAACCACTATGTTTAAAAAGCACTTGTAGGCGGATTGATAAAAGACTTGGCAAAGCCAAGCCAAGCCTTTCTTACGTGTAATGCTTTTGATTGGTGTAAACGAATAAGAAGTAAAGACATTTGAAAGGTTGCAAGCCTTGTGAAAGAGTAACCTGCTACATATCAAAATTGCCCTTTGTACCAACTGAAATACCCTAATTTTATTGAAATAGCTACAATAATGATGAGTAGCATAATCATACTACTTAAAAATAGCCAATCGATAAAAGTAACGCGGAACTGGCGGTAAAAAATACGCGCCTTTTCTCCGCTGAATCCCTTTGATTCCATTGCAACAGCGGTTCGTTCTGCTTTACGAATGGCTCCGGCAAGTAATGGTATTGCATACCGTTTGTATTGCTGTATGGACTCCTTTATCCCCGATGCTCGACGGACACCTCTTACTTGATGAGCTGCGCGTATTTGCTGCAACTCTTCACGCATTAAAGGAAGGAATCGGTATCCTGCTAGTATGCCGTAAGCAAGTTTAGGTGGTAATTTACATTGTTGCATTAAGCTAAGAATAAAATGAACCATATTTGTAGTGAAAATGAACATAAATGATAAGGCGGCAAATGTTAGCATACGTAAAGTTAAAGATAAGGCGACGGTGACATTTTCTTTTGGCAATTCCCAAAAGAGAAACTGTGTCGTCACCTCAGGGTTCGTTGGCTCATCTGCAAAGGCGATCGATGTCCAAAGCATCCCAATGGATAAAAGGCAAATGATAAGATAATAACCGATATATAGCTTCCAATTCACTTTTCCAAACAAAAAGGTGAACAGAATAACTACGATACCATAAATAAGTGGCGTGAATGGATCAAATACAAAGGTTAAAAGACAAACAGCGATTACCACGGCAATTGCTTTTATACTAGGGTTTAAATTATTTAGTAATGCAGACATGAGAACCCTCCATATGCCGTTTTAATTTGATTCGTGTAGGGTAATCTAAATTCCATTTACTTAAGTGTGGCCGCTCCCACAGTTGCGTAGGCGTTTCATCTGCTACGATTTCCCCGTTTTTTAATACGACAACCCGATTGGCATATTTGTCGACAAGGTCCATATCATGCGTAACCATGATAATGGTCGTCCCATTTTTATAGCGGGCTGCTAATAAATGCATCAGTTCACGTGTAGATGCAGCATCTTGTCCAAATGTTGGCTCATCTAAAAATAAAATGTTTTGCTCATCTACGATCATGGTAGCAACACTTAGACGACGTTTTTGGCCTTGGCTTAGTGTATAGGGATGTCTATTTTCCATCCCTTGTAGCTGACAACTTGCTAATGTTTGATGCACTTTTTCTTGAACTGTTGCTTCAGGATATGCTCTTAAACGTAACGTATATGCAATTTCATCAAAAACACGGTCAGTGATAAATTGGTGTTCGGGATTTTGAAATACGTAGCCAATTTGTTGCCGTAATTCTTTTTGCTTCCATTGATTAATGGACCGATTGTTTACATATATATTTCCTGCTGAAGGGAACTCTATCCCTGCTAACAAACGAGTGAGTGATGTTTTCCCGCTTCCATTTGCCCCTGTAACCGCAATAAAGGATGGACCTGCCCAAGAGAAAGTAATGTCACGTAGAATTTTTTGTTTCTTTTTCGAAAGCTTTACGTTGTGAACTTCTATGATAGGTTCCAATGCGCAGCTTTTTTTGGCAGTTGTTTCTAAAAACGTTTGATCCAAATAGGACATATGCGTTGTAAAATCTTCGTAAGTGAAAGGGATTTTTGAAAAAGCTGCTTGATTATTGTCACAAGCTTGTAACGCGAGTTCCGTAATAGACGGAAGTGCAATGCCTTCTAATTGAAAAAGGTCCGCATGTTTTGTAATCGCTTCTGTTAAAGAACCATCAAATACACCATGTCCTGCTTTGGATAAAATAAAGGCTCTCTCTATAAAAGAGACCCACCCGTCCAATTGATGTTCAATAACAATGAGCCCAATTTTTTTATCTTCCTGAATATGTTTCATCGTTTGAATGAATGCCTGTTTTGCTAGTGGATCTAAATTAGCAGTTGGCTCGTCTAAAATTACAAAGTCGGGTTCAAGTGCTAGGATACACGCTAGCGCGAGCTTTTGCTTTTGTCCTCCAGATAGAGAATGAATGTTTGCTTCTTTATAAGCGGTTAAGCCTACCATCTGCAATACTCCGTCTATCTTTGTGGCAATTTTATCTCTCGGTGTGCCGATGTTCTCCAATCCAAAAGCGATCTCATCTTCTACCGTCAACATACAAAATTGACTTTCAGGATCTTGGAAGACGACACCGACATGTTTACTCATTTCTCCAGGTTTTGTATCTTGAATCGAAGTCCCAAAGATATGGATATCTCCTGCTATTTCCCCATCAAGTTCGCGAGGGTAAATCCCGTTTAAGCAACAAGTTAGTGTGCTTTTTCCACTGCCACTTGGTCCCAGTAGAAGCATCGTTTCGCCAGAACGCAAATCAAAGGATAGCTTGTTGATAGTAGGGTGTTCATGCTCGTTAAACCAAAGCGTGAGTTCGCGTACTTGAATCATGATACAGACCTCGCTTTATTTATTTGCTTTCCAAGGGCAAAACTAGATAATACACCTGTCTTAGCTAGTGCGTCACTAATTGCTTTTCCGAGTACACCGGAAATAATTGCGCCACTAATTATTCTAACAATGAGCATGCTAATTACATAAGGTGTGCTTAAAGCAGCATATCCGCCACGAAAATAGCCCCAAACAAAACTAAAAATCGCTGCCCCAACTCCTGCTAGCATTAATACCCATAAGGAATAGCGTTTATATCTTGTCGCAGCAAAAGCAGCCTCTGCGCCAAGTCCTTGGATCATTCCAGTAATAATAATGATTGGCCCCATCGCATTGCCTAAGAGCATTTCAACCGTAGCGGCAATTGTTTCGGATAGAAAAGCCGCTCCTGGTTTACGTAATATATAGGCCGCAATAATGGATACGATAAACCAAATTCCAAAAATAAAGTCATAACCAATGGGGCCCATAAATGATACAAGTAGCTTTCCTACTGGGAGGAAAGCTAAATAGACAATCCCAAATACGACCGATAAAACAGCCATAACAATAATTTCTTTTAAACGCCAGTTAGTCATCACTGTTCACATCCTTTTTAGAAGGACTGTTAGCTGATATTGTAGTCGTCATAACGGTGTGAGAAGAACCATTATGTTCCATGTGGACAAAGACTTGTTCCAAGCCATTAAATACATCCTTCCCATCCCCATCTAATCGTGTGGCGTAATGAATGGAGGATACGCGGATGTTTTGCTTTTTCATGGCTTCAATTTGGTCGTAAATGAGATTCATATAGTCGCCGCCACCTAATGGATAGAGAGAAAACTTTCCAGCTACCTCTTGTTTGATCTTCTTGCTCTCTGCCTCGTTTAACCGTCGATCATCTTCAGCTAAAAATACATCCCCATCAGAATCTCCTGGACAACCGATAGAATAGGTACCACTAAATACGACATGGTAACCTGTTTGTGCGGCATGAAGAAATAAAGCTTTTGTGACATCAAATACATGGGTGATTTTCCCTCTCACACATGTACCGACGTCCGTTGTTTTCACCCAAACTTTAGATGTGTCTACTTCTTTTAATGCTGTTGTAATAACATCCACAAATTGATCTGTCATCGGATAAATGGCAAAATCACAGCCAGCTATTCTACTGTTGTGGCAAGTATGAAATGGATTATTCAATTTTCTTCCTCCTTCTATGAATCATAGTTTTATAAATGTACCGCGATGAAATTGTGCTACAAGCGCAAAGGAACCCGTTTTGAACTTTTATAAACAAGTTTTCACATAGAACAAAGGCTCGGTGTGCCCGGTTAGCAACGTAGCGAGTGGAACGAATCAACGAAAGTTTTAGGAATCATGCTCCTGCAACAGGAGTATGCCGGCGCCCTTCGACAAGCCCGTCTTTCGTCGGCCTTCCTAATTAGAACTATCGTAAGGCAATGGAGTGAAGTCGCCTAGTTGCTGGGCGCTTGCGCCGGACGTGGCTAAATAACTTAGTTAGTTTATCCACAGCTGCAAAATTTTATAATTTCCTAGACCACAAAAAAGACTGCATTCGTGAAGAAGGCAGTCTTTACCAAATAGACTATGTATGTTGTACTCTCTGGTTTTGACTGCACTTCCCCACGCTAGTATTATCCAGATCGGGTAATAAGGGTCAGAAATTATCCTCTCAGCCATCTAAAATAGCTCCCCTAGTGCAAATAGTTATGCGGTTTTATAGTTTGTTATAGTGAATTATAGTACAGAACGTCAACGTTCACAACCAATTTGTTTGAAGCTTATAAGTAACTTGCATAGTAAATACCATTTCCTTATCGAAAATAGCAGTCTATCTGTTTTTGTTTAAATTTGGTTGCAAAAGGTGGTCCATTTCATACTAAATAGGTTATGGTGATGCGAAAAACCATGTTGATTGTGAAATTGCACAGCTGTTTTTGCTTTAGCTATGTTTCAAGTTGTTACATTTAGTTTAAAGACTGGTTTAATTCGAAATAATTATTTAATTAAGATAATATGTTGAATATACAGATTGGAGACCTAATTGAAGTAAGGAAAGGGGGAATTCGTGCATGTATGATTACATTATTATTGGTGGAGGTATTGTAGGTTTAGCAACGGCATGGCAGCTGAAAACAAAGCATCCGCATTCATCCATTGCCGTATTGGAGAAAGAAGCAGCCTGGGCAGCTCATCAAACAGGGAGGAACAGTGGGGTCATTCATAGTGGCATTTATTATAAACCTGGTAGCTTAAAGGCCCAATTAGCGGTGAAGGGTAGAAATTCTATGATTGCATTTTGTCAAAAATATGAGGTGAAACATGAAGTTTGTGGCAAAATCATTGTAGCTACAAGAAAGCGAGAACTACCGTTTATGGATCAACTGTATCACCGAGGTTGTAAAAATGGTTTACAAATAACAAAATTACAAAGAGAGGAAGTTATTGATCATGAGCCATATGTTCAAGCAGAAGGAGGCTTGTATATACCGACAACAGGTATTGTGGATTATCAACAGGTGGCTTATAAATTAGTAGAGTTACTCGCAAACCAAGGAGTTGATTTGTTTTTAAATACACAAGCGCATCAAATAAATGAGAAAGGATTTGAAGTAACGATAGATACGAATCATCAATCTTTGATCGCTAGAAAGGTTATCAATTGTGCGGGCTTGCATAGCGACCAATTGGTTAAACAGTCGGGTATTTTAACGGATGTAAAGATTATCCCTTTTCGTGGGGAGTATTTTACATTAAAAGCAACGAAACATTATGTAGTAAAAAATTTGGTCTATCCAGTACCAGACCCAAAGTATCCATTTTTAGGCGTACATTTGACGAGAGGAATTCATGGTGAAGTGCATGCAGGCCCTAATGCAGTATGGAGTCTTAAAAAAGAAGGATACAATAAGTGGGACATAGATAGGAAAGAAGTACTAGCTACGTTGTTATTTCCAGGATTTTGGCGATTAGCAAAGGCAAATATAAAGGTGGGCGCAATGGAAATGTCGCGTTCTTTGTATAAAGCATTATTTGTAAAAAGTTTGCAGCGTTTTATTCCAGAAATCCAAACAGAAGATATGATAAAAGCTCCATCTGGTGTACGCGCACAAGCTATGCTTCGAGATGGAACACTCCTTGATGACTTTTTTATTATACCCGGAAAAAATGTGCTCCACGTTTGCAATGCACCTTCGCCCGCTGCAACAGCTTCGCTAGAGATTGGTAGGATGATAGCTGAACGGGCATCATTATCATAAGTTTTTTTCACTAGGAAAGCTTCATTTTACAATTTTATCACAAGGGGCCGAATACGGGATCAAGTCCGAAGAGAGGGAGATACGAATGTGTAAAAATACAGAGGTAAAAGTTGTTATCATTGAAGATGATCCCATGGTGCAAGAAGTAAACAAAAAGATGGTAGAAAAAGTAAACGGTTTCATTGTTGTCGCTACTGCAAGAGATGGAAAAACAGGTGTCGAGCATTGTCAAATCTATCAGCCCAATCTCGTATTACTCGATATTTATATGCCTGAACAAGATGGAATTCAGACGATAAAGGCGCTTCGACATCACAATATAAATGTGGAAGTAATTGTCATCTCTGCTGCAGAAGATAGGGAAATGGTTCGCAATATGATGCAGCATGGGGCGTTTGATTATCTTATAAAGCCATTTAAGTATAGTCGTTTAGTAGAGGCATTAAACAAGTATCGAGATTATCATCTTCATTTCTATGGCAACGATAGCGTTGACCAAGAAATGATTGACATGTGGATCAATAAGCGGTCAGAAGCAAACTATAAAGCGAATGCGCTTCCAAAAGGATTGAATAAGCAAACATTACAGCAAATTACCAACTTATTAGAACGCAAAAATAGTTCTATTTCAGCTGATGAAGCAGCTTCCTGCATAGGAATTTCCCGAGTTACCGCAAGAAGGTATTTAGATTATTTAGAAAAAGGGGGTGCAGTTGAAATTGTCTTACAGTATGGAACTGTAGGCAGACCTGTAAATCGTTATCAGCTTATGCGTAAAGTGAATAAAAACAGCTCTTAATCCATTATATGTTTCCCCCTCTTTTTTTACACTAAAGGGAGGATAAAAGTTTAAAGGGTTACAGAATAAGAAAAACGATGCCATTCGCCCTAAGACTTGGCAACAATCCAAGTTTTTCTCAAAATAAGAAAGCATAAAATTTGTTGCTTTTGTTGGATACCGATTTAGCAGAATAGCGACGCCCGGCTTCAGCACCCAGCAACTAGGCGACTTCACTCCATTGCCCTAAGCTAAGTCACCAGCGGTTCGTGCTAAATAGGAAGGCGACTAAAAACGGGCTGGCCGAGGGCGTCGGCATATCCCTGTTTTAGTGCCAGGCTTCCTAAAACTTTCGTTGTTTCGCTCCACTCGCTACGTTGCTAACCGGGCGCCCCGAGCCTTTGTTCAGTGTAATTAGAAGTAAATATTTTGAACAAAATGACCAAAACGCACATTATGTTCAAAATATTTATATTTTTAATTGGAAACGTTATCATTTGAACCATAACAATGGAGGGGGAGAGGAGTTATGCAGAAATATATATTCCTTATTATGGTCATTATAGGTCTGTTTTATTTAGCAGCTTGTAGTGGGGATGATAAAGCAAATAATTATTCAACGGCTAGCAATGGAGAGGCACAAGCAATTGTTTTTGGAACAGGTGGCACATCCGGAACCTATTATCCGATAGGAGGTGCTTTGAAGCCAGTTTTTGAAGAAAGTGAATTTGTAAATAATGTAACTGTTGAATCTACAGGTGCATCTGTTGCTAACGTTCAAAATATGCAGAATGGATTGAATCAAATGAGCATTATCATGAGCGATATTGGATTTGAAGCAATAGAGGGAACAGGTCAATTTGATGGAAGCTCTATAGATGTCGAAGCGCTGGCGGGTATGTATCAAAATGTTGTCCAAATTGTTGCTACTGCTGATAGCGGGATTGAGAATGTGGAAGATTTGAAAGGGAAACGTGTTGGTGTTGGTAAAGTAGGATCTGGTGTGGAACAAAGCGCACAGAAGGTACTAGAAGTAATGGGGTTATCCTATGATAATCTTTCTAAAGTTACACATACAGGTTACGCTGATAGTGTACAGGAAATGAAAAATGGCAATCTAGATGCAGCGTTTTTTACTTCTGGTGTCCCGAATAGTAATATTACAGATCTAATGCAACAAAATGATGTGGTGTTTGTAGAAATAAAAGCAGATATAGCAAACACTTTAATGGAAAAGTATCCGTTTTACAAATCGTTTACGATCCCAGCAAATGATGAGACGATGTACAATCTGGAGGAGGAAGTAACAACGGTTGGTATTCAGAACTTAATTGCGGTATCCCCTGACTTAAATGAAGATATTGTATATGATTTAACAAAACGCTATTACGATTATTTAGGGAGTGAAGAGATCTCTATTAACGCTTTGAAATCTTTGGAGAGAGATCAAATAGCAACGGATTTAATCGTACCATTGCACCCCGGAGCGAAAAAGTTTTATCAAGAGCAGGGGTTGGTAGACTAATGTGAGGATACGTTATGTCCGCCGTGTTTTGCTTGTTTTATGTTTCTTGATTGTCAGTTTTATTGGGATGCTCTTTTTTCCAACGAGAGCCATTGTTGTTTTACAAAATGACACTATTATTTATGCATTTCCTGAAAGTGAGGGTACGTTTGCGTTGGAATGGGTGCATTCTGTTGAAAAAGAAAAATGGATAGAAAAATTCGAAGTGAATGATCGTCAAATTTTTTTACAATCTACAAAGTTTAAAACGTTTGGAGCAGGGGTGCCTGCAACAACAGAACAAGTAATCAAACAGAAAAACGGCTGGTTAGTTGTAGATGTACATCGAGAAATTGGGAGTGAGCTAGTGGTTCGCGCTACAGAAATAAACCATTATAAGTTTATCTTTAAAGGGAAGTATTATCCAATGGCAGCTAGTGATGCTCCTTATGTTATTAAAACGGAACGTGTTCCTTTTTTTGCACTATAGGAAAGTATTTTTGGTGTTTATATATAAGATAATGGACGGCGTTTTTCGCGATAGGAATTAGCGACAAGCCAAGTTTTTCTAATATTTAGTAGTCTGTTCCCAATAAAGAGTAGTGAGGTGAAATAATGAGCAGTGGAGATAAGTTACAGGATTACGAGAGAGAAAGTAATGTACGTACGCATTTGCCTAGAGGTGTTCGGATGCTATTTGTTGGAATAGCTGTAGCCTTAGGGCTTTTTCATCTTTACACATCCTATGGAGGTGCGCTTGTTGATATAAAACAACGTAGTATTCATCTATACACCTTAATGATGCTAGCATTTTTATTGTATCCTATAACAAAGAAGAAAAAACGCAACAAAATACCAATTTACGATTATATGTTAGCAGGTGCATCGCTCGTTTTAGGAATCTATATGTTAGTGTCAGCAACTAGAATTATTGAGTCAGGCGGGCAAATTAATCATATAGACGTGTATGTAGGAATGGTCGTTATTATTGTATTATTTGAAATAACGAGGAGAGTAACCGGATGGGGGCTAACATTATTAGCTTTCGGTTTTCTCGTTTATGGATTCTATGTCAAACTCTCTATCTACCCTCAATTGACGTGGGACATTATTATAAATGCTTCAAGTGGGATTATAGCTCATCTTGTTTACATTACTGAAGGAGTGTTAGGCACTGCGATAGGTGTATCCGCTAGCTATATTATATTATTTATTCTGTTTGGCGCCTTTTTAAGCAAATCAGGCATGGGGCAATTATTTAATGATATAGCCATGGCTGTAGCGGGTCATACCAAAGGTGGGCCAGCTAAAGTTGCTGTTTTAGCTAGTGGTTTTCTAGGCTCGATTAATGGATCAGCTATTGCAAATGTTGTAACAACAGGTGCCTTTACCATCCCACTGATGAAAAAAGTTGGCTATCATAAAAATTTTGCTGGAGCTGTAGAGTCTGCTTCTAGTGTAGGTGGACAAATTTTGCCGCCAATTATGGGGGCTGCAGCTTTTATTATGGCCGAAAACCTAGGAATTCCGTACACTACTGTCATTCTCGCGGGAATTATTCCAGCATTGCTATTTTATTTTGGGATTTTATTACAAGTTCATATTAGAGCATCAAAGCTTAAGCTAAAAGGGCTAGACAAAAATGAGTTACCCACTGTGAAGACAGTTTTAATGAAGCGCGGACATCTTTTAATTCCAATGATCATTCTTTTGTATTTATTATTTAGTGGGAAGACGCCTTTCTATGCAGCTTTTTGGTCAATTATAGCTACAGTTCTCATTACCGGGACTGGGAAAATGTTATTTATTAGCGGCGCTGTTTCACTTTTTCTCTTGTTTGAACCGCAAATTGGCGCAGTTTTGGCAGGTGCGAGTATACCAGAATTACGCGACAATTGGTTCGAGTTAGGAAGCATTATTACCATTCCATTGGTGATCAATTTCGTACGTAAGCAGGCACAAGTAAAAGCGGAAGAAATTCATGTGAAAGATTTTGTAGATGCATTAGAAAATGGTGTAAGAACAACGATTCCAGTAGCCGTAGCTTGTGGAGCTGTTGGTATAATTGTAGGTGTAAGCTCTTTAACAGGTGTGGCTTTGGAAATTGCAAGTTCTATTGTTAGCATTGGGGATTTGATCCAAAGCCCATTTTTTCAACTGCTTATTACATTATTTTTAACCATGATAGCTTCTATTATATTAGGAATGGGTCTTCCAAGTATACCAACGTATATTATTACGAGTACTATGGCCGCTCCTATTCTGTTACAATTACCATATTTCCGTGAATTGACTGGCGCAGGTGAATCAGCCGTTTTTGTTGCCCACATGTTTGTTTTTTATTTTGGAATATTTGCAAATATCACCCCTCCAGTGGCATTGGCTGCATTTGCAGGTGCAGGTATAAGTGGTGGAGAGCCGATGAGAACAGGATTTCAAGCAATGAAATTAGCTATAGCGGGTTTTATCGTACCGTTTATGTTTGTTTTTTCTAATCAAATGTTAATGATGGATGCAACTATTGGGAATATACTCGTTATAATGGCGACCTCATTAACGGGGGTATTCTTACTATCTGTAGCCGTAGAAGGTTATTTGAAGCGCCCGTTTGCTTGGTATATCCGAATTATTGCTACGATAGGAGCTTTATTATTAATATATCCAGGAGTGTGGACAGATATGGCGGGGCTTGTTGCTTTGCTTTTTGTACTAGTAACAAGTTTAAAGAGAAAAAATGGACAACCGGCGTCAGAAAATGTGATTTAGCTGGTTTGAATTGATCTGGTTAGATTTCTAAAGTTAAAAGATGAAGTCATACTTGAAAAATGTTTCCATAGGGAGTAATTTTCTTCCACTACCCTATAGGAAAGGATAAAATTCTTTAGTTTAGACTTGCCTTAGGTCGTCGACATACCCTTGTTTTAGTGGTATCATTCCTAAACTTTAGTCGATTTGTTTCACTCGCTACGTTGCTAAACGGGTGCTTGCATCGTATGTTATAATAAGAGCAGTTGCAGTCAGATAAGGAGGTGAATATAAAATGATTGATTTGCTAAATGAACTGATGAATGATGCCTCTCCCGTTTATTTTTATTTGAGCATTCTTTTTACGTTGTCATCAGCCTATTCGTTTACAGCTATTCAGCCTAGACATATAATGGAGTCTCGCTATCTACAAATAAGAGAATACCATAATGAACGCTATCGTTTATTACCAATCCAAGAGTTATTTGGTATGTGTGATGAAATTTTCCAATGGGTTGTTAAAAAAGCAAACCGAATTACTGCCCCAGATGATGATGCAGATCACTCTTTCTTCTCGTTTAAAGGTCAAAATGTAATACAACGAGGAGGAAAAGAATGCACAATCATTTTATATTCACATTTTTCAAGAGGTACGGCGTTATTAGTTTAGGTTTTCTATTTTTGCTGACGGGGTGTCAGGCAGACGGTGGGATGATGGGTTTTCAAAATCCATTTCCGCACATGATAAAATATGTTGCGAGTTTGCTTGGGGATGATTATGGCTTATCCATTGTGTTAATAACTATACTCATTCGCTTGTTGCTCATGCCACTTGCATTTAGTCAAATGAAAAAAGGGGCAAAAATGAAAACGAAGATGAAAGAAATGAAACCAGAAATGGACGCTCTTTCACAAAAATATAAAAATAAAAAGGATGCTAGCGCAAAAGCAGCTATGCAAAAAGAAATGATGCAGTTGTACCAAAAGCACGAATTTAACCCAATTAGTTCGATGGGATGTTTGCCAATAATGCTCCAATTCCCTGTCGTCATTGCGTTTTATCATGCTATTCGAAACTCGCAAGAAATAGCGACACACTCCTTTTTGTGGTTTAATTTGGGAGAAGTGGACATTATTTTGCCATTTATCGCAGCAGCTGTATATTTCTTGCAATCCCGTTTTTCATTAATTGGTATGGATGAGAAACAAAAGAAACAAATGGCGATCATGGGTTTGATTTCCCCGATTATGATTGGCTTTATTTCCTTTAGTACAGCAGCGGCATTGCCTTTGTATTGGACAGTTAGTGGTACGGTTCTTGTTATACAAACTTTAGTTGCTAAAAAACTATATTATCGTGAACATTTAAGCAATAAAGGCAATGCAATGGAGAAGTTAGAAACGACATCATCGTAATTGCTTACAGTAAATTGTTTATATTATTGATGGTTGCTTGAAATAGCTAATGGCTTTAAAGTAGTTTGTTGTTTTTTCGTTTTATTATAGGGAAGCATACAATATTTTGCGGATTCCATTGGATTAATATAACAAAGGCTCAGGGCGCCGGTTAGCAACGTAGCAAGTGGAACGAGATTTATGCTCCTGCAACAGGAGTATACCGGCGCCCTCTTTAGTCGGCCTTCCTATTTTAGAACGAACCGATGATGATTGATCGTAGGGCAATGGAGTGAAGTCGCCTAGTTGCTGGTCGCTGGAGCCAGACGTGGCTAAATAACTTAGTAAGTTTATCCACAGTTGCTAAATTTTATAATTTGCTAGACCATTTTAAAAGACCAAATCGCTTCTTGATTTGGTCTTTTAAAATGCCAATAAATGTAAAGTTACTTAAGTTCAGCATTCTTTCGCTTGAGTTTCATGAAAAGTCGTTGAAGTTCACAAGATAGTTACTCGAAGTTCACAATGAAGTCGCTGAAGTTCACAATGATGTACGTTGCTACCTGCCGAATTCACTGAGCTTATAAACATCATTACGCTCGAACCCGAACTAGTATTTTTTATTTGCAAAACATTTTCTCTAAGAGTAACGAGTAGGATTAGACAATTTTTAAAAATGATGGTGCACTTTTGGAATAACGTTTCAGTTGGGCCTATCAATTTCTTATATCGCTCTATTGGTTAAGAAGCCTACATTGTATTTCGTATGAAACTTATATAGATTTTCAATAAATTAAATGTATGCTATTATTATGAAAAATATTTTTTATTGAGGAAGGAGCACGTCTATTGGGATTATCAGTAAGAAAGGCGAATACAACAGATATAGACGATATAAAACAAATCTTAATGGAAGCTGCACGTTGGATTAAAAGACAAGGAATTAATCAGTGGGAATTCCTGTTAACAGACAATCAAGATGAAGAAATAAAAACAAATATAGAGGAAGGGACAATGTATGTAGCTGAAATGAATCATAGAATTGTTGCTACATTTTACCTTGGTTCTACTCAAACCGAATTTGATATAAAGATATGGGGGGAAAGAAAGGATACCGCCTGTTATTTACATCGGTTGGCTGTTCATCAAGATTATCGCGGAAAACAGATCGGAAAACAAGTTATAGATTGGATAGTGTCCCATTTAGATAAAGAGACTGTGCTTAGATTGGATTGCGTTGCTGAGAATCCGGGGTTAAATTCGTTCTATCAACAATACGGGTTCAACTTTGTGGGAAAAGAAAAAGAAGGGGAAAAAGAGTTCTCTTTATATGAAAAATGGATATAATATAGGTGTTTAATTTTTACTTATTCTATTAACTGTATAATAGGTAGAGTTGTGCCAAATTCTACAAAAACATGGAGGTGTAACATGAACATAAATACTGTAAATAGGTCATTAATGCTTTGGGATAATGGAATAAAAAATAAAGAAGCGACATTGTATTCAAAAGATGGAAATAACGAAAAAGACAAAAGGGATGGAAAGGTAGAAGTTGTAACAGTTAACGGACGCACAAAAACGTATTTGGTGTTAGCTGACGGTAAGAGGATTTTAATTGCAGATGAAGTAAGTAAAGATCAATTGCAACAAAATGTTAGTTCGCAAGAGCAAAAGGAAAGCAACGCTTCTGAAACAATGGAATTTTTAAACCACCTATTGGGGGTTGGATCTTCAAGTTTCGTAGGCTTTCAGGTCAGTAATCTTCAAGAAGAAAAAAGTTATGGACGAGAAGAGAATTGAAGCCATTGGTATAGAAAGCTATTTAACAAAATAGCCTATAGTGTTATATAAACGTTTGTTTTAAACGTCATAAACTTTTGACAGCACTTGGGTTGTACACATGCGACGTATACGTTTGATTTCTGTGAGCGGCGTGGTCAGTTACTGACCACGCTTACTAGTTTGCGCGCTTATAAAATATCAACAAATTGCTAAGTGACTTACGAGAAATAAAAAATTATCATTGCATCTTGATTGAATTTTCGGTAAAATTAAATTATTAAAATTGAATACTATATAGAAGGCTAGATGAAAATGAACGTCAAAAAAGTTGACGAAGCAAAGTAAGACTCTAGACCTTTTGACAGGGATAAGCTGCTAAATCTAATCGACTTTACTGTTGAAGTAAAGCGGATCATTAGGTAAAAACCAGTTATAGGGACAAAGTACAATTTCGTACCATTTGTCTTTATGGCTGGTTTTTTTGCACGATAGGGAAGTGAAAATGATAAGTAAAACGACGGCCACTGCCATACAGACTTGGCAATAGCCGAGTTTTTCTAATTTTTATTCTCTGTGCATTAGTTAGAAAAGGTATGGAGAAATAGGGCATTCCATATAAATGGAATATACTAAAATATTTTAGAGGGGGAATGAACAATGAATAGTTTGACCGAGTTGGATAAGAAGCATTTTATCCATCCAACATCATCGATACAAGAGCAACAACAGAAGGGTGCGAAGGTAATCATGGAAGAGGGGGACGGTATTTATTTAACAGATATTACTGGTAAAACATATATCGATGCTGTTTCTTCTCTATGGAATGTAAATATCGGACATGGAAGAGTAGAATTGGCAGAAGCTGCTGCTCAACAAATGAAAAAAATGGCATTTAGTTCTGCTTTCTCCACGTTTAGTCATGAGCCAGCAATCAGGCTCGCTGAGAAAATTGCTTCTATAACTCCAGAAGGATTGAATGCGGTGTTTTTCACATCAGGAGGCTCTGAATCAAATGACTCAGCGGTGAAGCTTGTGCGTCATTATTGGAAAATACAAGGAAAACCAAACAAGCGAAAAATTATTTCTCTGAAACGCAGTTATCATGGTGTGGCTGCTGCTTCTACAAGCGTAACGGGAATTCCAGAATTTTGGGGAATGGCTGGTCATATGATGACAGACTTTCTTCATGTCGACACCCATTATAATAATACGACAGAGCAAGCCGTTCAGTCACTTTGTCAAGCGATTGAGGAAGCAGGTCCAGAAACAATTGCAGCTTTTTTTGCGGAACCTGTTCAAGGAGCAGGAGGAGTTATTATACCGCCTGAGGACTACTTCACTAGAATAAGAGAAGTTTGTGATGCTTATGGCATTCTATTTGTGGCAGATGAAGTGATTACGGGTTTTGGAAGAACAGGGAAGATGTTTGGAATCGAGAATTGGGATGTTATTCCGGATGTCATGACTTTTGCTAAAGGAGTGACAAGTGGTTATTTTCCTCTTGGAGGGGTTGTTGTCTCTGATCCCATACATGAAGTGTTAAAGAAAAAATCTGTCGGTACGCTATTTCATGGTTTTACTTATAGTGGACACCCAACTGCTGCCGCGGTCGCATTAAAAAATATAGCAATAATAGAAGAAGAACGTTTGGTAGAGAATTCAAAACAGATGGGAGACGCGCTTTTACATGGATTAAAAAAGGTAAAAAAACGTCTGGAAATTGTAGGGGATATCCGATTTGTTGGATTGCTAGGTGCAGTCGAGCTGATGCAAAATCCGGCTACGAATAAACCCTTTTCCTCCAATTTACAGGTAGCTCCTAAAGTAATAGAAGTGCTACATGAACTTGGGGTTGTTTGTCGCAGTGTTACGTACGATCATACGAATATTATTTGCTTTGCCCCTCCGTTAATTATTAATCAGATGCAGGTGGATACTTTAGTGGAAGCTATCTATGAAGCCATTTTGCAAGTACAGCAACAGCTTGGAATAAAAGCGGAGTAAAATTCCTTTAAATTTTTAAAGACAAGGATGGAATGCGTTCCTCCCTCCTAGGTGCTGTGAGACTCCTGCTTCAAGTGTGGAAGAGGTGAGTTGAACCATGGGAGATAACAGCACCTTAAAAATCCCTTTCTTCATAAGAGAGCTTCAGTCCATCCCTTTGGGGTACGAAACAATCAGAGATGGGATAAAAGAAAGATTCCTTTCATTGGAGATTCCCTTTTTTGCCTTTATTATTGTCATTCTATGTCGTTCATCTGTTTCATACAATAAATAACTTCTTGTGACAATTTTTAGAGTATTCATAAATCCGTAGATAATATTCGGAAATATCCCGATGTACAAAAACCATATGTAATTTTTCGAATCCGATAGGTTAAAGCGTATGTAGAAGTAAAATGGTGGCTTACGTTATAAAAGATTCAATGCGATAAGTCAGCTTTTTCTAATGCTATAGACCTTGAATGAAAAAGGAGGAAGTGTATTGAATGATTCGGATAAGCTTTTAAAGATACTTAGTAATAAAGATGTGCTGGCACTTGCTTTTGGAGCAATGATTGGCTGGGGATGGGTTGTTACCTCGGGACTATGGATTACAGAAGCGGGCTCTTTAGGGGCTATTCTGGCATTTGCAATTGGTGGTTTACTTGTAGTGTTTGTAGGTTTAACATACGCTGAATTAGCTTCCGCTCTTCCACTTGTTGGTGGGGAGCATGTATACACATTTAAAGCAATGGGGAGAGGGGCTTCCTTTGTAGCGACATGGTCAATTATTCTTGGCTATGTATCTGTGGTAGCTTTTGAAGCTGTTGCGTTGCCAACTGTATTTGAATACATGGTGCCTAATTATAGTCAAGGATATTTATATACCATAGCAGGATGGGATGTTACAGTAACCTGGGCGGGGGTCGGCATGATTGGTTCTCTAACAATAGCTTGGATTAACTATCGTGGTATTAAGTTAACAACTGTTATTTCTGTAATTTTAACCGCTTTCATTCTTGCGGCAGGAATCATGTTAATTACCGGAAGTACATTTGGTGGAAATATGGACAATATGCAACCACTCATTAAAGCAGGTACAACGGGTATATTTACTGTAATTATTATGACGCCTTTTATGTTTGTAGGCTTCGATGTAATACCTCAAGCAGCGGAAGAGATTAATTTGCCACAGCGGAAAATTGGTCAACTTCTCATTGTATCGGTTATTTTAGCAGTTATCTGGTATATTGCCATTATTTTTGGAGTATCACGTATTTTAAATCCAGCAGAACTTGCTGCGTCAAATTTAGTAACAGCTGACGCTATGGCAAAAGCGTTTGGAGATAGTAATTTAATGGGCAATGTTCTCGTACTCGGTGGCATTGGAGGTATTATGACAAGCTGGCTTGGCTTTTATGTTGGCGGGAGTCGAGCCATTTATGCGTTAGCAAATGCTGGAATGCTACCAAAGGCTTTGGGGAAATTACACCCGAAATACAAAACACCTTATCGAGCCATTATATTAATTGCACTACTTTCAACAGCAGCACCATTACTTGGCAGACCCTCCCTTGTCTGGTTAGTTAACTCAGGTGGGTTAGGGCTTGTGGTTGCATGGCTAATGGTGTCCATTTCATTTATTTTGCTAAGAAAAAGGGAGCCACATATGAATCGGCCTTTTAAACTACCTGGTGGAACTTTCATTGGCTGGATTGCTGTACTTATGTCTATTGGAGTGATTATACTTTATATGCCTGGCATGCCATCTTCTTTAGCATGGCCGTATGAGTGGTTTATTATCGGGGCATGGACCATTTTAGGATGTATTTTGTATACTTATTCAATAAAGAAGTATGGGAAATCATATGCTAACGAATATATGAAGAAAGAGTTAGATCGGATAGCTTAGTTTATTACATGAGTAAGAAACCTTATAGCTCGTTTGGAACGAGCTAACATGAATAATGAACAACCTACGAGAATTTCGTAGATAAGTGATTTTGTATATTATAGAAAAGCATAGGCTTTAGCTGAAAACGAAGTCTGTCTCTAAGCCTCTATGGTGAAAGCCTTCGTTTTGCCCATATTGTTCATTTTGTAGAAAAATGGAGGTAACAAAATAGTGTAGTTTTAGTACAATAGTTATATTCAGAAATTATTGAAAAAACAAACTAGATAAACGAACAAGGGGGAACTTACATGCGTATTGTCAAACAAGAATCAATTCATCTACAAACGTATGCTATTTTGAAAATAGAAATATTAGAAGGAGCGTATCGACAAGAAGAGCGTGTTGTGGAAGCCCTACGCTAAGTCATCATCAATTTGTAGTAAATAGGAAGGCCGACGAAAGACGGGCTTGTCGAAGGGCGCCGGCATAGGGCGCCGGCATACTCCTGTTGCAGGAGCAGAATTCCTAAAACTTTCGTTAATTCGTTCCACTCGCTACGTTGCTAACGGGACGCTTGCACCTTTGTTCTTCAAAGCATAAGAAATCATAAAATGAGGTGCTAATGGACAGCGAAATAAATAGTCGCATTTGGCTCCAGCGCCTAACAACTAGATGACTTTACGAATCATTAAAATATAGTGGAGGTACCTATCGTTTACAGTCCTCTGTTGACTAAGATACTATATTATATTAAAATATATCAAAATACACAATATGCTGAAAAATTTGGAAACGAAACATTATCGCTTACGATTGAGGTATATAAAGTGATTCTGCCATCCGTAGGGGGTACCTTTCTTCCCCTTAATAATTGTTTGTACCTCAGGAGAAGGCCTAAAGACTGTAAAAGATTTGGAAATAAAATGCTGTTGCCTTAGATTTATCCAGCTCTCTTTTTTCCAAATCTTGCAATGGGAGTCTAACAGTATTTTATATCTGGGAAAAGTGAGGTGTAGTGAAGTGAAAGAAGGTTTATATGTTGGCCAATCGAAGCAGATGACGGTAGAAGTAACAGAGGAAATGGTAGCCCAATTTAATGGAGAAGTAATTCATCCTGTGTATTCAACAGCCTCTATGGTTTATCACATGGAATGGGTGTCAAGGCAATTACTCATTCCTTATTTAGAACAGGATGAAGAAGGAATGGGCGCTGCAGTAAGCGTTGAGCATATTGCTCCTTCGGGTGTAGGTACTACTATTCATTTAGAGGCTACTGTTATAGAGGTGAGTAAAAGAGAGCTACTGACAAAGGTTTACGTAACAAATGAGCATGGAAGGATTGGCAAAGGAAAGGTAAAACAAGTAGTCTTACCGAAAGAAGTTATTCAAGAAAAAGTGCGTATCGCAACGAAGTGAGAGGAGGATTTAGAATTGAAGCAAGTAGAACAATTGCAAGAGGTAGACCTGTTTCAAAAGATAGCGAATCACGAGCAAGTTGTTTTTTGTAATGATCGTCAGTCTGGGTTGAAAGCAATTATAGCTATACATAATACGACGCTAGGACCTGCTCTAGGCGGCACACGTATGTATCCTTATTCAAGTGTTCAAGAAGCTTTGGAAGATGCCCTTCGTTTATCGGAAGGGATGACAGCGAAATGTGCAATAAGTGACGTAGATTTCGGAGGAGGTAAGGCGGTCATCATTGGTGATCCGAATAAAGATAAATCCCCTGCTATGTTTCGAGCGCTCGGTCAGTTTGTAGATTCATTAAATGGCAGATTTATCACCGGAACGGATATGGGAACAACGATGAACGATTTTATTCATGCAGCCAAGGAGACGAAATTTATTAATGGCATTCCAGAATCATTTGGAGGAAGTGGTGATTCATCTATACCAACTGCCAAAGGCATCCTATATGCTTTAAAAGCGACGAACCAGTTTTTGTTTCACAACAATTCTCTTCATGGTAGGGTGTATGCCATACAAGGTTTGGGAAAGGTTGGAAGAAAAATTGCTGTACATTTGTTAGAAGCGGGTGCATTTGTCTATGTTACGGATACGAATGAAAGCGTTATCAAAAGTTTTTTAAATGAAGTGAGAGATAAGCAACAATGTATTCAAGTTGTTAGTGGAGAAGAAATTTATCGAGTACATGCTGATATTTTTATGCCGTGTGCAATAGGGGGAATTATTAATGAAAAAACAATTCCATTGCTCAACGTAAAGGCTGTGGTTGGGTCAGCTAACAATCAGTTAGCATGTGATAAATATGCAGGGTCTTTGACTGAAAAAGAGATTCTTTATGCGCCAGATTATATTGTTAATGCAGGGGGTCTTATTCAAATTGCTGATGAGCTGTATGGAGTGAATAGAGAACGTGTACTAGAAAAGGTAGCTTCTATATATGATACAATACTTCAATTATTTAAGGATGCCCAAGATGCTAATATTACCACGGTAGAAGCGGCACGTAGAGAATGCGAGAGAATGTTAGATGAGCAGCAGCACCGAAATAATTTTTATAGTCGTAGCCGAAGACCCAAATGGGATATAAAGTAACATTTCAATTCGTGGATAGTTGTCACTTATCTCTTCATACTATATGGAAATAACTTACATTTTTCACAGGAAAGTTAACTTAGTCGCAGTTGTTCCCACCTAAATTTGTTTAGCGCACATCTCCAAACTTTAAAGGGAGTTACGCACAAGCTTATATGTAAAAAGCAATGGGAGTAAAAATAACACCTAAATCCCAATTTGTTCAAAGGCCTTTAGGTCATACTCTTGGGCTACTAAAAATCAACAAAATTCTTCACTGATTGAGATTTACTTTATTTATTTCATAAAGCATGGAGTAAGTTAACGAGGTAAAACGCTGATGGAACATTGGATACGTTACTTCTTATTTTTACTTTCATTAAAATATTATAAGGGAAGGGGGCAAAGATATGTACCGTATAAAAGCTGTCCAATCGCCTTCGCTTCAAGAATCTCTATTTGTAACAGTGCTTATTATATGTATCATTAGTTTGAGTATCATTTTTGTAGAAGCAGCACCACATGTTCCGCTAATTATTTCTTTACTAGTTCTTTGCGTTTATGGGATATTCAAGCGGATTCCATACAGGCTTTTGGAGCGAGGGATTGCTGAAGGAGCCAAATCTGGAATGGGAGCAGTTTTTATTTTTTTCTTTATCGGGATATTAATTGCTGTCTGGATGGCAGGTGGGACGATTCCGACTATGATGTACGCAGGATTCCAGTTGGTGACACCAAATTTTTACTTTGTCATTGTCTTTATTGTCACTGCTCTTATTGGGCTTGTCGTCGGTAGCTCTTTAACAACGATTGCTACAGTAGGTGTTGCCTTTATTGGTATTTCCGGAGCAGTTGATGCTTCTTTAGCTATTACTGCGGGCGCCATTGTTTCTGGGGCATTTTTTGGAGATAAAATGTCGCCATTATCAGATACAACGAATATGGCATCATCCACATTGCAGGTAGACTTATTTGAACATATAAAGAATATGATGGGAACAACGATTCCCGCATTTATCATTACGTTACTTATTTTTTTCTTTATCTCGCCTAAACTAACAGATGCCAACTTCGATAAAATGGCTGCATTCCAAACAGGGTTATTAAAGACTGGTTTAATTCATTGGGAAAACGCTGTTATTCCTCTTCTCGTGTTACTTATTTTTTCAATTAAAAAGGTGCCAGCTATTTTAACGTTGGCAGCTGGGTCCATAACCGCTATAGGCATTATGTATCTTCATCAATCTCTATCTATAGCTGCTCTTTTTGGTACACTTATGGATGGATTTCATTCCAATACAGGGAGTGATGCTATTGATGCTTTGTTAACGCGCGGTGGAATTAATGGCATGTTATTTACTATTAGTCTTGTGTTACTTGCCCTAAGTATGGGTGGGTTACTGTTTACACTCGGAATAATTCCTCGCTTACTTGTATCCATTGATCATCTTTTAAATAGAGTGTTTTCCGTTGTCTTGGCTTCTGCTACTACGGCAATTGGAATTAATGTTTTAGTTGGTGAACAGTATTTATCTATTTTGTTAACGGGTGAGACATACCAACCTCGCTATGCTAAGGTAGGCTTGGAAAACAAAAATTTATCTAGAGTTTCTGAAGATGCTGGAACAGTGATTAACCCTCTCGTGCCATGGAGCGTGTGTGGCGTTTTTATTACGTCCGTGTTGGGCGTATCTACTTTGACTTACTTACCATTTGCATTTTTCTGTTTACTTTCTCCACTATTAACGATTTTATATGGATTTACCGGTTGGACATTAACCTATACGAAGCAAAATGAAAGTTTTACCAATGAAGCTATAGTAGGAGAGTAGAGGGTAAATTCATTTTTCACACTAGGTTTTATAGTAGATGAACAACGAAGGCTTTTTCCATAAAAAAGGCAAAAATTCTTCGTTGTTCTAAAAAATAATGTCGTATTTCCCGGGAAATATTTTGTAGAATAATAAGTTTTTTAAAAGACAAGAAAGTATAAAATTTGATACTATGGCATAACCAAATAACCGATGGGCTCCGTCCGGATCTAGCGCTCAGCAACTAGGCGACTTCACTCCATTGCTCTAAGCTAAGTTATCATCGATTCGTTCTAAATAGGAAGGACGACTAAAGACGGGCTTGCCGGAGGGCGTCAGCATACTCCTGTTGCAGGAGCATGATTCCTAAAACTTTCGTTGATTCGTTCCAGTCGCTACGTTGTTAATCAGGCGCCCCGATCCTTTGTTAGGATATTATAAAAGTTTAAAGGTTTATAGTGAATGGAAAATAAAGGAGCTTCACCTTAAGGTTTGGTGAGAAGCCAGTATTGGAAATTGAATTCGTCAACTAACTACGCGTCTACAGCACCTAGATACTATTTTGTTGAAGTGCTACGGTTATATACTTGAACTATGAAAATGTAAAAATTGGAAGTATCCCCATCGTAAAAACTACAGCGTGTGTAAAATGAGGTAATTAATTAAGTTTTTATGTATGGTGTAGCAAGCACCCCATGGATGTTCGCTACACCATTTGACACCTTCTAGATATTATTTCCAATCTTCCATGTTCCAAATGGTAGTGATCCAATTTTCATAAAAGGCTCGTTCATGGGAAACAAGTATTAATGTTCCGGTATATTGTTGTAAAGCTTCCATAAGAGCGTCTTTTGTCGCAACATCTAAGTGATTGGTCGGTTCATCTAAAATTAGCACATTGCTTTTAGCAAGCATTAGCTTGCATAACCTTACTTTTGATTGTTCTCCACCGCTAAGAGAGTGCAGCTTTTGAAAGATATGTTCTGAGCGAAGTCCGCAACGCGCTAACGTTTTTCTTATTTCTTTTTGGGTCAAATCAGGATACGCGTTCCAGACTTCTTCTAAGGCCGTATGTTTTCCGACCGCTGGCATCTCTTGTTCAAAATAAGCGGGTCGCACGCGATCGCCAATGCTTACAATTCCATTTAGGGGCGGTAGCTTTCCTAGTAATGTCTTTAAAGTGGTCGTTTTCCCTATTCCGTTATGTCCTGTTAAGGCGATTTTTTCACCACGTTGTAATTTTACATTTACACCAGAAAACAAGGCTGTTTTATAGCCGATAGTTAAGTCTTTTGATTCTAGTACGACGTTTGCCGGTTGTGCTGAAACGGAAAAGTTGAAAACAGGTTTTGGGTTATGGCTTAGCTTTTCCACACGTTCCATTTTGTTTAGCTTCTTTTCTCTACTTTTCGCTTGTTTGGCGGTAGAGGCACGTGCTTTATTTTTTTGAATATAGGTTTCTAATTTGCTAATTTCTTCTTGTTGTTTTTGATATGCAAGGTAAATTTGTCTTCTTCGTAGTTCATATGCTTGAAGAAAGTGCTCATAATTTCCCGGGTACCTTGTCAATTGCTTGTGCTCAAGGTGGTAAATACATTGCACGACTTTGTTCATAAAACCTGTGTCATGTGTAATGAGAATAAAAGCATGCGGATACGTTTGTAAATAGGATGTGAGCCATGCAATATGAGCAGTATCTAAGTAGTTTGTCGGCTCATCTAATAATAAAATATCAGGCTCTTCTAGCAGTAACTTGCCCAGCAATAGTTTTGTTCGTTGTCCGCCACTTAATTGACTTACGTCTGTTTCCAGCCCAAGTTGTGAAATTCCAAGTCCTGCCGCTACTTCTTCTATTTTAGCGGGAATTTGATAGAAGTCATGTTGATCTAATTTTGCTTGAAGTTTGCTATAGTGATGCAATAATTCATCTAGGTTTTCTGGTTTGGCAGAAGCCATCTTCCCTGTAATAGCTAGCATTTCTTCTTCGGCTAAAAATAAATCTTGAAAAGCTGTTTGTAAAAACTGTCTGATTGATTGACCGCTATTTAGGTGAATATGCTGTTCTAAGCTTCCAACATGGGCTTTAGGGTGCCATTGTACAGTTCCTTCATCTGGGATTATATGTGTAGTAAGAATGTGAAACAGGGTTGATTTCCCAGCTCCGTTAGGTCCAACAAGCCCAATATGCTCTCCCTTTAGTAATCGAAAAGATATATCTTTTAATACGGTTTTATCACCATAACTATGGGTTAAGTTTTGCACGTCTAATAAACTCATGATCATCAATTCTCCTTTTTGCTAATAGTTATCAAATAAATTGCTTGCAAGTACAAGGAGATACTACGCGAACGAAATGGATGATAAGAAGCTCCATTAGAGCACGTGCTTATGCTATTTATAGCATATAAAAAAGCAGAGCGCACGGCCCTGCTCAAAACTGATGAAATGAGTATATACGTATCTTTCATCATATTATATAATGAGTTCAGGTAATTATCCGCTGCTTGTACCTTGCAAGGCTTGTTTTGAAAAAAGGGCATACTTCTCCCGTCGTTAAGCACAAGCAATTTGAAGCACAGCAGATAATAACATAGATAACCTTCACTCCTTTGATTTGAAATTTAAGAATTGTACTATTAATATAGCACACTGTTATTAAATAATGCAACGATTCTTAAAATCCTTATGTGTCATTTTTGATGGTGAACCAACCTGTACTAATGGGGCGTATGCAAATTTTCTTTACTATCTTTTAGGTACTTATTAAGAGTATAAAGGTTTATAGTAGAAGAAAAATAAAGGCTTTTGCCATAAGAATTGGCGTCGAGTAAGTTGTTCTAACATATAAGTGAAACTGTTATAAGAAATGCGGAAAGGAGGGAGAAGTGATGAAAAAATCTTCCAAGCGACCACAAATGAAGATTCCTAAGACATGGGGAGAGCGAATTTGGAATGCTATTGGTTATACGATTTTTTTAGGAACAATCATTTTTGTTATGCGGGTATGGAAATATGTACCAAATGAAGTGCCGGCTCATTTTAATAGTGCCGGTGAAATCACGCGTTGGGGTTCAAAATGGGAATTGCTTATCATACTTATACCCGGCATTTTTACTGCGACATTTATGGGGGTGATGGAAAGGTACCCTGAATTACATAATTATCCAAAGCGCTTTAATGAAACAAATGCCAAAGCTTTTTATTTGCATAGTAGAAAAATGATGAATCAATTAAAGAACATTTGTCTGATTATTTTTTCAATAATTACATTGGAAAGTATTTTTATAGCAATGAACTGGTGGGAAGGTTTAGGTGCTTGGATGTTACCACTTCTTATTACATTCACTTTTTTCCCGTTAATTTTAAGTTTCATGAAACGAAGGAAAATTAAATAGTAGTGAAGGATAGCATTCATGTAACTTTCTAAGTCTAGATCATTCTAGGCTTATTTTTAATAGTTATTATCTAATCTTGTGACTAGTTAATCGTTTTATGTTTAAAATTGGCTTTCAACAATCCATGTACATTTGTGAATTTATGATCAAAATAAACCATTATATTCCTTAAATGACACAGTTAATGATAATTTCTATTAATATACGAAAATTGTACATTAAATTTTCGTTAATTTGTAACACATTTCGTGAACATTTATTGACAGTTTAAGTATGGGGTTGTGCTCAAAAATATGTGGGATTATGATAATTAAACGGTAATTTGTTTAAAAGCAAAATACTAATTCTAAAATATATTACAACAACATGAATCTAGGGGGAGGGGTATCCTTATGAAATTGAAATGGGCCATATTAGGAGCTCTATTCACATTAACAGCAGTACTAACTGGCTGTGAACCGTTAACGGTGCTTGATCCAAAAGGTCCACAAGCACAAACGCAAGCAGATGTGATTTGGATCTCTATTGCGATTATGGCATTTATCGTTATTACTGTATTTGTAATGCTAGTATATATACTTATCAAATATCGAGGTTCGAAACAAGCCGATTCCTATGAGCCTCCACATATTGAAGGAAATAAAATAGTAGAAAGTATTGTAGTAGGAATACCAATTATTATTGTGGCTGTGCTTTCTATTATTTCTGTACAAAGCACGTATGATGTAGAGGCTAAGCCAGAAGGATATGGAGATAAAGAACCATTGGTTGTTTATGCGTCTTCTTCTGACTGGAAATGGCATTTCAGCTACCCAGAACAAGATATTGAAACAGTCAACTATCTTTATGTGCCAACAGATAGACCGCTAGAATTTAAGTTATATTCTTATGGACCAATAACAAGTTTTTGGATTCCACAGCTAGGCGGGCAAAAATATGCGATGTCAGATATGATTACGACATTACATTTAGCAGCTGATGTTCCAGGTGAATTTATGGGACGTAACTCCAATTTTAGTGGGGAAGGGTTTGCTGAGAACACGTTTAATGTAACGGCAATGCCACAGCAAGAGTTTGATGATTGGGTAAAAGAAGTAAAGCAAACGGCTAAACCATTAACAGAAGAAAAATTTGATGAGTTACTGGAACCTGGTCATTTAGGACAATTAACATTTACGGGAACTCATTTGGGCTTTATGCCTCCACCAAAAGGACACCATGAGGGTCATGGGGCAGGTGGAGAGGACCATAGCGAGCATTCTTCGCATGAAAGTGAAAGCTCAGAGCATTCCGAACATGATAACAATAACAATGAGCATAATCATGAATCAGATGAAGCGGCAAGTCACAACGAGTAAGCATTCCGTCGGTTTACAACAGGATTTTCCAGAAGGGAGAAGAGAGAATGGAGTTTTTTGAACGATTTGCCATACCGCATCCCAGTCCTGCCATATATGCATCTATGGTTGCTATCGCTCTAACGACCATTGCGGTCGTTGTAGGGTTAACCTATTTTAAAAAATGGGGTTATTTATGGCGCGAGTGGTTGACAACGGTGGACCATAAAAAAATAGGTATTATGTATATGATTTCTGCATTATTAATGCTATTTCGGGGTGGAGCAGATGCGTTAATGATGCGCGCACAAACGGCTGTACCTGAGAATACATTACTTGATGCACAGCACTATAATGAAATTTTTACAACACATGGTGTCGTGATGATTATTTTCATGGCGATGGCGTTTATTATTGCATTAATGAACTTTGTCATTCCGTTGCAAATTGGTGCACGTGATGTAGCATTTCCACGCTTAAATGCACTTAGTTTTTGGCTTTATTTTATGGGGGCAATGCTCCTTAATATATCATTCGTTATTGGTGGGTCACCAAGTTCTGGTTGGACATCGTATTTTCCGCTTGCAGGAAATGAACTCAGTCCATCTGTAGGAACGAATTATTACATGCTTGCACTGCAAATATCGGGATTAGGTACGCTAATAACGGGGATTAATTTTATCGTAACGATTTTAAAAATGCGTGCTCCAGGTATGACATTAATGAAAATGCCAATGTTTACATGGGCTGGTTTAATTACAAACGTTATTATCGTATTTGCGTTCCCAGTATTAACGGTTGCTTTAGCAATGGGTACGATGGACCGTTTATTTGCAACTAATTTCTTCACTACGACAGACGGTGGTATGGATATGCTTTGGGCCAACCTGTTTTGGGTTTGGGGCCATCCAGAAGTATACATCTTAATACTTCCTGCATTTGGTATATACAGTGAAATTATTCCAACGTTCGCTCGCAGGAATTTATATGGCTACACAACGATGGTTGTTTCCATGGTCGTTATATCTTTATTGTCCTTTGTCGTTTGGGTACACCACTTTTTTACGATGGGGCAAGGTGCGCTTGTAAATAGTATCTTCTCTATTACAACAATGGCGATTGCCGTACCGACAGGAATAAAAATATTTAACTGGCTGTTTACGATGTGGAAAGGGAAGATCCAGTTTACTGTTCCGATGCTGTATTCGTTAGGGTTTATTCCAATCTTTACGATTGGAGGCGTGACAGGAGTTATGCTAGGTATGGCTTCTGCGGATTATCAATATCATAATACGATGTTCTTAGTAGCCCACTTCCACTTAGTTATTATTCCAGGTGTCGTATTTGCTATGATCGCTGGTTTAACGTACTGGTGGCCGAAAATGTTTGGCTTTATGCTAAATGAACGAATTGGTAAATGGGGCTTCTGGTTTATTGCTGGAGGTACAGTTCTAGCATTCTTCCCAATGTTTATCTCTGGTTTAGATGGGCAAGCACGTCGTATGTATACCTACTCAGAAGGAACAGGCTTTGGAATTTGGAATATGCTTTCCTTTGTCGGCGCCATCGGTTTAGCGATCGGTTTTGCGCTGCTTGTATACAATATCTACTATAGTACGAGATATGCGTCTAGAGACATTGGAGACGATCCGTGGAATGCGCGTTCTTTAGAATGGGCAACACATAATCCAGTACCTGAATATAACTTTGCGATTACACCGCAAGTGAACTCTAGTGAGGCTTTCTGGGATGCGAAAAAACGTGGACATAAACTATTTAAAGCTGGTTACAAAGATATTCATATGCCAAACAATAGTGGAATTCCATTTATTATGAGTGTGTTTTTCTTCATCTTCGGTTTTGCGTTTATCTTTAGTATGTGGATTACGGTTATCGTTTCATTAATTGCTATTTTAGCTTGTATGACATACCGATCCTTTGAAAAGGATGATGGTTATCATATTACTGCTGAAGAACTAAAGAAAGCAGAGTCGGAATTGCGAGGTGCTAAATAATGCAAATAGATAAAACAAAACCACTAGAGTATAGCACAGAGCAAGGACGTTTAAATATTTTAGGATTTTGGATATTTATTGGTGCTGAAGTGATGTTATTTGCTACCCTGTTTGCCTCTTACTTTACATTAGTGGATCGAACTGGAAGTGGTCCTTCAGGATCGGAAATTTTTGAACTAACCCCTGTTTTAATCGAGACGTTACTTTTATTGACAAGTAGTTTTACAATCGGTCTTGGCGTGCATGCAATGCGATTAGGTCGTACAAAGGCAATGCTAACCTTTTTTATCATCACGTTAGTATTAGGTCTTGCTTTTCTAGGTGTCGAGATTTATGAATTTGTGCATTACGTACATGTTGGAGCAGGTTTACAAACGAGTGCGTTTACGTCTATTTTATTAACGACACTAGGAACACATGGACTACACGTAACCTTTGGATTGTTCTGGGGTACTATGATCGTCATGCAAGTGATGAAACGTGGGCTAACACCAGCAACAGCGAATAAATCATTCATTTTCTCCCTTTATTGGCACTTTTTAGATGTCGTTTGGATTTTCATCTTCAGCTTCATCTACTTGAAAGGAATGATGTAAAATGAAGGAATTATTTCCAGCTAAACACGTATCGGGTTTTGTGTTCTCGCTCATTCTTACAGGTGTCGCCTTACTTGTTTATTTCATGGATATGTCATTTGCTGTAGGTATGACTATCCTTGTCATTACCGCATTTGCCCAAGCAACGTTGCAGTTAGTCGTCTTTATGCACGCTGGCGAATCATCTGATAAAAGATCGATTTATATTAGTGTCATATATGGAATTGTTATAGCTATCCTCACTGTTTTAGGTACGCTATTAGCAATGATTTGGGGTTATGTATAAAATAGAAGAAGAGCTATCCAGATGTTGTTGGATAGCTCTTTTTGCTCAACATGTATAAAAGTGACTACAGGCTAAATTTTCTAGATCTCACTTGTATTATCGATGGATGTAGCTATAGGGACATTTCCAAACCCTGCTAGTTTGTCGTCCTTTTGCACATTATTAGTAAACAAAATGCCACCAATTAGAAGTGCTCCACAAGTAAATGAGACAATTAATTTTTTCATATTATTCCTCCTTACAATATAGTAAATACTACAGGCTATAGTAGTGTCTAAAAATCACTTGTATTATCGATGGATGTAGCTATAGGGACATTTCCATACCCTGCTAGTTTGTTCTCGTTTCCACCATAGCTAGTAAACAAGATTCCACCAATTAGAAGTGCTCCACAAGTAAATGAGACAATTAATTTTTTCATATATATTCCTCCTTACAATTTTAATAATTGATCATAACACTATTAGCTAACTTATAATACTGTGTAGATTTTTTATACTTCCCTATTTTTTCAAAATGCGATGCTACTAATGTTGCATAAAATATTAAGTATTGATAGAATTTTTTTTGCTTTAAATATGGTAAAAATACATCTTCTAATACTATGGTAAGTTTGTTCAACTCTCCATTTAGCAAGTGTGTATATACTTGAAGGGTGTAATGATAAAATTTATAGTATTCTTCGTCTTGAGCTAGATGTAGCGCTTCTCTCCCAAGTTGCAAATATTTTTTCGTTTGTTCGTATTCCTTATTTTGGTAGAAGTTTTTTATTAAACTGGTAATCACTTCTAATTTAATTTTATAATCTGTATCTGTAGTGTTTAGGGCGATTAAATAGTTTTCAATAGATTGTTTTGAATCTCCAATGCTAAAATAAAACATACCTAGATTAAGATAGGCTAACTGGATCACTTCTTTATTGTTGCTTAACTTACCTAGATACAACGCCTGATTATAATTTGTTAATGCAAGTTCATTCATTTTAATTCGTTGGTATGAAATCCCTAGCAAGATATGACATTGCGCACAGCGTACAAAATTGTACTCTTGTTGAAACACGACCATAGCTTTGTTAGCATAATTAATCGTTTCTAATCCATTGGATAATTCGCAATATTCAATAGATATCGCATAATGCAAATCAGCAACTTCACTTTCGTTAATATCAGCTAATTGAATCGCTTTCTCTGCTTGTTGATAGCAATGTAAAGATTGTTGAAATTTTTCTTTAAAGGAGTAGTAATTTCCTTTAAATTTATTCCAGTAATATTTATGCGTAGCATTAAATGCGTCGGCCATTTCGTGCAGTTCATTCATCTTATGTAAAGCACGTTTTAAGTCGCGTAAGACTACATAATAACGAATTTGATGAATTTCAAACATGATAGTTTGGTCGTTAATACTTCGATTCATTACTTCTTGCAATTCTTCAAATTTAGCTATCATTTCTTCTTTATCAAAACGGTCATAGAGGATGTCATACCATTGCTTACATTTTTCTTCTAATTGTATATCTGGCGTTTCTACAAGTTCAATGTCTAGGCGATTACAGAGCGATTGAATGATTTCTGGGTTGGCTTTTGCTTTTTGATTTTCTATTTTTGATAAATAGGATAAAGAAACAATACCTGCTGATAATTCTTCTTGTGTCATATTACGTTTCGTTCGCTGCAATTTAATAATAGAACCTATGTCTAACAAATAGATAGTCACCTCCTAGATATGGCTTATATTAACTCCTATTATACTAGTAATTTGTAATAATTTGTATTGGGAAAAAAGTGTGATTTTTCTAGTATATGCTTTGTAAAATAAGGTCTTATTACACTGTATTTTCTTTTTTGGGGAAAATGCGAGCTTGTGTCATGAGGGGGTTGTTATGAAACACTTTTTCTTCATATTTAATCTTCGTCTGGACAAAATTTGTAAATTATAGATATACTTTAAATAAAATTATAATTTTATTTAAAGTAAAGGAATGGATTAATATGTTAAACAAAAATGATGTTATACCGCTTTATGTTCAATTAAAGGATGTTTTACGTGGTGAAATTATGAGTGGTAAATTAAAAGACAATGATGCATTACCATCTGAAAGTCAACTTATGAAAAATTATAGTATTACTAGAACGACAATTAGGCGTGCTATAGATGAATTAGTTCAAGAAGGACTTGTAGAAAGAGTTCATGGGAAAGGTGTTTTTGTCCGATTGCGTCAAACACGACACACGGTGTGGAATTTTCAAAGTTTCACAGAATATGCTTTCGGGAAGAGTCAATATCCGATTACAAAAGTGTTGGAACAAAAGGTAATAAAAGAAAGTAATAATAGAATGCTTCACCTTACGCGCTTACGAGGGGTGAAAACGAACAGGACAATTAGTTGGTTAACTATTGATACTTCCATTATTCCTCTCTCTCTATTCCCTGGTCTCGAGCAGTACGACTTTGAAGAAAACTCATTATATGAGTTGTTTCGGCAACAATACAAGTTATATCCTCATCATGTCGATATAGAAATAGTGCCAATAACTTGTGATCATTGGACACATAAGCAATTACAATTAAATAATTATGATCCTTTACTTCAGTCAAAAGGGTCTGTTTATACAGAAAATGGAACGAAAATAGAAGATATAAATATCATTTATGGTCCAAAATTTCAATTTAAGTTGAATCAATATATATAATAAGGAGAAGTATAGTAAAGAATAACTTTTAGTTTTATTTTATATAAAGAGAGTTATATTCTAGCACCAAGACTTGGTTTAATACCAAGTCATTTTTCGTAATCTAGGAAATCATAAAATTTTATATATGTGGATAAATTCACTAAGTTATTTAGCCACGTCCGGATCCGGCTCCAGGCCTAGGAACTAGGCAACTTCACGAATCGCTCTACGATAAGTCATCATCGGTTCGTCTTAAATAGGAAGGCCGACTAAAGACGGGCTTGTCGTAGGGCGCCGCCATACTCCTGTTGCAGAAGCATGATTCCTAAAACTTTCGTGGATTTGTTTCACTAGCTACGTTGCTAACCGGGTGCCCCGAGCCTTTGTTCTGGTCTAGGAAAGTATAAAGATATATAGTAATAGAAAAACTTAGCGGCAGCCAAATTTTTCTATTATTGAAAGGTAACTTGACAATATTGAAAGCGCATTATAAAATGAAATTACATTAACTTGTACGTACGACCGTACGAGTTGTTTTTAGAATGGAGGAGATAATTTGAAAATTTTAGGTATGTTATATGGTATGGCTATTGGAGACGCGCTGGGAATGCCTTCAGAACTCTGGAGCAGGCGTAAGGTGAAAGATTATTTTGGAGAAATAACAGAATTTTTGGATGGCCCTAAAGAAAATGATGTCGCTTGTAATTTTACGAAAGGGCAATTTACAGATGATACTTCTCAAGCATTACTAATTTTAGATGCCTTAAAAGAAACAAAATTTGTCCCAAAAGAAGAAATTATTGCTAATAAATTGCTTGAGTGGGCTAATCGAACAAAAGCATTTGATAATAATATTTTAGGGCCAAGTTCCAAAGCTGCATTATTTGCGATAAAATCAGGTGAAAATAAAAAATTAATAACAGATAAAGCATTAACCAATGGTGCATCTATGCGTATAGCTCCTATTGGTGCGCTATTTCACCCCAAACAAAAACAAGATTTAGCCGAGTATGTGTATCATGTAAGTAAGGTGACACATTCTAGTGATGTGGCTGTAGGTGGTGCAGCTATGATTGCTTATGCAGTGAGTGCGGCAATATTTGATAAACCATGGGATGAGATTATTAACGGTTCTATTGATATTTATCATGTAGCGAAACAGCGAGGAGCTGAAACATTTACTGCTTCTATGCCAGAACGTTTAAGATTAGCAGTTCATTTTGCCGATTCGCATAAAGGTAATCAAGAAGCATTTTGCCAAAGAATATACGATGTAATAGGCTGTGGAACAACGACAAGTGAATCTGTTCCGGCAGCTATAGCAATAGCTTATTATGCAAGAAATGTTAAAGATTGTGCTTTACTATGTGCAAATATAGGTGGCGATACAGATACAATTGGGGCGATGGCTACTGCTATTTGTGGAGCCAAAGAAGGGTTTGAAAAAATAAACCGCCATTGGGTTGAAATGATTAACAGTGAGAATGATATAAACCTTACTTATTATGCAAAACTATTACGTGCAAACAAATTCTATGCAAAAGGAGAGTAAACCCATGGAGCAATCAAAAGAAAAATCCATTATCCTATCTCAAAGTGAGAAAACTGCGAAACCGAAAGATTTATTTTTTATTTGGTTTGCTTCCAATATTGGAATATTAGGTATTGTGTATGGAGCGATAATTGTTGGTTACCAGTTAAGCTTTCTGCAATCTCTGTTAGTGGCGATACTTGGACCTCTTTCATTTGCGTTAGTTGGATATGCAAGTTTAGCTGGGCGAGATAGTGGTGCACCAACATTTGTCTTATCAAGAACAGCTTTTGGTTTTAAAGGAAATTTCATTCCAGCCTTGGTAGGTTGGTTTGGTCAAATTGGTTGGTTATCTGTTAATGTAACTACGGGTACATTAGTACTTTTATCTATTTTTAATGAATTAGGCTTTTCTTCTAATCGTTTTTTAATATTTATCAGTTGGCTTTTATTTGCAACGCTTGTTCTTTTTTCTGTTTCTTTCTCACAGGAAACATTAGTAAAAGCTCAAGCTTTCTTTACGTACGTATTTGGAGGATTAACAATTTTTGTATTAGCTTTTCTTATACCAAATACGAATTGGGACAAATTATTTGCAATGGAATCAGGATCTTGGTTAACTGGTTTTTTACCAGCTTTAATGTTTGTTATTATTGGTACAGGCTTAACTTGGACGAAAGCGTCCTCTGATTATAGCCGTTATCAAAGTAAAGAAAACTCCTCTCTTTCAATTATATTTCATGTAACAGCAGGTGCTTTTATCCCCTTATTTTTAATCATTAGTACAGGTATATTACTAGCAACAGAAGTAGAAGGGCTTGCTGCTGCAGAAAATCCGATTACGCTAATTGGAAGCGTTTTACCTGAATGGATGACATTAATTTATTTAGTGGCTGCACTTGGTGGTTTGACGCCGATGTGCTTCATTGGATTAAAGTCTTCTAGATTAATCTTAGCTTCATTTAATTTACAAGTTAAAGATTCAACTGCAATTACGATTCATGCCTTCCTAATTACTATTATTCCTTTATATGTTTTATTAATCTCAAGGGACTTCATGGGGAATTTTCAGCTTTTTTTAAGTTTTTTAGGGATTGGATTGGCAGCTTGGATATCTATACTATTAATTGATTATACATTAATCCGAAGACGTATTGGTTATAGTAGAGATCTATTAGAAGATGCAAAACGAAATCCGATAAATAAAGGTGGCGTAATAAGTTGGATAC
This sequence comes from Virgibacillus chiguensis, assembly GCF_900129865.1. GTDB lineage: Bacteria > Bacillota > Bacilli > Bacillales > Amphibacillaceae > Virgibacillus > Virgibacillus chiguensis. Next base: position 268,329 of record NZ_FQXD01000005.1, read on the forward strand.
TTGGTGTAACAACTGCGTTAGTATTAATGAATTATTTAGATGCTAGTAACTATCTTCCAATTACAATTATTGTTAGTGGAGTAATATATATAATTTTTATGTATCCTACAATAAAATCAGTTCAACGAGGTGGAGGAAATGGAAGCAGCTTATAAAATGAAGAAAATCAACTCCAACAAGCGCGCATTGATTATTGGTAGCGCCGTTATAGATGTAGTTGCCAAAATTAAAACATTACCAATATCTGGAGAAGACATTGCTGGAGAAATAATGGAAAGTACCGTTGGCGGATGCGCTTATAATGTTGCGAATGTATTAAGCCAATTAAATGCAAAATACGATCTACTTGCCCCAGTTGGAAACGGAAAAAATGCTGATATCATAAAAAAAGAGTTTATACAAAAGGGTCACCAGATATTGATTTCAGATAACAGTATGGATAATGGCTGGAACTTATCATTAGTGGAAGAAAACGGAGAGCGAACGTTTATTACTTTTAGTGGGCTCGAAGATAATTGGAAGGAAGAATGGTTTACACACACGTCTTGTAAACAATATGATTATATTTACTTGTCAGGCTACTCATTGGAGCAGGATAAAGAAAAAGCGATTATTAATTTTTTAAAGATGCACGGTAATTCAACTACTATCTTGTTTGATCCATCACCAAGGATTACTGCTATTTCATCCTATGATTTAAGTGAGCTTTTCAAATTAGGACCCATTATTCATTGTAATAATCATGAACTGTCAGCTTTAATGGGATCTTCTAATAGAATGCATGCTTTAGAAAAGCTATATGAGCAAACTCAAAATGATATTATCGTAACTCTTGGTGCTAAAGGAGCAGCTTATTACGATGGTTCCTCTATTATTAAAGTTGCAGGTATAAAAACAAATATGGTGGATACAATTGGCGCAGGTGACGCCCATACAGGAGCCTTTTTGGCAGCTTTGTTGGATGGGAGAGATGTTAAAACCGCTTGTATATGGGGAAATATTGCCGCAACGCAGGCGGTATCTATACAAGGAGGAAATGTTCAGCTTTCCTTTTGAGAATTTCGATTTGTCAACTTAAGAGATCAAATGCAAATCACCTAGGTAGTTTAAAAATCCTAGGTGTATTTGTATTTTACGTTCAGGGGGTGGGATAATAATTCATGGCGCCGTAATTAGGCAATGCTTCTGAATTTCTGTTCCTAATTGCTAAGCACTTAAGGTTTTTATACAATTTTCTTTTTCATTTTCGTTATTCATAAATGTATGATTTTAAAATGTATTAATAGAGTCATTCCACGCGTAAAATTATTTTTCTTCAAACTCTACACATACCTCGAATTTTACTTTACATAAGAATTTATGATATAATTGAATAGTTTTTCTGATATGTGCGAAATATAGTATGATTCAAGAATATATGCATGAAGAAAGGCGCCGTCATATGGTAAGTGAAAGCTCAAAAAGTTTCGGGAAAATATTACAAATGCAAGTTGTTCTTATTGCCGCTTAAAGCATAAACAAAACATGTTCGGCTTTCTAGTATAAGCAAAACGATGGCGTTTATCGCTAGAAAGACTTGGCGATAGCCAAGCTTTTCTAATACAATATGAATCCTCATATTCTTCTTTTCTTACTTTTTGAGTGTTACACTATGACAAAAGCATTAATTATTCCTACAAAATAGAGGAGCGTACGTATGCAATTAAGAGAAGATATTCGTAACATAGCGATCATAGCTCATGTGGATCATGGTAAAACGACGTTAGTAGACCAGTTATTAAAGTATTCTGGTACTTTCCGAGATAATGAGCATGTGGATGAACGAGCGATGGATTCTGGAGACATTGAACGAGAACGAGGAATAACGATACTGGCTAAAAATACAGCCATTAAATATAAAGATACGGCAATTAATATTTTGGATACGCCAGGTCACGCTGATTTTGGTGGTGAAGTAGAACGGATTATGAAAATGGTGGACGGGGTAGCATTAGTGGTTGATGCTTATGAAGGAACGATGCCACAAACACGCTTTGTACTAAAGAAAGCACTGGAACAGAAGTTGACCCCGATGGTTGTGTTAAATAAAATTGACCGTCCAAATGCGAGACCAACGGAAGTAGTAGACGAAGTATTAGATTTATTCATTGAATTAGGAGCAGATGATGAGCAGCTTGAGTTCCCGGTTGTCTATGCTTCCGCGTTAAATGGTACCTCAGGGTATGAAGCTGATGAGCAGGAAGAAACAATGGATCCGGTTTTTGAAACGATACTCGACCATATTCCCGCACCAATTGATAATCGTGATGAGCCATTACAATTCCAAATTACATTGCTTGATTACAATGACTATGTAGGTAGAATAGGAATTGGTAGAGTTGTACGAGGAACGATAAAAGTTGGTCAACAAGTTGTAATTCTGAAAAAAGATGGCACGCAAAAATCGTTTCGAATTACGAAATTGTTTGGATTTATCGGCTTAAAACGGATTGAGATTCAAGAAGCCTTATCCGGAGACGTTGTAGCAGTTGCTGGGCTAGAAGATATTAATGTAGGAGAAACGGTTTGCCCGCAAGATCATCCAGAAAGTTTGCCATGGTTGCGCATTGACGAACCAACCTTGCAAATGACGTTTCTTGTAAACAATAGTCCATTTGCTGGCAAAGAAGGGAAATACGTTACTGCAAGAAAAATCGAAGAACGCTTGTTAAAACAATTAGAAACGGATGTAAGTCTGCGTGTTGATCCAACGGATACCCCAGATGCATGGACTGTATCGGGACGTGGGGAACTGCATTTGTCTATTTTAATCGAGAATATGCGCCGTGAAGGTTTTGAACTGCAGCTATCTAAACCAAAAGTAATTATTAAAGAAGTAGATGGCGTGCAATGTGAACCGGTTGAACGTGTACAAGTGGATGTGCCTGAAGAATATACAGGTCCAATTATGGAGTCACTTGGTTCTAGAAAAGGCGAAATGCTTGATATGGCAAACCAAGGAAATGGACAAGTGCGCTTGGAATTTAAAGTGCCTTCTCGTGGACTGTTGGGCTATGCGACGGAGTTTATGTCACAAACACGTGGTTATGGTATTTTGAACCATACGTTTGAAGGTTATGAGCCTGTTATTAAAGGGCAAGTAGGTGGAAGAAGAGAAGGTGTTCTTGTTGCTTTAGAAAATGGAAAAGCCTCCACTTATGGGATTATGCAGTTAGAAGATCGGGGTGTTATTTTCGTCACACCTGGAACAGAAGTATATGCAGGTATGATTGTAGGGGAACACAATCGTGACAATGATTTAACTGTAAATATTACAAAAGAAAAGCATTTAACCAATGTCCGTTCTGCGACGAAAGATCAAACTGCGACGATTCGTAAATCACGTAATATGTCATTGGAAGAAGCCTTGCAATATTTAAATGAAGATGAGTATTGTGAAGTAACGCCTGAATCCATTCGACTACGGAAAAAGATTCTTAATAAAAATGAACGTGAAAAAGCAGCAAGAAGAAAATAAATAAATGTTTGAACACGACTGTTTTGTGAAACAGATATATGTAATACTGCAAAAACACCGAAAAAGGAGGATTTTTCGGTGTTTTTTTTACACTATAGAACCATGTAAAGCTGGTCGTAGGAGATTTGATATTTTAAGGTATGTTAAAAAAAGTGTATGTTATCATGAGTAATGAAATATTTATCGCATTTACATTATTCTTTTGTAACTTCAGCTACCTATTTTATTCTCCATAACAACGACGAATCAGCTGAAGTTGTAATGCTTAAATAGGAGACGAGGAGATTAAGAACATGCAAAAATTATGGAAGCGCGTTCGTTTTTTATTTACATTTCACCGGTCCATTCCTTTCTTTAAGGATTTTTTTGCGTCGAAAGAGGTAAGTTTGACTAAAAAAATTTTCTTTGTATTGCTGATCTTAGGATATTTTATTTTTCCATTTGATATCATCCCTGACTTTATCCTAGCATTCGGAATTATTGATGATGTGTCCATTGCTATATTTTTATTGCAATGGATGGTCAAAATGGCACCAGAAGCAATAAAGGAAAAATATTCTTTTTAAGGCTGCAAAAAAGTTGTGCTACTTATTTTAGATGAAAGACGCAGAGCATCCGTTTAGTAGTATAGCGAATGCACGAATTAACTTAGAGATAAAGGAATTATGGGGAGGTAATAAACCGATGATGACTTATCGTAGAGCAATGAAGTGAAGACACTTAGTTGCTAAGGGATGGTGCCGGACGTAAGTCTTCAGTTATTTCGTTAGTCTCACAAGCACCTTACTTTATACTTTTGTATGTTTCATAGAAGACGGTGACTTGAAGGGCGATGCTTGATGGTTTTTAAACGATAAACCTGTAAAAGAAGCAGACATCTTGGTTAAAAATGTCTGCTTTTCGATTATCTAAAAAGGTTTGTCAGTAAGCAATAGAATTTATTCGTTACTTTCTTCATCATCGTCAGGAATGTATTTAGTAAAATAAGCAGCACAAATAAGGAAGACAAAAGTAAGCCCCCAGGAAACAACACCACTCCATTGGGTATTTATTCTTAATCCAACTACTAAGATAACTGCACTTAAACCAACAAAAAAAACTGTTAAGTAACGTTTCACGAACAACACCTCAATTACAAACTTCAACCTACCTTATCCTATGGAAAAGTATAAATTTCTAATCTTCATGGAATAGGTAAGATGGCAGCTTTTCCATAACCATTTGACGCTAAATCAAATTTATAAACAATCAGTGGGGGATGAAAGAAAATCATTCCTGATTGAAGATTCACTTTATATGTACATTGTAGCATGTGAAATTGAAAAATGAACCTAATATATCATGCAGAAGCGTGTCCAATTTCCATTTAAAGTGGATGCGTTTATTTCGTACTATGGGAAGTATATCGTTTTTAGGGTTATCGTATAAGCAAAACGACGGCGTGTCATCGTCATCAAAACGAAAAGCCTAGTAAGATATAAGGTGCTGTAAGAGGAACGCTTTAACTATGGAAGCAGAGATAGTAAGCAGTATTTCCTAAAAATGACCCCATATCTTGTTGATATGGGATCATCCACTTGATTCAAACATCTACATACATTCTAATAGGAGTTATTGACCAGCAACGTCGCGCTTTGTGAAAACAATCCATGACAGTAACATGAAAATGGCATAGTATACGACTAATACTGCTATAGAGAAGCCCATTGTATTATCTTCAAGCATGAGGAAGTTTCCATCCATATATTGGCTTAAGTCCGTGTGCGCGAACAAAATATATTTTGCCCATTCTTTATCAGCAAAGAAAGAGACAATGGAGCTTGCCCCCATCATAAGGAAGATAGCAACACCTATTGCCAATGAACTATTACGGAAGACAGCAGAGATCATAAACGCAAACGTAGCCATCATAACCAAGTTCACAAGTTTGAAACCAAAGCTAGTAAATATATTAGCTATTAGTGATATGGTTTTAAAACCATCTTCTCCTTCCACCACAATAGAAGGGTTCCAGTCGCCAATTCCAAAGAAGATTGCTCCAAAAATCCACATGAGTACGAGTGCGAATAGGGCTGTATAAAGGGCGAATAGTAAGACGGTAATATATTTGGATAATAGGATACCACTTCTGCTAATTGGACGAATTAATAATAATTTAATCGTGCCCCAACGAAATTCGTTAGCAACAATCCCTGCGGCAATGATAATCGTTAATAAACTGACAATCGATAGCAAGGATATATTTTCATCAACAAATGTCCAAGCTGTATATGGGGCGGGCTGGATATCATTTTCTAAGTAATAATTATTTTTAGCAATGACAGAATTATTGTATTCCTCAAAATCTTCATATTCTTCCGTTTCTTTCTGTAATTGTGCATTTTCTTGCTTTAACTCTTCACGCCAATTGTCTTCGTCATACTCGCTTTTTAGCCCATCTAAACTATTGGTTAATAGAGCTGAACCTAATATAAGAACGGCTAAAATAATATACATGATCCAAGTTGATTTACGAATAAAAATTTTCCCTTGTTCATTTTGAATTAGTTTTAACATTCTACTCAATCGTATTCTCTCCAATCAGTTCAAAGAATTGATCTTCTAGCGTGCCTTTTGCAACATTGACTTGATAAATGTCACAATCATTTTCTACTAAGCTTTTAACAACTTCTGGAACTTGCTCTTTTTTACAGCGGAAAGATAAATTACCATCAAGCTCGATGGATTCCAGTTGGAAATTTTCATTTAAAATTTTCATCGCCTTATCCATTGGTGTAACCTCAATATGATGAATGACTTCTTCATTGTCTGTTTCCTCACCGACGTTTTGAATTTTGATGATTTCTCCGTTTTTAATGACACCGATACGATCACACATTTGTTCAATCTCAGAAAGCAAGTGACTAGAGATAATAATTGCCACGTTCTCTTCTTGGGCAAGTTTACGTATATGATCTCGTATTTCTCTGATGCCGGCTGGATCTAATCCGTTTGTTGGCTCATCCAAAATGAGTACGGACGGATTATGTAAAAGCGCTTGCGCTATTCCCAGTCGTTGGCGCATTCCTAAAGAATATCTACCGACCTTTTCATTAATTGCTTTTTCAAGACCGATGAATTTGACTACTTCATGTATCCGTTCTTTTGTTACGCCTGGCATCATCCGAGCATAGTGTTTTAAGTTTTGCCAACCAGTTAAAAACGGGTACATTTCCGGATTTTCAACGATGGCACCGACTTCTCGTACGGCATCTTTAAAATTGGATTTTATGCTGTTTCCTTGGATGAGGACGTCGCCCTCTGTAATACTCATTAATCCAACCATCATGCGGATTGTGGTCGTTTTACCAGCTCCATTTGGCCCGATGAAGCCAAATACTTCCCCTTTTGGAATGGAAAAGGATAAGCCTTTAATAATTTCTTTTTTGCCAATTGTCTTTTTTAAATTGACTAATTCCATTGCAGCTGAAGACATTATGTAACCTCCAATTTATTTAGTTAATAGTACGTACGATAGAAGTGACAAATTTGTTTCAAAAAATCCCCAGTTTGTTCAAATAATTTTTGAACAAACTGGGGAACGTGATAAAAAGCTTAATCTTTTAGTTCGGGATTATTGTACTTTGCTTCTTTTACGCGCGTCTGACGATACCCACCAGCGATATCAGCTTGTTTGAAGTCTTTGCTGTAATGAATTTCTTGCGCATCTGTTAGCTGCTTATTTTTAGTTGGTTGATATTGCGTTTTTCGCATGTAAAAATCCTTTCTATAAATGTATCTTATGGATTTTTTGAGTAAAATAGTTGGTTTGCTATTATCACTCATAGATTAACCATTCCCTAATTACAAAAAATCAAACATAGAAAAGAAATTTGCGTTATAATGTGGTAGGATAATGTGCTCATACAAAAATGATGAAATGGTAGAAAAATAAAACAACTAGAGCATGCAAAGGAGCATATAAAATGAAACGAGAAGGCATTATTTTTATATCTATTTTTCTAATTGCGTTTAGTTTACTTGCAGGATGTAATGATACTACAGCAAGTGAATCACTGCGAAAAACTTTTAAAGTCAGGGGTTCTCACAGTTGTTGTGAGAGCTCTTTTTTAATTACCTTCCGATTTAGGAAAAAACCCCTCGCGTGAATGAAAATAATTACTCGAAAGTTTGATCGAATGGTGCTATAGCATGATAAACAGGGTTAAAAAAATTATTTTTTATTAAACAAAAATATCTTTATGATAAACTGATGTTATAATAATTAGAATTATAAACACAAGAGGATGAAGGAGAGGATGGAAGGGTGGATATAAGATTTGCTGAAAAAAAAGATATAAAGCAACTAATAAAAATGAGGTGGGATTTTACAATCGAATACGATGAAAGTAAGAGGAACGCATCGTATTATAGCTTTGAAAAGGAGTGTCAAATTTTTTTAGAAAATGCAATGAATAGTAGTCAATGGTTTATTTGGGTTGCTGAGGAGAATGAAAAAGTTATTTCACATATTTACGTAGAATTAATACAAAAAGTACCACGTCCAGGTCGAGTAACCCATCCGTTTGCTTATATGACGAATGTATTTACAATTCCAGATTATCGAAATAAGGGTGTTGGAAGTAAAATGCTCAAAACAATAAATAATTGGACGAAAGAAAATAACTATGAGTTTGTTATTGTGTGGCCAAATGATGAATCTATTAATTATTATAAGAAAAATGGTTATGTCTATTGTAAAGAATCTATGGGATATTTCCCTTCCTAACTTCGAGAATTATTTTTATGCAACGCTAGTGACATATACTGTAATTAGTATATTGATTTTTATCAAATCAAAAAAACTCAACTGAAATAGTGGTGTTGACAAATTGAAAAAGATGTTCACTGGTCTATCAATCACCCTTTTTGCATTTTCATTCTTTATGACAATCTATCTTTTTTTAGATTGGAAGTTAGCTTTTTTTGAGCGCTTATATGAAATAAATATGTTTACACCCCTTTTAATGAGCTTGTTAGGAGTAATAAGCGCTTGTTTAAGTTTAAAAGGAACTACACGGAAGATTTTAATCTTATTGAATTCCTTACTGTTAATATACTTTGGTTTATTAAGTCTAATTGGTTTATTTGGCTTTCAAGAACCCTAAAAAATAATTAACTCAATAAAACTTGAAATGACTGTAGATTTAATGGTCAACAACGTCGAATCAAACTTAATCTAAAGTCTGCAGCGATAATGTTAGCTTCGTACCAAGAAACGTGGTCTATCGAAGAGATAATGAAGATAACGAATATTAATTGTTCGAATCGAATCTCATAGTTCGAATTTCCACGCACGTTTCATCACAATCGAAGTCAGTAGGGGACAACACCGATAAGCTCATTTGTATCGCTATTCACAAACGTACGGAATTTCGCCCGCAATGGCATGCGGTTATAAATTGTCGGATTTCCTTCTGTGTCTTCAATGTATTTACGCACCACCGACTAGCATGGCGAAATTATTAATCACTTGAAAGTATTCGCCCATCTCGCGGGGCTCGCTGCACTTGGCATTTGTAAAATGAAATTTTGACTAGAATGTACCGGTCTTGATGAAGTATGTTTTGTCATCTTCCTGTCCAAAATGGTCAAAGATGAACTGGGTGAACCGGTTTTTATCTGCTTGAGACATTTCTGAATACTCCAAACGGATAACTGAGCCATTTCGATTGGCAAGCGAATGACTTTGGTGTTCGGACTTTTCAGCTAGGAATTACTCATTCCAAGTGCCTTTTCGACGGCTGGATACCAGGTGTATAAACTGTTCGTTTCCTAGTTAAACGGTCGTATGCTTTCTAGCCTTCCTGATCTGGAACACCTTCTAGGTCTATGACTGTTGGTCTACATCGTAGCCGTATGTTCTTGCAATGAGCCCTTACGGAATCATTTTGCTCTTTGCTACTAGCTGAACGGATATAAATGAGCATGTTTTCATAATAAGCCAAATTTGCTTCATTTAAATGCGTACGTTTTTCGTTATTTAATTCAATTAGTTCTTTTGCATTCATACGTCTTAACCTCCTTGGTGGACAATGTTGTCAACGGGATTTTTGATTGCCTCCCATTGTAAATAAAATTCCTTTAGCGCTTCGTTTCCGTCTTCAGTTAATTGGTAATATTTTCTTTTTGGCCCAGATTCTGATTTCCTCATTTCTCCGATAATTAATTTTTCCTTTTGTAATCGCAACAGAATAGGATAAATAGAACCTTCACTAATGTTTTCCAGACCATATTCTTGTAATATAACGGAAATTTCATACCCATATGTAGGCTGTTGGTGAATAATTGATAAAATACAACCTTCTAATATTCCTTTTAACATTTGACTACGCAAAGACATAAATCTCAACCTACCTTGTATAACATGCTAGCTGTTTTATAGATAAGCTACCTTGTTATACAAAGTAGCTTATACAAATATTTTACAAACTTTATCTATAAAATACAACCGTTATTTGATATGATTATTTTATCCGTGTTTGCATGAATAAGTAATTAAAAAAATAAACTAGTAATGCAATAGGCAAAACGAATAAATTTTTACTGGATAAATGGGAAGTAGATTGTAATACGAAAAGGTTTATATATACTTTTTGCTTGCACTTGCGAGTTTAGTAGAAAAAATTGTTGAACTATGGAAAGGTGATTAACAGTATGGAATGGAAGAATATTTACCGAGGTATGATAATGGGAGCCAGTGATGTCATCCCAGGCGTAAGTGGGGGGACCATTGCTGTTTTATTAGGTATTTATGATCGACTCATTGCAGCAATTAATGGATTTTTAAGTAAGAATTGGAAACAACAATTAGGGTTTTTAGTTCCACTAGGAATGGGTGTTGCCATTTCAATATTGACATTAAGCCATGCGATTAATTGGTTGTTTAAACATTACGCCGGACCGACACAGTTCTTCTTTTTAGGGCTAATTATTGGTATACTGCCTTACTTGTTTTATAAAGCAAATGCTAAAGAAACATTTAAAGGAAACCATATCTTGTTGCTAATAATTGGTTTAGTGCTCGTAGGTTCGATGATGTTTTTAAATGAAGGGGAGCTAGAAGAGATTACCAACATGAATATGTCCACTTATTTATTGCTTTTTGGATCTGGATTTATTGCTAGCGCTGCTATGATTTTGCCCGGTATTAGTGGCTCGTTTATACTGTTGATTATTGGTGTGTATCCGACTATTAATAATGCGATTGTGGAAATTAAACTCGACGTGTTGGCTGTTACTGGTATTGGGATTTTAATAGGACTAGTTTTTATGAGTAAAATGGTCAATTACTTTTTCAAAAGATATACGATCGCTACATATGCTATTATCATTGGTATGGTAATTGGTTCCATTTTTGTCGTATTTCCAGGTTGGCCTGCATCAATAAATTTAGGTTTGCTTAGTATTGTTGCTTTTGCAGCAGGTCTTACTGCCGCTTATGTATTAGGAAGAGTCGAGTATGTGTAAGCAGATAAGCAGATTATAAGACAAATAACCGAAGAGTCGCTACAATGAACATTAGTTACGGAAGGGGGATAAAAGAATGGAACGTTTAACAACGGAAGCAGCTTTTCAAGAAACAATTAAAAGTGACAAGCCGGTCATTATTAAATTTTATGCCGATTGGTGTCCAGACTGTAAACGATTGGACATGTTTATTGGTGATATTATGGACGAATTTAATCAATATGCATGGTATGAAATAAACAGTGATGAAGTGGAAGGTATTGCACAAAAATACGATGTGATGGGCATTCCAAGCATCCTTATTTTTCAAAATGGCGAGAAAAAGGCTCATCAGCATAGCGCCTATACGAAAACGCCGGAATCAGTTAGAGAATTTCTTGAGCAACAATTAGGCTAATACCAAAGGCGTAGGCACCGATTTAGCAACGTAGCGAATGGAAAGTAGCAACGAAAGGTAAGGAGCCCTGCTACGATACATGGATATGCCGACGATGAGAAGCAAGCCCGTTCTTAGACAGCCTTCCCTTAGTCATGAACCGAAGATGACTTCGCTTAGGGCAATGAGGTGAGGTGTCCTAGTTCTGTGCGCTGAAGCTAGACGTGGCTATTCTAATTATATAATTTCCCATACAATAGAAAAAGAGGCTATTGCTACAGGCGATAAGCCTCTTTTCTACGTGAAAGAATCCGACCTTAGCAGGGGAAAGTAGTTGCAGAGAAGCTTTTTCATACAAACCGTTTTATGATACCCTCTCAAGCCCGTGCAATACGAGTTAATGTAACGTAAAAGACCACGTGCTGTGCGATTCTTCTATATATAATGTTGTATTGGCTAATGATAATTTCGATTTGGCGGGAAGTTTATAGTACATAGAAAGAAGCTGATTCGTTAAATTTATGTTTACCTGTTCAATAGTTTGTTCGTTTATAAAAGAAGTAGGATGTGATTTCTCATATCCTTTTTCCCATTCAATAAGAAAGGGCATTGGATCATCTGCTTGAGGGAATAACATTTTCCAAGCTAAAGGTGTGCCATCCGGTTTCTCTCGCTTTCCTGGTATAGGCCCAATTGCAGGAATAGATGCTTGTTGAAAATAGGCGTGGAAATCTTCCATGTCATTCGTTCTGAATGCGATTTGGACCACTCCTTCTTTATCTTGTTCTAGCTCATGGACAAGTTGTACGATTAACGGGTTATTCGCTTTTTCAGCTAATTTTTTATCAAAAACGCCAAGCCATTCTATGTAGCAATCATTGGCAAAATAAGCTAAGTAATTATGTGTCCCCCAATTTTTATGCTCTCCTCCTGGAACGATTTCTACATGATATTTGCTAGAAAAATCCTTTGCTGCTTGTTCGGGATTCTTTGCACCAATAACGATATGATCTAATGCCAGCATCATGATACCTCCTCGTAATTGTCTTCATTTGATTCGTGTTTTATGCCGATTACAATGACACAAAAAGAAGAATTGTCGTGATTTAAGGATTCTTAGTCCACGCGCTTTTTTATGTATTTTCGTTCATGTTTTATTTGCATGATAGGAAAGTAAAAGTTTTTAAAGGTTTATAGTATGAAAAGCTACGGTAATTATCTTTGGTGATAGCCAAGTTTTTCTAAACATTTCGTGCAAGAAAAAAGTCTTTTGAATATTCTGCTATAACTAAGTATAATAGAAAAAAATGAACTTTGGAAGGAAGATGGAAAATGAGTAACCCACTATTAAAGGAATTTCCGCATGAAATTCATACAGAGAGACTACTTCTTCGTTTGCCTCTTCCAGGAGATGGAAAAGCTGTTTATGAAGCCGTTCAATATAGCAGGCGAGAATTAAAGCAATGGCTTCCTTTTGCTCAAAAAGAGCAAACATTAGAAGAAACCGAGGTAAATGTACGGGAAGCACAAATTCAATTTTTACAACGAGAAGATTTACGTTTTCATATTTTCGATAAACATTCGAAAGTGTTTTTAGGTTGTACGGGGTTACATCGAATAGATTGGAGCATTCCTAAATTTGAAATTGGCTATTGGGTTGACACTAGGCATCAAGGGAAGGGAATTATTTCAGAGGCGGTGAAAGCTTTAACGACATTTGCTTTTGAAGAATTAGGTGCAAATCGAGTGGAAATACGTTGTGATGAAAAAAACGAGCGTAGTCGGGCAATTCCTGAAAAGCTAGGTTTCTCATTAGAAGGAATTCATTACCATGATGAAAAAAGTGTGGATGGCATAAACTTACGTAATACTTGTGTGTATGCTAAATTAGAATAGAAACAGACAGATTGGTAAAGATTTGATATGTTAAAAGAGACATCAATCATTCAAATTATTCTGTGGGATGCATTGCGTACACTTTTTAAATGTAGATAGAAATCATACAAAGCAGGTGGAGAAATGGAACAACCACGTATATTAATTGTAGAAGATGAACAGAAATTAAGTAGAGTGTTGCAATTGGAATTAGAATATGAAAATTACAAAACAGAAGCGGTATTTGATGGAAAAGAAGCGTTAGCAAAGATGGAACAGCAGAAGTGGGATTTAGTGTTGTTGGATATTATGCTTCCAGAATGGAGTGGGTTAGAAGTATTGCGTAGAGTGAGGAAATTTGACCAAACAACACCAATTCTTTTGTTAACGGCTCGCGATCAAGTACATGATAAAGTGAGTGGTCTAGATTTGGGGGCAAATGACTATATTACGAAACCTTTTCAAATTGAAGAACTATTAGCAAGAATTCGTGTACATTTACGAAATCCGATAAAAAAACAAACGGAGGATGAACAGGTTGGAGTTGGAGATTTACTTGTACATGTTAAGAGCAGAGAAGTCACTCGGGCAGAGAAACAAATTGAATTAACACCACGCGAGTTTGATTTATTAGTCTGCTTATTAAAGAATAAAAATATTGTCCTAACGCGTGAGCAGCTGATCGAACAAGTTTGGGGCTTTGATTACTATGGAGATACGAATGTCGTCGATGTTTATATTCGCTATTTACGGCAAAAAATAGATAAAGGCTTTGACCAAGCTTATATTCAAACCGTTCGCGGAGTTGGCTATACGATAAAGGATATGGAAACATGACATTAAAAACAAAGATTCAACTATTCACAGGCATTTTTATGCTTATTCTTACTCTGATTATAAACACTGCTATTTATATGTTGTTTTATAAAGTTTCTGCAGAGGCTGACTTACAAAATTTAGCTGATCAGACGGAGCAATTAGTAATAGCCATGAAAGAACAGCCAGATGTCATTTCTAACGAATTATTTCGCTCGTTTGCACCGGCTGAAGGAATGATTCGGGTAGTCGATCAAGATGGAACTATATTTATTTCTGCTCAACAATCAGTACAATATGATATTCCACTTGACTTTAGCTCCAATGAGTCACAGGCTATCGTGAAGCAAGGGAGTGAGCCTGATATTGCTGTTATCTCCAAACCAATTATTTGGGGAGCTGGGGAACGTGCAGGGGAAGTAGTAACACTTCAGGTTTCCACGCAGTTAACGCATTTGCATAGTACGATGCGGACGTTATTTACGGTTCTTTTAATTGCAACGGTCTTCATGTTAGTGCCTATCATGATCGGTGGGAATGTACTCAGTCGATTTTTATTAAATCCGATTAAATCTTTAATTCAAACGATGCGGGAGAACATGCAAGAAGCTACTTGGAAGAAGATTGATGTTCAAAATCGCTCCAAAGATGAATTGTATGAAATGGGAAAAACATTTAATGCAATGATTGACCATTTAAAAGATAACTTTGAGAAACAGGAGACATTTGTATCGGATGCTTCTCATGAGCTAAAAACACCTATTTCCATTGTGAAAAGCTATGCACAGTTAGTGAAAAGAAGGGGAACGGACAATCAACAGCTCGTTCAAGAATCGATGGAGGCAATCGATTCTGAAGCTGATCGAATGGGAAAGCTAGTTGAACAAATGCTAGCATTAGCAAAAAACAAACATCTTGCAGCTAAGGAACAAGTGCATATAGTTGCGTTATTAGAAGAGACAGTAACTACTTTCCAAACAGCATATAAGAGGGAAATTACTTTTAAGAAGGATGTAAGTGATGAAGTGGTGCTAACAGGAAACAGGGATCAATTGGAGCAAGTATTTTATATCTTGATTGATAATGCGTTGAAATATAGTGAAGATAAGGTTGAGATAGGTATAGAAATGGAACATAGACAGGTGCTTATTCAAGTTCGTGACTATGGTTCAGGTATCTCAGAGGCAGAACAAGCACGCATTTTTGATCGGTTTTATCGTGTGGATAAAGCGAGAAGCAGAGATACTGGCGGGACGGGGCTTGGTTTATCTATAGCTGCTGCCATTGTAAAAGAGCATCAAGGCGAAATTACGGTACAAAGTAAGGTTGGGGAAGGTGCTACGTTTGTTGTCACTTTTCCCATTGTCTAAAACTTCATCTCTACATGCAATCTCAGCAAATTTTAATGTTACTAACAGGAATTTCTCAGCTTAATGAATTATTCTAAAGAAAAGGCTGAAGACCTGCGGTAGTATGTCAAGTAAAAATTAAATAGTTTTTTAGTTATCAAGGTACAATTTGCTTAAAAAAGGCAACCCTAAACCGACTCCAGTAAACATGTGTAAAATACTGGAAATTACTCAAAGGATTAGAAGCTAATTATACTTCATGTATTGACGCTCCTTTGTGGCGTGTAAATTTGGTTTTTGCGTAGTAGCGCATCCACCAAACGCACTAATTTTCTTGCAGTTAAGACGAGGGCTCTTTTGTATTGATGCTTTGGTACTTCATTGAACTTTTTCGCGTAATACTCTTTGTATTCAGGAACATGCCTT
>NZ_FQXD01000035.1 GCF_900129865.1 Virgibacillus chiguensis
ATGAATTTTATTACGGTGCAGTAGGTGATAATGTCATCGCTGATTATGTTGAGAGAGTAAAGTTTTTGCAGACTATTACAGTAGAAATGCCACAAGAGCCGGTTAGAGCTTACGGCGATAATCAAACCGCAGAAATAGCTGTATCTGGTGGAGACGTTTCCGTTACTGCGGGGTTTCATAAAATCCCGATTGAAGATAAAGAGAACTTACTTGGTTGGGAAACTGTTGACGGAGTAACAGCTACAGGTAGCAATGATAATCCACCTTATGTTGCTGTTATCTTTGCCAAAACTTTTGAAGATGGATCTCGTGAGTACGTAGGATTACCTAAAGGCATATTTACTCGCCCATCAGTAACTGGAAACACAAAAGGCGAAGGTGTGGAGTATAGTTCTGAAGAAATCACAGCTCAATTTATGGATCGAAAAGTAGAAGGGTTTATTGAAGAAAAATCAGTGCTTTTTGCTAGAGATGCAAAAGGCGAGACTATAAACCGCGATGCGTTATTTATGAAAGTATTTGGGCAAGCTTATCCAAGTGAAAATGGAACAGAAACTGGCGGAGGTGTAGAAGGATAATGAGTACTTTCGATGCAATTGTAACCCAAGACATACCAGCTAATCGCTTACTATCTATGACAGGTGGTAACGGTGCCCCACATTTATCTATTACTGCAGCAGGAGAATCACCAGACTTTGTGTCTACAGGAGATCTTAAAGAAAGTCAAGCCGTCACCGTAACTATGAGAGATAAGCCAATATGGAATGTAGAAGCGGGGGAGGATTTAACTGCAGGCCAATATGTGGAAGCAGGAGATGGTGGTGTCATTGTCGGATCTGCTGGGGAAGGAATTGGCTACGTAACAGATGCTGTAAAAGCAGGAGAAATAGCCAATTTAGTCAGACAATCTAGTGGCGGATCCGGTGAAAAAGGTGATCCAGGAACCCCGGGTAAGTCAGCATATGAGATCGCTGTTGATAGTGGCTTTACAGGAACCGAGCAAGAGTGGTTAAACTCTTTAAAAGGTCCGAAGGGTGATAAAGGCGATAAAGGCGACAAAGGGAATCCGGGTAAAGACGGCAAAGATGGCTTTGGAACCGAAACTCAATATAACGACATTATAGCAAGAATTGAAGCGCTAGAAGGCGCAGGATCATAAGAGCATGGTTAATACCTTGCTCTTTTTTACTTAGGAGGAATCATATATGGCTAATTTAAAACGAAATCTAATCGAATTAGTTAAAAACCCAGAGGAAGCAATCAAGGGGGAAGAAGTTGAAATTGAAAAGGTATGGACACCTGCTTTTATCCCTTTGCGTGTAGCAAGAGACGCCATTCAGCTAATTGTGGATTTGGAGAACGACACAAAAATGTCTGAGTCCAATAAGTTTGATAAACTGGCGGACTTTGTAGCAAATGAGATTTTCGTTGGTAAGTTTAGCAAGGATGACTTGTACAATCGATTACATGCTCCTGATGGTAAAGCAGCACTATATGATCAAGTTATTTTTGTGGCTCAAGGACAGCAGTCGGATGACACAAAAAACTTTCTGGCGCAGAAAAGTTAAGCGATGAGGACTTTTCTTTTGCGCATCAAGCAGATTTTATGGATAAACTCATCGCTGACTTAGTGGCTAATGGTAAAGACATCAACGAGGTGCTAGACATGCCTATCCACTTTATTGGTCAAATAATGCGAGATAAAAATAAACCTAAAAAAGAAAAATCTCTTATTGCGGCATTCGGTGGATAGAAGGGAGGTAAATTGCTATGGCAGAACGTCTTGAAGGCTTGTCCATAGGCCTTGACCTAGAAACAATAAAGGTAAGTAGTGGCTTGCAGGATTTGAAGTCCAAATTGACAACTGTAAACAGCGAAATGAAAGCAAACATGTCTGCTTTTGATCGTGGTGAACAGTCTATTACAAAATACGAAACGCGTATTAAAGGATTAAACAAGAAGCTAGAAGTTCAAAAAGCTGTTACAGATAGAGCTTACAAATCTTATACAAAAATGGTCAAGGAACATGGAGAGGGATCTAAGCAGGCTGAAAAAGCCGCAAAGGAATATAACAATCAATCGGCAGCATTAAAAAACTTGGAGCGCTACGTCAATCGCACTAAAGACGAGATGGCCAAGTTTAAAGAGCAACAACGTATTGCCAACTCCAACTGGACAAAAATGGGCAATAAGTTAGAAACGGTTGGATCTGGTTTTGATAAAGCAGGAGATAAAATGTCTAGTTTTGGCCAAACTCTATCCACCAGTGTAACAGCGCCTATTGTTGGTTTTGGTACATTAGCTGTAGAATCAACTAGAGAGTTAAGGCAAGACATGGCACGCCTCGAAACTAACGCCAAGCAAGCAGGAACAGGTGTTGATGTGATGGAGAAATCCATGCGTGACCTTAATGCGATTACTGGCGAGACGGATTCCAATGTCGAAGCACTTTCCAACTTGATGGCCACAGGAATGAGCGATAATCAACTATTACAAGCTGTAGATGATTTATCTGGTGCAGTGATTAAGTTTCCAGATACCCTTAAAATTGAAGGTTTAGCTGACGGGTTGCAAGAGACGTTAGCGACTGGCAAGGCTATTGGTCCATTTGCGGAATTATTAGAGCGTATGGGCGTAGATCTCGAAACTTTTGACGAAGGCTTAGCAGAAGCTACGGAGAGCGGAGATGCTCTTAATTACGTTTTGGATGAATTGAATGATTTAGATTTATCCAAAGTGAATAAAGAGTTTAGAGAAACCAACAAAGAACTCGTTGAAGGTCGAAACGCTCAATATGATTTTATGGATGCATTATCTGAGTTAGGAGAAAAACTTGAGCCTATTGCGGCTAGAGCTACCGCATCCGTTGCAGAAATTATAGATAAATTTAACGAATTAGAGCCGGAAGTCCAGGACAACATTTTAAAATTTGCTGGGTTAACCGCTGCAGCTGGTCCTACATTAGCTATTTTCGGCAAACTAACAACTGGTACTGGTGCATTAATAAAAGGGATGGGGTCACTATCCAAAAAAATTGGTGTTGCTAAAGGTACAGGCGCAGCCGCATCTATTGCGCGTTTGGGTAAAGGTGGCGTTGTTGGACTAGCTATTGCTGGTGTTGCGGCGCTAGGTATTGGCATTTATAAGCTAACCGAAAAATCTAAAGAATCTAAAGAAGTTAATATTGATTTAGCCAAGTCATTAAGCGATCAAGCTACTGACTTAGAAAATAGTGCAGAGACGTTTGACAAATTGTCTAATAAAGCAAAAATAAGCAATGATGAGCTCGCTAGGCTTAACGACTTAAATATCCGTATATCTAAATCCAGTAATCCTGGAGAGATAGCTGAGTTACAAAAGCAGTATGATTATCTTGCTAAAAAGTCAGGACTCTCAAAAGAAGAACTCAAAAAATTGTTTGGTGCTAACAAGAATATTATCAAGCAATCTCCAGATGTGGAGAAATCTATATCAGATCAAGGTAATGCTTTTGCAAAAAATACAGATGAAGTAAAAGAGTATGTGCAATCTCTCTACGAAATGTCAAGGCAGGAATTGTCCGATGAATTAGTTATAGCGGAAGAAAACAAAGGTAAAATCCTTAAAAGCAACAAGGGGCTAAAAGAAGAAATAGCTGAACTTGATAAAAAGTCAAAGGAACTACGAAATCTGGAAGCTATGAGCGAAAAAGAAAGAAATGACACTCTCCGCGAACGCCACTCTGAAATAAAGCAACAGCAACTTTTGCACAGAGGAGACCAGGAGAAGTTAAATGAGTTAAAAAGAGAAGAAGAAATCATAGTGGGTTACATCAAGGATGGTATTGGTCAAGGGTTAGAAGCAATCAAAGGACAAAGAGATGCTCTAAATGAAAAAATTGTAAAGAATGATGAGGAATTAGAAAAAATAAGAGCTCTCAATATGGAGATGACTAACATTGTCCTCAAACAAGTAGGGATTAACGAAGAAGGGCAAAAAGGATTAGCGCAACTCGATCAATCCATAGTTAAAAACAATGAAGAAATTCTTGCGCTTGAACAGAAGCGCCAGAAAAACGGCGAACTCACAATTGAAGAACAAAAACGTTATGACAAGTTGGTTGCTTCAAATACTAAACAGCAAGAAGCAAAGTTATATATTTTTGAAGAATTGGGTCTCTATAATAACATCAACTCTTTACTAGATACCAAACTCGCTAAGCTATCACAAGAAGAACAACAGGATATAAAAAACCTAGCTAAAAAAGCGGAGATTAAAGTAGAAGAAGGCAACATTGTAAAGCAGATACAAAACAAAAATGACAAGCTCCTAGAAACAAGAAATCAGTTAGTAAAAAACCTAGAAAAAGAAGGGGCTAACAAGCAAGAAATCAGGAACCAAATCTCTGAACTCGATACTAAGATTGGTAAAAACGATGATGTTCTTAAGAAAATCCTCGAAGAAGCAGGGCTGTGGGATCAAGTTAAGAATAAAATAAACCTAGGCTCTAAAGCGATTGATAGGCAAGGCGGGAAAATCGACAATAACAACAAGAAAACCGATAGAGGTATCACACTTGAATATAGACGTACCAAAGAGGCGAGCAAAGATGTTACCAAAAAAGTTGACGTCACAGACATGCGTACTATTTATGACCTTAACAAAAGGGCGATGAAGATGATAGAAAAGCCCGTAAAAGCTGACGATAATGGTTCGATCGCTTCCTTGGATAAAAAAGCAAAATCTCCTATAGATAAGGTCATTAACTTTGTTGCTAAAGGTTTTAAGTGGTGGGCACATGGTACACCGCCAAGCGGACACCCCGGAGGGCATGCGGTTGTTGGTGATGGTAAAGGTGCTAATGCTGGTAGGGAGTTAATACAAGTACCAGGGGGGGCGACATTCTTGTCGCCACCTACAGACACAATAATCCCTAACTTGCCTAAAGGCTCTCATGTATTACCTGCAAGAGAGACTAAACGTATATTAAAGTCAGCACCAAGGTATGCGCAAGGTACTAAAAACTGGCAAAGCCTTGTTGAGCCAAGTAAACTACGAAATAATGAGTTTATGGCTTTGTTGGCTTTAAATGCTAAAGATAGTAAAACAACGGTTGAGGTTCCTGCTCCTAGTGGTAATAAGAGTAAAGACTACACCAAAGACCTACTAGATGCAACATTAGAGCAAAATAATATCTTAATGCAGATACTTGCTAAGGATAATAATGTGTATTTGGATAGCGCACTATTAGGAAGTAGCGTCGAACCTGTAGTAACAGAAATACAAACTATGAATAAAGAAGTGAGGGATAGTTTTGCCTAAAAAATCATTTACTTTTAACGGAGTTAGAAAGCCATGGTTGCATATGACAAGAGGCAGAACTAAACCTCTTTTTACTCCTGTGCAAAGAAATGTATTGACTGTACCTGGAATGCCTGGGGGTCATATAGAATCGAGCCAAATAGAGCCTATATCATTTATCCAACCAATCG
>NZ_FQXD01000002.1 GCF_900129865.1 Virgibacillus chiguensis
AAACAGAACCAATATGATACCTAAGACTACCAACAAAGCACCTGCTAGATTGATAGCGAAATCTTTCGACGTGTACAATCGTTCATCACCTCCCTTCAAGTACTTCTTCTAACTCGCCCTCCAAATATTCGCCTGTTTCAATCAAATTAAATAGTTCATCGTATACTTGACTCCACGTAAATTGTTTTTCTTCCCCTGTTTCTATAGTGATCTCAATACCTTTGGAACCGTGTCCTTGCCTGTACCCTTCTGGATAAACCAACGTACTTCTACCACCAATGCCATATTCGTCTTTTAGTAATTTAATAGTTTCAGATTTTGTTAAATTCCGCTTGAATAGGTCGTAGATTCTTTTCTTGCCATTCTCAAATCCGCTGCCCCTTTTTAAGTCATTTACGAATAACTTATGAACCTTTTCTTCTACATCCATTCCAAAGAGTGTTATTTGCATTATTCCTCATCCTCCAATCTCCAAGTACCGTCTAAACGGTCATTTCTCCATTCTCTCCACTGATCTTCTAAAAACTTATCTAAATCAATATCAATATTAGGATCATATCCTAATTCTTCTAGCGTAAATTCATGCTCTTCGTGGCAACCACTGAAACCAAGACCTACAGTAAATATTACTTTTTTGTCACCAGTCATTCCTCACCCTCCAATGCATCGCCGCACAGCATATCAGTCAATGCTGAATGTTCCTGGACATTCCCGTCAAAGTTATATAGTTGTTCAAATATTTTCCGATACCGTTTGTTTTGCTGTTCCAACTCACCTGAAATGCCGTAAAACATTTCTATTACATTTTCAAAAGCAAGCCATTTCAATTCATCAGATAGATTATTGAATTCTTCCTGAGTTAGTTCTTCAGGAGACTTGCCAGTTTCATCTTCAAAACAGTTTTCCAAACGACTTCCCTCCTAGTTCGTGTGATAAAAACTAGATTTATTTTCTTTAAAATCTTCCATTACTTCATCTGTTGTTGGTTCACTTGCATAAGTTGTGTGATACCTTCTACCTCTTTTGGTTTCTAATGTTACAAAAAAATAATCTGTTATTTTAGTAATCTTTACAGTCAACTCTTTCACCTCCTTTAATCTTTCTAGCTTCAAACCGCCATTTTCTTGAATCGTCGCCTATTTTCGCTTTTAACGCTTTCCAAGCTTTTCCCTTGCTCGATTCTCTAATACCAAAAACAAACTTTTTTGATGCGGTACTATATATCCCGTACATACTTATCACCTCCTTAAAGGCTATTAATCAGAATCAACCAGTTACCAACGACCACAACCCCAAAAGAAACAGGATAAAACACATCAGGATCAAGTAGCTTATTCAAAACCAATTCCTCCTGGTCGTTTCTTGTTTTTCTATTTGATTCAATAACGACCTGGCTTCATCAGTCGCACTTCTACTGTTCTTCATACGCTGTAACTCTTCTAGCGCATTTGCTAAGTTACGATGGTGCACTGCAGCTTTTTCGAATTCGCCTTGAGCCACATAACGGGCAGCATGCATAAAGTTGTAATCATAAACAGCTAACTGCTTGTCCGCTTTTTCTTGATCTTTTGGTAGAAACATAGAAAGTTTTGCCATAATGATCTCCTTTCTTTCCCTCACTTTTGATAGAATATCTACTAGAAGGGAGATGTAATATAATGCAATCAATAATTCAATTTCAAGCACTTGATTTTTTATTAAAAAGAATCGCTAACCAACCCAACTTCGAAATGTACGATAAGAATTTAAAACTTGTAGTAGAAATTAACGGCACTATTTGGGCCGGAGACTTTGTAAATTTTAATAGCTGTCCTTATCAGTTGTACGTAGATTCGATTGGACAAGTAGATGAAGAATATTTTTACTCTGACGAAGACCCATCTACTTCTTTTGTTACAAAAACCTGGAAAGAATTTTTGAATCACTTTAAATCAGATTTCTCTGGACTTTACTTAGCAAGAGTAGACGACCTCTCACTACTTTTTAAAGAATTAAAATCTTTTATTGAGAGTTTAGATTTTGAAGGTTATGAAACACCTATTAACCCGTATCTTTTAAATGCCAAATCTTTGAACGAAAATATAGAATTACCGTTTTTAAATATTGAGAACACCGAAGTGAAACTGATATCACTTATTGAGGTTAACGATTAACTCTTTTGATAAAATCTAATGATCTCAAATAAGATTTTTTCTTCTCTTTCAACTTCCGTTAAATTATCTTTTTTTAAGATATTTGAGATTCGCTTCTTTAAGTGAGTAAGCGGATCTCTTTCTTCCTGTCTTTTGGGTATCTCTACGCTAGCCTTAAATATCCATTCTCGAAATTCTTCTTTATTCATTTCTTTTATCTCCGTTGACGTGGGCAAAAAGTATTCAAGTTTTTGCATTCCTACTACCTCCCTAATGTTATTCATATTTCCTACGACCAGTTTCTTTATTGGCCGTTGCATCGCTATTGTAGAGTTTCGTTTGAGGCTGTTTGCGACACAGTCTCTTTCTAAACCATTCAATAAGCTTCACTTTTATCTCCCTCCTTCAAAATCCCTAGCGTAACTAACTTGCCTATAAAGCTTCATTACTTCCGGGTTGTTGAACGCATATGCTGCTGAATACAACAACGGAATGTTATACGCCCTTTCCATATCCTCCATCAAAGTAACTAACCGTTTGTTACGTATCCGTTTAGGTGCTTGCATGATGTTGTTAAAGCGATCACGGAACGATTGCAGTTCTTCTTGCGTCATTTTGGTTTACCTCCTTTCTTCCATCCACTGAATTAGAAATGCCTCTGCTTCTTTAGCAGGATAAAACCACTTGCTTCCCACCTTTACTTTTGGAAAACGTTTATCATGAAAGAAGGTGTCCTGAATTGTATTCCAACTCATTGATGTTCTACGTTTTAAATCAGACGAGTCCCAAAAAACTTTTTCTTGATCTAATTCATTCAAACGCTTTTCTATCGCATCCTGGTATAATTTCTTAATTTCCTTTTCATCTACATGGACTTGAATCATTAAAATCTCTCCTTTACTTAAAAGTTGATTAAGCTGAGCGATCTTCTACTTTCTCAAATAAGTACTCAATTTCGTAATTAGGGAAAAAGTAACGCTTAATTTTTATTGCTTCTGTTAATGAGAAATCATAATGGCCATTCAGTTTGTCGTATATTGTTGCAACCCTAACATCTAACAACTCAGCTAACTCTTTTGCTTTTACGTTATGTCTAACCATTTCAGCCTTTAGTGTTCTTAACAAAGTAAATAAACCTCCCTTACACTTTTGATACTCAATTTCGTATCTTGGTTCAATAATATACTCAATTTCGTATTAAGTCAACCATTTATTCTAAAAAAGTGTTCAATTTCGCATTTAACTATTTACTTTTATACAAATATTGCTATAATCTAAGTAGACAATACGAAAAATCGTATAAAAGGAGTAGAGTTAAAGTGAAAGATAAAAGAACAGAAGTTGTAGAGAAACTGATAGATAAAAGCTGGTCTAGTAAAAAAGCATTTGCTGAAAGTGTAGACATTCCATACACAACATTACGTTCCATGCTACAAAGAGGTATAGGTAACGCTTCGGTTAACAATGTTATTAAAGTGTGTAAAGGATTAGGCATTACTACAGAAGAATTAGAAAGAATGGCATCTGACAAAGAAGATAATACTCCGATTACAATCGCCGCCCATCATGACGGTGATGAATGGACAGAAGAAGAATTAGAGGAGATTGAGAAGTTTAAAGAATATTTAAGATCAAAGCGAGATAAGCAATAAGGGGTGTTTTTATGTACGAGCAATTACAAGATGAAGCAGCATCATTAAACGTGGTAATTAGAGAAACATATTTACCAGGTCGCCTCAAAGGACTCTATGGTGAAAACGAGATCTTAATTAATGCAAATATTGAAACTTCTACAGAAAAATCTTGCGTTTTGGCGGAAGAATTAGGGCATCACCATTACACAGTAGGAGATATAATAGATCAATCAAAAATAATGAATATTAAACAAGAAAAACTAGCAAGACGTTGGGCTTTTAGAAAACTTATACCCCTCGATGGTTTTTTGTATGCTTTTAATCAAGGCTGCCGTACAAGATATGAAATAGCAGAATTACTAAATGTAACTGAGCAATTCCTTACAGAAAGCCTCAATTATTATAAAGAAAGATATGGGTTGTTTGTTAGAATTGATGATCTTCACGTTTTATTTTTAGATCCACTATCAATCCATAAACAATTATAAGAATTTTCTTTTATTGGAGAGTGATATTTATGGGAATTAGTTTTAGAAAACACAAAGATAAAAAGTGGGAATATCGAGTCAAAGTAAAAGATCCTATAACTAAAAAATATGTAGAACGATCAAAGCGAGGTTTTGAAACGAAACCTGAGGCAAGGCTAGCTGCTCAAGATGTAGAAAGAAATTTATTAGAAGGGTATGAAAAATTAAATATTCAACTAAAAGATTATTTAGATTTTTGGTTAAAAGAATATAAAGAAGGATACGTAAGAAAAAATACAATGCTATCTTTAAAAAACAGCGTGAACAACCACATTAAGCCATATTTTAAAAACATCTATATTAACGAAATAACTCCCGCTCTATATCAAAAATTTCTAAACAAATTATATGACAACAAACTATCTAAAAACACTCGCTTAAGAATACACAACGCATTTAACGAAGCAATGAAGAGAGCTGTGTTAAATAAAAAAATAACCTTTAACCCCTGTGAAGGAGCAGTCATAAAAGGGAAGAATTCTAACAACGATGAAATTAAGTTTATTGAGCCCTCAGAAGTGCCTATGTTTTTAGAGCATTCTTATGAATACGGTTATATATATTGGATCTTTTTTAAATTGTTGCTCGAGACAGGAATGAGAAAAGGTGAGGCTGCTGCATTGAAATGGTCTGATATTAATTTCAAAAACATGACCATAGAGATAAATAAAAGTCTTGATTTCCAAGCAGAAACAGACGAAGAATTATTTGGGGATACAAAGAATTACAATTCAAAAAGAGTTATTTCTATGAGCAAATCTATAGCAGATGACTTAAGATACCACGCAACTTGGCAGAACAGGAATAAAAAACTTTTAAAAAACAAGTACTACTATAAATATAATTTAGTTTTGTGTAGAAAAGATGGGAATTATATGCCCAAATCAAGTTTATTTAATGCATTTAGACGTATTTTAAAACAGGCTGATATGAATCTACTCCCTATCCATTCACTTAGGCATACGCATGCTGTTATGCTATTAGAAGCAGGTGCAGAAATGAAGTACATCCAAGAGCGCTTAGGACATGGAAGTATAACGATTACTTCAGATATTTATTCTCATATCTCTAAAAAGATGGATCAGAAAAACACAGCTCAATTTGAGAAATATATAAACAATATTTTAAACAGCAAATGATTTTCTAATTTTTTGTGGGTGTTTCGTGGGTGAAATAATAACTTGTTGCTAAATAACTTTACACCCACCAAAACAAAAACCCTCGACACCAATAGTGCCAAGGGCTTCCGCTATTAATAAGTTCTTAAATATTGCTCTCTTTCCCACGGGTGTACTTGTGTTTTAAACATTTCCCATTCGATTTCTTTTGCTTCAACAAAGTGTTCGAAAAGGTGTTCACCTAAGGAATTGACAATAATTTCACTTTTCTTTAACTCTTCCAATGCGTCTGCTAAAGTACTAGGTAAATCGTGAACACCATTTTCTTCACGTTCTTCTTTAGACATCACATAAATATTACGATCAACCGCTGGTGGCGGAGTCATTCCATTTTCGATACCGTCTAAGCCAGCTGCTAGTAAAGAGGCAAGTGCTAAATATGGATTTGCTGATGGATCCACACTACGAGCTTCTACACGCGTGCTAATACCACGAGAATTTGGAATCCGCATGAGACAACTTCGATTTGCACCTGACCAAGCAATATAACTAGGAGCTTCATAACCAGGAACTAGACGTTTATAGGAATTAACGGTTGGGTTTGTAATCGCTGTGAAGCTACTAGCATGTTTAATAATACCAGAAATAAATTGAAAAGCTGTCTTACTTAACCCCATATCACCGTCTTTATCATAAAATGCATTTTCTCCATTTTTAAATAACGACATATTCACATGCATGCCGGAGCCATTCACTCCAAATAATGGTTTCGGCATAAAGGTTGCGTGCAAATTATGCTTACGGGCAATTGTTTTTACAACCAATTTAAACGTTTGGATATCATCTGCATGCTTTACCGCATCTGAATATTTAAAATCAATTTCATGTTGACCAGGTGCAACTTCATGATGGGAAGCTTCAATTTCAAAACCCATTTCTTCTAATTCAAGAACGATGTCTCTACGGCAGTTCTCCCCTAAGTCTGTTGGCGCAAGATCAAAATAGCCTCCGTGATCGTTTAATTCCATAGAGGGCTCGCCTTTTTCATCTAGCTTAAAGAGGAAAAATTCAGGTTCAGTCCCAATATTAAAAGCATCAAAACCTAACTCTTCCATTTTCTTTAAATTTCGTTTTAAATTGTAACGTGGATCCCCTTCAAACGGAGTGCCGTCTGTTTTATAAATATCACAAATAAAGCGAGCTACTTTTCCTTTTTCTGATGTCCAAGGAAATACTACGAACGTATCCAAGTCTGGGTACAAATACATATCAGACTCCTCAATGCGTACAAAGCCTTCAATGGAAGAGCCGTCAAACATCATCTTATTATCTAGAGCTTTACCTAATTGACTAAGTGGAATCTCCACGTTTTTAATATTCCCCAACATATCCGTAAACTGCAAACGGATAAAACGAACGTTTTCCTCTTTAATGCGTCTTACTACATCTTCTCTTGTATAAGTGCTTCCCATACTTTGTCCTCCTATTTAAATAATTATTTATTTGAATAGGAAAACAAATAGATAGTAATAACGTCGATGTAAATGATACGCCACCAATTCATTGTTAGACTTACATAGAAAAATTTGTTATTAATTTACAACCTTCTAACATTTCACCTTTTGAATTGGTTTGGTTCGTTTTATTCCATCACGTACTAATATCCATTTGTTTCCCTAAACGAACCAAATTGTAAAGTTACTTTTTATAAAAACTTGGCTTATCGCCAAATTTTACGGTGAAGCCTTCGTTTACTTATACTAAAAAACTTATATAGCTATAGCGCAAGATACATAACGGGTAACTTTAGCATAAGGATACGTTTAACGGCTAAAAAACCTAGCAAGGTCCCCTTGACGCAAATTAGCTTTTTTATGAGCGCCTGGCTCATTTAATTCTTGCCTTAGAATCCTCCGTAACTCCTTGTCAGATATCTGTGAGGATTCAGTCATTTTTAGTTGTGAAACTTGTTTCGTTTCATCTTCATTCAACAGTAGTTTAATGCCGGCAATATTTAACCCCTTATCCAAATAATCTTTAATCTCAAGCAGTCGATCAACATCATTAAACGAAAATAATCGCTGATTTCCAGTAGTTCTTTCTGGATGAATTAAACTGTGCTCTTCATAATACCTTATTTGCCTAGCTGTTAATTCGGTAAGCTTCATTACAATGCCGATTGCAAATAGAGGCATGGAACGACGATCTTTATCATTCAATTCATGACCCCCTAATTCATAATACTTTTTCATTATATGTCATGTAACCTAACATGTCAATATCATGTGAGGTTTTCTAACATTAATGAAAGCACTTTTTAAAATTTACATGCTACGATTCTTTTTTTATTCCATCCTAAAACCTTAATCGCTTCACCCGTTATTGAAGGTGAAGCGATATGATTCATTATTAATAATGTTTAGTTATCAATCGCACAAAGATAAGTTTAAACGACTAATTATTTAAAGTCATATTACTGATCTTCTCTAATGCTTCTGTAATGGCTATCTTTACATGGGCATACGTTAGCCCACCTTGAATAAACGCTACATAAGGAGGGCGTAGCGGGCCATCCGCAGACAACTCAATACTTGCACCTTGGATAAACGTTCCTGCTGCCATAATTACTTCGTCCTCATACCCAGGCATTTTGCTTGGAAAAGGTTTCACATAAGCATTTACTGGTGAATATTCTTGAATCGCTTGACAAAACATAATCATGTTTTCTCTATTGTGAAATGTTACCGATTGAATTAAATCTGTACGCTCTGCTTTGTAATGTGGCGATGTTGTGTAGCCGGCCAATTCCATTAGTCTTGAAGTGAAAACAGCTCCCTTAAGCGCTTCACCAACTACATGAGGAGCGAGGAAAAAGCCTTGAAACATTTCTTGTAGCATGTGAAATGTTGCGCCAGTCTCTTTTCCAAGCCCTGGTGCAGTTAGACGGTTGGCGCATTGGTGAATAAGTGATTCTTTTCCAACAATATAGCCTCCCGCTCGAACAATACCGCCACCGGGGTTTTTAATTAAAGACCCAGCAATAACATCCGCTCCTACATGTAGTGGTTCCATCTCTTCAACGAATTCGCCGTAACAGTTGTCAACAAACACGATGACATCAGGCAGAATAGACTTCACAAAATTCACCATTTCCTCTATCTCAGTTAGCGTAAATGAAGGCCTATCATCATATCCTTTGGAGCGTTGTATGCCAATTACTTTTGTTTTTTTATTCATTGCTTGCTTAATAGCTTCAAAATTCACCTTACCGTTCTTTAATAGATCAACATGCTGATAAATAATTTGAAAATCACGTAAGGACCCTTCAGCTTTACCTCGAATACCGATTACTTCTTCTAAAGTATCATAAGGCTTACCAGTAATATACAATAGTTCATCACCAGGACGCAGTATACCAAATAGAGTCGTTGTAATAGCGTGCGTACCAGAAACTATTTGAGGTCTTACAAGTGCATCTTCTCCTCCAAATACTTCAGCATAAACACTTTCCAGCACTTCTCGCCCCCTATCATCATATCCATAGCCGCTTGTTGATTGAAAATGACTATCACTCACACAGTTGTTTCGAAAAGCTTGCATTACACGTCTTTGATTTTTCTCAGCTACGTTGTTGATCTTTGTATATTGTGGTTTACAATCTTCTTCCGCTTGTCTTGCTAATAAATCTGTCATGTAGTTACTCCTCTAAAAGTCGGTTTAACGCTATTCCTTTTCGCATATATCCGTTTAATTTGTATACTTGTTCATCTTCTGAAAACATCTTTGATTCAATAATACTCTCATGTTCCAATTGTTGTAATAACTTGCCCTGATCCGGTCTTAGTGTTAGAGAATAAAATGACCACTCCGCTTTTAGTAGGGCTTCCAGTTTATGTAGTAACTGTTGTACATCTTCTCTCTGATAAGCACTCATAAACATATAAGGATGGTTCATTGGTATAACACCTTGCACCCATTTATCTTTCTTATTATAAACCGTAAGCATTGGAATCGTATCAGCATGAAGTTCTTGTAATAACCGCAAAACAGTATCCTGTTGCTGATTTAAATCAGGATGGGAACCATCAACCAAATGAATAAGAAAATTAGCTTCTTTTACTTCCTCTAATGTTGATTTAAAAGCGGCAATTAAAGAAGTCGGCAAATCTTGTAGGAATCCAACGGTATCCGTAACAAGTACATTCATTCCTGATGGAAGTTGAATTTGCCTCGTTAACGGGTCAAGTGTGGCAAACAATTGATCTTCCTCTAATGAAGTACTATTTGTGAGTTGGTTAAAAAGCGTTGACTTTCCTGCATTTGTATAACCAACAATTGCAATTTGTAAGACGCCATTTGTCTTTCTTCGCTTACGATATTGTTTCCTTTGCTTAGCGACCGTTTGTAAACGCTGCTTTATATCATGGATACGTCTACGAATATGCCGCTGATCTGTCTCCAATTTTGTTTCACCAGGGCCTCTTGTTCCAATCCCACCTCCTAATCTTGACAACGCTGTCCCTTGCCCTCTTAACCTAGGTAATAAATACTCTAGTTGAGCTAATTCAACTTGTAATTTTCCTTCTTTTGTTCTAGCACGTTGCGCAAAAATATCTAAAATCAATTGGCTACGATCAATCGTTCGAACTCCGAAAGCTTGACTCATATTTCGAAGTTGGATGGGTGATAATTCATCATTTGCAATGACTAAATCCACTTGATCTTCCTGAATAGAAGCATTTACTTCTTCTAATTTTCCAGAGCCAATATATGTACCAGGGTGAATGTTATTTCTATTTTGGGTAAATATTTGAACAACATCTCCACCAGCAGTATTACTCAATGAATTTAATTCGGCTAGGGAAGATTCAAAATGATGATTGGTTTGTTTCGGTTGCTTTACTGCAATAATAATTACTTTTTCATTCAATCAAACAGAACCTCTTTTCTTCATGCAATTCTTTACCAACTATCATAACAAATCTTAAGCAAATCCCCAAAATTAAACATCTTCTGCAACTCTTCATGAATGCAACTGTATAACAAGGTAAAGATACCTTTCCTATACAACATGAAAGGCGCTGCATAGATCTCACCTTAAATATCTGAGGAACTAACAGCAGCACCTAATTAAGCCAATCAATCTTAGCCTTCATTAAATTTTATGTGAAAAAAATCACTATTCAATTAAATGTGTAGGTTTTCAACAAAAATATTTGGCTATATAAACATGCATCCTTTTATATGCATATAAACAGCATACTAATTTAGTTTTAACTGCAAATCTTGAATTGTTAAGTAAATAAGATCATCTGCAGTAAAGTGCTCATTCTCCAACAATCTAACTGCATGCATACGAATAGCACTCTCTACCACGTTACGTACATAACGTGCATTGGAAAAGTTACGATTATTTGTGCGTATTTTTTTTAATAAATGCGCCTTTAATTCCGTTTCAGCATCTTTGGTAAGTTGATACTCCCGATCTGCCGCCATGCGTTTAGCAATTGAAAGCAATTCTCCAGCTTCATAATCACGAAAATCTAATATAAATGGAAACCTAGATTCTAAGCCAGGGTTTAGCGTTAAGAATCGGTCCATTTCGTGGGGGTAACCTGCAAGAATTAGCACAAAATCATGTTGGTAATCTTCCATGTGTTTTACTAAAGTATCAATTGCTTCTTTACCAAAATCTTTCTCGCCACCACGCGCAAGCGAATAGGCTTCATCAATAAACAAAACGCCACCTTGGGATTTTTGTATAATGGAACGGGTTTTTTGCGCTGTCTGACCAATATATTCTCCTACTAAATCCGCCCGTTCAGCTTCAATAAAATGACCTTTAGATAATAAATTCATATCATAGTATAGCTTAGCCAACCTTCTAGCTACCGTTGTTTTTCCTGTGCCCGGATTACCCTTAAATAGCATATGCAATACTTGTTGATGATTTACTAACCCAAACTGCTTTCGCTTTTCATTGATGACGACCGTTGCATATATTTCTTTGATTCGTTTCTTAAGCTGCTTCATACCCACAAACGATGCAAATGCCTCATCAATATAATTAAATGGGTTGTTTTTTTTGTTCATTGCTTTTTTATCTGTATATGTCAAATGCGAGGTGTTTTTTTCCTTTAAAATGATATTTACTTGCCCATTTCGATTACTTATAAATTGTGTTTCCATGTCATCACCCCTCAGTAATATTTAGTATACGCCATAATCTAAAAGGTGTGACATTTGCCTATTTTTTATTTAAAAATACCATTTAAAAAATCAGCTTATCGCCAATTTTTTATGGCGAAACATAATTTTTTTCTTATACTATAAACCTTAAAACTGATATTTCCCTATAGCATAAAAAAACGAATGCACATATGCATCCGTTTTTTATAGTTATTCCTTCTCCAGCTCGACATTTTTAGCTGGTGAAAAGGTAGAAATAGCATGTTTAAAAATTAATTGCTGTTTACCATCTGTTTCAATTAAAACCGTGAAATTGTCGAATCCTTTAATAACACCTCTTAATTGAAACCCATTCGTTAAAAAAATTGTGACAGCTATACGGTTTTTACGAAGCTGATTTAAGTATTGGTCCTGAATATTTACAGATTGAGCCATTATACTTCCTCCTCATTTCTATCTATACTATAATTAGTTCGACCTAGCTTTGAATAAATCCTGCAAGATCATCTAAAATATTTCTTAATTTTTCATCAATGGACACACTAGAAACATCATACCAAGATACATCCATTTTATTGCGAAACCAAGTATATTGCCTTTTAGCATATCTTCTAGAATTTTGCTTTAAAGTTGCAATAGCTTCAGTTAAAGATATTTCGTTTTTGAAATAAGGGAGAAATTCTTTATAACCGATTGCCTGCATTGATTGTTCCTTAGCATAGCCATGGCTATACAATCGATAAGCTTCTTCTACCAGACCTTTTTCTATCATATCATCTACACGCTTATTAATCCGATCATATAATTTTTCACGGTCCATTTCCAATCCTATGATTTTATAATCATACGGTGACTTTCCACTTTGTTGTTGCTGGTATTCTGACATTCGTTTTCCTGTTGTTTCATAGATTTCTAACGCACGCACAACACGCCGATAGTTGTTTGGATGAATTTTTTTTGCCTGTTGTGGATCAACTTTCTTCAACCTTTCATACAAAGAGTGGATACCATTTAACTCTATTTCTTTATTTAATTTTTTAACCAACTCGTTATTACGCTGATACGCTGTAAAGTTATAGTTATAGAGGGCAGCCTGCACATATAAACCACTTCCACCAACTAATATGGGTAACTTGTTCTTGGCTGCTATTATTTCTATGTAATGGTCTACATGCTGTTTAAAATCAGCCACAGAGAACGATTCATCGGGACGTTTTATATTAATCATATAATGTGGAATGTTTTTCATTTCATCCTTTGTCACTTTTGCAGTCCCAATATCCATTCCTTTATAGATTTGCATAGAATCTCCGCTAATAATCTCACCATTATAATGTTTAGCTATTTCAATACTAAGTTTTGTTTTACCTACCGCAGTTGGACCTACGATAGCAATAAGTTTTTTTTTCATTCGTATTCCCCTATATACACACGTTACTGTTTTAAATAAGCTCTAAGCATCCAAGTATATTTTTCAAATGCTCCTTGTATACCAATAAGTAAGTCTTCTGTTGGGCTGTCATTTAACTCTACAGCTTTTGGTAGTCCTTGTGTCTTAATTTCCATTATTATTTGCAGCAAATCTTGCAGCAACTGCTGCATTATTTCTTGTTCTTCATCATCTGCAGTTGCTTCTTCTATAGTTGATTCTTTCAAATATTTTACCATCGTAGCTAAAGGTTTGCCATCTATCATTAGTATACGCTCAGCTATCTCATCAATATTATGAGCTACCTTCAAGTACATATGTTCAAACTGCTGATGGAGAGTTAAAAAATAGCTTCCTTGAATAAACCAATGGTATCGGTGCAGTTTCACATAAAGAACAAATTGATTAGACAGTAGTTGATTAAGAAAATTTACAAGCTGTTGATTTTCCACCATACACACCTCTTCCAGTTTTCCATAGTATGATAAACTAAAAGCGAAATTATACATTTTCACATCACACGTTTAAACATTTTTTCTAATTCATAAGTGGAAAAATGAACGATAATAGGTCTTCCATGCGGACAAGTAAATGGGTCGGTAGTTTGCCGTAAATGTTCAAGTAATTGTGTCATTTCTTCATCATTTAAATAATGGTTAGCTTTAATAGAGCGTTTACAGGACATTAAAATGGCTGCTTCTTCTCGAATCTTTTCCACATCAATCTTCTCATCTTTCATTAGCTGTTCAACCATTTCCCGAATAATTGCTTCTTCTTGTCCAGCAGGGAACCAGCTGGGGTGTGAACGAATAACATACGTTTGCTGACCAAATGGTTCGAAAAAAAGTCCTGCTGCTTGTAATGTTTCTTTATACGCCTCCACCCAAATTGCTTCTTCTTTAGAAAATTCAAATGTTAATGGAATTAGTAATTGCTGCAAATTATTCATAGGCTGACCGAGTTTTTGTTTGAAAAATTCATATTTCACTCGCTCTTGAGCAGCATGCTGATCAATCATGTACAACCCATTTTCATTTTGCGCCAAAATGTATGTGCCTTGCAACTGTCCAATTGGATACATAATAGGAACACGTGGTTCAACTTTCTCGTTTTTCTCTTGTTCTACTATGTTCTTACCTGTATCTGTGCACCTATTTCTATCTATATAGTCTTTTACTTGCTGGAATTCACTTGCACGCTCTACGGCGGTTAGCTCCATTTCGTTGTCAGTATACTCGATATGATCACTTTCTTGCTCCCTAGCAGCTTCATTTAGCCCTTTAGATGAAATGTTTTCAACAACTGGTTCACGAACGCCAGCCGGGTAATTCCACTGTTCTAGTTCTGAGCTAGATGGTGTAAAATCAAAACTATGTTGTATGGACTTTGATTTAGGTACAGATTTCCGTTCCATTTCAGGAATTAAGGTTGCTCCCCGAAATGTGTCTTTAATGGTTTGGTCAATTGCTTGAAATAATTCTTTATCCTTACTAAAACGCACTTCTAATTTAGTGGGATGGACATTAACATCTACCAGAATAGGATCCATTTGTATAGAAAGAACAACAATAGGTGAACGTCCAATAGGCAACAGTGTATGATAGCCTTGGATAATCGCTTTATTTAATGCAATGCTTTTTATATATCTTCCATTAATGATGGTTGACATATAGTTTCTAGAGGATCTCGTCACTTCTGGTTTAGCAATAAATCCACTAATAGAAAAGTCGAGTGTTTCGTGCTTAACAGGTAACATATGCTTTGCTACATTCATTCCATATACTTGAGAAATAACTTGTAATACATCACCTGTTCCTGCTGTTTTAAAGATGTTCTTTCCATTATGTGTGACGTCAAATCTTATTTCTGGATGCGACAAAGCCAAACGATTTAACAGATCTGTAATATGCCCTAACTCGGTATGAATGGTTTTCATATATTTTAGACGTGCAGGCGTATTAAAAAATAACTCCGATACTGTAATTTCTGTCCCTTTTCGTGCAGCTGATTTCTGTTTATCAATTAGTTTACCGCCTTCTAAAGTTAAATGAGTGCCAGCGTGTTCTCCTGTAGAAGTTTGAACCGTTAGTTTGCTGACAGAAGCTATACTTGCAAGCGCCTCGCCACGAAAACCAAGGGTTCGAACGTGAAATAAATCTGTCTCATTCTTTATTTTGCTTGTTGCATGCCTCAAGAATGCTGTTTCACAATCTTCTTCTAACATCCCGTCGCCATTGTCAGTTACTTTAATAACTTGTAAACCCGCTTCTTTTATCTCAACTTTTACCCACGTGCTGTTTGCATCAATGCTATTTTCAACGAGCTCTTTCACAACGGATGCAGGACGCTCAACAACTTCACCTGCTGCAATTTTATTAGCAAGAGAATCCGGCATTTGTATAATTCGCATGCAAATAACTCCTTTTACTGCAAATTTCGTTTGTTCCATCGTATATGTTTTTTTGAGATCGGTTAAAAATGTCAATCTATCACATGATTTATTTTCGTGCCTTTTTTTGCAGTTGATATAACATATTCATCGCTTCTAGAGGGGTTAAAGCGAATAAATCTATGTCTTTTAACTCTTGTACCACTTTTTCATATTGACTTTTATGTTTAGAAACTAGCTTCTCTTCTTCAGTAAAGAAAGACAATTGTCCTGTACCCTCAACAGAAGCAGCTTGTTCCGCCTTCACTTTGACTTCAGATTTAGCCTCCATGTTTCCTTCTAGTTCTTTTAAAATTTCACTAGCCCGAGTAATTAAACTATTAGGTAAGTTTGCAAGCTTAGCTACATGGATACCGTAACTTTCGTCAGCAGGTCCTTCTTTAATTTGATGGAGAAATACAACATTTCCTTCATGCTCTTCCGCTCTAACATGAACATTTTTTAAGTGAGATAACGTATTAGCTAGATCTGTTAGTTCGTGATAATGTGTTGAGAATAGCGTTTTTGCTTGGATATGATTATGAATATATTCAATGATCGCCTGCGCTAAAGCCATCCCATCATATGTGCTTGTCCCTCTCCCAATTTCATCAAATAAAATCAAGCTTTGCTCAGTCGCATTAGTGATCGCGTGATTTGCTTCGAGCATTTCCACCATAAATGTACTTTGACCAGCAACTAAATCATCTGCCGCACCAATTCGCGTGAAGATTTGGTCAAAAATTAAAAGTTGAGCCGATTCACAAGGTACAAAACAACCTATTTGTCCCATAATAACAGTTAATGCCAATTGACGCATATAAGTGCTTTTCCCTGACATGTTCGGCCCTGTTATTAGCAAAATATGATTTTGTGCATCTAAAGTGATATCATTAGGTACAAAAGTGCCATCATCCATCACTTGCTCAATCACTGGGTGCCTACTCTGTTTAATTTCTAACTTTTGTTTATCAAATGTAGGGCGAACATAATTGTTAGATTCACTCACAGTTGCAAACCCTTGTAGCACATCTACATAACTTACTTGTTCAGCTAAACGTTGCAATTCTGGGATGAAAACTTTAATTTGTTCACGAATTCCAATAAAAAGTTGATATTCCAATTCGACGCTCTTTTCTTCTGCTTCTAATATAAGCTGCTCTTTTTCCTTTAATTCTGGTGTAATATATCTCTCTGCATTTGTTAATGTTTGTTTTCTTTCATAACGCCCTTCAGGAAGTAAATGCAAGTTAGCTTTCGTTACCTCAATATAATATCCAAACACACGGTTATAACCGATTTTTAATGATTTAATACCGGTTGCTTGTTTTTCTTTTTGTTCCAGTTCAGCAATCCACTGCTTTCCATTTCTTGATGCATCTCTATATGTATCTAATTGCTCGTTATAACCGTCTTTAATAATGCCGCCTTCTTTAATCGAAATCGGCGGATCGTCTACGATACTTGCCTCCAGTATATCTATGATTTTGGGTTCTATATATAACTGGTCTGCTAATTTATAAAGTTCCGGCTGAGAGAATTGTTGTAAAAGTTGTTTCAGAACTGGAATCCTTTGTAGCGAACTCTTTAGTTGTTGTAAATCACGTGCATTGACATTACCAAAAGCAATTCGTCCCGCAAGCCTTTCTAAATCATATACCGATTTTAACGTTTCTCTTATTGCATCTCGTTCCATAAACTGTGCATAAAAGCCTTCAACAATTTGAAGCCGTTTTTCAATTTCCTGCGCGTTTAAAAGTGGGCGCTCTAACCATTTTTTTAACATTCTCGATCCCATAGCTGTAACGGTTTTATCGAGGACCCATAGTAAACTACCATACTTTTCTTTTTTCATTAACGTTTCCGTAAGTTCTAAATTCCGCTTTGAATACATATCTAATGATAAGTGATGTTGTAGTGCAATAACTTGTGCTTGTTGCATATGATCAAGCGAACGCTTTTGTGTGTGTTGAACATAATTTAGTATTCTGCTAAAAGCTGTTAATAGTCTTTCATCATCAATGTTTTCACATAAACTACGGTATTCTGCATTAAAGGTCACTTCATCCTGATAAGATAAGGTAACATGTAGCCTCGATTTTAACTGCTTTTGTAATTCCTCGGGCAATTTAGAGGAAACAACAATTTCTTTAATCGGTTGATTATATAATTCATGAATTACCCCGTCCCACCCATGTTCAATTAAAGCCAGTTGGTTTTCACCTGTCGACAAATCACTATATACTATTACATAGCTACTATCAAAATGAGACAAACTGGCAATATAATTGTTTTCTTTTTCATTTAACATAGCTTTTTCCATAACCGTCCCAGGTGTAATTAATTGAATCACTTCCCGTTTTACTACACCTTTAGCTGTTTTAGGGTCTTCTACTTGCTCACAAATTGCAACTTTATAGCCTTTTTCGATTAAAATCTTGATGTAATTCTCCGCGGAATGATAAGGAACCCCGCACATTGGAACAGGATTAGGACTGTTCGAATCCCGTTTTGTCAGCGTTATTTCTAACTCTCTTGCGGCTTGAATAGCATCCTCAAAAAACAGTTCATAAAAATCACCTAAGCGAAAAAACAAGAACGCATCCTTATAAGATTTTTTTATATTTAAATATTGCTTCATCATTGGTGTTTGTTTTGCCATGTTTGTTCCTCCAAAAAAACCGTAAATTATTCTTATGTCATTATAGCATACAATTAGCAGTACTTTCGATCATTCAAGTAAGAGTCTTTAATCGTATAAACCTGAAAAAAGGTTGCATATCATTAAGACCGAGACAGCCTTTACGGCGATGAAACGACGTCATTTTGCTTATACGATAGAGCCAAATTTTTACACTTTTCTATATCGAAAAAAAATTACGAGGAAGGTTTCTCCTCGTAATCCGGTTAATCTTTATTTAAGAAATCTGGTTCTACTTCTTCCAATTCGTCATCTGTAAGTTCTACATCCCAAACTTCATCTTCGTCATCATCAACATATTCACGCTTTGGATCCACACGAACCGCAACTTTTGTATCGCCGATAATCTGGACAATAAATTCCCTTTCAATCTCTACTACTATTTTATGCCCTTTGTTTTCAATTGTACAATTTAAGCAATTCGGCTGTTGAACAACTTTGGCTATTACATCAAAGTCATCATTTAAGCAGTTTTCATCTTTTATCGATAATGGTACTTTATCGCTGTAGGTAACCCTCTCGGTAATAGCTTCTGTTTTTGTGTTGTCATTATACGAATACCAAATGTTAATTTCATAACTTCCATTTATCTCTACAGTATCTTGTGATTTTTTCTTTGCATTATACAAATGGTTAATAACCCAACAACCTAAAATACTTGAAGGTCTATGTGATGGTGTAACGGAATGGGTTGCTTGTGAGAACTTACGACCTTTGCCACAAACCGCTTTCGTTATGATCTCTCTATATTCTTTATCTAAAAAAGACATAATTACCTATACCTCCTCTTTTTTCATAGTCAGTTTATGCAAGACAAATACCTAAAGTGCATAATGAAAAGAAAAATAGAAAAGGAAGTAAGAAAAAACGAACAGCGTTAACACCAACTTGTCGCTTTAACTGAGAGATAAAACTCTAGTTGGACGTTTTAAGTGCAGTGGCTGTAGAAATCAAGTAACAGATAACAGTACTTTACATTTTTCACTAGCAACCCACGGACGGATTAAAACTTATTTACTAATGGCTACAACCTAATTTTGTTCTTATTTTCGAACCTGTTTCTCCAGTTAAAACATCTCCACCTGTAGATTCAATTACTTGATTGGTAACTTCTCTTGCAATGGTAGCAGTAATTAACTGTAAAACATCATTAACAACAACTTGTATTTCTTTAAACTCCTGTACAACAGGAATTCCATCAATTTCTGATTGAAAAATATCCAGTTGTTCCTCTACTTTTTTTAGAGCTTCATGTTTTTCATAAGCTTGTAAATTAACAGCTTGCTTTTGTAATGCTTTAATCTTTGTTATTAATTGTTGTACTTTTTTATTTTCATTAATTTTCGCTTCCACTTGCTTAAAATGTTCAATTTCTTCTGTGTTTGCTAACATATTCGCAAGTTTTTTCGCTTCATCCAGCACCTGTTTACGTGTATACTCTGCCATTGTTATTCCACCCCTATTGTATTTTCAATCATAACACCGTCTAAAGACCATGTTTTAGCTTCTGTAATTTTTACGTCTACAATCTGCCCAATTGCAGACTTTGGTCCTTTAAAGTTAACGAGTTTATTTCTTTCCGTATACCCCGCTAGAACTTCTGGATCTTTTTTGCTTTCACCCTCTACAAGTACTTTTACGACTTGATCCTGATACGTTTTCATAGACGCAGCAGACTGCCTATTGACAAGCTCATTTAAGCGATATAGTCGTTGCTTTTTTACCTCTTCTGGAACATTATCTTTCTTCCTAGCTGCAGGAGTCCCTTCACGTGGTGAATAAATAAAGGTATAAGCTGCTTCGAAACCCACTTCTTCCATTAGAGTCATCGTTTCTTCAAACTGCTCTTCCGTTTCATTTGGAAATCCAACAATAATATCTGTCGTTAACGTTGCATTCGGCATCGCTGCACGAATTTTCCTAACGAGTTCTAAATACGATTCTCTCGTATATTTCCGATTCATTTTCTTCAAAATTTCACTACTGCCTGACTGGACTGGCAAATGAATATGATCTAACAGATTTCCTCCTTTTGCCAATACTTCAATTAAGCGATCATCAAAATCTCTAGGATGAGATGTCGTAAAACGAATTCTTGGGATATCAATTTTGCGAAGTTCATCCATTAAATCACCTAAACCGTATGTCATGCCGTCTAAATCTTTTCCGTAAGCATTTACGTTTTGCCCTAATAAGGTTACCTCTTTATAACCTTGAGCAGCTAAATGTCGAACTTCTTGGATGATATCTTCTGGAAGGCGACTTCGTTCTTTTCCACGCGTCATTGGTACAATACAATACGTACAGAACTTATCACAACCGTACATAATGTTAACCCATGCTTTTATTTTTCCTTTTCGTGCTTTTGGAAGGTTCTCAATGACGTCGCCTTCTTTAGACCACACTTCAACAATTTTTTCTTTACCAAACATTGCTTCTTTCACAAGATGTGGTAACCGATGTATATTATGAGTACCAAAAATCAAATCCACATGCTGGTGTTTCTTCAATATCCGATTTACCACAGACTCTTCTTGGGACATGCAACCGCAAACACCAAGGATTAAATCTGGCTTTTCTCGTTTTAACGCTTTTAAATGTCCAATTTCACCAAATACTTTATTCTCAGCATTTTCTCTAATTGCACAAGTATTCAACAAAATAATATCAGCAGCATTTGTTTCAGAAGTAGATATATAACCCATTTCGGTAAGAATTCCAGCCATTACTTCCGTATCATGCTCATTCATTTGGCAACCATATGTACGAATTAAAAACTTCTTCCCTTCCCCGATATTTTCCATGTCTTCGGGAATAGAAAAATCGTAATGGACATTCACTTTATCTCTTCCACGTTTACGTGCTTTATTTAGATTTGGTGGTTCATAAGTTGTTTTGAAATACTTGGAAATTAAATCTTCACTAGAAGTGTTTTTAATACGCTCCATATTATCCATACTGGATTTTACGTCCGTTGGATTTGTTTCCTTAATTTGTGCTTGTTGCTTACGCTGTTGCTCGTTCATAATGATCTCCTTTCATTTTGTGTAAACCACAATAACCTTTTATGGTCATGAATACTCACTTTATCAGATGACTTATTTGTTTACATTCATTTATTATAAATGCTATATTCGAAATAAACAACAGTTGGCCTTTTGAGATTCCAGTTATCTATTGGTTAGGAAGATTTAGACAAAAGAATTTTAGCTGCTTGCCAATAACTTATAAGAGATTTGTATACCCCATTTTTTCTGAATTCTCTCTCACTTCAATCTACGGAACATAAATTTATATAGACCAATGACTACAAATTTTTGTAATAAAAATAGTGTTGCGTAAGTACGCAACACTTAATTAAAATATCTCATATTAAAAATTATCTGGGCTCTACAATTAATTTAATTGCTGTACGCTCTTCTTCATCAATTAAAATATCTGTAAAAGCTGGAATACAAATAAGATCAACCCCACTTGGTGCAACAAATCCTCTAGCAATCGCTACCGCTTTAACAGCCTGGTTTAATGCACCAGCTCCAATAGCCTGAATCTCCGCTGAGCCACGTTCTCTTAACACATTCGCAAGTGCACCTGCTACTGAATTTGGATTTGATTTTGCTGACACTTTTAATACTTCCACCACTAGTACCTCCTTCATTTAAACTATTCTAGTTCTACTTATACTATATTCTTGGAGATGTTAGCTTATTACCCTTATTATGCATTAATAATTCTTAACATTCAAATAAACTATCTTTAACATTTTTTCAATTACAGTTTATCCTCATAATTCTAGCTTGAATAGAAACAAACCAATATTGTTATGACCCTATGCATTTTATTTATGGAAAATGCGACATACTAACCTTACATAAATGGATGATCTTCATTAATTAGAATACGCTCGATTTTATGGGCTTTTCCTGTTTTCGTATCAATGGTTACAACACAACCATTTAATTGCGCCCTACCCTGTTTTGGTACTTCAAAACGAACTGGCATAGATGTTAAAAAGCGTTGAATAACAGCTTCTCTTTCCATTCCCAAAATACCATCGTAAGGTCCTGTCATGCCAACATCTGACAGATACGCTGTACCATTTGGTAAAATACGCTCATCCGCTGTTTGTGTATGCGTATGTGTGCCAATAACAGCGCTCACTCGTCCATCCACATACCATCCAAATGCTTGTTTCTCACTTGTTGCCTCTCCATGAAAATCAACAAATATAATGTTTGTACGTTGCTTTGCTTCTTTTATTAATCCATCTGCTACGGAAAAAGGGTCATGAATTGGTGGCAAAAAAGTTCTTCCTTGCAAACTAATCACAGCAACTTCAATTCCATTAATATTTACATATACGATGCCTTTACCCGGATTGTTAGTTGGAAAATTTGCTGGACGAATCATTTTGTTTGCGTTATCAATGAAATCATAGATTTCCTTTTTATCCCATGTATGATTTCCCATTGTAACTACTTGCGCGCCCCATCCTAGTAGCTGCTTATAAATCTTTTCTGTAATCCCTTTACCTGAAGCAGCATTTTCACCATTTACTATCGTAAGGCTAGGTCGATACTTTTCTTTTAATTTTGGCAAATAATATTGGACCATGTCTCTGCCAGGAGAACCAACAACATCGCCAATAAATAATATTTTCATTGCTTGTCTCATCCTATCTATTTTCGTATCACTAGTTTTTCATATTCATTAATGAATGTCAAAAATAAAAAGCAGTCCGAAGACCACTTTTTATTTAGCATATTCCACTGCTCGAGTTTCTCGAATTACTGTAACCTTAATATGTCCAGGGTAGTCCAGTTCGCCTTCAATTTTCTTACGAATATCTCTTGCAATTCGAACGGATTCTACGTCGTCAATTTCATCTGGTTTTACCATAATTCGAATCTCTCTTCCAGCTTGAATGGCAAATGATTTTTCTACACCTACAAACGACTCGGAAATTTCCTCCAGTTTTTCTAAACGTTTAATATAATTTTCCAACGTTTCACTTCTTGCTCCAGGCCTCGCCGCAGATAATGCGTCAGCAGCAGC
Organism: Virgibacillus chiguensis; assembly: GCF_900129865.1. Classification (GTDB taxonomy): domain Bacteria; phylum Bacillota; class Bacilli; order Bacillales; family Amphibacillaceae; genus Virgibacillus; species Virgibacillus chiguensis. The sequence continues at coordinate 23,214 of NZ_FQXD01000002.1, forward strand.
TACAAGCACTGAAATAATGGAAGTAGGTTCTTCATCGCCATGGTGTGAAGCAATAGAATTGATAACAACTTCATGCTCTTTGTACTTCACAGCAAGTTCTTTACCAATTTCCACGTGACTTCCTTCTACCTCATGATCAATGGCTTTCCCTATATCATGAAGCAGTCCAGCTCTTCTTGCCAACATTTCATCTTCATCAAGTTCAGCAGCAAGCAAACCAGCTAGATAAGCTACTTCCGTGGAATGTTTTAACACATTTTGTCCATAGCTTGTCCGATATTTCAAACGTCCAAGAATTTTAATTAAGTCTGGATGTAAGCCGTGCACTCCCACCTCAAACGTTGTCTCTTCACCAATTTCTCGAATATGATTATCCACATCACGCCTTGCTTTATCGACCATCTCTTCAATGCGAGCGGGGTGGATACGTCCGTCCTGAACGAGTTTTTCTAAGGCCAAACGAGCTGTTTCTCTTCGTATAGGATCGAATCCTGATAGTATAACTGCTTCTGGAGTATCATCAATAATCAAGTCAATTCCTGTTAACGTTTCTAAGGTTCTTATATTTCTTCCTTCTCGCCCAATGATACGCCCTTTCATCTCGTCATTAGGAAGGTTTACAACCGATACTGTGGTTTCAGCAACGTGGTCAGCAGCACAACGCTGCAGAGCTAACGATAGGATGCTTTTAGCTTTTTTATCTGCTTCTTCTTTCGCACGATTTTCTGCCTCTTTAATAATTAGAGCAGATTCATGAGCAACTTCTTGTTCTACACGCTCTAAAATAATTTGTCTAGCCTGGTCTGTTGTATACCCTGAAATGCGTTCAAGCTCAGTTTGCTGCTCTTGTATCATAGCTTCCACTTTGCTTTCCATTTCTTCAATTTGTTGTTGTTTGTCTGCTAACGACTGTTCTCTTTTTTCTAAATTAAGTTCTCGCTGATCTAACGATTCACTTTTCTTGTCCAAATTTTCTTCTTTATGCATCAGACGATTTTCTTGTTTTTGTACTTCGTTTCTTCTCTCTCGAAGTTCATCTTCTGTTTGCTGCCGAAGTTTATGATTTTCATCCTTCGCTTCAAGAAGGGCTTCTTTCTTTGAAGCTTCTGCATTCCGGTGTGCTTCATCAACGATTTGTTTAGCAAGCGTTTCGGCACTCGAAATTTTTGCTTCAGCAATAGACTTACGAATCAGATAACCAACAACAATACCGACGATTAGGATTACAAGCAAAATGGAGATGAGCATTAGACTGTCCATGATTTCACCTCCTCTTGCTATAAAGTTGTACATCAATTATTGTCGGCATGTAAAAGTTTCAATGCGTTAAATAACCATATAATATATCATATAGATGATAAATTTATACAAATTTAATTTTAATTGTGTATGGAGAGAATGTCAAGGAAACGTCACAACTTCATACAATATGTTGGTAAATAATGCTATGAAACATACAACTAGCTATTGCGATTACTATTGTCTTGAGAAGTGTACATATCGCTACGTAATAGATGTTTTAGTAGCTTTTGGTTAAATAGTTCAAGAGGTTAAGAATTAATTAAATAGAACTTTTGTCATAGCATTAAAATGTTCTCTTTGCGGTTTATGCTACCCTCCTGTTATAGGAAAATAAAAATCAAAACCACCTCTTGCATTTAGCAAAAGGTGGTTAGTAGATTACACATCTAAACTTTCTTGATTAAACTCTTTTGTTTCTTCTTCGTCTGGTTGATCATCCAAATTATAATGCTGCCTAATTAATGCGTGAATTTCAGCCTGCATATCTGTGTTTTCTTTCAAAAACTGCTTGGCATTTTCACGTCCTTGGCCAAGTCTTTCTTCATTATAAGAGTACCAAGCACCACTTTTTTGAACAATATCTAAGCTAGAACCAATGTCTAGTATTTCGCCCTCTTTAGAAATACCTTCTCCATACATTATATCTACTTCTGCTTGTTTAAATGGCGGTGCCACTTTGTTTTTTACAACTTTAATTCTTGCCTTGTTTCCTACCATATCATTTCCTTGCTTCAACGACTCAGCACGGCGAACTTCAAGGCGTACAGATGAGTAAAATTTTAGCGCACGACCTCCAGGAGTCGTTTCCGGATTACCAAACATAACCCCCACTTTTTCACGAATTTGATTAATAAAAATAGCCGTAGTCTTCGATTTGTTAATAGCACCAGATAGTTTTCTTAATGCCTGTGACATTAAACGAGCTTGAAGCCCAACATGCGAATCTCCCATTTCACCTTCAATTTCAGCTTTCGGAACGAGTGCAGCAACGGAATCAATAACAATAATGTCAACAGCGCCACTACGAACTAGGGCTTCTGCAATTTCTAAAGCTTGTTCTCCTGTATCTGGTTGTGAGAGTAATAACTCTTCAATATTCACGCCTAAAGCACGAGCATATGTTGGATCAAGTGCATGCTCTGCATCTATAAATGCTGCTTGTCCTCCCTGTTGCTGCGCTTCTGCTATAGCGTGTAAAGCTACGGTCGTTTTACCAGAAGATTCTGGCCCATATATTTCAACAACTCTCCCTCTTGGGTACCCACCAATTCCAAGTGCTACATCTAAAGCTAAGGAACCGCTAGGTATCGTTGCGATTCTTTGTTCAGCTTGCTCCCCTAATTTCATAATGGAACCTTTTCCAAACTGCTTCTCTATTTGTTTTAACGCTGCATCTAAAGCTTGTTTCTTATCACTCAAAACGTCGCCCTCCTTTAATCATCTACTAATATCATACATGCTTTTCGTTTAATTGCCAAGCAAAAAGACGAATAAATGTTCTCATCATTAAATTGAAAAACAACTACAAAATTAAATTATAGGCTTTTATGAAATTATAAAAACAAAACAAGCCACACCACTCTACAGCAAAATACTATTTTAGTGTTTGATATAGTAGTTCAAACCCTTTAAGAACTGTTTTTCTTCGAATAGCATTCCTGTCTCCTGGGAATAAAAACTTCCTAGTAACAAATGTACCATTGTCGTTATAAATAGAAATATAGACTGTACCAACTAGCTTTCCTTCCATCTCAGTGGGGCCAGCCACACCAGTAAAAGCTATTCCTATAGTAGATGAGAATTTAGCAGCTGCTTGCTTTGCCATTGCTTCAGCACATTCTTCGCTAACTGCTCCATTTGTTTCTAAAATCTCTTTTGGCACATGTAACGTATTTTGTTTTGCTGTATTTGTATAAGTAACCATGCTACCTTGAAAAACATTTGATGAACCAGGGACAGTCGTGATTTTTTCTGCAAACGCTCCGCCAGTCAAACTTTCTGCAGCTGCAACCGTATATTGCTTCGCTAATAATAAATCCACAACTTTTCCTTCTAATGTTTCATGATCTTCACCATACGCGTATTGCCCTACACGTGAAAAAATTTTCACTTTCGTTTCTTGTAACAGCTGATCTGCCTTTTGAAGCGAATCACTTTTGGCTGTTAATCGAATAACAATACCTTCTTCTTGCGCAAGAGGAGCAATTGTAGGATTTGTTTGTTCGTGAATAATATCCTGTAGTTCATGTTCCAGCTTTGATTCACCAATACCAGTAAATTTCAGTAAAACAGATTTAATGATCTCTTTTTTACCCAGAAGTTTTTGTATGGATGGAATCATGTATTCTCTTACTAAAGCTTTCATTTCTTTTGGAACACCCGGGAGAAAAACCCATGTGCAACCATCATATGTTAACTTCATTCCAGGAGCCATTCCTACAGGGTTCATCCAAACTGTTGCTCCTTCAAATACTCTCGCTTGTTTTGGATTATTTGGAGTCATCACTGCCTGCTGCTTTTCAAAATATGCTCGTATTTTACACATGGATGGTTCATGCTCCACTAGAGGAATAGTACTCAATTGCTGAAATGCTTCCCTTGTTAAATCATCTTCTGTTGGTCCCAGACCACCAGTAACAATAACAATATTTGAACGTTTTTGAGCCATTTCAAATGTTTCACGTACACGTTGTAAATTGTCCCCAACAACTGTATGGTGGTACGTGTTAACACCTTGGTTAGCTAACTGCTCAGAGAGCCATTGAGCGTTTGTATTTGCAATTTGTCCAAGTAAAAGTTCAGTACCAACAGCAATTATTTCAGCTTGTAATTCCTTACTCATTTCGAATCCCTCATCACATGCCAATTTTTAATAAAGTAGTCTATGCCAGATAATATTGTAAAGAATAAACTTATATATAGCATGATTTCCCCAAAAGGAAAGCTTATATATGAAAACGGAAAATTATGTAATAACAAAACAGTGATAGCGACCATTTGCGTTGCTGTTTTTATTTTCCCCATATTACCAGCTGCTAGTACTATACCTTCTCCAGAAGCAACAAGGCGAAGCCCTGTAACTGCAAATTCACGACTAATAATAAGAATAACGACCCATGCTGGGGCAACTCCCATTTCTACTAATATAATAAAAGCGGCGGATACAAGCAGTTTGTCTGCAAGTGGATCAAGAAACTTCCCTAAATTTGTAACAAGGTTATATTTTCTTGCGTAATAACCATCCACCCAATCCGTTCCAGCTGCAATTATAAACAATAAAGCAGAAATGAAATGAGATATTGGCAATGCTGTTTCTCCTATTTGCCAGCTTCCCCATGAAAATGGAACACTCATAAGAATGATGAAAATAGGAATTAAAAAAATACGTGATAATGTTAGCTTATTTGGTAAGTTCATTACAATTCCTCCTTCGAAAAACTTGGCTCCTCCAAATCTTTATGACGAAAAAAGCCGTTATTTTTCTTATTGTCAACCCTAAAAAATTATAGTTTAGTATAAAATGATTGACCCTTCCCAAAAAGTTGAAAGGAAGGGTCGATGATATTTATTCAGCTTCTTGTTTTAGTTCCACCCAAATATTTTGTCTTACGTTACTTGGATCAACAGGATATTCCATTTCTTTACCATTTATTGTAATGGTTAGCACAGATGCATTGCCAATTTTAAAGAATACGCGTTTTTTACCAGTAAGGTCTAATTCAAGTGGCGACTGCTCGGAATTAAACATATTTTCCTCAAAAAGGACATCTTCTTCATCATCCTTCACACCAAGCCAAGTATCGTCTGAAGCTTCTAATGTAGCTTTTACTTTATCACCTGTATAAGAGAATGCAACTGTTGATTCTGGTGTATTACCTGTTCCTTCTTCTATTACAGTAAATTCAGGCTCTTTTGCTTTTTCATTTGTTTCTTCTGAATTTTCATCATTACCATCTTGATCTTCATTATCTTGATCTTCATCTACAGTATTTTGATTAGCTTCATCGCCACCACTATCGTCTTTAATTACAATATCATTGCCTTTTCCATCATCCTGATTCACAGGATCTTTACTTTCTGTTCCAGACATGTTCTGGACAATAAAGAAAATAGCGACCGCAATAATACCAATAATAAGTAAGCCAACAATTATTGTAGGAAATAAGGAAAAAATAGATGTACTTTTTTCCTGACTTTTACGTGAACGTTGTATACGTGAGTATTGTTCTTCTGTAGGCTCCTCTGTTTTCGGCACTTCTTCTTTATATTCTTCCATCAGTTCATTTGGGTCCAATCCAACAGCATTTGCATATTCTTTCATAAAAGCTCTAGCATAAAATTTACCTGGAAGAATTTGCAAGTTCCCTTCTTCAATTGCTAGTAAATATCGCTTTTGAATTTTTGTAATTTCTTGTAGCTCTTCTAAAGAAAGATTCTGAGCTTCCCTTGCTTCTTTTAGTCTTGCTCCGATTTGCATTTCCAACACCATCCATTTTAGAAATCAAACATTGAAAATTCATTTTCTTGACTGAACTGTCTTGATTCAACAGGCTCATACGTAATTTCTTCTTCTTCATGACTTCTTAGTTCAATAATGTAATCAAAATCCTCTATTTTATATTCTGTCATTTGTACAAACGCATCTGGATGTTCTACTACTTTGACAGCAGGTAGCTGCATTACTTCTCTAATCAACTGCCAATGCTGCTCGTTTGCACGCCGAGTGGATACAATGCCATCAATAATATAAACATTATCGGGATTATACTCACCTTCAATAAGCTTGCTCCGCACTGTTTGCCTTAATAAGGTACTGGAAACAAATAACCAACGTTTGTTTGCACACACACTTGCAGCTACTACCGATTCTGTTTTCCCTACTCTTGGCATACCACGGATCCCTATTAATTTATGACCATCTTTTTTATACAACTCTGCCATAAAATCAACAAGCAAGCCTAAGTCATCGCGAATAAAACGAATTGTTTTATGATCGTCTACATCCCGATATATGTATCTACCATGGCGTACAGCCATTTTATCTCTAAGTTTTGGCTGTCTTAACTTGGTTACTTTAATGGTTTCCATCGTTTGTAAAATTGACTTGAGTCGTGTTATATTTTCGTCATATTTAGATAAGAGTAGCATACCACGCTTTGCGTCCTCGACCCCATTAATCATAATAATATTAATTCTTAGCATCCCAAGTAAAGACGATATATCACCAAGCAAGCCTGGTCGGTTAATTTGAATTTCGTATTCAAGATACCATTCTGTTCTCGTCATAAAATGCTCCTTTATAAATAATAAGGTTTTCAACTGTTTATAGAAATACTTGATTACTCTAGAAGTATTAATGGCAGAGGCTCTTATTCTATAAAATTAAAATAGTTATTAGAAAATAAAACTAAGCTATGTACAATAAATATATTTGATTATCTACTGAATATTACCAACCCTTAAGTCTTAATGAACAAAAGCGCAAGCGCCCGGTTAGCAACGTAGCGACTGGAACGAATCAACGAAAGTTTTAGGAATCATGCTCCTGCAACAGGAGTATGTCGGCACCCTCCGGCAAGCCCGTCTTTAGTCGGCCTTCCTATTTAGAACGAACCGATGATGACTTATCGTAAGGCAATAGAGTGAAGTCGCCTAATTGCTGGGCGCTGGAGCCGGACGTGGCTAAATAACTTAGTTAGTTTATCCACAACTGCAAAATTTTATAAATTCCTAGACTATAAAAAACTCCAAGTATAAAAACACTTAGATAGCCTTTCATTGTACTTAAACCACATGCAATAAACTTTAATGCATTTTAAATTATTAATCATTACAGTTTATATAATTATATCATAAAGCATTTTTTCGTACGTGAAAAGGTTAGAGGTAAACTATATCATATTTATCTTAACAGAACCATTGGTGATTGACAAAATAATTTTTTTATAAAATGCTGCTTCCATTCAGTAAGGTTTTCTTTCATCCCCCGCCGATTATTTAGCAGCCCAAAAAGGTATGATTTAAAGATATCTTACGAAAAAGGAATTTAGGTGCTGCTATCTTCCGCTTAGACTTTCCAGTTCACACCTTCGTAGATTCAAGATAAACAAAAATCTTATATGTGCATCCTGTCTTCGTAAAATAAATAAGTATCGTACACCTATTTGGCCAATAAAGTCTGCCACGCTACATTAACGAAGCGTGGCAGACCATTGAAATTTCATATAGACTGTTCACATGTTACATTTAGTTTCCTTGGTTTTGAACATATTTAATCATCGTATTAGCTAATACTTGCTGTTCTTCATCAGAAGCTGAATTCCATAAGTCACGTAGTACAGCCTCTTCTTTGTTTTTAGCATCAACGTGCTGTGCTAAATAATCACCAATCTCATGAGCAATATTTTGAACTGTTTCATTACTCATTCCTTGTTGTTGTGCTTGTGTAAGCTTATTGGCTAAAAAGCTTTTCCATGAATCAAAATTATCTAGAACGGACATCTTTTTTCCTCCTTCCAATATATACATGCATAGTATTTGAGAGATTTTAAAGATTATACATATTGGATAGAAGAAAAGTTACCAACCGCCTGTTACATCTAAAATTGCGCCTTGTATATAGCTCTTTTCACTATCTAATAGAAAAGTTACTACAGAAGCAATTTCTTCTGGCTTACCCGCCCTGTTCATTGGAATTTCAGATAAAATGGATTTTCTTTCTTCGTTACATAAATGATGATTCATCTTTGTTTCAATATAACCTGGGCTAATGGCGTTAACCGAAATCCCAGAAGGTGCAACTTCTTTTGCAAGTGCTTTAACAAAGCTATTTTGTGCACCTTTCACTGCAGAATAAACGACTTCGTTACTGGCACCTTGTTCTCCCCAAATCGACGTTATAAATAGAATGAAACCTGCCTGTTTTGCAATCATATCCGGAAGAAGGTGTTTAGTAATAAGCCAAGGCGATTTAACATGTAACTGAATCATAGCATCCATCGTTTCCTCGTTAGTATCTTGAAACAAACCGTAATGTGCTTTCCCGCTTGCAAAGACTACTCCATCAATAGAGAAGGATAAACTTTGCATCAACTGTTCACAAGATCTATTTTTACTTAAGTCTGTTTGATACGTCGCTAAAATAGATTCAGGATATGCGTCACAGAGTTCATCAATGACTCGTTTGTTTGTATAATAATGGAGTATTAATTGGTAACCATGTTGTAATAATTGTTCAGCTATTGCTGAACCGATATCTCCACTAGCCCCTATTAGAAGAATGTTTCTTTTCATTGCAGCTTACTCCGCATCGATCGTACAAACTGATAACCGTTCTTCCTCTATCCAAGAATACATAAACTGCTTCGCATCCTCCAACGTTAACTCTCGAACAACTGAAAGTAATGTAAAGAAGTCAATACCTAGCATATGGTAATGTGTATAAGCGTTTGCTATGTTCTCTAAGCGGTTCATCATACGTAGCAGCTGACCTATTTTCTTCTTCTTTATACGCTGGAATGTTTCTACATTTAGATTCGCTTCCTGGATACCAAGTAACATGGATTTTAATCGTTCGGAAAACTGTTTTGGGTCTTTCGTATTACTACCAATTAATACATATCCAAAATCTCGATCAATATTTGATTCAAAAAAGAAACTATCATCAATTAGATTTTCATTATAAAGTTCCTCGTAAAATGGTCCGCCTTTTGAAAAATAATAGTCCAATAACATATCCTGAAGTAAATCTTCTATTAGAAGCTCATCTTTAGACAGTTGCTGATTAACACGTTTTATTCCTAGCGTACATTTAGGAATCGAGACAGGCATAGTTATTCGCTTTTCTCGCTCTGCTACCTCATTTGGCTCATTCGGGAACTTCCGTTTTAACTGCTCCATCTTGGCAAACTGTTTTTTGTCTTGATTCTCTCTAATTAACTGCCCCATTTTTTCGGGGTCAAAGTTTCCAGCAATAAATAAAACCATATTCTCAGGATGATAAAAGGTATGGTAGCATGTATATAAATCTTCTTTTGTGATTTGGTAGATCGATTCAACTGTCCCTGCAATGTCTACATTAATTGGGTGATTTTGAAACATTGCTTTAATCGTGCCCATAAAAGCTTGCCAATCAGGCTGATCATCATACATCCTTATTTCTTGAGCAATAATCCCCTTTTCTTTCTCTACGGATTCATCTGTAAAATAAGGATGTTGCACAAAATCAATAAGTGTTTCTACATTTTTCTCAATTTGATCAGTGGCTGTGAAAAGATACGCTGTTTTCGTAAATGAAGTATAAGCGTTCGCAGAAGCGCCTTGTTTAGAAAAGTCATGAAATACATCCCCTTCTTCACTTTCAAAGAGCTTATGTTCTAAGAAGTGAGCTACTCCTTCTGGAACAGTAATTACTTCATCTTTACCTATAGGCGCAAAATGCAAATCAATGGAACCATAGTTCGTCGTAAACAAAGCATGTGTTTTTGCTAGTTCTGGTTTCGGTAATAAAAATACGGTTAATCCATTAGCTAATTTCTCCGTATATAGCGTTTCATCAATATCACTATATATGTGCTTATTCATGACTATCTCCTTTCTCTGCTGTTAATAAATAAGTTGTGTCTTCTTGCAAGCGTTTAGCAACAGCAACAATCTCTTCTTTTGTCACCTTATTCAATTGTTCTACAAAATGAAGAGGAGTAATTTTTTTGTTTGCTAAAACTTGTTGATATAAAAATTCAATTGTTCCTTGTGGACTGTCGAATGTCTCTAATAGTTGGTTAGTAATAACAGCTTTAGCTTCCGCAATATTTTGCGATGTAAAGTCCCCTTGCTTCATTGCTTCCATCTGTTTTTTTATAATGTCTCTTGCCTTTTCAAAATCTTCTGGAGCAATACCACTAAAAACAAACAATAATCCTTTATGGCTTTCCATACGAGAAGCAGCATAATAAGCAAGACTATTCTTTTCTCGAACATTAATAAACAATTTTGAACTTGGAAATCCACCGAAAATCCCATTTAGCACATGAAGAGCATAATAAGCAGGCTCTCCAAACGTAACGTTTGTGCGATAACCAATATGTAATTTTGCTTGCTGAACCTTATCTGTTTCCACAATTTCTTTTGGTATAACATCTGTTTTGCTAACATGGCGTTCATTTAAATCCTTATGCTTTAATCTTGGTTGATTTTTGTTTGCTTGTTGAAAAACTTTCTTTATCGTCTTTTCCATATTTTCCTCTGAAAGATCTCCTTGCACATAAATATCAATTTGATCGTTTGCAACTACTTGTTGGTAGTAAGAAAAAAGAGAAACTGGAGTTATTTTTTCCAAGTCATCTAAATAACCATGCACATGAATTGCATAAGGCTCGCCTTTACACATTTCATCAATTAAACGAAGGTTAGCGTAACTCATCTTGTCATCTTTTAAGCTCAGGTTTTTTTGTTTTAAGGTCTCCTTCTCTCGTGTGAATATAGACTTATTAAAGCCTTGGTCATCAACATTTGGATTAAATAAAACATCATAAAGCAACTGTAAGCCTTCCTCGAATACAGAAGAATCTCCTGCTAAAAACTTCTGATTGGCAATATCTAGTCGCACACTAATAATATGGTTTTCTCCTTTTTTGGCGCCGTCTATAGAAAGAGAAGCTCCGTATAAGTCATCTAACTTTATTTGCAGTTCTTGTTTAGATGGGTATTGTTTCGTACCTTGTTTTAGTACATATGGCAACAAAGCTCTTTTGGTAATCGTGTCCCTATCTAAAGGTGCACGCAGCTTTAAAACAACAGTCAATGTTTTATACTTTTGATTAGGAATATAATGAACATTAAAGCCGTTAATATCTTTTATGTTTTCCTGAATTTCTTGCATGGTAATCCTCCCTTATATAGACTTTTCATTTATTCTGCTCACATTTATCATTCGTCATCCATTATAAAGCAAAAAAAACTCGCTTGCGACTTTTTTTACACAAACAGAGCTTGCTTTTTACCTTTTTGAAAAAACTTAGCTATCACCAATTCATTATGGCGATAGCCGTGGTTTCGCTTATACTATAATCCATAAAAATTTTATATTTTTGTATGAATACACCGCCTTCAAGTTCTTTTCATGATAGACGGTGGGTTGGGGTCTTGAGCAAACCATGATGGCTTCCTATAATATTAATTAAAATATTCACCCGCATGAATTTCTTTGTGGCGTTACAACTATGCTTGTATTTATTAAAGGATATGAGCAAGCAAGTTTTTAGCGATTCCCCTTAATATAAGGCACTCCATTTGCTTTTGGTGCTTCTGCACGACCGATAAAACCAGCTAATGCTAAAATAGTTAATACGTAAGGCGCTATAAGTAAAAATACTTGCGGCACATCTTCTAAAAGCGGAATACCTCCACCAATAACACTTAAGCTTTGAGCGAACCCAAAAAACAAAGCAGCGCCCATTGCACCGAGCGGGTGCCATTTTCCAAATATAACGGCTGCTAGAGCCATAAATCCTTGTCCTACAATTGTTGCATGCGAGAAATTGAAAGCAATCGTTAAAGCAAATACTGATCCACCTAAGCCACCCATGGCACCAGAAATAATTACAGCGATGTAACGCATCTTATAAACATTAATACCATTTGTGTCAGCAGCCATCGGATGTTCACCTACTGCACGTAGACGTAATCCAAACGGTGTTTTGTATAAAATATACCACGACACGAAAGCAAGGAAGATAGCTACATAGGAGGTTGGGTAAATTCCTTGAAAGAAAACAGATCCAATTAAAGGAATATCTGCTAAAACAGGAATATCTGTTGTATAAAATGGTTGCGTCACCATATCTGTTTGACCTTTATCATACCACTGCTTTGTTAAGAAAATGCCTACTCCTAAAGCTAAAAAGTTAATTGCTACACCACTAACTACTTGATCGGCATAAAAAGTGACGGAAGCTAAGGCATGAATGATGGCAAAGATAGCACCAACACCCATAGCAACAAGAATAGATACCCATGGCGTCCAAGCACCGAATACGTCAGCAAAGGTGAGATTGAACACTATACCGACAAATGCTCCCATCACCATTAAACCTTCCAAGCCAATATTAACGACTCCTGAGCGTTCACTAAATACTCCGCCTAAAGCAGTAAAAATAAGTGGAGCTGAATAAAAAAGCGCAGTTGGGATTACAGATTGTAATAATTCCATAAAACTCAATTATTTTCCCTCCCTTTTAAACCGTAATATTATCCAGCGAATGAGATAGCTTGAGGCGACGAAGAATATAATTAGAGCAATGATAATATCTACCAGCTCATTTGGAACTCCAGCTTGGGTTGGCATATTTAACGCCCCTACTTTTAAAGCTCCAAATAAGAATGCTGCAAGAACAACACCAAATGCATTATTTGCCCCTAAAAGTGCTACAGCAATTCCATCAAAACCGATATTGGAGAAACCAGAACTCGCAGTCATATTACCGTACGTACCTAACCCCTCCATAGAACCTGCTAATCCAGCAAATAAGCCAGAAATAACCATAGCCAAAATAATATTACGTTTTACACTCATACCTGCATACTTCGAAGCATGTTTGTTATAGCCTACAGACTTTAGTTCAAAACCGAGTTTTGTCCGTTCAATGATAAACCACATGGCAACTGCTGCTAGTATTGCTATGAATATGCCATAGTGCATTCTGGAAAAATAAGTGGTATTTGCTAACCATTCAGAAGCTAACGAGGCAGTCGGAGCAACCATATCTGTTTTATCTGCGTTTTCCGTTAAAATGCTGCGGATGATGGCATTAGAACTATAAAGGGCAATATAGTTTAGCATAATCGTTATGATTACTTCGTGTACTCCCAATCCTGCTTTTAGCAAGCCGGGAATAAATCCCCATAGCGCTCCAGCAATTGCGGCCACAAGTAAAGCTAGTGGTAGGTGAATATACATCGGAGCGTCTATTGTTGTGCCTACCCAAACAGCTGCTAACCACCCAACAATGACTTGCCCTTCAGCCCCAATGTTAAATAAGCCAGCGCGAAATGCAAATGCAACGGCTAAGCCTGTAAATATGTAAGGCGTTGTCTGGCGAATAGTCTCACCAAAAAAATATAAATCACCGAATGCTCCTTTAAATAAAGCAATGTAACCTTGTATAGGATTATAGCCGAAAAACAACATAATCAAAGCCCCAGCAAAAAGACCAATGAGAACAGAAATAATTGGTACAAGGATGTTAAACCATTTATTTTCCATCACGATTCTTCACCATCCTTTACATGACCGCTCCCAGCCATTAATAAGCCTAATTCCTGTTCACTTGTTTCTTCTGGCTTTACATCTGCTACAATTCCCCCATCATAAATAACAGCGATTCGATCGCTAACGTCTAGAATTTCATCTAATTCAAAAGAAACTAATAAAATTGCTTTTCCTTTATTTCGCTCTTCTATGAGCTTTTGGTGAATGAATTCAATTGCCCCAACATCTAAACCTCGTGTCGGCTGAGCAGCGATTAATAAATCAGGAGATCTATCAACTTCTCTAGCTATTATAGCTTTTTGTTGATTACCACCAGACAACGCACGCGCTTTTGTGTGCGGAGAAGGTGTGCGAACATCATACTCCTCTATTAGCTGTTCTGCTTTTTGCAAAATTTGCTTATAATTTAATACTTTGAATTTAGAATATGGTCGTTTATAATAAGTTTGTAAAACGAGATTTTCAGCAACAGAATAGTTTAACACAAGCCCAAATTTATGTCTATCTTGAGGTATATGGCCGACACCGCTTTCTGTTACTTTACGAGGAGACAGATTTGTAATTGGTTTTTCATTTATAATAACACTCCCGCTATGCGCTTTGCGAAGACCAGTAATTGCTTCAATTAATTCACTCTGTCCATTCCCATCAATACCTGCAATACCTACAATTTCTCCAGCACGTACGTTTAAATTTAGCCCTTTTATCATGTCTACTTTTCTGCTATCTTTTACAAATAGATTATCAATTTTCAGAACGGTTTGTTTAGGTTCAGCTGGTTGTTTGTTCGTTTGAAAAGATATATCTCTACCAACCATTAAAGAAGCCAACTCTGTAACAGTTGTTTCTGCTACGTTTACGGTACCAATACCTTTACCTTTTCGAATGACGGTACAGCGATCACAAATTTCCATAATTTCTTTTAGTTTATGCGTAATTAAAATGATAGATTTTCCTTCTGCAAGTAAAGTTCGAAATATTTCCATTAACTCAGCAATCTCTTGCGGTGTTAAAACAGCAGTTGGCTCATCGAATATAAGCACATCTGCTCCACGATAAAGCGTCTTTAAAATCTCCACACGTTGCTGCATACCTACAGAAATATCACTTATCTTTGCCGTTGCATCTACTCGAAGACCATACTGATCAGACAATTCTTGCACTTCTCGCTCTGCTTGCTTTAAATTAATTTTCCCTTTGTTTGTTGGTTCAATACCGAGAATAATATTTTGGGTAACAGTAAACGGTTCGACTAACATAAAATGTTGATGCACCATACCGATTCCTAAATTGTTAGCAATATTAGGATCGGTGATCGATACTTTTTTACCCTTCACTCGAATTTCTCCTTCCTCAGGTTGATATAACCCAAAGAGGACGTTCATCAAGGTTGATTTTCCTGCACCATTTTCCCCCAATAAGGCATGGACCTCTCCGCGCTTTAATTGGATGGTTACATCATCATTAGCAACTACTCCCGGAAATTCTTTTCTTATATGCAGCATTTCGATCACATAATCTTCCAACTACATCACTCCTTTACTACAAAAACAGTTTCTCCTTAAGAGCCTGAGCTTGCTATTCATCATCTTTCGAGTAGGATTCAACATTTCATTGTCTAGACTTATATTTCTTAAAGATTAAAGAGGCTGGCTGACTCCAGCCTCTTTTTTTACAACGACTTTTCAAATTCTTCTAGATCTTTTCGCGTTTGCGGTACATCTACTTCTTCGTTAATGATTTTTTCTTTCCACTCATCAACAGCTGAAGCAATTTCTTCTGTGTAAGCCTCCTCATTTGTGTCAGCAAGATAGACACCATCGTCTTTTAAAGCGAATTCCAATATTTCACCGCCTGGGAAATCCCCATTTAAACCCAGATTACTTACTTCTTGAACAGATACGTCCACTCGCTTTACCATAGATGTAAGTGTTACATTATCTTCACCTATTTTCCCTTCTTCATGCTGATCGCGATCTACACCAATCACCCAAATTTCATTATTAGGATCGTTCTTTTTCATATCTTTTGCTTGATTAAATACGCCATTTCCAGCTGCACCTGCTGCATGATAAATAATGTCTCTATCGTCACCATACATCCTTGTAGCAATTAGCTTTGCATCATCAGCTGAACTAAAATCACCAACATATTGAATGTCCACTTCAATATCTGGATTAACAGATTTTGCACCTGCAACGAATCCAACTTCAAATTTAGTTATCAAATCAGAATCCATGCCGCCGACAAAACCAAGCTTGTTTGTTTTGGTTTTTTTAGCAGCTGCAACACCTGCTAAAAATGATCCTTCATTCTCCGCAAATGTAATGCTTGCAACATTAGGAGCTTCCACAACGGTATCGACAATGGAAAAATTTGTATCAGGATTTTGTTCTGCTACTTTTGAGATCGCATCTTCTAGTAAATATCCAACACCAAAAATCAAGTTATAGCCATCTCTTGTTAAACGAGTAAGGTTTGGCAAATAATCTGACTCATCATTAGACTGTGCATAATCATAACCGTTTCCTTTTGATAGTCCATGTTCTTCTCCCCATGCTTGTAGCCCTTCCCAAGACGATTGGTTAAATGATTTGTCATCAACTCCCCCTTCATCTGTTACCATTGCGACGGAATAATCCGTAGACCCTTCGTTTTCTTCTGTTTTTTTACCATCATTTCCACCACTTGATTTATCTTCATTATTAGAACCACCACACGCAGCTAAAACTAAACCAAAACTAATAAAAATTGTTAGTATTAAAATAAGCTTTCTACTTTTCAAAATAATAGCCCCCTCTTTTATTTTTTGTTTCCGACAACGATTTATCACACTATATTCGAGCGCACCACCTCCTTGTTTTTTTGAAATCGCTTCCATTTTATTGCGAACGTCGTTTTACGTACGTTTACGTAAAACATGAAAGCTAAACATATCGGAGCGAAAATAGTTTGCTGAGTATAAAACCGCTTCATCTTCGGAAGTATAGTGCATTTGCCTAAGCAACAATAATGTTTGTCCTTTATGGCAGTTTAAAGTCTTATAAATGCGTTCATGATAACCAATTGGCTCAATATATGTCACGGCATAGGCAACCCTTTTATTAGCGTAATCCTCCATTAATTTAAAAAAGGAATCTGCTTGTTGGATACTTTCTACCGGAATGATCTTTTCAGGAATTTTATCAACGCAAAATACAACTGGTTCCCCGTTGGCTGTACGAACGCGCTCAATTTCAACTAATTGCTCTACAACATGAGGAGCAAATCGACTCTTTTCCTTGTCCGTTGCTTCTCTTATATCTGTGAATAAATATTCTGTTCCGGCTTTTTTCCCTGATTGCTCAATCATGTATGTAACACTTGTAAGTTGTTCAATACCAGAAGAAAATACAGGCTTAGGGTTTACAAATGTACCAACACCGTGTTTCCTAGTAACAATATTATCTTCTTCTAATATTCGGAGTGCTTCTCTTAAAGTTGCACGAGAAACCCCTAGCACCTTGGATAATTGAAATTCTGATGGGAGCTTTTCATTCTCCTTGTACGTGCCATTATGAATATCTTTTTTTATTTGATCAATAACTTGTAAATATAAGTGCCTTGAATCATGCTTAATAGACAAACTTCATCACCCCAAAACTGTATTCCCGATTAGATATCTGACCTCTGACATTCTACTAGTTTATAATTTCATCATAGCATGAATAGATTTAGAAAGAAATACCTTTTCATCAAAATTCAACAATTATATAAAACTAAAAAATAAATGGCGTGTGTACTAAAGGTTAATGATTCTGTGGAACATAGAATTATGTCATTGAAAAGCATTGATTTTTCTTCTACGTGCAATTCTTTGAACAGCAACTTGTAAAACCAATCACTTGTTCATTACAAACAGCTCCTTAGCAAAACTTGGCTATCGCCAAAGTAATTATGACGATAACCAAGTTATTGCTTACGCTATAAACTCTAAATTTTAATACTTTCCTATAGTTATAGTGCATAAAAGCACAATGGCAATTTCAGCAAGCCCTTGCGTTAAAAAATTTACTTATAAGGCTTTATTTCAACATTAATGTGAAGAAGTATGTTCTTCAGCTATTTGACTGATAAGAACTGTACGTGGCTTACTCCCCTCATACGGTCCTACAATACCTCTTTGTTCCATGGCATCGATTAGTCTTGCTGCTCTCGTATAACCAATTCTAAAGCGGCGCTGTAACATAGATACACTAGCGCTTTGCATTTCAGTGATTAATTGAACAGCATCATCATACAATTCATCGTCTACTTCTTCTGCAACCTCATTGACTTCTTCTGGAATCATTTCTTCTTGATAAGACGCCTTTTGCTGTTCAATACAGTGGTCTACTACACGTTCAACTTCTTCATCAGACAGAAAAGCACCTTGTACACGAGTTGGCTTAGAAGATCCAACCGGGATAAACAACATATCCCCTCTTCCCAATAACTTTTCTGCTCCGCCACTATCCAAGATGGTTCTAGAGTCTGTTGCTGAAGAGACACTAAAGGCAATTCTAGAAGGAATATTCGCCTTAATTACCCCCGTAATAACGTCTACAGATGGCCGCTGGGTGGCAATAATGAGATGAATTCCCGCAGCACGTGCCATTTGAGCTAATCGAGTAATTGCATCTTCCACATCACTTGAAGCTACCATCATTAAGTCTGCTAATTCATCTACTAACACGACGATGTATGGAAGATTCGGCTCTGGATCTTCAGCATGTTGGTTATGTTTTCTAATATATTCATTGTATCCTTCAATATTACGTGTTCCTGTATCAGAAAAAAGTTCATATCGTCGCTCCATCTCTGCAACTACTTTTTGTAGAGCTCGAGAAGCTTTTTTCGGATCCGTTACAACGGGAGCAAGTAAATGTGGAATACCGTTATACACATTTAATTCAACTTTCTTCGGGTCAATCATCATCATCTTCACTTCATGAGGTTTAGCACGCATTAAAATCGTAGTAATTATCCCATTTACACAGACACTTTTCCCGCTTCCTGTAGCACCTGCGATAAGTAAATGTGGCATTTTATTCAATTCGCCAACGATTGCTTCTCCGGATATATCTCTGCCAAGAGCAAATAGTAGTTTAGAAGATTGTTTTTGTGCGATACTCTCTAGCACTTCTCGTAACGACACCATAGCTACTTCTTGATTTGGTACTTCGATTCCGACCGCTGATTTCCCTGGAATGGGTGCTTCTATCCGTAAGTCTTTTGCAGCTAGAGCTAGTGCCAAATCATCATGTAAATTAACTATTTTACTTACCTTTACACCAGCTTCTGGATATATTTCATATTTAGTTACCGCTGGACCTACATGCACTTTCGTAACACGTGCTTTTACTCCAAAACTAGTAAACGTACTCTCTAACTTTCTAACCGTCGCTTGAATTTGCGATTTTTCCTGTTGTTGCGAATTGTTTGTTGGCTCTGCCAATAACTGCATAGAAGGAAGAATATACTCATAGTTTTCTACTTCCGTCATCGGCATATTATCTAAGCTATCATTCACTTTCTCCTCTTGTTGAACCATAGACGTCAGTTCCGTTTCTTCTGGAATTTGTTCACTTAATGCCGTATGATCTGTAAAGTCTTGAATAACAGGTTCTGAGATAACATGCTCAGTAACCTCCTCGCCGTTTTGTTCAATTTTAGGTTCATTTTCTTTTATCGAACGTTTTGCAGTTTGTTTTTGTCTCCATGTATCTTGCACGTTTTTTACTTTGCTTGCCAGCCACTTCCACATTTTAGAAAATAGATCGCCTACCGATAAATCAGTCATAAAAATAATACCAATAATGATGGAAAAAACAGCTACAATTTTAGCACCTGTTAAGGAAAATAAATAGTAGGAAAAGGTAAGCAATAAAGCCCCAGCCATTCCTCCCCCCAAATATTCGGATGATAATTGGTTGTCAATATAATTAGAGTAATTTTCCCAAGTAGATCCTAGAATAGAGATTTGCTGATTCGAAGCGATTATTTCATCAAACATTTGGGTGTGTGTCATAAGTAGTACACCACCAAATATAATATAAAAGCCAACCATTTTTTTTGTTGCAAAGTTAGGTAATTTCCGTTTTACCACTAATTTAATACCTGTTACTAATAAGAAAACCGATGCAACAAAATACCAAATTCCTAAGAAAAAGCGAAATAAGTGCTCAAGCCCGCCTGGTATAGCTCCATCACTTATCGCACTAGCTCCACTTCCAAAAATGCCTAAGAAAATAAATAAGAGACCTATTAGCTCTAGTTTTAATTGTTTTTTTAATTTGCTGCTGCGTCTTTTTTTCTTTCTTGCCATACTTTCACCTCAATCATTTTTGGCAATTTAATTAGATGGTAACATTCATTTAAACACTTTTGCTTATCAATGGAATGGAATAATGTCATAGTCAAATTGAGTCTCATTTACGCTAAAAAATTCCACCCGAATTATAAAATATTTATTATCATATATGTATAGCTGAAATATTCAACTTTCATATTTTAGCGTATCTACTTCAATATTAAAAGCAATTACCTCTATTTAGTATATCATACTGACACTAGAGTGACAGTGAAACTAGAACGAACAATTTAAACGCACAAAGGCTCGGGGCGCCCGTTTAGCAACGTATCGACTGGAACTGATCAACTGAAGTCTTAGGAATCATGCTCCTTCAACAGGAATATGCCGGCGCCCTCCGGCAAGCCCGTCTTTAGTTGGCCTTCCTATTTAGAACGAACCAATGATGACTTAGATTAGGGCAATGGAGTGAAGTCGTCTCTTGCTGGGCGCTAGAACCGAACGTGGCTAAATAACTTAGTTAGTTTATCCACAGCTGCAAAATTTTATAATTTCCGATAATTTCCTAGACGAATAAAAAACTGCCCTCAACCTAAAGATTAAAAGCAGTTATATAATATTCAGTTTTCATTCATCTGAGAAATAATCGTACCGGGGGAAAACTCATGATTTAAAAAATCCTTAGGATCGGTTGATAATAATTTAACAATTTCTAATGATCCATCTGCTCTCTTTTCACAATATAGTGGCTTACCATTGTATGAAATCATTTGTCTTTCCGTGTATTCTTGGGAAGTATAAAAAATATCTTCTTTTGATAGCGGTGTATAAATAATCATTGCATCACCTGCTGTTCGTGATCGCCATTTTGCTTAATCAATTCATTTATTTTTTTCATTGCTTCCTTAACGCCGCCAACACCATCAATTAAGCCATATTCTACTGCTGCTTTTCCAACAACATTTGTACCGATATCACGTGTTAAATTACCTTTTGCAAACATTAAATCTTTAAATTTTTCCTCTGTTATATTAGAATGATTTACGACAAAATCGACCACACGATTTTGCATTTCATCCAAATACTCAAACGTCTGCGGTACACCGATAACTAAACCTGTTAAACGAATTGGATGTATCGTCATCGTAGCAGTCGGTGCAATGAAAGAATAATCCGTAGCAACAGCTATAGGCACCCCAATGGAGTGGCCTCCTCCGAGCACAATCGAGACTGTAGGTTTAGATATAGAAGTAATCATTTCAGATAAGGCTAATCCCGCTTCGACATCACCACCAACCGTATTTAATAAAATAACTAAACCTTCAATTTTCGGATTCTGTTCAATAGCAACTAATTGTGGCAATAAATGCTCATATTTTGTTGTTTTGTTTTGTGGTGGGAGTTGTACATGTCCTTCTACTTGTCCGATAATGGAAAGCACATGTATATTTGAATCTGGCGCTTGTGGTACATTAGATTGTCCTAGTTGTTGAATTTTTTGGACTAAAGCAGAGGAATTATTATCTTGCGTTTGATCGCCCTTTTTTTCTGGCTGTTTATCCATTTACTTACACACTCCTCATTAACAAGTTATTCCTCTCATAGTATGATCGTAACATCCGATAATCATGCAGGAAGAAGGAAATATTACTATGTTCTTATTCCATTAAAAATTTTTTCACCTTACCAGTTAGACAAAATAAACACTTGAGGACAGTTTATTAAATGAAATAGGTGAACATTTATTTACCAACCAATTTCATAACTATGGGTATTATTTATGCTATCTTAGAAAAAACTTGGCTTACCGACAAATCTTTTATGACAGGGGCTATAGTTTTAAACCTTAAAACTGTATACTTTCCTATATAGTATAAAAAAATACCGGCATTATATACCGGTATTTTCTAAGATCGTTGTTAATTCATCTTTATCCTGCTGCGATAGTTCAAGTAGTGGCAAACGCAAACCACCAACTTCTATTCCTTTTATGCGAAGGGCAGCTTTTACAGGGGAAGGAGAAGGAGCCATAAATAACCCTTTCATAACAGGCAACAATTGACGATGAAGCTTAGCTGCTTGACCTGTACTTCCTTCTTCAAACAATTGAATCATTTGCTTCATTTCATTTCCTATCAGATGAGAAGCTACCGAAATAACACCTGTGCCTCCAACAGACAATATTGGTAATGTCATACTATCGTCACCACTATATACAGAGAACGAATCATCTGTTAGCTCAATTATTTGAGACACTTGATCAAGATCTCCACTAGCTTCCTTAACAGAAACAATATTATCGATTTTACTTAACGCTACAGTTGTCTCCGTGGTTAAATTTACAATCGATCTTCCTGGTATATTATAGAGCATCACAGGTAGCGATGTGCTTTGAGCTACAGTTTTGAAATGTGCAAATAGACTACGTTGATCTGGTTTATTGTAATACGGCGCTACAAGCATCACCGCATCCACACCACAACGTTCTGCTTCCTTGGTTAAATCTATCGAAGCTTGCGTATTATTCCCTCCAGTCCCTGCAATAACAGGAACGCGTTTATTTACTTGACCAACGACATGTTTAAACAGGCTCACTTTTTCTTCGGTAGTTAAAGTTGGTGATTCACCTGTTGTTCCTGCAATGACTAAACCCTGTGTACCATTTTGCAACAAGTGTTCAATAAGTGCATCTGTCTGCGTATAATCAATATTTCCATTTAAATCAAAGGGTGTGACCATTGCAGTTAACACTTTACCAAAGTTCATTCTAATCACCTTTTCTATTCAATGTGCGGAGTTAAATACGTGACTCAATTCAAAAGCTTCATGCAATGCATTTACTGCGGCTTTTAAATCTTTTTCATGTACGAGTACCCAAATGGTTGTATGGCTGTCTGCAGACTGCAGAATTTGCACATTCGCATCAGTCAATGCTTGCACAATTTTTGCAGCAACACCAGGAACACCAGTCATGCCCGCTCCTACAGCTGAAACCTTTGCACAGTTCTCAGTAATTTCATGTTCAAATCCAAGCGTGTTTAATATGTGTACAGCCTTTTCTGTGTAAGCATTTGGTACAGTATAGATCACCCCTGTAGGTGAAATAGTAATAAAATCAACAGAAATCCCCGCTTCAGCCATTGCTTTAAATACATCTGACTGCATCCCAAATGCTGCCTCTTTCGTTTGTACTTGAATCTGGGTTATAGCATCCATATGTGCAATGCCAGTAATTAATCGATCAATAATGTCCATCCCTTCTACACGTGAAGACGTAACAAGCGTTCCTTCATCTTTGGAGTAGGTAGAACGCACACGCATGGGAATTTTTCCTTGCATAGCAATTTCTACTGCTCGGGGATGAATGACCTTTGCTCCTTGATATGCCAAATTACAAATTTCAGAATACGTAACTACATCAAGTGGTCTTGCTGTTTCAACCACCCGTGGATCAGCAGTCATAATACCATTTACATCTGTGAATATTTCAATCCGCTCAGCTGATAAAGCAACACCTAATGCTGAAGCTGTTGTATCACTTCCACCACGTCCTATTGTCGTAATGTCACCAGATGTTGTAGTTCCTTGAAAACCTGCGACAACTACCACATCATGCGTTTCTAATTCTTGCAAAATTCGTTCTGGCTTTACTTCTTTGATTTTTGCTTCTGTAAAGTCATCTGTTGTAATGAATCCTGCTTGTGAGCCAGTTAGAGCCGTTGCAGCAATATGTTGCTTTTGTAATTCATTAGAAAGTACAACGGATGAAATAATCTCACCGCACGACATGAGCATATCCAATTCTCGTGAAGCATTTTTATTCGCCGGAAAATCCACCAGACTGAGTAGCGTATCTGTAGCATAAGGATCAGGTTTTCTGCCTAATGCAGAAACGACAACTACAAGTTTATATTCTTTTACTAAAGCATCTTTTATATGTTTAATTACATGGTCTCGGTTTTCTTGTGATTGTACCGAAGTACCACCGAATTTTTGAATGAGTATTTCCATTCGTACACCTCTATCGTTGCAACCAATTATTTTGAATTAATTCTTGGGCGATTTGTACCGTATTCCAAGCTGCACCTTTTAATAAATTATCAGATACAATCCATAGATGGAACCCGTGTCTATTGTCTAAATCCTTGCGAACTCTACCAACAAATACATCTTGTTTACCCTCTGCAGCTAAAGGTGTTGGATAAATCTGCTCTTTTGGATTATCCTGCAACACGACCCCCTCTGCATGCTGTAACACTTCCCAAATGTCTTTTACCATTACATCTTCTCTCTCAACTTCGATATATACACTTTCTGCATGAGACGTAAAAAATGGCAAGCGTACACAAGTTGCAGCTACTGAAAGGTCTGGTGCATGCATAATTTTTTTCGTTTCATTAATCATTTTTAATTCTTCAAGAGTATAACCATTCTCTTGAAAAAGATCAATTTGCGGTAGTGCATTAAATGCAATTGGAAAATGCTTTTCATCTCCCTTAACAGGGAGAATAGTTGCTTTCATTTCTTCATTAGACAAATAAGTTTTTGACTGATTCGCTAACTCATCGCATGCTTCATTACCAGCACCTGAAACAGCTTGATAAGTGGATACGATAATACGTCTTAAACCAAATTTAGCTTTTAGTGGCTCTAACGCTGCCACCATTTGAATGGTAGAGCAATTTGGATTGGCAATAATTCCTTGGTGATCTCTTAAGTCTTCTTTGTTGACTTCAGGAACTACAAGTGGCACAGACTCATCCATACGAAAGGCGCTCGTGTTATCAATTACTACTGCACCGCGTTTTACAGCTTCTGGAGCGAGCTTTTTAGAAACTGAACCACCAGCTGAAAACAAAGCAATATCAACGCCTTCAAAGCTTTCAGGTACTGCTTCTTCAACAATGATTTCCTCTTGGTTAAAAACCTGTTTAGAACCAGCAGATCGTTTGGAAGATAAAAGCTTCAATTTATTTATTGGAAAATCTTTCTCTTGTAATAATTCAAGTATTTTATGACCAACTGCGCCTGTTGCTCCAACCACAGCTACATTATAGGCTGATTTTTGCGACATGAATTTATTGCTCCTTTCCAAAACTAGATTATTAGACTTCTAGCTTATCATTTTATCACAGATTAGCTTCGATGAGGAACAATAACTGGTTGTAGTTGTTTAAATTCAAGCGCAGATTCAATAGTCTCTGGTATTAATTCCATTTTTGCAACAAGTGAGTTTGGCTTTAAATAAGGATCATCTTGCCCATACGGAACAAAGTAAATAAACTTACTAGCCATTAAACGCATTAGATTAACTCCATTTAAACCAAGTGCATCATTTGTAGAAACGCCCACTACTACAGGTTGTTGATTACGCATTGTTGCCTTAGCTGCCATTAAAACGGGGGAGTCTGTTAAAGCATTGGCAAGTTTGCTCAAGGAATTTCCGGTTAACGGAGCAATGACCATACAATCTAATGGCATTTTAGGCCCCAGCGGTTCTGCCTCAGGCATCGTAGTTATAATTTCTTTCCCAGTAATGGTTTGAATTTTTTCGATATGGTCCTGTGCATCACCGAACTTCGTGTCGGTCGTTCTTACTGTGTATGTTACAATTGGAACAACTTCAGCACCAAGCGCCATTAATTTCTCCATTTGTGGAAAAACTTGATCATATGTGCAATGGGAACCTGTTAAGCCAAAACCAATTCTCTTACCTTTTAAACGCATTAATCGTACCTCCTATGAAAATTAATATTTATTGGGCATGATTTCTATCTTTACAAAAGATTGCCATTAAAGCTGGTAAATGAATCTTTTCCCTCGTTTTATCTAGCACTGAAATTACTTTCAAAAACTCAAACAGTTAATTGTTTAATACGGATTTTGAATGATTTCTTGTTTTATAACATTTGCTAATATTTTCCCTGCAGTTTTAGGTGCAACTATACTTGGTAAACTGCGCGCCAACATGGCTTTAATACCACGCTGTTTTGCATACGTAAAATCAGTTCCTCCAGGATTTGAAGCCAGGTCAATGATAACTGCATGCGATGGAAGATGCTTCATCTCCTCTTTTCCAATGACAGGAGCCGGGATAGTGTTAATGAGTAAATCGCATGCTTGCATATGAAGCGCTAATTGATCTAGTGGGATTGCTGTTAAACCCATTTCAGTTACTCTTGCTAAATCTTTCATGTGGGTGGCGCTAACAGATACTTTTGCACCTAAAGAAGAAAATTTATTTGCAACCGTATGTCCCACTCTGCCAAACCCAACTACAACGACACAGGAGGAATGGATCGTGAAATCTGTATGTTCAATGGCCATCATAATCGTACCTTCTGCCGTTGGAATGGAGTTATATATAGCAACATCATCTCGGTCTAACAGAGGAACTAACTTTATATTTGCTTTTTTTATCGCATTTTTCAAATAGGCATTGGCTATTCCAGAAAATACAATTGTCGATTTTTTTAATTGTTGGAACCAATTTGTAGAGAGATGGATTTTTTTTTCTGAAAAAACAGGTTCTACTATCCCATTAGAATCCGTACCAGTTATAGGTAAGATAACCGCGTCTAATTCGCTTGGTGTGACTTCATCAATAGCCAATTGTTTTAAGCCTGTGAATCCTTGCTCTAATTTATCAAACCCAATAAGCAAAAGTGTTGTATCTGTTAATGCTTGGAGTTGGCGAATTAATTCTAAATAACGGGCGTCTCCGCCGACTATTGCAATTGTTCGGTTCATGTTTGTAAAGACCCTCCAAACGTACCATTTTCATTCACATTTCTTTATAGCTTATGTATGGAGATCGAGTTAGTGATTACATTTTATGAAAAGAATTACTATACACAAATTTAAGAAGCAAAATCCTATTTAGGAAAGACTACTATATAAAAGTTAATACCACCATTTTATGGAAAATCAATACATTTTCTAAGCATGTATTATAAATACATATGAATAATACAAGAAGAGCTTTACAAAAAAGGTATGCTGTATTTCTGAGGTAGAATCTTACAGCACTTTGTATTGGCGCAAATAGTAACCAAGATGGATTTCAATTGTGTGGTAAAGAACAAAGGATCGGGGCGCCCGTTTAGCAACGTAGCGAGTGGAACAAATCAACTAAAAATTTAGGCACCATGCCACTAAAACAAGAGTATGCCCACGTCGGGCGGCAAGTCTGTTTCTAGTCAGCCTTCCTCTTAGCGACGAATCGATGAGGACTTATCTAGAGCGATTGCGTGAAATCACCTCATTGCTGGACGAAGTGACTATTCGGTTATTTCGTTATCC
The DNA here is from genome assembly GCF_900129865.1 of Virgibacillus chiguensis. GTDB lineage: Bacteria > Bacillota > Bacilli > Bacillales > Amphibacillaceae > Virgibacillus > Virgibacillus chiguensis. The sequence goes on from NZ_FQXD01000002.1 coordinate 50,417, forward strand.
ATAAGCACCTTACGTTATAATTTCCTGTGCAAATAAAAAAGCCGCTTCCAATTTGGAAGGCAGCAACGTTTGATTTAGCACTGTTTAAAAAAATCAATGTGGAAGAAGTTTTCATCCTAAATCATGTTTTAGTATAGCAAGGGGATACGACCTAAAGGTCTCTTACAAAGATGAGGATTTAGCTGCTGTGATATCTCGCTTATACTTGTCAGACCGTATCTTCCAATTCCTCAACTTGTAGTATTGGTAAAGTGTCATATACTTTTCTCTGTATCGATAATAATCATATCCTCGCCCACTTTTTTAATTGCATTCCAGCGAATTTTGGTTTCTTCCGCTTCCTTTTTTAAACCAAACCATTTGTAATTTGGAATAATAAAAGCTTCAATTTGACCAGTAGTTTCATTAATTTCTAAATCTGTTTGTCCCAATACACCTAACCTTGCTCCTTCTTGTACGTTTACAATTTCTTTTCCACTTATTTCTTTATACCTCAATTCATTCCCTCCTACTTTTATTATTTGTAAAGTCTATATGCAAAAAACCTATGATTTCATAGGTTTTTACACAATAGGGCAGGATAAATTTTTATAGAATAAGCTACAAATATATAGTAATATACTTTCCTGTTTGCTCGTGTGAAAAGATAACCCTAATTTCCTTTTGGAGATATTAATGCAATAGATGGTGGTTGTTGAAAAACAATATCCATAACCTGCTGAATTTCAGTATGGTTCACATCATCAATCATTTCTACTAATTCATCTAATGTATAATGTTCTTTTAAAATCAACTCGTTTTTCCCATTTCTGCTCATGCGACTAGTTGTACTTTCCAGACTTAAAAGCAAACTTCCTTTTAATTGCTCCTTACTACTTTGTAATTCTTTATCAGATAAACCCTTCGTAATAAATTTATCAATTGTTTCTTGTATGACGTGAAGTAATTGCTCCGATTGATTTTTTGCGGTGCCGGCGTATATGGTTAGTAGTCCGCTATCCATAAAAGAAGAATGATAAGAGAAAACGGAATAGGCTAATCCTTTTTTCTCTCTAACATCTTGAAACAATCTAGAACTCATGCTTCCGCCTAACACATTATTCATAATGATCAAGCTATAAATAGCGGCTTCATGGACTGCTAATCCGTTGTATCCTAAACACAAATGAACCTGCTCCGTATCTTTATAACGCTCCATCTTTTCACCAAGAAAGGTTGGTTTAGCAAGGGTTTTAGATGACTTTGTAAATGTGTAGCTCCCAAAATACGTTTCAACTGTTTGAATAAAAGAAGTATCTACATTACCTGCAACTGAGATAACCACATTATCTGGTGTATACCTTAAATGTATATAATCTTCTAACATTTTAGATGTGAACGTAGCTAACTTTTCTTCCGTCCCTAGAATGGGTAACCCTAATGGATGGCTACCATATGCTGCCTGAGCAAGCAGATCATGCACTAAATCATCTGGAGTATCTTCATACATTTTAATTTCCTCGTAGACGACTTTTTTTTCTTTTTCCATTTCTTCTTCTTGAAATTGGGAGTGGAAATACATATCTGCTAAAATATCTAATGCTTTATACTTATATGTATCAACAACTTTGGCATATAAGCATGTGTATTCTTTTGATGTAAATGCATTTACTTGGCCACCAATCGCATCAAATTCTTCTGCAATATCCTGTGCAGTTCGCGTTTTCGTACCTTTAAAAAACATATGTTCTAAGAAATGGGAGATACCGTTTATTTCAGCATGTTCATGACGTGAACCCGTTAGGATCCATATCCCTATCGTGACAGAACGAACTGCAGGAACTTTCTCTAGTACAACACGTAAACCATTTTTACAAGTGTGTTTTTCTATCAAAGCATATCCTCCTAAAATATAAAGCGACACAAATTATCGCTTCGTTTCTACCAATTTTTCTATCGTATTTAATTTATAGTCTTTTTCTTTAATAGACGATATTAATTGCTGCAATCCTCTTTCAGTTGCTTCTGTAGGGTGCATTAAAATTGTGGCTCCAGGGTGAATTCTTTCATTCACTCGGTTAAGCATAACAGAAACAGAGGGGTTCTTCCAATCAATTGTATCAACCGTCCATAGTACTGTTTCCATTTTAAGATGATGGCTAACTTCCACTACGTGATTATTATAGCTACCACTTGGAGGTGCAAACCACTTTGGAGTTGAACCAGTTATCGCTTTTATAATATCGTTTGTTTGTACGATCTGATCGACGATGTTTTGATTGGATAACTTCGCCATATCTGGATGATTATATGCATGATTTCCAATAAGATGACCTTGTTCTGCAATCATTTTGACTAATTCAGCATTGTTTTTTGCCCATTTCCCTTCAATAAAGAAAGATGCTTTTACCCCATTGTCTTTTAAAATCGAAAGGATGTTAGGGATATATTCTTCTCCCCACGATACATTAATTAAAAATGACACCATTTTTTTTTCGGGATGCCCTCGATAAATTGGAGATGCAGGTAAATCTTTTAAACCAACTTCGGGAGTAATTTGATCGAATACTAACAGCGATTCTTGAAAACCTTCATCTTTACGTTTCATTTTTGTATATGATTTTTCTACATTTACAGTTAAACCATTTCTCCCAGGTGTCTTTTTCCAAACTTTGTCAATATATGCATTTTGTGCAGGCTCATCATATTCTTTTGCTTTTTGTTTAATTTCTTCGTATAGTGAGTCAGTTGTTTTGGCAGTTTGAACTATAACAGGTGATTCGACTGGAGTAAATGGATTTTTATTCATATCAAAGGTAAGCCCTACTATAATAATAAACACAACAACATGAAGTAAATTTCGATATCGCCGCATCCTTACGTACCCCTCCCTTATATCCTTACTTATATGATAGTAAGGGACAAGTTATGATAGCGACTTTTGATTACTTCCATTTTTGCTAGGTTTATTCAAGTATTCCTATCATCGATCCACTTCTCCCCTATTTTTCGTCATGAACGGTAAGGTAATGTAAAAGGGGAAGGGGAAGGGGAAGGGGCGAAAAACGTTTTATTCATCAATATAATAAAAAGCAAAAAATTGGCATTTATCGTATAAGCAAAAAAAGGCTTACAGCATGGTGATAAACCTTCGTTTTGCTTTATAGATTGATTATATAAAACAACGTCGCTTTGTTTATGTAAAATAAATTAGAAAAGCTCAGCCTGCGTTATAAAGTCTTGGCGATCAGCTGCGTTTTTTCACCACTGTGCCCTAACAATGTTTGGGTTGTTGGGGTATTTTTAGATCATGTTCCAAAACCCCAACATCTATTTTAGAGCCTACTATAAAAAAAGAAACTGGGTTGCCAGCTTCTTGTTTACTGCATGGAACTACTGATTTTTTGCAGCTTCTTTTCTTTCCCGTTCTTCTTTTAAAACTGCTTTTCGAGACAAGTTTACTCTTCCTTGATTGTCAATTTCTTTTACTTTTACTAAAATTTCATCACCAATAGAAACGACATCTTCTACTTTATTTGTACGTTCTTCAGCCAATTCAGAAATGTGAACCAAACCGTCTTTACCTTTAAATAATTCAACGAATGCGCCGAATTTTTCAATTCGTTTTACTTTTCCTAAATATAATTGTCCAACTTCAACTTCACGTACTAAGTCCTCAATGATTTTCTTCGCTTTTTCATTCATCGCTGCTTCGGTAGATGAAATAAACACACTTCCATCTTGCTCAATATCGATTTTTACACCTGTTTCATCAATGATTTGATTAATTTGCTTTCCGCTTGGACCAATGACGTCACGAATTTTGTCTGGATTAATTTCCATCGTTAAAATTTTTGGTGCGTATTCTGAAAGATTGTCTTTCGGCTTTTCAATTGTAGCAAGCATCGATTCAAGAATATGCATTCTTCCTTTTTTCGCTTGGTGTAATGCTTCTTCTAAAATTTCTTTAGATAAGCCATCTATCTTAATGTCCATTTGCAATGCAGTAACACCTTTAGCCGTTCCAGCAACTTTAAAGTCCATATCGCCAAGAGCATCCTCCATACCTTGAATATCAGAAAGAATGGAATAATCGTCTCCTGATTTAACAAGCCCCATCGCAATACCTGCTACAGGTGCTTTAATCGGAACACCAGCGTCCATCATCGCAAGCGTGCTAGCACAAATACTTGCTTGTGAAGTTGATCCATTTGATTCTAACACTTCTGATACTAGGCGAATGGTATATGGGAAATCTTTTTCAGATGGAACTACTTTCTCTAATGCTCGTTCTCCTAATGCTCCATGACCAATTTCTCTTCGACCAGGTCCTCTCATTGGCCCTGTTTCTCCCACACTATATGCAGGGAAATTATAATGATGCATAAAACGTTTAGATTCCTCTAAATCAAGACCGTCTAAAATTTGCACATCCCCTAAAGCTCCAAGTGTACAAACGCTTAATGCTTGCGTTTGACCTCTAGTAAATAAACCGGATCCGTGCGTACGTGGCAATACATGTATTCGGGATGATAACGGGCGTATCTCATCAATTTGTCTACCATCAGGACGAATTTTTTCTTTCGTAATTAACCGACGTACCTCAGCTTTTACTATTTGATCAAGAATCGTTTTTACTTGCTTGCTTGTGTCGTCATCTTCTTCATAAGCAGCTAGCACGTCTTCTTTAACCGCAGAAATCGCTTCTTCCCGAGCATGCTTCTCTTTAACCTGAATAGCCTTTACTAACTTATCTTTTGCTTTTGCCTCCACTTCTGAACTTAATGCTTGATCTACATCAAATAAAGTAGGTGCTTGTTTTTTCTTTCCTACTGTTCTCATAATTTGCTCTTGGAACTCTACTAATCGGATGATTTCCTGATGTCCAAACATAATTGCTTCTAACATGACTTCTTCAGGAACTTCATCAGCACCTGCTTCTACCATATTAATGGCGTCTTTTGTTCCAGCAACGGTTAATTCAATGTCACTTTTTTCCTCTTGCTCTACCGTAGGGTTAATGATAAATTTCCCATCTACTCGACCTACGTTCACTCCTGCAATTGGTTCGGCAAATGGAATGTCAGAAATGCATAAAGCAATTGAAGAACCAATCATTGCTGCTATTTCTGAAGGACAATCTTGATCAACACTCATTACCGTACTAATCACTTGAACTTCATTTCGATACCCATCAGGAAATAAAGGTCGAATCGGTCGGTCAATAAGACGTGAAGATAGAATGGCTTTTTCACTTGGCCTACCTTCTCTTTTAATAAACCCTCCTGGTATTTTACCTACTGCGTATAACCGTTCTTCATAGTTAACTGTCAAAGGAAAAAACGGAAGATCCTTAGGTTCACTTGAAGCTGTTGCTACAGATAAAACAGCTGTATCTCCATAATGAATCATACAAGCACCACTTGCTTGTTTTGCTAATTCTCCAGTTTCGACGGTAAATGTTTTGCCAGCTACCTCTATAGAGAATTGTTGTTTTTCTTCTGCCATTAGTTCATGTTCTCCTTTCAAATTGCATGATACTATCCATTTTATAGTTTAAAAGCATGATTGTAAATTTTATGTAGCCTAAATCAAGGGTTGACCAATTTTTATGTACATATACCATAAACAACCATCTCGGTTCTATTATATACATCGAATACTAGTAAGAAAAGTACAAGCCATTACATGCTTCCGTAATTATCTTAATTTCATTATATTCAATAGTATCTCTTGCCTTCGCTTTCAATATTAGAAAGACTTTGCCTGTCGCCACGTTTTATGGCGAAAAATCGAAAAAACATATACTTTCCTATAGTAAAAAAGTTTTCGCAATGTCATAGCCACAGAAAAAAGCAGGATCTCTCCTGCTTTTTTCTTATCGGCGTAAACCGAGCTTTTTAATTAATTCACGGTAACGTGTAACATCTTTATTACGTAGGTAATTTAATAAGTTACGGCGTTTACCAACCATTTTCAATAATCCACGACGTGAATGATGGTCTTTTTTATGAACACGTAGATGTTCGTTTAACGTAGTGATTTCTTCCGTTAGTACAGCAATTTGTACTTCTGGAGAACCAGTATCGCTGTCATGAACCTTGTATTCATTAATAATTTCATTTTTACGTTCTTGTGAAATAGCCAATTGGTTCACCTCCTAATTACATTTGAAATCCCCAATTCCCTAGCAAACGTCGGAGTTACGTTTTGCCAAGCAATGGTTCAATATTTTCATCTTACATTTCTTTCTTTGAAAAAGCAAGTAAAAAATAATACTTTACTTATAGTATTTAATCGTCAGGCATTTATAACTATGAAATAGAGTAACTTATCATTGTATCCTTGTTATTCACATTTAGACAAATCATTATGATGGTTGGCGAATAATTGCCGAATTTGTTTTTCGTCCTGAGCAATTTGAACTTTTAAATCGTTCATTCCATCAAACTTTATTTCATCACGAACAAAAGAATGAAACTCAATTAATAGCTCCTCTCCATAAAGCTCATTATTATAATCAAATATGTGAACTTCAAGAATCGGTTCTTTCAAGTTATCTTCAAAAGTAGGATTAAATCCTAGGCTTGCCATTCCCTCATATTTTTCCTGTTTATAAAATATTTTGACTGCGTAAATCCCCGGTTTGGGTAGTAAAGCCTCTTGGTTTGTCATCACATTAGCAGTTGGGTACTCCATTTGCTTCCCACGTTGTGCACCTTTCACAACAAGTCCATCAACAAGTAACGGTCTACCGAGTAATATATTTGCTTTTTCAACTTCACCCGAAGAAAGTAACTTACGAATTCTTGTTGAACTAATTTTTTCATTATCACATTGGACTTTATCTACCTTCGTAAAAGTGAAGGCCCCTCTTGCATGGTCGTGTATTGTATCTATATTCCCGCTCCCTTTATGACCATAAGAAAAATCAAATCCAGCAACAAGATGCTTTATATGGAGCCCTTTTATAAAGTGGTTAATAAATGCTTCTGGTTGAAGTGCAGCTAACTCGGAATTAAAAGTAATAATGTATAATTTATCTACACCTAATCGTTTTAAAATTTCTTGTTTTTCGCGTAGTGGTGTAATGTATTTAACTTGCTGCTTCTCTTTTCGTAATACGACAGAGGGATGAGGATAAAACGTAATAACCGCACTTTCCATATTTCTATTCTTCGCTTCGTTTATAGCTGTTTTAATAACATGTTGATGTCCTTTATGTATTCCATCAAAAAAACCAATGGCTGCAACTGTTTCGGGAAGTTCTTCTAATATAAGCATGTGCGGATATGTTAACTCAATTGTTCGCAACTTTCTTCACCTACACTTTTTTATCTACTAAATACACGGACAGGTTTTACATAACCAGTTTGCTTTTCATACACTTTATAAATGGCTAGTACACAGTTGTTGTGCACAACAACAAATGGGTCTGTTTTAAATTGGACGTTGCAAGGAAGCTTTTGTCCATATAAAACCCTTTGGGCTACTTCTTGATCTACATTCCATACATCTAAATGTGTTAACCCGAATTGAAGTGGGTATAGGATGTTTGTTGTACGTTGATTTAAAATAGCCTCTTCTATTGTAGCAAATGTAACCGCATTTTTGTTAGAAAATGCTCCTGTTGCTTCTCTAACCAATGAAACCATATGTGCAGGGTACCCTAAGGCTTTACCTATATCTACACATAATGTACGAATATAGGTTCCTTTTGAACAGACAACGCGAAAAGATATAGTGTGTTCTTTGTTGTCTGGAGGCGATAGTAAACTTATTTCTTCAATGCTTACCGTTCGCACTGGACGCTCGACGTATTGATTTTCTCTAGCGTATTCATACAATTTCTTCCCTTTTACCTTAACAGCTGAGTACATAGGTGGGATTTGTTTAATTTCTCCAGTGAACTGAAGGCATATTTCTTCAATCTCCTTTTGGAGCGGCATTACATTAACCACTTTCTCCTCAACTATCTCACCTGAAGCATCTTCTGTATTTGTAGCAGCTCCTAACTTAAGCTTAGCCACATATACCTTTTTCGTATTTGTTAAAAAAGGAACAATCTTTGTTGCTTTTCCAATACAGATAGGTAAGACCCCTTCCACATCTGGATCTAACGTACCTGTGTGTCCAACTTTCTTTGTTTGAAACATTTTGCGAATTTTAATTACACAATCATGCGAGGTAAGACCTCTTGGTTTCCATAATGGCAAAATTCCATGCAACTGTGAAAACCTCCATTCCATATAAAGTGAACCTTCCACAAACTGAGAAATTATGGATGGAAAAAATCTGACCCTATAACATCAGGTCAGATTTTTCTCCATGCCAAATTTAATCCCGATTGATCTCTGCGAACATATGCATTTTATTATTGGCACATCAGTTATTTAGATCTTTTAAAATTGTCTCAATCCGATTACCATATTCATATGCTTCATCAAATTCAAACATCAACTCAGGTGTTTTGCGCAAGCGAATACGTTTGCCAATTTCCGATCGAATAAACCCTTTTGCTTTTGCTAAACCTAGCAGCGTATCTTTTTTCTGCTTGTCATTACCTAAAACAGAAATAAACACTTTTGCTTGCTGCAAGTCACCAGTAACTTCAACATCTGTAACTGTTACAAAGCCAACTCGTGGATCCTTAATTTTGCGAGTTAGGATTTCACCTAGCTCTTTTTTCATTTGCTCGCCCACTCGATTAGCACGTAGTTCAGCCATTTCATTCACCTCTTATACTAAAACCCAACCAGGGCATGCTTCTAAATTCTTTCTATATGGGTAATGGTTCGTTCTAGCTGTGTGTAGGAATCAATAACGTCCATTACACCTTGTAATACTTGCTCTGCATGTGCTCGCTCTGTTGATATAGTAACGATCCCAAATTTTATACGACGCCATAAATCATGATAATCCAATTCTGTAATAGCTATATTAAAATCTTTTTTACATTTGGTTAGCACAGGCTTTATAATCGATCGCTTCTGTTTTAACGAGTTGCTCTCATATAAAAAACATTCTACTTCCGCATACATAATCATTCAGGCTTGATTTCTTCCATAATAAACGCTTCAATGATATCTCCTTCTTTAATATCATTAAAGTTTTTAATGGTTATACCACATTCGTAATTCTGCGCGACTTCCTTCACATCGTCTTTAAAACGTTTTAATGCAGCAATTTCACCTTCAAATTGTACAACGCCATTACGAACTAAACGCACTCCAGCATCTCGCGTGATTTTACCATCTGTTACATAGCTTCCAGCAATTGTACCAATTTTTGAAACTTTAAACGTTTCACGAACTTCAGCCTGGCCAATTACTTTTTCTTCGTATTCAGGATCAAGCAACCCTTTCATTGCTGCTTCTACTTCTTCAATTGCTTTGTAAATCACACGGTGTAAACGAACATCTACTTTTTCCCTGTCAATCGCCTTTTTCGCATTCGCATCTGGGCGTACGTTAAAGCCAATAACAATAGCGTTAGATGCTGCTGCCAAAATTACATCGGATTCCGTAATGGCGCCGACACCTGTATGAATGATTTTAATATTGACACCTTCGACTTCGATTTTTCTTAGTGAAGAAGCGAGCGCCTCTGCTGATCCTTGCACATCAGCTTTAATAATAATATTAATTTCTTTCATTTCACCTTGTTTGATTTGTTCAAACAAATCATCTAGGCTAACTTTTGTTTGTTCGCTACGGCTTTCCTGAATTTTCTTCTGTTGCCTTGCTTCACCAATTTGACGAGCTTTTTTCTCATCTTTGAATACGAGGAATTGATCTCCAGCTTCAGGTACACCATTTAATCCTGTAATCTCTACAGGTGTAGATGGACCAGCTTCTGTTACTCTTTGACCAACATCGTTAACCATAGCCCGGACACGGCCGTGCGTATTTCCAACAACTAGTGAATCTCCAACATGTAATGTTCCATTTTGTACAAGTAAAGTAGCAACAGAGCCTCTACCTTTATCCAATTGCGCATCAATAACGGTACCAAATGCGGTGTTACTTGGATTAGCTTTAAGCTCTTCGATTTCAGACACAAGAACGATCATTTCTAGCAATTCGTCAATTCCTTCCCCTTTGATTGCAGATAGGTTGACAAATATCGTGTCTCCTCCCCAATCCTCAGGTACAAGTCCATACTCGGTCAACTCTTGCATAACACGATCAGGGTTTGCGGCTTCTTTGTCCATTTTGTTAACCGCTACAATAATCGGAACTTCCGCCGCTTTCGCATGGTTGATTGCCTCCACTGTTTGTGGCATAACTCCATCATCAGCAGCAACAACTAGGATAGCCACATCTGTAACTTGGGCGCCTCGAGATCGCATGCTTGTAAAAGCTGCGTGCCCTGGCGTATCCAAAAATGTGATCTTTTTTCCATCGTTTTCAACTTGGTATGCTCCAATATGCTGTGTAATACCGCCCGCTTCACCAGCAGTAACCTTTGTATGGCGAATGGAATCTAATAATGTTGTTTTTCCATGATCAACATGTCCCATAATTGTTACAACAGCTGGGCGTTCTACCATATCTTCAGGCTTATCTTCTGCGACATATTTGTCTAAATCCGTATCTTCAAGAATAATTTCTTTTTCAACTTCTACACCAAATTCAGCACAAATCAATTCAATGGAGTCATCATCTAAATCTTGATTTTTAGTAGCCATTACACCTAAAAACATCAATTTTTTAATAATCTCAGATGCTTCTTTATTCAATTTATCAGCAAGTTCGCTAACAGTTAGCGTTCCATGATACTTCATTGCTTTTGGTGTTTCTTTCTCCATTGTTGATTGTTTTGGCTGTGCTTTCGTATTCGCTTTGCCTTTTTTAACTTGTTTCCCCTGTGGTTTCTGTTGCTGTTTCTTAGGCCTCTGCGAATGATTTGGTTTATTTTGCTTATGAGTTTGGCTTTGTTTCGAATTTGATTGATTATCGCTTTGCTTTTCCATTTTTTGTTGTTTAGATTCTTCCTTTTCTTGCTTTTCTTGCTTTTGCACTTTAAATTTTTTATCAAGCAGTGCTATTGTATTAGGGGAAATCGTCGACATATGGTTTGTCACATCGATATCCTGTTCTTTAAGAAAAGCAACAACTGCTTTACTAGATAGATTATTTTGTTTTGCATATTCATATACACGCATTTTACTCATACGTTCACCCCCAAAATTATTCCCCGAGTAACGTGTTCATTTTTGCAGCAAATCCTGCGTCTAAAATAGCTATTGCTACTCTCTGGGTCTTTCCGATAGCATTCGATATTGTTTCTCTATCATCTACTATAACATATGGAATTTTATAGGTTTTGCATTTGTCTGTTATTTTCTTTTTGGTTTGTGGACCAATATCATTCGCAAGTAAAATCAATACAGCACGTCTGGACCGAATATCTTTCAGTATCGTATCTTCACCAAGCGAACATTTTCCAGCTCGAAAAGCAAGACCAAGTAGGTTTAAATAATTATTTTTCATTCGTTGTACCTGCTATTAGATTCCTTAATTCTTCATAGATAACTGAATCAATAGTTGCATTTAAATGTTTAGTTAATACGTTTGTTTTTTCTGCTTGGTCAATAACAGCAATGTCTTTACACAAATAGGCTCCCCGGCCATTTTTTTTGCCAGTGGTATCTACAAATACTTCTCCATCTTTATTACGTACTACACGAATTAAATCTTGCTTTGGCATCATTTCATTGGTTACTACACATCTGCGAGTAGGGATTTTTCGTTTTTTTACCATTCCCAATACCCTCCTTATTCAAACAAGCTTTCTTCATTGTCAGAATAGGTTTTTTCTACTTCATCCAATATTCCTTCTTCTCTTGCATCTGTTTCACTTTTTATATCGATTTTCCAACCAGTTAACTTAGCTGCAAGTCTTGCATTTTGGCCGCGCTTCCCTATGGCAAGAGATAGTTGGTAATCGGGTACAACAACAGTGGTTGACTTTTCTTCTTCATTAACTAATACAGTTAGTACTTTTGAAGGGCTCAAAGCATTTGATACGTAGACAACAGGATCTTCCGACCATTGTACAATGTCAATTTTCTCACCCTTCAGTTCATTTACAATGGCTTGCACTCTCTGTCCCTTTTGACCGACACATGAACCTACAGGATCAATGTCTGGATCAGGCGCATGAACAGATATTTTAGAACGGTCACCTGCTTCTCGGGCAACAGATTTAATTTCTACAATTCCATCATATATTTCTGGTACTTCCATTTCAAATAACCGTTTTAGTAGCCCAGGATGGGACCTTGAAATATATATTTGTGGCCCTTTACTTGTATTTTCCACTTTTGTTACATACACTTTTATTCGGTCATGCACATGATATTCCTCGGTAGGCATTTGTTCGGCTTCCGGAAGTTTTGCTTCTACTTTACCAAGGTGGACGTAAACGTACCGGGGATCTTTTCGTTGAATAATTCCCGTCATTACGTCATCCTCTCGGTCAGAGTACTCTGAAAAGATAACACCACGCTCGGCTTCTCTTACACGCTGTGTAACAACTTGTTTAGCAGCTTGTGCAGCAATACGACCAAAGTCTTTTGGTGTTACTTCCACTTCCACTACATCATCTAGCTCATAGTTTGGATTAATTTCTTTTGCTTCTTGAATAGGTATTTCTTGTTGTGGATCTTCAACTTCATCGACAATGTTTTTTCTAGAATACACAGCCATTTTCCCAGTATCTTCATTAAGCTCAACACGAACGTTTGTTGCGGATTTGAAATTCTTTTTATACGCTGAAATTAAAGCAGCTTCTAAGGCTTCCATGAGGATTTGTTTATCAATCCCTTTTTCTTTTGCTAAATAATCAATTGCATCGAACAATTGCGTGCTCACTTTTTTCTCCCCCTTTAAAACGATACAGCCAATCTAGCTTTGGCTATCTTCTCAAATGGAATCTCTACAGTTTGATTACGAGTTTTCAATTTATATGAAATGGTTATTACATCATTCGCAAAGTCAACCAGTTTTCCTTCATATTCTTTTTCACCATTTATTGGTTCATATAACTTGACATATATTTGTTTATTCATATTCTCTTGAAAGTCTTTCTTTTTCTTTAAAGGCCGCTCAGCGCCTGGTGAAGAGACTTCTAAAAAATAGGCCTCTGCAATTGGGTCTGTTTGATCCAATTGTTCGCTTAATTCCTCAGACACCTCTCCGCACTCTGTAATGTCAACACCGCCTTCTTTATCAATATATACACGCAAAAACCAGTTTTTTCCTTCTTTTACATATTCTACATCAACTAATTCCAGATTTTTTTGTTTTAGGATCGGGAGAACTAATTCTTCCGTTGTTTGTACGACTTTTGAACTCAACACATATCCTCCTTTTTTGTGCTATTTTTTCACGATATAAGGTTACTTCGGATGAGTGAATGATTATATCTACGTCCTAAACCAAGCGAATAGAATTCCATTAAATACGTACACTTCATACAAAATGCAAGTCAAATTATAATATCTACAAAAGCTATTTACTCAAGTTTTGTTATAATACTATTAGTATAAACCATATGTCGTGATTTCATTTACAAATAGGTAAATGAGTATAGAAACACTGTAAACACGTTGTATCTCATAAAGTTACAACTACTGTTTATTCATCCGTTTTTGGCTAACTGTAGCTTGATGTTTCCCTACTACAAACAACATGTGCCAATTTCAATACAAAACCCCTGCCGAGAGGTGTGGCAAGGGGGTTGAGGGCACAGGTTGAAGTATGAAGAAAGAGTGGGTTGCTACCCACTCTTTTAAACGTTCGTATCGTTACTTACCAAAATTAGTATATCACAAGGAAAAATAGGTTGCAAGTTAGAACAAAGAGAGCTGATTTTGTTCCGCCATCCCTTCTAAGCAACCATGGTTATCCAAGTATTCCAATACGGTCTTAGAGATTTTACTTCTTTCTCGTAAGTCTTCTTTTGACAAAAATTCTCCTTCTTCTCTTGCTTTTACAATGTTTATTGCAGCATTCGTTCCCAAACCGTCTACAGCATTAAACGGTGGAATAAGAGCATGCCCATCGACAATAAATTCTGTTGCACTAGATTTGTATAAATCCACTTTTTTAAAAGAATAACCTCGTTCGCACATTTCTAGAGCAAGCTCTAAAACTGTAAGTAAACTTTTCTCTTTTGGAGAGGCTTCATTTCCTTTAACAGTAATTGTTTCCATTCGTTTTCTAATTGCATTAGAACCTTTAATCATGGTATCAAGTTCAAAGTCATCTGCTCGAACAGTGAAGTATGCTGCATAAAAGAATATAGGGTGATGTACTTTAAAATAAGCTATTCTTACAGCCATTAATACATACGCAGCAGCATGAGCTTTTGGGAACATGTATTTAATCTTTTTACATGATTCAATATACCAATCTGGGACATCATGCTTTGTCATTTCTGTAATCCACTCATCTTTTAGCCCTTTCCCTTTACGAACAAACTCCATGATTTGGAAAGCTAAGGAAGCATCTAGTCCTTTATGCATCAGATAAACCATAATATCGTCACGACAACCGATAACATCCGGTAGCTCACATATGCCGTCATTAATTAATTCCTGTGCATTACCTAACCAAACATCCGTACCGTGTGACAATCCTGAGATAATAACAAGTTCTGCGAACGTATTTGGTTTTGTATCTTCCAACATTTGCCGAACAAACTTCGTCCCAAATTCTGGCACACCTAATGTACCAGTTTTACAGTTAATTTGTTCAGGCGTTACCCCAAGCGCTTCTGGGCCAGAAAAAATAGTCATTACATCTGGATCGTCAGTAGGAATGGTTTTAGGATCAATCCCACTTAAATCTTGTAGCATACGAATAACCGTCGGATCATCATGTCCAAGTATATCCAATTTCAATAAATTATCATGAATGGAATGGAAATCAAAATGCGTTGTCCTCCATTCACTACTTCTGTCGTCAGCCGGATACTGAATAGGAGTAAAATCAAATATTTCTTTGTCGTCAGGAACAACAATAATACCTCCTGGATGCTGACCTGTAGTTCGCTTCACCCCAGTACATCCTTTTACTAGCCGATCAACTTCTGCATTTTTATAAACGAGTTGTTTATCAGAAGCATATCCTTTCACATAACCATAGGCTGTCTTCTCAGCAATAGTACCAATTGTTCCAGCACGATATACATTGTCGATTCCAAACAATTCTTTCGTATAGTTATGCGCCCTTGGTTGATAAGAGCCTGAGAAGTTCAAATCAATATCTGGTACTTTATCCCCTTTAAAGCCTAAAA
Organism: Virgibacillus chiguensis; assembly: GCF_900129865.1. GTDB lineage: Bacteria > Bacillota > Bacilli > Bacillales > Amphibacillaceae > Virgibacillus > Virgibacillus chiguensis. The sequence continues at coordinate 65,702 of NZ_FQXD01000002.1, forward strand.
ATGTTTCAAAAGGGATATCTTGACCATCTTTTGTTAAGCTTGTCCCACATGTTGGGCAGTGCTTATCTGGTAAATCAAATCCACTTCCGACTGAGCCATCTGTAATAAACTCATGATAATGGCAAGACAAACATACATAATGTGGTGGTAAAGGATTTACTTCTGTAATTTCTGTCATCGTTGCAACAAAGGACGAACCTACTGAACCACGAGAACCTACTAAATAACCATCGTCTAGTGATTTTTTAACTAGTTTTTGTGAAATGAGATAAATAACACTAAACCCATGTCCAATAATACTTTTTAATTCTTTCTCCAAACGTTCTGTGACAATCTCTGGAATCGGTTCACCGTAAATTTTCTTTGCCCTTGTATAACAAAGATCACGAATTTCTTGGTCTGCTCCTTCTATCGTCGGTGTAAACAAGCCGTCTTTTACTGGTGCGATTTCTTCTATTTCATCTGCAATGGCTTGTGTATTCGTAACGACAATTTCCGTTGCTTTCTTTTCACCTAAAAAGTAGAAGGCTTCTAACATTTCATTCGTCGTTCGAAATGGGGTTTGTGGTAATGTGACTCGGTTTAATGGATTTCCTGCTTGGGAAGCAATAAGAATCTGTCTGTAAATCTGATCCTGCTCGTCTAAATAATGGACATTTCCCGTCGCAACAACCTTTTTGCCCACACGTTCACCTAACTGGACAATCTTTTTTATAATATCCAATAGTTGTGCTTCATTTTGTACTAAATCTTTTTCAATTAAATGCATGTAATTTGCAGGTGGTTGCACTTCTATATAATCGTAAAATTGAGCTACGTTTTCTGCCTCTTCTGCTGATTTTTGCATCATCGTCTCAAAAACTTCCCCTTGATCACAAGCAGAGCCTATTAAAATGCCTTGCCTATATTTCTGTAATAAGGAACGTGGCAATCTTGGTACACGATAGAAATAATCAATATGGGCATGCGAAACAAGTTTATATAAGTTCTTTAACCCTTCTTCTGTCTGTGCAATTAATGTACAGTGAAAAGGTCTTGAGCGTTGGTATGCATTCCCTTCACCCATATGTTTATTCAGCTGGTTATGGTTGGTTATGTCTTTTTCTAATAAAGCTTGAACAAGTTTCCATAATAAATAACCCGTTGCTTCCGCGTCATAAATCGCCCTGTGATGCTGCGTTAATTCAATATCCATAAATTTACACAATGTATTCAATCGGTGATTTTTTAAATGTGGGAATAAAAATCTTGCTAATTCCAACGTATCAATAACAGCATTTGTAGCTTTTGGAAAATCCATTTTCTTAAAACCTTGATTTAAAAATCCCATATCAAAACTAGCATTATGGGCTACTAAAATATCATCTGCCATCCACTTGCGAAAATCTGCTAATACTTCGTCAACTTCTGGTGCATGCTCTACCATTTCATCCGTAATACCTGTAAGGTCAATGGTTGTCTGCGATAAAGGATGGTGGGGGTTAGCAAAAGATTCAAACCGGTCCACAATTTCTCCTTGATGAATTTTGACAGCAGCTAATTCAATAATGGTGTCATACACAGCTGATAGGCCGGTCGTCTCCACATCAAATACAACATATGTAGCTGTAGCTAAATCTACATCTTGTTCATTATACGCAATAGGAACACCATCATCGACTAAATTCGCCTCTACACCATAAAGCACTTTTATACCATGCTTCTTTCCTGCGTTATAGGCATCAGGGAAACCTTGTACGCCTGCATGATCAGTAATCGCGATAGCTTTATGCCCCCATTTTGCCGCTTGAGCAACTAAATTTGCTGGTGAGACTACTGCATCCATTTGACTCATTGTCGTATGTGCATGTAATTCAACCCTTTTTTCTTCATCCGGTGCCGCATCTTTTCTGGGTTCTACTTTTATTTCGTGTATATCATTAGCCATCATTGCCAGTTCATTCGTATACATATCTGTTTGAATACTTCCCCGGGCTTTAATCCACATACCTTCTTTTACTGACTCGAATTTTTCAGCGTCTTCATCGCCTTTTGAAAACATTTTAATTTGTAATGAATCCGTATAATCCGTTGCTTTGATGATAAGCAAACTCCGGCCGGAACGCAGTTTACGAATATCGACAGCGAAAATATAACCTTGAACCGTTATTCGACGCTCTTCTTCTAAAATTTCTTCCATATGAACAGGATCATCTTGAATCTTATAACCGAGCATCACAGGTTTATTTTCGGGCTGTAATTTTGCGTGATCACGTTTTGTTTTCTCTTGCACGGTACGTTGAACAAGCTGTTGATCTTCAGCAGCTTTTTGTTCTTTAAACTGCTGAATAGCTTCTAATTCAGCTTTCACTTCTAATTGCAACTGAAAAATCGGTAAACCTGATTGCAAACAAAAAGCTTTAAATGGCTCCTCGAGTCTTTTTTTTACCGCTTTACTTTCTGCTTCATTTCTAGCGGTTAACATAATGTTATTACCGTTAACTTTTGGTGTTTGTGATTGAACCATATCTTTATAAGCAGGTGACAATTGTGAAAAAGACTGAATAAAATGTTGCCAATACTTTAGAGTCACTTGCTCATCGCAAGCTTTGTTTGCCGTTTCAATGGTTAATTCGATCGTAGCAATTTGCGCAAAACTTGTTTGTAGTCGATGTTTAAATACTTGGTATACTTCGCAAGGCAATATTTGATTCGTATAAATATGAAAATGCCACGTCCTCGATTGCTTAAAAATTTCTAGCTTTTTTAAATAACTATCAGCAAAATAAGATAATTGCTCTTCGGAAAATTCCAGTTGCTTTAACAGTACATCCATCTTCTTCTTTTTCGATATATCCATTGCTATCCTCCTGTCCCATTTTTAAATGGAAAGCTGTAAAACCCCTGTCGCGTTTCTGGACAAGGGTTTTCGTAAATACATCTCTTTCCAATTAAAGAAATAAACGTTGAATATCGTTCCATGTAACAACTATCATGAGTAACATGAGCAGTGCAAAACCTATAAAGTGAAACAAACCTTCTTTTTCTGGAGAAACCGGTTTTCCACGTATCGCTTCAATCCCAACAAACAACAATCTTCCTCCATCCAATGCTGGAAGTGGGACAAGATTGACAATCCCCAAATTAATACTTAACATGGCCGTCCATAACAGGAAGTTTGTAAAACCAGTTTGTACAATTTGGTCTGTGGCATCATATATACCGACTGGTCCTGATAAAGCATCAATGGACAATTGTCCCGTAATTAACATCCCTAAGTTCGTTAAAATGAGCTTCGATGTGTCATACGTCTGTGAAATGCCATATGGAATAGTGCCTAAAATTGATTTTTCAAACGCTTTATATACACCAATTTGCCCAAATGATTCTTCCCCTTCAACACCTTCTGCTTCATTTGGAACTACCGTTAAAGCAATTTCTTCTCCATCACGCAATACAGACATATGGAGTTCTTCATTCGGGCTACTGCTTACGATCGTGTGAAACTCTTCCCAGGTAGAAATAGGGTCTTCCTCAATTTGGATTATTTCATCCCCCTCTTTTAGACCTGCTTCCGCTGCCGGGCTATCCGCTATAACTTCTCCCATTTGTGCTTCTTCTACAGGCACACCTTGGATAATCCCAAGGATTAAGAAGATAAAAATAGCCAACACAAAGTTCATCATTGGCCCTGCAAATAATTGCATGGCGCGCTGTAATACCGTTTTGGAAGCGAACTGCCGATCATAAGGAGCAATTTGTGTTTCTCTTTCGTCCATAACGAAGAAAGCTTCCGGATCAATATCAAAAACAAGCTTTTCCTCTTCACCGACTTCATACCCTTTTAATTGCAATGCATGATCTAAATCCGCTTCTTCAATTTCTATAATACGAGCATTTGGATGTTTGGTTTTGTGATTTACAATAATTTTATTTACTTTTCCAAACTCATTAAATTCTAATCCTACATGATGCCCCGGTTTTAAATCAATGATCTCTGGGTCTTGTCCGGCAACTCGCACGTAGCCACCAATTGGAAGAAGCCGGATCGTATATACAGTTTCGTTCCTCGTAAATGCAAACACTTTTGGGCCAAAACCAATCGCAAACTCACGCGCTAACATGCCAGCTCGTTTAGCAAAAATTAAATGCCCCCATTCATGAATAAATACAAGGAGACCAAACATAAGAATAAACGCAATGACTGTATTCAAATAAAAGCACCTTCCTTTAAAAGTATCGGTTAATCATACAATGCATCATTGATAAGTAAAATTGGTTTCAATGAATGGATGTCATCCTTATCTTTCTTATGAAGACTATTAATTAAAAAAACCAACAAGATGTAATATTGGTAAAACAAATAATAAGCTGTCAAAGCGATCTAGAATACCGCCATGACCTGGAAGTACATTTCCTGAATCTTTCACCCCAAAGTGGCGTTTGAACGCAGATTCAACTAAGTCGCCAATTTGTCCAAATACAGATGCAATAATTGCTACCCCGATCATGCCAACTAACGTATCACCAATAGGATGAACGATTTGAAAGATAATACTCACAATAATGGCTAACAAAATTCCGCCTAAAGCACCTTCTATAGTCTTATTTGGACTGATTTTAGGCCATAGTTTACGCTTCCCAAAAGCTCGCCCTACAAAATAAGCTCCTGTATCCGTGGACCAAATAAGAAGAAATATGTAGAGGATCGTTGCTAATCCGCCTCCACCTTCTCCACCCCTAGCTAAAAGCAAATAATAGAACCCCATCCCGACGTAAATCGCTGAAATAAGAACAACACCCGCATGGTCAAAGGTGAATTTATTTTTAACTAATACAGTATAGGACAATAGTAACAGGACAATAAGCATTAAAATTTCTGATTTTGTGAGCCACATAAATGGGATAGCATCCATATGTTCTGCCTGCAAAAGTACCCATAACAGCCCAATACCTAAAATGGAGGGGATGGAGTATTTAGCAATATTCCCCATCCTTAATAATTCTAAAAAACCAATTGTAGCCATTGCATACACTAAAATCTCAAATGGAAGACCACCAATGATAACAAAGGGAACAAATATGATTAATGCAATGATGGCTGTAATAATCCGTTGCTTCATATACTACCTCACCTTAAATACCGCCATAACGACGCTGGCGTTGCTGATATTCCTCAATTGCTTGTTTAAATACTGCTTCATCGAAATCAGGCCAAAGAACTTCTGTAAACCAAAATTCAGTGTAAGCAAGTTGCCATAATAAAAAATTACTTAACCGTTGCTCGCCACTTGTTCGTATTAGTAAATCTGGATCGCTCAGTTCTTTTGTATATAAATAATTATCAAAGACTTCTTCGCTTATAGCTTCCAAATGAAGCTTTTCATTTTGCACATCTGTCACTACATGTTTCATTGCTTGTATAATTTCATACCTACTACCATAGTTTAAAGCAAAATTTAATAATAATCCATCATTATTCTTTGTTTTATTCATCGCATACTGAACCGCTTCTTTTGTATGCTCTGGTAAAGCTTCAAAATCCCCAATGGTTTGAATGCGAACATTCCTTTCCATTAATTCAGGTAAGTGAATATGTAAAAATTCCTTAGGAAGCTTCATTAAAAAGTCAATTTCTTTTTGCGGTCGTTTCCAGTTTTCTGTTGAAAATGCATATAAAGTTAAAATGTTAACATTACTCTTATGCGCTGCACGAACGGTTTTTACTACGGCGTCTACACCTTCTTTATGACCCGCAATACGTGGTAATGACCTTTTTTTAGCCCACCTGCCATTTCCGTCCATAATAATTGCAACATGGTTTGGAATATTCTGTGTGTTCTTTAATGATTCTATTTCTTTTGTTTTCTTTTTTGTAAAGGGAAGTCTAATTGACATAGTTTGTCCTCCGAATATGTGTCAACGTTTCTAGTTCTTTATCTGCACCTATTTTATGAGATGCAAATAAAGTATATGATATATGAATTATCATTATATCATGTAAACCAAGTTTTATTATACCGATTTTTCCTAAAATACAAAAGCCCCCTTTAAAAAAAGAGGGCGATTTTCTGCTTATTTTACTTGGAATAGCATTAAACTTCCATAATTTCTTTTTCTTTTTCTTTCGCTAGTTGGTCAATTTTTGCTATATATTTATCTGTTACTTTTTGTACATCCTCTTGTAAAGCCCGTACATCGTCTTCTGAAATACCGTCTTCTTTTTTCAATTGATCATTCGCTTCACGTCGAATGTTTCTTACCTGAACACGTGATTCTTCGGCATATTTACCTACCACTTTAACTAAATCTTTACGACGTTCTTCTGTTAATGCTGGTATATTAATCCGAATTACATTCCCATCACTAGAAGGTGAAAGACCTAGATCTGCTTTTTGAATCCCTTTTTCCACGTCAGCAATAGCTGATTTATCATATGGTGTAACAACAAGTAGTCTTGCTTCTGGTGCAGAAACCGAAGCAATTTGGTTTAATGGCGTACTCATTCCATAGTAATCCACAAAAACACTGTCTAATAAACTTGGATTTGCTCTTCCAGCTCTAACAGTAGCCAGATTTTTAGAGAAAGCTTGTACAGCTTGTTCCATTTTTTCATTCGTTTGTTTCAATATACCATCAGACATGTTATTTCCCCCTTATTGTAGTTCCAATTACTTCACCTTGAACGACCCGTTTAATATTACCTTCTTCCATTATAGAAAACACAACTAAAGGAATATCGTTATCCATACATAAAGTTGAAGCTGTTGAGTCCATAACTCCAAGTCCTGCATTGAGCATTTCCATATAAGAAAGGTTTTCATACTTCTCTGCATTTTCATTCAATTTAGGATCCGCTGTATAAACGCCATCCACATTATTTTTTGCCATCAAAATGACTTCTGCTTCAATTTCAGCTGCGCGTAATGCTGCAGTTGTATCCGTTGAGAAGAAAGGATTTCCTGTACCAGCAGCAAAAATGACAACACGCTTTTTCTCCAAATGGCGAATTGCTTTCCTTCTTATGTATGGCTCAGCCACTTGTCTCATTTCTATTGATGTCTGTACTCTTGTAGGTATACCGATGTTTTCCAGTCCATCTTGAAGTGCTAAAGCATTCATAATTGTTGCTAGCATCCCCATATAGTCAGCATTGGCACGATCCATACCCATTTCACTGCCTACTTTGCCACGCCATATATTTCCTCCGCCAACGACAATAGCAATTTCTACATCTAATTCAGCAACTTCTTTTACTTGATCAGCGATAGACTGAATAATTTTAGGCTCAATGCCATATCCAAGTTCGCCACTTAATGCTTCTCCACTTAGTTTAAGCACGATTCTACGGTAACGAGCTGTTGTCATAATAACCTCCACAGAAAATAAAATAGTTTATTGTAATAAGAATTCTTTAAGTTATGGAGAAATAGGGAACAATTGCTTGCTCCCTATCAACCAGATTATTTTTTGATTTGACTCATCACTTCATCTGCAAAGTTCTCTTCACGTTTTTCCATTCCTTCGCCTACTTCATAACGTGCAAAAGTTTTCACCGTTGCTCCTTTATCCGCAACGAACTTTTTCACTTTTTGGTCTGGATCTTTTACAAAACTTTGCTCTAATAAACAAATTTCTTCAAAAAACTTGCCAAGACGACCTTCTACCATTTTTTCAACAATATGTTCTGGTTTACCTTCATTTAAAGCTTGGGCTTTTAATACTTCACGCTCATGGTTTACTTCTTCTTCTGCAACATCATCACGAGAAATATAACGTGGATTTACAGCTGCAATATGCATCGATACATCTTTAGCAACAGCTGTATCTGTAGTTCCTTCTAACAAGGTAAGCACGCCGATACGTCCACCCATGTGTAAATACTCACCAAACGCATCGTTATCCGTTTTCGTTACAATGGTAAAACGACGAAGGGATAATTTTTCACCAATTTTTGCAACAGCAGCTTTAATATGGTTTTCAACTGTTTCTCCAGTCGCTTCCATCGTTTGCTCTAGTGCTTGCTCTACGGTCTCTGGCTGGTGTTTTAACAAATGAGTTGCTAATGTAGATAATAAGTCTTTAAACTGGTCATTTTTTGTTACGAAATCTGTTTCACAGTTTACTTCTAGTAAAACAGCTGTATTACCATCTGCTTGAATGTACGCAGACCCTTCAGCAGCAATACGGTCAGCTTTCTTTGCAGCTTTAGACAGACCTTTCTCACGTAAGAAATCAACAGCAGCCTCTAAATTGCCATCTGTTTCCTGAAGTGCTTTTTTACAATCCATCATTCCTGCACCAGTTTTTTCACGTAATTCTTTAACCATTTTTGCAGTGATTGCCATTTGAAATCCTCCTTAAAATCATCGACTAATTCATATTTTCTTTTAAAAAAGGTGATAAAAGGCTCACATCCTCTTATCACCCTCACCTTTTCCTTCTTTACTCTTGTGCTGTTTCCTTTGCTTCTTCAGACGCTTGCTCTGATTCTGGAGCTTCATTCATTTCTTCGCCTTGTTTCACTTCTAAAATAGCATCTGCCATTTTGGAAGTCAAAAGTTTCACGGCACGAATCGCATCATCATTAGCAGGGATCACATAATCAATTTCATCTGGATCACAGTTTGTGTCCACAATTCCGATAATCGGAATATTTAATTTATGAGCTTCAGCAATAGCAATTCGCTCTTTACGTGGGTCAATTACAAACAACGCATCTGGAAGTTTATCCATTTCTTTAATTCCACCAAGGAACTTCACTAAGCGATCTTTTTCTTTTAGAAGATCAACAACTTCTTTCTTTGGTAGCACTTCAAAAGTTCCATCTTCTTCCATGCGCTCAATGTCTTTCAAACGATTAATGCGTTTACGAATGGTTTGAAAATTAGTAAGTGTTCCACCTAACCAACGTTGGTTAACATAGTACATACCTGAACGAATGGCTTCGTCACGTACAGATTCTTGAGCTTGTTTTTTCGTACCAACGAACAAAACGGTTCCTCCGTCAGCAACAAGTTGTTTGACATAATTATACGCTTCATCAACCTTTTTCACCGTTTTTTGTAGATCGATGATGTAAATACCGTTACGTTCTGTAAAGATGTATTTTTTCATCTTTGGGTTCCAGCGACGAGTTTGGTGACCAAAATGTACACCAGCTTCGAGTAGCTGTTTCATTGAAATAGCTGACATTATAAATTCCTCCTAATTGGTTTTTTCCTCCGTAATAGATCCTTTTTGTAAATAGACCAATTATTTTGGCACCTTATTTACAAATCCCTACACGTGTGTAATCGACATACTAGCACTTTTTAGTGCACAACATAATCTTCACACCACAAGATAATATATCATAAGAAGGAAGAGGATTCAAGTATTTTTATCGTACATAAGAAAATGCTCTTTTATGATGTCCAAAAAGCAGTATTTTTTCACTCTTTACAGACTAGCGCGGTACAGGTATGAGCTTACTCTACAAAGTAGGAATGCTTCATATAATAAAATGGTCAGTGAGTTTATTCTTTTTTTGCAGGATAAGAAAATGACAACATGTTTGTGCAAGTCATGCTCCCAGATATGGAAGGTTTCATGAGTATTGCAGGATTATTTTCCCAACAGTGGGGTGCTTATTTGAAGTGCCCCTCCACATTAAAATTCAATAGGATGCCATATTCGATAAATAAAATAGTTTTAAGGTATATCTATAAATTCGCGTGTTGAAAGCTATTTCGATGAATCAAGCTTTGCATTCTGTTGAAACTTAATTGTTAATGCTACTTCTGTTTTTCCACAATTTAATTGTCGAGCGATTTGTGAAGCTGTGTACCCTTGACTATGTAATTGTAATATTTTCGCTTGTAGTGAAGTTGTTATCTCATCTTGTTGTTCATTATTGTATGAATCGTCTTGTTCCTCTTTTTCGACTAGTTGTATTTGGTTCGTTTCCACATTTTCTCGTTTGTTTAATGTAACCAATTGCTGTTGTAAACGTATGTTCTCCTTTTTTATTTCATCAATATATTCTGCTAACAAAGCGTCAATTTCAGAAGTATCCAATTGTTGATTTGCATTCATTCGTTTATACAATTGAAAAATAACCGTGAAGGAAACCATATGTAATAAAAAACTGACCAATATTAATATAGATGTCACCAATTGCTCACCTCCATTCTATCCGTTCACATCAATTTCTGTTCCCAAATAAGGATGTTCATTTATGCTGACCTGTTGTTCCTTTTTATTTGCCTTCCGTTCTTTCATAGATGTTGTGTGTTGATCGCCCTTTACTGAGTCTGATTGATGTGTGCGATGTACCTGTTTCCTTTTTCGCTGTGCTTCCATTAATTGCTGCTGCGAAAGAGAAGTTTGATAAAGTTGACTTTGGTGAAGAAGTTGTTGTTGCATTTTACTTGCATCTAGAGAACGAGGAATCGCTACTTGCAATTCAATGGATTTCCATCCCATGTTATATCACTCCAGGTCATATATACATATATCCCTATAGAAGCCCCATTTGTAGCTTCAACTTTTAGTAACCAACCATGTATCCTTTTGAATTCGTTACATTTCTAGGTAACTGCTGAGAGTCAGGTTAAAGGAGAAGTAACAATTTCATTGTCTACTAGCTGCACTTTAACACCTTGATAATTCCCATTACTAATGCGGTAATATTTTCCGAATGCTACAACGACATTTGCGTGTAGATAGTTGCGGACTACCAATGTCGCATCTTCCTCGTCTCCGAGATTTGTTGCCAATTGATTTAATAAGCGGTTTACCTCCGCTAAACGTTCTTTTGTTTTTTGTAACGAGTGCTTATATCGAAGGAGCGTAATTTTTAGTTTAGAATCATTTTCTATCTGTTGTCCATTTAATTTTTTTTCTAGTAGAGCTAGCTTAGAAAGCGTGACCTCCAGTTTTTGCTTTTCGTCCAATAAATCCCTTTTTTCCTTCTCCGTTTTTTGATCTAGCCCAAACATAACTTCTGTTTTCACACCTACGCGATTTCCTACATCTTTTGCTTCTATCCTCTTTCCAACTGATAATATACCACCAATAATATTTCCTCTATGACAGATAACACGCTCACGTACTTTGCACTGGCTATGAAAAATAGAATTTTCTACAAATAAGTCCTTCCCAGCAATAATGTTGCCTTGGTTCACATAACCAACATGTATATTTTCATCTGCTTGAATCGTTCCTGCCCCTTGCCCTGCGACGCCTTCTGCTACATAGATCGAACCACCAGCAAGCACTGTAGCTGCTTCCACCATCCCAAATATTTTGACATCTCCTTTTGCTGTAACTGTATAACCAGCAGGGACATCACCACGAATAATGATAGTGCCGATAAAATCTATATTGCCCGTTTTCATAGATAATGTTTGATTTACTTCATATACTGGTTGGACTTGAATATACTTTCCGCGCCAGCTCAACTGCCCATCTATAGTAGCATAAAAACATTGATCAGCTTCCCGATAAACAACGTTCTTGCCTGCTTTTACAACAACTTTTTTGCCAGGATATGATGGAATAGTCGCTCCGCTTACGTCAAAACCCGCTTCACCATCTGTAGGTGCAATAAGGGTTGCGATTTTTTCCCCTTTTTTCACCGATGGTATTTGCATAATGTCTCGAAAATCCTGCTTTTTTTCCCAAGCATTATCAGGATTAAAGTCAGAGATATATTGCAATTGACCATCTTTGCCATGGACTGGTTTTTTTCCTTTAGCAATTGTAATTGGATAAGTAACTTTTGATGTATCGTTGACGATTGAAAAGATCGTTTCTTCCAAAATTCCATTGGTAACGTTATTTTTTTGTAGAAATGCTATCACATCTGATTTCGTCATTTGTAGTGTTGTAAAATCTTCTTCCTGTTCGCTTACGTCTATTTCTGCTAACATTTTATCCTGGGAGACGTTAACTTTAAATATATTTTCTAATAATTTCATTCCCGCACCCTCCCTAATAAATAATTTTTGATTTTTAAAAAAGGTGATACACATCCGTCACTTTCTTTTTTGTATCTCATCTTTGTTAGTGTATGCGCAAGTCGGATTCCATTTTATTTTATAAAGAAAAAGTAGTTAAAAAGGTATGCTTCATGCAAACAAACTAAGATATAGCTTGCAGTTTCTTTAAGATCGTGTTCAGCTTGGTAATCGATTTTTTATGAATTTGTGATATGCGAGACGTCGTCAGCCCTAACACTTCTCCTATTTCAGTTAATGTTAATTCCTCTTGATAAAATAAGCTGATTACTAATTGCTCATTCTCATTTAATTTTTTCATACTAGCTTTTAATTCTTCTTTTAGTTCATTTTGTACAACTTGATTTTCTGGAGCGACTGATTTAGTATCTGGAATGGAATAACCTATTCCTTCTTTAAGCTTTAGCTTCGGATCAGTAGGCTTTTCTTCAATGGAAAGAATATTAGCAAATAAAGAATCGTACATCGCCGTTTCCACTTCTTTAACCGTCATACCAGTATGCTTTGCAATTTCTTCCACACTTGGTATTCTTTGATATTGCTGTTCTAATTGATTTGTTACGTGCTCAATCTTTTTTGTTTTTTCTCGTAAAGAACGGGGAAGCCAATCTTCTTTTCGAAGCCCATCAATAATCGCTCCTTTAATACGAAACGAAGCGTACGTATCGAATTTTAGTTGACGAGTGCGGTCAAACTTTTTTAATGCATCGTAAAGACCCATTAGTCCAAAACTTTTCACATCATCTTTCATTACATTATTTGGCAAATGGCTGGCGATTCTCTCCACATGAAAGTTAACCAAATACATATAATTTTCGATTAGTTCATTTGCTGCTTCCATGCAATGGTTATTAAGCCAATCATCCCAAAGCTTCTGCTCATGCGGAGATGAAGTTGCTTTCATCTTTATCACTCCTTCTTACCATAGCTTCATCCGTCCTGTTACTATGCGATAATAAACGGACACTCCTATTGTCTTAAATTAAAAGTCCATCCATTAAGATAGCTTTTTGCTTTTTAGTAACTTTTATTGAAAAAAGTTACACTCTCTTTACATATAAGCTCAAGTTTCTTAAAATAAGAAGTTCTTTATTTCGACAAGACGATTCTATTTTCGTTAAGTAGTATCATTTCTATAGATTATTCAGTCCATTATTGTAAACGGCCCTACATTTAAATAAATGTTTCACCTTTATTTACCGTTCGCACTTTCAAAAGACTTGTCTGTAGATCAAATTCTATCGTCCGTCCAGCGTTACCACCTGTATCAGATGCAAGAACAGGTATGGAAAGTTGCTTCAGTTTCTCCAAAACAGATTCTACATTTCGTGGGCCAATTCGCATCATATCGGATCCCGACGAGAATTGAAACATTTGTGCCCCTCCAGCTACTTTAGCTTTTAATAGGTTACTTCTTGCCCCAAGACTAGATAATTGCTCCACCAAAAGTGGTATTGCTGTATCGGCATATTTATAGTGATTAAAATTGTTTTGTCTAGCTAATTTCGAATCTGGTAATAGAACGTGTGCTAGCCCAGCTACTTTTTTTCTTTCATCATAGATAACAACACCTACACAGGAACCTAGCCCCGATGTTCGAATCGTATTAGGAGCTTTGGTTACCTTCAAATCTGCTATTCCAACTTTTACAACATGAGAGGAAGACATTAGCTTAGACATCGTTCGTAACTCCTAATGCTTTAAACAGTTTGGAAAATGAATCAGGGTCAGGAATAAATAAAAAATTTCCTTTAATTTGGCTTACTTGATAAGATGAACTGATTTTTGCATCAATAATTAAGGCGTAGTCTGCTACTTGCGACACTTCTAGTAGTCCCACGGTCAATATTGCGCCAGCCATATCAATACTTAAATAAGGTACAGAAGGATGCATCGTAATATTGGTAAAGTCACCTAAAGCTGATAAATAAGCACCTGTTACGATGTTACCTGCTTCTTGAATGACGGAAATGGCTAGCTCATCATTAACATCTAAACGTAATGCATCATTATTCGTAATTTCCTTAATTAAAGCTTCTGCCTCTTCTATAGAAAAGATGAAATATACAGTGCCAGGGGCATCTCCTTGAATGCGAAACAACAAGGCAACAACAACAGACTCCGGACCGCCAATTCGTTCCATCATCTCGTCAAAACTAACAATGTTTACAGTAGGCACATCCATGTCTATTTTTCGATTTACTAATTTAGACATGGATGTTGCAGCATTTCCAGCACCAATATTTCCTATTTCCCGTAGCGCATCTTTTTGCATTTGCGTTAACTTTGTTAGGTCCATAAGCCTGGCCTTACCCTTCCACTGACTTTAATTCTTCTATCTCTTCTTCTGTTAATACTTTTTGCATATTTAATAGAATAAGTAGGCGGTTTTCGAGCTTTGCTACTCCTTCAATATATTTCGTATCAACGGTTCCTATCACTTCAGGAGTAGGCTCTATTTCAGATTCTGGGATATCAATAACATCATTAGCAGCGTCTACCACTAAGCCAACTTCCATATTTTCCAAAATAACAATAATAATACGATTTGAATCGCTGTAAGGTGTTTCTTCCATCCCAAAACGTAAGCGTAGGTCAATAACCGGAGTTACAACTCCTCTTAAATTAATGACCCCTTTTACAAAATCAGCTGTTTGAGGAACTCTGGTAATTGGCATTAACCTTTCAATTGAGCTTACCTGCTGTACAGAAACCGCATATTCTTCCTCACCAAGTTGAAATACAATGACCTTTCTATTTCCAGACATATTGTTTTCCATCTACTATCCCTCCATTTTTATTTTACTAGCGCATTACTATCAATAATCAAGGCTACTTCTCCATCACCGAGGATGGTAGCCCCAGAAATAGCGAATGTGTTGGTTAAATAATTGCCTAGCGATTTTAAGACGACTTCCTGTTGACCAATAAATGAATCTACGACAAGTCCTACCATTTTATTACCTTTCTTGACAATGACAATGGATAAGTATGAATCTTTATCTGCTTCTATCATTTGCTGCACGTTAAATATGTCATTTAAAAATGCTAATGGCACCACTTTGCCACGAAAATCAATTACTTTTGTATGATGTGCATGCATGACATCATCTTTATGGACAATTGCTGTCTCTATAATCGATGACAGCGGGATGGCATATTTTTCTTTCTGTAGCTCAATTAAAAGTACGGAAATAATGGATAATGTAAGTGGCAATTGAATAGAAAAGACTGTTCCTTGCCCCTCTTTAGAATCGATCGCTATTTTTCCACCTAAAGATTCAATTGTATTTTTTACAACATCTAAACCAACACCTCGGCCAGAAATATCTGATACTTGATCAGCAGTTGAAAAACCACTGGACATAATTAATTCAAATACTTGCTGATCCGATAAAAGTTCCGCTTGTGATTCAGATAAAACTCCTTTTGAAATTGCTTTCTTTATCACTTTATCCTTGTGAATGCCTGCACCATCGTCCACGATTTCGATAAACACATGGTTACCACTATGGTAGGCCTCAAGCTTTAATGTGCCATACTCAGGCTTCCCTTTATTTATTCTTTCTTCTTTTGATTCAATACCGTGATCAATTGCATTACGAATAAGATGAACTAATGGGTCACCAATTTCATCAATTACCGTTCGATCTAATTCTGTATCAGCGCCAATAACTTCCACTTCAACTTGTTTATTTAACTCCCGAGCAACCTGTCGTATCATCCGCGGAAACCGATTAAACACTTGTTCAATTGGCACCATACGCATCGTCAAAATGATGGACTGAAGATCATTCGAAACACGCGACATATGTTCAACTGTATCTTGCAAATCTTTATTATCTAATTCTGCAGCTAATTGCTCTAATCTCCCACGGTCAACAACTAATTCTTCAAATAAATTCATTAGTACGTCTAAACGATCAATATTTACGCGAATGGTTTTATTTGCTATTCCATTCGCATGTCGTTGTTTGCCTTGTTGTCCATCTTTAGGTTGCGGCTGTTCTTCAGATTTTTCTAACGTTTGCTCCGTTTCCTGAATCTGATCTACGTTAAAAGGAACAATGTGAACTGATTCAATTTCCGACACCTTTTCAATATTCGTTTGTATTATTTCTTTTTTATATTCAGAGATAAATAATACTGTAAACGTCTGATCAAATTGTTCTTCTTCCAATTCCGTTACAGACGGCTCAGATTTAATGATTTCACCAAGCTTTTCCAAAACTTCAAATATCATAAAGACACGAGCGCCTTTTAATAAACAATTTTGGTTTAGGGTAATAATAATTTCATAGTTTGTATATCCACGCTCTTTTGACTCTTGTAGAATAGTAAGCGCAAACTCGTCTACATTTTTCATTTGTGTGCCATTTGTTTTGGCTTGCTTTAAGGTATTTAGTGGTACACTATCTTGAGGCAATACGTCTCCTTGCTCTAAACTTTTCAATTGCTCAACAATATCCGTTACGTCTTTGCTCCCACTACCACCGGAAGCAACATCCTCTACCATTTCATGTAAATAATCAACTGCAGAAAACAAAATATCAATCATTTCTGATTGAACGTTTAGCCGTCCTTCTTTGATGCCATCAAAAACGTTTTCTAACTTATGCGTAAGATTAGCTAAATCTTGGTACCCCATCGTCGCTGACATGCCTTTTAGTGTATGGGCTGCTCGGAAAATTTCTTCAATGATTGCCTTTTCTTGCGGGTTTTTCTCTAGCGCTAGTAACTGGTTATACAAAACTTCCAAATGTTCGTTGCTCTCATCTATAAAGACAGTTAAATATCCAGAAGTATCCAACTCTATCCCTCCAACTAAATTAATTGAGTTATTAACCTACTTACTGCATGCAATGGTGCTTGCTTATTAACCAAATTGGTAGCCATTGCCGCTTTTGGCATTCCATATACAATTGCAGTTTCCTCTGATTCTGCAATAATGTATGTGTGTTTATCATGTTTTTTTAAGCTTTTAATTCCATTTGCCCCGTCATTTCCCATCCCTGTTAAAATCACTGCCATCTTGTTAACTTCTTTAAGTGGCGCGAGGGATGTAAAAAGCATATCTACAGATGGCCTATGGCCACGTAAAGGTTCTTCATCTGTTAAATCGATAAAAACGGAAGAACCCATCTGTTTAACTTTCATATGCCATCCACCTGGCGCGATATATACAACACCCCGTCGTAATCTCTCACCATGTGCCGCTTCCTTCACCGCTATGTCAGATTTAGAATTCAGTCGCTCAGCTAGCGATTTTGTAAATCCGGCTGGCATATGCTGAACAATTAACACAGCAGCTGCCAAATCCTTTGGTAATTGTTCAATAATATGCTGAAGTGCTCTAGGACCACCTGTTGAAGCCCCAATGACTACGATTGTTTGCTTGTAAGGCGCTAACTCATTTACAGGATTTTCGATTATATTTTGCCTAATCCTCTCTTCTTGCTGACTTGGCAATTTAACCGAGGCAGCAGTTATCACTTTACGTATGATTTCTTGTTTCATAGTCTCAATATCAATCGAAATAGCACCAGAAGGCTTAGCAATAAAATCTACCGCTCCGCTTGAAATAGCTTGAATGGTTTTAATCGTTGCATCCTCTGTCACACTGGACAACATAACAACAGGTATTGGATTTGTTTGCATAATGTTCTTCAAAGTCGTTATTCCGTCCATTACTGGCATTTGTACGTCTAGCGTAATAACATCAGGTGAAAATTGGTTTATTTTATGTAGTCCATCTTCGCCATTTCGAGCTGTAGCAACAACCTCTATCGCTGGATCACTCGATAGCATATCTGTAAGAATTTTACGCATAAAAGCTGAATCATCGATGACAAGGACTCGAATTATATTCATAATCGATTACCTCTCCGTCCATAATCGTTTTAATTTTTGTAAGAAACTAGAACTCTTTCCTTTTTCCGCTTTATATTCATCTACTTCATTCAAGTAAGTTCGTACTAATTTCTTGGTTGCTTTACTAATTGCTGACTTTTCTTGAAAAATAATAAACGGTGTTTGGTGAATAACAGCGGCTCTGACAGTTTGATCTTCAGGTAAAGAGCCTAATATATGAATATTTATTTGTAAGAATTGTTGTATGACCTTTTGAAAACGAACAAGCATATTATGGCCTTGCATATTGGATTGCGCACGATTCATAATGGCTCGAATAGGCAACATATTGTTGTGACTTGCGATATGCTTAATCATGCTATACCCATCTGTTATAGCCGTGGGTTCAGGAGTAGTCACAAGAAGGCATTCTTCTGCAGCTAAAATGAATGATAAGCTGTCATTGGTGATTCCTGCCCCCATATCAAAAAATATATAATCATAATGCATAAGCAAAGATTGATATTGCTGAAAGAAAAACTCCTTCGTCTTCGTATCCATCGCATAAATATCTGAAAACCCTGATCCTGCAGCAATATAATGTAAGTTTTCTGGACCTTGTTCAATAATGGACTGAATAGGAAGTCTACGCTGAAACATATCAACAATTGTTCTTTCAATCTGTCTACCAAGCAAGATATCAATGTTTCCCATACCTATATCCATATCCATGATTAGAATCTTTTTTCCATGTCGCAGTAAGCTTAAAGCAAAATTTAAAGTGATATTAGACTTTCCTACTCCTCCCTTACCACTAATAACCGCAATTGTTTTCGCTTGTTTACTCTCTCGCATCGTTTCCAATCTGTTTCTAAGTCCTGTTGCTTGATCAATTTTCATAAGCAAGCTCCATTATGCTAGATGACAAAAACTCAGGTGTTGGGTGTACTAAGTCATCAGGAACATCTTGCCCATTTGTTATATAACCGACGCCAATTGATTTTTTAAAGATTATATTTAACATGCCACCAACTTGTCTTGTTTCATCTAATTTTGTAAAAATCACTTGAGAAATAGGTAAGGGCTCAAATTGATCATAAATGTTCAATAAGTCTTGAGATTTAGCTGTTAACGATAAAACTAAAAACATAGTAGCCTCTTTATTTATCAATACATCCTCTTGAAGTTGTTTAATATAAGCATCTTCTCGAAAATTTCTTCCTGCTGTATCGATAAATATAATGTCATATGTTGATAATTTGTGAATGGCTTTTACCATATCATCGTTCGAATAAACAACTTCAATAGGAACGGATAAAATATCAGCATATGTTTTTAATTGTTCAACAGCTGCAATTCGATACGTATCTGCCGTTATAAAGGCAACATTTTTCCCATCTTTTAATTTGCTTTCAGCTGCCAGTTTAGCAATTGTAGTAGTTTTTCCCACTCCCGTCGGTCCAACAAAATAGACAAGCTTTTGATTATAGGTTAAACCTTGAAATGGAACTGCTTGCAGTCGTTCCATTATTTCCTCTTCCACCTTTTTTACTATTTCTTGATAGGTGGGCTGTGACTTAGCGCTATATTTTTCCATTACTGATTCTATTAAACTTTTAGCAAGTGGTTGGTTTACTTCTTGCTCTAATAAATAATGATAAGCAGATTGATAATCAAAAGGATAAGTCAATGTATGAATAGCGGATTGGTGCAATAACTTTTTAACTTGCCTTAGTTCCTGTAGTTCAGGAGAAACAATATTTGTATTTGTATTATCCTTTCTTTCTTTTATCCTCATTTCTTGCTTCTGTGATACCTGTTTTTTAGGCGCTATTGGCTGTGGGTCTTTAACAGCTACCACTTCTATTTGTGGTTTTTTAAACAAGCCTAAAAATTTGCGCTTATTCACTTGCCTCGATTGAAGGATAACAGCTTCTGCTCCCAGTTCTTTTCGTATTTGTTTCATGGCCTCAGGCATTGATCCTGCCGTATATTTTTTTACTTTCACGCTATATTCACCACCCCAACACTTTGTACTTGTACGTCTGGCTCTAACTCGTTATAAGATAAGACAGCAACTTGTGGTAAAAAACGATCCAATAATTGTTTTACATACATCCTTACAGCCGGTGAGCATAGTAATATCGCTGTTTCTTCTTGAAGTGTTAACTTTTCCACTTCTTCTTTCATATGCTCTAGTAATTGTTGCTGCATTTCAGGATCCATTGATAAGAAGCTTCCATGCTCCGTTTGTTGAATGCTTTTGGCGATTGCCTGTTCTGCTCTAGCTGAGAGTGTCACAACTTTCAATGAACGATCTTTATCTGTATATTGCTTTGTAATCTGGCTGGATAGTGCTTGACGAACGTACTCCGTTAGCAAATCCGTATCGTTGGTTAATTTTCCAAAATCTGCTAATGTTTCAAATATGATTGGCAAATTACGAATAGATACCTTTTCCCTCAATAATTTAGCTAGCACTTTTTGTATATCCCCCACAGATAGTGGCTCGGGAGTGACTTCTTCAACTAATGTAGGGTAACTTTCTTTGAGATGATCAACTAATTGTTTTGTTTCTTCTCTGCCTAGCAGCATATGTGCATGACGTTTAATTACTTCTGTTAAATGAGTGGATACAACAGAAGGGGGATCCACTACTGTATATCCAGAAAGTTCTGCTTCATCTTTCCATTCCTCACTAACCCATTTTGCTGGTAATCCGAAAGCTGGTTCTGTCGTTTCCACACCTTCAATATCATCTTCATCCATATCTGGTGCCATTGCCAAGTAATGATCGAGTAATAACTCTCCAGAGGCAACCTCTTCACCTTTTATTTTTAAACGGTACTCATTAGGCTGTAGCTGTATGTTGTCACGAATGCGAACAACTGGAATAACAATACCGAGTTCAACTGCCAGTTGCCTACGAATCATAACAATCCGATCTAGTAAATCCCCCCCCTGATTCGTATCAGCTATAGGAATAAGCGAATAGCCAAACTCAAATTCTATTGGATCCATATTAATTAATTGCACAACATTTTCAGGAGCTTTCATTACGTCACTCTCTGTTTCATCAACCTCTTCATCGCTAGGTTCTATGATATCTTCAGTTTGTTTAAGTAATAGATAACCACTTAATGCTAATAATGCCGCCAAAATTGTCGTCAAGAAAAAATTTATCGGTGTGAAACCAAGTAAAAACACAGTACCACTCGCAATAAATAATAGCTTTGGATATTGCAATAATTGACCGGATACATCTGTACCCAAATTTCCATTCCCTGCTGTTCTGGTTACAACAATTCCAGTAGCTGTAGAAATAAGCAAAGCTGGAATTTGGCTGACTAACCCATCTCCTACTGTTAAGCGCATAAATGTATTAATCGCTTCTTGAAAAGACAGATCCATTTGTACCATGCCAATAATTAAACCAAAAATAATATTGATTAAAACGATAATAATACCTGCAATGGCATCACCTTTAACAAATTTACTTGCACCATCCATGGAGCCGTGAAAATCCGCTTCTTTTTCAATTTTTTCTCGCCGCTCTTTTGCCTGTTGTTCTGAAATTAAGCCAGCATTTAAATCAGCATCTATACTCATCTGTTTTCCAGGCATCGCATCTAATGTAAAGCGCGCAGCTACTTCCGATACACGTTCAGACCCTTTCGTAATAACGAGAAATTGAATGATAACTAAAATGACAAAGACGACAAATCCAACTAACGGATTCCCCCCAATAACAAATGATCCGAATGTGGCTACAACACCACCTGCATCCGCTTCGGATAATATGGATCTAGTTGTTGAAACGTTTAATCCAAGACGAAATAGCGTCAATAGTAATAACAGAGTTGGAAACACGGAAAATTGCAACGCTTCCTGCGTATTCATAGATACTAAAATAACAATTAACGCTAGGGAGATATTACAAAGTATCAAAATACTTAACAACCATCCTGGTAGTGGTACAATGAGCATAATAATGATTAAAATAACGCCTAAAAGAACAGATAGATCTCTTGCTTTCATGGGGGACTCTCCTTATTGCTTAAACTTTTCTCTCTAATTTATATACGTACGCCAATATTTCTGCAACCGCCTGAAAAAACGATTCTGGTATAACGTCGCCGATATCTACAACACGATATAATGAACGAGCAAGCGGCTTATTTTCAACAGTCATCACGCTATTTTCCTTAGCTACCTGTTTAATTCTTAGCGCTACCTCATCCACACCCTTAGCCAATATGTACGGGGCAGCAGCTTTTCCTTCATCGTATTTAATCGCAATGGCTACATGCGTTGGATTTGTAATAATGACATCTGCATTTGGAACTTCACTCATCATTCTTCTTGTAGCCATTTGCCTTTGACGCTCTTTTATTTTTGATTTAATAAGTGGGTCGCCTTCCACGTTTTTAAATTCATCTTTTACATCTTGTTTTGACATTTTCATATTTTTTTCATAATCATAGCGTTGATATGCATAATCGAATACAGCTAAAAACACGAGAACAATAACAGCGATAATTCCCATAACGATCGTGACTTGCCCAAAGAATCCAAGTGCTGTATCCGCATTTTTAAACGCCATCATCATCATTTCATCTTTATAAATCCAAATCACAGTAAAAGTTACTGTACCAATACTAACAATTTTTAATAGTGATTTAAGTAATTCCACAATCGCTCGTAAAGAAAAAATTCGCTTTGCCCCTTGAATAGGGTCAATCTTTTTTAAATCAAACTTCAGTGGCTCTGTTGTAAATAGAAAGCCAATTTGCAAAAAATTTGCAGCCAGTGCGCCGATAATTACAATGATCATAATCGGCGCTAACATCTTTGCTACTTCCAGTGTAGCTCCATTGAAAACTTGTGCCACAGTAGTTTCCGTTACTTGCCAATGAATAAACTCCGTAAATGTATGCTCATATAAAGATGTCATTTGATTTTTCATGGAACTTCCAAAGACATAAAGAACGATGAGCGCAAATAACAGCAATATAGCTGTATTAACATCTTGACTCTTAGCAACTTTTCCTTTTTTTCTTTCATCTTGACGTTTTTTCGGGGTAGCTTTTTCCGTCTTTTCACCAGCAAAATATTGTAAGTCCAGCTTTAATGACAACTTATCCACCCCCGAATAAATGTAGCAAACTGCGTATCGTAGCAAATAAAATTTCAAAAAGATCTTTTGCTAACACGACATATAAACTCATAAAAACTAATAATACGATAAAACTAACTAGTATTTTTAATGGTAAGCCAACAACAAACACATTTAATTGCGGAACGGTTCGAGCAATAATTCCTAACGCTACATCTACTAGGAAAAGACAGCCTACGATTGGAATCGCAATTTGAAAAGCAATGAGAAACATAGCGTTAAAACTTTCGATAACATAGTGAACAATGGATTCATTTTGAAATGGGACATATTGTTCTAATGGGATAAATTGATAGCTATTTACCATTCCATCTATTAAGATATGGTGTCCATTTACCGATAGTAGAAATAGTAAAGCAAAAATATAAAAATATTGACCAGTTAGCGGGCTTTGTGCTCCCGTTTGTGGATCAATAACATTGGCAATGGCAAACCCCATTTGAAAATCAATAAAACCACCAGCAATTTGCACTGCTGACAAAATGATATATGCGATCAAACCTATAAACAAACCAACTACAGCTTCCTTTAAGAGAAGTAAAAAATAATGGCCATCTATTGCTATCGCAGGAGCATCAACCGCGTAAAACATTAAGAAGGCAAGAAAAAAGCTTAATCCTAATTTAAACGGTCTTGGAATTGTTCGATAAGAAAATAATGGCATCGTAGCAAAAAACGCCACTACACGTACTAAAATTAGTAAAAATACAGGTAAACGATTTATATCAATAACATCTAACATTTTTTATCCTACAAACTGATTCATATTTTGAAATAGATTCGAAGTGAACTCAATCATTTGTGTTAACATCCAAGGCCCAAAGAAAACTAATCCTACCAATACAGCAACAATCTTAGGAATAAATGCTAACGTTTGCTCCTGTATTTGTGTTGTTGCTTGAAAAATACTGACAAGCAGTCCAACAACTAGCGCAAGTAGAAGTAGTGGGCCAGTTACTAGTAAGATGGTAAACACGCCTTTTTCTGCTAGCGTTAAAACGAATTCACTGCTCATTTTTTATGCCCCCTATCTGGTAAGGAATACAGGACGGCTAACGCCCTGCATCTCCTATCTAAAAGCTGTCCAGTAATGAATGCGTAATTAAGTACCAACCGTCTACCAGCACAAATAGTAATATTTTAAATGGCAATGAAATCATAACGGGAGGAAGCATCATCATCCCCATGGACATCAATACACTGGCAACAGCCATATCTATAATAAGAAAGGGAACAAAAATCATAAACCCCATTTGAAAAGCTGTTTTTAATTCGCTTATAGCAAATGCGGGAACTAAGGTTGTTAACGGTATTTCCTCAACAGCATTTGGGCGCTCTAGTTCAGCGTAATTCATAAATAAGGCTAAATCTTTTTGCCGCGTATGTTCAGCCATAAATTGCTTAATTGGTGTACTTGCTTCATCGTATGCTTCATCTAATGTGATTTCCTCATCGAACAATGGCTGTAATGCATTATCATATACCTCATTAAATACAGGTGCCATAATGAAAAAAGTAAGAAACAGTGCAAGACCAATGAGTACTTGATTTGGTGGCATTTGCTGTGTTGCTAATGATGTTCGAACAAACGACAGTACAATAACAATTCTTGTAAAACTCGTCATTAAAATTAAAATACTTGGCGCCAATGTTAGAACTGTTAATAATAAAACTAACTTTATGGAAGTGGACACATTTTCAGGATCAGAACTCGAGAACATATCAATAAATTCATTCATTACGATCTTCCTTCTGTGCAAACTGCTGTATTAATTGGTTGCGATTTTGCTTTAACTTGTCCAATTCCCTTGTAAATTGCCGTTTGAAATTCGTTTGGTCATTTATTTTCATATTTTTTGATCCATGATTAAATTTTTGCAAAAACTTTGGAAGAGTAGCTGTTTCATAAGCTACACCCTCCTTTCGTAAATCATCAATAACAGACTCATCCGTTATTTCCTGAAGCAATTCAACATTATCGCCTACACCGATTAAATAATACTTTTTCCCTAAGCGAACGATTTGCAATGATTTATTCTGCCCTACAGATATACCTGCAATGTTCTCTAATGCTTTCGCCTGGTTAAATAACGCATTTTTTCGTTTCAGAAACAGAAGCAGGAGATAAATTAAACCGAGAACAAGCAATAAAGCAATGATTAACTTCACAAAGCTTAGCCATAGTGGGTCTGCATCTGTGTCTTTATCCAACAATGCCGTCTTATCTTCATTATTTTCCTTCTCTGCTCCATTTGTTTCTGTTGATTCACAGTCTGCTTCGTCGTTGATACAATCATTAACAGATTTAGGAGCAGCTGCTACATCTAATTCTGTTACAATCAGAAATAGAAACAGGCTCAACAAACTAAATATAACCGTTAATTTCTTCACACACATTCACTCACTTTTAGCTTAAAGCTTTCTGAATTGCTTCAATAACGCGATCCGCTTGGAACGGTTTTACAATAAAATCCTTTGCTCCTGCTTGAATAGCATCAATCACCATTGCTTGTTGCCCCATTGCAGAACACATGATGATTTTTGCTTGTGCATCAGCAGCTAATATTTCTTTTAATGCTGTAACTCCATCTTTTTCTGGCATTGTAATATCCATCGTTACTAAATCTGGATTTAATTCATTATATTTTTCAACAGCTTGTACACCATCTTGTGCTTCGCCAACAACTTCAAACCCATTTTTAGTTAGAATATCCTTAATCATCATTCGCATAAATGCTGCGTCATCTACTATCAAAATACGATTGCCCATACAGCAAAACCTCCCACTATATTTGTTCGATTTATTTTAGTTTGTTTAAACGATCGGATTGGCTTAGAATGTCCGTTACGCGAACGCCAAAATTTTCATCAATGACAACTACTTCTCCCGTTGCAATCCGTTTTTCATTTACTAGAATATCTACCGGTTCACCTGCTAATTTATCTAACTCTACAATAGAACCTTGTGATAAATCTAAGATATCCTTAATCGTGCGCTTCGTTCTACCAAGTTCCACCGTTACTTTTAAAGGAACATCCAACAGCATATCTAAATTACGTTGTTCAGTTTGGTTTAAAGTCACGGGCTCAAATGATGAAAATTCTGCTTGTTGCACATTAGATTGCTCTGTTGCTAGGTGATGATGCCCTATAAATTGTTTTGTATCCTTAGCATAAGAGTGGTTCTTTTCGGGTTCTGAGTAATTCTCATTATATTCTTTATGGCTCGTTGGTTGCTCTTCTATAACGGTTGATGCTATTTCTTCTTCGCTCGATTCGCTAGAAACTAATTGGTTTACTAATTCTTTCCCAAATTGAATTGGCATTAATTGAAAGAGTGTCGAATCAATGAGATCACCAACTTTTAATTGGAAAGTTACTTTAACAAAAGGATCGTCTCCTAAAGTCTTTTCAGATTCTTTTTCTGGATCTTCTAAATGGATCGTCGGTGGCGAGATGTCTACACGTTTATTGAATACTGTAGACATGCTTGTAGCAGCAGCACCCATCATCTGATTCATTGCTTCCTGCACAGCACTTAAATGAATTTCATTTAATTCTTCTGATGGGTTTCTGCCATCTCCTCCTAGCATAATATCGGATATAATAGCTGCATCTTCTGCTTTTATAACAAATACATTCTTCCCGGAAAAACCTTCTAAATAGTTTACTTGGACACTTACTGGTTCAAAGGTAAAATTTTTCAACTCCTCCTGAGCTATGACAGAAACTTCAGGTGTCGTAATTTCAACTTTTTCGTTTAATAATGTAGATAAAGTTGTAGCAGAGCTACCAAAGGATATGTTGCCAATCTCTCCTAATGTATCAATTTCCATTGTAGATAAGAAATCATTCGTAATGGAGCTAGAGTTATCATCATCCTCTGTAGAACTTACATCTAATAGTGCATCAATTTCATCTTGAGATAGCTTACCGTCATTCCCCATCTTCATTCCCCCCTTTAAAAGTATCTAATATTTGGACGGACATTCTATTTTTATATGTACCTGGTTGTACAAGAAATTTCGGCTCATCATTTACCTCTAATATTAGTGGGCTTTCAATGGATTGATCGAGTCTAATAATATCTTTTTTGCCTAATTTCAAAAACTGTTCAATGGTGATCGTTGATTCACCTAAGACTGGTTTTACTTCAACAGTTGCTTGCTGGATATTTTTAGTTATTTTTTCATATGCTTCATCATTACGTTTTTTTCCAGCCGTTTGCATCCAGTAATGAACGGACAACTTAGATATAATTGGTTCTAATACAATATGCGGAATACAAATATTAATCATGCCGCTTGCTTCTCCTATTGCAGTATTTAGCGATACAACCACGACGGTTTCATTGGGTGAAACCATTTGTAAAAATTGTGGATTTACTTCAAAGTCTTCCATAACAGGATCAATGTCTACAATGGAAGCCCAAGCTTCTTGGAGCTTCGTACTCGCCTTTTCAAACAACTGTGACATTAGAAGTGTTTCAATTTCGGTTAAATTTTCGACTTTATTAAAACTAACGCCTTGCCCACCTAAAGTTCTATCAAGCATCGCATAAGCAATGTTTGGATTAATTTCCATTACAATTCTACCTTCTAGCGGCTTCAGACTATATGTATTTAAAATCGTCATCTTAGGTACAGAACGAATAAACTCTTCATAAGGTATTTGATCCACAGATGCAACCGAGATGTTTACATATGTTCGTAATTTAGCTGAGAAAAAAGTGGTTAATAAACGCGCGTAATTTTCATGTATCCGTGAAATACTACGAATTTGATCCTTAGAGAATCGCAATGCACGTTTAAAATCATAGACACGCACTTTCTTTTCTTGATCTTCTTTTTTTAATTCGTCCGCATCCATTTCACCAGAAGATATAGCGGATAATAATGCATCAATTTCATTCTGTGAAAGAACTTCTTCTACCAACGACCGTCACCTCCAAATCGGAGTCGAAAACTTTCTTATTGTAAAATCTTACTAATTGTATAAACATCCGTTATCTTCCCTGTAGTCATGACTTCATTCAGTTTTGTTTTTACGTGTTTTTCTAAATCATCAAGCTCCGATTGGAAATCTTTTTCTTCTAAAGTAGCTAATTCTTTGATAAGAATATTTTTTAGTTGAAAGTCTCGTTTCTCGATTTCTTTTTTTGCATCTTTTCCATCGGTAATAATTTGAAACTGTATTCTTACAAAACTACCATCTTTGAGGTCTGTTGTAATTTCAGGTGTTTCGTATGAATATTCTTCCATTTTATCAATGGATGATGTTTTTCCACTTTGCTCATCTGAGTTAACATATTGGACAACGACGAAAGCGGAAATCCCTATAATCAGTATGACAGTTAATGACGTTAGCATCGTTTTTACTAGTTTATTCATCGCCGTTGCATACCTCCTTCTTGGTGACAACTTGAACACCAATTTGCTGATAATACGCTAAAGTTCGCTGGAGAACTTCTGAACGAGTTTCCTTTACAACAAATTTCTTTCCATTCATTAATGTAATCGTTGTATCGGGAAAATTTTGAACCTGTTCAATCATTATTGCGTTTAATGTAAATTCGTCACCGTTTAATCTAGTTAATGAAATCATGTGTAGGTGGGAGCGAAAAAACGCTCCCTTTCCCCCTTAATTTATCGTTTTAAATTTACAAGTTCTTGAAGAATTTCATCGGAAGTCGTAATAATTCTTGTGTTTGCTTGGAACCCGCGTTGGGCGGTAATCATTTCTGTAAATTCTTCCGATAAATCAACATTGGACATTTCAAGTGCACTAGATACAATTTTAGCAGCACCTTCTGTTTCTGGAGCAACAATTCCGTTGTAACCCGCATTTTCACTATTAAGAAATAAATTATTACCCGCTTTTTCTAAACCTGCTGGGTTAGAAAAATTAGCAAGCGCAATTTGCCCGCCATCAACTGGGTCTCCATCCGCATTAACATACGTAACTGTACCATCGGTTCCGATACTAAAACTTTCAGCGTCTTCCGGAATGGTCAAGAAATCTTGATTTGGGTCAATACTTTGCAAATAGAATCCATTTGCATCGACAATGCGATCATCATCATCTAAATAAAAGTTTCCGGCCCGTGTGTAATAGGTAGTGCCATTTCCTTCCACAATAAACATGCCATCGCCTTCTAGCATCAAATCTAACGGGTTTCCAGTTGTTTGCCTAAACCCTTGAGTGTGAATGTTATCAATGGATCCAAGCTGCGAACCTAAACCTACTTGAGATGGGTTTATTCCACCACGCGTAGCCGTAGGTCCTTGAGCTCCAGAAGTTGTTTGGCTCATCATATCTTGAAATGTGACTCTTCCTTTTTTAAAACCGGATGTATTTACGTTTGCAATATTGTTCCCAATAACATCTAACTTTGTTTGAAATCCTTTCATGCCAGAAATTCCTGCATACATAGAACGTAACATTGTCATTTCCCCTTTATATAGAATTAAATATCTTTTTGAGCGTTTGAAGTATATTAGATTTCACCTGCGTACGTAACCGATAAAAGCTCGTGCTATTTTCACCCGTGGCTACTTTTACTTGTCCTCTGTTTCTGCAAACGCCGGATCATTTACTTGCAAAGCTGCATCGGCGTATATCTTCTCTCCATTTTCTAATTCTAGAATTGCCCAACCTTCATTCTGACTAACAGCAACGACTCTACTTGTTTTTATTTCCGTTTCCTTACCCGTTTCTTCATCATAACCTTGGTAAGTTACCTCTTTTCCTAACATGTGACTATATTTAATCACAGGAGAAACCAGTTGGCTTTCTACTAAAGTATTAATAGATTTTGACATGTTCATCATCTGCTCTAATGAACTAAATTCTGCCATCTGTGATACAAATTGACGATCATCCATTGGATTAGTAGGGTCTTGATTTTTTAACTGAGTCATTAAAATTTTCAAAAATTCATCTTTTCCTAGATCTGGGCTGGGTGTTCGCTCTTTTTGATTATGTAAATAAAGCGAAGGATCAATTTTTGCCACTATCATACACCCCCTTTATACTTGTTCATTCATTAATAGTTCATGGAAAGTAGTCATAAATTCTTCACTATTATCTGCAGCAGCGTCATCGTGAAATTCTTGTTGTTTCTGCTCTTGTGAATCAGAATACTGCTGCGATTCAGATCCAGTTCCTTTTTGCATTTGTTGACTTTGCTGCAATAAGCTTTCTTGTTTTTCAATGGTTACTTGCTGCGGCGAAAACATATTACGGAGCTTATGTATATTAGACTCTAACATTTCCTTTGCAGCTTGGGATTGTACTAGAATACGAACCGCCATCACTCCATCTGTTTGCGTAAATCGGATTGTCATATCACCCAAGTGTGCTGGACGCAACGTTACATGAAGCTGGTTGACACCATTTGGCATTTTCATAAATTTACTTGACTGCATTATTCGCTGTAATTGTTGAACTAGCTCTTGACCAGTATTTCGTTGCGTTTGCTGCTCTGGTTGAAGATATATCACATGCTGTTCAAGTTTTGCCATAGGTACTGAAGTTGGGTTTATATGATTCATAGTTGCTATTGGCTCTTTCGTATGGCTTGTTGTCGGCTTAGCTTTCGACATCTCTTCCATTACTTTTGTAAGCCACTTAGCGACATCACCACTTGCTATTTTAGCTTCATTATTGTAATGCTGTTTTTGAACAAACGCACTTCTTTTTTCAAATGTTGCCACTAACTGTTTCCAAATGGTTGCTTCTTTTGTATTCCCACCTTCATTTAAACGGATTATTGCCTCATCCTTATTCCCTGTGGTACTTACTTGTTTACTTAAGTTAGACCATTGCTGTAGTAAATGAACTAATTTTGACGCTGTTTGTTTTATATATGCTTGATCATTTGCTTGATTATTTAGCTGAGATAATAAAGAGCTTACCTTAGAATAAATTGCAGTTAATTCTTTCTGTATCAATAAATTAGCTTCCTGCCCATCTGTCATGGATATACTTTCGTTTCCTGACATTCGTTGCTCACTTGGAAGTTGTGCTTCTATTTGTATGGCTATCTCTTTATCTAAGGATTCTTCCGGTTGCAATTTTCCGTTTCCTTTTGTTTCAAACCATTTACTTATCCACTGTTGCATGAAGGGAGACATCTCTTCAGACAACCAGTTCTCTTTGCCATTAGGTAATTTTTCACAAATTTGATCCATCATCTTTCCTAGTTCTTGCTTAGAGGCAAGCAATTCATGAAAAGGAAGTTCCGTTTGCTGCTCTTTTACTGGCAATGGCATGGAACCTTTTTTATCAGCTGTTGATGGTAACTGCTGCAATAACATCGCTACATTAATCAATTTAATACCACCTCCTTGAACATTTTATTGCGCGTAATTCCATATATAATGTTTTTTCACTTCCCCTATACATAACCTTCGATTTTATAGTGGGGGATATTGTAAGCAGCTTATCTTCACTGGAAACGTGACGTCAACACTATTAAACGTAAAAAATATCGAATTGATGTTAAAGAAAATCCACTTTTTAAGTGAGTGTACGCTACGACTTGCATCTTTAAATGCTATCCACATATAATTAGCATTTTTTCGTCAGAACTACTACTTAACAACCTACTCCGTATTGGAAATGGTGAGATTTTTGCCATATTTATCTAGACGCTTCATAAAGGACTACTCTTCCTCTACCTTATTCAAAAATTGCTCTGTTAATTGCGCAGCAGTAGTAGCATCCATTACTTCTAATATCTTGCCGCGTTCCTTGTCATCCAACTCTTCTAAAATGGCTAATGCTGTTTTTCTCTTTAAATCTTGTAAAATATGAGCTGCTTTTTCTTCATCCATTTCTTTAAACGAAGTAGACATTGATTTAAAGGAACTCTTTTTTGTTTGATTTTCATCTTTCTTTTGTTGTTCTTCCGTCTGATTTTGCTCTCGATCTTGAAGTTTAATAATGTCTTGTTCAAGCATTTGGATCGTTGTCTCTTTATCCTTTAATTCTTCCTGTAATTGTTTAATCTCTGAGTCCTTATTTTCAATTTGTGATTTCAACTGCGTATCTGCTACATCTTTTGCCTTCCTACCATCATCTTCATCTACAAATGATGAAACACCAGGAATCTCTGCTGCTTTCCCTTTCACCCAACCTCCTACATCCACACCTGTAGCTAACAAAATGATGGTGACAAGCGTAATAGTGAAGCAAATAGGGACAATAATTGCGAACAAGAACCAAAGAAAAGGATTCATTTTTTTTGTATCTGCTTGTTTTTTCTTAACCATTCGCTTCACCTATTTTTATATTTTAAAAATTGCTGCATGGATATTTCATCCATCATCGCTTTTTCTAATTTTTCCTGCGCTTCCGTTTCTCTTTGCTTACGATGTGTAATCATTTTCTCAAATTTTTTTGTTTCTACATGTGCCTCTGTTAAATCAGATTGTTTTGCTTCCATATCTGCTCTCGCTTTTTGTACTTCCTCTTGTAAATGGACAATCATAGCATTTAATTTTTCTAAATAGTCAACCTGTTTCCTTAATTTTTCTAACGTTGTAGTTTGTTGCATACATTCTTCATAGATTTCTTCTGCTACTTCTTTCTTTTTTAACAATTGGTATAATTGGGTGGCAGAATTTTCAAAGCAATCGATAGCCTGCTGATAAGCTTTTTGAGCTTGTACTTTTTCCGTTTCTCGAACATGTAGTAGTTTAGTTAAGACTGCCGTGTCACTCATTTCCGAACACCTCCGTGAAGCAGATTTTTCATTAAATGAATGGATTCTTCTAACGAGTAATAATCACTAATCCCTTGTTTAAGAAAAGATACAATTTTAGGGTAATAATCCATTGCTCGATCAATTTCTTGGTCTGTCCCACGTTTATAAGCCCCTATTTGAATCAATTCTCTATTCTCTTCAAACGTTGCGAGCAAATTCCGAATTTGTTTAGCTACCTGCTGGTGATTTTCGCCTGTAACCTGTTGCATTACTCGACTAATAGATTGCAATATGTTAATCGCAGGGTATTGACCTCTTTCTGCTAATTTACGATCCATAATGAAATGGCCATCCAAAATACCTCGAACAGTATCAGCAATTGGCTCATTCATGTCATCCCCATCAACAAGCACCGTATAAAAAGCAGTAATCGTCCCATTAGAATTAGTTCCAGTTCGCTCTAAAAGCTTAGGTAGTGTCGCAAATACTGACGGTGTATAACCTTTCGTTGTCGGTGGTTCACCAGTGGCCAATCCAACTTCTCTTCTTGCCATAGCAACCCTTGTTACAGAATCCATTAATAAGTTAACGCGATAACCTTGATCACGAAAATATTCGCTAATAGCGGTAGCTGTATCTGCACCCTTAATTCTCATTAAAGCTGGCTGATCAGATGTTGCTACTACGACGATAGACTTTTTCAGCCCTTCTTCGCCCAAATCTTTTTCGATAAACTCTCTAACTTCTCGTCCACGCTCACCAATCAATGCAATAACATTGATATCTGCTTCACTGTTTCGTGCAATCATTCCAAGTAAAGTACTTTTTCCTACACCACTGCCAGCAAAAATACCAATTCTTTGCCCCTCACCAACAGTCAGTAACCCATCAATAATTTTAATGCCAACCTGTAAAGCATTTGTAATTGGCGGTCTTTGCATTGGATTCGGCGGAGATTGATCGGTAAGATAACTCTTAAGGCCTTTTTGCAACGCTTTACCATTTAAAGGCTTTCCTAAAGCGTTAATAACATTACCAATTAACCCTCTACCAATTTTAATACTAAGTGGTTTTCCAGTAGCTTCTACTAAACAACCAGAACCAATTTCTATTACTTCTTCATAAGGCATTAAAATAATTCGTTCCTCATGAAATCCTACTACTTCTGCAATAATTGGGTTTTCTCTTTGAGAAGCTGGATGAATGTAGCACACTTCGCCGATGTTCGCAGCAGGGCCTTTAGACTCGATCATAATACCTACAACACGCAATACTTTCCCGTAACGTTTGTACGTATCTAATTTAGAAATAGCATTTAAATAAGCAGTTGCATTCATCATTTTCCCTCTCCTGCTAATTCAATTAGAGCCTTGCCAATCTCTTCAAGCTGCGTATCAATCCCCACATCAACTTGTCCGTATGGGTATTTAATCCTACAGCCGTTTTCTTCTATTTCATCTGATACATAACACATAAGTTTTGCATTTGGTTCAATTAAAGAAGATAATTCTTCTTTATGTTGCACGACAAATGCATATTGGTTTGGATGTAAATATAAAGCAATTTCAGATTGATCTTTTAATTCTTTAATAGCTGCTTGAATAATAGGTAAAAATGTTTTAGGGTCTGCTACTATCTCTTGCCTGATAATTTTTTTTGCTGTATGAATGGCGATTTCCATAATTGTTTCTTCATGTTCTTCGATAAGTGAATAATATTCGTGCTTGGCACTTTCAACCAAATGATTTGCATGATCTACATAAGCCTTATACGTAGTTAGCGCTTCTGATTTTCCTTCCGAAAAACCTTCTTGGAACCCTTCTTCCTTGGCAGCTTCCACATATTTTTGTCTTTCTTCTTGCCAAGCACGTTTTTCAGCTTCAATCTCTCGTTTTGTTTGTTTTATCAATTGTTCGTGCTGTTCTCGAAGTTGCTCTAATGCTTGTTCAGCTTGCAACAGTTCCTGATCAAGTTCCAATTTATCATGAGCTTCTTTTACATGCGTATTACTTGGCTGAAAGACGCTAACTGGCTTTATACGAATTTGTTTTCTTTCAGTTATCCATGAAGGATTAGACAATGATATCATCTCCCCCACCTCTAGCAATAACGATTTCACCTACATCCTCAAGTCTCCGTATCGTTGAAACAATACGTGTTTGAGCCTCTTCAACATCACGTAGACGTACGGGTCCCATATATTCCATTTCCTCTTTATATGTCTCTGCCATTCGCTGAGACATATTTTTAAATATGATATCCTTCACTTCATCGCTACTCACTTTCAATGATAGACGAAGATCTTCGTTATCTACTTCACGAATTATACGTTGAATAGCACGGTTATCTAAAATAACAATATCTTCAAACACAAACATCCGCTTTTTGATTTCATCTGCAAGCTCTGGATCTTGAATTTCTAATGCATCTAAAATTGTCCGTTCTGTACTTCTATCAACTCCATTTAATACTTCTACTACTGCTTGTATTCCACCAGTTTGCGTATAGTCCTCTGTAAATGAAGCTGAGATATTTTTTTCCAGTACTTGCTCCACTTGAGAAATAATTTCCGGTGATGTAGAGTCCATTGTCGCGATTCGCTTTGCGACATCCGCTTGCATTTCTTGTGGTAATGCTGATAATATTTGCCCAGCCTGTTCCGAATCTAAATAGGAAAGGACTAAAGCGATCGTTTGCGGATGCTCTCCTTGTATAAAATTAAAAACCTGTTGTGGATCCGCTCTTCTAGCAAAATCAAATGGTCGCACCTGTAATGAAGAGGTTAGGCGGTTAATAATGTTCGTTGCCTCTTGTTTGCCGAAAGCTTTTTCTAACACTGTTTTTGCATAGCCAATCCCGCCTTGAGCAATATAGTCTTGAGCTTGAGCTATTTGATGAAATTGCTCTATAACCTCCTCTTTCTTTTGGTTATCTACTTTTTTAACTGAAGAAATTTCTAAACTTAACCGTTCAATTTCTTCTTCTGTTAAATGTTTATATACTTCTGCAGATACATCAGGACCTAAGGAGATTAATAGAATTGCAGCTTTTTGCTTACCAGTTAATCCTTTGTGACGTGCCAATATTCATACCCCCTATTCCTCTCCAATCCAACTGCGTAGTAATTTCGCAAAATCTTCTGGTTTTTCTTTAGCAATTTTTTCTAACTGTTTTTTACGAATTGTAGCTTCTGAGTCTTCCTGTTCTGGAAGATCTGGAACTTCTATTGGTGCTGTTGATTCTTGTAACAGCTCTTCTTCTTCACTTTCTGCTTTTCTACGACGCAAGAAAATAATTAGTAAGACAATAATAGCTAGAAGCAACCCGCCCCCAACTACATAAACCCAAGTTGGTATAGTTGGCGCCGTTGTATCAGGTTGAGTATCTGCACCCGTAAACTCTTGAAAAACAATGGATACATTTTCTTCTGGCGTAACATCTTCTTCGTATTCTGCATGAATGGATGTCGTAACAATGGAATTGACAATGGAACTAATTCCTTCTTCAACAGCAGCCTCTTCTTGCTGTGATAAATATTCTACATCGCTTTCTTCTGTAGTTTTCGCACGGTTAACCGCAATTTGTATGCCTAAATCACGAATCTTATATGGGCTTTCTACAATATTTTTTCTTATTCGATTAAATTCATTGTTGATGGTTTCTTTTGTCATTTCATATTCGCCATCACCGTCTTCATCTGTAGCCTGATAATTGGCCACGTCTTCCTCACCAGTACCGCCGACCCCACCTGCAGCCGCACCATTTCCTTCATACGTTTCCTGTATCGTTTCTATACTAACAGGTAATCCTTCCATACTTTCTAAGTCAACTGGTTCAACAAGCTCTTCTGTTCGATTTTCTTGCGTGAAATCAATATCTGATGTTACGGACACGATAACATTTCCAGGACCTACCATGGCTCCTAGCATTTGTTGCAATCGTTTTTGCACATCTTTTTCAATGTCTTGTTTAACAGTTTGTTGATACGTGTACGAGTCTTTTGATGTGTTGTTTCCAGAGCTCTCTAGGTCAAAACTCTCGAAATATTGATTTGTAATAGCAATATTTTCTGTAGGTAAATTTGGCACAGCCTTGGAAACAATATGATACAGTCCGTTTATCTCACTTGGTTCAAAGTTATAGCCTGCTTCTGTATCAATAACAATCGAAGCGCTTGCTTCTTGTTTGGCATCATTTACGAATACAGGCTCTTCTGGCATATTAATCATCACTTTGGCATCTTGAATACCATCAATTCCTTTGATTAAATTCGCCAATTCTGTTTGCATCGCGTCAAGCTTCATAACATTAAATTCGTTTTCAGTAACTCCCCATGAAGCATTTTCACTAAAAAAGGAGTAATCAATATTGCCGCTGTTTGGTAACCCTTGGGCAGCAAGGTCAACCAAAAGACTATCCACTTGCTCTTCTGGTACTTCAATTACCTTACCGCCGTCTGATAATTCATAGGGAACACCTTTAGCGTCCAACTCTCCTTTAATTTGTCCCACTTCTTCCATAGATAAATTATTATATAATGGAACATAGTTTGAATGCGTTGTAAAAAGGACAATGCTTACTATTAAAAGGAGACCAACAAAAATGGAGCCGAAAAATGTTATTTTTTGAACTTTCGTACGATTCCTCCAAAAATTCGTTGTTCGATCTTTCCAATTTATCATCTTCTCTTTCATAAGTTCCCCCACCAACATGCTCTAGTAAAATATCTTTCTATATGTACTGTACGTAAAGAGGATAAAGCATCACATCGTGCAGAGATGCTATAAAATTATTCCTAGTTATGTAATAAATGAGCCTGAAAATCTTCAACTAATCAGACAGTAGATAACGAAATCCTTTTAAAAATTACAATTGCAATACTACTTGCGGAAATGTTTTATAACTGCTAGATCCTTTTCTTCATCTACACTTGCATACTCATCATTTCTTTGTAGGCTTCAACTGCTTTACTCTGAACTTGTACAGTTGCTTCTAAAGCGATACTAGATTTTTGAGAGGCAATCATAACATCATGCAAATCTGTAATATCACCTTTCGCCATTGCTTCCGTTTTTTCATCAGATATTGCTTGTACTTCATTTACATTATTAATGGCATTTTTTAATGCGGAAGCAAATTTCGCTTGTGCTTCACCGGGAGATATTTTTGGTTTACTTTGAACAGTTGCATTTGGAGATAGTTCTGTTATTGGATTGCTAATTCTTTGAATCATAAAAACCCTCCTATTTAATGCTTTTATAGCTACTCTCTAATTAATTGCTTTGTCAGTTAACTTACTGATTGTTCGTCTTTTAAAGTATAAGCCGATTCCTTTTCAGAAATTTAGGTCTTTGTAAATTCTCACTTACCTTATCCCATGTACGATTAACTTTAAAAGATTGGCACCTATATCGTAAAAATAAACTTATTTCCCAATTTCTAAAGCTTTCATTAACATAGATTTCGTAGCATTTACAGACGTTATATTCGCCTCATAAGAGCGAGTGGCGCTCATTAGATCAACCATTTCCTTTAAGGGATCAACGTTCGGTAATTGAACATATCCATCTGCATTAGCATCGGGATGACTAGGATTATATACTTGCTTGAACGGAGTTTCATCTTCTTCTATCGATCTAACACGCACACCACTAGGAGCTGAAGCATTAGCTGCTTTATGTAAAAAAGATTGAAAAGAAGCTCCCTCTGGTTGCAATGCAACCATTTTCCTACGATATGGTTCTACCTCTCCATTCTCATTGACGGTAGCTCTTGTTGATTGTGCATTAGCAATATTAGATGATATTACATCCATTCTTAATCTTTGTGCTGTCAAAGCACTAGCACTAGAGTGTAACGAATGAAACATAGACATTAATTACCTGCCTCCTTTTAAAGCTGTTTGTAAACTCCCAAATTTTCCACTAATACGATCCACTAGCGCTTGGTAGTAAATTTGATTTTCAGCCAAGTCTGCCATTTCCTTATCTACATCTACATTGTTACCATTATGCTGATAAGATGTTGCTTGATTTATAAAAGTTTTATAGCCCGCTGGTTGCGTATCTCCTTGAAACCCTATATGACGGCTGTTTGTAGTTTTTGCCTGTATAGGTTGCGAGAGTTCATGTGCCAAATAATTCTTAAATGTAACATCTTTCGCTTTATAATTAGGCGTATCTAGATTTGCTAAATTTGATGAAATTGCTCGATTTTTGGCTGAAGAATAGCCTAACGAATGTTCCAAAGCTTGAATTGTTCCATTAAACAAACTCATTGTTTCACCCCTAAAAAAGTACTAGTTATATTTCAAAAAGCAGTCGAAAAGTAATGTTTATCTACGAATAGTTTAAGTCATAATCAAACTAAAGTCTATGGTTTTTAGACATTTTTATATAATACATTACAAGTTGGTTATTTTTTACTAGGTCAATTATACTATATTTAAGTTTTGTATGATTTACTTTTCGTTCAATTAAGTACTTTCAAAAATCGACAAATATAAATAACATCCCCAAAATTGCTTGTGGTGAAATAAGGATAGTTTAAAAATCATACAGGGTCGACGTATTCAACTAGAAAATTAGCTACTTGTCATCGCAGTGTATAGAACAAAGGCTCAGGGATCCCGGTTAGCAACGTAGCGGCTGGAACGAATCAACGAAAGTTTTAGGAATCATGCTCCTGCAACAGGAGTATGCCGGTGCCCTCCGGCAAGCATGTCTTTAGTCGACCTTCCTATTAGGACGAACGGATGATGACTTAGCTTAGTGCAATGGCGTGAAGTCGCCTAGTTGCTGGGCACTGGAGCCGGACTAAGCCCGTTCGGTTGTTTGGTTACGTCATAGCATTAAATTTTATACTTTCCTAGACCAATATAAAAACATCCGAAACACGTGTAAAACGCGTTTCGGATGTTTCGTTTTCTTTCTTAAGAGCAATTATTTAAACTTTTTATCTAGAGCGTAAATTTTCTAATTCAACAAGGAAGTTGTGATTTAAGACTTTAATATATGTCCCCTTCATTCCCAGTGAACGAGATTCAATTACGCCAGCACTTTCTAGTTTTCTTAGAGCATTTACAATGACAGAACGGGTAATGCCAACACGATCAGCGATTTTGCTTGCTACAAGAAGCCCTTCACTACCGTCCAGCTCTTCAAAAATATGGTCAATTGCTTCTAATTCACTATAAGAAAGTGAACTAATTGCCATTTGAACAACAGCTTTACTTCTTGCTTCTAGCTCAATTTCTTGAGACTTTTCATGAAGTATTTCCATACCTACAACTGTAGCCCCATACTCAGCTAATAAGAGATCATCTTCATTAAATTTTTCTGATAAACGACCAATAATAAGCGTTCCTAAACGATCTCCCCCGCCAATGATTGGAACAATAGTGGTTAAAGCTGTTTGGAATAAGTCGCGGTTTTCTACCGGGAATACAGTATGTGGACTATCTATACCAATATTCGCTGTTGTTTCATGAATATTGTGTAATCCTTCCGTATATTCTTGCGGAAACTGACGTTCTTCCAGCATAGCTTTCATTCTCTCGTTTTCAATCTCTTGATTAATAGCAAATCCAAGTAATTTTCCACGACGGCTTAGAATATATACATTTCCTTTAATTACATCACGTAACGAAGCAGACATATCATTAAAGTCCACAGATTTCCCGCCGAATTTTTGTAGCATTGCATTAATTTTTCTTGCACGATTTAATAGTTCCATTATGATCCTCCATTCGATCTCTATATGTTATAAAATATATTGACTTAAATCCTTATTTTTCGCGATAGCAGAAAGTTTTTCATCTACATAAGCTGGAGTGATTTCAACAGTATCCATATTAATCTCCGGTGCTTCAAAGGACAGATCCTCCAGCAACTTTTCTAAAATTGTATGAAGTCTTCTAGCTCCAATGTTATCCATTTCCTGATTCACTTCATAAGCAATTTCAGCTATTCTATTTACAGCTTCGTCTGTAAATACTATATTTATACCTTCTGTTTTTAATAAAGCTTCATATTGCTTTAATAAAGCATTAGATGGTTCTTTTAATATTCGCTTAAAATCATCTGTTGATAGTTTCTCTAATTCTACCCTAATTGGAAATCTTCCTTGTAATTCAGGAATTAGATCAGATGGTTTTGACATATGAAATGCGCCAGCGGCAATAAATAACATATGGTCTGTTTTTACTGGTCCATGCTTTGTGACAACTGTAGATCCTTCAATAATTGGCAATATATCGCGTTGAACACCTTCGCGAGATACGTTAGCACTTTGTTCATCTTTACCAGCTACTTTATCTATTTCATCAATAAACACAATCCCCGATTGCTCTGCTCGTAAAATGGCTTCTTGTGCTGCTTCTTCCATATCTACAAGTTTACTCGCTTCTTGCTGCGTTAACACTTTCCTTGCTTCAGACACTAACAATTTTCGCTTTTTCTTTTTCTTTGGCATAAATTGTCCAAGCGCATCTTGCATATTCATGCCCATATGTTCCATTCCAGAACCTTGTAACATGTCAAACATAGATGGCGTTTGCTCTTCTATTTCAACAGTTACTACTTTATCTTCTAACTCACCAGATGCTAATTGTTGTTCTACACGCTTCCGTTTATTTCGAATCTCATCATTTTTCGCAGATTCTTCAGCGCCTTCTTCGCTATTAGCCTGTGAAGAAAATAACATTTCAAAAGGGTTTTTTGTTTCGTTGGCTGCTTTAGACTGAGGAACTAAAAGTTTGACAAGTAATTTATTTGCTTCTTCTTCCGCTTTTTCTTTCACTTGTTTCATTTTTTCCTCTTTCACAGTCCGCAATGCCATTTCAACTAAATCTCGAATCATGGATTCAACATCTCGACCTACATAGCCTACTTCCGTAAACTTCGTCGCCTCCACTTTTACAAATGGTGCACCTACCAGCTTAGCTAGCCTTCGAGCTATTTCTGTTTTTCCTACTCCGGTTGGGCCAATCATTAAAATATTCTTCGGAACCACTTCTTCTTTTAGACCTTCATCTAACTGCATGCGCCTATATCTATTACGCAATGCAACAGCTACAGATCGCTTTGCACTTTTCTGGCCAATAATATATTTATCTAATTGTCCCACAATTTGTTTAGGAGTGTAGTTCATCCCCATTTCCTAAAGGCCTCCTTTTACTCCAATACCTCAAGTGTGATATGGTTGTTCGTATACACACATAATTCTCCAGCAATTTCCAAGGATGCTTTCGCAATCTCTTTAGCAGATAATTCTTTAGAGTATCTCGCTAGAGCTCTACCAGCGCTAAGAGCATAATTCCCACCAGATCCGATAGCTAAAATTCCGTCATCAGGCTCTATAACTTCTCCAGTACCAGAGACTAAAAACATATGCTCCTTATCCATGACAATTAACAAAGCTTCCAGTTTTCTTAGCACTCTGTCGCTTCGCCATTCCTTTGC
Organism: Virgibacillus chiguensis; assembly: GCF_900129865.1. GTDB lineage: Bacteria > Bacillota > Bacilli > Bacillales > Amphibacillaceae > Virgibacillus > Virgibacillus chiguensis. Next base: position 107,879 of record NZ_FQXD01000002.1, read on the forward strand.
AAGCTCAACAGCCGCTCTAGGCAAGTTGCCATTATATGTTTCTAATTTCGCTTCAAACTTTTCGAAAAGAGTAAACGCGTCAGCTACAGAACCGGCAAATCCAGCTAATACCTGCCCTTTAAATAGTGTACGAACTTTCTTTGCTTTATGTTTCATAACTACTGCATTTCCCATCGTTACTTGACCGTCCCCACTCATCGCACATTGTCCTTTATGGTGGATGGCAAAAATAGTGGTAGCATGCATTTCATTGGTCATGTAAGCTCACCTCTTTATTTAATGTTAATCATTTGCTCTCGGGTGACTTCTCATATATACACGTCGCAAATGATCTTTTGTCACATGCGTATAAATTTGAGTTGTTGACAAATTTTCATGACCTAATAATTCTTGTACGCTGCGTAAATCAGCACCTTCATTTAAGAGATGAGTAGCAAATGTGTGTCGCAGTTTGTGTGGATGCACATGTACAGTTAAAGCTGCATTTTTCACCATTTTGTTCATTATGTCACGAATTCCTCTATCCGTTAAAGGTAATCCACGATTATTGAGAAATAATGCGTTTGTTTGTTGACCGGATTTTGCAAGCAACGCTTTTCTTCCATCCTGTATGTATGTTTCCAAAGCAATTTTAGCAAATTTGCCATACGGAATGTAACGTTCTTTTCTGCCTTTTCCTTGCACAAACACTGTTCCAATATAGAAATCAATGTTATCTAAAATCAACTGTCTACACTCACTTACCCTTATCCCCGTAGCATAAAGCAATTCTATTAAGGCTTGGTTTCGCTGGCCTAAAGGTTGGGTTAAATTACTTACTTCAAATAGCTTCTCTAACTCTTTCTCATACAAGAATCCCGGAATCTTGCTTTCCGTTTTAGGTAAACGAATAGCTGAAAATGGATTCACATCTACCACATCTTCTCGTTCTAAATATTTATAAAACGTTCGCAACGCTGATATCTTCCGGGAAACAGATTTCCTGCTTAGTCGCTGATCATATAGGGTATTTAAAAACACACGAACAATCCGTTCGTCCACATCACAAAATCTTGTTAACCTTTCCGTATGCAAAAAAGAAAAAAACACTTCTAGATCTTGCATGTAATATTTAATCGTATACGGAGAGGCATTTTTCTCTATTTGTAAGTACTCTTTAAAGGATTGCCAATATTGTCTGAAATTATTCAAATTTTCACCCCATTAAGCAGCGAATATAGCATAACACAGAAAATCACATTAAGCAATAAATTTAACTAAATTGTAACAAAATTCAGAAACAACCACTCTCATAGTTAGAATTGCCTTTTCATCTGGCCATTTTGTATGAAATGAATCTTCCATCATTGGGTGTTTATTACGCTAGCTAATTGCCACTAAACCATTTGTCTGATCCAGAATAAAAAGTAAGAACAATGCCGTCAAGTACATTGCCTTACCAAGGCGTAATTATATCTGTTTTGTGGAGATTAGTCAATTAATTATGTTTATATTTTAACAAATCCAGCAAATCTATTATAACTAAGCTTTTAGGAACAGGCAAATAGCTGACAATATCACTCTCATATAGTATATATCCTTTTTTTAGAAGGTTCAAACAGTATCATTGTTAAATAATTGTGACAAAAATAACAGATCTTCATTTTAAGAGATAGAATGATTCAACTCACATCTTCCAAGAGTTAGGGGTGCTTAGCACCTTATATTCTGGATAAATCCTTAACCTATAATATGAAAAGAAACTGTTCAACTTAGTTGAACAGTTACGTTTGAGGCTCTTCTTTATATTCACAGTTCGTACATTGAATTTGTGTCCCCTTTTTCGCTTTTTTCTCCACTAGTAATGCCTCGCATTTAGGACATGGTCTAGAAATAGGTTTATCCCACGAAACGAAGTCACATTCCGGATATTGGTCACATCCATAAAAGGTACGACGTTTCTTTGATTTTCTTTCAACTATTTCCCCTGTTTTACATTTTGGACAATCAACACCAATTTTCTTTAAAATCGGTTTCGTATTTCGACATTCTGGAAAGTTCGAACAAGCCAAGAATTTCCCATATCTCCCCATTTTATAAACCATCTCATGACCACATTTTTCACAATCAATTCCCGCTGGTTCATCTTTTATTTCTACTTTTTCCATTTCCTGTTCAGCCTTCTTCAAGCGCTTCTCAAAATCTTGATAGAATTGATCAATGATCTTTACCCATTCTATGCTTCCTTCTTCAATAGCATCTAAATCGTTTTCCATTTTTGCAGTAAAATCTACATCAATAATTTTAGGGAAGAATTCTTCAACTAATTCTAAAACAATCGTACCTAATTCAGTAGGTACAAATCGCTTATTATCAATACTTACATAACCGCGTCTTTGAATCGTATCCAAAGTAGGTGCATAAGTAGAAGGACGACCAATTCCTAGTTCCTCCATCGTTTTTACTAATCTCGCCTCTGTATACCTTGGTGGTGGCTGCGTAAAATGTTGATTCGGTTTTATTTCCTGTGCCTTAACTTTCATACCTTCAGATAACGCAGGAAGGAGTTTGTTTTCATCTTTTTTCTGATCATCTCTTCCTTCCACATACACTTTCATAAAACCTTTAAATTTTATCTTTGAGCCTGTAGCTCGGAACTCGACATGATTATTTAATAAATGAACAGTCATCGTGTCCATGACCGCAGCAGCCATCTGACTAGCCAAAAACCGTTCCCAAATTAATTTATATAATCGAAGTTGATCTCTTGATAGGATAGCTTTAAGTGAATTAGGCTCTCTTAACACAGAAGTCGGGCGAATAGCTTCATGAGCATCTTGCGCAGACTCTGATTGTTTCTTTTGTTTATTTGTACCTAAGTACTCTTCTCCATATTGTTCATGAATATATGAGTTCGCTTCATTTTTTGCCGTTTCAGATATTCTTGTTGAATCTGTACGCATATACGTAATTAGTCCAGTTATGCCTCCTGCTTGACGACCGAGGTCGATTCCTTCATAAAGTTGCTGAGCAACCATCATTGTTTTCTTTGCTTTAAAATTCAGCTTTCTAGCAGCTTCCTGTTGTAAGGAAGAAGTAGTAAATGGTTGAGCTGGATTCCGTCTACGTTCTTTTTTGTTTACTTTATCTACAGTAAACTGATCACCTTGAAGCAACTGTTTAATTTCTCTTACATCTGCCTCCGTTTTTAATGCTACTTTTTTTCCGTTTATCCCGTAAAAGGACCCTTCAAATAATTCACTTTCTTTTAAAAACTGCGCATCAATGGACCAATATTCTTCAGGGATAAAGCTTTCAATTTCTTTTTCTCGATCAATGATTAATTTCACTGCAACAGATTGCACGCGCCCAGCACTTAAACCTTTTTTGACTTTTTTCCATAGGAGTGGGCTAATATTGTACCCTACCAATCGATCAAGTATCCTTCTTGCTTGTTGCGCGTCAACCAAATTCATGTTTATAGATCTAGGATGCTTAAACGACTCTTTAATCGCGTCTTTGGTAATTTCGTTAAATACAACCCTGCATTCTGATTGCTCATCAATGTTTAAAATATGAGCTAAATGCCACGCTATTGCTTCCCCTTCCCTGTCAGGGTCCGCTGCGAGATATATTTTTTTGGCCTTTTTAGCTGCAGATTTTAAATCCTTAACCACATCGCCCTTTCCGCGTATAGTAATATACTTTGGAGTAAAATTATTTTCTGCATCTACACCCATTTGACTTTTTGGTAAATCTCTTACATGCCCCATCGAGGCCTTTACTTTATATTTTTTTCCTAAATAACGTTCAATCGTCTTCGCCTTCGCAGGCGACTCAACGATCACTAGATAATCTGACATATGATTTCCTCCCAAATTAAGGGTGTTCAAGAACAAGCTTCACACCCGACCAGAACTCCTTTCTGGCAACCATGTCTTTCTTTATTTTCATTATTGTTTGTTCACTAAAATAAACCTACAAATTATCCTTTAATACTATTTACAAATCTTCACTAATAGTAAATATATACATTGCATTTGTCAAACATGTTCTGAAATAACCGTTCTAAAATTTATCATTCTCATAGACATTAATTACTTTTTTCATAAACATGCGTACTGGTTAGTAGTCCTTTCCCACCCATCGCGTGGACTTGCCATTCTTCAAGAATGTCTTTGGCATTTGTAACCATTTGGGCACCATCTCGAATCAATTGATGACAGCCCTCTGTTTGCTCTGTAAATATAGAACCAGGAACCGCAAACACTTCTCTCCCTTGTTCTAATGCTTGATCTACCGTAATCATAGTCCCACTTCTTTTTTTCGCTTCAATTACCAATGTACCAAAGCTCAATCCACTAATAATTCGGTTTCGTTCAGGAAAATGATGCTTTGCAGGTGGGGTTGTTGGCGTATATTCAGATAGCACAAGACCTTTATGAACAATTTCTTGATATAATGATTGATTTTCTTTAGGATAGAGATGCTCAAAGCCACCTCCTAATACAGCTATTGTTTTCCCATTTAATATAAGTGTCTTTTCATGTGCATATTGATCTACCCCTCTTGCTAGTCCACTTACTATTAACCAATTTTTATGGAGTAAAGGCTCGATTATAAAAGCTGTTTTTCTCTTTGCCTCCCTTGAAGGATCCCTCGAACCAATTACACTTAAAGATGGGGCATCATTTAATAAATCCACATTACCTTTGCCATATAAGACAAGAGGTGGGTCATGAATAGCTTTTAACATAGATGGAAATCGTTTGTCAAGGATAGTAATTATATGGTGATTTTTCATTTCCAATTGCAGCTGTTTTAGACGTGCTTGATTATGAAGGTCTTGATATAAGGTTGTAGCGTTTTTTAATGGGAGAGAAAAAGTGTGGCTAATTTGACTCGGGGTCATTTGATATAGTTGTAGAAGAAAACGATCTAGCTTGATAATTCTTTGAATACTCCTTCTAGTCACTCCCCTACAACGACTTAAATGAATAAAACGAAAACGAATTTCATTCGTCATATTCCACTTCCTTTCAGAGGGATTGTTTAAAAAATGAACTTTCAATGACACATCGATATTTGTAGTTGGGCTTATTTCCCTGCGTTAGTGATAAAACAATTCATTAGTATTTCAATAGAAGATAAGTAAAGAGGAGCCTATGATTTTTTAACTAGGCTCCTCCATTGCGTACAGATATTTCTATCGTAACTTATAACCTACGTTTTTAGATTTAATATTAAACTAAAAATACAAATGAACGTCAAACTTTTTTAGGAAACCTTAATGTGTTTTACACTTCTCTTTTAATCCTTTTTCTTCAAGAACACCTATCATTGTTTCACCCATAACTGCTGGCGTTTCAGCAACTTTAATTCCACATTCATTCATAATGCGAATTTTTTCCTCGGCTGTTCCTTTTCCACCTGAAATAATAGCGCCAGCATGCCCCATTCTTTTTCCTGGAGGAGCTGTAGCACCTCCAATAAAACCAACTACAGGTTTCTTCATATTTGCTTTCACCCATTCAGCAGCTTCTTCTTCTGCTGTACCGCCTATCTCTCCAATCATCATAACAGCATACGTTTCTGGATCATTATTAAATGCTTCTAACACGTCAATGAAATTCGTTCCATTCACAGGATCGCCACCAATACCAACAGCGGTAGTTTGACCATATCCAGCTTCTGATAATTGATGAACCGCTTCATATGTTAATGTTCCTGAACGAGAGACGACGCCAATATGACCTTTTTTATGAATATAACCAGGCATAATACCAATTTTACTTTCATCAGCAGTAATAACCCCTGGACAGTTTGGTCCTACGAGCCTTGTATTCTTTCCTTCCATATAACGTTTTACTTTTACCATATCCATTACCGGAATATGCTCCGTTATACAAATAACCAAATCTAATTCAGCGTCAACAGCTTCTAGAATGGCATCCGCCGCAAACGGGGCCGGTACATAAATGACGGAAGCTGTAGCACCTGTTGCTTGTACAGCCTCTAATACTGTATTAAAAACAGGTACACCTTCTACCTCTGTACCACCTTTTTTCGGAGTGACTCCACCAACAATTTTTGTGCCGTATTCAAGCATTTGTTTCGTATGAAATTTAGCTGTGCCACCGGTTATCCCTTGGACAATTACTTTTGTATCTTTATTAACGTATACACTCATTTTCGTCCGTCCTTTCAAACATTTTAACGTCATTTTACGAAGTTTACTTTACCATGGAGACTATTTTTTGAGCACCGTCAGCCATCGAATTAGCAGAGGTAATATTCAATTCTGAAGCTTCCAGGATTTCCTTCCCTCTAGCAACGTTTGTTCCTTCTAGGCGAACAACCAACGGAATTTCTAGCCCTACTTGCTTGGTTGCTTCTACAACTCCTTCAGCAATTACATCACACTTCATAATGCCACCAAATATATTAACGAAGATACCTTTTACATTCTTATCAGATAGAATAATTTTGAAAGCTTCCGTTACTTTTTCAGCCGTAGCGCCGCCTCCAACGTCAAGGAAATTAGCGGGTTCTCCGCCATAGTGCTTAATAATATCCATGGTAGACATAGCAAGTCCAGCACCATTTACCATGCAACCTATATTCCCGTCCAATGAAATATAGCTTAAATCGTACTTGGACGCTTCAATTTCTTTCTCATCCTCTTCATCAAAATCACGTAAATTCATAATGTCCTTTTGACGGAATAAAGCGTTGTCATCAAAATTTAATTTTGCATCTAAGGCTAAGACTTCCCCATCACCAGTTGTTACTAACGGATTAATTTCAGCAATGGAACAGTCTTTTTCGACAAATGCTGTATATAAACCAATCATGAATTTGACAGCTTTACCTAACAAATCATGTGGAATATTAATATTGAAAGCTAATCTACGTGCTTGAAAACCTGTTAAACCAACAACAGGATCAATAACTTCTTTAAATATCTTCTCAGGTGTAGCAGCAGCTACTTCCTCAATTTCTGTACCACCTTCTTCAGATGCCATCATAACGACACGAGAAGTAGCGCGATCCAGTACTAAGCCAATGTAATATTCTTTTTGAATATCACAGCCCTCTTCAATCAATAAACGTTTCACTTCTTGCCCCTGTGGTCCTGTTTGATGCGTTACTAACGTTTTGCCAAGAATTTCGTCGGCATATGTACGCACTTCATCGACATTTTTAGCTATTTTTACCCCGCCGGCTTTACCACGTCCGCCAGCGTGAATTTGTGCTTTCACTACTGTGACATCGCTTCCTAATTGTTTTGCAGCTTCTACAGCTTCTTCAACTGCATAGGCAACTTTTCCATTAGGGACTTTAACGCCGTATTGTCGCAAAATCTCTTTGCCTTGATACTCATGAATGTTCATCCTATATCCTCCCATCAAATTTCACTGCATATCCATTGTATAAAAAAACGCTTCAATTAACAAGAATTACCGCACATCTCAACATATTTCGCTACGCCACATTTTTTCTACATATATATCTTTTACTATGAAAAGACCATTGAATTCATACAATAGTCACGTATAATAGCCTTTAAACATGCTTTATGTTACATTTGCTGATCTGTACGATAGATAAATGCAAATACTTCAGCTACTACTTCATAAAGCTCTTCTGGAATCGTTTCATTTATGTTTAATTGACCTAACAACTCTACTAAAGAAGCATCTTCTAAAATTGGAATATTATTTTCCTTTGCTGTTTCAATGATTTCATCTGCCAGTTTACCTCTACCCGAAGCAGTAACGACAGGAGCAGTGTGATGTGCTTCATGATAGCGCAGTGCTGCTACTTTCCTTTGTTTTAAATTCATATTCGATAATCCACCCCTTGATAACTCTGAGCATTAAATGCAACTTTTTTTGCTTTCTTTCCTTGATGTAAAGCAAAGAATGAAATAGAAGATAGATGATAATTCATTTCCTTTAACCCTTTCTTTAATAAAGGCTGAAATTGCATTGGAAGTGTTCGCGATTGGATATGATCATTGAAAACATGAATGCTAATATTTCGGTTTTGTACATGCATATCTACCACAGTTTCTTTTATATTTGTTAATTCCAAATAGAACACAATTCGACAATGATTTGGATCTAACTTATTTGTTTCTGTTTTCTTTCCTTCGAACTTTATTTCCATATCATTTGTTAATCCTAACTTTAAGGCTGGTATTTGTAGGTATGCTTGCAAAAAGCCATTATCGAAATCTTGCACAGAGGATAATTGCACAGCATGTAAATGGTGAAGCACTTGCTGTAGTTGTTCCCCCAACCCACCTTTTGTTTGCTGTAACATGGAAATCAATTGACTTTTAATCGTAGTTGGCGGAGATTCTCCTTTAACCAACAAATTTTCATGTGATATACCAGAAAGTTGCAAAAACCGTTTTGTCAATTGCAAAAATTGCTCCTTTGGCTCTGTTAATAAAAATTTTTGTGAAAACGTAATAATTTGCTCTAATTGTTCATATGTCTGTGACTTTTGCAATGCACGTAACTGAACGAGTAAACCGCCAAAATCACCTCCGTTACCTACGTTTTTGGCGAATATTGTCGGAAAAACTTTTGTTACATCTTGTTTTAACTGTGAGACTTCATCATCTGAAAACATATATTGATTAGCCGCAGTTAATAGAAGTTTGCTTTCCCATTTTTTTAATATTTGGTCAGCATTTTGTATAAACCATTGATTATTAGTTATATAATGCTTTAAATTATTTATTGTGTTGGAAGAATAAAGGTCTTGACCATCTAATAACGACTGGATGAGGGAAAACACTTGTTTATTTCGTAAAGATAGTAGCTTACCCATTTGATTTTGGCTATTTGCAATATTTTCAGCAGTTGGTTGTAAAAGATCGCTTAAATGGCCTCGCAGCATTGAAAAATTCGAATCCTTCGGTAGCATATGCAAAAGTTTTTGCAATTGAGTAGCGAAAGGATAATTTTTTTGCATGTGAAGAGCTTTCGTAGTTTGTTCAGTTATTGGCCATTCATTCGCTATTAACTCTTTCATTATAGGCATAAAAACTTGAACTTGCTTATCTTTATATTGTGACATATATTCAAAAGCTTGTTGCAATTGCTCTCTATTAAAAGATATTTGTTCCTTCGTTAATTGCTGCACAAGCTCCGCTTGGTTCGTTGCCATTTTTAAAGAAAGTTGCTGTAACAATTGATTCGCATTCAATGCTTCATTACCTAATGCCTTTAATTTTAACAATTCATCAGCTTGCATAACTTGAAAATAATAATACTTTCCAGTTGTTAAAGAAGCTTGTAACTGAGCTACCAGTCGCAAGCCACCTAATTGTATTTGCACCTTATTTTCGGGGTATATTTTAATAACCTGTCCTTGAATAATTTGACCTTTTTTGAGTTGTTGTGAGGGAATTTTTAACTTATTTAGTTGTAATATTTCTTTCAACTGATGGATGCGCACAATACTTCCCTCTTTCCTAATTGATCATTTTTTTAACTGGTGTGAATGAGCGGCGGTGCTGTGGACAAACACCATATTGATGTATTTTTTTCACATGCTCTGCTGTCCCATACCCCATATTAAAAGCAAATTCATACATAGGGAATTGAAGATGTAATTCCTTCATATAATTATCCCTTGTCACTTTTGCCAGTACACTAGCTGCTGCAATTGAGATGCTTTTGGCGTCACCTTTTGTAATTGCTTCACTTGAAATTGTTATTTTTTGCAATTCTACAGCATCAATTAATATATGTTCAGGGACAGGGTCTAATTTTTCAATAGCTTCGGCCATAGCTAGTTTTGTTGCCTCTAATACATTAATTTGATCTATTATTTTACTATCAACTATAGAAATTCCATAACTAATTGCATGTTCTTTTATGTAATAAAAAAATTCATTTCGTTTTGACTCCGTTAACCGTTTGGAATCATCTAGTCCTAATAATTTAAAATTGGATGGTAAGATTACTGCAGCTGCTACAACAGGCCCAGCTAAGGGGCCTCTTCCAGCTTCGTCAACTCCAGCTATATATTTTATTCCTTGTTTATAGTGCCAGCGTTCAAATATCGTCATTTCCACATAACGTTCTTGTAGCGCTTGAAATTTAAGCTGTTGTTTATCATATTTATGAATTAATTGTTGCACGCCTTTTCTTTCATCCAATCGCAAATATTCAATTTGTTTCTCGTCCAATTCATCTGCATCAAACAAGCAATTCAGTTCTCTAATAGATATTTTCTTCATATTACCCCTACCTTTTTACTATCGACTAAATAATAAAAATATGAAATGAATGTTTCTCTTCTATTCATTTTTAGAAAAATCGGCTAGTGATTAAACTTTTTATACTATAGAAAATCATAAGATGTTTTGGTTTATAGTATAAGAAAAATGAAGGCTTACGCCATAACAACTTGACGATAAGACAAGTTTTCTAACACTAGTTCTGCGTTAAAATTTCCAAATGAAATAACAAGACACCCATCCGAAGATGCATGTCTTACAATAGTGTATCTTATTATGCTATGCGTATTTCTTCGTTAATTGACAAACCTTTACGTTAATCCAGTAAGCCTTCATGACAGTTAAAAGTGAATCATACTTTTAATTTCAAGCTGCTCACACTGTTTTAAGTTGATTCGATTTCAGGTGTTTCCAAAGAAATTTTACCAAGTTTACCTGAACGTAAATCTTGAATTACGATATCAGACACTTTTGCAAAATTAACTTTCCCTCCGCTTTCAAGCGCTCCACGCTGCTTACCGATATAGTTGAATATATCCCACATATCCTCTAGCGTATTTTCCAAATTATAACGTTGTTTTAAGTTTTCTGGGTAATATTGTTGCATATATTGAATAACAAAGGCAACGATATCTTGCAATGAAAGTAATTGATCTTTAATAGTACCAATTGCAGCTAACCGAAGCCCAACTTCTTGATCTTCAAACTTCGGCCATAATATCCCAGGTGTATCTAAAAGTTCAAAATCAGATTTCACTTTTATCCATTGTTGCTGTTTTGTCACCCCTGGCTTATTTCCCGTTTTAGCTATTTTTTTATTTGCCAAGCGATTAATTAATGTCGATTTACCAACGTTTGGTATGCCAACAATGATAGCACGAGGAGCTCGAGGCTGTATACCTTTAGAACGTAGTTTTTCCATTTTCATCTTAGCATGCTCTTTTGCCAACCGTATAACAGCTTGTATATCATGCCGTTCATTTACGTTAATAGCAATGGCTGAGATCTGATGATGTTCAAAGTATTTTATCCATTGTTCCGTAATTTGTTGATCAGCTAAGTCTTTTTTCATCATTACAACCATTTTTGGCTTTTGCTGAATTACTTGCTGCAACATGGGATTCTGAGAAGATAGAGGAGCTCTAGCATCTACTAGTTCGATAACAAAATCAACGAGCTTCAGTTTTTCCTCTACTTCACGCTTTGCTTTTGCCATATGGCCAGGAAACCATTGTATTGTCATTACTTAACCCTACTTTCCAATTAGTTGCATACGCTCGAACGGCCAATAAATGAAATTTGTCTTGCCAACAATCTGATCCATTGGTATAAGCCCTAGGGAACGGCTATCCATTGAATTCTCTCGATTATCGCCTAAAACAAGGACGTAATCTTCAGGTATTTTACGATAACTGCCCGGAAGGTCTTCCAAGGTAAAATTGTTTGTATATACTTTTGCTTGAGTTTTATTCGCTTGGCCGTTTAAAAAGTTCTGTTCTATTTCTTTTCCATTAATGTACAATATATTATTTCTAACTTCAACATGGTCTCCAGGTAAACCGATAACACGTTTAATAAAATCTTTTTCACTAGAAGCATGAAATACAACAATATCAAAACGTTTTGGGTCTTTCAGGTCATAAATGATTTTATTTACCATCATTTGATCGCCATTATGTAATGTTGGGAGCATAGATGGACCTTCCACCACAATAGGCGCAAACAAAAATGTACGAATGATAAATGCCAAGCCAAGAGCAATTAAAATTGTTTTTCCCCATCCTAACCACTCTTCGCGATACTTTTTTCTATTTGATTTTTCAGTCAAAGAACAAACCTCCATTTCAAAATACACTTTTTTAAAATGAGGCAAGAATATAAATTACAACGGCCATTCATATGTAAGTGTAACTTAGCAATTATGTAGCCTTTCAGGTTAGAAGAGATTTTAACCCGATACTTTCCTGTAGTATAAAAAAGGAGCTTATGCATAATTGCCAAGCCCCTTTTCTTAAACACTCTATTTTGTCATGTATTTCATTAACGACGCTCTTTAATGCGAGCCGCTTTTCCACGTAAATTACGCAAATAGTAAAGTTTCGCACGACGAACAATACCACGACGGCTTACTTCGATTTTATCAATCCGTGGAGAATGTAATGGGAATGTACGTTCCACACCGATACCGTAAGATAATTTTCTCACTGTAAATGTTTCACTAATCCCGCCGTTTTGACGTTTAATTACAACACCTTCAAATACCTGAATACGTTCTCGGGAACCTTCGACAACTTTAACGTGTACTTTTACAGTATCCCCAGCGCGAAATTCAGGATGATCTGTGCGTAATTGATCTTTTGTAATATCTTCAATTAATTTTTGCATCCTGTTTCACTCCTTCCAAACCAATGCTCATGCCTTTTAAATGGCAGCGGAACATCGTTGATAGTGTTTAAAACATATATTACTTTAAACACAGGTTCTAATATACCATATACTTCAAAGAACTGCAACTACTTTTGCCAATATCGTATTTAGTCTTTTACAATGCTTTTTTCATCTATTGTCAACTTTGAATTATTTAACAGATCTTTTCTCCGTTCATACGTTCTCTTGAGCGACTGTTCTTTTCTCCATGCCGCAATTTTACCGTGATCACCAGACAACAAAACTTCTGGAACTTTCATTCCACGAAATTCTGCTGGTCTCGTATAATGAGGGTGTTCTAATAAACCTGATGAAAACGAATCCTGAGGTGCTGAAGCTTCATTCCCAAGTACATTAGGAAGTAGGCGAATAACACTATCCATTACTACCATAGCACCTAGCTCTCCACCTGTTAAAACGTAATCCCCTATGGATATTTCATCATTTACTAAATGTGTACGTATACGTTCATCAAATCCTTCATAGTGCCCACAAATAAAAATAAGATGATCCTCTTGTACAAGTTCTTCTGCTTTTTTTTGGGTAAATGTTTCTCCTTGTGGGCACATTAAAATAACACGTGGCTTAGAAGAACGTTCTTTTTTTACTGCTTCTACCGCATCAAAAATAGGCTGGGGAGTTAACACCATTCCCGCTCCTCCACCATACGGATAATCATCGACTTTCTGATGCTTGTTTTGAGCATATTCACGAAAATTAACTAGTTGATAAGTAAACTTATTCTTATCCTGTGCTTTTTTTAATATGGATGATTCTATCACACCTGTAAACATTTCTGGAAAGAGTGTCAATATATCTATATGCATCATTTATTCCAACAACCCTTCCATTGGAGAAATGATGACTTTCTTTGCTTTGACATCAACTTCCAAAACAACATCTTCAATATACGGGATGAGTATATCTTTGCCGCTTTTTTTTCTAGTGACCCATACGTCATTCGCACCAGGTGATAAAATCTCCTTAATTATTCCTAATTCTTCTCCTGTTTCTGTTATAACAGTACAGCCAATTATTTCATGATAATAGTATTCATGCTCATTTAATTCCGTCTGATCCGATTCAGGGATTTTTAGCTCACAGCCTTTAAAATGAATAATATCATTCACGTTTTCATAACCTTCAAACTGCAACAGATCGAAACCCTTATGCACGCGATGACTGGTTATAGTAACTAGTAAAGGGGCATGTCCATCATTTACCACGTAAACGCGCTTACCAACTTCAAATCGATCATCAAAGTCGGTTATACGTAACACTTTGACTTCTCCTTTAATGCCATGTGTATTTATGATTTTTCCTACTGTAAACATCTTCTCTGCCATTTAATCACCTGCTATTCATCTATCCGTATCACCATATTATCTTTTATAACAATTGCTTGTTCTTTCATTATCTCATGCCAATTGGATCCTTCTGTAACCTCAACAAGAGCTTCAACCTCTTTTTCAACAATTTCACTACCTATTTCAAGCATATCCAGTTGTTCCATTTTAAACTCAACCAGTTTTATTTTTTCTTTCCGATTATTAATTTCCTGTTGAAACCGTTGTTCGAGTTCATGCTTGGAGTAAGTAGATTTATTTAGTAGTTTACGCTGTTCAAACAACAACTGTTGACACTCTTGCTCAAGTCGCATTTTATGATCATGGAAATTTGCCTGCATTTTCTGTTTACTATCTTCCGTTAAAACTTGTTTAATCTGTACCTTTTTTATTATTTGCATATGGCTCGCCTCACTCTCAGAACGTCTCAGCAGAGCATAGCAATAATTATATGCTCTTTACCTTGTTTTAAACACCCTTGTTCATACATTTACATGCTTTAATTCCTCTATTACCTTTTCCACTTCAATCTGCATACTGCCCCATTATTATATTAGCATTAACGTGGCAAAAAGGGAAAGGGTTTTAATCCCTTTCCCTTTTACATAATATCTAAATACACACGTTTAGTACTATTTGTCTTCGCTGCATAAACAACCGTTCGAAGAGCCTTTGCAATTCGACCATTTTTTCCGATCACCTTACCGACATCTTCAGAATGAACAGAAAGATGATATACAATCTTCGTTTCTTCTTCTGTTTCAGTAATAACGATATCTTCAGGATGATCTACAAGTGATGTAACAATCGTTTCAATAAGAGCTTTCATGTTATCACACTACTTTGCAACTTGATTTTTTTGCTCGTGAAATTTCTTCATGATGCCTTCTTTAGAGAATAGATTGCGAACTGTATCACTAGGTTTTGCACCTTTAGACATCCAGTCAAGTGCCTTATCTTCATCTATTTTAACTTCAACTGGATTAACTACAGGGTTATACGTTCCAATTTGCTCGATAGAACGACCATCACGTGGCGCTCTTGAATCAGCTACAACGATACGGTAGAAAGGGTTTCTTTTTGATCCCATACGCTTCAAACGAATCTTTACTGCCATTTTCTTGCACCTCCATCTTTAAAAACTTAACACATTTTTAAATTCTAGCAGAAAAATTTAAGTCTGTAAAGTGTTTTCCCATTACAGAGTAAATTAATTAGGCAGAACATATCAATTGAATGCATCTGCTTCAAGCTGTTACATAAACGGCAGCTTCATTCCTTTTTTGCCTTTTTTTCCTTTTTGCATATTTGTCATTTGCTTCATCATTTTTTTCATTTCTTCAAATTGCTTCAGCAAGCGATTCACTTGTGAAACATTTGTACCTGAACCTTTAGCTACCCGTTTTTTTCTACTTGCATTCATAATGCTTGGGTCTTGACGTTCTTTCTTGGTCATAGATTGAATAATCGCTTCTACATGTGCGAGTTGTTTTTCATCAAATTGGGCATTTTTCAAACCCTTCATTTTATTTGCACCTGGAATCATATTCATTAGGTCTTCTAATGGACCCATATTTTTCACTTGACCCATTTGCTCTAAAAAGTCATCCAATGTAAAAGACATCGTGCGCATTTTCTCTTCCAGTTCTTTCGCTTGCTTTTCATCTACATTCGTTTGAGCTTTTTCAATTAAAGATAGCACGTCTCCCATACCTAAAATCCTAGACGCCATGCGATCAGGGTGAAATGCTTCTAATTCATCAAGTTTCTCTCCCATACCCGCAAATTTAATAGGTTTGTCCGTAACAGCTTTAATAGATAGAGCGGCCCCACCACGAGTGTCACCATCCAATTTGGTTAACACAACACCTGTTATATCAAGCTGTTCATTGAAGCTTTCTGCAACGTTCACAGCATCCTGGCCGGTCATCGAATCAACTACAAGATAAATTTCATGGGGATCGACTTCGGTTTTAATTTGTTGTAATTCTCCCATAAGTTCTTCATCTACATGCAAGCGTCCAGCAGTATCAATAATGACATAATCATGATGCTCTTCCTTGGCTTTTACCATTGCCTGTTTTGCAATATCTACAGGATTTGCATCTGTCCCCATTGAAAATACTGGCATGTCAAGTTGTTGTCCTAATGTTTCCAATTGCTGAATCGCTGCAGGGCGATAAACATCACAAGCAACGAGTAATGGTTTGCGATTATGTTGTTTTCGTAAGAGGTTTGCTAGCTTTCCAGAGGTGGTTGTCTTCCCAGCACCTTGTAACCCTACCATCATAATGACAGTAGGAGCACGATCAGCTACAGCAATTTTACTCTGTTCTCCACCCATTAAATCCGTTAATTCTTCTTTGACAACTTTAATAACCTGTTGGCCAGGTGTTAAACTTTCCATTACTTCTTGACCAACCGCACGTTCTTTAATATTTTTAATTAAATCTTTAACGACTTTATAGTTAACGTCTGCTTCTAGCAAAGCTAAACGAACTTCTCTTGTCATTTCTTTTACGTCTTGTTCCGTTACCTTACCCTTACCCGTTATTTTCTTTATGGTACTTTGCAGGCGGTCAGCTAATCCTTCAAATGCCATAGAAGGTGTCCCCCTAATCTAATTCTTTTATTTTATTCACGAGCTGTTGCGCGTCATTATCGTCAGAAATTATTTCACCCAGTCGCTTTAACAGCTCAAAGCGCCGCTGAAATTTTTCATATAAGTGAAGCTTTTGTTCATATGATTCCAACATTTGTTCCGTTCGCTTTATATTATCATACACAGCTTGCCTAGATACATCAAATACTTCTGAAATCTCACCTAGAGAATAATCCTCTAAATAGTACATTTCCATATAGTTACGCTGTTTGGGTGTAAGTAATGCTTGATAAAAATCAAATAAATAGTTCATTCTAGTCGTTTTTTCTAGCATGTTGTTACACCTCTCTTCTTTTTGTTTATCAATTAATTTAAATGTTGTATGTTTTTGTTATAAGACTTCTTTCATACCAAAACTCTTCTTATACGCACTTTTGGTAAAAAAATACGAGTACGCATCTTTGGATTAACAAAATTTAGCTTTCTGCCATTTTTATAGCAAAAGCCTTAAATTTTCTTAGGCTATAATACTTAAAACGATTACTGTACTATAGCATAAAGAAAAAACGAAAACACTCTTTTGACACTACTTCAAAATAAGAATAACGGAATGTAATTTATGTGTCAAGCAAACTTCCTTTATCCTTTAATAAAAACTGTTGTAAGATTCTCCGACTTTTGCTATTAACATATGGTTGTAAGTTAAGTTTTCTAAAGTTATGAATAACCAGTGGAGATTACCCTCCACTGGTTAAAAGGTCACTTTATTCTTTTTCTAATAAATCAGCGAAGAGACCGTAGACAAATGCATGAGCATCAAACGGGCGTAAATCATTTACTCCTTCTCCTAAACCGACAAATTTAACTGGAATTTGTAGTTCATTTCGGATAGCTAAAACAATTCCACCTTTAGCTGTACCGTCTAATTTCGTTAAAACAATCCCGGTTACATCTGTCGCTTCAGCAAAGACTTTTGCTTGGCTTAAAGCATTTTGACCAGTCGTTGCATCTAAAACGAGCAACACTTCATGCGGAGCGTTTGGAATTTCTTTTGCGATGACCCGCTTCACTTTTGCTAATTCGTTCATTAAGTTCACTTTGTTTTGCAACCTTCCCGCAGTATCACAAATGAGAACGTCAGCTTGCTTTGATTTTGCTGATTTGATCCCGTCAAAAATCACAGCTGCCGGATCGCTACCAGCAGTTTGTTTTACTACATCCACACCTATTCGCTCTCCCCATACTTCTAATTGTTCAATTGCTCCAGCACGAAAAGTGTCACCAGCAGCAAGCATCACTTTTTTTCCGTCCTGTTTAAGCTGGTGGGCCAATTTTCCAATCGAAGTAGTTTTACCTGCACCATTTACGCCGACAACTAAGATGACGGAAAGTTCACCTTTCTGAATAGCAAGGCTCTCTATTTCCTGATCATCATCTCCATAATATATTTCTACAAGTTTTTCCGAGATAACATCTTTCATTTCTGATGTATCTTTCATCTTTTGACGCTTTACTTCCATTTTTAATTCATCAATTAGATCCATTACA
Source organism: Virgibacillus chiguensis (assembly GCF_900129865.1). Classification (GTDB taxonomy): domain Bacteria; phylum Bacillota; class Bacilli; order Bacillales; family Amphibacillaceae; genus Virgibacillus; species Virgibacillus chiguensis. Next base: position 126,042 of record NZ_FQXD01000002.1, read on the forward strand.
GTAGATACACCGGTATCTGCAGAAATTAGTACCTCTTCTAACTCCTCGAAGAAATCTTCATCTACTTTTCGATATTTAGCCAGCAAATCGTTTATTTTTCCAGAAAAAGTTTGTCGACTTTTTTTCATCCCCTCCTTGTACTTATCGGATACTTCTTCTACATCCTCTTGACCTCGTTGAAATTTGTTTCTTAACTTATCCATAAATCCCATTGTTCAGTCCTCCTATTGTTCAACTAATTGTTCTGTCTCTTCTAAGCGAACAGATACTAAACGTGAAACACCTGATTCTTGCATAGTTACACCATATAGCACATCTGCTTGCTCCATTGTACCTTTACGGTGTGTTATAACAATAAACTGTGTTTTTTCACTAAAAATTTTCACATATTTAGCAAATCTAGTTACATTTGCTTCATCTAACGCTGCCTCTACTTCATCAAGCACACAAAATGGAACCGGACGAACATGTAAAATTGCAAATAACAAAGCAATTGCAGTTAGCGCCCGCTCCCCACCCGATAATAAACCTAGATGCTGCAATTTCTTTCCTGGTGGCTGTGCAATAATTTCCACACCTGTATCGAGTAGATTTTTAGGGTCTGTTAATTTCAATTCAGCATGGCCACCGCCAAACAATTGCTTGAAAACATTCGCAAAAGCTTCTTTAATCTGCGAAAAAGTCTCACCAAAACGGTCTTTCATTTCTTCGTCCATTTCGCCAATTACTTCATATAATGTTTTCTTCGCATCTACAAGATCTGTCTGTTGTTCTTTGAGGAAATCGTATCGTTCAGAGACGCGCTCATACTCATCAATCGCTCCTATATTCACTGTTCCCAATTGATAAATTTGTTGCTTTAATTGGGTAACAGCAGCTTGGGCAGCTTGTTTATCTTGAGCTTTTACGTAGAATTGACGCGCTTTTTCATAAGTCATCAAATATTCATTTTGTAAATGATTTAACATATTCTCAAGTTCTACATCCATCCGATTAGACTTCACTTCTTTCTCATTTGATTCTCGTCTAAGGTCGTCCAATTCAGTATGAATTTGCTTAAGCTCCTGCTCTTTTGCTTGCATTTGTTTTGATTTAGTATCTCGTTCTGCTCGTATTTTTTGTAAAGATGCTGTTATTCCTTGTTTCGCGTCTGACTGTTGGCGAATTGTATCATCGATGTCTTCCTCTGTTTCCTTGGTTTCTTGAAATTCAATGAGATTATTCCACTCTTCTACATATTGATCATATTCGCGTTGAAGCTCTGTTAGTTGATTTTGCACTTGTTTTGTTTTTTCTCGTTGGCTCTTAACACGTTCTTCTTGTTCCGCTAGTAAAACTTGCTTTTGGTGCAATTCTTCTTGCAGCTTTTCTTTATTCTCGATTAACTCTGTCTGTTGTTTGTTTAACTCGTTAATTTCCTGTTCAATTTCTTTTGCTTGTTCATCAAGTTGCTTTAGTTCTTTTTCTAACTCCGCTTTTCGATTTGCTACACCCTCATGATCTTCGGAATGTTGTCGTTTATCCTGATCATATATTTGCAATTGATCATTTAAAGCATGCAACCTTATTTCTAACTCGTGCATACTTTCTTGCATTTGCTGGAGTTGGCTTTGCTCAACTTGTACACTTGATTCTTCTTCATTTAACTTTTGTTCCAATTGTTGAATGTTCGCCTTTTTATTTTGGACAGTTTTTTCAAAGTCCAACACTTTCTTATTAAAAGTAGCTAACTTCTCAACCATTTCTTCAAGTTCTTTTTCACGCGTAAATAACGATTGGTTTGTCTTCTTCTTGGCACCACCGGACATGGAGCCTCCTGGATGAACGACATCTCCATCCAGAGTTACAATACGATACCGTCTAGAAGCTAGCGCCGCTAATTCATTTGCATCCTTCAAAGTTTTAGCTATAATAACATGCCCCATTAAATGATTAATTGCTTTACGATACATAGCCTCGGTTTGAACAAGTTCACCTGCAACACCAACATATCCCTCATGCTCAGCTAGTTGAATTTTTAGTTCATTAGGAATAAACCGCTGTTGAATGGAGGAAAGAGGTAGAAAAGTAGCTCTCCCATTATTTGTTTGCTTTAACCAGGAAATACTCTGCCTAGCTGATTGTTCATCTCTTACAACAATATGCTGCGCTTGCCCACCAAGCACGGTTTCTATAGCTGTAATATACGCTTTAGGAACTTCTATTAGTTCAATAATTGCGCCATATATGTTAGCAAGTTTATTTTCTTTACGAGCCTTTAGTACAGCCTTTACACCTTGGAAAAAACCTTGAAATTCTTCCTTCATCTCCTCAAGCATTTCTTTTTTGGATTTTACTTTTTCGATATATTGGTAGCCTTGATATAGTTTAGTTTGTGCTTCTTGAAAGGCATAACGTTCCTGTTGTAATAATTCTTTCGTGGAATGAATATTCTTTTCTTTTTGCATACATACTTGTTTTTGCTTGTCCACATCAGGTGCAAGCGTGTTCCATTTTTCTTGTAATTTCTCTCGTTCGTGAATTAACCCGGCAAACTTTTCTGCTTGTTTTTCTGTCTTTACAGCTAACTGCTGCAGTCGCTCATCTAACGTTTGTTTTTCATTACGTTTAGCAGCTTGTTGATTTAAACACTCAATATAATCGGACTTTCGATCTTCTATCTTTTGAGTCAAATTTGCATTTCCTAATCTGAGCTTCTGCTCTAACTCTTTCACAGTATCAGCAGTTGTTTTTTTGGCGGTTTGTAATGCTGTTAAGTTCTTCTTTTCTTGCACAAAAACATCGTGTAAACGACCTATTCGTACGGAAGTTTGATTCTTCTGGGAATCTAGCTTTGCCTTGTTTTCAGAAAAGTGTTTAGAACGTTCCAAAAACAATTGCTTCTTCCCTTCATATTTTTCCAGTGTTTGTGTTGCTGTTAATAAATCTGCTTGTAATTGCTCTAATTTTTCATCCATTTGCACAATAGCTAAACGCTCTTGTTCCTGCTGCTGCTCTTTTTGCTTCAAAGTTTGTTGTACATGATGTTGTTTATTTTTTACCTTTTCTAATTCTGCTAACATTGATTTCCATTCTGTATGGAGGCGATCAATTTCAGCAAGTAAGTATGTAATTTCAGTCTCCTTTAATTGCTCTTTAAACACCTTATATTGATGAGCAGTTTCTGCTTGCTCTCGTAAAGGATCCATTTGCTGTTCAATTTCATGAATAATATCTTCCACACGATTTAAGTTTTCTTGTGTTTCCGCAAGTTTGTATTCTGCTTTTTTCTTTCGTTGTTTATATTTTAAAACGCCTGCTGCTTCTTCAAAAATGGTTCTTCTTTCTTCTGCCTTAGAACTCAATATTTCTTCTACTTTTCCTTGGCTAATAATCGAAAAAGCTTCCCTACCAAGCCCTGAGTCCATGAATAGATGAACAATATCTTTTAAGCGACAGGATTGGTTATTAATATAGTACTCACTATCACCAGAGCGATAAACACGTCTCGTTACACTTACTTCATCATAATCTAATGGTAGAAGTTGATCATGATTATCAAGAACTAATGTTACTTCAGCAACATTAAGCGGTTTGCGTGTATCACTACCTTGAAATATAATATCTTCCATTTTCGAACCGCGCAGCGATTTTGCTGATTGCTCTCCGAGAACCCAACGAATAGCATCTGTAATATTGCTCTTTCCGCTCCCGTTTGGTCCAACTACAGCTGTTACTCCCGGAACAAAATCAACACTTATTCGTTTGGCAAACGATTTAAAACCGACGCTTTCTAATTTTTTCAAATACACCTGACATTTCTCCTAATGATTGAAAGAATATGGATAACAATCGTTATATAGCCTCATATCCAATCCTACAAATAAATTTATACTTTTTTATTATCTATCTATATCTAACTACAAACAAAAAATAGTTGGCATTTTACCGCATATATTTTATCATAAATGTTATAGTAAAAGAAGTTTTGCCGTGATATGAAGATAAAAGGAGCTGAAATAATGAATTTAGAAACACCATCTCAGGAAAATTTAAAAATACTTTTAGATGAGATTGCTGATCACCTTTCCATTGTCAATCGTACAATTATGGATGCAAAAGATTACGATCTAAATAAATATACAGAGCTAAAGTCGCTGTATGATTTAATTAAACAAAAAGGGCACCTTAGTACACTTGAGACGCAAGCCTTTATAGAGGAATTACGAAATACTCGTAAATAAGAACAAAAAATGGTAGGTAAATAGCTCCAAAAGTTGTACAACTAACCAAAAGCATGTACAGACAAGGTGCGGAAAGAGGGTAGTTATGTATTCCACTTTAAAACGGAGTTATCGTATAAAAAATAACGACATTTCGTCATAAAGACTAGCAATAACCTAGGCTTCACTAACAAGAAACGTAAAAATGAGCCGATAAATACTTATTATATCATTTCCTTGGGCACTTTTTGAATAAACCTGTAGAAAAACAATAGCAAAAGGCTGTAAAAGGTAATACAGCCTTTTGCTATTGTTTGTATTTATCTAAAGCGGCTTTAGCTGCCCTCTGTTCAGCTTCTTTCTTTGTACGCCCTATTCCTGATCCGTATACTTCACCTTGTATAAAAGCCTTAGCTACAAATTCCTTGTCATGAGATGGCCCTCGTTCTTCGACAATCTTATATTCAACTGAACGGTGTTTTACTTGTTGAATTAATTCTTGTAATTGGCTCTTATAATCCATCGCATGCGAAAAAGCACCATTTGTTATTTTCGGAAATATATAGTCTTCGAGAAACTGTATGGCTGTATGAAAACCTTGATCTAAAAAAAGCGCACCTAAAAATGCTTCAAAAACATCCGCCAGCAGGGCATCGCGGTCACGACCACCAGTTTGCTCTTCTCCTTTACCTAGTAAGATATACGCTCCAAACCGTAAGCCACGTGCAAAACTGGCTAAAGAAGGTTCACAAACAATTGCAGCTCTTAACTTTGTCATTTCCCCTTCAGGCATTTTTTCATTCGTCCGAAATAAATATTGAGATACGCCAAGCTCTAATACAGCGTCTCCTAAGAATTCGAGCCTTTCGTTATCCGAAAATACTTGATCACGATGCTCATTCACATAAGATGAATGAGTAAATGCTTGTACGATTAGTGAGGGATTGTGAAAACGAACACCTAATTGCTTTTCTAATTGGTCAACATTCATGAATGGCACCTCTATTTACATCTTAATATAGAGAAAGTCTCGCTAGACGAGACTTTCTTTCGCTAAACTGTTAACCTTGTAAATTATTTATGTAGTTAACAGCATCACCTACTGTATTAATTTTTTCTGCTTCTTCATCAGCAATTTCCATGTCAAATTCGTCTTCTAGTTCCATAACAAGTTCAACAACATCTAATGAATCTGCTTCTAAATCATCTTTAAAAGAAGCTTCCATTGTTATTTTTGCCTCGTCAACATCAAGACGATCGACAATGATTGCTTTTACACGATCAAATACATCTGCCATATCCAGTCACCCCCTTTCAAGTTATGTATAGAAGTTCTTACATTACCATGCCACCATCAATATGGATCGTTTGACCAGTAATATAGTCTGCATCTTCGCTTGCCAAGAATCGGACAACCTTCGCTACATCTTCTGGCTCTCCTAGTTTTTGCAACGGAATCAATGCAAGCATTTCTTTATGTTGTTCTTCCGATAAAGCATCGGTCATATCTGTTGAAATAAAACCTGGTGCTACCGCATTTACATGAATATTCCTAGTAGCTAACTCTTTTGCAGTTGTCTTGGTTAACCCAATTACTCCTGCTTTGGCAGCTACATAATTTGCTTGACCAGGGTTTCCGCTCACACCAACGATGGAGGCAACGTTAATAATTTTTCCTGCACGCTGCTTCATCATTTGTCTCGTAACTGCTTTCGTACAAATGAATACACCTTTCAAATTCGTATTAATAACTTCATCAAATTCCGTTTCTTTCATCCTCATTAGCAAATTATCCCGCGTTATTCCAGCATTATTCACTAGAATGTCCAACGAACCAAAACGAGAAACTACTTCCTTTATCATCGCTTTTACCTCGGATTCGTCTGCTACATTTGCTCTAATTTTAAAAGCTTGTCTTCCAAGCTGTTGAATTTCACTTACAACGGCTTCTGCTTTTGCTTCACTACCTGCATAATTAACAGCAACATTTGCTCCTCGCTTCGCTAATTCAAGGGCTATAGCCCGACCAATTCCTCTTGAAGCTCCTGTAACTAGTGCATTTTTTCCAGTTAGAATCACATTTTCTCCTCCTTATACCATGCAATAAATTCATTTAATGATGCGACATCTTGAACGGCGAATGTTTTCGTTTTCCGATCAATTTTCCTTACAAGTCCACTTAAAACTTTTCCATTTCCTACTTCCACAAACGCATCAACTTCATGCTTCATCATATTTTGAATGGATTCTTCAAAGCGCACAGGAGAATAAAGTTGTTTTACGAGTAATTGTTTTATTTCTTGTTTGTCTCTTACTGGTTGAGCAGAAACGTTAGCATAAACTGGTATTTTAGCATCTCTTATCGTTACTTTATCCAAATAAGCGGAAAATGACTCATTGGCTGCTTGCATTAGTCGAGAGTGAAATGGACCACTAACATTTAGAGGTAATACCCGCTTTGCTCCGTGCGCCTTTAATATTTCAGTAGCACGTTCCACACCTTTTACAGAGCCCGAAATAACAACTTGACCAGGACAATTCAAATTAGCGATATCCACTATTTCATCTTCTACTTCGGTTAATGATTGATGAACAGTTTGCCCATCTAGACCTAATACGGCTGCCATCGTTCCTTGTCCTTTCGGGAAAGCTTCCTCCATTAACTGACCCCGTTTAGCTACTAATGGAAGTGCTTCATCAAAAGCAATCGCACCTGAAGCAACGAGCGCACTATATTCCCCAAGACTATGTCCGACCAGATTAACTGGCTGAACGCCATATTTTGAGAGTAGCGCGTGTATTGCAGTACTTAATAATAGCAAAGCTGGTTGCGCATATTCAGTAGCGGTTAATTGTTCCTTTGGTCCGTTACTTATAATTTGACTTAAGTTTATTTCCAATAAGTCATCAGCTTCTTGAAATAATTGCTTCACTTCTGGATAAGTATGATACAATTCATTCCCCATGCCTATTTCTTGAGAACCTTGTCCCGGAAACATAAAAGCTACTTTTTTCATTCATCTTCCCCCTTCGCTACATGTAAGGACTCAATCGTTGACTGAATCGTTTCTGCGATTTGGTTTTCTGCCATATAGCGTGCTTGCTTAATCGCGTTAGCTATTGCTCTTTGATCAGAGGATCCATGTGCTTTAATGACTGGTGCCTGCAGTCCAAATAAACCGGCACCACCATATTCCGAGTAATCTAACTTTGTTTTCAAAGCTTTTAAATCTTTTTTCAACATGCCTGCTGCTAGCTTACTTTTAGTAGATGACGTTAATGTTTGTTTTAACATAGCAAAGATCGAACCAGCTGTCCCTTCGATCGTTTTAAGCGCAACATTTCCGGTAAATCCATCCGTTACAATAACATCTGCAACGTGATCTAACATATCACGAGCTTCAACATTTCCAATAAAATTAATCGGTGCTTCTTGTAGTAATTGGAAAGTCTTTTTCGTTAATTCTGATCCTTTTCCATCTTCCGTGCCAACGTTTAAAAGACCTACTTTTGGCTGAGATAAACCACGAACCTTTTCGGAATAAATAGAGCCCATTATGGCGTATTGAAGTAAATGGTTCGGTTTTGCATCTACATTGGCTCCAACATCCAAAAATAAAAATCCTTGACCATCTAATGTTGGAAGCGTAGGACTTAAAGCTGGTCGTTCAATCCCTTTGATTCGACCTACAATAAATAATCCCGCACTCATTAATGCTCCCGTGTTTCCTGCTGAGATACAAGCATCTGCCTTACCTTGTTTGACTTCATTCGCTGCCAAAACTAGTGAAGAATGCTTTTTTCTTCTAACAGCACGCACAGGCTCATCTTCAGCAGTAATCACTTCATTCGTATGTAGAATATGAATTCGATCATGTTCGCTCGCATATTTTTTTATTTCTGATTCATTACCGACTAACGTAATGTGTAAATCCTTCATTTCAGAGACAGCTTTCATGGCACCAAGAACAGTCGATTCTGGTGCGTGATCGCCTCCCATGGCGTCAATTGCAATTCTCATTTAGTCTGCTCCTTTATGCTGATTCAATTGATACATATAGAATACACCTGTAAATACTAACTCATTTTCTACAAAACTATTTACATGTACGAGAGTTAATCCTTTTTCTTCCCCTTTTACTACAGCTTTAGCTATTACGCGTTCTCCCTCTTTCACTTGCCTCGTAAATTTCAACTCTGATTTAGCAGTCAGTGCCAGTTCGTCATTCAATACAGCAACTGCTAACGAATTGGCTTGTGCAAAGAGGTGGTGACCGCGAGCTATTTTATTTCGTGAAAAAACATGTTCTTGACGAATATCTAAAATTGAAATTGCTCGTTCATCCAATTCTAAATCAATAACTTCACCAATCACCTCTTCAAGTGGTAGTGCTTTAACCGTCTCATTCCACTGTTCCGTCGCCACTGATTTAATACGTTGTCGCAGTTCAGGAATGGCTAATTCCATGCGATCCAAGCGAATAGTTTGGATACTTACATTAAATTTCTTGGCTAACTCTTCGTCTGTTATAAAAGGTGTTTGTTCAATCGTTTCTTTTAATAAACGCTGCCGATCAGCCTTTGATCTTTTCATGACTGCACCATCCATATAAAATTATCCATTAGCTTATATAGGTTATTCACAGAGACTTATAAAACGTAAATTTGTCGTATTCATAAGCGATTCCTACTACTTTTGCATACAAGAAAAAATAAGGGAATGTAACTTTAAACAAAGCGTATAGGCTTTACTGCTAGCTTGAAAAAACTAGAGTTACGAGCAAATCTTTTAGGACGACAGCTTTCTTTTTTACTATAAATTTAAAGTTTGCTTTCGTAAAAGAAAAACTCCTTTAATCTCTAACGCAATCCTCTAATACATAAACCGGAAAAACAACAATTATGACTTGCTCCTAATAGTAATATATATTACCAAAGCGCTTAATGCAACTATTTATTAATCCAATTTTTCATCCACCTGAAATTTATTCTCTACATATTTTGAAAGCAATGCATATTCTTTCGTTTCTAATAAACCGTCTTGAATAATCTTTGCAGCATCTTGTCTAGCAGTCTCTAATGCTCGGTAGTCATGAATCATGTCAGCAAGTTTAAATTCAGGTAAGCCACTTTGTTTTTTTCCAAAAAAATCACCTGGCCCACGTAGTTGCAAATCTTGTTCCGATAATGCAAATCCATCTGTCGTCTCTGCCATAATTCGCATGCGTTCTTTCCCTGTTTCCCCTTTCGGATCAGCAATTAAGATACAATAGCTTTGCTTCTCTCCTCTGCCTACTCTCCCACGTAATTGATGCAATTGTGATAATCCAAATCGCTCTGCGTCATAAATCATCATAATTGTTGCATTGGGAACATTCACCCCTACTTCCACTACAGTTGTGGAAACAAGTAGGTGAACTTCATTATTAGCAAATTTTTTCATGATTGTTTCTTTTTCTTCAGTCGTTAATCTTCCATGCATTAAACCTATTTCTACAGTTTCAGGAAAATATGCCCTTAATTGGTGATACACATCGACCGCATTTTGAATATCCAATTTGTCTGATTCTTCAATAAGCGGGCAAATAACGTATGCCTGCTCACCAGTTTGAATACGACTACCCACAAATTGCAATACGCGATCTAACATCGTTTCTCGTACCCAATACGTTTCAATCTCTTTTCTTCCTAAAGGCATCTGGTCGATGATGGAAACATCCATATCTCCAAATGCTGTTATAGCTAAAGTACGCGGTATGGGGGTTGCTGTCATAAACAAAACGTCCGGGGACAAACCTTTTTCTCTCAAGGTTCGTCTTTGCTCTACACCAAATCGATGCTGTTCGTCTACAATAACAAACCCAAGCTCAGAAAACTGCACATCTTCTTGAATTAAAGCATGCGTTCCGATAACAATATCTATTTGTTGACTGTAAATTTGTTCCACTAGTTCTTTACGTTTTTTTCCTTTAATGGAACCAGTAAGTAAAGCAATATTTGCTCGTCCTCCAAATAATTTATCAAGCGATTCATAGTGTTGTTCTGCTAATATTTCCGTAGGTACCATTAAAGCGCCTTGTTTCCCAGCTGTAACAGAAGCATACAAGCAAATAGCTGCAACAGCAGTTTTCCCAGACCCAACATCACCCTGAAGCAAACGGTTCATACGATAAGGCGATTGCATGTCCGTTAAAATCTGCTCAAGTGCGCCTTGCTGTGCGCTCGTTAGCGTAAATGGAAATGTATCTATAAATTCTTTAACAAGCTTCCTATTATAGTCTTGCGCATTTCCAACAGTAGCTTCACGTTTCCACTTTCGTAGTAACTGCATTTGTAACTGAAATACTAAGAACTCTTCATATATAAGCCTTCTACGTGCATGTTTTAAAGCAATTCGGCTCGTGGGCATATGCAACGTCTGATACGCTTCCTTACGGGTTGGTAATTTATATGCAGTTAAAAAAGTTGTCGGAAGAATTTCCCCAATAGCATCAGAATAACTCGCCAACGCCTGCTTCATGACTTTCTTTAACTTCCCAGACGATAGCTCTCCGCGAGCAGGGTAAACAGGTTGCATTTCATCTTGCTGTGAAGCTGGTCCTTTCTTATACGTATTCACTGTAATTTGTAAGCGATGCGCGTCCCATTTTCCAACAAGGGTAATTATTTCTCCTTTAAAAATATGTTTTTTAGCAAAGGATCGATTAAACATAACCGCTTTTACAGCAATTTGCTCTACTTCCAATGTAAAAGTTAATCTTGATTTTTGCTTTCCATAAAAAGTGAGAGAAGGATCGTGGACTACCCTTCCCTCAATCGTAACTTTATCATCGTGTACAAGCTCACTTAATGGCTTTATTTCAAAAACATCATACCGATAGGGAAAATAATTGAATAAATCTTCTACTGTAAAAATGCCGATATGAGAAAAATCCTCACCCATTTTCTCCCCAACACCTTTCACGTGGGTAACAGGATCGGTTAACATAATTATCACACTTTCTTAGCTTGATAGTCCTAACAATTTATCTTTTAGCCAGCGTCCAGTTGGTGTATCGGCCAATCTGCCTTCTCCCGTTTCTCGTAAACTGGATGGCATTTGCTTTCCAATTCTATACATAAGATATTGCTTTCATTTCAGCTATCTCCACTAATTCTTGAACAGTCCGAAACATCATGAGATATTCACCTCTTTTCTTTACTAATCAGCTATTAATCTTAGCGATTCGGATAATATGCTCTGCTTTTTCGAGTTCATGCAATATATCATCATCGACGTTTTGGTCAACTTCTATAACCATCAACGCTTCCTTCCCTACATCTCTTCGGTTTACTTCCATATGACCAATATTGACTTCATGCTTAGCTAGAACAGACGTTACAGAAGCGATAGCCCCAAAACGATCATTATGCATAATTAAAATCGCTGGATGGTTTCCAGATAAACGTAATTCAAAACCATTTAATTCCGTAATTTCTACCTTGCCACCACCAATAGATATACCTACCAATTCCATGGAGTCTCTCTCATCGCCTATCTTTAATCGTGCCGTATTTGGATGACTGACAGCAGCGCTATCTTCAATAAATTCTATTTGCATGTTACGTTCTTCAGCTATTTTTAATGCATCCTTCATACGTGTATCATCTGTATCAAAACCGAGCAAACCACCTACTAATGCAAAATCTGTTCCATGACCTTTGTACGTTTTTGCAAATGATTCATAAAGATGAATATTAGCCCATGTTGGGGCTCTACCAAATAAACTATGTGCAGCTTTACCAATTCTAGATGCACCAGCTGTATGTGAACTTGACGGACCAATCATAACAGGTCCAATAATGTCGAAAACAGAATTGTATTTCAATCTCCATCCCATCCTTTAATCACGAACTTTTCTTCTCTTGTTGATTATAACAAAAAAATACTATTCCATCATTCATCGCATGTACATTAACCAAAAGATAGCATAACGATCTTCCCATTAGATATTTTTTCATCTTCGCTTTAAAGTTACATATTACCGCAAGTGGATACGGACTCCACACGAACCATAAAGATTGGGTGATTCTTTGACTTTATATTATATTCTCGATATAATTACTTCTTGTGGATTATATATTATATAATCGGGCGGGAGAGGGACAGGAAATACATTGAGGAGTTTGTATGCCTGATAAGAAAAGCAACTTGAAACTAGCCAATAATTCTACCCTACGTAACGAATGGGTCGCAGGCTTAATTGGTTACCTTACAACAATGTACATTGTTGTCGTCAATGGTTCCATTCTTAGCGAAGCTGGAATCTCGTTAGAAAGCGGCATGATCGCCACTATTCTCGCTAGCTTCATTGGAACATTATTGATGGGGATATTCGGAAAACTTCCGCTAATCGTTATCCCTGGTATGGGTATAAACGCATTATTTGCATACTCCATTATCGGTGGCACTAATCTCACTTTTCATGAAGGTTTGGCTGTTGTCTTTATTGCAGCGATTGTTTTTTTAATTACTGCTTTTACAAAGTTAGGCGTATTATTTAAAAAGGCAATTCCTGATTCATTAAAGCACGCTATCACCGTCGGGTTAGGTCTATTTTTAATTTTAATTGGACTAGAGAAGAGCGGACTTGTTAGTAAAGGAAGTAATACCATTATTGCTATTGGTGATTTTACATCCTCTACAGTTATTGTTAGTTTAATCACACTATTTCTAGCAATATTCCTATTTGTTAAGAATATCCCTGCCAACTTTTTAATTACGATGCTATTAGGGACCATTATTGCTGCTATCGGCGGAATTATCCAACCTGGCAATCAATCATTGCAAGTAGAGTGGAGTGACGTACTCTTCATTCCATCTTTTAACGCAATTGGTGAACTTTCATTCTGGTTATCCGTTTTTCCTTTATCGATGATTTTAATATTTGAAAATATGGGACTTTTACACGGACAACTCTCTATGCTAAAACGAGAAGATCAGTATCAAAGAGCTTACCAAGTCACTGCATTTTCAACTTTAACTTGCGCGTTCCTTGGTACTTCACCTACTGTTTCTGCTGCTGAAAACGCAGCTGTGATCGCTTCTAAAGGAAGAACAAGAATAACAGCAATTATTGCCAGCTTTCTTTTCTTAGCAACCATTGTATTGATCCCTTGGATTACAATGATACCTAATACGGCAATAAGCCCCATTTTAATCATTGTTGGCTTTTTAATGGTGCAAAATATAAAGCAACTGCCGCTTGACAACTTATCAGAATCATTGCCAGCATTTTTAATTGTTGTCATGATCCCATTTACTTACAGCATTGCAGATGGTATGGCTTTTGGTTTTATCGCTTACCCAATTGTTAAAATGGCAATTGGCGAAAAACACGAGCTTTCAGCACCGCTCTTAGTTATTTCTAGTTTATTCTTACTTGATTTTGTTATAAAAATGATAGGGATTTAACTTAAAGCAACTATAGCTCATTCTGAATTACTAAACCGCATGAGATCCAATATGGTATCATGCGGTTTTATTATAAATGATTTTTTTCAAAATCTCCCATTACCTTTTAAAGTATAGTAAGATGAAACATAAAAGGCCCCTTGAGTACCTTTCAAGGAACCTTTCTTTTATTTATTTGTGCTATCTAGCTAAGGGATATATATCCCATGCATCACGAAAGAAGTATTCCATTGCTTACTATACCAAGTTGAAAATTACTCTACAGAAAAAATAAAGGCATAGATTGGTTGTTTCCCATTATGAACTTCTACTTCAATATCCTCATATTTTTCTTCAATATAGGCAATAAGCGCTTGGGTTTCTTCATCCGTACCATCTTCACCTTGTAATACAGTTAAAATTTCATCGTCTTCTGTTATTATTTTTTCTAATAATAATTTAACAGTTTCCATTTTATCTGCATCGGTAGTGACAATTTTCCCGTCTGCAATACCCATGAAATGATCCTTTTTGATAGTAATACCATCCATTTGTGTATCTCTAACGGCATATGTAATCTGACCAGTTTTTACATTTTTTCTAGCTTCATCCATTGCCTTTTGGTTCGTATCTAGATCGTGATCTGGATGGAACGCCAACATAGCGCTAATACCTTGAGGTATAGTCTTGGTTGGTACAACTCGAACATCTTCCGTTGCTAATTCTGCCGCTTGGTCTGCTGCCATAAAAATATTTTTGTTATTAGGTAACAGAAGCACTTTTTTAGCATTTGCTTGTCTAATAGCGTTCGTAATATCTTGTGTGCTTGGGTTCATCGTTTGACCACCTTGAATAACGACAGAGGCACCTAAACTTTCTAACAATTCTTTTAACCCTTCACCCATAGCCACTGTAACAATGGCATATTCTACTGGTTCTTTAGATTTATTTTCTTTCTTCCCAACTAACGCCGTATGCTGTTCGCGCATGTTTTCTATTTTCATATTAATAAGACTTCCATAGCGTTGCCCTAGCGTGAGACACTCTCCAGGATATTCTGAGTGAATGTGCACTTTTATTAGTTCTTCATCACTTACAACTAATAAAGAATCACCATGGTTGCTTAATTCTTGACGGAATGCTTCTTCATCATAAGGGTGGTTGCTTACCTTTTTTTCTTCAAATTTTACCATGAACTCCGTACAATAACCAAATTTGATATCCTCGGTATTCATAAAATCTTGTGTTATTTTATGGTGCTCTGCATTAACCATTTCATCCATATTAATATTTGAAGTGCCTTCAGGTAGCTCTTCCCCTTTTAAGGAAGCTAAAAAGCCTTCATAAATCGTTACTAATCCTTGTCCACCTGAATCCACCACTCCAACTTCTTTTAATACAGGAAGCAGGTCAGGTGTGCGCTTTAAAGAAGCTTTCGCTTCAGCTACAACTTCCTCCATTAAGGTAATAATATCTGTTTCATCTTCTGCGATCGCAACCGCCTTATTTCCAGAATCTTTTGCCACAGTTAAAATAGTTCCTTCAACTGGCTTCATTACAGCATTATATGCTGTGGATACAGCACTCTCAAATGCTTTTGCAAGCCCTTTCGTTGTAACAACTTCTTCTTTTCCCAACCCTTTTGCAAAACCACGAAATATTTGCGATAATATAACACCTGAATTCCCTCTTGCGCCCATTAAGAGCCCTTTGGAAAATGCCTGCGCAACTTCATATACTTGAGTACTTTGGATATTTTTCACTTCATTTGCCCCAGAAGTAATCGTTAGGTTCATATTCGTCCCTGTATCGCCATCTGGTACAGGGAAAACATTTAATGCATCAATTCTCTTGGCATTATTGGACAAATGATGAGCACCAGACAAAATCATTTGTGCCAGTCTCTTGCCATCGATTTGTTGTAAACTCACGTTAAATTTTCCTCCTCTAATCAAGAACTTAGAAGCGTCTGTTAAGAAACAGACGCTAAGACAAATCGTATATAGTCATACGTTTCATAGTTAATAAATTATTCTTGAGTAACACGAACTCCTTGAATATAAATATTGACAGAATCAATCTCCAAACCGAGTGATTGATTTAGCGTGTATTTAACTTTTGATTGAACATTATGAGCAATCTCAGATATTTTTGTACCATAACTTACAATAATATACATGTCGATATGGAGATGATGTTGCTCTTGGCGAACAATAACACCTTTAGAGAAATTTTCTTTACGTAAAATCTCCGCAATACCGTCGCGTATTTGGCTTTTTGAAGCCATCCCAACAATACCGTAACACTCTACCGCAGCCCCTCCGGCAATCGTTGCAATTACTTCGTTTGTTATTGTTACTTGACCATCATTTGTATGCAGTTCAATGGACATTTGAATCCTCCTTTTAGTACCTGCTCACATTCTAAAATCATTCTACTACATGCAACTATATTTTAAAAGTCAAAGATGATTGCAATATAAAATTACCCCTTCTTACAATGTACGATTTCCATGCATCTGTCAAGCGTTTTTTCTTGATGTTCTATAGATTGTCTACTTTTTTCCTTTACCAGGAAAAATTTTGCAAAGCTTGATCTAAACAATATGCTTTAGAAATTTTAACGGAAATTCCTCGAAAATGAACAGTCATTTCCTTTGTGCGATGTCTCGCTGTCGTAACCTTCCTTGTCCAGAGGGAAAACGTAGTGTTTTTCCGCAGCGGTCAATAGCTACACTTTGCATTTATAAAACAGTCGTTGCATTAAAAGGACAGTAAAAGTTTATATGAATAGTGATGGAAATATGAAGGTTATAATATGTTGAGAAAAACTTGACACATACCAACCCAAAACAATAATTGCAAATAAACTAATGTTATGGTAAATTATATAAGTATGAGATTTAACTTGAAATGAAAGAAGTAGGAGGGATAGCATGGCCAGAAAATGTGTTGTTACTGGACGCCAGACTCGCACTGGAAACCACCGCTCTCACGCAATGAATTCAAACAAGCGAAAATGGAAAGCTAATGTACAAAAAGTACGCATTATGGTAGATGGTAAACCGAAAAAAGTTTATGTTTCTGCACGCGCCCTAAAATCAGGGAAAGTGGAACGCGTATAATATACAGCTTCACACATTAGTTATAAATAAGCACCTTTTACTAAAGGTGCTTATTTATATAGAATTATAATGTATTATTTTAGTTTTTCTTATACTATATACCTTTAATTCTCTAGGGTATAAAAAAACAAGCCATGATCAATTTCATGGCCAATTTTTCAAAATAATTTATACCTCACTCATCTTCTTGCATTTTACTTCTCTTTCTTGAATGTACCAATAATCACTCTTACAAATCCACCTATAAACTTTGGGAGCTTAATCGTATAAAATTTCATGAGTTCGCCCTCCTCTTTACAAACAAAACTAACTAGAAATCTAATCACGGCTCTTTACTAATAATAATATGCCTTCTTTATAAGAAAAAGTACCACTATTTCTAATTAGCTTGTTTGAAATACATAACGTGGACCCCCATGAAATATTCGCATTTGTTAAAGGGTAGTAAAAATGTGTTAGCGTAATACCTTTCACTTCTTTCGAAAAAGGCACGAAAGAAATGATCGGATAATTGATATCATGTAAAACTGTGTACTTACCTGGAAACGTTAATTCTAAATAATTCGCTATATCTATTATAATTCCACGAATCCCTTTCGATAAAATAGCATAGAGCAATTGTACGTTGATGAACTCGTGATCTTTACGCCCTCCTGATACACCAAATAAATAGATTGTGTCCGGCTCAAGTTCATAGGCTTTGTTTAAAGCTAATTCTAAGTCTGTTTCGTCCTTTTCAGAAGGATAAACATGCACATATTGTGCATGTTTATCAATTAGCAATTTTTCTTCTTTCGTTGTAGAATCAAAATCCCCAATAGCATAGGTAATTGGCAAATCGCAAGTAGCTAAAACCCATGCGCCTCGATCAGCACCTATCCAAAAATCCACCTCTTCCTTGTATGTTTTTAAATCAGGATGGTGTCCAGGTGCATTACCTACAATGCCCACAACAGTCACGTTAATTAGACCCCTTTACTGCCTGTAAAATTTCCTGCATCGCCTTGTTACGATCTTCTTGGGCAAAAATAGCACTTCCCGCTACGAGCACATCAGCACCAGCATCTACACATCGTTTGGCAGTTTTGGAGTTAACCCCTCCATCAACCTCAATTTCAAAAGAAAAACCAAAATCTTTACGCCACTTATTTACTAATTTTATTTTTCCTAACGTACTATCAATAAACGATTGTCCGCCAAATCCAGGATTAACTGTCATAATTAAAATCATATCGATATCAGGTAAAATAGGTAGTAACGTTTCAGCCGGAGTAGCAGGATTAATAACTACGCCTGCTTTCATTCCATGCTCTTTGATAAGCTGAATAGTCCTGTGTAAATGTTGGCAAACTTCTTGGTGCACTGTAATGATATCCGCTCCTGCTTTAGTAAATGAAGGTATATATTGATCTGGATTTTCAATCATAAGATGGACATCCAAAGGAAGATTTGTTACAGGGCGAATTGCTTCAACGATTGGCGGCCCTAAAGTAATATTTGGTACAAAATGACCGTCCATCACGTCGACGTGAATATAGTCAGCTCCAAATTGGTCTACTTCCTTCACTTCTTCTCCTAAACGAGCAAAATCTGCAGCTAAAATCGATGGTGCTAATTTTATCATATTAATACCTCGCTTTTCTTGATTTGATTTCTTCGTAAAAACGCACATAATGGTCATAGCGATAATCCGTTATTTCACCGTCTTCAACCGCTTGCTTAACGGCACATTTAGGCTCTTTCATATGCATGCAACCACGGAATTTACAATTTGCTTTTCTTTCTCTTATTTCTGGAAAATAATCAGCTAGTTCAGATGCGCCTAGATCTTGAAATTCCAAAGAACTGAAACCAGGTGTATCTGCGACAAGTCCGCCAAACATAGGAAGTAATTCCACATGTCTTGTTGTATGTCTTCCTCGACCAAGACTATCCGAAATTTCCCCTGTTTTTAATGCAAGAGAAGGGTCTATTGCATTGAGTAATGTTGTTTTCCCTACACCCGATTGCCCAGCAATGACTGTAATTTTATCTTTTAAATACCGTTTCAAAATGGATGTATGATCGGAATGCTTAACGGATAGTAACTCCACGTCATAACCGATTTTTTGATAATCTTTTTGATATTTTTCAAATCGATCTCTTTCCTGTTCCGCGACATCCAATTTGGTAAAGAAGATAACTGGCTTAATCAAATTGGATTCTACTAAAACAAGGAAACGATCAAGCAATGTTGCATTAAAAGCAGGCTTCATTGCAGAAGTAACTATAATTGCTTGATCAATATTTGCAATCGGCGGGCGAATTAATTCATTATCTCTTTCATGTACTTCTAAAATATATCCTTCATTGTCACCACTAAAGTCAAAAGTTACTACATCACCAACTAACGGGGTTATTTTTTTTTTACGAAAAACTCCCCTACCTTTACATTGGTACATATCTCCGTCAGCTTGTACATAGTAAAAGCCGCTTATAGCTTTAATTATTCTCCCTTTTGCCATCTATTCACCTTCTTTATATGCTATTACTTTATTCGAAATGACTTCTCCATCTCGTTTTATAATGTATTCGGCCTCGCTATCCGGTGCAATTGTAAGTGAGAAAGTTACTTCTGTATCTTCGGTTATTTTTTCCTCCATATAAACTTCAGATAATTCATTCTCCATATCTTCAATATATATAGTCACCGTTTGCTCTGGAAGTTCTTCTTGCTCCTCTGTCTCTTTCTTAGGTTTATAAGGAACTGTATAAGCAACTTCATGCGTTTTAGGAGGCATTTCTTCAGGCCCGGAAGAAATGACTACGGTTACTGTTGCACCTTCTTCCAGTTCAGTATCTGTTTGTGGATCTTGGCGAATAACTTCTCCTTCTGGCGTTGTATCAGAATGGTCTGTTTCTTTATTCATCTTTAGACCATAGTTTTTTAAATATTCTTCAGCCTCTGCTTCTGTCATCCCTTTTAAATTATTTAAACGAACTGTCTTAGGCCCACTACTAATGCGGAAGATTACCTTTGTCTCACTCGGTACAACTTCACTTTCTGGACTAGGTTGAATCTGTTCAATAACCTCTCCAATTGGTTTGTCTGAATTGACTTCGTATGGATCTAACACCTCGTAACCATCTTCTTCTAGCAAACGTTTTACCTGTTTAAAATCTTTTCCCACATAATCAGCGAAAGAAGCTGTTTCTTTGCCTTTACTAATCAATAATTTAATCGTTGATTCTTCCTTTATTGTAGCGCCAGCGCTTGGATCAGTACCTACGACTTCACCTTCTTCTATTTCATTTGAAAAAACTTCTTGCCTATCTACAATTAAGTTTAAATCTTCTAGCTTGGTCGTTGCTTCTCTATATGTCATATTTGTGACATCAGGAACAGTAACATCTTTTGGTTGGAATAAATCGGTAAAAAAGTACATTGCTAATAATCCAGCAACAAGTAAAAGTATGCTACCTATTAAAATAACCCATTTCTTCTTGCTTTTTTTCTTTTTCGGTCGTTGTTTCTTTACTTTTTTATCAGGTTGCTTTTTATCTACTACCTTCTCGGGCTCTGTATAAGATTTAGTTGTGTTAGAGGTATGAATGATGGTTTCATCATTAGGTGACATTTCTACCTGATCTGTAATAATTGGAATTGCCTTCGTTTCTTCCCCCTTTTCTATCGGTGGAATAAACATTGGTTCATTTCGTTTGTTTGGATCAAGTGCTGTTTCTAGTGCATCTTGCATATCATCCACCGTTTCATAACGGTGGAACGGGTCTTTGGCTGTTGCTTTTAAAACGATATTTTCTACACTTTGCGGGATGCTTGCGTTAAACTCTCGTACAGAAGGTGTATTATTTTGCAAATGCTTTAAAGCAATAGAAACAGCTGATTGTCCCAAAAAAGGTAACTTTGCTGTTAATAATTCATATAAAACAATCCCAAGCGAATAAATATCGGACTTTTTGGTAGCCATTCCTCCTCTTGCTTGCTCTGGTGATAAATAATGAACAGATCCTAGAATTGAATTTGTCTGTGTTAACGAAGTAGCACTTAAAGCAACAGCAATTCCGAAGTCTGTTACTTTCACTTGACCATTTGTATCAACTAGAATATTTTGCGGCTTTATGTCACGATGCACAATACCATTCTCATGCGCATGAGAAATAGCCGAGGTAATTTGTCCCATAATATCCAATGCTTCCTTAACTTCTATGGGACCTTTATTTTGTATGTATTCTTTTAAAGTCATGCCTTTTACATATTCCATGACCATATAAAGTAAATGATCTTCTTCACCTACATCATATATATTAACGATATTTGGATGATTTAAACTTGTAGCAGCATGCGCTTCGCGATCAAAACGAGCGATAAACTCTTGGTCGTTTGCATACTCCAACCGCAAACTTTTAAGCGCTACATCTCTTTCTAAAATGGTATCTCTGACTAAATAAACATTTGCCATACCACCACCGCCAATTGTTTCCTTAATCAAGTAGCGATCATTAATTAGGTGCCCTTTCATCAAGATGATTCACCTGCTCTCTCTTCAGGCTTATCGTGTTGTATTAAAACAAGAGAAATATTATCCTCACCGCCACGTTCATTTGCTACTTGAATCATCTTTTTCCCAATATGGCAAAGTTCCTCACCAGAATATATCATGGAATAAATTTCGTCATCTGTTAATTTATCAGTTAATCCGTCTGTACATAGTAACAGCAAATCATTTTGTTCTAAACTCAATGTGCGAACATCACATGTAACATTTTCTTCTGTCCCCAGAGCCTTTAAAACGACATTTTTTCGTGGGTGGTAAACAGCCTCTTCTTTAGAAATTTGTCCTGATTGAACAAGAGCATTTACAAAGGAATGATCTTCGGTAATCTGTTTCATCTGCTCATTATTGATTACATAAGCCCTACTATCACCAATATGTGCAATCGTTAAAGCATCATCAAGAATAATCGCGATAACAATGGTCGTTCCCATCCCATGGCAAGCTTCATGTTCTTGAGCATGCTGAAAAATAGCCGTATTCGCTTCTTGAACAGCATCTTTCACCCATGCTTCAGCCATCTCCGGGGTGTCTACTTGTTGTGTTTTTTCCCATTTATCTTGTAGCAATCTGGTAGCCATTTGACTAGCAACATCACCAGCTTGGTGCCCGCCCATACCATCAGCTATAATGGCTTGTGCCTGGCCTGCAACATTATAAAACACGCCTCCAGAGTCTTCATTATGACTTCGGACTTGCCCGCGATCTGTTAAAAAATGAGCTTTCATTATTTCACTCCCTTATTCTGAGAGAAACGCAGCTTCGCTTTAAACCATAACGAAAAGCTAGCATTCCTCTGTAACTACAAGCTTAAAAATACTTGTTTAAATATTTCTCAAGAAAAAAGATTCTCTTCTGTACGCCATTTATTTCACGACGTATTGTTTATACAACTACAGTATTACACATTACCTCCCAGAAAAGAAGTCTATTTTACCCATTTTTTCTTTAATCGTGTCATAAAGAAACCATCCGTCTCAAATGAGTGAGGGAAGATTTGTAAACCCATTTCACTTACACCTGCTGAATCACGTAAGGGTCGTGGCAAATCAGAAAAAAATGTCTGGTCCACTTCAAAAGAAGGATGTTTGTCACAAAAAGCACGAACAACATGTTCATTTTCTTGTTGGTCGACCGTACATGTGCTGTATACAAGCAGACCTTCTTGCTTTAATAAAGAAGCAACTGTTTCCAGTATTTCCTGTTGAATGAGAGATAACCGTTCTATATCTTGTTCGTGTTTATGATATTTTATTTCTGGCTTCCCTCTAATAACACCCAATCCTGAGCAAGGTGCATCAACTAAAATCCGATCAAAGCTTCCTTTTTGATACATCCTTTGTAAATTACGCGCATCCTCTTTAGACGGATGTATAATGGACAATTCAAGTTCATTTGCCTTTGCTTGAATAAGCTTCACCTTTTTACTATGAAGGTCGTAAGCATCGATTCTTCCTCTATTCTCCATTTTCTCAGCTATATGGGTAGCTTTTCCACCAGGAGCGCTACACGTATCAAGTACATGCATACCAGGTTGTACACGTAAGATTTCTGCTACAAGCATAGAGGATTGATCCTGGATCGTGAGCTTGCCCTCTTTAAACCACTTGCTCTTTAACACTTTCCCTTCTTCAACAATGATTCCTTGTTGAGAAAAAAAGGAAGGACGCACTTTAAAACCACTTTCCGCCATTTCTTGCATTATTTCTTCCCTATTTGTTTTCAGAGGTTGAATACGAACAGACAATGGCTTGTGATTGGTATTGGCTCTACACATTGCTTCTGTCGTCTCTTTTCCATACTGTTGGATCCAACGTTCCACTAACCATTTAGGATGGCTTGTTGTAATTGAAATTCTGGTTGCATCGTCCTTGATAGATGCTGTAGAAGGGACACCTCGTCTTTGCACGGTACGTAGAATTCCATTTACATAGGATGCGATACCCTTGTGTCCTCTTGTTTTTGCTATCTCAACAGCTTCATGAATAATCGCATGATCTGGTATACGATCTAAATATACCATTTGATACATAGACATTCTTAATAACACCTTTACCCATAAATCAGGAGTTTTCTTTCGATTTAAAAAAGACGCCAAATAATAATCTAATGTAATTTGTTGCTGCACTGTACCGTAAACGATCTCCGTAAATAATGCTTCGTCTTTTGGAGAAATATCACCTGATCTTAATTCTTGATTTACAAGTAAATGACTGTATCCTTGATCTTTTTCAATTCGTATTAATGTATCTAACACTTTGCTTCGTAGCGATTCTGTTTTCATTATCATTATTCACCCATTACTTGACCAATTTGAATTCGATTCGGATTACCTTGTAAATAATCCTTAACTTTCATTCTTTTTTTACCAGCTGGTTGTATTTCTGTGATACGGAAACCTTTCTTGTCCCCACAAACAACGATAAAAGCACAGTTATCTGGTTTTTCGACAACTTCTCCAGGTTGTCCGTCATACACCTTATCAATCGGTTCTCCCCACCAAATTTTCATTGGTTTGTCTTGCAACGTCGTATAGGCAACTGGCCATGGATGTAAGCCACGAACATGGTTATATATCACGTGACTAGGTTTATTCCAATCAATTTCCTCCTGCTCCCGTTTGATATTAGCAGCAAAGGTTGCTTGATCGTGGTTTTGTTTCATTGCTTTTAATTCGCCTACAAATAGTTTAGGAAGGGTTTCCTCTAGTAATTTCGAACCTGCGTTGGCCAATTTATCATGTAAACTACCAACATGATCATGTGCATCAATCGACACCTTTTGTTGTGTCAGCATATCACCTGCATCTAATTTTTCTACCATATACATAATCGTAATACCTGTCTCTTTTTTACCTTCCATAATGGCATAGTGAATGGGCGCTCCGCCTCGTAATTCTGGCAATAGTGAAGCATGTACATTAATGCATCCATATGGAGGTGCAGTTAATAACGCGTTAGGCAATAATTGACCATAAGCTGCGGTTATGATTAAATCAGGGCGATATGTCAATATCTCTTCGTAATTATCCTTTAACTTTTCTGGTTGAAAAACAGGAATATGATGTTTCTCTGCTTCCAATTTCACTGGTGGGGGGCTAAGCACCCTTTTTCTTCCTTTAGGTCGATCAGGCTGGGTAACAGCAAGAACAACTTCATAAGGAGAGTTTATTAATGTCCGTAAAATCGGTACTGCAAAATCGGGAGTTCCCATAAATACAATTCGCTTCATTTCATTACCTACTTTCTTTACATTAAATGATACGGTTGCATATCAATTGAAATTAACAAATCTTCTTTTTTTATTTCCTCCGAAAAAAGCGCAGCAATCTTCCGAAGTTTTGTTTGTAAATGCGGTTCATTTCTGTATTTTATCATGCATTGATATCGATATCTATTCTTTATTCGCGGTATAGGAGATGGAGTCGGACCTAATAATATCGTTTGATTATGAACAACACTGGATAATTTTTGTACAAATTGTTGTGTTGTGTGAACGGCTTTCACTTGGTTTGTATGTGTAACAGTAATAAGTGCTAAAAAGAAATAGGGTGGGTAATGGAATGTTTTTCGCATGACCATTTCCTTTTTATAAAAGCTTTGATAATCATACTGACTTGCTAGTTGAATGCTATAATGATCAGGAGTATATGTTTGCACAATAACTTTCCCATTCAATTCATGTCTACCTGCGCGACCACTTACCTGCGTTAAAATTTGGAATGTTTTTTCAGATGAACGAAAGTCTGGCAAATGCAGCATAGAATCTGCGGTTAATACGCCAACTAATGTGACATTTTCAAAATCAAGCCCTTTAGCAATCATTTGTGTACCCAACAAAATATCAGCCTGTTTCGTTGCAAATTGGTGCAGTAGCTTTTCATGGGACCCTTTTCTCCTTGTCGTATCAACATCCATGCGAATAACACGCGCTTCTGGTATTAGTTTTAATAAAGCTTCCTCAACCCTTTGTGTGCCTGTTCCGAAATAGCGAATGGTTTCACTTCCGCAATCTGGACATTGCGTCGGCATTTGTTCCTCATATGCACAGTAATGACATTTTAACCGATGACTATGCTTATGATAAGTTAAAGCAATATCACAATAAGGGCACTCTTTAACATGACCACAATCTCGGCACATAACGAATGTAGAGTAGCCTCTCCGATTTAATAATAGTACGATTTGTTCCCCTTTTTGCAAACAGGCCTCTATTTCTTTTTTCAAGGATCTAGAAAACATCGTTCGGTTACCAGCATGTAATTCTTTACGCATATCTACAATTTCTACTGGGGGCAACGGCTTGTCATTTGTTCGTTTGTCAAGCGTTTCTAGTTGATAAACACCTTTACTTGCTCTAGCATAAGATTCTAACATTGGCGTTGCACTTCCCAAAACAACAGGGCATTGATGATTCATTCCCCGTTGAATGGCAACATCTCTTGCATGATAACGCGGCTGATCTTCCTGTTTATAGGTCAATTCATGTTCCTCATCGATTATAATGACACCTAAGTTTTCAAATGGGGCAAAAACAGCTGACCTTGCACCGACAACAACTTGTACTTCTTTACGTTGTATGCGACGCCATTCATCGTATTTTTCACCTGCAGATAAAGCGCTATGCATGACTGCTACATTCGAACCAAACCTTCCTTTAAATCGTTTAACCATTTGTGGCGTTAACGATATTTCTGGAACAAGGACAATAGCTTCCTCTCCTTTTTCAATGACTTCCTGAATAACTTGTAAATATATTTCTGTCTTTCCACTTCCCGTTATACCATGTAATAAAAAGACATCATGCTGTCTGTTTGTTACTGTTTCTTTTATAGGTTTAATCGCTTCTGCTTGTTGCTCTGTTAATAATAACGGTTCTGTTTTAGTAAAATCTCCGACTGCGTAAGGATCACGATAAATCTCTTGTTGAAAAATTTCTAACAATCCTTTCTTACGTAATGCATTTACTGTGCTATCCGTTGTACGTAGCTGCTTAAGCAAATAGCGCTTTTCAACTGGTTTTCGGTTTTGCAAAAAAAAGTGAAGAATTTGCTTCTGTTTTTTGGCTAGTTTAGATAAGTCTAAAGCCGCTTCCTCTAACTCATGCAACGGTTTGGCAGGACGGACCATCGTTAAAAATTTTTTTGTGATTCGAGACTTTACTAAATACTCAATTGCTATATCGCCAGCTTGTACCGCTTCTGACAAACGAATATATCTTATATCAGAAGCAATAAATTCTTCATATGGAACAACATCTCTACCTGCAAACAAAAATTCCAGTTCCTCAGACAAACGAGCTTCTGAAAGACGTACGATTTCCTTTTTATAAGTGGCTTTCAATACTTGTGGTAACATCGCCTGAAAGGTCGTTATTTGCAAACTTATCGTTTCATAAGCTAACCATTTTCCAACACGTAATAATTCTTTTGTCAATACAGGTTCAAGATCAAGAACATCATTAAGAGACTTTAGCTTAGAGAATTCAGAGCTACTTGCCTTTTCTACTACAAATCCCATCACTTTTCTCGGACCAAATGGCACAATAACCCGAACCCCCGGAGCAACAATATCAAGAAATTTTTCTGGAATGAGATAGTCAAACGTCTGGTCGATGGAACTAGCTGGAACATCGACAATTACTTTTGCTATATTCACAATTATTGACCCTCCAAGTCTTCATGAATCAGTTTAACAATTTGTTCAGCTATCACCTGCTTTGTATTCAAAGCGAGCTTTTCCTCTCTCCCTTGTTTATTCAAATACGTAACGGCATTTGTGTCCCCAGAAAATCCGGCACCTTCAAGAGAAATATCGTTAACAATAATTGCATCAAGGTTCTTTTTCTGCAACTTTTTATAACCATTTTCGATCGGTGTTTCTGTTTCAGCAGCAAATCCTACAAGAAACTGATCCTCTTTTTGGTCACCCAACGTCTGTAATATATCTCTTGTACGTTCCATCTCGAGGTATAACGGACCAGGTTGCTTTTTCATTTTATGATCATACGTGATGCTCGGACGATAATCAGCAACAGCTGCAGCTTTAATGATAATATCACTTTTAGTAGCGTGCTCCAGCATAGCTTCATACATCTCCTCAGCAGTTGTAACATCCACTCTTTCAATTTGATGATGTTGCACTTGCATTTGACTTGGACCAGCTACCAACGTAACGGAAGCACCTGCATTAGCAGCTGCTTCTGCTATCGCAAAGCCCATTTTTCCGGAAGAACGATTCGTAAAATAACGAACTGGATCTATTTTTTCTTGTGTCGGTCCAGCAGAAATCAACATTTGCTTTCCTTTTAGAAATAGTTGTGCTTTTTTCTGTTGATGTACTTCTATCGTTTGTATAATTTGCTCCGGCTCTTCTAATCTGCCTTTTCCTACATAACCACAAGCCAAATAACCGGATCCAGGTTCGATAAAATGATACCCCCATTCTACTAAAGTTTGCATGTTTTTTATAACTGCTGAATGTGCATACATGTGCACATTCATTGCAGGAGCAATATATACATCTGCTTGGGTAGCAAGTAATACCGTCGATAACATGTCATCAGCAATTCCATTGGCAAGCTTTCCGATTATATTTGCAGTTGCTGGAGCAATAATTATAATATCAGCCCAATCAGCCACATCGATATGAGCAATTCTTTCTGGGTCTTTCTCATCAAATGTGTCCGTATATACAGGGTTACGGGTAAGCGCTTGAAATGTTAAAGGTGTAACGAATTTCATTGCATTATCAGTCATGATCACCTTTACATTTGCTCCTTGCTGTGTCAACTTACTAGCGAGACTACAAGCCTTGTAAGCTGCTATCCCTCCAGATACACCCAATACAATATTTTTGGAATAAACCATGGTTTTTGCCCCTTTCTTTTCATCTTCCAGTTGACCATGTTGTATTTGTTACTTCATTTTAAATAGGCCTATGCAGAAACTCCCTCGCAACTATATTTGCGAGGGAGTCTCTACGCTTCATTATGATAACCTCTTTCATCATCCCTGCAACTGGGAGACATTCCTTATAATTGACTTTTTCCCGCCTCTTCGTCAATAAATAACTTTCCTGCTTGAACTTCTTCCAGTGCCATACCAACGTATTGATAGGATTTTGGGTTATCAATTAACACTTTCTTCGTTTCGCTAATTTGTCTAGCTCTTCTGGCAGCGAGTGTAACAAGGCTATATTTTGAGTTAACTTTTTTTAATAAAGAGTCAATCGATGGGTCTAGCATTATAATTCATCCTCCAATAATTGTTTATATTGTTTTGCAATGCGCTCCCGCTTTAAGTGTTCACTTTGAATAATCGCTTGAATTTTTTTCACAGCTAGAGCAACATCATCATTTACAACTACATAATCGTATTTGTCCATCATCTCAATTTCTTTTCTTGCCTCTTTTAGTCTGTTTAAGACAAGGTCTTGAGATTCTGTTCCTCTATGAACAATTCTATTTTTTAACTCCTCAAGGCTAGGTGGAAATAAAAAGATAAACACACCTTCGGGGAAGTTCTCCCTAACTTGTAAAGCACCCTGTACTTCGATTTCCAAAAATACATCATACCCTGATTCCAATGTTTTTTCTACATATTCACGGGGTGTACCATAATAATTATTGACATATTTCGCATATTCTAACAGCTGGTTTTCTTTAATTAGTTGCTCAAAATCCTGCTTGGATTTATAAAAATAATCTACGCCTTCTTTTTCTCCTGGACGTTTTTCACGGGTCGTCATAGAAATGGAATATTTTAAATCTGTATCTTGATTAAACAACGCTTTACGCACTGTTCCTTTCCCGACTCCGGAAGGCCCTGAAAGAATAAAAAGAATCCCTTTTTCTTCAATCAAATTATTTCCTCCTAATTATCGTCTGTAATTTCTTCATGACTCAATACACGTTGACCCACTGTTTCAGGTTGAACTGCAGACAGTACTACATGATCACTATCTGTGATGATAACTGCTCTTGTTCGTCTTCCGTAAGTTGCATCTACTAACTTATTATTTTCTCTGGCAACTGTAATAATTCGTTTGATTGGAGCTGATTCAGGCGAGACAATAGAAATCACTCGATTCGCTGAAACAACATTCCCAAAACCAATATTTATTAGTCGTAAACTCAATATGAACCCTCCGTATATTCTTTCTCTCTATAATTTTTATATTCCGTTCTAAAAATTGCTTAAATAGTGTATTACAAATGTCCCTTATTTCTACATTGCTTCGCTTCGTTTTTATAACGAAGCGATACTCCTTAACGATTTTTCTCTTAACAAGACATTTGCGACTGAACCGGGCCTTCATATCACTTTTTTAACAATTATGTTATAAAAACAATTCCATTTCAATTTTTATATCAATGATATAAGATAAGAACGCCTTCCTTTGTTACACTATAGGGAAGTATAAAATTTTCAGGGTTTATGTATAAGCAAAGCGATGGTGTTTTATCGCTAGAAAGACTTGGCGATCGCCAAGTCTTTCTAATGCTCATGGATACCCTGTTCAAGGTGTTTGCACGAGAAGATAGAAAAACTCCGGTTATGAATGCAGGCTGTTTTTAACAAAGTATTACTATAGTTACATATAAAAATGTTGGCGTTAATAGATAAGATTTATAAACGATTGCTAGTTAAACACGAATGAAGTCACAAATATGTTTTCAACCTTTATTCATATTATACGTAAAAAAAGGTGCTTAACACAACTATTACTCCATATTTTGCACTTGTTCTTTAATTTTTTCAATTTCACTCTTAATCAAAATGGTATATTCACTAATTACTGTATCAACGGATTTCGAACCAATTGTATTTGCTTCACGAAGTAATTCTTGAGCAATAAATTCTAACTTCCTTCCAATCGGCTCTGTTAATATGATTGTTTGCTCCATCTGTGCTAAGTGGCTATGCATACGTATTATTTCTTCAGTAATATCGCCTTTTTCAGCTAATAAAACAATTTCTTGATATAATCTAGCTGTATCTTGTAGCGGTTCTTCCATAAAATGATCGGATACTCTACGTTTAATTCGCTCTCGATGTGCAGTTAAAGCAAACGGTTGACGTCCCTTTATTTTTTCTACATATTGTACTAGATTATGTATACGTGTCCGTAAATCTTTTAATAGAGAGACACCCTCTTTTTCCCTCATTTCTAATGCTTGTTTACTCGCATGATTGACTGCATTCATTAACAAGGAAATGTATTCATCCGATATGTTGTTCTCCTTTTCGGATACAGAAAATATCTCTGGAAAGCTAGTAATAACCGTCATTGGCAAATCTCCATTAAGCTGATATCGCTGCTTCAACTCTTGTAACTGCACCATGTATTGATCTACTAGGTCCCAATTTGCTTCCACCGTTTTTTGTAGTAATGTTTCTCCATAAATTTGAATATATAATTCTA
Source organism: Virgibacillus chiguensis (assembly GCF_900129865.1). GTDB lineage: Bacteria > Bacillota > Bacilli > Bacillales > Amphibacillaceae > Virgibacillus > Virgibacillus chiguensis. The sequence continues at coordinate 156,779 of NZ_FQXD01000002.1, forward strand.
CTCTTCCACGTTGAAAAAAGGTTTGGAGTATCCTTCTAAGTTGATCCTCCAAAAATATACATTGACTTGGGATTTTCATACTTACATCAAAATATCTATGATTCACCGTTTTAACCTCAACTGCTATCGTTAGCTCATTCGTACCAACCTTCGCTCTTCCGTAGCTCGTCATACTTTTTGCCATACTAATCACTCCATCTATATCGTATTATACCCTCAGTTCCTTTTTATTGAAAAGAGATATGGTTGTCCGTTCTATTACAATCTCAATACTAGTCATTATTAATGTATAGAGAAAAAGACAGTTGATTTAAGAAAATAAATAGTCACTTCGTCCTCCATGCAAAAGGAGCGTGCCATATGTTACGACGGCACGCTCAAATAGTTACTATTATTTTTTAGTGAAACCAAAAATAACGGTCGGTAACGCACTAAGAGCTAAGATTAACGCCCAGTCTCTTAAATTTAAAGATACTGTATGAAAAATAGGTTGTAGTGGCGTCCAATAAATAACGACTAATAACAGTACAAGAGATGACAACACAGCTAATACAAGATACATATTTTCAAATGGGTTTCTTGCAAAAATAGACCGCTCACTCCGACAATCAAATACGTGAATCAATTGCGCCATTACTAATGTGGTAAAAGCAATTGTTTGGGCATAAGTTAGATGAGTTGGGTCATTTTGATACGCAATGATAAACCCGATGAGGGTGACAGCACCAATTACGATCCCCCTACTAATGATTTTATAGCCTAGTCCACGGGCAAATACTCCCTCATCTATACTCCTTGGATGTTTCTTCATCACATCCCCTTCTGCTTTATCCATCCCTAAAGCCATTGCTGGTAGTCCATCTGTAACTAAGTTCACCCATAAAATTTGTACAGGTACAAGTGGTAATGGTAAGGAAAGTAACATAGCAAACAACATAACTAAAATCTCACCAACATTGGAAGCTAACAAATAGCGAATAAATTTTCGTATATTTTCATAAATCGTTCGTCCTTCTTCAATTGCAGCTTTTATCGTAGCAAAATTATCATCCATTAGTATAAGCGAGGAGGCTTCTTTTGTTACATCTGTTCCGCTTTGCCCCATACTAATCCCAATATTACTCGCTTTTATAGCAGGTGCGTCATTTACGCCATCACCTGTCATCGCCACCACATGCCCCTTTTGTTGAAAAGCATGGACGATCCTTAATTTATGTTCTGGGGTAACACGTGCAAACACATAAACATCTTCAATCGTATCTTCCAATTCTTGTTGAGACATATTGTTCATTTGATATCCTTCTAGTACGTTCCCATCTTCTGGCATTAGTTCTAAGTTTAACGCAATCGCCCGAGCCGTTTTAGCGTGATCTCCTGTAATCATGACAGTTTTAATACCAGCGTTACGGCATTCTTGAACTGCTTTCTTTACTTCTTTCCGAGGTGGATCCATCATCCCGTAAACACCGATAAAAGTTAAATCTTTTTCAAGAACAGATGATAAAGCATCTTCATCATTGGACAACGGCTTTACAGCAATAGCTAGTGTACGTAATGCTTTTTCAGCCATTTGATTAATAGCTTGCTCAATTGCAACTTGCTTTTGGGCTTTTAGAAGCTGCTTTCCTTCTTCTTCTAACACATATGCTGATCGAGGTAATAAAACTTCTGGTGCACCTTTCGTAATTAAAAAGCGACGTTTCTCCTTATCTTCCACAATGACACTCATCCGTTTACGATCGGAATCAAACGGAAATTCCTTAATAATGTTATAGGCTTGTTTATCTTCTTCACTTAGTCCGATTTTTCTAGCAGCAATAACTAATGCCCCATCAGTTGGATTACCATCAATGGTATATTTACCTTTCTTTTTAGCAAGTGAAGCTTGATTGCAAAGCAAACCATATAAAAGCATCGTTGACAAATGAGGAGAACTGTTCTTTATTTTTTCGTCGTTGTAAAAAAAATCTCCTTGTAAATCATATCCATCACCAGTTACATATAGCTGTTTTCCATGAAGCAATACTTCCTTTACTGTCATTTTATTTTCCGTCATTGTTCCCGTCTTATCTGAACAAATAACCGAAGCACATCCCAATGTTTCAACTGCGGACAATTTACGAACGATTGCTTTTTTTCTTATCATACGTTGAACACCGAGGGAAAGTGCGACCGTTACAATAGCTGGCAAGCCTTCCGGAATAGCAGCAACTGCAAGCGAAACACCGGCTAAAAACATCGTATAAGCTGGCTGACCTTGTATAACACCTAATACGACGACTAAAGCAGTAAGAAGTAAGGCAATAACAATTAAAAACTTACCTAATTCTGCAAGTTTACGCTCTAGAGGTGTCATCACTTTCTTTGTATTTGCCATTAGAGAAGCAATTTGCCCCATAACCGTCTGCATGCCAGTGCCAACAACGATGCCAATTCCTGTTCCGCGAGTGACTAATGTCCCCATAAATCCCATATTAACTTGATCTTGCGCATCTAATTTAGCACGGTGGATAGCTTGGGCATGTTTTGATACTGGAAGCGATTCTCCGGTTAGTGCTGATTCTTCCGTTTCTAAACTATCTGAACGAATAATCCGTATATCTGCTGGTATACGGTCACCACTTGAAATCCGAACAATATCGCCAACAACTACATGTTTGGAAGGAATTCTTTCCCATTTTTTATCACGTAGAACATAAGCCATAGGGGCTGATAATTCTTTTAATTTATCAAGTGATTTTTCTGCCTTTTGCTCTTGAAAAAAACCGATACAACCATTGACGATTACAATAACCATAATTGCAATTGCATCAATATATTCACCTAACAGACCCGCAATTAATGTCGCTGCTAACAGAACAAGTACCATAAAATCTTGAAATTGCTTTATAAAAATCAACCATTTTGACATTTTTTTCTGCGCTTCTAAAACATTTTCTCCGTATTGCTTACGTCTTTTTTCCACTTGCTTAACAGATAAACCACGGTTAGCAGTAACGTGCAATTTTTTTTCTACATCTTCTACTTCTAACTGATACCATTTCATCCTGCATTCCTCCAGATTCTTACCTTTCAATCTTTTAAAAGAGTTCTATTCGATCGGTTGCTCCTTTGTACTACCTCTTTCCATATATGATATGTATGCAGACTTGTCCACAAAAATGCTATAATTACCATTGAGGTGATTAAGATGCCATTTGATGGTATAGTAACGTACGCGACAACGAACGAACTGCATACCAAATTAACAGCGGGGAAAATAACAAAAATCTATCAACCAACGGAAACGGAAGTATTATTTACCATTCGAAATCGTGGACAGAATACGGTTCTTTTATGTTCTATCCACCCTACTTACTCCCGAATACACCTAACCGAAGAAATGTTTCAAAATCCAAAAGAACCACCAATGTTTTGTATGGTGTTGAGAAAATATTTATCTGGAGCCATCATTAAAAAAATTGAACAACGGGGTTTGGAAAGAATTATCCAATTCACAATACATTCACGAAATGAAATTGGAGACATAACCGAGAAAAAATTAATAATGGAAATTATGGGGCGCCATAGCAATTTATTGCTTGTAGACGGGGAAGATGGACATATTATCGATAGTTTAAAACATGTTTCCAGCTGGCAAAATCGCCACCGGACCATTTTACCTGGACAAACTTATCAGCTGCCACCAGAACAAAATAAATTAAATCCGCTTTTAATCCGTCCAGAACAACTTATTAAAAAGCTAGATTTTAATGCTGGAAAATTAGACACCCAAATTGTAAACCTACTTAGTGGATTTTCACCTGTCGTTGCCAAAGAGATTGTTCATCAAGCCCATTTAGGTAATGAGAAAGTATATGAGCAAATATTTACTGACATGCAGCAACAACTGTTAGATAAAGACTTTACTCCTGTGATCTATCGAAATCAAAAAGAAGATTATCATGTTCTCCCACTAACGCATTTAAAAGGAGAAAAACAAACTTTCTTGACAACAAATGGCATGCTTGACCAGTTTTACACTGGAAAAGCAGAAAGAGATCGAGTGAAACAGCAAACGAAGGATTTAGCACGCTTGTTAAAAAATGAATTAGCTAAAAATAAACGGAAACAAAAAAAGCATGCACAAACGATGCAAAAAGCGCAACGAAAAGAACACTACCAGAAAGCAGGAGAATTGCTGACAGCTCACTTACATCTCGTAACGCAGGGTGACAAGCAAATAACCGTAGTAGACTATTATGACCCTGAACAAAAACAGTTAACCATTGATTTAAATCCATTGAAAACACCAAGTGAAAATGCACAGGCATACTTTAAGACATATCAAAAACTAAAAACTTCAGAATTAAAAGTGAAGGAGGAGATAGCAAAAACAGAGCAGGAAATGGAGTATTTAGAGAGATTACTTCAGCAAATTGAAACAGCAAGCATACAGGATATTGAAGAGATTCGTGAAGAACTTCGCGATGAAGGCTATTTAAAAAAACAGAAAGCAACCAAGAAAAAGAAAGCAAAAACAGCCAAACCAGTACCTGAAAAATATATTGCATCTGACGGAACAACAATATTAGTCGGTAAAAATAATAAACAAAATGAATATGTAACGATGAAATTAGCTGCTCGCGATGATATTTGGTTGCACACGAAAGATATACCTGGCTCACATGTTATTATTCGTTCCGCTACTCCTTCAGAAGACACCATATTGGAAGCAGCTCAACTTGCAGCTTATTTTAGTAAATCACGTCAATCCTCGTCCGTTCCAGTAGATTATACAAAAATTCGTCACGTAAAAAAACCGAATGGTGCAAAACCAGGCTTTGTAACGTATGATAATCAAAAAACAGTTTTTGTTACGCCTAATGAACAACTCATCCACAAATTAACACCATAAAAAACGAAGGCTAATCGCCAAGTATAGTGGCGAAAGCCTTCTTTGATCGCTAACTTATTTAGCAAGATAAATGTTTTCAAATTTAAACAGCTTGTGGTTTTAAGTGTACATCGATATTTCCTCTAGTCGCCTTGGAATAAGGACATACTTGATGCGCTTTTTCCACAAGTTCCTCTGCTTCGTTTTGATCAACACCTTTTATTTTCACTGTTAACTCTACACCGATTTTAAAACCATTATCGTCCGTATCTTTTAGAAAGCTAACAGCTGCTGTCGTCAAGGAATCAATTTCTTTCTTTTCTTTGGAAGCAACTAAATTTAAGGCACCATCAAAACAAGATGCATATGTTGCTGCAAAAAGCTGTTCTGGGTTTGACCCCTTGTCTTCTTTATTCGTAGCTGGATTTACTAGTTTAAGATCAATTAAACCGTCATCTGATTGTACATGACCATCACGTCCATTTTTTGCTGTCGCCTTCGATGTAAAAATTACATTTGCCATCTTTAAGCACTCCTTTTTTATAGACCATAATCCCATGATCAAAATTACTTAAACACTTGATTTCTGTATGTCACCATTACTTTATGATTTGCAAGTAACAGGGTGCCATTAGAAACCACGTACTAGTAATATACCTTCCTATTCGCACTTTTAAACATCAAGATTTAGATGGCGTTAAAAAGGATGTCAATTCTTCTATAAAATGATTCACTTGTGGTAAAGAACGAATTCCCTCTTGAAAACAAACCCATGTTTTTCTAGAGACAGGTTCCCCATTTAACAGAAGCGGTAAATAAGGATAGTCTTCTTTCATAAAATCAGAGACACTTTCAGGTAACACAGCCATTCCTAACCCTTGCTTCATTAATTGCTTGCACGTCTCTATTTGATCAACCGTCATTGTTTTAATCGGTTTTATTTTATCTTGATGTACATAAAGCCAATGATCTACTAATTCATGCATACTATCATCAGAACTAAATGCAATGAGTGGACGTTCTTTAATAGAATCTGCAGGAAACGCTTCTGTATCAAAAATATATAATGGATCATCAAATAATGGAAGACAAGTAGTCTCTTTCAATTTTTCACCACGGATAATACAAACATGATAATCTTTATGATTTCGTTTAATGTCTTCACTAATACCTGTCACTAGATCGATGGCAACTTTAGGGAATTTGGCTGTAAATCTTCCTAACAAAGCTGGTAAATACCGTTGCGAGATAAGGGAAGAGCAAGCAATCGATAATGTTCCTTGCACATCGTTACTAGATATAGCTAATTGATTTTGCAATGCATTTTCTCGTTGTATTACCTCCATAGCGTGTTGTAAAATTATTTCCCCTTCTGGTGTTGGAATAAGCTTCTTCGGGGTACGAATAAATACATTATGTCCAAAATATTCCTCCATATATTTCAAACGTTGGGTTACTGCAGGCTGAGAAATCAGTACTGTTTTTGCTGTACCACGAATGGTTCCAATTTCTTGCAACTTTAACAATAGTTTGTAGTCGTCTATTTTCATAAACTCCACTTCCTCACTTTGTTTTTCTTTAAATAATCTGATAAAAATGGCTTATCAAATACTATAACTATTCAATATTTTAATTATATCATGACATGTTTTATGCTTAAGATACAAGATAAAATAATGACCTAGGGAGGAGTTTATGCTGGAAAAGGAATTAGTAAAAAAAACGTTTGCTAAACGTCCACAAGATTATGTAACAAGTACTACGCATGCATTGGGAATTAGTCAAGAAGTAATAAGTACATGGCTAAACCCTGCACCTACAATGGAAATGTTAGATATAGCAACAGGAGGGGGACATGTTGCTAAACAATTATCCCCGTATGTACGTATCGTATACGCAACGGACTTAACCAAAGAAATGCTTGCAAATACGAAACAACATTTACAAGCACTAACTAACCTTATATATATTATGGCAGACGCAGAACAACTGCCCTTTTTAGATGCTTCATTTGACCTCCTCACATGTCGAATTGCCGCACATCATTTTCCAAATCCTGACCAATTTATTTGTGAAGTAAAGCGCGTATTAAAAAAGGATGGAAAATTCCTGTTCATTGACAATATCGTTCCAAACAATAAACAGCACGCGATATTCATGAATCAGGTGGAAAAAATGCGAGATGAAAGCCATGTCAAATTCCTTACGAAAGAAGAGTGGGGTTGTCTGTTTAAACAACATGGACTAAAAATAAGTCAGCAACATACTCATAAAAAGACGTTATCTGTTAATAAGTGGCTAGATCGCACTTTATGTCATGAAGATGAAAAAAACAACGTCAGCAAACGTCTATTACAAGCAGATACAGATATCACAAACTATTATCAAATTAAAAACAGAAATGAGAAACCACTGCAGTTTTCTATTGATGAATGGTCGGTTTTAATGGAACATGAAAAATAAAGTATGACCTTTTCTTCCTCACGGATTGCTCTTAGCCATATAAAAACGGAGGTCTAATGTAAGATTCAATACAATAGCCCTCCTTTCCATACGTAACCTTTTACTAGTTGAGACTTTCTCTCCAAGCCAATAATTGTTTGCTATCCATTTGATTAATCTTGCCATCAGCTTCTAGCACTTGAATGAATGCATCAAATCCTGTAATCGTATGATAATGGAAACCAGATTCACGAAAAGCCACCTCCGCTTTTCTCAACCCATATGTAAAAATGGCTAACACACCTGTCACCTCAGCTCCAGCTGCATGTAAAGCTTTGGCTGACGCAATAGCTGAGCCACCTGTAGAAATTAAATCTTCAATCACAATTACTTTTTGGCCTTGCTTCACTTCTCCTTCAATTTGATTACCTTTCCCATGCGCTTTCGGCTTGGAACGAACATACACCATTGGCAAATCAAGCGCTTCAGCTAACCACGCGGCATGCGGTATACCTGCTGTTGCACAACCAGCAATACAATCCAATTGAATTTGTTGTTCTTTTATAATCCTTGCAAATGCTTGGGTGATTTTTCGGCGTACAATTGGGTACGACATCGTTAAACGATTATCGCAATAAATTGGTGATTTAATTCCTGATGTCCATGTAAAATATCCTTCTGTTTTAATCTGTACGGCTTTTATTTGTAATAACTCACGTATAACCTCTTCACCTGTTGCCATTTGCCCACGCTCCTTTAATTTGATCATATGCTTGTTTCGGTGAGTCAGCTTGCGTTACTGTTCTCCCTACAACGATCACACTAGCTCCATGTTGTTTGGCATAGCTTGGGGTAGCAATTCTTTTTTGGTCGTCATCTTGTGCATCCACCAATCGAATCCCAGGCGTGACCGTTAAAAAAGAATTGCCACATACATTCTTTACAGCATTTGCTTCGTAAACGGAACATACTACGCCATCCGCGCCGCTTTGTTCAGCAAGCTTTGCAAAATGAAGTACATTACTTTCTAACGTTCCAGGTAGCCGCAAATTTTGTTCCATATTTGTCTGATCCATAGATGTTAGAATCGTAACTGCTAATAATTTGGTCTGAAAACGCGTATTTCCTTCCACTAATCCTTGCTTTGCTGCCTGAATCATAGCACTTCCACCTAAAGCATGAACATTGACCATATCTACTTCTAATTTTGCCAAATTACGCATCGCTTTTTTTACTGTTGTTGGTATATCATGTAGTTTTAAATCTAAAAATATGGAATGCCCATTTTGCTTTAATTTTTCTATTAACGCTGGGCCTTCACGATAAAATAACTCCATCCCTATTTTTACTGGAACACCAATTAAATCATGCCTTGTTAAAAATTGATTCGTTGTATGCCAGTTTGGAAAATCTAATGCCAGATAAATTGATGCAGTCATTAAACAATCCCCTTTCCAATGGCTTCTTTTACGGAGCTAAAACTATACTGCATTAGCGTATGTGGTAATTGTTCAATAATTTCCTTACATACGTACGGGTTTTGAAAATTAGCTGTACCAACAGCAACAGCACTTGCTCCTGCTAATAGAAATTCTAATACGTCTTCCGCGTGCATAATGCCACCCATGCCAATAATTGGAATAGAAACATGTTGTTTCACCTCATAAATCATTCGTATAGCGATTGGTTTAATGGCAGGTCCAGATAACCCGCCCGTTTTATTCGCAATGACTGGTTTTCTTGTGGCTAAATGAATTTGCATACCTGTCAGTGTATTAATCATAGACAAACCGTCTGCTCCTGCTTTTTCAACCGCTTTTGCCATGCCTACAATATCAGCAACATTCGGTGATAATTTAACATAGACCGGGAGATTTGTAGCTTCTTTTACAGCTTCAGTGACTTTCTGCGCCATAAAGGGATCTGTACCAAATTGAATACCTCCTTCTTTTACATTGGGGCAAGAAATATTCAACTCCAAAGCAGCTACTTGATCCGTATGCTGAAAAGCTTTGGCAACCTGCCGATACTCTTCAATCGTACTTCCTGCTATATTAGCAATTATTGGTATTGAAAATGAAGCGAGAAATGGCACCTCTGTTGCAATTATTTTTTTTACGCCAGGATTTTGTAGTCCAATAGCATTTAACATTCCAGCAGACGTTTCCGCTACCCGAGGCGTGGGGTTACCAAACCTAGACTCCATTGTTGCTGCTTTCATAATAACTGCGCCCAGTATACTAAGATCATAAAAATCACTATATTCTCTACCGAATCCAAAACAGCCAGAAGCTGGCATGATTGGGTTCTTTAGTGATAAACCTGGTAATTCCACTGCTAGACTCATTTTAGTTGCACCTCCTCTGCTGAGAAAACAGGGCCATCCTGGCATATTTTTTTATATCCTCCATGATCATCTGTTGGAATGACACAAGCAAAGCATGCTCCTATTCCACATCCCATCCGTTCCTCAAGAGATAGATACCCTGGAATATTATTCCAACGTTCTTTTACTGCCTGCAGCATTGGCAGTGGCCCACAGGAGTAATACTCGTCAATAGAAGGTAGTGCCTCCTTAGAAATATTGGTAACAAATCCTGTTTCACCGTAAGAGCCGTCATTCGTTACAACAATCGTTTTCCCTAACTCTTCAAACTCCCCTTCATAAAACACATGTTCCTTTGATTGGAAACCTAGTACAGCTGTTATCGTCACTCCGCTTTCTGTTAACTTTTTAGCTAAGTAGTAAAGTGGTGGCACACCTATGCCTCCTCCGACGATTAAAACCGAATTCTTGGTAGCATTCACTAATGGAAATCCATTTCCATTCGGACCTAACACGTCAATGACATCACCAATTTGATAAGTGGATAGCTTTCTTGTACCTTCACCAAGTATTTTAAACAAAATCGTAACTGTATGAACAGAAGGATCAGCATCAGCAATGGAAATGGGACGTCTGAGCATATGTCCATCAACATGTAAATGAAGGAATTGCCCAGGAACTGCTATTTGACTGACAGCCTTATTTTCAAGCACCATCTCAACTGTATCAAGGGCAACGGTTTGTTTTGATTTAATCTTTAGAAGTTGTTGCATTAAATCACGACCTTTTTCTGTTCCATTGGTTTAGCTTGAAACGTCATCGAATCTATAATGTACAAAATTGCATTTGCTGTATCTAAATTCGTTAAACAAGCAATGCCATGTTCTACAGATTCTCTCCGAATCCGAAAACCGTCAGAGCGTGGTTGTTTTCCAGAAGTTAATGTGTTAATAACATATTGAACTTCCCCATTCTCAATAACAGAAAGCACATTTGGTTGTTGCGAACCAATTTTACCTACTTTTGTTACAGGAATATCGTTTCGTTGAATATAGTCAGCGGTACCTTCTGTTGCATACAATTGAAAGCCTAGTTGATGGAATCGCTTAGCAATATGAATCATCTCTTCTTTATCTTTGTCTGCTACCGTTAATAATACACTTCCTTCCTGCGGTAATGTAAGCCCAGAAGCAATTAAGCCTTTGTATAGTGCTTTTTCTAATGTTTTATCATAACCAATTGCCTCACCCGTTGATTTCATTTCTGGTCCTAAGATCGTATCTACACTGCGTAACTTCTCAAAGGAAAAAACCGGAACCTTTACCGACACTTGGTCATCTTCTGGCAATATACCTGTTTCATACCCCATATCCGTAAGCTTCTCCCCTAGGATACATTTGGTTGCTAAATTTGCCATCGTTACACCAGTAATTTTACTTAAAAATGGGATTGTCCGGCTTGCTCTTGGATTCACTTCCAATACGTACACTTGGCCTTCACTAACAATAAATTGAATATTAATTAACCCTTTTACTTGTAATGCATGAGAAATTTTTGTAGCTGCGTGTAAGCATTGATCTTTTACGTTTTGACTTAATCGTTGCGGTGGATATACAGCAATAGAATCTCCAGAGTGAACTCCCGCTCGTTCAATATGCTCCATAATTCCAGGAACAATAACTGTTTCCCCATCACTAATTGCATCTACTTCTACTTCTAACCCAGTAATATATTTATCAATTAATATCGGATGTTGGTCATTTATATGCCCTGTTTTTGCTAAATAAGCTGCAAGCTCTGCATCATTGTATACAATTTCCATTCTCGCTCCACCAATGACATAAGATGGACGAACAAGTACAGGATAACCTATAGACATAGCTACTTCTTTAGCCCGCTCCATCTTCATGACTGTTTTCCCTTTAGGGCGTAATAACTGTAACTGATCCACAAGTAATTCAAATTTGTCTCTGTCTTCTGCTTGATCAATGGCTCGTAAGCTCGTTCCTAATATCTCTACTCCCCTACGTTCTAACCCAGCTGCAAGATTAATAGCCGTTTGACCGCCAAACTGAACAATAACTCCTTCAGGCTGTTCCAGTGCAATGACATGCATGACATCTTCTAAAGTGAGCGGTTCAAAATACAATTTGTCTGAAATACTAAAATCCGTTGATACCGTTTCAGGGTTGTTATTCATAATGATTGCTTCGTATCCCATTTCTTTTAAAGCCAATACGGAGTGCACCGTAGCGTAATCAAACTCAATTCCTTGCCCAATTCGAATTGGGCCTGAACCAAGTACCAGTACTTTTTTACGATTAGATACAAGGGATTCATTTTCCAATTCATAGGTGCTGTAAAAATAAGGCGTTTCCGAAGCAAATTCAGCCGCACAGGTGTCTACCATTTTATATACAGGAAGAATCTCATGTTTTTTCCGCAAAGCGTAGACTTCATCTTCCGCTTTTCCCCATAAGCGGGCGATATGTGGATCAGAAAACCCACGCTCTTTTGCTTGTCTTAGTATGTCAGGAGATCCTACATACTCCAGCAAAGCCTCTTCCATTACAATTAATTTTTGTAATTTCACTAAGAAAAATCGGTCAATTTTCGTAATTTGAAAAATATCTTCAATCGTCATGTTTCTTCGAAGTGCTTCTGCTAATACAAAGATTCGTTCATCATCCGCTTTTTTCATTCGTGCTTGCAAAGCTTGTTCATCTAATGTCGTTAAGTTTTCTAGCCACAGTTCATCTGTTCCTATATCCAACGAACGAACGCCTTTTAGCAGAGATTCTTCAAAATTTCTTCCAATTGCCATTACTTCCCCAGTTGCTTTCATCTGTGTTCCTAATTTCCGATCTCCTGTAGTAAATTTGTCAAATGGGAAACGTGGAATTTTCGTAACCACATAATCAAGTGTTGGCTCAAAGCATGCATATGTTTTACCAGTAATCGGATTAATAATTTCATCAAGTGTTAAACCAACAGCAATTTTTGCTGCCATCTTTGCAATGGGGTAACCAGTAGCTTTTGATGCTAATGCAGATGATCTACTCACTCGTGGATTCACTTCGATAATGTAATATTGAAAGCTATTCGGATCTAGTGCAAGCTGAACATTACATCCTCCTTCTATTTCTAAAGCACGGATAATTTTCAAGGAAGCATTACGTAATAGCTGATATTCACGATCACTTAATGTTTGCGATGGAGCAACGACTATAGAGTCCCCTGTATGAATACCAACTGGATCAATATTTTCCATGTTACACACAACGATAGCCTGGTCGTTCTTATCACGCATTACTTCATATTCGATCTCTTTAAATCCAGCAATGTTCTTTTCGATTAAACATTGATGAACCGGAGAAAGTTTTAAACCGTTTTGAGCAATTGTTAGCAACTCATCCTTCGTATTACACATACCTCCGCCAGTTCCTCCTAATGTATAGGCAGGACGAACTATAACAGGGTAACCTATTTTATCGGCAAATGCACAAGCTTCCTCCACAGTATGAACAATTTGGCTCGCAGGCACAGGCTCATTTAGTTCATACATTAAATCTCTAAATCTTTCACGGTCCTCTGCTTTTTGGATAGCTTGCAAGGAAGTTCCCAATAAAGTGACATTATATTCTTCTAAAATCCCTGTTTCATCTAATGCAACGGCTAAATTCAACCCTGTCTGACCACCTAGTGTTGGTAATAAAGCATCTGGTTTCTCCATTCGTATAATTTTGGTTAAAAATTCAACGGTTAACGGCTCCATATATACTTTATCTGCTACTGTATGGTCCGTCATAATTGTTGCTGGGTTAGAATTAGCTAATACAACAGTATAACCTTCCTCTTGTAATGCTTGGCACGCTTGTGTTCCTGAATAATCAAATTCAGCTGCTTGACCAATCACGATTGGCCCTGATCCAATTACTAAAATCTTAGACATCAACTTACTTTTAGGCATATACTTCTTCCCCCTTCATCACTTGCTCTGTTAGCTTTAAGAATGAGTCAAATAGATGGTTCGTATCTTCTGGGCCTGGAGAACTCTCTGGATGATATTGTACGGAAAAAGCTGGAAATAATTTATGTTTTATGCCTTCTACGGTACCATCGTTTAACGCTATTTGTGTTAACTCTAAATTTGTTTTTGCAAGCGATGCTCGTTGTACTGCATAACTATGGTTTTGTGAAGTAATATACGTTTTATTTGTAAGTAAGTCTTTTACGGGATGATTTGAACCACGATGCCCAAAAGTCATTTTTTCCGTTTCTGCTCCACAAGCTAAAGCAAGCAGCTGATGGCCTAGACAAATACCGAATACAGGAAGCTTCCCGACAACTTGTTGCAACATATTCATCGTCTCTGGTACATCTTTAGGGTCTCCAGGTCCATTTGTAACAAGTAATCCGTCTGCTTTTAAACGGAGGATGTCTTCTGCTGAATAATTGTAAGGAACAACTGTAATATGACAATTTCGCTTCGTTAATTCACGTAAAATTCCGTGTTTCATTCCACAATCGACCACAACAATCCGTTTACCTCGTCCTGGTACAACATAAGGCTTTAAAGTAGATGTTTTTTGTACTTGATTTTTCGCTAAATCTGTCTTATGTAGTTTCCGCACTATTTCTTCTGAAGGAATTGTAATGTCAGCAATTGCTCCTTTCATTGTCCCCTGTAAACGAATTGTTTTGGTTAATTTTCTCGTATCAATTCCAGCTATTCCAGGAATATGGTTTGCTTTTAAATAATCGTCCAACGTTTCTTCACTGCGGAAATTAGAAGGATATTCAGCAACCTCTTTCACAATAAATCCATGGATAAATGGTGTTACAGTTTCCATATCATCACGATTAATTCCATAATTACCTGTTAACGGGTAAGTCATCATAACAATTTGTCCGCAATAGGACGGGTCCGTTATTACTTCCTGGTATCCTGTCATTCCTGTATTAAACACTACTTCTCCTATAGCTTCTTGGGTACTACCAAATCCATCACCGATAAAAACAGTTCCATCCTCTAATACTAACTGACGTTTGCCCATTATTTTACCCCCTCATAAACGATGTTTCCAGCTGCTATCGTTAGCGTTGGAACACCTTGCACTTCCCACCCATGAAACGGTGTATTTTTTCCTTTAGAATAAAAATTATTTTTATCAATTTTATCTGTTTGTTGTAAATCAATAAGTACAAGGTCAGCTATAGAGCCTGCTTGCAATGTACCATATGGTAATGCAAATATTTCCGCTGGTTTTGTTGCGAGCCAAGAAACAAGTTGTTGCAAGTTGACTTTTTCTGTCAAAACAAGATGTGTATAGAGTAAGGAAAATGCATGTTCTAAACCTACAATTCCAAACGGAGCAGTTAAGAGTCCTTGTTCTTTTTCTTCCTTTGCATGTGGTGCATGATCCGTTGCAATAAAGTCAATCGTACCGTCGATTAATCCATTTAAAAGCGCCTCTTGGTCCTGTTTAGATCGTAATGGGGGATTCATTTTAAAATTCGTATTAGCAGTGTGAATATCTGTTTCATTTAACAATAAATGATGTGGTGTTACCTCCGCTGTTACACGAATTCCAGCTCTTTTTGCATCTCGAATTATTCGTACAGACTCTTTTGTACTAACGTGACATACGTGATAATGGCAACCCGTGGCCTCTGCCAATAGTACATCTCTAGCAATTTGCACAGACTCAGCTAGAGATGGAATACCAGGAGCATTTAATCGTTTACTCACTTCTCCATCATGGACTACACCACCATAAACAATGGAATTATCTTCACAATGAGCAACAATTGCTTTATTTTGTGCCTTTGCCAATTTCATTGCTTGAAGCATTAAATCAGCTGTTTGGACTCCGACACCATCGTCTGTAAACGCAAAAATACCCGCCTGCGCTAATGCAGGAATATCTGTTAGTTCTTTACCGTACAGTTGTTTCGTAATTGCAGCATATGGAAGAACACGAACGACAGCATCCTCCTCAATTCTTTGCTGCAATTTTTGAACTGTCTCAACTTCATCAGGAACAGGATTCGTGTTTGGCATCGCACAAACAGTAGTGTATCCACCTCGAGCAGCTGCCTTCGTTCCTGTAAGAATGGTCTCCTTATGTTCACCTCCGGGCTCGCGTAAATGGATATGGACATCGACGAAACCAGGAAGAGCCAATCGTCCCTTTCCGTCGATTTCCATGTCGGTCTGTTCATCTATTTCAAAAGCTATTTTCATTACCTTATCATTTTCAATCAGAATATCTCTTTTAACTAACTCCCCCGTAGGTAAAAGATGTTTGATGTTTTTCACTAATTTTTTCATCCATAATCCCCCATTCTTTTAGTACACTACTCATTATTGCCATTCTTGCATAAACACCATTATTCATTTGCTTAAAAATCCTTGAGCGCTCACACTCCACTAAATCTGTATCAATTTCCACATTTCTATTTATTGGTGCAGGATGCAGAAGAATAGCATGTGATTGCATTCTTTTTTCTCGTTGCTTCGTTAAGCCATATTTATCTAAATAGCTTGTTGTTTTGTCATACGCTACTTGATGTCTTTCATGCTGAATGCGTAATAGCATAAGTACATCTGTCATCTCTACGGCTTCGTCCATAGATATATAAGGAAAAGGGAGTGAGTAGTCTTTGCATCCTTCAGCTGCAGTTAAATACACATTGGCGCCCATTTTTTGTAACGTATACGCATTCGATTTGGCTACGCGGCTGTGTGAAATATCCCCTGCAATGGCTATATTTATTCCTTTAAATCGATGAAATTCTTGATAAATCGTTAGTAAATCTAACAAACATTGCGTTGGATGCTCTTTCTTTCCTGCTCCTGCGTTAATGATTGGAATAGATAATTTACTCCTTAATTCATCCGTCCAACAATCATCCTGATGTCGAATAATTAACAGGTTAGCACCAATAGCCTCAAACGTTTTAGCTGTATCGTATAGCGACTCACCCTTTTGCGTGCTGGAAAACTCTTCGTTAAAATCTAAAATATCCAACCCTAATTTGCGCTGTGCAACGATAAAGCTCATCTTTGTCCGAGTGCTCGGTTCAAAGAATAAATTTGCTGCAAAGAGTTGCTGATCGATATAAAATGAAGCTTTACGATAATGCTCCGCTAATTGTAAAAAACTCATAATCTCCGCTTCTGTCCAATCATCTAATGAAATAAAATGTCGCACCATCTTTCTTCACTCCTTTAGTTATATTTGAAACAAACTTTTTTTAAGCAATTCACGTTTTTTATCCTGTTGAACAAACATGTAGTATTGATCAATGGCGTAAGCGTCCGTTTAGCAACGTGGCGAATGCTGTAGTTTTTCTTATCTAAACCTTTAAACTCGTACTTTCCTATAGGTATAAAAAACCTCTTTGCGCTAAAAGGTCGCAAAGAGGTAAACGTGTAGTGTATACACGTATTATCTTGGACAACCTTTCAGATCTCTCGTACCTGATTAAAGGTCTAATCAAAATGCTTATTTCTCGTATATAGAAACTGTGTCTGTAGTCCCATCAATTTCTTCAAGTTTTACCATAATTACTTCTTTTTCGGATGTAGGGATATTCTTTCCTACATAGTCAGCGCGTATTGGAAGCTCACGATGACCTCTGTCAACCAAAACACCTAATTGAATTTGTGCTGGTCTTCCAATGTCCATAACCGCATCCATTGCTGCCCGTACGGTTCTTCCTGTATATAGAACATCATCAATTAACACTACATTTTTGCCATTGATATCCGTTGAAATGTGGGTTGCTTTTAGGTCTGGATCTTCTCCTTCAATGGCTTTATCCAAGTCATCTCGGTATAATGTAATATCAAGATCACCGACTGGCACTTCCATGTTTTCAATTTGGTTAATCTTTTTTTGCAAACGCTTTGTGATTGGTACACCTCGTGTTTTTATACCAACAAGGACCAAATCTTCTCCGCCCTTATTTTTTTCTAATATTTCATGGGCAATTCTCGTTAACGCTCGATTAATTGCTGATGCATCAAGTAAATCTGCTTTTTTCTTCATTTTTATCACCGTCCCATTTTAATTAGTTGTTTCCACTCCATACTGCTTTTCTCATTCGGGACTCAATATGCTCCGAGTAGACGACATACAAAAAGCCCTTTTATCCATGAGGAAAAAGGGCATACTGTTTTAGAGTCATTCCGTAACCTTTTTAGCCTCACTGGACTATGTTTAAAGGAGCTATTTAATTCTTCTTTGTAAGTATGGCAAATTACGTTTCATTTGTCAATACATTTTTTGAATATAAACAAGCAAATCATGAAAATAAGTCGGTAACTCTGTAGTAAAATGCATTTCTTCATTATTGATTGGATGGTTAAAGCGTAGCTCTTTCGCATGCAATACTTGCCCATTTGTAGGCAATGTTTTTCTTGGTCCATATTTTGGATCTCCTACAATCGGATAACCAATATACTTCATATGAACACGTATTTGATGCGTTCTTCCTGTCTCTAATTGACATTCCACATGAGAAAAATCTTGGTAAGGTTGAAGGACGCGGAAATGCGTAATAGCTTGCTTACCATTGTCAACAACAGCCATTTTTTGTCTGTCTTTCGGGTCTCTGCCAATGGGAGCTTCTATTAATCCTTTTTCATGAGGAATTTGACCGTGCACAATGGCTTGATATGTTCGCTTCATTGTTTTTTGAACTAACTGATTAGCCAATTGTTGATGTGCCTCATCATGCTTTGCTACTACAAGTAATCCACTCGTATCCTTATCAAGCCGGTGAACGATACCGGGCCTTTCTACTCCATTTATTCCAGATAAATCAGTACAATGATAAAGTAAAGCATGTACTAACGTCCCACTCTGATGACCAGCAGAAGGATGGACAACCATCCCCTTAGGTTTATTTACGACTAAAATATCCTTATCTTCATAAACAATATCCAAATCAATGGCTTCGGGTATTAATAATAAAGGTTGTGTCTCTGGAACCATCCATTCAATCCGATCACCTTGCTGACATTTATAATTTGGTTTTACACATTCACCATTTACTTTAACATAAGCTTCTTCAATCCATGATTGTACACGCGAACGAGAAACATTATTATTTTGCTCTGCTAACAACTTATCAACGCGTGTCTTATGCTCATGTTCACCAACTATATATTTATTCTTTGTCATGATGCTATTTTCCCTTTCTTTCGTTCATCAAGAAACATGGTAATAATTATGAAAAAAACGCCTACGACTAAACTGGCATCTGCTATATTAAAAATTGGGAAATCATAACCAAAGATAATAGAATCAAAAAAATCAACTACTTCTTTGCGAAACAAGCGATCAATAAAGTTACCAATCGCGCCTCCCAACACAAAACTTAATGCAATTCCTAATAGTTTACTCTCTTTTGCATATGCTTGTATGTAATAGACAACAACAGCTACAACAATCACCGTAACAATATAGAAGAAGGTCATTTGTCCTTCTAGTATTCCCCAAGCAGCCCCTGTATTACGATGGGAAGTAATGTAGAAGAAATTCTCTATCAGGGTGATCTGCTCTCCCAGTTCCATTCTCGTCACTATTAGCCATTTACTAGCCTGATCAAGTACAATAATTAATAGTGCAATCATATAATACCAATACATGTTCTTTCCTCCGAAATTTTGTTTTAAAACTTTAGTTTAATGGTAAACGTTACAAGCAAAAATAGCAATATATTTACGACTTTCATACTGGTGTAAAAAAGGTTAAACCCCAAGAAGGAGTTTAACCTTTTTCATATTTAAAGGGATGTAAGGTTTTTTACTACATCTGCACAACGGGTACAAAGTGTTGGGTATTCTGCGTCTTCTCCAACAGTATTGGAGGCGACCCAGCAACGCTCACATTTGTCTCCAGGATGCTTCTCTACATATACATCGACATGCGTATACACCTTAGCATGCTCGCTTGTTTCGGCTAGGTTTACTTCTGAAACAATAAAATACTGGTGAAGATGGTCCATCGCTTGTAATACTTCTTTTGTTTGCACATCTTTTGGAATGATCGTTAACTTAGCTTCTAATGATTTACCAATCACTTTTTCATTTCTTGCTGCTTCTAAAGCTTTCAACACATCATCACGAACAAGCATAAAATGATCCCATTTTTCAGCTACTTCATTCCATTCATTCATTTCATTTGGTTCCGGCATATCTGTTAACTGAACCCAATCTGCTTCTGTTTCAGGAATATACTCCCACACTTCTTCTGCAGTATGTGGAATGATAGGTGTCAATAACTTGACAATCGCTGTTAATACTTCATAATAACCTGTTTGAATACTTCGTCTACGCTTATTATCTGCTTGTTCAATGTAAAGTATATCTTTAGCAAAATCCAAGTAAAATGAGCTTAAATCAACAGCACAGAAATTATGAATTTGATGGAAGATTGGTGAAAACTCATAGTTGTCATAATTTTTCCTTACGCCGGCTACTAATTTCTTCAACCGATGTAGCATGTATTGATCTACTTCTTCCAAATCCGCATAAGGAACACGATCCGTTGATGGTTGAAAATCACTAAGGTTTGCAAGCATAAAACGAATCGTATTACGAATTTTACGATATGCTTCTGAAATTTGTTTTAAAATGTCATCTGAAATACGAACGTCTGCTTGATAATCTACAGATGAAACCCACAGACGTAAAATATCAGCACCAAGCTGTTTCTGCACTTTAGTAGGTTGGATGACATTTCCTAAAGATTTACTCATTTTACGACCATCACCATCAAGTGCAAAGCCATGACTAATTACCGATTTATATGGCGTTTTACCTGTTACGGCTACAGAAGTAGATAAGGACGAGTTAAACCATCCACGATACTGATCGCTTCCTTCTAAATATACATCTGCTGGTCGATGATGATCATCTCTACCAATTAATACAGCTTCATGAGAAGAACCAGAGTCAAACCAAACGTCCATAATATCCATTTCCTTTGTAAAAATACCGTTTGGACTATGCTCTGAGGTGAACCCTTTTGGTAATAAATCTTTCGCTTCCCATTCAAACCAAATATTTGACCCATACTCTTTAAACAGTTCCGATACATGGCTGATCGTTTCGTCTGTGATAATTGGTGTACGATCTTCCCCATAAAAAACCGGAATTGGAACACCCCAAGTACGTTGTCTGGATATACACCAATCTTCACGATCTCTTACCATGTTATATAATCTCGTTTCTCCCCACTGTGGGTACCATTGAATATTTTTAATTTCTTCTAAAATAGTTTGGCGAAAATCTTTAATGGACGCAAACCATTGTGACGTTGCCCGAAAAATAGTTGGTTTCTTTGTCCGCCAGTCATGCGGATAAGAATGAGTAATAAATTGTAATTTTAACAAAGACCCAGTTTCTTCTAATTTTTCCGTAATTAGTTTATTTGCTTCATCATAGAAAATCCCAGTAAATCCAGGTGCTTCATCTGTAAACACCCCTTTTTCATCAACAGGGCATAAAGCATCAATACCGTACTTTTTAGCTACATAAAAGTCATCTTCCCCATGACCTGGAGCAGTGTGTACACAGCCTGTTCCGGCATCCGTAGTAACGTGATCACCGAGCATTACAAGCGAGGATCGATCGTAAAACGGATGTTTCGTTTTGATATGTTCCGCTTGCTCACCACGAAATGTTTTTTCTATTTGATAAGCTTCCCACCCTAGCTCTTCAGCTACGGTTTCTAACAATGCATGTGCGATAACATACCTTTCTTTATCTACTGCTACAACAATGTACTCCAATTCTGGATGCAAACTAATTCCTAAGTTAGCAGGAATCGTCCAAGGCGTAGTTGTCCAAATAATCAACTTATCTCCTGCATTTAGCAATCCTTTCCCATCCGTTACTTCAAAGGCAACGTAAATAGATGGAGATCGTTTATCATGGTATTCTATCTCAGCTTCAGCTAAAGCAGACTCTGAAGAAGGTGACCAATAAACCGGCTTAAGTCCTTTATAAATGTAGCCTTTTTTAGCCATCTCTCCAAATACTTTTATTTGTGCTGCTTCATAATCCTTTGTTAACGTAATATATGGATTGTTCCAATCCCCACGAATTCCTAATGTTTTAAATTGATTACGCTGATTATCCAACTGCTTTAATGCATATTCTTCACAGAGCTTACGAAATTCAGCAATGCTTAACGCTTTACGATTGATTTTTTTCTTCTTTGTCAATGCTGTTTCAATAGGTAAACCATGTGTATCCCATCCAGGAACATATGGTGCGTAATAGCCACTCATAGACTTATATCTAATAATAAAATCTTTTAAAATTTTGTTCAATGCATGACCGATATGCAAATCCCCATTCGCATATGGTGGTCCATCATGCAAAATAAACGTTGGGCGTCCTTTTGTCCGTTCCAAGCTTTTTTCATATAGTTTGTTTTCGTCCCACTCTGTTTGTCGATTTGGTTCTTTATTTGGTAAATTACCACGCATTGGAAACGCGGTTTTCGGCATTAATAATGTATCTTTATATTCCATTATTGCCTTCCTCCTTTAAAGCTGTTGTTATTAAATGCTTAAACGTTAAATTATAAAATCATTCACATCGTGACCCGTTGTCGAAGGATAATACTAGACAAACTTGGCTTATAAAACCACGTTTACTTCTATTATAGTTTCTAGAATTTTACTGCTTTATTGTACAAAAAAATCCTCTCAATCCCTCAAGGGACGAGAAGACTCGCGGTACCACCCTTATAAATATGGGAAATCTCTCCATATTCACTCGACATCGATAACGGGAATAACCGGTCATTATTACTATTTGTTCATAACGACAACTCAAGAGTGATTTTCTAAAAGTCCGACTGTATCAGGCTCCCACCATCCGCTGACTCGCTAAATCAGTTCATGCTTTTATACTCTCTCTTTCCATGCTTTGTTTTATTCATTTTTAAGTTTATTATATAATAAGCACTTCATCGAACAGAAAACAGTTCTGTGTATGAATTATATGTAAAAATTAAAAAATCGTCAAGATTTACGTTTCGCTTTCTTCCAATTCAAGATCCTCTCCTAGCTCTGCATCAAATAATTGATCCCAATCATCTGTTTCAATCATATCTAACTGCGCTTCTACAAGCATTTTCAGACGGGTTCGAAATACTTTCGCCTGTTTTTTTAATTCTTCTACATCCATAGAAATACGACGAGACTTTGTTAACGCCTCATTAATAATTCGATCTGCATTTTTTTCTGCCTCTTTAATAATCAACTTAGATTCTTTTGAAGCATTTCCTTTTAGTTCTTCTGCGGTTTCTTGCGCAATTAGAATAGATTTATTAAGCGTCTCCTCAATGTTGGTAAAATGACCTATTTTTTGATTCAATTGATTTACTTGTTCTTGCAGATCGTTTTTTTCTCTTATTACCATTTCATAATCTTTTATCACTTGATCAAGAAATTCATTTACTTCATCTTCATCATAACCTTTCCACTTTTTAGTGAATTCTTTGTTATGAATATCGAGTGGTGTTAATGGCACAATTGCCACCTCCTATTTTACTATATCTCATTTACCATTCACATAATGTACATTGCTATAATAACGGTTTGTTCAAATAAAAATTGAACTTCACTTCATCCATGATCTTTCGTTCACTAATGTTTATTATACACTATTCATTTCAACAAAAACTACTTAATTCCTGCAAAATTTTATAGAAAGCTACACTTATTTCTATATTTAATGGCATAATAAAAGTATTTAGCATAACATCTTACATAGAAATCAAGAGTTTGTATCTCATTTTAATCGTGCTAATGTAATTTTTTGCTTGTCTTTTTTTGATCGGCCTCGCACATGTACTAATTTACTCCTGCCTTTTCCCCGCAATGAAAGGACATCTCCTGCTTGGAGCGTAAATGACACATCATCTACAAGTTTATAATTTACTTTAACCAATAGCTTTTTAATATATTCAGTCGCTTCTTTTCTCGATAAGCGATAAGCTTCCTTCACCACAACATCGAGTCTTAATGAAGAAACAGTTGTTTCTTGTTCCAGCCAAATAGGTTCTCTTATGTTCCATTCATTTAAGGGGCGTTCTTCCAACTTAACAGAGGCATGCTTTATCTTAGTTAAGTGAGACTTTACATAAGGGGCTATTTCTGAAGCAACTACCAATTGAACAAGCCCATTGTCTACAACAATATCCCCTAGTATCTGTCGTTTTAAGCCGAGCGACAGGCAAGCTCCCATTACATCGCGATGGGATAAATGTATGAATTTATTTGGAAAATGACCTTCAAGTAAGGTTAATCCCGTATCCACTGCTTGTATATCTTCATATAATGGAGCAATCACAGCCCGCTTGCGCTCCGCAAATTTATGCCCACCATTAAACAGCAGGTTAACATCACTATCCTTCGTTGAAATAAGCATGGTAACTAGCTGTTGCTCTCGAGGATCAAGGAAGTTAGTCAACTTAGGTTGATACGTTCGTTCTACTTGCTCTTTCCAAGACAGAATCTGATCAATAAAAGCTTCTTCCTCTTTACGAAAATGTTGATATAATTCCATCATCGAAACTCCTAAACAAATATCATAAAAATAGTTCACAAAAAACAGTCGCATTTCCACTTTCAGATTACATTCACCATTTCAAGAGTACGCTTAAATTAACATCCAATACAATTGCTGTAAACCACCTTGAGCAAATTTTAAAACAATGATCGCAACAATGGGAGAAAGATCTATCATTCCAAGTGGTGGTATAAATTTACGAAACACTTCTAAATATGGTTCACAAATTTTAGTCAAAACTTCACCGAATGCCGATTCACGAGCGCCTGGAAACCAGGACATGAATATATAAATAATTAATGCAAATGTATAAACCGTAAAAGCCATATTTATTATTTGAAAAATTTCTTGCATATATCCATTACCATCCTTTACCGTATTCTTCTTCAAGTGTATCTGTAATGGAACCAGTAACATTCACATTATCAGGCGTACATAAGAATGTTTTAGCTCCAAGTTTTTGAATGTCCCCGTTAACAGCATACACCGTTCCGCTTAAAAAATCGACGATGCGCATTGCCTGTTGGTTCTCCATGCGTTGTAAATTAATTACCACTGCACGACGGTTCACAATATTATCAGCAATTTCCTGTGCCTCGCTATACGTTCTTGGCTCACATAAAACAACTTTAGAAGTTGGATTATTTACACTTGTAAGATTTACTACGTTTTTATGTTTTTCTTTTGGTAGTGCTTGCTCAGCTTCAAACTGGTCAGCATCTACATATTCGTATTCATATTCATCTTCCATTGTGAAATAATTCTTCAGCTTATTTTTTATACTCATTACCTCACCCCACTAAATTTGTACCAACTCGTAAGTGAGTAGCACCTTCTTCCACAGCAATTGTATAATCATTACTCATCCCCATAGACAAAAAGTTACAAGGAGCGTGTATCAAATTTTGCATGTGAATGTCATTGCGTAATGTAGCTAAATGACGAAAAATACTTCTCAATCTTGCCTCATCTTTAATATGTGGCGCCATAGTCATCAAACCAATTACCCGTATTTTGGAATACGTTTTTAATTTTTCAATAAAGGTAAATAATGCTTCAGGACGTACACCATGTTTTGATTCTTCTCCACTAACGTTTACTTGAATAAAGCAGTCAATCTGTTTATTAGCCCGTTTCTCAATTTCTTTCGCTAAAGAAATCCGATCTAACGAATGCAATACATCAATATGGTTAATGACATCTTTCACTTTTCTTGACTGTAACGTTCCAATGAAATGCCAATTCGCTCGATCATGGAAATGGTTATATTTTTCTAAAAAGCCTTCCAAACGGTTTTCTCCCAAATCCGTAATCCCTGCTTGTAGCGTTTCTTCAGTTCGCTCTATTGTAACATATTTCGTCACTGCTATGATGGTAATATCCTCTTTTTTTCGCTGACATGCCTGACAAGCATGCGCAATATTTTTCTGAATTGTTTGCAAATTGTTTGCTACGTCCATTGTTTCTTATTCTCTCCCCTCATGTAGCCATGGTAAAAAGCCAATAAAACCTAACATTCGCCCTGTTTTCCCATGATCTCTGCGATGTGAGAAAAAAAGTGCTTCATCACGATATGTGCAGTAATTTGTTACATCTATATTATTACGTAATACCCCTGCTTGTAAAAGGATATCCACATTTAATTGTTTCAAATCTAAAAAGTAACGGTTTCCTGCTTTTGTATCCACTACGTTCGCTTTAAACATGGTGGGGATTTGTTTTACTACATGTGCATCCACTTCATAACACATTTTCGAAATGCATGGTCCTACGGTAACAAGTAAATTTTCTATCTCAACTCCATATCGTTGTAACTTTTGGACCATATGCTTGGCCATTTGGTGGACCGTTCCTTTCCATCCAGCATGAGCAATTCCAATAAAAGATGTTACAGGATCATAAAAATATAGTGGGACACAGTCTGCAAAAAAAGCCGTTAACATGATATTAGAGTGATTAGTAATGAGACCGTCAACTCCCTTTATGGCAGAATGATAATTTTTAGCCCCTTTTCCCTTATCTGATGGTTGAACAAAATGAATATTCGTTTGATGTACTTGCTCGCCACATACCCAGTTCTCCAAAGGAAATTGAACATGACGTGCAATACGTTCCCTATTCAATAATACATTCTTTGACAAATCGTCTACATGGAAGCCGACATTTAAGGAAGAATAGCTCCCATCACTAACACCAGCTTTTTTAGTTGTAAATCCAGCTACAATTTTTTTGTTTAATCGTTGCCATTTCTCTATATGTAAATACGTTGTTTGCAATGAATGAAAGACGTCGCTCAATACAGCACCTCCTATAAGTCCTGATCATATTTTATCATAAATTGCAATTATTTTTTAACGTCTTATGTTATTTTAACTGTATGAAGGGGTTAAAAAACTTGGCTTGTTGCCAAGTCTTATGGAAAAAGCTTTTTTCTTATACTATAACCAAAAATCTTGTACTTTCCTATAGTGCAAGAAAAACGTTTTCTATTTTAAGTTTATGTGCTTGAATTATAATATAATGCTGGCTTTTCCGCTTCTTTTACAAGAATAACATCGGTACCGATCCGAATTATTTGTTGCCAGTCAATCACTAACTCCTCCGATTTTCCAAATAGACCGCTTTTCTTATCCCTTGGAATAACAATAATAGCAGCTATTTTCCCCAACTTTGTATCTATTTCTAAATCATGTATATGACCAAGTTTCCTTCCGCTATCCATAATAATAACCTCTTTCACTTGCAGTTCCGATAACCTAACCATCTTTCCACCTCTCTCAACATGCTTTTTTTCATCAGTTCTTTGAACAACCTCTGATATTTATATATATGCTAAATCAATGCATTCTTTCTTTATTTCTTATTTAAATCTATACATTTATTACTGAATGAGAATGAAATCTACCACTTGAGAAAGAATTGGTTTATTGCCAAGCCTTTAGGGAAAAAGCTATATCATACAAAAAATAGAAGAGAGATCAAGTTATCTCTTCTTCTACTTTTTTAATATTATAAAGTTACCGCAAGCCCCTTCATAAGCTGATAATGAGCATCGTTAAATCGCGTCAACAGCAGAATGTTCAAATGGATGAGGAGGACTTTTGGGTTAAACCTTTCTTTTGAACTAACAAATCATCACAGTTCGAAACCTCATTCTCGCTAAAAGAACAGAACAGTTCTATTCAAACATTTCATTGTTCATTTGTTTAATAGCTGCCTTTTCCAACCGAGACACTTGGGCTTGTGAGATTCCTATTTCATCAGCAACTTCCATTTGCGTCTTTCCTTGAAAAAAGCGCTTGTTTAAAATCATTTTTTCTCGATCATTTAATTGGTGCATCCCTTCCTTTAAAGATAATTTGTCCAACCAAGTGGAATCTTTTTCCTTGTCATCACTTATTTGGTCCATGACATAGATAGGATCCCCACCATCATTATATATTGGTTCAAACAAAGATACAGGGTCTTGAATCGCATCTAAAGCAAAAACGACTTCTCCGTGGGGAATCCCCAATTCTGCTGCTATTTCCATTGGAGTTGGTTCTTTTGAAGTCTTGCTTATTAAATTTTCTCTCACCTGCAATGCTTTATACGCAATATCACGTAAGGATCTTGATACACGAATAGGATTATTATCTCGTAAGTATCTTCTGATTTCCCCAATAATCATCGGAACAGCATAAGTGGAAAATCTAACATTATGGGATAAATCAAAATTATCAATGGATTTCATTAAACCGATGCAGCCTACTTGAAATAAATCATCAACGTATTCTCCTCGATTGTTAAACCGCTGTATTACACTTAGAACTAGTCTTAGATTTCCATTTACCAACTCTTCACGAGCAGCTAAATCATCTTCCTCCTGCATTCTTTTAAACAGCTTCCGCATTTCTTCGTTCTTTAATACGGGTAATTTGGATGTATCAACACCACATATTTCAACCTTATGTCTCGTCATTTATGTTCAACCCTCCCAGTTGGTGATGCTGTTCATGGACAGTATCTCCGTAATAGAGGGTTTTTATGCAATGCGTTATCTCAAAATCATGATGAAAAAACATGAAAACTTACCAGCACAGGGTTAAACCATTTTATTAAATTCTTTTTTTAATCGTCGAATTATTTTTTTCTCCAACCGAGATATATAGGATTGGGAAATTCCTAACATATTGGCTACATCTTTTTGTGTTTTTTCTTCTTCACCAATGAGTCCAAAACGCAATTCCATAATTTGTTTTTCACGAGGGTTAAGCTGTGATAGGGCGTTTTTTAACAAATGTTTATCTACATTCGTTTCTAAATCTCGGGTTATAATATCTTCATCCGTCCCTAAAACATCAGAAAGCAATAATTCATTTCCGTCCCAATCTATATTTAATGGCTCATCAAAAGAAACTTCTGATTTTAATTTATTATTTCGTCGTAAATACATGAGAATTTCATTTTCAATACAGCGCGATGCATACGTTGCCAATTTTATCTTTTTTTCTGGGTTAAAGGTATTAACAGCTTTAATAAGACCGATTGTACCTATGCTAATTAAATCTTCAATATTAATTCCCGTGTTTTCAAATTTTCTAGCTATATAAACGACTAAACGCAAATTACGCTCTATTAAGATGGCTCTAGCCGATTTATCCCCTTTAGGCAATAAAGCTAATAATTCCTGCTCCTCCTCTTTAGACAAAGGTGGAGGGAGTGCTTCACTACCACCAATGTAATAAATCTCTTCTGATTTTATACGTAGCTTTACTAATAATTTAAGCCACCATAAACGAAGACGCAATTTAGAAATTCTCAACATTTATCTCTCCTTTATGCACTATGAATGGTAGATGTTTGAATCATTCTCGGATGTAATAAACAATGATAACTTGCATCTTTTGTTAATTCTCCAAACTGAATCCCGATTAACGCTTTTCTTGTTGTAATTCGTTCTTCTCCATAGTAAATAATGATTCGTTCGGGACGTAGCGTAAATAGAAACATATTATTTCCTTCTACACCTTGATAAGGTACTATTTGTAAATATTTCTCCCACTCCGCTGGTAATGCTTCCATTTGAAAAGTATGATAGCAACGCTCGAGATCGGCCCAAGTCTGTTCAGAGAACCATTGCTTTAAAAACACTTCATCACATAGGACAACTGGTTTTTTAGTGATTGGATCGGTTAATTGATTTCCACTATCAATAAATCCTGTTGTTGAATAACTTTTTCCTTTCATTTCAATAGTTACTGGTAAAATTTGGTCATAACGAATTTTTTCTTGTACGTGCTTGTCCAAACGGAATTTTGTAAACAGCCACACTATTGG
Source organism: Virgibacillus chiguensis (assembly GCF_900129865.1). Lineage (GTDB taxonomy): Bacteria > Bacillota > Bacilli > Bacillales > Amphibacillaceae > Virgibacillus > Virgibacillus chiguensis. Next base: position 186,344 of record NZ_FQXD01000002.1, read on the forward strand.
AAAACCAATTACTATAAACAACCAACTTATCGGATCACCGAAACCACTGTTATACGTTAAAAAGCCATTTGTATGCATATGAAATGGCTGTTGGAGTAAAAAGTGGATAGCCGTTAAACCACCTCCTATCGAAAAGCTTACAAAGTAAAATAATGCAAATAGCTTTACCCATCGATACTTATTTCTGTAGCCAAAGGCAACAACAATAATAATAGCAGATGCTACTATTTTCCCTGGTACACTAGTAGCAATGGATTCAGGAAAATAGATAGAAATAGGTACGGTCAAGGATGCAACAAACGCTCCAATAGCTAAACGAAGCTTTTTCGTATCATCTCTAGCCAATGCTTGAGTAAGCATTAGCAGCATAAAATCCAATAAAAAGTTCAACGCCCAAACTGCATCCAAGTAAATAGTCATATTGACTTCCCTTCAATTATCAGGAATCATCATTTTCTAGCTTTTAATAGTAAAAGCTTGCCATAAAGTAAAGCTTCAATCCGTGAAGATTTCTTTCCCCCACAGATTGTTAGTAGCCCAAAAATAGGACATAAAGGCCTTTGAAAAAATCGGTAAACTAGGCTGTTATGTCCCGCCCATTTAGACTTGTTCATCTCACATCTTCAATTCTTGAAGCAGAAGACTTACAGCACCTTATATGCGAGATAAATTATAGTGATTATAGTATAGCGAAGCAGACAAGAAAAGTCTGTCATATTCTGTATCGTATATCTGACTAATTTTCTCGAGTTATTAGAAGGTTTGTCATTTATGTGTATAGCTTCATTTTATGCCAATTGTAGATGTAAAAAACTTCCTATTGTTAGAAAACCTTTGTTTTTTCTTTTATACTACAAAGCACAAAGGCTCGGCGCCCGTTCAGCAACGTAGTGAGTGGAACGAATCAACGAAGTTTTAGGAATTATGCTCCTGCAACAGGAGTTTGACGACACCCTCCGGCAAGCCCGTCTTTAGTCGGCCTTTCTATTTAGTACGAACCGATGATGACTTAGCGTAGGGCAATGGCGTGAATTCGCCTAATTGCTGGGCGCTGGAGCCGGACGTAGCTAAATAAATTAGTAAGTTGTCCACAGCTACTATTATAATTTCCTATAAACCTAAAAAAATCTTAGGGATATTCCCTAAGATTTTTTTGGACTGTTTTTCACTTTTAACGGTTTCTATTTCGGTTTCGGTTTCGCAAGAAGGTGGGAATATCTAATGTATCCTCTTCTTGAGCAGGGCGCTGTTGCTGTTGAGGTTCAGGCTCTCTTTCTCTTTCCCTTCTTGACACTGTATCATGTGTACGCGTCGCTGCATGTTGTTGCTGTGCAGATCGTTGCTGTCTAGCAGGTTGTTCTGATTTTTGAACAGATTCATCAAAACCTGTAGCAATTACAGTGACTATAATTTCGTCTTTTAAATTCTCATTAATAACAGAACCAAATATTACGTTCACTTCATTATCTGCAGCAGAAGTCACTAAGTCCGCAGCTTCTTGCACTTCATATAAACTTAAATTTGTTCCACCGGTAATGTTCATTAAAATACCATGTGCACCATCGATGGAAGTTTCAAGTAATGGTGAAGATATAGCTTTTTTAGCTGCTTCTGTCGCTCGAGTTTCACCTGTTGCGACTCCAATTCCCATTAAAGCAGAACCTTTATCATACATAATTGTTTTGACGTCAGCAAAATCGACGTTAATTAACCCTGGTTTGGCAATTAAATCAGATATGCCTTGTACACCTTGACGTAATACATTATCAGCTTCACGGAAAGCCTCCAACATCGGTGTATTTTTATCTACTATTTCCAACAAACGGTCGTTTGGAATGACAATTAGCGTATCAACGCTTCCTTTTAACGCATCGATCCCCGAAATAGCTTGGGTGGAGCGTCTTCTTCCTTCAAAGGAAAATGGTCGAGTAACTACACCGACTGTTAAGGCACCCAAATCTTTAGCAATTTGTGCTATAACAGGTGCTGCACCTGTTCCCGTTCCCCCACCCATACCAGCAGTAACGAAGATCATATCTGCACCTTGTAAAACTTCTTCCAGCTGCTCTTTACTTTCTTCAGCTGCTTTTTTTCCAACTTCTGGATTAGCTCCAGCACCCAAACCTCTTGTCAATTTTTCGCCTATTTGAATCTTTAATTCAGCTTTAGAAAGGTTCAATGCTTGCGCATCTGTATTTACTGCTATAAATTCTACACCTTCTACACCATGCTCAATCATACGATTGACAGCATTGTTACCTCCGCCACCTACTCCAATTACTTTTATTGTAGCTAATTCTTCCATATTCATATCAAATTCTAACATAGTTCGTTCCTCCTAATGTGCAAAATTACAAACGTTCTATAAGCTAATTGAATAGAGGTTATTTTTCGTATATTAATAGAAAACTTTCATATAATAAAAGAAAGGATCTACTTTAATCAAAAAAATACTTAAACAAATTAGCAATTTTAGCTTCTTTTTTCTTTGGTTCTTTCGTTTCATTTGCTTTCGCTTGTTTCTTTATACGTTTTGGTTGAGCGTCTGGATCTTGTGACATAACAGTTGGAAATAAATCTTTTCCCTGTATTTTCGCATTCCAATAAGCAAATTGCAAGATACCAACGCCTGGAGTGAATTGTGGCTCCCGCACACCTATGTAATCGGGGATAGCAATTCGAACATTAGAACGAAATACGTCTTCAGCCAACTCAAGCACACCAGGCATTGCCATCGTTCCACCAGTTAATACATAACCCCCAGGTAATTCCTGATAACCCATTTGTCGTATCTCTTTCTCAGCAAAGGCGTAAATTTCTTCCATCCTTGCCTCAATTATATCTGCTATTTCTAATTGATTCGACGTTTGCTTAGAATTACTACCGATAATAGATACATCGAATACTTCTTCCTCCAATGCATCATCATAGAATGCATGTCCAAAATTTAATTTTACATCTTCAGCTTCTTCTGTCGACGTACGTAATCCAATGGATAGATCTTTTGTGATATTGTTTCCGCCTAATTGTATAACACTAGATGAAACCAGATGGTCATTTTCGAAGATGGAAACTGTGGAGCAACCGCCGCCTACATCTATTAAAGCGACTCCCATGCTTTTTTCATCTTTCGATAAAGCAATTGTTCCGGCGGCAAGCGGTTGAAGGCAGATGTCCGCTACTTCGAGGTTAGCACGTTCTACACATTTTAAGATATTGTGCAAAATAGTTTTTGAACAAGTAATGATAGTCCCTTCCATTTCTAAACGTACACCAATCATCCCTCTAGGGTCATTAATTTCATCTAACCCATCGACAATAAATTGTTTAGGAATCACATCAATGATTTCTCTTTCTGGAGGAATAGACATTACTTGCGCACCATCAATTACCCTTGTAACATCTTCATCCGTTATTTCACGATTTTCGCTTTGAACTGCTACAACTCCGTGGCATGGTTGCAATTGAATGTGATTCCCATTCACTCCTACAACTACGCGTTCAATTTTCATACCAACCATTCTTTCTGCTTGTTCTACCGCATTACGAATGGAATGTACCGTTTGATCTATATCTATGATAGCTCCTTTTTTCATACCATTCGATTTAGCAGTACCTACACCAATAATATTTAATGAATCATTTAAAACTTCACCGATAATTACTTTTATTTTTGATGTACCTATATCTAGGCTTACTAAAATATCACTGTTGTTCAAAACAAGGCACCTCCCAAATTCAAAAGCTGCACAAAAGCAAACTTCTCTCCATAATATATTTTTATCTACTATACTTTTTTAGCGACAGATGTATTGTTCTTAGATTTATCATTTCCTATAATACACGCACAAAACGTAATATATAAATTTATTCCACATAAAACTAGTAATTCCCTTTATTTTTTAGTACTTTTTTTACACTATAGGAAAGTATTGATTTCTAGAATTTATGGTTTAAGCAAAACGACGGCTTTAAAGTCATGTTTTTCTAATAAGGCAGTTATCCATTGCAATGAAGTATTCGTAGCCGTACAAATGGATTGTAAATGAAAAATACACTATAACTTATCTCTAAGCTGCTTGAGAACTCTAATATACAAAAGCATCGCTTCATAGTAATTGAATAAACCAAACAACATTTAAACACTATTTTAACTGACTCTTTTTTTCTCCTATTCTTCATTTATGAACAAAAATGAAGATGTTAAGTTCCTTATTCTTGGATGCTAAACTATAAAGTTCGCTACATTTTTTAATCGTATAAGAAACGCCAATATAATTATTCGTAAAACAGATTCAAAATATGTCGTTTAGAAAAAATTGATTTATAAAAAAGGGTAATTTTATATAAACACTTGACTGAGAAACATTCTTCTTAAGTTAAGAACCCTTAAATGATGGTTTCTTATTGCAAAAACAAAACGCTAATCCCCCTTCTCAGCCTCTTGTCCCTTCTTTCCATTGTGAAATGACTCGAAATATGCACCAACCCCAATATGAATAATTCCTTCACTTTCTTCCTCTAGTTGTGACACGATGGAAGGGTATATTTCCATACTATCAGCGAAGTTTGGAATGCGGGCATCAACGATAAAACCATCATTCATATATAACCGCATCTTATCGTTATTATCTTTTTCTGGTGTCCAATGCACTTCCGAAATTAGATTTCGAATCGTTTCAGGTAGTTTTTCCATTTCATTCGTTAACCTATGTAAATACGTTTCCTTATTAAATCCCTTTAATAGTGGAGCATCTCCATTATACGTTTTTTTTGCCATACTTTGAAGTGTTGTTCCATTACCTAATACTGGATAGTAAGTCGATTCTTTTTGTGTGTAGCCAACAAGTTCGTATTCTTCAACCGTGATGGAAACGGTCCAAGGTAATTTTCTACTTACCTTTGCAGAAGCAATAATTGGACTATCATTTAATATCGACTCTACCGCATCAGTATCAATTGTCCATATGTTTTTATTATCGGTTAAATTCGCTTGCTTTACAATTTCATTATCCTGTAAAAAAGAATTGCCCTCTACTTGAATCGTACGTATATAACTTAACGGCGATTGTAAATAAACAATAATTGAAATTAAAATGAAAAAAATAGACAGGTAAAATAACAGCCTGCGGTTTGCCTTTTTTTTCCTTGCTTGTTTTAATTTTGGAATTCGATCTTCAATTGAAACGACTTTCTTCTGAGCCATCTCTATTTCTTCCTTTATCCCTAAATTAACAACAAGAAATGGCATGTACATGCCATTTCAACTTGTTACTATGAGTATATCATATAATCCATGGAAAAATGTAGTGAGACTTAGGGAATTGTAAAGTTTTTTATTTCAATATCTTGTCCTGCTATAGTCCAAAAAATACTACCGGAGAACTTACATATTTTATTCCTGCATTGTAGCGTTACCCCTTTTATTTTATTTTAAACTTAGAAAAAACTTGGCATGTACTATAACGCTAAATTTTATCGTTTCCTATAATATACATAAAAACCCCAAATGTAATCATCTGAGGTTTCTTGATAATATGTCTTCATGCATATGCGTACCATATATTAACAAGTTATTACTATGATAGATTTAGGGTGAAGGATGACATGTTTATATTTTTGTATACTTACTAATATTTAACAAAATACCTGCAGAGCAAAGAATTAATGTTAAGGAAGATCCTCCATAACTCAAAAATGGTAAAGTAATTCCAGTTACAGGAATTAGCCCAATGACAACACTAATATTAATCATTGCTTGGATTGCTAGCATGGACACGATGCCTAAAGCTAATAGACGGGCAAAACTATCTGGTGCTTCTAAAGATATTTTGATTCCTCTCCAAAATAACAAAAGAAATAATAAAATCACAACCGTACCGCCAATAAATCCTAATTCTTCACCCAAGATAGCAAAGATAAAATCCGTTTGGGGCTCTGGCAAATAAAAATATTTTTGTAAACTATTACCAAATCCTAACCCTAATAAACCACCTGGACCGATCGCATATAATGATTGAATAATTTGAAAACCATCTCCGAGTGGATCCTCCCATGGGTTCAAAAAAGCTGTAATCCTACTAATTCTATATGGCGCAGAAGCAATCAAACCAACAAAACCCACTAACCCTAGAGCTCCTAAACCAAAAAAATGAGATAATCTAGCTCCTGCAGTAAAGACCATCACCATACAAGTTAATACTAATACCATACCTGTTCCTAAATCCGGCTGTAACATAATTAAACCAAAAGCAGTAAATATTAATAGAATCGAAGGTAAAAAACCCTTTTTAAGCGATGTAATATATTTTTGATACTTGGCTAAGTGGGAAGCTAGGAAAATAATCAAACCTAATTTCATAAATTCGGACGGTTGAATACTAAATGCCCCAATTCCAATCCAACTTTGCGCTCCTCCCCTTACCATACCAATGCCAGGTATTAAAACAAGAAATAATAAACAGAAACAAACTAGTAAAATCAACTTCGCATACTTTTTCCATGTTGTATAAGGAACATTCATAATAAGCAACATAGCTATTACTCCAGTACCCGCGAATAACAGTTGTCGTTTTACATAATAAAGGGAATCAGAAAACTTATACGCTGACCAAACGTAAGATGAACTATAAACCATTACAACACCAATTACGAGCAACCCAATAATAACTCCCATTAAAATATAATCTGGTGAAGCATTTGTTGAACGGTTTGTTTTTTGTAACAAAAATAACACCCCACTTTTGAATATTACCAGGGGGTGTTTAAAAAGGATGCATCAATCATAGAAATGCGTCTAAGATCATTTTTGTTCGTGTTTGTAAAAAGAACCATCAACCAGTAAGTATTTTCATTTACCAAAGGCTTCGGAGTGGACAATAACATATGCCAAGGTAAGTAGTTTCCTGCATCATTCGATAATTACTGGTAAGCAACCTAACTTCTCAATACGTAAACAAGCATTTCCACATTGAAATAACTTCTAATTTCTTACATCCTTTTATTATCTATTAAACAAGCCCCTATACTAATGTATGCACGGCTTGTATAAATATGTCTCCTCTTTCTTCAAACGTGCGATATTGATCCCAGCTTGCACAAGCAGGCGATAACAATATGACATCATTAGGTTCAGATATTTCATAAGCTTCCTGTACTGCTGTTTGTACATTTTTAGTTATACGAATATTAGAAATTTGCGCTTTCATTCCCAAATTTTCTAGTTTTGAAGCAGTTTCTCCAAATAGTACCATTGCTTTCACATGCTTCATATATGGTAGGAGTTCGTCAAAACCGTTACCACGATCTAACCCTCCTGCAAGTAGAATAATAGGTTGATTAAAGGCTGATAAAGCTTTTTGTGTAGCTAGACAATTGGTAGCTTTTGAATCATTATAAAACAATCGCTCACAGTGATTTTCTACAAATTGTAACCTGTGTTTCACACCTGTAAACATACTTAACACTTTTTGAATTCCTTCATTTGTTGCTCCACTTAACTTAGCAGCTCCTACACTAGCTAAAATATTCTCGTAATTATGCAATCCTAATAAGACAATATCTTTACGTTCCATTATTTTTTCTTCTTTAAAATAGATCGCTTCGTTGTCAAGCCAAGCCCCCTCGCTCTGTTTTCTTTTAACAGAAAAAGGTATTTTTTGCGCTTTTGAAAGTTTAATAGCCTCTATTAAACTTTTATCTTCTGCGTTATAAACAAGAAAATCATCTTTCGTTTGGTTTTTAAAAATATTATATTTTGCTTGTTTATAGTTTTCCCATGTTTTGTGATAATCTAAATGAGCTTTAAATATATTAAGTAGTACAGCGATTTTCGGTTTAAACTGGTCGACACCCATTAATTGAAAAGAAGATAGCTCTAGTACAAGATTCTCATTTGGGTGCAAATTTTTTGCCACATCAGTTGCAACAATGCCAATATTCCCTGCAACTTTAACAGGTTTCTCACTTTGCTTTAGCATTTCAGTAGTCAAAGTCGTTGTCGTTGTTTTGCCATTAGAGCCTGTTATTCCAATAATTGGTCCGCTTGCCAATTGACCGGCTATTTCAATTTCAGTTATTACAGGTATCCCCCTTTGTTGCGCTGCTGTAACAATAGGGTTATCATAGGAAATACCGGGGTTTTTAACGATGACCTCTATCCCGTCTAGAACACGAATAGGATGGGAGCCAAGAATTAACTCTGCCCCCATCTCTTTTAATTGTTTTACATTTGCATCAGATTCTTTTGCATTTTGATCATTTATTCGCACTTTTTTTCCCTGTTCGAGTAATGTGGTTGCGGCTGCCGTACCGCTTTTCGCTAGCCCCAATACTAGAATAGACTCATAGGGGAAATGTATTAATTTTTTCAACTTATACCCACCTCAATATAAATTCCTAACGCAGCAAAAACAAGCCCTACTAGCCAAAAGGTTGTAACTACTCGCCATTCTGACCATCCCAAAAGCTCATAATGATGATGTAATGGGCTCATTTTAAAAACTCTTTTTCCAGTTGTTTTAAACGATATAACTTGTATGATAACAGATAATGTTTCAATAACGAACACGCCGCCAATAATAACTAAAATAATTTCAAGTTTAGTTAAAATAGCAATAATCGCAATTGCTCCACCTAAAGCTAAAGAGCCGGTATCACCCATAAAGACCTTCGCAGGGTGCGCATTAAATACTAAAAAGCCAAGTAAAGCACCAACGATGGCAAGCGCAAAGATAGCTACCTCACTTTGTGGATATCCATACAATGCTAACACGGCAAATGCACCAAACGCAATGGCAGCAGTACCAGCTAGCAAACCGTCTAATCCATCTGTTAAATTTACTGCATTAGATGCTCCAACAAGCATAACTATAATTAAAAGAGCATATGCCCAGCCAAGCTCTAATTGGAAGGTCGTTCCGGGTACAGATATATAAGTAGGAAAACCTTGTGCTTTTAAGACAAAATAAACAACCAGCGCAATAATAAGTTGCCCAAGTAATTTTTGTTTGGAAGTTAATCCGAGATTTCTTTTTTTCATTATTTTTATAAAATCATCCAAAAATCCAAGTAGCCCGTATCCTACTAACACGAACAACAAAATCCACATTTCATAGCTAACTCCAACTGGATTTATTTTCCAACTCATAATGAGAGAGGTGATAACAATACTGAATACAATCATAATCCCTCCCATTGTTGGCGTCCCGGTTTTTTTTAGATGGGATTTAGGTCCTTCTTCTCTAATACTTTGCCCAAACTTCAATCTACGCAAAAATGGAATAAAAATAGGAGATAAAAGGACGGTAATTAAAAACGCTATTAAAATAGTTACCATTAACATAGTGATATTCATTACTTTTCCTCCTTCGTTAGAAACCGTCCATCAATTCATTGACTATCGTTTTAATTCAGCTAAAATCGATTCAAATTTTAGGCCTCTCGATGCTTTAAATAAGATAATTGCCTCTTCATGTAAATGGGGTTTTATATCATGAAGCAATTCAGCCTTATTCGTATAATGTGCAGCAGAAATATTGCTTCCTTGTTCTATCACTGCGTCTGTAATATATTTAGAAGCTTCACCATATGTGTAGACATTTGTAATTGGATTTTCGATAACAGTAGCTACAGATCTATGAATCGCCTCTGTATGTGCTCCTAATTCTAAAATATCCCCTAAAACAAGAATTTTTTCAGAATAATCTTCAAGCTGTTTTATTACTTCAATGGCAGCCTTCATAGAAGTTGCCGAAGCATTATAAGCATCATTAATTAATGTCACACCGTTTTTTCCCTTTATCTTTTCAAAGCGCATCCCTGTCTTTTGAATATGATAAAAAGCCAATTGAATCTGTTCTACATCGATGTTCATACAAATTCCAACTGAAATTGCTAGCGTAGCATTTTTAGCATGGTGTTTTCCTAAAAACGGAATCGTATATGGCGTAGCTTTGTTTATTATAAACGATGTTGCGTTGTCTTGTATATGGACCTTTGTTATTTGATATATGTTATGTTCTGCAAAACCACAAGTAATCAACCTTTTTTGACCATGACAATGCTGCAATAAAGGTTCATCACCATCTATAATAAACGCTCCTTTATCGCTTAAGCCAAGTAAAATTTCTAATTTAGCCTTCGCTATATTTTCTCTAGAACCTAGAAACTCAATATGAGATTCACCAACATTAGTAATTATTGCATAATCTGGTTTAGCTATATTGGTTAATACTTTTATTTCCCCAGCATGATTCATTCCCATTTCAACAACTAAAACTTCGGTATCTGGCTTCATTGATAAGATGGTCAGTGGGACACCGATATGATTATTAAGGTTCCCTTGCGTATAATGAGTCCGATAGGTCGTTTGCATAATAGCTGCAACCATATCCTTCGTAGATGTTTTACCATTTGACCCCGTAATACCAATCACAACTGGGTTGATTTTCTCGCGATAGGCAGTAGCCAGTTTTTGTAAAGCAGCCAACGTATCTTCTACATAGAAGACCATTAATGAAGAAGATAGAGCTTCAGGAAGCTCTTTTTGCTTACTCCATAAAACGGCAATAGCTCCATTATCTACTGCTTGCAATACATAATCGTGACCATCAAAATTTTCACCACTGATCGGTACGAATAAACCATTGGTCATTTCTGTACGACTGTCGGTATAAACGCCATGAATCGTTTGTTGATTCACACTTCCTTTATAATCCAAAAACACATGAGTAAGCCAATTCACCGTAAACATTAGGCATGCTCCTTAGATAGAATGGCTTGACGAGCAACTTCACGATCGTCAAAATCATATTTTGTATGGCCTATTTGCTGATACGTTTCATGTCCTTTTCCCGCAATGATAATTACGTCACCTTCTGTTGCTTGCTTTATCGCTTCCTGAATAGCAACTTTTCGATCAGCAATAACCTCAAATGCTGTATCTTGATCTAATCCACTTGTCATATCTTCAAGAATAGCTAATGGATCTTCTGTCCTCGGGTTATCAGAAGTAAAGATCGGCTTATCAGCATACTTCACTGCTATTTCAGCCATCAAAGGGCGCTTCGTTCGATCCCTGTCACCACCACAACCAACGACGACAAAAACACGATTTTTAGCAAACTCCTTCACCGTCTGTAATACGTTCTCTAGCGAATCAGGTGTATGTGCATAATCTACAATAACAGCAAAAGACTGTCCTGCATTTACGGGCTCAAAGCGTCCATTAATGCCTTCAATTTGCTTAAACGCTTGTTGGATCGTATCCAAAGGGATATTAGAAGCTATCGCTGTAGCAGAAGCTGCTAACATGTTATAAACGTTAAACATTCCCATTAATTTGCTTTCAATTCGTATATTACCTACTGGAGTGATTAAATGAAAATGGGTTCCAGCAGCACCTAGTTCAATATCTTGCGCCATCACTTGGGAAGCTCGATGTATGCCATACGTTAACACTTGTTGAGCTGTACTTTGTTTTAGAAACTCGCTCGCCGCTTCATCCTGATTAATAATGGCGTATTTATGTTTAGTATGATTATAATTGTTACCCATTTGTGCAAACAAAAGGCTCTTAGCTCGCAAATAATCGTCCATATCTTTATGAAAATCTAAGTGATCCTGAGAAAGATTCGTAAACACAGCAATATCATAATTACAACCATGTACTCTCCCTTGAACAAGTGCATGAGAAGATACTTCCATAATCGCTTTATCTACATTCTGTTGAACCATTTTGTGAAATGTCTGTTGCAAAAAAAGCGCATCAGGAGTGGTGTTAACTACCGGATACGTCTCATCGCCAATTTTCGTATGTATCGTACCAATAACACCTGTTCTTTGTTTTGCTAACTGAAATATTGTTTCTAGTAAATAGGTTACTGTTGTTTTACCATTCGTTCCCGTTACACCAATTAGGGCAAGCTTGTCAGTCGGATTATCGTAAAATCTCACAGCAAGCATGGATAGAGCTCGATGTGTATCTGGAACTACTATAGTTGGTAGCTCCGTGTTCACAGATTTCTCTGCTATAATAGCTACTGCGCCATTAGCTTCGGCTTGAGGGACAAAATCATGACCATCCACCGTATATCCAGATATACATATAAATACATCTCCAGGCTCTACCTTACGTGAATCCATAACAATATGGTTAACGGTTAGATTTTCCATATGGTCTGTTGTGTGATAAAAAGGTATACTCCTTAATAATTGCTCTAAGTTCATTCGTAACATCCCATTCTTCATTAAATTATCTTATTATAACATTCTTCTTGTAAATGACTTTTAAGAGGGTGGAAACACCCTCTTTCTTTTTCGCCTATCTATTATAGCAAATTTAAATGTGTTTAACGATTATTTTCTGCTAAATAAACTCTAATTTTTGACCCTTGCTCCACTTTCGTCCCTGGTTTAGGCGCTTGGTCTACAATGTAGTCGCCATCACCACTTGTTTCAATGGATAAATTGGTCATATATTCCTGCAAATCTTTCTTCTTCATTCCCTTTACATCGGGCACCTCAATTTTGGGCTGTTCTGGCCATTGATAATCCTTTTCAAGACCTTCTGTTCGCGGTTTTACATCCATTGCCCTTAGGCTATCTCCAATAATTGTCCCTACCACAGGAGCAGCCACCACCCCACCAAATTGCACTGCATTTTTTGGATTATCTACAGCAACATATACAACAATTTCAGGATCATCAGCTGGGGCAAAACCGATAAAAGAAACGACATAGTTATTTTCCATATATCTTCCATCCGGACCAACTTTTTGCGCTGTTCCAGTTTTTCCACCTATTCTATAACCATCGACATATGCAGGACGACCAGTTCCTTGAGCTACTACACTTTCCAAAGCATGACGTATTTCATTGGAAGTATCTTCAGAAATAACTCTCCTTTTCATGGTCGGTTTAACTTGCTTTTGGACAGACTGATTCGTTGAATTAATCCATTCCTCTGCAATATACGGCTCATATAAGAATCCTCCATTCACCGCTGCAGATACAGCCATTACTTGCTGAATTGGTGTTACCGAAACACCTTGACCGAAAGCTGTAGTAGCTAATTCAACTGGCCCAACATTTTCAGGTTTAAATAAAATCCCAGTACCCTCTCCTTGCAAATCAATTCCTGTTTTCTTTCCAAAACCAAACAGATCAATATACGAAAATAGTTTATCTTTTCCTAGCATTTGACCAAGACTCACAAATCCTGGGTTACACGAGTTTTGCACTACTTCTAAATAGCTTTGGTGTCCATGCCCCCCACTTTTCCAACAATGTAATTTCGAACCTCCCACAGAGATATCGCCATCATCATGGTAATGGTCTTTATTTAAATCAACCACTTCTTCCTCTAATGCAGCAGCAAGTGTAATAATTTTAAATGTAGACCCAGGCTCGTACGTACTCCAGATTGGTAAATTACGGTCAAAAATATCCGAGTCCACTTCCTGATAGTTTTCCGGATGAAAGTTTGGCCTAGATGTCATCCCAAGTACACCACCAGTCTTCGGATTAACAGCAATGGCCACCGCACCATCTGGGTTATATTTTGAGGCAACTAAATCCAATTCTCTTTCCATAATCGTTTGCACGCGTGTATCAATCGTTGTTTTTAAATCAAGCCCATCTTCTGGTTCGGAATATATATCTGCTAAGCGTTCCAGTCTTCTACCTTTAGCATCAGAATAAAATGATAAACTACCTTTTTTACCGCTAAGTTGTTCATCATAAAATAATTCCAAGCCCATTAGACCTTGATTATCTATCCCTGCGAAACCGAGCACATGAGATAAATCATCTCCAAACGGATAATGACGTTTTGAATCTTTTGATAAATATACGCCATTCATATCTAATGTTCTAATTGCTAGCTCTTGTTTTTCGTTAATTTTTCTACCTTCTGGGTGAATATTTACACTTGAAGCATTCTTCGTAACATACTCAAACGCTTCATCCTCTGACATTTCTAAAATAGAGGCTAGTTTTTGAGCTGTTTTTTCAGCGTCATCTATCTGTCTAGGAACAACAACCACAGATGGAGCTGTTACATTTTCGGCTAGTACATCTCCATTATGATCAAGAATTTTTCCTCTTTCTGGTTCAAATTCAATATCTCGCGTCCATAATTCTGTAGCTTGTCCCATCAACTCATCGCCAATTACAAATTGGACATAACCTAAACGAATATCGATAATAACAAACACCAATATTCCAATAAGAAAAACAGTGACAATCCTCTTTTTTGTAGTCACAGCAGATACACGTTTCATACTACATCTCCTTTTTAAAGACATGCTTGTATCCACTATATGAATAATAAAAGAGGATTAGAACACTGTTCCTTTGTTATTTGTCGGTTTCTATAACGTATAGGAAGAAGATCCGCTCACTAATCTTTATTTTTTTTATTGTTTGGTGGCTCCAGCTCTATACCAAGGTAGTCTTTTGATTTAACAGCTGTTCCCGCTTTAATACTTTGCGTTTTCACATAACCATCACCAAACGTTTCTGTCTTTAATTCTAACAAACTAGACAGTTTTAGAGCATCGCGAAGTGACCAGCCGATTATGCTTGGCATCTTAGGCTTTTCCGTAATCATAATAATATGATCATTCGGCAACACTCGATCTCCTTTTTGTACATTACTTGAAACGACTTTACCTTTACCAACTGACGTTACACGTAATCCCTTTTTCATCAATTCTTGTTTTAGCGTTTCTGAACTCTTCCCTACGAGTTCTGGGATTTTTATATGTTTTATTTGATCTGATTCTTGTTTATCTGGATCGATATTTAAATAATGCAAGCCATTCTCCATGACATTTTTAAAAATAAATGCTACCGGGTCAGAACCCCTTTCCAAAGATCCATCTTCTTTTTCACCTAGCTTTGGTTGTTTAACAGATACATACATCATTAATTGAGGATCATCAATGGGTGCCATTCCTAAAAAGGAAAAAATATAATTTTCTCTACCTGTTAAATATCCACCTTTAGGATTAGGAATTTGCGCTGTTCCTGTTTTTCCACCAACTTTATAGCTTTCTAATTGGTAATCTTTACCTGTTGCGTGTTCCCCATTAACTGCTTGATCTAAAAGCTTCAGCACTTGTTGGGACGTTTTTTTAGAAATGGGTTCACCAACCACATCCGGTTTTTTTTCTTTTGTTGGCTTCTCTGTATTAGGGTTTGTAATCTTATTAATAATATAAGGTTTTAACATTCTCCCATCGTTGGCAATAGCAGTAGCCGCCGTCATTTGCTGTATAGGAGTCATGGTTGTACCTTGACCAAATGCTGTAGTTAACTTTTCTGCTGGCCAATTATATAATATTTTTCCAATCACTTCATTTGGTAGATCAATATTTGTCTTTTGATCGAAATGAAAGGCTTTTAAATACTCAAGATATTTATCAGATCCAATTTTTTCCCATACAAGTTTAGACGCGGCAACATTAGAAGAACGCTCAAAACCTTCATTGTATGAAATAGCCCCCCAACCGTTTCCACCATTATGATCACGAATAGGTGTTATTTGCTCATTGGGTTGATAGCGACCTGACTTATATGCTTCCGTTCCATTATAAACGCCTTCTTCTATCGCAGCCGCCCAAGTAAACATTTTCATTGTAGATCCAGGCTCAAATGGTGTCGATACAACATCATTATACCAATTTTCTACATTTTCAGGATTGTTCGGGTTATAACTTGGACGATTTCCCATTGCTATAACCTCTCCAGTTTTAGGATTCATCACTACTGCCGAAATACGTTCAGGTTCGTATTTCTTTTCGACTTGAGTTAAGGTATCTTCTAATAAAGTCTGTATTTTTTGGTCGATCGTTAAATAGATATTTCCGCCGTCCTCATTTTTCTTTACTATTTCTTTCGGATCAAGTAGTTTTTTATTATATTTATCACGTTGAAAAGCAATATAACCATCTTCTCCACTTAAATGTTTATCCATTTCTTTCTCAATTCCCGTAACACCTTGCATTTTTTGCTTTGTAGTACTTTCTTTCTGATCCTTTACTTCCATCTCTTTCGCAAAACCAATTATTTGGGAAGCAAAGGTACCATTCGGGTATGAGCGAACTGATTCTTCCCTAAAAAGAATCCCTGGTAAATGAAGTTCCTCAATTTCCTCTTTCTTTTGTAAAGACAAATCTCTACCTTTCTTACCAAATTCAACTTGGAAGCGATTGTTATCTATCCCTTCCTGCAAGCGGCCTAATATGTCTTTTTCCTCCATATCTAATAGAGGAGCTAATTTTTTTGCTGTTTTCTCTACTTGTTTAACATGTCTTGGTTCTTCTGCCCCATCAGAATATGTTTCATCGACTATTGCGTACATTCTGTAGCTTGTTTGATCGTAGGCAAGTGTCATTCCGTTGTTATCAAAGATCTTCCCGCGCTCTGCTGGGAGTTCATACGATGTTGTTCGTTGCTTGTCAGCCCATGCTTCTAAAGAAACCCCATCAATTTCTGCAGTAGCTTGTATATAAAGAAATCTTCCTGATAATGTTAAAAATATCCCCACAAAAAGAATGATAAAAATACCTGCCATAAAATGCGTTGTTTTGTTTTTCCTCATAACCTATCTATTCTCCTTGAATAATTATTCATCGATAGATTTTGCTTGCTTCACTTTTGCATCCTGAACTTGAAAACCGTTTTTCTTAGCAATGTCGATGATTCGCTCTGGTCGGCTCAACGAATTAATTTCATCTTTTAATAAATCATTTTCAGATTGTTGCACTTTCACTTTATTCTCTAGCTCTTGCATCTCGCGATTAATCGAGTCTGTGGATGAAGTAAATGAAACCATGTAGATACTGGCCGCTATAATGATTAGCCCAATAAGACTGTAAATAATTTTTTCACCTTTTGTTATCCAACCTTGCTTGGTAACTTTTACTGGAACCGATTGTTCCTGGGTCTTTTGCGGTTTTAGTTGCTCCCAGCTTCTTGCATGATTTGCACTCATTATTTTCTCCACCCTTCTTTATAAGTAAAATCGTCTCTCCATTCTGCTACTTTTTCAGCAACGCGAAGCTTAGCAGATCGTGATCTTCTATTTACATCCAGCTCATCCTCTGTTGCAACAATTGGTTTTCTTGTAACTAAACGAAAAGGGGCTTCATTTTCTTTTGGTAATACTGGTAAATTACGTGGAGTTTCTTTGTCTGTACTCCATTTTTTAAAAGCTTGCTTACAAAGTCTATCCTCTAAAGAATGGAAAGTGATAACTGCTATTCGTCCGTTTATTCCTGTTGCTTTTGCTGCTTGATGAAGCGCATCATTAAATACACCTAGTTCATCATTGACGGCAATTCTTAATGCTTGGAACACCCGTTTAGCTGGATGGCCGCCTTTACGTCGTGCAGGGGCAGGAATCGCTTCTTTAATTATTTCTACTAACTGATATGTCGTCTCAATTGGCGCTTTCTTTCTATGTTCTTCTATTTTTCGGGCGATTTGCTTAGAAAACTTTTCCTCTCCGTATTGAAAAAAAATCTTCACTAAAGCTTGATAATCCCAGTAATTAACTACAAAATAGGCGTCTAGCTTTTGCTGTTGATTCATCCGCATGTCTAACTTCGCGTTATGTTGATAACTAAAACCACGATCTCCTTTATCGAGCTGTGGTGAAGATACACCCAAATCAAATAAAACGCCATCTACTTTGTGAATATTTTCCTTTGATAATGCAACCTCTAGTTCACTAAAATTAGCGTGAATAAATCTTATCCGATCCTTATAAGGCTGCAAACGAATTTGTGCCGCCTGTAATGCATGGATATCTTGATCAAAACCAAGTAACAAACCATCTTTATTTAACATGGAGGCTATCACTTCTGCATGTCCACCGCCACCTAGTGTGCAATCTACATACACCCCATCTGGTTTGATGGCAAGCCCTTCTATGGTCTCATTTTTTAACACACTTTTATGTTCAAACATATAAACACCCTGTTCCTTTTCAAGCAAGTTAGTGGGTTAGTCCAATTTATTGCTAAAAAACTAACACAATGCTTTAGATATCAAAATCCATTAAGTTCTCAGCGATTTCAGCGAAAGATTCTTCAGAGTCTGTAACATAAGATTCCCACTGCTCACTGGACCATATTTCTATGCGATTCGAAACACCAATAACAACACATTCTTTTTCAATGCCTGCATAGTTTCGTAATGATTGTGGAATATTTATTCTTCCCTGTTTATCAATCTCACATTCAACTGCGCCAGAAAAGAAGAACCTTGTAAACGCTCTGGCATCTTTTTTCGTTAGTGGGAGTTTTTTTAACTTTTCTTCCAATATGTTCCATTCTTCCATGGGGTAAACAAACAAACATTGATCGAGCCCTCGGGTCACAACAAAGCTATCTCCAAGCTGGTCTCGAAACTTGGAAGGGACAATTATTCTTCCTTTTGCATCAATGTTATGTTGGAATTCACCCATAAACATATAGTCCGCCCCACCTTCGTATACCCTATATTACCACATCCCCCCACTATTCACCACCAATTTTTTCATTATTACTTTAGCTGGCTTAAAAATAGGTATTTGTACCTATTTAAATTAACAAAGAAAAGACTGCCATAATCATAATGACAGCCTTTTTTATACAATTTATTTCAAGTGGGAGAAAACAGCCCTCCAAAGCTAAGAACAAGCCCCTCTCAATAACAAAAATGTAAACTTATCTTTAACTCCTTGAATGAATAACTTAAAGGTAAATAAGATAGTGGGAATTGTTGAATGAATATGTATGCTGTAACAATCGATTCGCGAATGAGATACCATACATATTTAACCACGGAAGAGGATTCCAAATACGTTCTTGTAATCCATTTTCTGGGTGGAGCGTACTTTCCAGTAAATCAAATGTGGCTAAATCATTTTGATACTGTAATTGCAGTTCTTTTATTAAACGTTTTTCTAAGTATTGGATATGATTTTGAATATAGTCCAAGTTTTTATCTGCTAATGCCCCTAAATCACTCCTCATAGAAGCAGCTAGATGACGCACGGGGGCATGAACTTTAGTTATTTGTTCTTGTACTTCCTGAGTAATTTTTTTTATGGAAGGGTACGATGTTGTTGCTAGCCACTTCTCTTTTGCTTCACTCACACCTTCATTAATCACTTGTTCTGCACTTAGTTGACAATGGGATAATAATTTATCAGTCGTACGATCAATAATGGATAAAGATAACCTAGGTACCACTGGCGGCATTTTCATTTGCAAGTGATGAAACGCTGCCTTCAATGTAGACCAATAACTGATTTCACCAGGTCCTGCTATAAATGCAAGGTTGGGAAATAATTTTTCTTGCATTAAGGGGCGAGTAACTACATTATTATTTAATTTTTCTGGCGTATCTTTAGCAATTTGCTTTAGTTGTTCCGTTGTAAAATATATACTGTTCTGTTTGTTCGTCCATCCTTTTTCCTTCGATCGTTGCAGCAATATGCGCTCACCATTCTCATAATAGAACAAATGGCCATCTACAGGTGTCGCAGGTAGATTTACGGTGTAGCCTAAAGAGTGTAATTGATCTAAGGAATCGCACACCGCTTTACTTATCTCTGGTTGATTTTCCACCATTTCCACAAAGTAATCACTTTCTAACTGGCGTACAGACTTATTTCCAGAATCGATTAGTACTACCCCTTCTTTAGGAAATAGGCAGAAAATAAGTTTAGCAAAGAAATCAACAAATGTATTAGAAGATGATAAACAGCTATTTATTTCATGGTACAACGTTTTTGTATGATTCGTCTCGCCTAATTGTTCAAATAATTTATCTAGCCACTGCTTCAGTTTCGCGTGATCCATTTCCATATCCGTCAAAGATGTTTTGGTGTGCACTTGTTGCTTTAATATGTGTTTTTGCATTTGATGTTCTTTACACATATAAACATGATTCACTTCTGCAAAATCATGATCTTCCCCTGCTATCCAAAAAACAGGTATGACTGGTACACCTAACGCCACTTCCTGTTCCCTTGCTAGCTGAATAATTGAAATCAGTTTATTAATCGTATATAGCGGCCCTGTTAGGAGACCTGCTTGCTGCCCACCGATAACGGTCACAGCTTGTGACTGGCGTAATCTTTGAATGTTTTTTTGCGTGCTTTCAGGGGCTTGCCATTGTTTGTTTATGGACTGTAAAACATCACATAACTCCTGACGCTTAAAAACGTTTTTTTGCAGATCATGATACCTATGCTTCCATTCACCGAATGCAGCGTAATCAAAAAACGAATGAATACTCGCCTCATTATTACGATAATCTTTCATTAAATTACTTTGTTGCTTTAAATTTATAGGTTCGATCCGCATCGATTCAAGCTCCTTTATATGTAATCTCCTCCATGTATTGTACATAATAATTTTAAAAATTTCATGCGATCTGTTCGAGCTTGCTTCAGAAGTCTATTTGAAGAAGCCATAGAAAATATAGGACTTCTATGGTTAACAGTATAAGCAAGACGATGACGTTTCAATGCCATAAAACTTGGCGATAGTCAAGTTTTTCTAATAGTATCAACTTAAAAAATCATTATTTCCTACACAGAAAAAAAGATACGTTGTATGATCCCTGTAACAATTAACAGTCCATATAACGTAATAAACAGTAAAAACATCAGCCGCCACACTAATCTAATAGCCTTACCTAAAAGGACTTCCGTTCCCTTCCTCCACTGAAAAATAAGCACACCCACCAAAAGGAGTAGCAAAAGAATAACAATAGCACCCGTCAACGATATGCCTATAACCATGTCTATCATTAATGTTACAGCTACTAAGTATAAAGGAGTAGTTACATATACTGCCAGGTGAAAAGATTTGATTTTTTGCTCTGTTAACTTATAACTACAAACATACACAATCCATGTCGCTAAAAAAGGTAGAGAAATAAAAAAAGCAATAATATATATAATTCCAATCATCATAATATCTTTTCCTCCAATATACCGCTGCTGTTATTATACTAATAGAAATACTTTAATTCACCTTTTTTCTATAAATAAGAACAGAAATGTGTTCAACAAATATGAATGCGCTTCACTTTATTTTCATCTTTGCTTTTTTTATATTATAATAAATTCATAGAAAAGCAAAAATAATTCTTCGAAAAACCGGGTTTAAGCCAAGGCATCATGGTGGAACTTGTAGGTTTTTCTTATACTATAGTGCAAGTTTTAAACTTTTATATAGTGTGAAAAGAGAATTATTTTATTTGCAAGGGGGTAGAAAGATGGACAAAGTGAAAGTTGAAAAGCTTTTGATTAATTATAAAACATTGGAGAAGTTTAAACATTTTAAAGAGTACGGTAATCAAGAATTATCTATGTTAGAAGATCTGGAGAATAATTTGGTGGAAAACCAAAGTGATTCACCTTTTTACGGAATTTATATTGGCGACAGTTTAATTGCTCGTATGAGCCTCTATAAAGTCAATCGAAAGTATGACTTTTATTTTGACCCACCTCAAGATTATCTAACTTTGTGGAAATTAGAAGTTCTTCCAGAATACCAAGGAAAAGGATATGGCAAAGCGTTAGTAGATTTTGCGAAAAGTTATCAATTACCAATAAAGACAAACCCTAGAATTAACTCTTATGCTTTTTGGGAAAAAATGGGCTTTCAAAAGGCACAGTACAAAATGGAACGAGATTTGGGAGAAAACCCACTGATTTGGATGCCAGTAGGTGTGAAAGAAAACCACACAAAGGAGCAAGATGAAGCTTAGAAAAACGCGGCTTACCGCCACATCTTTATGGCGGAAGCTGTAGTTTTTCTTATACTATAGACCC
Source organism: Virgibacillus chiguensis (assembly GCF_900129865.1). GTDB lineage: Bacteria > Bacillota > Bacilli > Bacillales > Amphibacillaceae > Virgibacillus > Virgibacillus chiguensis. The sequence continues at coordinate 208,185 of NZ_FQXD01000002.1, forward strand.
TAAAACCTTTATACTTTCCTATAGTGCTAGTAAAGAACTTGAGACATGAATTATCTTGCATTCATGTCTTTCGTTCCTTTTTCCAGTTGTACATAATGGAATATAGATAATGCCAAATAGAGGCCATTCACTCTTGGTTAGGCTTTTCAGTAACAACAGATTTCAATAAGGTAGCCATCTCTTGCCATGCCTTGTCATAGCGAAGCAAAATATATTTTAATTCCTCGTTTTCTTTCTGTAGTTTTTTCAGATGTAATTCATGTTCATTCAGATGCTCCGATGCAATTTGTTCATTCCCAGCTTTAATTCTTTCTAATAGCGAAATGACAGTTTGAAGCGGATCTTGGCTCCCTGATTCTGGAACAGGCCAGCTATAATTAATATTTTCACTCTTACGCTCCTCTTTTGCTCGTTGAACCTCATTTTGATATTGTTTTCGAATCGTTGCATTCCATCTAAATCCACAGGCTGCAGGAGTTCTAGACAGTCTATGAGCTACTTCTCTAAATGCTTCCAACTGGGTCTTTCCTTCTTTTATATAACGTAGAACGGTTTCTGCTAATAGGACATCCTCATCTTTCGTCCATGCGTCTTGTCTTGTAACATTCATAACACCCCTCCTTATACATTTGCTATCAATGTATGCAAAAACTAGGAGTGGTAGAATAAAAGGTTTGAGTTTTTCTTTAAAAATTATCCGTAATTTTCTCCAAAAGATCATTTCTGCGCAAGTGAAGCTACAAATTACAAAAGTTATAATCCATTCCATCAGATAATAAACTAGGCACATGAAAATATTAGAGAACTTTGATTCTCCCCAAGTCTAATGGTGAAAGATTTTATTTTTCTTACACTATAACCGACCAAAAAATTTTTATACGTTCCTATAGTGGAACAAATAACATGTAACAGATACGTTTATTATATTCCAGCTAGAATAAAAGGCAAGCCACGTTTGTGACCTGCCCTAATCTTGCAATGCATATGAAATGAAAAAGATCCAAGAATTATAAAGTTTCTCAGATCTTTGACTCAACATGCTAGAATTACATTTATTATTGGCTGACTACTTCTTTACCATCGTAGTGACCACATGCTTTACAAACGTAGTGCGGTTTCGTCAACTCCCCACAATTTGAACATTCTACCATGCCAGGCACATGTAATTTTTTATGTGTACGACGTTGGTTTTTCACCTTTTTTGAAGTTCTTCTTTTAGGTACTGCCATGACTTACACCTCCTTCATAGAAAGATAAGATAAACTTAATCGTTCTTCTCATCCTTATTAAACAATGATTCCAATTTCCTAAAACGCTCATCTATTGATTTTGCGTTATTTTGTTCAGAAGTAAATTGCCAGCCTTTACCTTCTGTTAAATAATCAGGTCGACTGTTTTCTTCCTCTGAAAATACGCGATACGGAACCTCTAGCAAGATATTTTCCTTAATTAACGGGGTTAAATCAAGCACCTCGCCATCAATTGGGTGAATTTCAGCTTCGATTTCAGCTTCCGATCTATATAACGACGTTGTAAATACTTCATCTGTTTGGATAGCAAACGGATAATGAACATCTTCTAACGTTCGGGCACACGGAAGCACCATTTCACCATGAATACGTAAGGAAAAAATAATATTATCTCCTTGAAAAAAACACGTTCCTTGAACTTCTACTTCGCCAATATGACGAATATCGTTGTTCATCTCTTCCAATTCGGAAACATCTTCCGTTTCTGAAAAAGTAAAAGGTTCCTTATAAGCATTCTTCTTTAATTGAGCTAACGCAAATTTCATAGTTCTCACCTCAAGGCAACAAGAGTAATTTTAAAAGAAAAACATGATTTTGTCAACATATTCTCTTTACACATTTGCTATCTTACCCAATTCTATTCCACTATAACATATAGATAAACGAGACACACACTTATCATTGAAACTGTATGTATCAAGTTTTTCTCTAATTAGTTTTAAACCAATTGTTTTGCGTTATAGTAAAGTATACGTTTTTTTGGGTTTATAGTATAAGAAAAACCATGCATGCAAAATGCAGCTAGCTTAACCATACCAAGTGTGCTATATTTGCTCTAAATAACCCATACCCTAACAGCTACTGCGCGATTGCTGGTCTGCTTTTTCTATCACGTTCTACAAACCTAGAACCTGATATTCCTTTGTTTCTGTTTCATTCATATAACCTTATGAGAAGGCCCCTGTCAAAATATGCGTGCAAGCTAAGCATACGTTTTATAATGAAGCACCTTCTCTTTTTCCGCTAGAAATTAGTCTTCATATCCGACCAAGAAATATTTTCATATCGTGAAATTCTTATGTTCAGTTAGCTTTTCTAATTCACTGATTTCATACATGCACATATCATCTTATTCTGATAAAATTAAAAGAAACTTAGATCCTTTAAGATTTTATCAACAAAACAAATGGTTGATAATGTATTTTGTACGTATTTAAACAGATAATTAAGAACTATTGTAGGAGTTGATAAAATGAACGCATGCGGATTAATTGTTGAGTACAATCCTTTCCATAATGGACATGTTTATCACGTACAACATGCAAAAAAACTAGCTAAAACAGATTGTATCATCGCTGTTATGAGTGGCTCGTTCTTACAACGTGGAGAGCCAGCAATGATAGATAAATTTCATCGAGCAAAAGCTGCTCTAAAAGAAGGCGTTGATATTGTAATTGAACTTCCTTACACTTTCGCCGTTCAAAGCAGTGAGTTGTTCGCGAAAGGAGCAGTTCTTGCACTACATGCGCTACAAGTTTCCAGTATTTGTTTTGGCAGTGAATCAGGAGACATTAACCATTTCAAAGAAAGTTACCAAAAGCTAACGAAAAATATGGATACATACCAAGTTGCACTTAAACAGAATTTGAATAGAGGGTTAGCTTTTCCTGAAGCAAGCAAAAACGCGTATGAAATAATTGGGCTTTCCTCTATGAATTTAACTCAACCAAACAATATACTAGGCTTTAGCTATTTGAAAACAATTTATGACTATCATTTACCTATTCAACCACTGACCATTCAACGAACGCAAAGTGGTTATCATGATAAAACCATTTATGGATCCATTGCAAGTGCTACGAGTATTCGAGAAGCGATACAAAAAGAAGATTCGATTACTGCATCTATTCGCAATGCCATCCCGCAAACAATGTATGAACAGTTAATTACTTATAAACGAACAGCTTCTACTTGGCATACATGGGAAGCATATTTCCCTTTGCTTCACTATCGTGCTTCAACGATGAGCGCTCAGGAACTTTCTTTGATCCAAGGTGTAGACGAGGGGTTAGAGTATCGCATTAAAAAAACCGCGAAACATGCCCATACATTTCAAGATTGGATGGAAAAGCTAAAAACAAAAAGGTATACATGGACACGTTTACAACGCATGTGTGTACATATCTTAACCAACACAAAAAAAAGTGACATAGAAGCGTTATATAATTTAACTGCCATACCGTATGTACGTATTCTCGGTTTTACGAAACAAGGACAAAAATACTTGCACGAGCGAAAAAAGACCTTGGTAACGCCTATTATCCATCAAATGAGCCGAAACATGCATCCAATGCTACAAATGGAAGAAAAAGCAAGCAACGCCTATTATAGTATTTTGCCCATAGCGATAAAACAAAACTTGCTCAAGCAAGAGCGCTCCCCTCTATGTAGCTAAGATTAGAAAAACTTGGCTTATCACCAAATTTTTATAGCAGAACTTTTCGTGGGAATTTCTTAAAGAAAACAAAAGACCTACCCTTCAAACATACTCGGGGCAGGTCTTTTCACTATTTTAATCCTTCTAAATAAGTAATCGCGTCCGCAAACGTGTCTACTGGTACAATTTCCATATCCGTTTCAATTTCTTTTGCTTTTTCTAAAGCAATTTGATAATTGGACCCTTCTTTTCCTTGTTCGTTAGGAGCAAAGAATACATCTACCCCTTCCCTATCTGCAGCAACTACTTTTTTGTCAATGCCACCAATGCGATACACATTGCCATCATAATCAATTTCTCCAGTACCTGCAATTTCATAACCGTGTGTAATGTCCTCTTCTGTCAATTGATCATAAATTTCCAATGCAAACATTAAACCGGCACTAGGACCACCAATCTGGCCACTAGAGAACTTCACTTCTGGATCAACAGAAACAGCACGATCTGTTACTAATTGAATGCCAATGCCAGGTTTATTATCTAAATCTTTTACTGCTTCTAAAGTAATTGATTCCGTCATCGTTTTTTCTTCCCGGACAAATTTCACAGTTATACTGTCACCAACTTGCTTCGTTTCAATATAATCGAGCAAATCATCAGCTTGGTTCACCTTCTTATCGTCTATCCCTATAATGCGATCGCCCAACTCTAATTTACCTTCTGCCGGCATGTTTTCTACAACCATTGCAACATATACCCCGTTAAAATCAATGGAAATATCCTTATCCGCTGATTGGTAGGCTACCACCGTGGAAGCCTCTTGAGAATTTTCCATCATTTGTAACTGTACGTGCATATATTCATCATCTGTGATCCCTTCAGGAAATACTTCATCAATCGGTAGCACATCATGATGAGGTAATATTTTCGCCAAAAGAAACTGCATAGGGGTGGCTTTAGCACCACTAACTGTTACTAAATGCATATCTCCTTCACTAGCAAAACCATCTTCAACTTTAACAATCGGGTTGAGGGCATCAGCTCCGCCAGGTTTGTAAATATAATACGGTAATTGAAATATTGCTAAAAAATATACTGCTACGACAACCAACAATATATGTATAATATACTTTTTTTTCATTGTCTTCCCTCCGCATACGAATTCTTACCCTAATATAGTGATATCTAACATCCACTCCAAATATGTATGCGTTATATCACAACATGCTGCAATTCTTTTCCATAGGCTTTCTCCTTAAATGCAAGATAATCGCTCAACGAAAAACTCAAATCTTTACCCCAACTTTTAAAAACAATTTTCAAAGGAAATATTGCATTACTTATGAAAGTATTGGCATAAAACCATGATACTAAAGCGTATATTTAAGTATACTCGTATTTGATAAACTTTCTTACCGCTAATTCTTTATGAAGGAAGCTACCGTTTTTCTTATATTACTACCCTTAAAACTTTCTGCTTTATATATAGTACAAAAAACCGAGTGAACATATTTACACAAGAAACGATATTCCAATTTTACTACTAACCTTTAAATAAGTACAGAGTAAGGAAAAAATGGTGGGAGGCACTACTTTTGACACAAATATTAAAAACAATCCTTTATTCTATGACCACTATATTTATTGCTATATCTTTAATAAGATTTCCAGATCAATCATTGGAAGCAAGTATTCGCGGATTAAATCTTTGGTGGGAGGTCGTGTTCCCTTCGCTACTTCCATTTTTCATCATCGCTGAACTGCTAATTAGTTTTGGTGTCGTTCAATTCATAGGTGTTTTATTCGAGCCCGTTATGCGCCCTTTGTTTAACGTACCTGGTACAGGCAGTTTCGGTTGGTTTATGGGCATGGCTAGCGGCTACCCGACAGGAGCCAAGATAGCTACTCGTTTAAGGGAAGAACAACAATTAACAAGAATTGAAGCCGAGAGATTAATAGCTTTTACAAATGCGTCAAGTCCACTATTTATTTTCGCTGCTATTTCTGTAGGTTTTTTTCAAAATGCTTCTTTAGGCATTTTACTTGCAGTATGTCATTATTTGGGTAATACATTTGTCGGAATTTGCATGCGTTTTTATGGAAAAAGGAAGGACCGGTCTCAACAAGAAAGGATAGATGAAACGCCCAACTATTCTATACGTAAAGCTTTCTCCGCTATGCATCGTACAAGATTGGAAGATAAGCGTCCATTGGGAGAAGTTCTAGGTGATGCAGTGGTTCATTCTGTAAAAACGTTAGTAATGGTTGGTGGATTCATTGTATTATTCTCTGTATTGACGAAATTACTTTTTTTAACAGGCATTTCTGCTTTTATCGGTCAGTTTTTAGGAGATTTATTAACTTTCTTTTCTATATCAAGCGATTTTGGTTTACCTATACTTTCCGGTCTGTTTGAAATTACCATCGGTGTTCAGAGTATCTCGGTTGTTCAAGATACATTATTTTTACAAGCAGTTTTTGTCAGTTTTATACTTGGCTTTAATGGATTTTCTGTCCAAGCTCAAGTAGCGAGCATTCTTGCTAAAACAGATATCCGATTTGCCCCATATTTTTTTGCCCGTATTCTTCACGGTCTATTTGCAAGCATATTAACGATTCTTCTGTATAAACCTTTATATATTGACCGAAAAGTTTTTGATATGCATGTAGTACCTGTACATCTTGATGTGCCTGAGAATACATGGAGTGTAATTTTGGAAAAATTAGTAGCCATTGGGCCGTTAGTAACAATCGTTTTTATTGGATTTTCGCTGTTCCTCTTATATAACCGAAGACAAAACTGATTGGAAGCAGGAGAGTGTAAACAGTCTTCCAGTGGGGGAAAAGATTGCATTTTACGGCTTCTATTATCACGCGGATTGTAGTAGTCTGAACAAAGGCTCGGGGCGCCCGTTTAACAACGTAGCGAGTGGAACGAGTCAACAAAAGTTTTAGGAATTATGCTCCTGCAACAGGAGTATGCCTTCGCCCTCCGGCAAGCCCGTCTTTAGTCGACCTTCCTATTTAGAACGAACCGATGATGACTTAGCTTAGAGCAATGGAGTGAAGTCGCCTAGTTGCTGGGCGCTGGACGTGGCTAAATAACTTAGTAAGTTTATCAACAGCTGCTAAATTTGATAATATCCTAGACGACAAAAAATTGATTTTGACAATAGTCCTAGATTTTTCAATTATCTACAGCGAAAAAAAGGATTCGGTGCTGCTATCTCTTTATTTATACTCGCCTAAGCTCATCTCTCCATTCTCGAAGTGGACCTTACAGCACCTTATATCCCCTGAAAATCACATATAGTGAAAATGATTTAGTTGCTTCATAAACGCGTGAAATGGTATATTTTTCTATATTACATACTCCTCGAAAATTTCATACTGATACCATTATGTATTTGTTACTCGTAACCCTATCATATATTAAATATTGCAATTTTATTTAAATTTACGAGCTAAAGCTTCCTCAACAACGTTAGGAACCATATCACTAACATTTGCACGGTATTTAGCAACTTCTTTAACTATACTGGAGCTTAGAAAAGAATACTGATTATTCGTCATCATAAAAAAAGTTTCTATGTCTGCATACAGCTGCCTATTCATTGACGTAATTTGCATTTCATATTCAAAATCACTAACAGCACGCAAGCCACGAATAACAGCTTGAGCATTTTTGGATTTTGCATAATCCATAAGTAAACTACTAGATGAATCTACAGTTACATTGGGTAAATCGCTTGTACAAGCTTTCAACAGTTCTATTCTTTCTTTCACCGTAAATAATGGGTCTTTTGATTGATTATTAAATACAGTGACGATAACATGATCAAAAATTTTAGCGCCACGCTGAATAATATCTAGATGTCCATAGGTTACGGGATCAAAACTTCCCGGACAAATCGCCAATCTAGTCAAGATAAGCGCTCCCTTCTATTTAACTTTGTAGATGGTCGTACAAATCGTACCTCCATAACTCGCTTGTTTGACAATGGCAAGACGAGGATGTGCAACAGGTAATTGCTCGGATAGATCATGCTCACAATATACCCATGTATTCGTAGTTATCAAGTTCAAGTCCAACATTTTTTGTAACAATTCTTCAAGCTTTACCTTCCCATAAGGAGGATCTAATAGGACTAACTGGAAAGACAACTGACGCTTAGCAGCTGCATGTAAAGCTCGAAATGCATCCGCACGAAACACTTCAGATCGACTAACGAGATCCAATTTCTGTAGATTTTCATTTATGATATGTATCGCTTGTGGTGATTTATCCACAAAAATCGTTCGATCTATCCCTCTACTCAATGCTTCTATTCCTAAACCGCCACTTCCAGCAAATAAGTCTAGTGCATTACCACCATCAAAAAAGGGACCCATAATTTGAAAAACGGCTTCCTTCACTTTATCGGTTGTTGGACGAGTCATACGGCCTGGAACTGCCTTTAATTGCCTTCCTTTATGCTCTCCAGCAATTATTCGCATTGCTTCACCTCCACTTTACCATTATTCGACATTTATCCTAACATAAAAATAGGAAAACGAAAAACAATAACAGGGAAACCTAAAAATAATCCGCATCATGTATATTATTCAAAGAAACGTCCATACTAATGTAATGAATCAGCTATAAATAACTTTGGCTGTTTCATTAAACGGAGAAGACTTACACTTCCCCATAAGTTCTTCTTCCGGTTTCTCCTCTCCCTTTGCCTTTTTGTTTTCTTTACTAGGAAACAAAGGGACCTGTAGAACTATTTCTGCAGGTTTTTTCTTTTTTAAATCCCCATTTTATAATCGTATTGTTTTGCTTTATCTGGTTTAGCATTTTCAAAGTTTGTTTCTACAAACGGCTTATATGATCTGTCCACCTTAGAAACAAATGCTAGCTTCAGTAGTTTTTTTTCCACTTTTTCTACTTCTTGTTGATTTACATATATAACCGCATATTTCATTTTTTTAGAACTATACAGCAAATGTCCATATCGCTTAATTTGCTTTAAGTTCTTCATATGCTGGAACCAAACGATTAAGCCTTGACGCTCTGCCCGCATTTTTTTCACCTCGCTCCCCTACAGTTACATCAATTATTTAAAAGTCAAACCACGGGCACCCCGCGGCTTCCTTAGTGAATTAGCTAAGTTTTATATATTTAGCAACAATGAGTGGGGATGAAAGAAGAACTCCCCGCTCATTGATTTGTTCATGGTATCAGATCCATACGATATGTTCCTCTACCCATTTAAGAAGCGCAACCACAGCTGCCACCACTACCGCAACCACAGCCGCTATCACTTAGAGCCGCTCCATCTTTAGGCACTTTAATTTGTTCACTTACACTATTTGCTATATATTGACTGACATCATCTAATAGTTTTTGCAAATTGCGCTCAGCAATTTTAAAGGAAGCGACTTTGTCATTCATATCCATTTCACGCTTTACTCTACGCACTTCCTTCATAATAGAATTGTAATCTGGATGATATCTGCCAAACCGTTGTATATCTTCATAATGCTCTTTTATCGAGGAAAAAGCTTGAATGAGCTTTTGGGCCTCTGCATCTGCTTGTAGTTCCTTCTGAGCATGATGATAAGCTTCCATAACATCAGAACCTAAGATCATTTTAGTTAGTTCTTCTGATTGATCTAGGAGTGCTACGTAGTCCATTGTCGCTATCATCCTAACACCTCCTCCTTCATAGTACCATTTTTTATAGTATGTGAAAATATTTAGTCTTTCATTGCTCCAGCGAACTGCATTAACATACTAACCATTTGCATATGCTGATTCACCTTTTCTACTTGTTGAGGAAATGTTTTCCCATAGAATCTTTTTGCTTCTTTTTTCACTTCTGGTAACAGAGAAGGGTCGCGGGATAAATAACGATACCAAACTGGATTCATACGGACAAATTGTAAAAGTTCAGGTTGCTGTTTTAAATAGTCATAACATAACGGATCCATATTTATTCTCCTTAATCACGAAACCACCCCATCCGTTCATTGGTTGGTTGTTTCGTGTCCTTTGTCTGCTTAAATTGCGAAATTATTTCTTGAATAGTAGATATAGAAGAACTAAATTGCTCCATTTGACGTTGCACCTTTTCTAAATCCACTGATTCTGTCATCTTTAATAGTTGACTAAATAGTTCTTTATTATTTTCATTCGACTGATTATCTTTTGATTTACTTTCATTATTATCTCCATCTGCTTGTTTAAATCTATCCCAATAAGGGTCATTCTCACCAAGTAATACCCATTTTTCGTATATGTCTTGCCACGGTTTTCCGCTTTTACGGACTTCTTTGATCAATTGAGGGTGTTTATTAATAAATTGCTTAAATTCACTTACAGAAGGGTGTAAATCTTGATCACTCATACATAGTCACCTCTTTTGCATATAGTCATATGTACTAATTAGCTTATGCTATATGTGAACGCTTGTGATTAACAAGTACTTGCCCCTACTTATATTGTTAGAAGCATACGGCTTGTCGCAAGGCTTGGTTACTATCAACATTACACTGTTTCACTTTTAAAAAAATAAAAGCCTTTGTTTTTCTAAAACTTTAAGTCACTATCGTTGCATAAAAAATGGTTAGGAGCAGTTGGTCATTAGCTCCTAACCGTTTGGTTCTAACAATGTACAATCTAATATTTTTTTGGAATAGCTTCTAACTTCCTGCTTACTAAAAAGGTTTAGCTAAAAAATTTTGCGTATAATATAATCGGTATACACCAACACCTAAGTGTGTATATTTATCACTTAACAAAGCTTCTCTATGACCTTTACTATTCAACCAACCTTCCATTGCAGCAGCAGCATCTGGGTATTGCGCTGCAATATTTTCACCTGCTGCAACAAAGGATACTTCTCCTTCCTCTAAACGTTCTTTTAACCCTCTTCCATCTTGACTGGAATGAGAAAAATATTTATTAACAGCCATATCTTTGCTGTGAAAATAGGCAACTTCTCCAACTGATTTTTCCCACTGTAACTTATCTTTATTCCGTTGTTGCCGCATAATATTAGTAATATCTAACACTTGTTGTTCCATACCGGCTTCTACTTTTTCCCATTCCTCATCAGACAAACTCGGTTTTTCTGGGATTTTACCTCTATATTGCAATTCATAAGGTTGATGCTTTAAAAGAGCATCAATGTCAACAATTCGGATAGAAGATAATTGTTGTTGAAAAGTATCAAAATAAAGTTGCATGAAAATAGAATCAGAAATTTTTACTAATGGCCGCGTTTTTCTATCGTCAGCGCTTAGCTTAAATGTGTAAGAAGCAAGTCCGTCTCTATAATTTATTTCTTCTTTAAATGGAAAATGCTTTTGCACCTTTTCATAACTTTCTCCAATGGCAACAGGTTTGATATTTGTTCCTTTGCCAGTCGCATAAATAGTCTGAATCGTTCCATCCATCAACCCGAATTGAATATATTGGTCCTTATCATTTGTATAAACCCACCACGTGTAACCATAAGCACTTAAATCTTTTCTAACTGGCTCGCCTAATTCATCTTTTAATTGCTCACTTGATTTGCCATACCATTTAAATATATCACCTTCTAAAGCAATATCGGGTCTATCTTCTGGTACGTCTTTTGTTTTAATCATTTGCTGTTTTTCTTTTACTGTATCACTAATTATTTGCATCGTTTCTTTGGGAGATGTTTCACTACTTTCCAACAAATAAAAACCGACAACAGCGACTACTGCTAAAAGTAAGAGGTTTCGTATAAATCGCATTATTCGCTTCTCCTTTTCATTTTTCATGAAGCTTATAGTAAGGTTTTCAATCTCCATATCTTTAATTTACTTACAAGAAAACGGAATGAATTTTGAGAACAGATAACATACACTCACTAACCTACTATTTAAAAAATCACTTTATACGATGTATATGTTGCATCAAATATATCATGCTATTTATTCTAGTATTTTACTGTATCATAATAAAAAAAATCACTTGCGGCAAATATTTATATTGCACCGTGTCTTTTTCATTGAAAGTTGTTATATTTCATACTAATATAGTATAGTGAGGATAACAAGGTGAGGTGGGAAAATGAAATTAGAAAATACTGGATTAGAAGAAGAAATTATTGATTTAAAACCGCTTGATCATGTAACAGCAAAACATGCTTTTATCCGGGCAGGGCAATGGGATTATGAGCGCGTTACGTATGATTATCGGATCGACTCTGACGAGAAAGGCATTACATACTATATCCGAATCCAAGGCTATGCGGTAGAAGGCGATGTCGATCGTGGTGATGCAGTCATTCAAATGTTGACGCCGTTATTAGGTAAACATTACTATCCGCATGGGGTTGAATATGGGGAAGAAGAGAATTTCCCAAGTGATATAGTAGAACGAGCTAAAAGCCATATTAGTCAACTAAAAACAGAGATAAACCAACTAAAACAATAATTTATGTCCTTAGATATGGAATGAATTTTCAAACAAACCGACGCCATCCGATAATGAAGGTAGTCGGTTTTCTATATTTAACGACCATATTTAGATATTTTATAGCCCTTTTTGCAGTAGATTTTCTCTCTTTTCATTGTAGTCGAAATATATTCTCCCGGTAATAGTAATTAATTCTGTTCAAATTAGCTATTTAATGCTATATTTTTTATAAGTATATCGTTATTGTTTGATAATGAAAGGAGCCAGCATATTACTTTGTTTCGCAATATAACTAAACGTCATTGGTCACTAATTTTTTTAACTATTTTATTAATCTTATTTTTCATTTTTGTTTTACCGATATCCATTCCTTTGATTGTGGCTTTTGTAACAGCACTTATTTTAAACCCAATAATAAGATTAGTGCAAAAAAAATTAAAGGTCAATCGGAAATTATCCGTAACCATTGTTTTTTTATTGTTTTTAATCGTTCTTGGAGTAGTAGGAACGTTTACTATTACACGAGCGGTTACCCAAGTTGTTAATTTTGTAGAAGAAGTGCCACAACATTTTAATGAGTTAAATAGGATTTATCAGGATTGGGAAGGGCAAGTTCAACGTTACACAGATGACCTCCCAAATGAATTTGTAAGACAAGTATCTTCAAGTATTGAAGCAAATTTGAATACGTTAACGACCAACGCAAAAGAAACGATTACTATTGAACGAATTGCGCAACTCGTTTCCTCCATTCCGCAGTATTTAATTAGCTTTATCGTATATTTAATTGCTTTGTTTCTTTTCATGCTGGAGTTGCCTATCCTTAAAGCAAAGATGTACCACATGATGACAAAGGAAACAGCAGAAAAAGTATCGTTTATGAATCAACGAGTGACAAACGTGTTTTTAGGTTTCTTTAAAGCGCAGTTCCTAGTTAGCTTAATCATTTTAGTCGTAACTTTAATTGGTCTTTTGTTTATTGCTCCCGAAGTTGCCATTATTATGACATTAATTATTTGGATTGTGGATTTAATCCCCATCATCGGCTCCATTGCTATCCTCGGGCCATGGGCGTTATTTATGTTTATGGCGGGAGATACAACCCTTGGAATACAATTGTCTATATTAGCCATTATTTTACTTGCCATTCGTAGAACCGTTGAACCGAAAGTAATGGGGCAGCATATAGGACTTTCTCCATTGGCCACGTTAATCTCTATGTTTATCGGCTTAAAATTGTTAGGATTACTAGGATTTATACTTGGTCCACTGATCGTAATTACCTTCAATTCGGCTAAAGAAGCTGGGATTATTAAGTGGAATATAAAAATCTAATGTAATTTCGTATAAGACTACTCTGTGTAATTCAAAAAACGGGAAGTTTTGGTAACTTCCCGTTTTTTTATGTTCCTAAGATAGCTTTAATTAAACTCGTTGTTTCCCCACCATCATATAAAATGTACAACAATAAATATACTGCTACTCCTGTAATAGCCGTAAAAAACCAAATAACACTAGTGATTGGCCCAATTTTTCTATGTACACGAATATTGCGCTTAAACGCTAATATTAGGGTTACTATACCAAACACAGCACCTGTAGTTGCCAAAGTAATGTGGAATATTAAGAAGATTGTATAATATATTTCTAAATCTTCTGGTCCTCCAAAACTCGTATTCCCAATAAATATTGTTCTGGACATGTAAATAATAAAGAATATAATAGCACTAACTGCAGCTGTTATCATAGCTTTTTTATGTTTTACTGCTTCTCCTTTTACTATGAAACGCCAGCCAATAGCTACAAAAACAGCGCTTATAACAATAAAAAAAGTACTTATTGTTGGTAAAATTGGCATACTAAATCCACTCTCCTATTTAATAAATCAAGAAACAAGTAGCATTCTTATTTTTTGCATTTTAACAAGTTAAACTTTAACAAGCGAAGCACTTACCTAAAAAAAGTAAAAATTAATTCGCACGGTAAGAGGCTTGTAAATTACATAAAACTCGATTAGTGCAAGTAGTCTTTTTTGTTAGATACATAGGGTTACTTAAAAGAATTGAATCTTCCTTTCGCAAGGGATTCTTTCCCTACGAAAGAGTATGGTGTATAGACCTTTGTATTAGGTAGAAAACATGGCTTTCCGCCAATTCTTATGGCGGAAAAGCGTTGTCGTTTTCTTATATAATTAACCCTAAAAACTTTATAATCTCCCATAGCCAATAGGGGGGGAAGGCCTGTTATCTGACCCGTTATTTGCGACAATTCAAGTTTTAAAGAAACATTTTTGTCACCTTTTATATAGGAACAGATAAAAATGAAGTTTGAATCCCCACTACACTCTCTATGCGCACATTTATTGAGAATGTTGTACATCAGCTGGCATAGGATCAACCTTTAAACTTTCATCTGTAAACCATTTAAAGAATACTCTTGCCAAGATAACTCCATAAGTGATTTCTTGCATAATTTTCATAATAATTCCACCAAGCTGCTGATCCTCCAACGTACTCATTGGCGAAAACATTTCAGGTCCACTAATTTGTACAGCTAACCCATCTAGTACGTCTCCAGGTACACATAAGGCGAGTGCTTGTAACCAGGCTCCATTTTGACTGTACGCTGAAAACAACGGAACATCTGCAAATATAATTAGAACACATGCCGGCGTTATTAAAACCCCATTCGCAAAAATATAGCCAATCTTTAAAACTGGTCTCATTGAATCCATTTCTTTTATCGGAGACAAAATTGGCCACCAGACGATAAAAGCAGCTACTAAAATAATTAAAGAAATGGACGTATGTGCAATTTGTGTAGATTTGGCAAAGTCAAAAACAGCAGGAATATGGTACAGCGAAAATAACCCATTAAATAAAAGTAACGATATCAATGGTTTCGTTAACAAGCGAAATGCTGGTTGTATGAATGGCGCATGAATCACTTTTTTCCAAATCCACACTGGAATACTTCTAATGACTAAAATAGGGAAAATTAAGTAATATACAGCCATTTGGATCATATGTGCCGTTAACATCATATGTGACAATAAATCTGTTGGAGCACCTTTCACTGCATACAACAATACGAGCGCAAGCAAAAACATACCTTGCTGCAGTTTAGATGGTTTTTCATCACCACCAAATTTATGTCGGTATGGTCCAGTTATTAGAAAGTAAACCATTCCTAACGCAATTACGAACAATAGAAAATAAGGACTCCATAAAGCTCGGAAGCCAAAAATTTGTAATTCTAGCCACATGATAATCACCTCAAAAGGATTGTCTTATTCATTATAACTTACTTATCGTCGTGTGGACATTAATAAAGTTTGACATTTTTTCAAAACATTCTTAGAAATAAAAAAGGTCGGGAATACCCGACCTTTTTTACCACCATACAATAGCTACTAAAGCAGCTATCGTTAATAGTGCAGCGAATACCCCGCCATAAATCATCATAGCTGGAAACTCATGGCCTCTATCTTTCATATGCATAAAATAATAAAATTGGAACCCGACTTGAATGAGCGCTAAGATCAGTAGTAACGGAACTGCAAACATCTTATCCATAGCATTTGTTGCTACAATAGAGAAAGCAACAATCGTAAAACCAATCATTAATGCAAATGTAATCAGTTGCTTTTTCATTTCTTCCTTATTTTTTTGTTTCTGAAATGAATTGGTATTGGTGTTATCTGTCATGTATTAGCCCACCTTTCCCATCAAGTATACAACCGTAAAGATAAATACCCATACAACATCAATGAAATGCCAGTAAAGGCTAAACGTGTAATATTTAGGAGCATTATACAAATTTAGTCCACGTTTTGCATTTCGCACCATTAATGCGATAAGCCAGCTGAGTCCAAAGACAACGTGACCTCCGTGAAAACCAACAAGTGTATAGAATGCTGAGCCAAATGCCGATGACCTAAATGTAAAACCAAAGTCTGTAATATAGTGGTAAAACTCATAAATTTCACATGCTAGAAATCCAATCCCTAAAAAGGCTGTAATTCCAAGCCATAGATGCATTTTTTTAAAGTCATTATTTTTCATATGATACATCGCATAAACACTAGTCAATGAACTAGTCAATAATAACATTGTCATAAGAAAAACAAGCTCTAAACCAAATATATCCTGACCACTTGGACCGCCAGCTGTCGAGTTACGAAGAGCAAGATATGTTCCAAACAAACTTGCAAACAATACAGTTTCTCCACCTAGAAAAAACCATAAGCCTAAAAATTTATTTTTCCCTTCTAACGTTGCTTTTTCTGGTTCTTGTGGCATCGTTTCAGGGTTTAAGGAATGATCGTGACTCATTTAGTCCGCCTCCCTTTCTAGTTCTTCTTTGCTGATATGATAGCCGTGATCATCTTTTAATGAACGAATCAGCATAGATCCTAACGCAATTCCCATCCCAACAAATATGGCTAAATTCCAAGCTTGGTGATCGGTCTGATAAATAAAGCCGAATCCAGCAACAAAGAACCCAAGAGACATGGCAAAAGGTAATATCGACCCATTTGGCATATGAACATCCCCTAGTGGCTCAGCAGGAGTCATTTTTCCTTTACCATCCATTTTTTCAATCCATAATGGATCCAGACCACGAACAAGTGGTAGTTGTTTAAAGTTATAATATGGAGGCGGTGATGGTATTGCCCATTCTAGAGTACGACCATCATAAGGGTCTCCAGCAGGCTTTTCTCCTTTTACTGCTGTGTAGATAATATTAATTAAAAATATAGTTGCAGCAATAGCCATTAAGAACGTACCAATCGTACTAATAAAGTTACCCGTATCTAGACCTTGGTCTTCTAAAAACACCCAATAACGTCTTGGCATCCCCATAAGCCCTAAGAAATGCTGAATAAAGAACGTTAAGTGGAATCCAATGAAGAATAACCAGAAACCTATTTTCCCTAATTTTTCATTTAAAATTCTACCAAACATTTTCGGCCACCAATAATGTAGACCAGCAAAAATACCAAAAACTACTCCACCAACGATAACATAGTGGAAATGAGCTACAACGAAGTAAGAATCATGGTATTGGTAGTCAGCTACAGCTGATGCAAGCATAACCCCAGTCATACCACCAATTGTAAATGACGGAATAAACCCTAATGCCCAAAGCATAGCTGAATTAATCGTTATGCTTCCACCCCACATCGTCGCTAGCCAGTTAAAGATTTTTATTCCTGTTGGCACAGCAATCGCCATCGTGGCAATCGCAAAAATAGCGTTCGCTACCGGCCCTAAACCTACTGTAAACATATGGTGTGCCCAAACCATAAAGCCTAAAAAGGCAATTAGAATGGTTGCAAAGACCATAGCTGTATAACCAAATAGACGCTTTTTGGAGAAAGTTGGAATAACTTCGCTGAACACTCCAAAAGCTGGCAGTATTAAAATATATACCTCTGGATGCCCGAAGATCCAAAATAAATGTTGCCAAATTACAGAGTTACCACCTAAAGCGACATTGAAAAACGCCGATCCAAACATACGGTCAAACATCAGTAAGAATAAACCTACTGTTAATGCTGGGAACGCGAATAAAATTAATGTACTAGTGACAAAAGTAGTCCATGAAAATAATGGCATGCGCATATATGTCATCCCTGGAGCACGCATCGTCACAATGGTTACAAGAAAATTAATTCCCCCAATTAGTGTACCCGCACCAGAAATTTGTAAGCCTAGGACATAAAAGTCAATACCATGTGTTGGAGATTCCACAGATAACGGTGTATAAGCAGTCCAACCTGAATCTGGTGCTCCACCTAAAAACCAACTACAGTTTAATAGAATGCCTCCAAACATAAATAACCAAAATCCTAATGAGTTTAAAAACGGGAACGCCACATCACGTGCACCAATCTGCAATGGCATGACAGCGTTCATTAATCCTAGTAACAAAGGCATAGCTGCAAGAAAGATCATCGTCGTTCCATGCATAGTAAACATTTCATTGTATAAGCCTGCACTAATAAAATCATTTTCAGGCGCAATTAATTGTATACGAATAAACATTGCTTCGAGCCCACCGAGGATAAAGAAAAACCCTCCGCCAATCAAATATAAATGAGCTATTTTTTTATGGTCAACAGTTGTCAAATAATCCCATAAAAAAGCTCCGAAGCCCTTTTTTTGAGCAGCTGCAATACTCAAATCATAAACCTCCCTTTTCAATCTTCCACCCTTTATTAATTAGTTACCTGCACTTTCTGGAGTAATTTCAGATGGCTTTAATTGCAGCAAATATTCTGCAATGCTGTCTGCTTCTTCTTCAGATAGTTCAGGGTATTTACCAGTCATTAAGTTACCTGGTTTTATGGATTCTGGATCCAATAACCAATCCACAAGGTTTTGCTTGTTTGTTTCAAGGTAGCCAGCAATTTTTGTTCGATCTCCAAAGTTCGTTAGGTTTGGCCCCACTGCATTTGGCGATGAACCGATCGCATGACAATTCAAGCAATTGTTTGCTTCCATCGCTGCTTTTCCATCTTGAGCAACCGCATCTTGTGGTTTTTCTTCGGGATCTACACTTTGCATATCGGCTACCCATTGTTCATATTCTTCTGGACTCACAGCTATAACCTTAAAGTCCATAAGTGAATGTGATGGGCCACATAGCTCTGCACATTTGCCCCAATAAACCCCTTCTTCATTTGCTTCAATATACATTGTGTTTTCGTTTTCAGGATTCACATCCATTTTCCCTGAAATACTTGGCACCCATAAAGAGTGAATAACATCTGAGGATTTCATGTTTAAGTATACTTTTTCTCCAGTAGGAATGTATAAATCCTGACTTGTTTGCACTTCTTCATCTGCATAGCTAAAATGCCACCAATATTGATTACCAGTAACATCAACATTAATGTGATCACTTTTACCAGACTCATCAGCCAAATCAAAAGTAGCAGCAACAGTCGGTACTGCAAGGATCAAAACTAAAATAATTGGAATCACTGTCCAAATAGTTTCTAGTTTTTTACTACCTTCCACCTGCTTTGGAATGTAATTCTCCTGCCCTTTCTTTTTGCGAAAGCGAACAATCGCTATCAAATAAACAGAAAGAACAACAATAAATACAAAAGTCATAATTACTGTTGAAAGAACAATTAAATTCATGGAAGACTCTGCACCATACCCCTTTGGTACAAGAGCCGTTAAGTTTTCCCTTCCACATCCCGCAAGGATGATGGCTAGAAAACTTAAGAGGAATACAAATTTAAATTTTCCCATCCAACCTTTCATGTATCCATACCTCTCTTTCTTTTCTTGTTGCTCCTTATATAAAAAACATTAAGGACAAAATTTAACTAAATGGCGAATTCCACGTTACTATAACCATTAATAAAAAGAGAATGGTTAAATAATTCAAAGAGTATATAAAAATAATATTCGCCCATTTAATATCATCTTTCATAAAGAAACCACTCATTCCAAGCCCTAGCCATCCAACATTTAACAAAGTCGCCAAGATGACAAATGTTGTGCCTAAAGAAGTTAAATAAAATGGCAACGGCAATAAACATGCGATATAAATGGTGATTTGTCGCTTGGTCATTTCAAAACCATGGACTGCGGGCAACATAGGTATTCTTGCCGCTTTATATTCTTCATTCTTTCGCATTGCTAATGCTAAAAAATGAGGTGTTTGCCAAATGAACATAATTAAAAATAATATAAGCGGAACGATATGAAAGTTCGGGTTTACTGCAGCCCAACCAATGAGTGGTGGCGCAGCACCAGAAAAGCTACCAACTGTCGTATTAAGTGTATATTTTCTCTTTGACCACATCGTATATAGCACTACATAGAAAAACCAGCCTAGAAACGCAAACAACATTGCTTCTATGGTTGTAAATAGTAAAAGTAAAAGACCAGCAAAAGATGTAATTAACCCTAGTACGAGTACCGTCGGAAGCGAGATTGTACCCGTTACAGTTGGTCGAGTTTTCGTTCGCTTCATAACTGGATCAATATCAATGTCATACCAGTTATTAAGCATACATCCACCGGCAATCACCAAAGCACTTCCTAACATCGTAATAATAAACGTGCCGATGTAATCCGTAAATGTATATCCACTATAATAAATTGCCAACCAAAATCCAGTGAAAACTGTAATTAAATTGGAGTTAATAATTCCTATTTTTATTAGTGATTTAATATCATCAAGTGTAGAAACTGGCTTGTTTTTTTCGGTTGATGACGTATTCGTAATAACCTGTGAAGTAGCTGCCTCTACTTTATCCATCCCTTCCCCCCCCCTTTACACAATTGTAGAAACATATGATACATGCTTTCGAATGAAAATCGTGACAGCGTTACAAAAATTTGATTGTATCTTAAAATTATTTCTACAAATCTAATACTATATGAAAAACCCCCTCATGCCTATTCTACTTCAAAATAAGTAATTTTTTGTGACGTTTTTGTGAATCATTTGTTACAAATGCGAACTGTTTTAAATTAGTTAGCGAATCACCTATGTATGCAGTCTTTCTCCCTCAATTATCTAAGTTGCAACTTATTCCCCTACACTATTTCTAGCAAACATACGAAAACAATGCAAGCGTTTTTTATTTTTATAGTGAAAATAGTTTGTTTTCATGTTAAGATAAATGCAGTTTTTGCAATGAAATGATTACCTGCTAATATTAACACAATCCTTTAACAGATTGAACTGTTTCTAATTAATTCTTTGCTTTTTAGGCGCTACTAATATTATGATGAATCTAGCAGAAAATTTCTGCTATCACATAACTGAAGCTACTATCTTTCAGAATTTGTATATGTAAAGGGAGTCTTCAAATATTGGGAGGTTCTTCTATTCCCCACGATTTAGGTGCTATGATCTCTCGCTTTGACTTGAAAGTGGAGTTTACAGCACTTTATATACAGGATTAACAAATAGTTTTGTAGAAAATAATTCTCAAAATCCCCCTTCTGTACTTAATCTAAGGATGATGCTTCCTCCCTTATTTCTATGATGTTTTTGAACGAATGTGTAGATGAAAAGGTATACTTACACTAGCGTGAATAATACATAAAAAGCGAGGCAATAATTATGATAAAAAGCTTAAAATGGTTATCTATTGTAGCGACACTTGGAATGACATTTGTGTTGCTTGGGGGTGCTCTTGTAACAAAAACCGGCTCAGAAGATGGCTGTGGAAATAGCTGGCCTTTATGTGAAGGGGAATGGTTGCCTTCTGAAATTACACCGGAATTAATTATTGAACTAAGCCATCGATTAGTTACTGGTGTAGTTGGATTTGCCGTTATAGGTTTGGCGATTTTAGCCTGGATTAAACTTGGTCATGTTCGCGAGGTTAAATTTCTTTCTATACTTTCCGTTTTATTTTTAATTTTACAAGCACTCATTGGAGCGGCAGCTGTGGTATGGGGACAATCTGATTTCGCCCTTGCTGCACACTTCGGAATTTCATTAATTTCTTTTGCTGCTGTATTTCTGTTAATGTTACTTATTTTTGAGGTAGATAAAAAATTTGATGCAAAGTCACTTTTAATAAAAAAAGCGCATCGATTGGAAATTTATGCTTTAACCATCTACACGATGCTCGTCGTTTATTCTGGAGCTCTCGTGCGCCACACTGACGCAAATTTAGTTTGTAAGAGTTGGCCTTTTTGTAACAACCAGGCTCCACTAGACTTTTCTAATTACGTTATACCGCAATGGATTCAAATGGGGCATAGGCTTGCTGCAGGGATTTTATTTTTATGGACGGTTATATTCGCTTTTCGCATGATACGCACCTACAAGAATAATAAGTTAATGTTTTGGGGGTGGTGGACGGTTATTAGTTTAATAACTTTACAGGTATTCTTTGGTGCTATGATTATATTTACACGATTGCACTTAGCTACCGCTTTAATGCATGCACTTATTATATCGCTATTTTTTGGTATGTTAACATATTTTATTTTACACGCGACACGTAGTGCTAAATATGCAAAACAAACAGACAACAATAAGTCAGAGACGCAAATTTCATTGTAAACACATAAAGTGAATCTTCAATCAGCGGGGAGCTTTCATCCCCACTGATGGCTAGTAGCCCAAGGATATGACTTAAAAGTCCTCTTACGGTACAGAAGATTTAGGTACTGTTTGTGATCTCCCACTTAGACTTGTTTAGCACATCTCCGATTGTTGAAGCGGGAATCTACAACATCTTATACCCAAGATAAATTATTTTTATTACAAGTGCGAAGTAGCCATCATTATTACCTACAGTTATCAAAAAACTATAGGTATCCACAAGTCCTTATGATGTTAAGCCTAGTTTCTAAACCCTAAATCTTGGCTTATATCGGTTACTTTTTTAAACTTTTGTAGAGAAAGTATCTCCTTAAGCGAAGAATTTAATTTCGCATTGCTACCCCCCACTTAACAAACATTTCTATCACGTAAAAAAGAGCAGGATTTAAACCTGCTCTTTTGCTTGTGGATGAAGCGCTTGTTGATAACGAAATAACCAAATACTCACGTCCAGTTCCATCGCCAGACTCCCACGAAATCACCCTACGAATAAGTTATCTTCAATTCGCCGCCTCACCGCGACGCTTTATTTACGTTCATTCTTTCATTCGCTTCGTTGCTAAACGGGAACCTGCACCTTTTGTTTCTTATTTTATTCTAATTCAATAAGTAGATCATCTACAGCAATACTATCGCCATCTTTTACATTCACTTGCTTAATAACTCCTGTAAATGGAGCTTGGACAGTTGTTTCCATTTTCATAGCTTCATTAATCAATAAATGGTCTCCTTTATTAACACGCTCTCCCGATTGACAAAGAACTTTTATTACTGTCCCTGGCATTGTAGCACCAATATGTTTTTCATTAGTTTTATCTACTTTTGGCCTCATCTCAACTTCAGATTGAATGCTTTGATCTTTCACAACAATCTCTCTCGTTTGCCCATTCAATTCAAAGTATACAACACGCGTGCCATCTTCTCTAGGTTCTGAAATAGAAACAAGTTTTACAATTAACGTTTTCCCTTGTTCAATTTCTACTTCAACCGTTTCCCCAAGCCTCATCCCATAGAAGAAAGTCGGTGTATCCAATACACTTACATCGCCGTATTTGTCATGAAATTTATGATATTCCATAAAAACTTTAGGGTAAAGAGCGTGAGATATTAAATCAAAGCTAGTTACTTGTCGGTCCAAGGTCTTAAATAACGTTTCCTTTAGTTGCGTAAAGTCAACTGGTTCTAGCAATTCACCTGGACGTGTTTTGATAGGGTCCTTTCCTTTCAGAATGATTCGTTGCAATTCTGGCGGGAAACCCTGATAAGGCTGTCCAATGTAGCCTTGTGCAAATTCTATTACAGAATCCGGAAAGTCAATCGTTTCTCCACGTTCATAAATATCATCTTCTGTCAAATTATTTTGTACCATAAATAAAGTCATATCACCAATCACTTTTGACGAAGGGGTAACTTTAACAATATCACCAAACATATCATTCACTTGTCGAAACATTGTTTTTACTTCATTCCAACGATCTTCAAGCCCTACAGCTTTGGCTTGTTGCTTCAAATTACTATACTGACCTCCAGGCATTTCATGCATATAAATTTCAGTATGTGGTGCCTTCATTCCACTTTCAAAATCACGGTAGTATTCACGTATACCTTCCCAATAATAAGAAAGCTCTTCATAAGCATTTACATCCACTTTTGGTTGGCGTTCATGCCCTTCTAATGCGTGATATAAAGTCTGTGCACTTGGTTGAGAAGTTAGACCAGCCATGGGTCCGGCTGCAACATCTACAGCGTCTACTCCAGCATCGATAGCTCGGGCATATAAATAAATTCCATTTCCACTGGTGTCATGCGTATGCAGATGAATTGGTAAGTCAACCGTCTCTTTTAAGGTAGACACCAATTGATATGCCGCTTCCGGTTTTAATAAACCTGCCATATCCTTAATACCGAGGATATGCGCTCCTGACGCTTTTAAATCTTTAGCTAAATTTTTATAATAACTGATATCATACTTTGTTCGTCCCGTATCTAAAATATTGCCTGTATAGCACATAGTAGCTTCTGCAATTTTATTATTGTTACGTACTTCTTCTATTGCTAATTGCATGCCTTCTACCCAGTTTAGACTGTCAAAAATTCGGAACACATCAATGCCGGCTGTTGCACTTTTCTCAACAAATTCTTTAATTACATTATCTGGGTAATTCTTATAACCTACCGCATTACTTGCACGAAGGAGCATTTGTAACAATACATTTGGCATACTTGCACGAAGCTTTAACAAGCGATCCCATGGGTCTTCTTTTAAAAAGCGGTAAGCTACATCAAATGTGGCCCCTCCCCACATTTCGACCGAAAATAAATTTGGAAGCAATCTAGCAGTAGGTTCCGCAATACGATGCAAATCCTTCGTACGAACTCTCGTCGCCAATAAAGATTGGTGTGCATCACGAAACGTCGTGTCGGTTAACAACACCTCTTTTTGTTCTTTTAACCACTTCGCTAACTCATCAGGACCATGTTTATCTAAAATTTGCTTTGTACCTGAAGCTATTGGGCTAGATGTATTAACATTGGGAAGCTTTAAATCATCAAAAACAGGTTTATCTTTATTACCATCTTTATCTACACCATTCACCGTCGTATTTCCAATATATGTTAGCATTTTCGTTCCACGATCTTTTCGTTTTGGAAATACAAATAATTCAGGTGTGTTATCAACAAATGTCGTATTATAGACCCCATTTAAGAAATTTTTGTGTAAAATAACATTTTGTAAAAATGGGATGTTTGTTTTTATACCACGTATACGAAATTCTTTTAAGTTTCTGACCATTTTTTGTGCAGCTTGATTAAAATTTAACGCCCAAGTAGACACTTTAACTAACAATGAATCGTAGTGCGGTGAAATAACAGAACCTTGAAATCCGTTCCCCGCATCTAATCGGACACCAAACCCACCACCCGATCGGTAAGCCATAATCCTTCCAGTATCTGGCATAAAGTTGTTCAGCGGATCTTCTGTCGTTACACGCGATTGGATAGCATATCCTGTAGTAACAATTTTATCCTGCTCCGGTATACCGATGGAATCGTCATGTAAACTTCTTCCTTCAGCGACTTTAATTTGCGTCTGGACAATGTCAACACCAGTAATCATTTCAGTAATCGTATGCTCTACTTGAACCCTTGGATTTACTTCAATAAAGAAGAACTCATTCTCAGTCACTAAAAACTCTACAGTACCAGCGTTTAAATAATTAACATTTTTCATTAGTTTGACCGCAGCTTCACATATTTTCATACGCAGTTCTTCAGGCAAAGATATACTTGGAGCAACCTCGACTAACTTCTGATGTCTTCGCTGCACAGAGCAGTCTCTTTCATACAAATGAATGATATTCTCATGGTGGTCTCCAATAATTTGAACTTCAATATGTTTTGGGTTTTCAATGAGCTTTTCTAAGTAAATTTCATCATTACCAAATGCAGCCCTAGCCTCAGACTTAGCACGATCGTACGCCTCCGCAAGCCCCTGCTTACTTCGAACGATACGCATACCTCGTCCTCCACCGCCTAGAGTGGCTTTAATAATGATTGGAAAACCATGATCCCTTGCAAACTGTTCCACCTCTTCCAAAGAGTTGACCGGGCCACCGCTTCCTGGTATAACAGGTAAACCTGCCTGTGTAGCTTGGTACCGAGCTTTTACTTTGTCCCCAAACATATCTAAATGATTACTTGTTGGACCAATGAAAATAATTCCTTCCTCTTCACATCGCTTCGCAAAGTTAATATTTTCAGATAAGAATCCATAGCCAGGATGAATGGCATCTACTCCTACTTGCTTAGCTAACTGGATAATACCTTCAATATCCAGATATGCATCAATTGGCTTCTTTCCTTCTCCAATTAAATACGCCTCGTCCGCTTTATAACGGTGATAGGAACTTAAATCTTCTTTGGAATAGATTGCAACAGTACGAATATTTAATTCGGTACATGCCCGAAAAACACGAATTGCAATTTCCCCTCGATTGGCAACTAATACTTTGTTGATTTGTTTAAGTTGTGCCATGTTCTCCCTCCTCGATATGCTTGTGATATGTCACGAGTATTTTGATTTTCTCCTGCTGGTTCTAATTCTCTTTTTTTAATATGCATAGCAATATTATTTAAAATCCCCATTGATATTAATAACACCAAAAGAGATGAACCGCCATAACTTACAAATGGTAATGGCACTCCTGTAATTGGTAATAAGCCACTAATGGCTCCTAAATTAATAAATGCTTGTATTCCCACCATGGAAGAGATGCCAATCGCTAATAAAGAGCCAAAGCTATCCTTCGCCTTTCTAGAGATAAACAAACCTCTAAGTACAATAATAGATAACATACCAATAACAATAACAACACCGATAAAACCTAACTCCTCAGCAACTACCGCCATAATAAAATCTGTATGCGCTTCTGTTAAATACCCTAATTTTTGTACACTTTGCCCTAATCCTTCACCAGCTAGTCCACCGTTTCCAATTGCCACATAAGATTGGATTAACTGATAGCCGTGAGATGCAGGAGTTTCAAAGGGCTGATAAGCACCCGTAAATCGGGTGAGCCGCTCATCTGTGGCCATATACGGTAACGTCATCAATAAAAACATCAAACCGATAAACAGGAGTAGGGATAAGTGCTTAAACCGGATACCTGAACTAAAAATAACCGAACATGCAATTAAGAAAACAATGGAAGCTGTTCCAATGTCCGGCTGTAATACGATAAGTGCTAAAATAATTCCTGTAATAATGAGCGGTGGTAAGACAGCTTTACTAAATTCACGAATGTATTCCTGCTTTTTGGAATACACAGAAGCTAAGTACATAACAATCGCAAGTTTAGCAAATTCTGCCGGTTGAATTCCCAATATCCAGGATTGTGCATTGTTCACTTCTGAACCAAATAGCAACACCCCAATCAATAACAGTATTACACCTAGTATAATAGGTTTGATTAGTTTTTGATAGTAGCGATATGGAAAAGCAGAGCATAAAATAAATCCTATTAGCCCCATTCCAAAGCGGATAGATTGTTGCGTTAAATAATAATTAGCAGCATGCCCTTGAACAACAGCAAAAACCATGCTTGCACTATAAACCATTACTAAACCAAAAGCTGCTAATAAAATGGGCGTTATTATAAGTGTATAATCATAAAATTTTAATTTTTGTAGCATATTCTTCTCCCTACTAAATATGTAATACAAAAGCTTTATTCAAAACGATATAATATTTTTCAACAACAACTTTTCCGCGTGCTTATTCTATGTAATGCAAAACTACGCTTATGATGTCGACTATACTTTAAACCGAAAGCCAGTATTACAGATATCTGAAACAAAAAAACCTTGCCAGAAATTATTATGCAGGCAAAGTTTTTGCTTCTATTCGTTCTCGCAAAAACCGAAGATAAGTAGGATTATACGGAATTTTGCGCTGCTTCATGCAGAATATTTAACTTCCTCTCCAGATCTTCTAATATTTCTTTACCTTCACTTTCGCTAATTAAATTTAATCGAACAGCAAAATCAATCTCCCTGGAAAGCCCAAACATTTGTGTATCCAAGACTTCTTCGTATAATGGACATTGTGGCATGGTTAAATTATCTATTTGAACTTCTATAAGTCGCAAAATTTTGTCAGCATCAGCCTTAAGAAGGGCATGGGCTTTTTCGCGATGATTTACGGTCACCTCTTGCATCAAATCTATCCCCTCCGTTTTCAAAGCTTCTTTCTATATTATATTATCGTTAGTGCTTGCAAAATGCAAATAAAAAAATATTAATTAGGGCTTTTCGTATAGCGTGAAAAAGTTATTATTAATTGTACGTTTATTTATTTTAAACTACATTATATTATAACTTAAAAGCGCGTGCTAATCGAGTAGTTTTAAATTTCTATTTCTCTCTAGCTTAACCCAAAATGAATGCAATTATCTTCAAGGTTTGCTATCCTATATAAGAATTCTACTACGAGGTGATTTAAATGATCGTGCCAATTAAAGGGAAAGTCAAATTTCCTATTACATTAGATCCTACTGTTTGGATATTCGATGATCGTAAAGTCGAATTTGAACATGCTTTTGTAAACGAGCATGTTACGGTGGATGAGGATGAATCGTTAAAACAAACATCACAAAGGTGGGAAAGAGAAATTTCTGAACAAGTAAAACCACCAGTAAATCGAAGTATAAAAAAGTATGAGCGGGAAAAAATGTTGAGTAGTTCATACGTTATTCCGTTAGAGGATTTTTTAAACCATGCAGAGATTAGCGCAAGCGCAACAGAAGCTGTTTTAATTCGCGAGCTTGAAAACGTAACCATTCCGTTGAAAGATCTGTTCAATAGCTATTTCTTATTTTCGAAGGATGGTAAGCCTCTGAAAACAGATGGACCAGTACATCTATACTATAAAGATGGTTCCAATAAACATGATCCTATTACACATATTAAAAGTGTTTCTATCCAGTAATGTAGACAATCTTTTTAACGTGGTTTATTTTACTTAAATATTTAATTGACGTTATCGCCTTTCTATGAGACCTCCACTTTTGTCCTCTTCATTGTTTTTATTTGTTACTTATGAGGTCCTTAAGAAAGGTGATAACTTTTTTATTCCCAAAAATGTATGTCAATAGATTTTTGTTATTCCCCGTTCGTTAATTATTTTTCTTAAACTTTTCTATCGTCAAGTCTTATGAAGAAATAAAACCTTCTTTTTTTCATCTTATACATTTCTTTAATGCAAAGTAATACTTCACAACCACCCAAAAGTTAGCCTGATTTTTTTCCACCTGCATATTTCCCTGATTTCTAAACAAACTAAACCTAATAACACAGTCCAAAGAGAGGAAGAATATTTACTGAACGTACAACCTCTAATAAGGTGAATAAATGGAGGAATGACAATGAGATTAGCATTTATGGGAATCACGTTTCTTAGCTTGTTTATATTTACAGCTTGTATGCAAGAAGATCGTGAAGAATCTATTACAAACGAAGAAACAAATCAGTTTGAACAAGTTAAAAACTCAGAACCAACAAAACAAAAATCGTTGACTAACAAAGAAATTGCAAACCATTTAGCAAATATTGCTAGTGGTGTACCAAATGTTAACGATGCGGTATCAATTGTAGCTGGTTCATATGCAGTAGTAGGAATAGATGTTGATAAAGACCTCGATCGTTCTAGAGTCGGTACTATTAAATATAGCGTTTCAGAAGCATTGTATAATGATCCATATGGTAAAACAGCTGTTGTGGTTGCAGACGCTGATGCTAATGAACGAATTCGTGGGATAGTGGATAAGATGGAACAAGGTCAACCTGTATACGGTTTGGTGGATGAATTAGCCGCCGTTGTTGGGCGATATATGCCAGAATTTCCTATTAACAAAAATCGACCAAAGGAAAGTGATCCAAATAAAGAGGTAATCCCTGAAGAAGAAAAAGAGCAACTTGAAGATACGGAGGAAGAACAATCCAATCATCATAAACAGAATGCATCGTGAGCTACGCCAACCACTTAACAAGGCTTGAAGCGGCTGTCTCACAGCAATTCAAGATAAACCTAAGAATCTTATGCTTTCCTATAGTGTAAAAAAGTTTCCGCTTATAAGCGGAAACTTTTTTATTGTTGATACTCACTAGTATTCGCTTCTTTATTTTCATTGTAATATTGAACGCCAAACTGTGAACCTTCCGATACCATTTTTGCATTTTCGAGTTGTTCCAAACCTCTATCCTCTGACTGATCTGGTACACCCGCCTCTTCAAAAGTCGCACGGATGCTATTCTGATAATTTTTAACTTTCCTTTTTACGTTATCTCTTTTATCTTTGTCTTTTAGAAAGTACCCAGCAACTGTAGCTCCAATTACTCCTGCGGCACCTGCAGAGTATAAATATTTTTTCTTCATTGAATCGTCCTTTCTTTTCTTCTTATATAACTTTACCCTTTCCACAATTTGCCCAAACATAAAATTGTGATATACTATTTCATAAACAAAATACGCATGCAGCTTAAAATTATTCCTAAAACATGCTGAATAGGTTATATACTTGTCCTATTTATTCTTTGACATTGAGGTGAAATTATGCAAGTGAAATGTACCATTTGCGATTCAGTTGAAAGTATTGATGATCATTGCTTTGAAGCAAAACGCTTAAGAAATAAAAGAATCCTTATGCACTTATGTCAGACGTGCTACAATAGAGTTGGAAAAAAGACGTTAGCAAGACATGCAACAGGTAAGTTCCGTTTATATTCAGAAAAAAAAACCGTTGATGAATTTATATAATTAGAATATAAAAACCCCAGAAGAATTAAACTCCTTCTGGGTTTTTAACGCTCTTGAGTTTCAAATTCATTTCCATAATTATAAAACGAAATATAAAAATATAAGTTACTAGCGATTTTTTCTTTCTTGATATAAACGAAAACGATAAATTGCTAATACAAGTGATATCAAGATTAAGCTTTCCGTGATTGGAAGTTGAAATATACTAAAAATAGTTAATAAATAAACACCCAAAGCAAGCATGATATATACAATAATTGTTTTGATCAGGGTAAGCTTTCTTGCAAATCCAAGTTTAAATGAAATAATACTAAAAATTAGGTTCAAAATGTATAACGTCAAAAACATATGTTCCGTACCGAATTGTTCTAAAATAAAGTTGAACACAAAACTGAAACTTCCTTCCATAGCCATCCCCCAGTTATCAATCTCATCTCCATATTCCATCATACTAAAATATATTATATTTCGCCAGTTATAATCTTATCGAATAACGCAATACATTTTGAATTCTCACCTCTATTCATTTATACTAGAAGGTGAAGAAGAGGTGGATGGGAATGAAGAAGTTAAATATACCGATGTTGCTTTTAGCAATGCTTGTAATTGGCATGTTTGTCGGTGTAGGTGCTGCTATAGCTTATCGTAATACTTGGTTGACGGTTTTATTTTTATTATTAGGCTTTACATTGATGGGAACTGGAATTCGTTTAAAAAAAGCAAGGGAGTGACAAATCACTTCCTTGCTTTTTTTATATAATTAGCTATAATTTTTTCTTGAATACATGGATTTCCAGAAGCGACAGATGTTTTTGAAAGCATATCGAGTGGATCGCCATCTATAGTAGTTGTTACTCCTCCAACTTCGTTAATAATAACCATTCCCGCTGCATAATCCCACGGTGACAGACTCAATGTTAAATAACTATCGATAATACCTTCTGCGACAAATGCAAATTCTAATGCCGCCGATCCGTAAGTCCTTGACCCTCTCACATCTTTTACAAGTTTTTGCATCCATTTTTCGTCAACGAGGCGGTTTTCACATAGCCAAAAGTGATTCATACTAACAATTGCTTCCTGGAAAAGGATATCATGATGAAGTTGCGGAAGCTTCTTATTATTCTTATAAGCACCTTCTCCTCTTTTTGCGCTATATAAAACATCTTCCATCACGTTATAAATAAGTCCGATTTCTCCAATACCATTATTAAAAATACCGATTGAAATCGCAAAATTCCTTTTTTGATGGACAAAATTCATCGTGCCATCAATAGGATCAATAATCCAAACGATACCATTCATAGAATCTAACTGATCACCGTAGCCTTCTTCGCTTAAAATAAAATGATCGGTAAACGTAGATTTAATGTTATTTGCCAGAAAAGCTTCGGTTGAACGATCCATCTCAGTTACTAAATCATTCGCATTTGATTTTGTATCAATAGTTAATGGATTATGAATTTGTTTCCTTATCTGCTCACCCGCTTCGTATATCCACTTTGTAGCTTGGGAAAAAATCATATCACGCTGCGCTTTGTTCATCTGTATACTCCTCCATTCAATGCTACATATAATAGTACCAAATTTTAGATACGCCGTCATGAATTGTAGCTAATAAGGGGAACTCGTTAAACGTTAATTGTTTTAATTTTTCTCACCGATTTATTTAATATCTACTCAACGATATTGGCATTTCCAAATGAAGCCTTTTTATGGGATACAACAGATGATATACATTTTACTGTGATACATGTATTTAGCAATAAGCTTGCAATGAAAATCTCATCTACATTATTCTGCTTTCAAATCTAACCATTGCTTTCTTAAGCAAATGAGCCGTTCTTTGCTTTTTATTATTTCAATTGCATCTTCTTTTTTCATCGCGTCATAAAGTGTTAACAATTCATAATCAATTTCCATACGAATGACCTGCAAATTGCCCAATGATTTTTCTTTACATAATGTTCCTAAGACGTACTTCACAATTTCACTTCCTTTCGTTAAATACTTTTTATTCCAAAACTGTACTTTAAATATATTTATGATTGGTTTTCCTATTTGGTTCGACAAGTATCATCCAGTTTCTTAAATTTATTTTCATTTAAACCCAAATATGATATATATATACAGGTTAGCCTGTTTAAAAAACACATCTTATATGCTGTATAACCAATAAGGTACGTCTTTCATCTGTGTGTTTTTCCTGATTTATCGTAAAAACCTATGAAGGCGATATCCCTATCTCTGGTAGAAGCTATGTTAATCCTTCTACTGACACCATCATCTTTGGACGAGCAGGCTGCACGTTATTCGGGATGTACTCGTTGTACTCATTAAAACAAAATGCTACTTACAACATGACGTGAATAACTTGACTTGTGCTTTTGCATATTAAATAATGATAATCAAATAGGCATAGTTTATTTGATTTAAGCAACTTTTAAAATAATAAGTGGCAAACATTATCAGTAGATATTCTTATCTGTATTGACGTACACTACATGTAGAAATAATTTTTTATGTATATACGGTTCAAACTCAGCAACTAAACAAACAAATTTAGCATATACTATCACGATGTAAAGCTCCCTCTAATTCTTTAAAGCAGGAGTATTAACGATATATATGCTTTATAGGAAAGGACGATGATGATGACCTTTAAAGGATTTGAAAAAGTAGATTTTGATACATTTTATATTGAAGGCCTCGAAGAAAGAATGGAAGCAATTCAGACAAGAATTCAACCAAAATTCCAACAGATTGGCAATGAACTAGTAGACTTCTTAGCTGCACAACTTGGGAATGAAATGTTTCTACATATTGCCAAACATGCTAGAAGAACAGTCAATCCCCCCCAAGATACGTGGTTAGCTGTAGCTGATAACAAACGAGGATATAAAAAACACCCTCATTTTCAAGTAGGTGTATTCGATGATCATGTATTTATATGGTTAGCGCTTATTTATGAATTAGACCATAAATCAAAAATTGCACAAACCTATTTAAACCATTTTGACCAATTAAAACAACTTCCTAAAAGCTTTATGTATTCATTAGATCATACTAAAAAAGATGCCAAACCATTATTAGATTTAGATAAAAAAGATGTAGAAAGGTTCAGAGATGTGAAAAAAGCGGAATTTTTAATTGGGAAGCATTTTGCCAAACATGATGAACGCATTTATGACGGAAATATCTTTATAGAGGAGTTAAAATCTACTGTTCATCCATTGATACCTTTTTATAAACTGGCTCTACAAAGCAAAACTAATTATACAAAATAAGTATCATTTATTCATTGACCAACGTAAAGAATATTACAAAAGGAGAGAAGCTCTACAAATGCTTCTCTCCTCTACTTCATTTTTATAAAATGGTCTTCGGTTATCTTTGCATATTTAAGTACATGAAAGCTAGAATATCCCGAACCTTGTTTAAAAGTAGCAAACAACTTCTTTTCTTCACTTTTACTAGGAACTACTTGTTTAAACTTCCGGTAAGCTGCTATTATAACTTTCCTTTCTACCTTTCTTTCATATGCCTGCTCAATTAAGCTGAAAAACTGCACAACATAAATAATTTCTTCTTTTGTCCATGTATCGTCAATTGGATAGTGATAATTCAAATTACTTCCTCCATATATACGTTCATTTCATTCCCACACCTTCAGTTTAATCAAAAAAATAGAGGGTATGCAAGTATCTTCATACAAGATTTAAGAAAATGTACCCTATTCCAAATTCCTTAACTAACATTTTTTATTTTACTATCTCATTTTAAAGAAGATTCTTCATTAAAATTTTTACATGGTAATAATAATTCCATTAATAAAAAACTACCTCAAGGGTAGCTTTTTATTATAATATAGTGGTTGTAGTAATGAAACAATCGAATAGTCACTTCCGGCGCTCAGCATTTGGCGACTTCACGTAATCTCCCTACGATAAATCATCATCCGTTGTCACTAAGAGGAATACCGACTAAAAACGGGCTTGCCTTCTGACGTCAGCAAACTCCTGTTTTAGTGGCATGATTCCTTTATCTCAATAGATTCGTTCCATTAGCTACGTTACTAACCGGGCGGCTTGCGCCTTTGTTCTTATGCTTATTTATTTTCACGACACGTTGGACAAGTACCATAAAGAGTTGTTACTTTTTCTTCTTCATATTGCTCAATAATATTTTGGCAATCTTGACAAACTATTGTACCCATTAAATCCAACTCCTCTTCATATTGATAACGTATTCATATTATAATATGTCACATTTAAAAAATCAAGCCTAATTAGTATAACACTTTTTTAAATTATGGACGATAATTACCTTTTACCATTTTGAAACAGAATTATACGATAATGCATTCCTCTGTTCTTCCTATCCTCATTAAAGATATGAATCTTTTTATAAGGTTATTAGCGTAGATTTAGCACTTAAAAATCAAAGTACATAAAAATGGAACACTGCCAGCTCCACTTTATTTTACTGCGTAATGAAATGCTGTAGAAGGGCTGCATTCGTCTTATATATGGCGGTATATACCCTCATCAAAACACTAAAAAGCCTCCACAGGAACGAATACTTCTAACTCAAATAAATATGAATCAGAAATACAACGATGTGGAGACTTTCTATGTAAAATAAATACTTATTGTTTACTTAACGTTTGAATTTGTTTAGGATCAACCATCTCATACCCTTTATCCCTCAATCCTTTAACAATATCTGCTAATGCTTCATTTGTCCATTCCCGATCATGCATTAGCAAATTGGCTCCCGGTTTTAGTAGGGAGTAATCAACCCCCGCTTCTGGGCCTTCTCCGCTTACCATTGCTTTTTTCAGTTTAGCAGCATCTTGATATGGCGCGAAATAATCATACCCATATGTCCAGTTCATAACGACCATTCCTTGTTCTTTAGCCACTTGTCTGGAGTGGTCACTATTCATACCATGAGGGGCGCGGAAGAATTTCGGGCGTTCTCCAATAACCTCTTCAATTTGATCATTCACACGAACAATTTCTTCTGTCTGTTCCTGCTCAGTCAAATCTGGTAACTTAGGGTGGCTATATGTATGGTTTCCGATAACAAAACCCATCTCATGGATTTGTTTTAGCATATCCTTTTGTTCTTCTGTTTCTAAAAAATGTCCATTCACAAAGAATATTGCATTGGCTTCTAGCTCTTTTAATGTCTTAGCCATATCCAACGCATGCTTATCTGGTATGTCATCAATTGTTAACAAAACTACTTTTTCATTGGTATTCTCATCAATTGGTACTATCGTAGCATTGTCCGAAACCTTATACGTAGGGTTAGGGGCTTCGTTTACCACACTTTTCTCTGTTTGGTTATCTTCTTTTTGTGGCTTTTGTTCTTCCTTACGTTGATCCTGTTTATTTTCTTCAGCCTTATCTGCATGTGTTGGTTGCGATTTTTCATCACTCGAACCGCATGCGACTATGAATAGTCCAATGAAGATGAAAGTAACCACTAGTATAGCTTTCTTCATATAGTTCCTCCTGTCCGAGCTCCTGTTAAGGTGTCAACTTCTATTATAAATTGCTGGAAAATAAATGACAACAAAAATCTACATTTTTCTTGTGGTCTAGGAAATTATAAAATTTAGCAGTTGCGAATAAACTTACTAAGTTATTTAGCCACGTCCGGCTCCAGCGCCCAGCGACTAGGCGACTTCATTCCATTGCCCTAAGCTAAAGTCATCATCGGTTCGTCCTAAATAGGAAGGCCGACTAAAGACGGGCTTGCCGGAGGGCACCGGCATACTCTGTTGCAGGAGCATGATCCCTAAAACTTTCGTTGATTCGTTCCAGTCGCTACGTTGCTAACCGGGCGCCCTGAGCCTTTGTTCTATTCACTACTACCGGCCGGCTTGTCTAGCTTTCGTCCTACAATTAAATTAAAAGTTTTAGGAGTTCTTTATTAAAATACAACGAACATTTTAGCCCATTTTAATAACGATTTTGAACTCCGTATTATTATCGAAAGAATTATTTAAATATAAAAAATCATGCAAATACGCATCAATTATTTTCCTTGTTTTTTCATATAACTACAACTAGAAAATGCATGATGACACGTTTTGGGCTTTTTTAAGTATGATTAATTAGAGGGAGGATATAGTAAAACAGCAAGGTTTGTTATTTGAACAATTTTTGTGCTTATGTTTTAATACAATAAGTACGTCTACATAGTTTTCCAAAAAATAAAGATAGAAAGGATTATTTTTGTGAAGAAAGTAACGCGTGTATTCTACATTTCAGCAATTGTTGCAGTACTTTTCATAATTTGGGGAATCATTCCGGAAGACGTATTGCCAAATGCCAACTTAGACAATGTCACAACTATTATTCAAACATTTCTTGTTGAACAGTTCGGTTGGTTTTATTTATTAAGTGCAACATCATTTGTTGTTTTTGCGATCTATCTCATTTTTTCAAAATATGGCAATATTAAACTAGGCCGACCTGGTGACAAGCCAGAATACAGCTATTTAACATGGTTTGCTATGCTATTTAGTGCTGGTATGGGGATTGGTCTTGTATTCTGGGGGGCTGCTGAGCCAGTATCTCATTTTCACGATCCTCCCTTCGGGGCAGAAGAAACGGGAGATGCTGCTAAAACTGCGATGCAATACAGTTTTTTCCATTGGGGAATTCATCCTTGGGCTATATACGCTACTCTCGCCTTAGCCATGGCCTATTTTAAATTTCGCAAACAATCTCCAGGTGTTGTAAGCGCCATGCTTGAACCGCTGTTTGGAAATCGAATTAAGGGGTCTTGGGGAACAACAATCGATTTTATCGTTGTTTTTGCAACGGTATTTGGCGTATCTACTTCCTTAGGTCTTGGAGCTATCCAAATCAGTGGTGGTCTCTCATTTGTTACTGGGATGGAATCAACCATCACACTTCAATTGATCATTATTGTAATTGTTACCGTATTATATATGACTTCATCCATGACTGGACTAAATAGAGGGATGAAATATTTAAGTAATGCCAATCTTGTTTTAGCCGTATTACTTATGTTATTTGTATTATTCTTTGGTCCAACCAACTTTATAATGAATTATTTTACTACAACATTAGGTAGTTATCTCCAAAATCTCCCTAGCATGAGTCTACGTATGACTCCTTTTAACGAAGAGAACTCTACATGGCTTAATAATTGGACATTCTTTTATTGGGCTTGGTGGATTGCATGGGCGCCATTTGTAGGAACTTTTATAGCAAGAGTCTCCCGAGGTAGAACTATAAGAGAGTTTGTCTTAGGCGTACTACTCGTACCTACAATATTTAGTGCTTTATGGTTTTCTGTATTCGGGGGCACCTCGATTCATTTAGAAACTTTCAAGGGAGCAAATATCATCCAAAGCATCAATGATTTTGGTGAGGAGACAGCATTATTTACTGTGTTGGAGCACTTCCCTATGAGTACTTTCATCTCCATTATTGCTATCTTATTAATTTGTACATTTTTCATTACTTCTGCCGACTCAGCTACTTTTGTTCTTGGCATGCAGACAACTGGGGGGAAATTAGATCCTGCCAATTCAGTAAAATTCATCTGGGGTATTATTCAATCAAGTGCTGCAGCTGTATTGTTATGGCAAGGTGGCTTGAATGCTTTACAAACAGCCTCGATAATCGCAGCGTTTCCTTTTGCCATTATAATGATTTTAGTGATCATTTCTCTTGTCAAGTCCTTCCGGCAAGAAGCCAAAGACCATAACTTAGCAACGAAAAGAAAAAGCTAGAGCCCATGCTCTAGCTTTTTTCTACAATAATAGAACACAAAATAGTAGCTTTCGTCTTAATGAAAATATTTAGGCACTGGCATCTCCAACTTAGACTTCACACATCTTCCCATTCTTGAAATAGAAGCCTTTCACACCTTATATGTTAGGTTAAAGGTTATAATTCATCTTATCTTTTAAAGACACCTGTACATCGCTTAAATAGTTTTTCTTCTAATTTTTCTTCTCTTTGCTAATTCTATCTCAGAATTGAATTACTTCAGCAAAAGTACCAAGTTTACTTCATTTTATTATCAGGAAATCGTAATGTAACAATTTTTACTTTTTAATATCTTATATTACTACCTCTAACAGCACATTATCAACTTTATAACAGTTGCATTA
Source organism: Virgibacillus chiguensis (assembly GCF_900129865.1). Lineage (GTDB taxonomy): Bacteria > Bacillota > Bacilli > Bacillales > Amphibacillaceae > Virgibacillus > Virgibacillus chiguensis. Next base: position 246,882 of record NZ_FQXD01000002.1, read on the forward strand.
CATAAAACTTCAGTATATCTAATTTTGATAAACTAAAGCTATCGACATTAAATGACAAGTAGGTGAACAACAATTAAAAAGCTAATTATTTTTTTAGTAATTGTTTGTGTACTAGTAAATGGCTGCAAAACGTTCAATGCTTCTACCATTAACGTAATTTCCTTTCAACCAAAAAAATATGATATCTTTTTTTATACACACCAAACGAATGATTCGGTAGAAAATCAATATTTTGATGCTATCATTGAGGTGAAAGCAAATTTTCCAACCGAATTTAGTAAAGTAAACACAAGAAATAAAGCGTTGAATGAGATTGATGAGAAGATAGATCCTAAGTATCCTACTTTAATTATTAGAAAAGACGGAATTACTATTGACCGAATTAGCGGTCAAACCCCTAAACATGTAATCGTTAGTAAGCTTGAAAAACTAATGTAAAAAAGTGAGATCATAGAATATCTAATGGAATGCTAAAAAGAGCTGTTCTGTACATAGAACAGCTCTTTTTACTATACCTATAGCATATGAATTGGTGTACCTAGAGCTACTTCAGCAGCTTCCATGGTGATTTCACCTAATGTTGGATGAGCATGGATCGTTAATGCGATATCTTCTGCTGTCATACCAGCTTCAATTGCAAGACCTAATTCAGAAATCATATCACTCGCATTTGGTCCAGCAATTTGTGCACCGATCACTAAGCCATCGTCCTTACGAGTAATCAGTTTCATAAATCCATCACTATCGTTTAATGAAAGTGCACGACCATTAGCTGCAAATGGGAATTTAGCAGCTTTGACATCGAATCCAGCATCTTTCGCTTCTTGTTCCGTATAACCGACAGTAGCCAATTCTGGATCCGAGAACACAACTGCAGGCATACTTAAGTAATCAATTACAGCTTGTTCCCCACTGATAGCTTCTGCAGCAACTTTTCCTTCATAGGATGCTTTATGTGCTAATGGAGGCCCAGCAACAATATCACCTATAGCATAGATATTATCAACATTCGTGCGACATTGATTATCAATTTTAATTAGTCCACGGTCATCTTTTTCAATGCCAACCTGCTCTAAGCCAATATCCTCTGTATTTGGACGGCGGCCAACCGTAACTAATACATAGTCCGCTTCAACAGTTTCTTCTTTACCTTTTACTTCATATGTTACTTTGACACCGTCTTTAGATTCTTCTACACCTTTAGCCATTGCTTCCGTAATAATTGTAACGTCTTTTTTCTTCAAACGTTTTTTCACAACTTGACTCATTTGCTTCTCAAAACCGCCTAAGATTTCTTTCGCACCTTCAAGAACAACAATTTCTGTACCGAAATTCGCATAAGCAGTGCCAAGCTCTGTACCAATATATCCTCCACCAATAACTACCATTTTCTTCGGAATTTCTTTCAGGTTTAAAGCACCAGTTGAATCCAATACTCGATCTGAAAACTTAAAGTTAGGGATTTCAATTGGCGTTGATCCTGTAGCAATAATGCAATGCTTAAAGGTATATGTTTGAGAATTTTTCTCATCCATAATTTTTACAGTGTTTTTATCTACAAAATATACTTCACCTTTAACAATATCTACTTTGTTTCCTTTTAACAAGCCTTCCACACCAGAAGTTAGCTTGTTAACGACACTTGCTTTCCACTCTTGAACCTTAGAAAAGTCAACAGAAACATTTTCTGTTTTAATTCCCATCTCTTCATTTCCATGAGCTTGTTCAGCTAAATGTCCAGCTTGGATTAATGCTTTGGATGGAATACATCCAACGTTTAAACAAACCCCACCTAAAGCGCCTTTATCAGCAATTGTTACCTTTTGGCCTAACTGTGCAGCACGAATAGCAGCAACATAACCACCAGGACCTGCTCCAACAACGAGTGTGTCTACTTCAATTGGAAAATCTCCTACTACCATAAAACTCACGCCTCCATCATAATTAATTGTGGGTCGCTTAATAATCGTTTCATTTGATTTAGAGCATGTTGTGCAGTTGCTCCATCAATAATACGATGATCAAAGCTTAATGATAATGCTAGTACAGGTGCTACGACAACTTCCCCATCACGAACCACTGGTTTTTCTGCTATACGACCAATACCAAGAATAACCGCTTCTGGGTAATTCAATACTGGCGTAAACCATTGACCACCAGCAGAACCGATATTTGTAATTGTATTCGATGCACCACTCATCTCTTCAGGTGCTAGTTTACCACTTCTAGCCTTTTCTGCCAATTCATTAATCTCTTTAGAAATTTCAAAGATGGATTTACGATCCGCATTTTTCACAACTGGAACAAGAAGGCCTTTATCTGTATCTGCTGCAATACCTACATTGTAATAGTGCTTGTGCACAATTTCGTTCGTTTCATCATCAACGGAAGCATTTATCATTGGGAATTTTTTAGAAGCAGATACTAGTGCTTTAACAACATACGGCAAGTATGTTAATTTAATTTCTTGCTCAGCAGCTACGGCTTTAAACTTCTTACGATGAGCTACTAATTCTGATACATCTACTTCATCCAATAAAGTTACATGAGGAGCTTTTGTTTTAGAATTAACCATCGCATTGGCAATTGCTTTGCGAATTCCGCTCATAGATTCACGAGTTTCAGGGAAGTCTCCCGCTGTTTCTGCAGCTGCTTCTTTCTTAGAAGATGCTGCTTCTTCTGTTGTTCCTTTTGCGTCTGTAGCAGGTTGGTCTCCACTTAGGTAAGCATCAATATCTTCTTTTAAAATACGTCCGTTTTTACCTGAAGGCGTAACTTTAGAAATCGTTACTCCGTTATCACGTGCATACTTCCTTACTGATGGCATTGCAATTACTCTTTCACCATCATCTTCATCTACTTCTTCATTTGTAGCTTCAGGAGCTTCAGATGCTTTTTCGTCAGCAGAAGCTTCTTGTTTTGAATCTGCCGCTTCTTCCTCGTCATCTGATTCATAGCCTTCTGCATCAAACGTAATAATCGTGTCGCCTACAACTGCTACCGTTCCTTCTTCTACATGTAATTTTGTTACTGTCCCTTCCACTGGTGATGGAATTTCCACTACAGCTTTATCATTTTGCACTTCACACAAAACATCGTCTTCTTTAACTTCGTCGCCTTCATTAACGAACCATTTAACGATTTCACCTTCATGAATTCCTTCACCAATATCAGGTAATTTAAAATTGAAAGCCATAATATTTTTGCCTCCTGTCTTAATAATTAAAAGTTCATCACACTGTTTACTTTTTCTACAATATCTTTATGATTAGGTAACCAAACTTCTTCTGCTTCCGAGAATGCGTAAACGGTGTCTGGAGCCGCAACACGTAATACAGGAGCTTCTAAATGAAGAATGGCACGTTCTTGTATTTCAGCTACTACATTCGCAGCTATGCCTGCTTGGCGTTGCGCTTCTTGCACCACAACAGCACGATTTGTTTTCTTAACCGATTCAATGATCGTTTCGATATCAAGTGGTGATACAGTACGTAAGTCAATAACTTCAGCATTAACACCATTTTCAGCTAGTTCTTCAGCAGCTTTTAACGAAGCATGTACCATCGCACCGTAAGCAATTAATGTAACGTCTGTACCTTCACGCTTAACATCTGCTTTCCCTAGTTCAATCGTGTATTCTCCTTCAGGTACTTCACCACGGAATGAGCGATATAATTTCATGTGCTCTAAAAACACAACCGGATCATTATCTCGGATGGAAGAAATAAGTAAACCTTTAGCATCATGAGGAGTAGAAGGAATAACCACTTTAATACCTGGTTGTTGAGCAATTAACCCCTCTAATGAATCCGCATGAAGTTCTGGTGTATGAACACCTCCGCCAAATGGAGCACGTACTGTAATTGGCGAATGATGAACGCCACCTGAACGATATCGCATACGAGCCATTTGTCCGCTAATGGAATCCATCACTTCATATACGAAGCCGAAGAATTGAATTTCTGGAACAGGTCGGAAACCTTGTAAGCCTAAGCCAATTGCTAGTCCACCAATACCTGATTCGGCTAAAGGTGTGTCAAACACGCGTTCTTCACCAAACTCGGCTTGCAATCCATCAGTAGCACGGAACACGCCACCATTCTGACCGACATCTTCTCCGAAAACAAGCACATTTTCATCATTTTTAAGTTCCGTACGTAGTGCGTCTGTAATGGCTTGAATCATTGTCATTTGTGCCATGATTTACTTCGACTCCTTTTCTTTATATTCTTCCATTTGTTCTTGTAAATTATATGGAAGTTCTTCATACATGTTTGCCATTAAATCTGTTACTTTTTGTTTTGGATATTGGTCTGCTTGCTTAATGGCTTGCTTAATTTCCTCTTTTGCTTCTTCAATTACTTTATTTTCTTCTTCTTCAGACCATAGATTTTTTGCTTCTAGATACTTACGGAAACGGACTAATGGATCTTTCTTTTCCCATTCATTATCTAAATCTTCTGTACGATAACGAGTAGGATCGTCACCAGCCATTGTATGAGGACCATAGCGATACGTCATTGTTTCAATAAGCATCGGACCTTCGCCATTAACTGCACGCTCTCTAGCATGTTTTGTAACAGCGTAAACAGCAAGTACATCCATACCATCTACTTGAATGCCTTCAATTCCTGCAGCAACAGCTTTTTGAGCTAGTGTTTTTGCATTTGTTTGTTTTTCTACTGGTACAGAAATGGCAAAACGATTATTTTGTACAAAGAAAATCGCTGGAGCTTTATATGCACCTGCAAAGTTAATTCCTTCATAAAAATCACCTTGTGATGTACCACCATCACCAGTGTAAGTAACAGCTACATTTTTCTTACCACGCTTTTTCATTCCTAAAGCTACGCCAGCAGCCTGTACATATTGAGCGCCAATTATAATTTGTGGACTTACTGCATGAACACCTTCAGGCATCTGGTTACCATGGAAATGTCCTCTAGAGAATAAAAATGCTTGATATAGTGGAAGACCTTGCCAAATTAATTGTGGTACATCTCGATATCCAGGCAATAGAAAATCCTCTTGTTCAAGTGCAAACTGACTTCCTAACTGCGAGGCCTCTTGCCCTGCTGTTGGTGCATAAAATCCTAAACGCCCTTGGCGGTTCAAAGCAATTGAACGTTGATCTAAAACTCTTGTGTAAACCATTCTACGCATAAGTTCTTTTAACTGCTCATCGGAAAGATCAGGAACGTCTTTTTCATTGACAATCTTTCCATCTTCATTAAGAATTTGGAACATTTCGAACTGACTCTCAACACTCTCTAAAACGTGTTTCAAAATAGTTCACCTCTTCCTTTCTGTATCCATTTAATATTGTTATTTCTAGCCTACCCAAAATCAGAAAAAAACTGTACTTTTTATGGTATTCCCATTTTTGCTTACTATAAATCTATAAGTGAATGCCCAAATAGGCAAAGCACGCAAATAAAATATTCCACCCTTGCTCTATACTAGCAAGTAGAGGCTTTTATATTGAATGCCCCCCGTCTGTATGTACATACACATCAAAAACAGCTATTTAAAACTGTTACATAAAAAAGCAAAAAATCATTAGTACAATTTCTTTACATATAAATTCTAGCTCAATTCTACTTAGTGGTCAAACACTTTGTTTTCTTTAATTTATTTTCACATAATTTAAAAGAAAGCATTACTTAATAAAGCGCTTTCTACTTTGTTCTGTTATAGTTCGATTTCTTATCTGTATTACCTATTATTAGGAATAATAGCGAGTGTTTAATATTTTTCATCTATTACAAACCATTTCTTTCTTATCTCCCTGTTTATTGCGCGAAGGATTTATACAATAAGCAAAACGACGACGTTTACACATCATAAAGACTTTAGGTTTTTAAAATCATTTACTTTGTAAAAATATGTACCGTTATCCTTGTACTAGCAAAAAACACTCTCTAGATTTGCCTAGAGAGTGTTTCAATATCTTACTTATCTTCTATTTTTCGTCAGAATCTCCTTCATAGGTAACATCCATACCCACTTGCTCGTAAAAATCTCTTTTCATTTCATTGTATTCTTTCGTATGCTTGTTAAAATTATCGTTTGATGCAATTACTTTTTCATATGCATTATTAATAGCATCTATTTTTTTCGTTAACGTTTCTTGCTTTAAATCTTCTTTTGATAACAATTCATACATTTCTTTTTCCAATTTCAATGCATCTTTGTAAGCTTTATTTAGATTATCGTATGCTTTATAACGATCTTGCATCGTCTCTACCATTTTTTCAGCAGTATCTTTAGCTTCTTTAGCTTCTAAATCCTCCACAACTTCTTTCGTTTTAGTAAATTCTTCTTTTGCTTGTTCTATGCTTTCTTCTTCTTTCTTTATCGCTTCTTTACGTTTATCCACCGTTTCAATAGCTTGTTTAGCTAACTTTTTAATTTTATCCATTTCGTCTTTACCAAGATCCATAATTTGGTTATATAACTCTTGTTCTTTTTTCTCCAAATCGGTTATTTTACTTTGCTGTTTTTCAAATCCTTCTTCTAGCGTAACTGCTTCTTCTAAATGATTCTGTATTTGTTCTTCTGGAGTCCCATTACTACACGATGCTAATATAAATAAAAGCATAAAACCTAATGCAACGATTGTGAACTTTTTTAATGACATTATTTACCTCCTACACCTATAAATCAAATATACGATTTATAGTATAACATAAAATAGGTTGTACAAAAGGAAAAAATCAATTCCGCCTTTGCTCCATATAAAACGCCTTTTGAACAAAGTCTCGGGGCGCCCGGTTAGCAACGTAGCGACTCGAACGAATTAACGAAGGTTTTAGGAATCATGCTCCTGCAACAGGAGTATACTGGCGCCCTCCGGCACCCCGGCCTTCCTGTTTAGTACGAACGGCCTTTTGGTGCCTTGAGGAACGAAAGTTAAAATTATTCAGCTTATATAAATAATGAACAGATACGTCGGCGCTTAATAGCAAATTATGATGAAATGCGTATAAATATGATAAAATGATCTTTGGACTATGCACATAGAATTAGGAGTGGTACGATGATAACTATGAAAGATATCGTTAGGGAAGGCCATCCTTCATTAACAACAATTGCTGATGAAGTAACTATTCCTTTAACGAAAGAAGATAAGCAATTACTTGGTGATATGCTTCAATTTATTCAAAATAGCCAGGATGAAGAAATTGCTCAAAAATATGGTCTTCGTGCTGGTGTTGGGTTGGCTGCTCCTCAGCTAGGATTGAATAAACGTTTAATAGCTGTTCACTTTGAGGATGGCAGAGGGAAAAAATACAGTTATGGACTTGCTAATCCAAAAATAATTAGCCATTCTGTAGAAAAAGCATATCTTCCGTCTGGAGAAGGATGTTTATCCGTCGATCGAAGTATAGAAGGATACGTTCCGAGATATGCTAGAGTTACCGTAAAAGCCATCAATACAGATGGAGAAGTCGTTAAATTAAGATTAAAAGATTATGCTGCTATTGTGTTTCAACACGAAATTGATCATTTAAACGGAATCATGTTTTATGATCATATTAATCAACAAAACCCATTCTTTATACCAGACAACGCAAAACCGGTAGAGTAGTTAGAGCTTGGGCGAACATTTTATTCATGGTTTACCACATACCGTCGCTTTGGTAATGCCCTTTCCACCGCAGGTACTTAGTGAGTTTCTTCATGCATGAAGAAACTCACTAAGTCTTTTCCAAGCATGGTTACGCATGTCTTTGTAACTAACTTATAGATAGCTGCTTTCGTAGCAAACACCTGGCATTTTTGGAAACATAGTAAGGTTAAATTAAACCAAGATGCTTCAACCCATTTGCAAGCCCATCCTTATCAACGTCCTCCGTTATATAGTCTGCTACCGCTTTTAAATCAGAAACTGCATTCCCCATCGCTACCCCTGTGCCAATTTCCTGTAACATTTGCATATCATTTAACCCATCTCCGAAGGCAAATGTATCTTCAAACGCTAAACCGCTAGCTTCAATTAGTTTTTCCACTCCAATCGCTTTTGACCCGCCTAACGGAATAACATCGCAGGAGAACTCATGCCAGCGAATAAAGTCTAACGTAGGAAGCTGTTTAGCTAACTGTTTTTCTTCTTCTTGTTTACAAAACAATAAGGCTTGATAAATCGATGTAGACTGATAAAAGTTAGGATCCACTTCTGGATAACTGAAATCCATACTACTTAAACTTTCTTCTATGAATAAATGGTTAGGTTCCGAAGCTTTCATTTGCTCGGAGCTAGAAAAAACAATCGGATAATTATTTTTCATAATTTCATGGTTTAAACGCAAAAGATCATCTTTTTTTATCGGGTTTCGATAAACTTCTTTCCCTTCAAACACAACATACTGTCCATTAAAACTAACAAAAGAATGAATGTTTAACTCCTCACGTATAGACTTAAACATAAAAGGTGCTCTTCCAGTTGCTATCGCTACGTAAATATCGTTATCCTGCAATTGTTTAATGGCTTGCTTTGTACTATATGGAATTTCATTTTTTTGGGTTAAAATCGTACCGTCAATATCTAAGAAAACCATTTTTTTATGCATGTTTATCCCCTTTTCTGGTGTATAAATTTAATCGTGTTGTAAAAAATAAGCGTAGTAATCATCGGATCTTATTTCAACAAACTGTGCTCCTACATTCACTAAACGAAGCACAGCTTCCAACTTTTATGCACTCTTTTCTATCACAGCCATGAGAAATATTTTTAAGAAATAGCGTGTTTTTATTTCAAATTTCCTCAACTCATACTATACTATAGATAAGAGGGATTGGATCGGTAGATGTTTTTCTTGTTTTTTAAAACAAAGAAAGGAGATGACACGTCATGCTGAAACGTCTAAGAAAAAAGCTCAAAAAACGCTGGAAGGACTTTTTAGGCCAAGGACGTGTGCCAACTACTTGTAAAAAGACTACCAATGATTAATTTGCCCAATCACATACTAAAGGTACCATAAAGTAAATGAAAAAGACAAAGCTACACTATTTGGAAAAAGACGATACCTTTATCTTCATTCTTGTGTCGGGTAAGATATAGCATTAACTCCGTGTTCAAAACTGTAATATTAATAAACCAACAATGAAATTAGTCAAGGAGAGATGAGATGATTTATAAAGTTTTATATCAAGAACTGGCTGACGAGATTCCAGTTCGAGAACGTACAAAAAGCGCTTATGTGGAGGGAAACTCTGTAAGAGAAGTTAGAGCAAAAATCAACGAACGCAAGTATAATATTGAATATATCCATGAATTGGATGAAGCACATTTAGCATATGAAAAACAATCCGAAGATTTTCACGTGGAGAAAATCTAAACAATGAAATTCGTGAAAAATGATCAAGCTGCCGTTTTTGCTCTAGGTGGCTTAGGAGAGATCGGAAAAAATACGTATGGCATTCAATTTCAGGATGAAATTGTGCTAATCGATGCTGGAATTAAATTTCCGGAAGATGAGTTGTTAGGTATTGATTATGTTATCCCTGACTATACGTATTTAGTACAAAACCAAGATAAAATTAAAGGATTATTTATTACCCACGGACACGAAGACCATATTGGGGGAATCCCATATCTTCTCCGTGAAATTAATGTGCCAATATATGCTGGTAAACTTGCGTTAGGATTAATTAAAAATAAATTAGAAGAACACGGTTTATTAAGAAATGCTAAATTACACACGATTCAAGAAGACGATATTATAAAATTCCGAAAAACATCGGTAAGCTTTTTCCGAACAACTCATAGTATTCCAGATTCCTATGGTATCGTAGTGAAAACTCCGCCAGGAAATATTGTTCATACTGGAGATTTTAAATTTGATTTTACTCCAGTTGGTGAACCAGCTAATTTATCGAAAATGGCTGAAATTGGAAATGAGGGTGTGCTTTGCCTTTTATCAGATAGTACGAACAGTGAAGTTCCCGGATTTACGATGTCCGAAAAAGTGGTTGGGGAAAATATAAAAGATATTTTTAGCAGAGTTGACGGACGTGTTATATTCGCAACTTTTGCGTCAAATATTTATCGATTACAACAAGTAGTGGAAGCATCTGTTAAAAACCACCGTAAAATAGCTGTATTCGGAAGAAGTATGGAATCTGCTATTAACTTAGGACAAGAATTAGGTTATATTCAAGCGCCGAAAAATACGTTTATTGATGCTAATCAAATAAACCGTCTTCCAGCACAAGAAGTGACCATTCTTTGTACCGGATCTCAAGGTGAACCGATGGCCGCTCTCTCAAGGATTGCCAATGGTACTCACCGGCAAATACAAATTATCCCTGGCGATACAGTGGTGTTTTCTTCATCTCCAATCCCTGGAAACACCATTAGTGTCAGCCGAACAATTAATAAATTATATCGTGCAGGTGCCGATGTCATCCACGGAAAATTAACCAATATTCACACATCAGGGCATGGTAGTCAAGAAGAGCAAAAACTCATGCTACGCCTAATTAAACCAAAATACTTTATGCCTATACATGGTGAATACAGAATGTTAAAAGAGCACATTAAATTGGCCGTTGCTTGTGGTTCAGACGCTGATAGTTGCTTTGTCATGGACAACGGAGATGTTTTAGCACTTGGAAAAGATACAGCAACAATAGCTGGAAAAATTCCTTCAGGTTCCATTTATGTAGATGGAAACGGAATAGGCGACATAGGTAATATTGTCCTAAGAGATCGTCGAATACTTTCAGAAGAAGGACTCGTTATTGTAGTTGTAAGCATTAATATGAAAGAGTTTAAAGTTTCTGCAGGCCCTGACATCATTTCCCGTGGCTTTGTCTATATGAGGGAATCGGAAGACTTAATTAATGAAGCACAGAAATTGGTCGCGACGCATTTAACCAAAGTGATGGAACGCAAAACGTCACAATGGTCCGAGATTAAAAACGAGATCACAGATACTATCGCTCCATTTCTGTATGAAAAAACAAAGCGTCGCCCTATGGTACTACCTATTATTATGGAAGTTTAACATAAAAAACAGCCAGAGTATACGTACACTGGCTGTTTTTTATTCTACTATAAAATGGGATAAAATGAATCTACAATTGGATCCCCGCTTTGTTAGTAGCCTAAAAGTATAACAAAGGCTTCGCTTCATCATAAAAACTCGGTTATTGCCAAATCTTTATGGCGATGGAAAGTCGTCGTTTTGCTTATCTGTAAAGCCTAGAAATTTATTGCTTTCCTATAATACGAAAAAGGAGATTTAAATTTTGTATCCTACTTAGACTGTTTATTCTTCAATCACTAAATGCTTTTCAAAACGCGATATATCTTTATCTGCACCAATAACGATTAAAATGTCCCCTTCCGAAAAACGATGATCCGCACTAGGCGATACGTTAATATCTTTCCCATGTTTAATGGCTACTACGTTACATCCATAATTAGCACGAATATCTAATTCGACAAGCGTCTTGCCTAGCATTTTTTCACCAACTTTTACCTCAACAATGCTATGGTCATCGGATAGTTCTAAGTAATCCAATATGTTATTTGATATAATACTATGTGCAATTCTTTTTCCCATATCTCTTTCTGGATGTACCACCTGATCTGCGCCAATTTTATTAAGAATTTTCGCATGGTAATCATTTTGAGCTTTTACTGTAATTTTCTTAATACCTAAATCCGTTAAAATAACCGTTGTTAAAATACTTGCTTGAATATCATCTCCGATTGCAACAATAACATGGTCAATATTCTTTATTCCTAGTTCTTTTAAAGAAGCTTCATCTGTTGAGTCAACAATAACAGCATGAGAAGCTATATTTTTAAACTCATTAATTCTATCTTCATTGTTATCAATAGCAAGCACTTCCATCCCTTCCATGCTTAACTCTTTACAAATACTTCCACCAAATCTTCCTAATCCAATTACTGCGAATTCTCGTTTCATCCTTTGTTCCTCCATGTTTCGTCTTTGTTCATAGCTTATCACAGTTCTATTCGTTCTACCATATTTCAAGATGAAAACTTTATTAAAAAAAGATGTACAAAATACTCTTTTATTACAATAGAAAACCACGATTTATAGCATTAGAAAGACTTGGCTATCGCCAAGTCTTTACATTCAACCATCATGTACCATAAACTTTAAAAACAATGAACGCAAAAATGAACGTATCCACCTACATTTCCTATACGTCCACCTACAATCACGAGGAATGAAAGAACCCCATACTGATTGAAGATTTACTTTATATTGCATCTAACATTTGAAATTGTGCTTTTACTAAATGATAGTACTCTCCACCTTGTTTCATTAAATTGTCATGATTTCCACTTTCTAAGATGTGCCCATTCTCAAGCACAAATATATTATCAGCCTTACGAATGGTAGATAAGCGGTGCGCAATCATAATAGCGGTACGTCCTTTCAATAATTTAGCTAAAGCAGCTTGAATCTTAACTTCTGTTTCTGTATCAATACTTGCAGTAGCTTCATCAAGTATTAAAATTTTTGGATTAGCTAATAATGCTCTTGCAAAAGATAACAATTGCCTTTCCCCTGCAGATAAAATATTGCCACGCTCTTCGACTTCCGTTTCATAACTATTCGCCATACGCTTTATAAATTCATCAGCGCCAACGACTTCTGCTGCACGAATGACTTCTTCATCAGACGCATCTGGCCGCCCAAAACGAATATTTTCCATAATAGTACCTGAAAAAATAAATGTATCCTGTAAAACAACGCTTATACTTTGTCGCAAGCTATCTAATTGGACTTCACGTAAATCATAGTTATCAATTGTAACCTTCCCTTTTGTTGGATCGTAAAATCTACTTATTAAATTAGCAATTGTTGTTTTACCACTTCCAGTATGGCCAACTAAAGCAACTGTTTGCCCCGCATGAATAGTCAAAGATATATCGTTCAAGGCAATGCGATCTTTATCGTAATAAAAATGCACTTTATCAAAGACAATTTCTCCTTTCATGTCCTTGAAAACATGAGCATCGCTCTTTTCTTGAACATTTGGTCGTTCATCTAAAAATTCAAAAATACGCTCAGATGCTGCCATTGCCATGAGCATTTGATTATACATCTGCCCTAAACGGGATATTGGTTCCCAAAACATACCAACAAAAAAAGCGAACGAAACAAACGTTCCAATAGCAATGCCACCATTATTTTCACCAAGTAAAATTAAATATGCCCCATAAGATATTAAAATGACTGTACCGATAGCATTGCTCATTTCAACAAACGGGCGAAACATAGCACTCTTCTTCGTAGCTTCCTTCCAACTATTAAAATTATCTTTATTTACTCCATGGAAGTACTCACTATTTTCTTGTTCTTGAGAAAATGACTGCGTAATTCGTATTCCTTGTAAACCTTCATTCAAATGAGAATTCATGCGTGATTGTTGAATTCTTACTTGTTGCCAAGAACGACGAATCGTTCGTCGTAACTTGGTTGTTAGGTAGAACATTAGCGGAAGTATAACCATGATCGCTAACGCAAGCTTAGGGCTAAGCACAAACAAAATAACAATGATCCCTACTAATGTTACAATGTCCATAAGTAAGTTGATAATTCCGTTTGTAAATAATTCCTGAAGTGAATTAATATCATTCATAATTCGAACTAAAATAGAACCTGCTGAACGGGAATCAAAAAAACGATGGGATAACCGTTGGACGTGCGAAAACAAATGTTGTCTAATATCATAGATAACATTTTGCCCTAAAATATTTACCCATTTTATCCGAAATACATTTCCCGCATAGCTTAATAAGTATAAAATGCCAATAACCACTACTAAATAAGTTAACAGCGTTACATTTTGTTCACTTATAGCTACATCAATAGCGACTTTTCCGATTAAAATTGGTACAATTAATCGCACAGCTGTCGATATAAACATAGCTATGATTGCAGCCGGTAAATAAGTTTTTGCATAAGGTTTCAAATAGGCCAGTAGACGCCACATTTGCTTCCAATTAAACGGCTTTTCAATTGCTTGTTCTTGCGTATAATGAAAGCGCTGTAAGTGCCTGCTTGGGGACTCTTTGGACTTATCCTTCGCCATTCACATTTCCTCCTTCTAAGCGTGCTGACGCTTCATTACTTCTTCTCTATCTTGGTATTGAATATCATAAATTCGTTGATACGGTCCCTGATTCTTAATTAAGAAGTCATGATTACCACGCTCTACTACTTTTCCCCCTTCTAAAACTAATATTTCATCTGCATGTTTTAACGAAGCAATTCGATGAGCTATAATAAATGAAGTTCTCCCTTTCATTACTTCTTGTAAAGCTTTTTGAATCCTAAATTCTGTTTCCATATCTACTGCAGATGTAGCATCATCCAAAATAAGAATTTTAGGATTAATACAGATCGCTCTCGCAATGGCAATACGTTGTTTTTGTCCTCCAGACAGCCCCATCCCACGTTCACCTAACATCGTGTCATACCCTTGTGGCATTTTCATAATAAAATCGTGCGCTTGCGCTCGTTTAGCAGCATCTATAATCTGCTCATCCTCTACACCTGGGCTACCATAGGCAATATTTTCACGAATTGTCGTGGAAAACAAAAATGGTTCTTGCAGGACAAAGCCAATTTCTTTGCGCAAAGATTTAAGATAATAATCTGAAACTGACTTTTGATCAATAAGTACATCTCCAGAAATTGGTTCGTAAAAACGCGTAATGAGTTGTGTAATACTCGTTTTACCAGATCCTGTAGAGCCAATTAATCCAATAACTTTCCCGGGTGGAGCATCAAAACTAATTTTTTTCAAAGCGGCGTCGTCATCATCTGCATATGTTAACGTAACATTTCGAAATGTTACATGCCCGTGTATAGGTTCTCTAATAGGGTGTTCAGATTCTGTAATATCCTCTTCCGCTTCTAAGATTTCTAATAATCTTTCTGCAGAAGCTTTTGCTTGTGAAAACTGATTGACAACAAAACCAAGGTTCATAAGCGGTCCCATAATATACCAAACTAAGCTAAAAAAAGCGATTAATGCGCCAAGGGATAATTGCCCATCAATAACAAGAAAACCACCGTATGCCAACAATGCAGCTGCACAGAAATTTCCGATAAATTCCATTAAAGGGAAGTACTTTGACCAAATAAACGAAGTGTGTAAATAATTTTGCCTGTACGAATCATTACGATCCGCAAAACGCCCAATCTCAAACCCCTCACGCGAGAGTGACTTCACCGTATGCATACCGCTAATATTTTCTTGAACACGCGTATTTAAATTACCATAAGATTTTCGAATTAAGCGAAAAGCTGAATGCACACGTTTATCGAATTGATATACAACAATAGCCAGAAAAGGCATTGCGGCCATCGTAACTAAAGCAAGCGGAACAGAGTAATAGAACATAACTCCTAAGCTAATCGTTATAAGTAGCACTATTCTCAATAGTTCTGAAAATCCAAAAGATAGAAAAAAACGAAATCCTTCTACATCAGCTGTTAAGCGAGACATAATATCTCCTGTTTTAGCGTTATCATAATACGTAAATGATAATCGCTGTAGTTTTTGATATAATCCATCACGTAATTTATATACAGCTGTAATACCAAATAAATCCCCTAAATATTGATGATAAAAAGTAGCAAATCCTTTAACAGTCATTAGCAACAAGAAAATAGCGGAAATGTACGGAATTAATTCATAGCGATCCATTAAAACAACGCGATCAATCGTTTGCTGTAATATAATCGGATAAACAACTGTGATTACCGTTACAAAAAACAAGAAGAATACAGAGAGTAAAAAATGTTTTCTGTAAGGCCAATAATATTGCTTTAATTTTTTAAACGTGTCCACACATGTGCCTCCCTCAAGTTTTTAATTACGTAACATATAATATAACGGGTTTCGAAATAAATTTCTACTATTTTGCTGAATTTTTATAAAAATTTCTATCTTATAATTTTAAAGGCACCATCAATTGTAACGTATTAGAAAAAATTGGCTTGTCGCCAAGTCTTACTGCAAAAGCATTTGTTTTTCTTAGACGATACACCCAAAAAATGTGTATACTTTCCGATATTGTTAGAAAAACTTAACCACGCAGTTTTCTAAAATTCACTTTATTATGAGCTATAATATAAAAAAGGCCTCCTTTTATATGTAAAAAGGAGGCGCTCATCGTATTAAACTAGATCATACGCAAAATATTTTTCTCAAGCATACTTACATTTGTTTTACCACGCTGGATATGACGTAATTTTCCAAATTCATCAAATACATAGTAGGCTGGAACATATGTTACTTGAAATGCATCCGAAATCCTTTCATTATGATCCACAGCTATAGGGGCTTTCAACTCCTGTTCTTCCACCACTTTATTAATTTCAAACAAGTTGTTATCTGTATCAGATAATGGCGTATGAACTGAAATAAATTGTACTTTACTTTTATATTCATTACAAAGCTTTATAAAATGCGGCATCGCTTGTTTACATAGAACACAACTAATAGACCAAAAATGAAAACAAGTAGGTTTATCACCTATTAATAAAGGTTCACTATTCAACCATTCACAAGTGGTATCAAAATCGGGAATTTGTTGACCTAAACGCATAAAAGCTTCCTCCTATACCCTGAAAACAATTCTTTTATACTTTTATATGTGATATAACATAAAAAGGTTCTCAGGATATAGAAGGTGGATTAAACAACTTTTTGATTCACTACATTACACACCTCTTCTGTATTCATACCTTGTGCGTTAATAACAGCGCCTGCTATTTCCGCCTGCATAACTCCCATTACATCTTTGTCTTGACCAGAAATTACACAACAATCACAGTAAGCTGCATCCTCTGCTCCACGTAAATCCACTACATGATGTCCCATTTCTGTGAGTGCGTCTTTTACATCGCTAAGCGTCGTTTCAACACCAATTCTCGCCATTCCATTACCTCCTCAAAGTAGCCTTAAAAAAGTTTTAGAATAAGGACTCCAGATTGAATGTATATACGGTAAAAGTTACATTTCACTGTAAAGATCTATCTCTAACACTCTCTCTAGTCCTTTTCAACTAAACATACCTTATATTTTGCTACTTATAGGAAGCATATGCATATTTTATTGAGAAAGTTTGGAAAAAGTTAAATGAACAGCCTCCACGCCAACGTTTAAAGCAGCTTCATCTGGATTTAATTGTGCATGATGCAAACCATAGGCAGAGTCTACCCCAAGCCAAAACATAAAACCTGGTATTTCTTTGAGCATATATCCAAAATCTTCACCAGTCATAGCGGCTTCTGCTTCTTGATAATGCACATTACTACCAGCTAATGCCTGACGGAATTCCTTTACTTGTTCAGCTTGATTATAAACTTGATAATAGTTCGCTCCATAATCCACTTCAATCTTACAATCGTAAGCAATCTCAAACCCTTTCATCAGTTTCTCTAATTGATTTTTAACTATATTTATACTATCAGGGTGTTGTGTGCGAATAGTCCCTTCTAAACGGGCAGTCTCAGCAATCGCATTTTGGACAAATCCGCTTTCCATTTTACCGATTGTAACAACAGATGCTTCAAGTGGATTTACATTTCTAGAAACAATTTGTTGCATCTGAACCACAAAACTACTGGCAGCCACTGTCATATCTTTCGTTAAATGAGGATAAGCAGCATGCCCGCCTTTCCCAGCAAAATCAATAAACAATTCACTTGTATTTGCAAACAGTAAACCAGGTTTACTAGCAACTGTTCCTACTGGCAATTCAGGAGCAATATGCAATGCAAATACGATGTCTGGACGCCATGGCTGAAATGCTTCCGATTGAAGTAATGGTAATGCTCCGCCAGGCCCTTCCTCTGCTGGCTGAAAGATGAATAAGCAATGATCGTTCATTGGTTTTAAGATAATCTTCTCTAATACCCCCAAAGCAATGGTCATGTGAAAATCGTGACCACACGCATGCATTTTTCCGTCATGCTCCGATGAAAAAGAGAGCCCTGTCTGCTCAGTTATTGGTAAGCCATCCATATCTGCTCGGTAACCAATTGTTTTTGTTGGGGCCTTACCTTCCACAAATACGAGAATACCCGTCTCCCATAACTTGATAGATACTTTATCCGTTTCTAGCGTTTTTATAATTTCCAACAAGTATTGCTGGGTCTTCTTTTCTTGAAAACCAAGCTCAGGTATTTGGTGTAATTTACGACGAATTTGTTGTAAATCTAACATGCCGTCATTCCCTTACTTAGTCATTTAGTTTACGAAGTTCTTGTTTAATTTCCGTTTTTGACTTCGTATTCTCATCAATTTCTTTTAATACCCGCGCAGGCGTTCCAGCTACAAGCGTATTTGGCGCTACATCTTTTGTTACAATTGAACCTGCAGCAACGATTGCGCCTTTGCCAATAGTAACACCTTCTAAAACAACAACGTTTGCACCAATAACTACATTATCTTCAACAATCACTGGTTTTGCTGATGGTGGCTCAATCACCCCTGCTAGCACTGTTCCAGCACCAATATGACAATGCTTACCTACTGTAGCTCGTCCACCAAGCACAACATTCATATCGATCATTGTACCTTCACCAATAACGGAGCCAATATTAATCATTGCTCCCATCATAATCACGCAACCGTCACCAATATCAACTTGGTCTCGAATGACTGCACCTGGTTCAATACGAGCATTAATTCCTTTTAAATCCAGTAATGGAATAGCTGAATTACGACGATCGTTTTCAATGACATAATCGTGAATCATATCTTTAGATTCTTCAAGTAACTTTTGAATGTCATCCCATTCACCAAACAAGACGCCACTCTTTGATTCTATAAAAGCTTGGATTGAGTTATCCGCAGATAAACGATCTAAACCTTTTCCTTTTATATATACCTTTACAGGTGTGCTTTTCTTACTATTCGAAATAAAATTAATAATCTCGTTTCCATCCATCATTTTCATTACATGTTTCCCTCCTAGTTATGTACTACTTTATAATTTAGCAGATCGCTTTTTTTGTCGCAATCAATACCTACTCCTTTTTACTATTCGACTAAAGTGGGAGAACTTAACGTTGGTTAGCTTTTTCTCTTTACCACTTCGAAAATTAAAAAGGAGAAGGGTGAGAAAATACTACCTAGCAAAATATAGCAAAAGCCGAACAATCAAATGATAAAGGTTCGGCTAATTTACGCTACAAAAAATATAAAGTTTTCATATCTTCCGCTATAAAGACTCGGAACAAGCTAACTAACTTTTTCTAAAACTACTAACAACAGCGGTCATAAAATACCTCCCGCTTGTTAAAATAAACTTTATTGTTCATTTTTAAGCGATTGTCTTTGTTAAACCTCAAACCTTTTTTATTTTGCAGCATACATATCTTTTTTAAGCTGCTTTAATATTGCTCTCCGTGTTAAAATTCCATCAAAATATCCATCCTTATCAGCAATACAAACAAATGGATGATTAATGACAGCGTTTAAACCTTTCATCAAAGAATCTTCTTTTGTTAAACAAGGGATATCTTCATTCAATACATCTTTTACCACTATCGTTGACAGACGTTCGAATTCAAATCGTTCCAAACCTAGTATTTGATCTAAAATCGTCGTTTTACCAATAATGCCAACTAACTTATATGATGGATCCAAAACAGGAACAGCTGAATACCCTGACTTTACTAATACGAGCAAAGCATGTTCTAGTGGATTGTTTACTTGAACATGTGCGACTTTTTCGGAAGGAATCATTATTTCGCCTAACGTAATGTCTGTTAAATATTGATTTTGCAACATGCTCATCACATCACCCCTTTTTTCATTCTTCATACAGAAGGTTTGCTTGTTAGAAAAAATCGACTTATTGCTAAGTATGAATCGCTAAAGCAATAGCTTTTTTATACGATATTTTTAAACTTTTATCCCCTTCTATAGCGTGAAATAAATATACGACGGAGAACAGACTATATTTATTTTACCATAGGAAAGCAAGAAGCAAAATAAATTGCATATAAAATATGCATGAATTACAATATGTGCATATGAACATATTGTAATGGAAAGGAGCTTTTTAATGGACTATCAGCCAATTGATGAGCAATTACTTGACGTTGTATCGCAAACATTTAAAGCTTTATCTGACCCAACGAGAATAAAAATTCTACACTTGCTGTTTCATAAAGAATGTTCCGTTAATGAAATTGCAGAAAGACTGAAAATGCACCAGTCATCAATCTCCCATCAACTAAAGTATTTAAAACAATTACGTTTGGTTAAAAACAGACGCGAAAAGACAACCTATTATTACTCACCAGACGATTACCATGTGATGAATGTTTTGGAACAAACAATTAAACATACGAAACATATTAGCTAGGAGGTTATTATATGGCACAAGAGCATAATCATAGCCATAGCCATCATCATGGAACGAGCAACAAGAAAGCTCTTTTATTGAGCTTTATATTAATAACATTTTTCATGGTTGTTGAAGCAGTCGGAGGGTTTTTAACAAACAGTCTTGCACTTCTTTCAGATGCTGGACATATGCTAAGCGATGCAGCAGCACTTGGCTTAAGCTTATTAGCATTTAAAATTGGCGAACGACAAGCTAATACTTCTAAAACTTATGGGTACAGACGATTTGAAATAATTGCTGCGTTTATAAACGGTGTAACGCTAATCGTTATTTCCATCTATATATTTTATGAGGGATTTCAACGTTTTATGGAGCCGCCAAATGTAAGTGCAAGTATGATGATTATTGCAATCATTGGGCTGATTGTAAACATTATTGCAGCTTGGGTACTGATGAGGGGAGATTCACAGGAAAATCTGAATATACGAAGTGCCTTACTTCATGTTTTTGGTGATTTATTAGGTTCTATCGGCGCTATTATTGCAGGTATTCTTATTTTGCTTTTTAACTGGAATATTGCAGACCCCATTGCCAGTGTTATTGTTGCATTTTTAATCGTTATATCTGGAATTCGAATAACAAAAA
The DNA here is from genome assembly GCF_900129865.1 of Virgibacillus chiguensis. Classification (GTDB taxonomy): domain Bacteria; phylum Bacillota; class Bacilli; order Bacillales; family Amphibacillaceae; genus Virgibacillus; species Virgibacillus chiguensis. Next base: position 267,895 of record NZ_FQXD01000002.1, read on the forward strand.
ATTCCGTTCACATTTTAATGGAAGGTAAACCGTCACATGTTGATGTTACAGAAATTAAGAAACAACTACTGGAACTTCAAGGTGTTGAACACGTCCATGATTTACATGTATGGTCTATCACTTCCGAATTTCCTGCACTAAGCTGCCATCTTGTAGTACAAGATTCTATTGATCGTGACAACCTACTTATGAAGGCAAACGATTTATTAAAGAAAAATTTTTCCATTTCTCATTGTACTTTGCAACTTGAAGGAGAAAATGCAAGAATTCAAGAGGATTGCGAGGACTGTTCTCATTAAACCATGCAGCAGGTTCAAAATCCTGCTGCATGTTCCCTTATCTACTCTGCGCAAATTACTTCTTCATTTTAATTCTTCTTTTTTTCAATTTATAGCGTACAAATATAATTGAAATTGGATTCTATTTTCCTATTTTCATGTTATAATTTTAATCTAATGAAGGTTAGAAAACTTGTCTAATCGCCAAACTCTATAGGCGAAAAAACGCCGTCGTTTTATATATACTATAAATTTTTATACTTTCCTATAGCGCGAGAAAGGTTTGTCACATATGAATAGAAGATCTTTTCTAAAAAAATCCCTCGGTAGTTTATTTACTTTGTTAGGTTTAAGTGGAGGAACGTTTTACTACGCTAAAGATGTCGAACCCATTTTACTCCACGTAAATAAAAATACGGTTGAGTCTAGTAAAATTCCAAAAGCGTTTGACCAATTCAAAATCGTTCAATTTTCAGATACGCATATTGGTTTTCATTACACATTAGAACAATTAAAAGAGCTAGTAACAAAAATCAATGGGTTACAAGCCGATTTAATTGTGTTTACTGGTGACCTAGTAGATGAGCCTCAAAATTTTCATTGGGATAATACCATTATTGATATATTGAAAGAGTTGCAAGCAACTAAAGGAAAGTTTTGGATTTACGGAAACCATGATCATGGTGGGTATGGAACCGAAGTTGTTTATAATGTAATGGAAAAAGCAGGGTTTCAACTATTGCAAAATAATAGTGTTTCCATTAAATTAAAGGATGCTGCATTTAATTTAGCTGGCATTGATGATTTGATGTTAGGTAAACCAAATATTAACCAAACTCTAGCGCAAGTGAATACGAACCTCTTTACCGTTTTACTGGCCCATGAACCGGACTTCGCAGATAAAGCCAAAAACCATCCAATAGACATGCAGCTATCAGGACACAGTCACGGTGGGCAAATTCGCTTTCCATTCATAGGTCATCTTTACAGCCCAGCATATGCAGAAAATTATGTACAAGGAAAATACACCTTGAATGAAGGCCGGTTTCAGTTGTTTGTCAGCAGCGGTATAGGTACAACTCGACTCCCCTTTCGATTTCTATGTAAACCAGAAATTAATATGTACACATTGAAATCAAAGGTTTAGATGAAGAGAAATCCACCAATGAAACTGTTATATACACTCTTTTACACTAATTTCCTTGCATCTATTTACTTGTTACGATAGGATATAGACAACTTAATTTCCTAAGGAGGAGCACATAGGATGAATGAATCAGAGCAACTTGACGATCTAGCAAAAGCAATTTATACAGTTAACCGACACGCGAAAACAGCTCCTGATCCAAAACACTTATATTATATAAAAAAAGCAACGATAAACGAGTTACTTAAAAAAAAGTTAGCCAAAAAGGTCGGTTTGCACTTCTCTAAACACCCTAAATATAGTAATCAGCATTCCACTCTACTCGTTCAAGTTGCTAATTACTATTTTCATATACCTCCAACGAAAGATGATTTCAAAGAATTACAGCATTTAGGAGAATTGGATGAAAGTTACCGTAACCCTCAAACAAAAATGTCTTTATCACAAGCAAAAAAAATAATTTACAGTTACTTGAATTGGAAATCTTCTCAAAAAACAAAAAAGGTTAGCAAACGAAGCTCAGCCTATTACACTCCATCATCTTTAGGTAAAATGAACTGGGCAAAAAAAACACATCATCATTGATGGATATACTTTATATACGATAGCTTCATGCGCTAATTTCACAAAATATATAACCCTCCACGAAGATGCTTACAATTATTGCATGTTTTAACTTCTTCTCAACAAGGTATACCATATACAAGAGCAATTGTAAGTTTGTTGTGAACTACTCACCACTTAGCTTCGCTTGAAGTTGGAGCTTCTCATTTCCACGACGAAAGCAACCTTTCGTCTCCATGAGCGTTACTTCGGGAAGTTCCTGCCCTAGATGTCCGACGAATCGGAGTTTCTTTCGTACCTTGGATATTTTACGCATGGAAGGAATAGCTTGATTTTCGCATTATTAGTTTCTCCATGCAACCTCATATATCCAGTTTTTAAAGAACACTTCATGCTCTTATGGTAACATGCGTTCGGTCAATTAGCACGTCTAAAGACGTACTTGACCGAAAGCCAATTCATCTCCACCTTACCGCTGGGATTTCACCCTTCACACGCTTGAAGATGGAGACTTCTTGGCTAAAAACGTTAAAAGGAGAGGATAATTATATGACAGAATATAGTGATTTCATGTATGAACTTCATAAGTATGCTACGCAAACCCATGCTTTAAAAGACAAATTTGAAAAACTATCAGCAGAAGAAAAACAAGTTGTTATCCATGCAGCTCCAGAAGAAATTACCAATCCAGAGCGGATCCACCATCCTGTATTTCAATGGCTTGAAAATCTTCAAAATAAAAACAGCAGATAGACGGGCGTACGGCGTCTGCCCTATAGCAAAGTATAAAAATCATGGTTTTCATATGCAATGATCGCTTTTGCTATAAAGGTTTGATTGGTCAATAAACAAGCTGAGTTTAAGAGAAACTGGCTATGTAAAACAACAAATGATTATTTACAACGATGACAGCTTAAAAAGCTAAACGTCTTACGAATGAACGTTAGAAAAACTTGGCTTGTCACCAAGTCTTATGGCGAAAGCCTTCTTTTTTTTATACTTTAATTTGTCAAATTAAACGAGACAACATGCTTACTTATAGTGGAATCATGAACAATTATTTTAACCAACCTCTGATCATAGCTTTAAGAATTAATATTAAACCAAAAGTAGCTAATGATTGCATAATCAGCGGAAACGACTGAAAAAAGCTATTATTAATTCCACCATTTAGCAAGCTGATTGCAAAATAGGTAGAGAGAACGAATAAACTAACAATAATATAAGAAAGAAGTAACAAGGCTTTACGATGAATTATCCAACGAATAAATGACCGTGAAATAAAATAAATAAGGCTGAACAAACTAACTAGAAAAATGATATACCAATACTTCCTATCCAGTCTTGATGGGTCTACTATTTCTAAAATGGAATCCATGTAATTCAGCCTTTCCTTTGCATATTTTATCCCGCTATTATCTTTGCCAACTTTATTGACTAGCATACATCGGAGTAACCCGGTTTTATAGCATCCTACTATTTTTTTATAAAGGCGAGAACATGAGAGATGGTGGCTTGCGCTCTTGAGCGAGCCATGATGGCTTCTTATCGTGTTAATAAGCTATTGGACTATGTTACATCTAAAACGGGGGTAGCGTTGAAGTAAGAAAGCATATATATTCATTATACTTGGGGCTGCATTATGGGGTACGATTGGATGGTATGTGAAACAACTCTATGATTATGGATTCTCCCCTATAGAGATAGTTATTTTACGAGCGTGGACAGCAGCAATAATGCTGGTTGTTGACTTACTTCTGTTTGCTAAAGAGCAATTAGAATTGCGAACTGTAAAAAATTCCCAATATGGTCTTGAATTTTTACCAACTGCTTTTGCGTATATTATTTATACGTGTGGGTTAAAAGATATTGAAGCCTCCAAGGCATCTATTTTAACCACGGTTGAACCAGTAGTTGCTAGATAATCGGTATTTTTATTTTCAAAGAGACTTTTACCCTCCAATAAATCATTGGCATGGTTATTATTTTAGGGACCATTTTATTAATACAACATCAACCAAAAAAGAAAACAACCTCTGTAAAAAAACTGGTTGACAAGCTAGTATTTCTTTTCCAAAAGACTGTTTTTTCTATTTTTAAAAAACAAAACAGAAAAAACAGTCTGAATATTAAAACCGGAAAGTTTAATTTTCTAGTTCATTATTTATAAACTTACTTTTTTATCTCGCTTTTTTTTTACTAGTTCGATCTGTTTGCTTTCTAACTTCTTTTCAATCCGCGATATACTATGCTCATCTTCAAGCAATTCTTGCTTATTTCTCTTTACTAATTGCTCAAAATTTAACGTTTTAGGTCTCATATGATACACTCCTTTTATACTTGTACTATAAGTATACCCTATTTTTATATACACTAGATCACAAATTTTTAAATATTTTTTAACAATTAAACCAATTTTACTGTGGAGGTTATTTTATGCAGCACTTATTGAATAAACATGTACAAGAAATAGAAATATCAGGCATTCGTAAATTCTTTAATATGGTTTCAACGGAAGACGATATTATATCTTTAACTATAGGTCAACCAGATTTTCAAACTCCTGAACATATTAAACAAGCATCTATTCAAGCGTTAATGTCCAACCAAACATCTTATACACATAACGCTGGTATACTCCCATTACGTAAAGCTATTTCTCATTTCTACGAATCAAACTATGAACTGTCTTATTCGCCTGAAAATGAGGTCATCGTCACTGTAGGAGCTTCACAAGCTATCGATATCACCTTTCGTACCATTTTAAATCCTGGTGATGAAGTATTGCTACCTGCACCCATATATCCTGGCTATGAGCCTTTAATCCGTTTGGCTGGTGCTATTCCTATCTATATGGATACAACGAAAACAAATTTAAAATTGACAAAAGAAATTTTAAAGCAACATATTACGTCCAAAACCAAATGTGTTATTCTTCCGTACCCATCCAATCCAACTGGCATGTCTTATAACAAAAAGGAATTAGCGGGATTTGCAAATGTATTAAAAGACCAACAGTTGTTTGTGTTGGCTGACGAAATCTATAGTCAGCTTTCTTATGACTATCCACATACTTCCATTGCGAGCTTTTCCGGTATGAAGGAGAAAACGATTGTCATTAATGGGGTATCCAAATCGCATTCCATGACAGGTTTTCGAATTGGGTACACACTTGCCCCAGACTGGATTTCTAAACAGTTGATAAAAGTGCATCAATACAATGTGTCTTGTGCGACTTCTATCAGCCAATATGGAGCATTAGAAGCATTAACTGAAGGATTAGAGGATACAAAAATAATGAAAGCAGCTTACCATGAACGAAGAGACTACGTATACGATAGATTACACAAAATGGGGTTACATTGCCCAAATCCAAATGGCGCTTTTTACATGTTTCCTTATTTTCCATTCACAAATAGCAGCTCATTCACGTTTGGAATAGACTTGGTTAAACAAGGACGAGTTGCTTTAGTTCCTGGTGACAGCTTCTCGAAATTAGGAGAAGGATATATGCGACTTTCTTACGCCTATGATAAGCATACACTAAATGTAGGACTCGATCGTTTAGAAGCATATTTACAACAACACCCATTAGACTAATATTTCATATGCCTTGATTGGATTTGTCTTTCTATATCATATTTGTTTAGTAACTCGTCTAATTCTTGGCTTAATTCAATAGCTTCTAAATTAGTAAAGCCTTTCTCTAGAGCAACTTCTGCCATTCGGTACCGTAAATATTCTATACGTTTTAATAATTCATCTGTCGTGTTCATTGTAGATAAAGAGTTACCTCCTTTTTTTGTAGTATATTCATAGCAAACCCGCTCTGAAGTTGCAGTGGACCTTTGTTGGATTATTGCATAGTTAAGTGCTAAAGCCCTTAACAAATTGAAAATTTATGGAACCAATTAACATCAGTCTGCCTTTTTAGCGAGTGTTACAGCACATTATATCAAGATCAAAATCTGCCACATAGTGCAAATAGCCTAGCTAATAGTCGCAAATTGGTAATATTGATTAGATAATTACCTTATGATCACTTTTATATAATACAGACTTATTTTAAATGTAGCATAGGTTGACAGAATATGACAAGCTTTTGGCTATTCTAAAGCTTCGCCTGTTGCGATTCGAGTTTTACATCCCTAAAAAAGAAAAGCGCATATACATATTGAAACAGCAGTTATTTTTACAACTTATAACAGGACTAAAGACCTTTTCTTGTTCAAAAACGCCAAACAATTATTTTAGTCCTTACTTGTTTTTCCAATTTCAAATGAATTAAAACATGGATAAATTAGTTAAATTGCTATTACGAAGAGTTTCTACCGGTAAATGAATACGAATTTAAGTTTTTACACTCGCTTAGTTACTATCTCTGTGCTAATATATTAGTGAAATGTTTTTTTGGGAAAGGATGTCTTCGGTGACAAAATCAAACAAGAAAAATGAATGGATAGAATGGGCAAAAGCCATTATTATTGCGATTTTAATTGCTTTCTTTATAAAAACATTTATTTTTGCAACATCTATTGTTGATGGAGAAAGCATGGATCCCACTCTCCAAAACGGAGAAAGAGTAATTTTTAATAAACTTATATATATTCTTGATGAGCCAGAACGCGGAGACATTGTTATTATTGAAAAACCTTATAAAAATTATGTGAAACGTGTTATTGGACTGCCTGGGGAAACAATTGAAATAAACGATGGTAGTCTCTATATAAACGGGGAAAGATATGACCAAACTTTTCTAAGTGAAGAGGTGCAACGTCAATCTGGTAATTATGGGCCGGAAAAAATTCCTGAAGGCAGTTATTTCGTAATGGGTGATAATCGTGCCATCAGCAAGGATAGTCGTAATGGATTAGGTTACATCGAAGAAGATGAAATTATTGGACGGTCAGAGTTTGTAATTTTTCCATTTGATCAATGGACACTAACAAGATAGAGTTGGAAATTAATTTCCAACTCTATCTTGTTTAATTCAGAAACGAAACACAGACACGATTTTCCTAAAATAATAATACCCCATACACTTCAAAGCTATGTTTCAGTTTCTTCCAATTAGTACGTCCATTGTGAATTCACCATGAATTTACTTTTCACTGTCAAATACACAATAACCAAGATTCAGTATTAAAATGGCGAAACAAATAACCGCAAATGCAATTTCCATATTTCCCATATAACAGTTGCACCCCCTAAATCATGTACTATATTTAAGTACGAATGTTCAAAAGTTCACTGCCAACGTTTACATTTTAGTTAAACTTAAGAACAATCCCCCATTATTTAACTCCAGTATATCATACCAATTTTAAATAACGTTGAAAAGCTAAAATATGATAAAATATAGTTACATGGTTGTTATGATAAACAAAGCAAATTTTTCGTCAGTGGAATGTTTCCTTCCGCCCTCAATGCTTGTCTAGAGCCTTAAACTTATAGCTAGTCTTTATAGCGAAAAAACGCTGTCGTTTTGCTTATACGTAGACTTAAACTTTCATATCTAGTAACCCCCTTATACGTATTGGCATGAAGATGCTGTTAACTCCAATTTACACTTGTCAGACTTAGCTTTTCCAATTCGTGAAGTGTAATCTTACAGCACCGTATATCCATGACAAATCCTAGATTAGCAGGTGATTGCATGCTTCATTGTCCTTATTGTAGCACTCTAACAAAAGAAAATGAGACGTATTGTATGAAATGTGGAAGAATGCTTCCTGAAGATAGATATCATCGACTTAGTAGTAAACCAAACTTTTTTACACGGTGGAAATCGCCAATACTATCTACGGTTATTTTATTATTTTTTGTTATTTCTTTATATATCACTTTGGAAATGCGTACAGCGAAAGCTAAAGATTATTACACAAAAGGCGAAGAAAAGGTTCTGGCTCAGGATTTTAAAACAGCACAGTCTTTATTTCAAGACGCCCTTGATATGAAGGATAATTTCCAACAAGCCGAAATTTCTTTAGCGTTTATGAATCAAGCCTTGTCCATGGAACAAACATTACAAAAAACGGAACAATTGCTTAAAGAGAAAAAATATACACAAGCCTTAGAAATTTTAAATGAATCAGAGAAAGGTTTGCAAGATTATAATGGTGAAGCTGTAAACCAAATGGTTGAACGGGTTACAAAACAAAGGAACAAGATTAATATAGAGAAATTAGAACATGCACTAAAACAAAAACCAGAAATAGATCAATTAAAAGTATTGCTTTGGGACGCTGTGTCTATTGAAACAGAGGAAGCTGAACAGTTAACTGCTACTATACGTGAGCAAATTGTTAATTATGTGTTTGCTAAAGCAAGTGAGCAATTAAAGAACAACCAATTTAGTGATGGCAATCTTATCGTCAAAGACGGATTAAAATATGCACCAGATTCAGAAAAGTTGTTAAGCTTACAAACAACGATTGATAAAGAAAAAGTAGCCTTTGAAACTGCACAGCAAAGTAGAATAGAACAAGCAATGAGTACAGCAAATAAGGAACAGCAAATGAATGAATCTGATGCTATTAAACTAAAACAAATGGAAACAACCAAGGATGATCAAGGAAACCTTGTCGTAAAAGGACAAGTACAAAGCGTTGCAACTATTCCTATTAACTCCATTAGAGTGCAATATAGCATTACTACGAATGAGGGGGAAACATTATTGACAAACGAAGTATACGTATACCCAGAAGAATTATACCCCGAAGAAACAGGTCACTTTGAATTTACCCATTATGATGTAAATATGAATCAAGCGTTAACAGCTGAAGTGGAGACGATAGCTTGGTATACGAAATAAATTGCTTTTTCAATTGAGGTGCTGCACATGATAAAAAATAAATATATCCCGGTTATTTTATCAAGTATGATACTTCTCATCGGCTTTATTCTACTTATTACTATGTATCAACAATGGAAACAGGAGCGTGTAGAAATTAGCAACCCTGTGCTTAACCAAATAACTACAAGTAATGAGAAGCTTAATTTAAAGTCCATCATTCATGAAGCAGAAAAAAATGTGATTCAAATTGAAAGTCAAACAGAAGACAGTAGTTTGACAGGTTCGGGATTTCTTTATAATAAACAAGGCGATATTATAACGAATGCACATGTTATTAAAGATGCAAATGTAATTTATGTAAGAACAGCAGATGCGCAAATCTATCCAGCCGCTGTTGTCGGGGTAGGAAAAGAGACAGATATTGCTGTCATTCGCGTCCCTCAGCTTGCTGGAGCGTTTATGAATGTAGAAAAAAATAAATCCCCGGAAACGGGAGATGAAGTCATTGCCTTAGGTAGTCCGCATGGCTTTCAAAATACAGTTACTCTAGGAATTATATCCGGACAAGAACGGGATTTTTCTGTAGACGGCTTTCATTATGAAAACGCCTATCAAATCTCTGCTCAAATTGCAGAAGGAAATAGCGGTGGCCCCTTAATTGACCGTAAGACTGGAAATGTTATTGGTATTAATTCTGTAGGGACAAAAGATGGATCGATTGGTTTTAGCATTCCAATAAAAGATGCCATTAAACAAATTGAGGCATGGTCAAACGAAGCAAAGACGGAAGCATTGAACTTTGCCAGCACTTCTAACCTTATAAATAAGAAAGACCCTAAGAAATTAAAAGAGGACGCAGAGTATTTAATTACCTACTTCCTTGATAGTATTGAACTGCGAGATTACGTAAATGCTTATGCATTATTAGCAAATGATATGCTTTCTAAGACTTCATATAAAGATTTTAGGAATGATTATGTCGATTTTATTAACGTAACTTTTGATGAGCCCAAAAGCAACATCACCGAAGATAATCAAGTGCAATCTACATTGAGTGTAACCATTGACAAGCGAGTAGAAGATAAAGATAAATCCGAAAAAGGGTTGTACGAGTATACATTTACTACAAAATACGAGAATGATCAACTAAAAATTTCTAGCATTAAAGTTAACAAACCAAAAAATAAAAGTTGATGTAGTGTTCAAAATTCAGATACGAGCTGGACAAGTCTACCTGGAAGACCAAAAGCACTTAAACACCTCTTTTTCATAAGAGGTCTTTAGGCCATACCTTGAGGCTCCTAAACAATTAGTTGGGATGAAAATACTACCACTGATGAAGATTTATTTACACTATAGATAAGAAAAACTAAGTCATTCTCCATAAGACTTTCATCAGACTTGGTGACAAGCCAAGTTCTTTCTAATAATGTTTAAAACGCACTAAGTTTTTCGCTGTGTCAACACTTATTGTTCCAGCAGCATATATTTAAGTAAAGTAAGTTTTAGCCTCCCTTATAATCAAAAGAAAAGTCTTTTAGAAAAACCAGTCATGCTATACATTTCTTAGGGCGTCTTTCAATTATCTAGGATAAACGTCCAAACTTTTCTTACCCAATTGCATATGGTATAAGTGTAAGATTATTAGGAGGTGAAATGATGGGATTCGGATATGGCGGAGGCTGTGGAAACCCAGGCTACGGTGGTTATGGCTACGGTTACGGTTGCGGAACTGGTAGCAACTTTGCGTTAATTGTGGTGCTTTTTATTTTATTAATCATTGTAGGTGCTGCATTTTACTGTTAAATACGTTAAGGAGACAGCTTGTGCCTTCCTTAAGGCACAAGCTGTTCTTTTTTGTTTCATTTTATATCAATTTGCTTTATTGTTCTTTGCGAGTAACAGTTGTTCAACTTCTTCGGATGATAAAGCTTTACTGAAATAGTAACCTGCAATTGGTCACACTGTTCCGCTTTTAAAAAGGCAAATTATTCTTCTGTTTCTACTCCCTCTGCAATAACTTTCAAAATTAGTAAATGGCATAGTTGAACAATTGATTTTACAATCATGCGGTTTTCTTCATGACTTTGATCCATAAACATTTTACCTATTTTTAATTTGGCATAAAGAAGAATAGCCAGGCTCCAAAATCGTCAATGGATATGATACGGGTATTCCGAGATTTTGCAACTCTCGTAAAGTATGTAAAATTGTTTTTTCATTCCTCATGTTCATCGTCTCTGTTCTTTCCAATTCCAAAGAAGTTGGTGCTAAATCAGTCCATTCTCCCATCACTTCATTTACCCGATAATTAATTTTTCTTTCGGATAATGATAATTACCACTCTGTTTGTTTGAACGAAACATAAATAAAAACGTAATAATACCTACTCGTCCAATAAACATTAAGAACATTAAAATCAGTTTACTAAATGATGTTAATTCACTGGTTATCCCTAATGAAAGCCCCACAGTTCCAAAAGCCGATGTCACTTCAAACAGAATTTCTGTTAGCGTAAATGGCTCAACTACCGATATGAAGATAATAGAAGTAAAAACAAGTATCAAAGCCATTAGAGTAACCGTAACGGCTTTTAATAAGTCTTCATCATACACCTCTCGCTTAAATAACCGAATACTTCTCCCCCCCCTAGCATATGTTGCTATAAAAATAACAACTAAAATAAAGGTCGTTGTTCGAATACCTCCCCCAGCACTGCTCGGGGAAGCTCCAATAAACATTAAAAGCGACATAAACAAATGATTAGGTTCTGAAAGCAAACTAACATCCATGGTTGACAGACCGCCACTTCTAGTTGTTATAGATTGAAACAAAGAGTAAAATAAAATTTCATGCCAAGATTTATCTGCAAAAAAGTGGAGAAAATCAAGGACAAACATACCAATTGCCCCAATAACGATTAAAACTAAAAAGGTACTGGTCGTAACTTTTGTAAACAAGCTGAAACGAATAAATTTACGCTTATCCGAGTCAGCAAATAAATATTCCTTTACTTCAATTAGTACTGGGAAGCCAATAGCTCCAAAGATAATTAACAACATATTTATAAACTGTACAAAATAATCATCTTTAAAAGGGATTAAAGATGATCCAGTAATATCAAACCCCCCATTAGATATAGCACTAATCGTTCCAAACATACCATGTAAGTAAGCTTCTTTAGCTGAGTCAAAATATTGTAGGAAATACGTCCCTAAAACAAGAAAGCCGACTAACTCTATTGTTAGTAATACATACACGATTTGCTTAATTAACCGCACCATTCCTCCGAACGTGGATTGGTTTTGATCCGTCATGATTAAGCGTCTTTCTTTTAGCCCAATCTTTTTTCCTAGCAACAGCCATATAAATGTACTGATAGCCATTACTCCTACAGCCCCAAGCTGAAGAATGCTAGCAAGTAAAATAATTCCTGTAGTACTCAATGTATCTGCTACTGGTATGGAACTTAGACCAGTTACACTTAAAGCACTTACAGCTGTAAATAATACATCAATAAAAGGTATTTCCACCCCATCCTGATGCGCAATCGGTAAAGATAAAATCACAGTTGAAAATAGTACTGCAAAAAAATAGAACAATAACAAAATCTGGACCGGCGATAACTTCCTTGCCCAGCGAACAATTGGTTTTTGGTAATGCATAACCTTTTACTCCTTATTAACTATCAAAATTAGTATCTCTCTATATACCAAACAAAGCTTTAAGGTGCGTTAAGCTCTTTCATCCCAACTAAAAATTGGAAGCTTACAAAATTAAATATATCCATATTATAACAAGGAGATATTGAAAATGCTTGTAATATAGTATTTAAGTCGCAAGATCTACTGTATTGGATGAAAAAATTCTATTTTATGTTAATTCCTTAAATTTCTCTAGCAATTCTTTACCTTGGTATCCTTCCTCAATTAATGTAGTTAATAAGAATTCAATATTTTCTTTTCTTTTATCGACAATATTTCCCACAAATAAAATATTAATATTAGATCCTATTTCATTTATCCCTATAATTGAAGTGATGAATGTAGCCAAGTCATTGCTTTCTTTAGAAATTTTTACTTGAACTAAGATTTCCGACTTTGTTTTTTGCAAAAATTCAAAATAAGGTTGAAATGAATTATCCGTATACACTTCGATCGTCCACTGATTGTTTTCATCCTCACGATCAATAATTAAACCGTCTAATAACGGTATCTGATTAGGAATGATCTCTCCGGTTTTTTCTTCCATGATATTTAATAATTTTAGTTTAAATGTCTTCATAAGCCTTCCTCCTAGTATTTTTATTCTATGTATAGATAGGGATGCTTTAAAAACATGCTTAAAATGATATCTTTTTTTGTATATCGTTAGTGTACCAAAAACTAAAGCTTATGGGTATGACTTTCTTTTCAAGTTAACTTCGTTGACAATTAAAATTATAACCGCTTATGATAAATAGGATTATAGGGAAAAGGAGAATTGATTTGTCACATTCAGCAATCCAAACAATTATGAATCATCGGTCTATACGTAAATTCAAGGATAAAAAGCTTACAGAAGAACAAATTCAAACCATTGTTGAAGCTGCTCAAATGGCTTCAACTTCTAGTTATGTAATGGCATATACCATTATTGGTGTTACTGATGAACGTATAAAAGAGAAGCTTGCAGCTATCTCCGGTCAAACTTATGTTCAAAATAATGGACATTTATTTGTGTTTTGTGGTGATTTACATCGTACTGAGCAATTAGGGTCACTAGAAGATAGAGAGCAAATGCAACAAAGTTTAGCGTCCCCTGAACAATTTATTGTTATGACGGTCGATGCGGCGTTAGCATCTCAAAATGCTGCGATTGCTGCAGAAGATTTAGGGCTAGGGATTTGTTATTTAGGAAGCTTGCGAAATGATGTCTATCAAGTAAGCGAATTATTACAGCTCCCAGAAAGAGTCGTTCCTTTGTTTGGAATGGCTGTGGGCTATCCTGATCATGAACCAGAACAAAAGCCTCGTCTACCAATTGATGTGATCTACCATAAAAATCATTACCAGCCTTTCGAACACCAGTTACCATTCATCAAAGACTTCGACAAACAATTGCATTCCTATTATGAAAAACGGAAACAAAACAATCGAAATGATAATTGGTCAAAGCAAATGATTCGAAAATTTTCTATCCCTACTAGAATGGATGTTGGATCGTTTTTACATGAGAAAAATATAAACAACCAAGCAGATTAAATATAATTACCGATTAGACACAACATATTGCCGCTTTTTATAAAGAAGGCCACGCAATAATAATGAGCCAGCTCCTGTCAGGGACGCTGGCTATAATGCTTGTAATATCTCCTTATGGTCGATTGTAATTTCTTCATTATTAACTTTAAATTTTGCTTGAAAATACAATTTGCAAGGAGAATCTTTTACCATTCGAAACACTTTATTACTATTCGGATGGTGATAGATATTGCCATTGCTAAGTTGCTTTATTGTTATATCATTTTCATATTGATGCTCCTCATCCCCCAACACGACAGATACCAATGGGTTCAGATGCTCCACCTCTACCGTCCCTTCACCTGTATATTGTAAGGAACTAAATACTTTAATCCCTTCTTCTACATTTGCAATATGAATATGTAATATAAAATCACCGACCTCTTTAGACCTCGTAGTTGTCTCCTTAATGGTAATACCGCGGTTTCCTACGCCAAGATAGAAGATAATCAAAAACACTACTCCACCAACAACAATAAATAAAAGTGATTTTTTTTTCATAAGCATCCTCCCGCTCCCACTTACTATATATGACGTTTTTCCCCCACAAAAAGTTTCATTATTTTAAAATATTTTCATACTAAGGATTTTTCTCCTAATTAATCTTTTCTTATCCACAAAAAAAGCGCAATTAATATAGGTTTTACATGAATTGGATATATAAGGTAATATTTTCCCGGTATAATTAAAGCTTGTTTACCGCATTCTAATTATTGATGAGTATGAAGAAGGAGGAATCTTTTATGACTGTCTCTAGTCAAGTGAAGCAAACTATTGCTGGTTTAAAAAGCGCACAAGCAAGTTTTGAACAATTTGCTCTACAAACAGAAAACAAACAAGCAAAACAACTATACGAAAATGCAGCGCAACAAACCATGTCCATATTAAAAAGTGTTGAACCACGTATTCAACAACTAGAACAAGAAGAACCACAATACAAAGGTTTTTAATTTGTATAAACGAAAGCTCCATCATATAAAGTGCGTCCTTCAATCTCTGGAGTTTTCTTTCATCTCCTACTTTAGGTTTGTACTCTAAAAAACTTGGCATATCCCCATTTCTTTATAGCGGAAAAAGCTGTCGCTTATACTAAATAAGAATGGATAAAGCCTTTTACAAATTAAATATATTTAGGTGCTGTTATCTCCTATTTCGTCTTGATAGCGAACATCTTTTATCTTTTTGAAAACAGGAGTCTTCCAGCACCTTTAAGAAAGGCTTGGCTTTAGTGTTTCCTTTTTACACACATTGATAATGTAAGCTTTGTTTACTTTACTTAGATAAAAAGCAGGTGGTATAATGCATGTTTTTAAGTTTCTAACTATAGTTGTTTTATCTTTGCTGATTGTTGGTTGTAACACAGCAAATACATTAGAGACATCCAAGGAAAATGAAAAAGATGAGGTTAATATAACAAAAATATCTAGAAACCAATCTATTGACCAAACTCCATCCAATCAAGCAAAAGATCTATTACAACAACATTCGGAAATAAATGCGATTCATGCAGTCAATACAGATAAGCAATTATTAGCAACCGTTGAAGTAAAACATATGCAACGCTTTAAATTACAAAATATCAAGAAAAAACTAACTAAAAAATTACAAAAGAATTTTCCTGATTTAAAAGTAGAATTATCAGCAGACAAAAAAATAATGATGGAATTAGGAAAACTAGAAAAAAACTTGAATAAAAAACAGTACAGTAAAAAAGAAGTACAAAAAGAAGTACAACGAATTATTGATTTTTCTAAAGAACAAACGTAGAGAGAGGGAACACAATATGGCGGATAAAAAAAAGAAAAATCTACCACCTGATGTTCAAGAGTATCAAACATTTCAACAGCAAAGAGAAGTGAAAAGGCCTGTATTAAAAAATTGCTTAAAAGCTTTTTTTGTCGGCGGTTTTATTTGTTTCATTGGGCAGCTTATTTCTACTTTTTATATGTATTTCTTTCATTTTACGGAGCAAACCGCCGGAAACCCAACAGTAGCTACATTAATTTTTATAACGATGCTCCTTACTGGGTTTGGTGTGTATGATCGAATTGGACAATTTGCCGGTGCAGGCTCAGCGGTTCCGGTTACTGGCTTCGGCAATGCGGTCATTTCTTCTGCCATTGAACACCGAACGGAAGGATTTATCCTGGGAGTTGGTACAAATATGTTAAAACTAGCAGGTCCTGTCATCGTTTACGGCGTATTTTCAGCATTTGTTGTCGCTTTGATCAAAACAATTTTAGTCCAATGGGGTGGGTTATAATGCTCCAAGGACATCAAACATGGGTATTCGCCAATCGCCCGGTTATTATATCGACCGGGACAGTAGGCGGTCCATTTGAAGCTAATGGAAATATCCCGAAAGACTTTGACATATTGCATGATGATATGTGGCTAGGTCAAGCCTCATTTGAAAAAGCACAACAAACATTAATGGAAGAAGCCTGTCAAATTGCCCTTAAAAAAACTTCCATTGAAAAAGAACAGGTGCAATTTTTTATGAGTGGTGATTTAATTTATCAAATTACACCAACAAATTTTGCTGCCAAAACATTGGGCCTTCCCTTTTTTGGTTTATTTAATGCGTGTGCCACTTCCATGGAAAGTTTAGCGCTAGCTGCTATGATCATCAATAATAAAGGAGCTAATTATATTTTAAGTGGAACAGCAAGCCATAACGCCTCTGCAGAACGACAATTTCGTTATCCTACAGAATACGGCGGGCAAAAGCCTCCTACCGCACAATGGACAGTTACTGGTGCAGGTTGTTCCTTAGTTGCTAAACAAGGTACAGGCCCTGTTATTACATCAGCTACAATTGGCAAGGTTATTGATATGGGTATAACAGACCCGTTTAACATGGGAGCGGCGATGGCGCCAGCTGCCGTAGATACGATCGAAAAACATCTACAAGATAGAAACATTTCTCCTGACTATTATGATTTAATTGCTACAGGCGATTTAGGGCACATCGGTAGAGAAATATCTTATGATCTACTTGTCGATCGCGGACTATCATTGGATGAGGAAAGATATGTAGATTGTGGTTTAATCATATATCGCGAGGGGCAACCGGTGTTAGCTGGCGCAAGCGGTTCTGCCTGCTCAGCCGTAGTCACATATGGACATTTGCTCAATCGGATGAAAGCTGGTGAATTGAAACGAATACTAATTGTAGCAACCGGTGCACTTCATTCTCCGATGAGCATACAACAAAATGATCCGATTCCGTGTATTGCCCATGCAGTATCTATCGAAATTTAAAACGGGACGTGATATGTAATGATCTTTTTTTGGGCTTTCGTAATTGGTGGTTTTATCTGCGTTATTGGCCAATTACTGTTTGACATTTTCAAATTAAATCCTGGACAAACTTTATCCATTTTAGTTGTTACCGGCGCCGTTCTAGATGGGTTCGGCCTCTATGAACCATTAATTGATTTTGCCGGAGCAGGTGCAACTGTACCAATTACTAGCTTTGGTAATTCACTCGTTCATGGTGCTATGGCAGAAGCAGAAACACACGGTTTAGTTGGAGTTGTAACGGGAATGTTTGAAGTAACAAGTGCAGGAATTTCAGCCGCAATTATTTTCGGGGTTATTGGCGCACTAATTTTTAAACCAAAAGGATAAGGAGGTCGTTACACTATGACAATTGGTGCACAAGTAAAAGGCTGCTACTCTGCAATCAAAAGTGTGGAAGCCTCCTTACAACTGCTAACAGCCAAAACAAATGAACAAGAACAACAAATAAAATTGACGGAAGCAGAACGAATGATTACTGAAATTAAGAACGACTTACGACATCAAGTCATCCAATTATCGAAAGAAGAACCACAGTATCAATAAAACTTGGAAAGGAAGCTGCTTATGCCAGAATGGATTAACATTATCATTCGTTCATTGTCACTGCTGATTATTCTTTTTTTCATGACAAAATGGCTAGGAAAAAAGCAATTATCACAATTAAACGTTTTCGAATATATCACTGGAATTGTGCTAGGTGGAATTGTAGCAATACATACGATAGATCCAACAAGTAATATAATATATGCTCTTTTATCCATGTTTATTTGGTTTATTGTCCCTTTTGCTGTTGAATATATGTCTCTCAAGAGTAAGCGTTTTCGCGATCTTGCAGAGGGGAGAAGTACTGTTTTTATTCAAGACGGAAAAATTATGGAGGACAATCTAAAAAAAGAAGGATACTCAACGGATGATTTGTTAGGAAAGTTAAGAGATAACGGTGTGTTCCTCGCATCTGATGTGGAGTTTGCCGTACTTGAGCCATCTGGATCGTTAAATGTATTGCCTAAAAAAGAAAATCGCCCTTTAACAGCCAAGGACCTTGGGTTAAAATTAGCGCCTGAAAAAGAACCGCAAACCATTATTATGGATGGAGAAGTTTTATTAGAGCCACTTGCTAATTTAGCATTAAATATGAATTGGTTAGAAACAGAATTAGACAAACAAAAAGTAAGCATTGAAAATGTGTTTCTCGCTCAAGCAGATAATAATGGACAATTGTACCTTGATTTATACGATGATAAAATCAGTGTTCCTCAACCAACTGAAAAAGCACTCCTACTAGCAAACATGAAAAAATGTCAGGCGGATTTAGAACTATTTGCTTTAGCTACAGAAAACAAACAAAGCAAAGCTTTATATGAACGAAATAGCAAAAAATTAAAGCATGCCATTGAACTGATTCAACCATACTTATAATGGAAGGTAACCTAGATATTTAGATGCCCTTTAAAATGGAATTGCAAAGAACCACAGACCCCTTTAAAACAGCGCTGCTTCCCTTTTGTTCTTTCCAATTTTCGTGTAAAATAGAGGAGCTATCCTATTTTACTAAACGAAAAGGAATGAACGAACATGAAAGATAAACTTAAAGCTTACCGCTTTCCAATTATCTTACTTATTTCAATAATCATCGGTTCTATAATTGGGCTTTACTATGGCGAAGATGCTACAGTCATTAGGCCGTTGGGCGATTTATTTATTAATTTACTATTTATGATTGTTATGCCTCTCGTTTTCTTTACTATATCCTCTGCAATAGCAAGCATGGATAGCATGAAACGTCTTGGTAAAATTATGGGCTCGATGTTAACTGTATTTGTTGTTACAGGAGTCATTGCTGCTGTGTTTATGCTAATTGCCACAGTTATTTTCCAACCAGGTTCTGGCGTAGATATTCCACTTGTACAACCCGATGAAGTGACAGAAGAAACGAGTTTCGCAGAACAATTAGTTCAGACATTTACTGTTTCCGACTTTATCGATTTATTTTCACGCAATAATATGCTCGCACTTATTGTTTTTTCTGTATTAGTTGGTGTCGCAACAGGGCTAACTGGTGAAAGAGGGAAAGCCTTTACTTCTTTTTTAACAAGTGGTGCCGAAGTGTTTATGAAAATTATTCAGCTTATCATGTATTATGCACCAATTGGACTAGGTGCTTATTTCGCCTCGTTAGTTGGGGAGTTTGGTGCTGATTTAATCGGTGACTATGCAAAAGCAGTTATCGTCTACTATCCTGTATCTGTTTTATATTTTGCTATCGGGTTTACCTTATATGCATTTATTGCTGGTGGCAAAACAGGTGTTAGTCGCTTTTGGAAAAACATTCTTGCTCCTGCTGCAACATCTCTTGGTACTGGAAGTAGTGTTGCTTCATTACCTGCTAATTTACAGGCAGCAAAACGAATTGGCGTACCAAAAGATATTCGAGAAACCATTATGCCCCTTGGTGCAACCATACATATGGACGGATCGTGTTTGTCTGCCATGTTAAAAATTGCTTTTGTTTTCGGTGTGTTAAACTTGGACTTCACAGGAATTGACACCTTTTTAACCGCAATCGGCATCTGTTTATTATCTGGTATTGTAATGAGTGGTATTCCAGGTGGTGGATTTATGGGTGAAATGATGATTATTACGCTTTACGGATTACCAATGCAAGCTTTACCAATCATTTCAGCTATAGGTGTTGTAGTTGATCCCCCTGCTACAATGGTAAACGTTACAGGAGATACCGTATCCAGCATGCTTGTAACCAGACACCTAGAAGGAAAAGATTGGATCGAAAAAACGGACGTTGCATAATTATGATTAGAGAAACTTGGCTTATCGCCAAGTTTTTCTAACATACATCAATAGCGATCTTTCCAAATTGTCCATTATCTTTTAAATAATGAAAAGCCTGTTGCATATCATCTAATTTGTAAGTGGAATCCACTACAGGTTGCATTTGATACTGTTCGACATGCGCTAGCATTGCTTCTAACTCTTGCTTACATCCCATTGTCGAACCTAGTAACTGGTACTGTCCATAGAAAAAGGTGCGTAAATCTAACTCCACTGTATCCTCTGTTGTTGCACCGAACACGACCATCTTCCCACCCTTTTTCAAAACGTCCAACGAGCGTTGAAATGTTGCTCTACCAACACTATCAATCACCAAATCTATCTGTTCATCAGCTAATTTATGTTGCCAATCTTCATCATGGAGCACGCCCTTATCCGCTCCGATTGATTGAGCTTTTCTCAGCTTTTCCTCACTCCGCGAACTCACAATAACCCTTGCACCAATATTTTTTGCAAATTGAATTAAATAGGTTGCCACTCCACTTCCCGCACCAGGTATAAAAATGGTATCGCCTGTATTTACTTGCCCTTTTGTAAACAATGCACGATATGCTGTTAACCCAGATAATCCAAGAACACTCGCTTCTTCCCATGTTAAATGAGCTGGCTTTTTCTCCACTTGATAAGAAGGAATAGCTATTTTTTCTGCAAATGTACCGTGATCTGGCATACCTAAAATTTCAAAACCTTGAGGAGGAGCATCCGCATTCTTAAACCAGCCTAAAGCAGGATTAATAATTACCTCATCACCGACAGCCACGTTTTTAACAGCTTGTCCTACCTCTTCAATTACGCCTGCTCCGTCTGATCCTAAAATTAATGGCTCTATCTGCCCTTTTCTACGATTTGGAATATATAAGTCACGTCGATTGAGACCAGCCATTTTCAAGCGAACAATGACATCATTTTCTCTTGGCTTCGGATCATTCATATGCGTTACCTGTAATGTATCATTTTCATGAACAAAGGCTTTCATAATAATTCCACCTTTCCTGTTAAGTTTAAACCAAAAACACTACGGTTTTATTAATCATGCATCTTTTTGTATAGTACAACATTAGATATCAAACGAACCCGTTCAGCCCCTTTATGCTAAAAATTTTCCCTTTAGAAAAAAGCACTAAACGTTTCTAACTGCCTCTTATCCATAATATCATGATGAAACAATGGAACATACCATTTTTTTTGTTCCTTAAATGTGGCTTCTATTTTTTGTACGTAAGTCTGCTCCATTTGTTTTCGTTTTGCAAAAAAATTTCCGTCTACTTGTTCTGGTAATAGTTTATTAACAATGATGGTTTTTACATAAATTTCATGTTGATGCAGCAATCGAATAGCTTTATCCGTTTCAGTTATAGATAAACTTTCTGGATTAACCACAAAAATAAAGCCTGTTCGTTCATCATCTAGTAGCAATTCTCTTGCTTTTGCAAACCTTCCTTTCCTTTCCTCAAGTACATGATAAATAGGATCTTCTATTGGCTCCCCATCATTTAGTAATTGCGTATAGTTTTCATTCGTTTTCTTTCTACGTTGTAATAATCCGTCTATCCAAATACCCATCAATTCCGGCAAAGTTAACAATCGAATCGTGTGTCCCGTTGGAGCTGTATCAATAATACATTGATCATAATGTTGATGTTCCTCGATAATGATAGAGATAAGCTTATTGAATAATGCAGCTTCATCAGCCCCAGGTGATGCTTTAGCCGTATCCAATTGGCGATTTACTTCATTTATCATAGATGGTTGAACAATCCCTTTCATATTTTCCTTTACACTATTAATATAAGCCGTCGTCTCTTGTTCAGGATCAATTTCAAGTACATCTAAATGTGAACTAACTTTTTTAATCCGCCCTCCAATAGTCTCTTCAAAAATATCTCCCAAATTATGGGCGGGATCAGTAGAAACAAGCAAAGTTTTTCGACCTTCTTTTGCGTGTTTCCATGCTATAGCCGCAGCAGAAGTTGATTTTCCAACCCCTCCTTTACCACCTATGAAAACAATCCTTTTATGCAGGTTCTCCAATATAATCACTCCTTTATTAACAACAACGAATGCCAGATAACGGCGATTTTTCCATTCCCATGCGTAAATGCCAATCGTGAAATTTTTCTAGCATGTAAGGGTATAACTCTAGTGTATAATAATATACCGGATTTGGAATTCCAATCATCTCTGAGTAAAGTAAGAGCAAGAAAATATCGTCCTCATGCCTCAACTCACGAGCAATTTCCTGACGATGAGGTAGACTGATTACTTCTTCATAATATTGAATGAGCTTTTTTATTTGCTCGAGCATGATATCTCCCCTTCCAATAGCACGATTTATTTTTTAGAAAGACTTAGCTTGCCATTAAGTCTTATGGCTGAAGAACGACGTCGTTTTGCTGATATTATAAAACCTAGAAATCTTTATACTTTCCTAATACGCACAGATAATGAAAAGGGACCTACCCTAGATCCCTTTTCCAAGGTTTACGAACTAGTTATCTAGATTTTGATCTGCACTTCCTCGTAATACAGAAAAAGCAGTTATAATAATCCAAATCGCAAACACAAAAATGATAGATCCTAATACAAATAATAAAGTGTTCGGTTCTGTTCCATTCCAGGACCACTCAAATAGTACTTGTTGAAACATAGCATATAGTGTCATCACCATAACAAAGATCATGGGAATAATTACCACGGCATAATTTCTCCCTAACCGCTTTAGCCATACGGCAATAAGCATTAAACTAATCGCCGCTAGCAATTGATTTGCTGTTCCAAACAATGGCCATAATTGATAGCCCCCTGAACCAAAACCTTTAGGGCCTTCTGGGAGTAAAACTAAAGCAGCACTCGATAAAACTGCAATTGACGTAGCAACATGCGTTTTTGTTAATGCTGGGAGTTTATATTCCGTACCTAACTCCGCAATAATATATCGCATAAGCCGAACAGATGTATCTAATGTTGTTGCTGCAAAACTAACAACAATGATAGAAACAATCGTGACCGCAACATCAGTCGGTATACCTAAACCTCCTGCTAATACAGCTGCTCCTTCTACGAAAACACCTAAGCCACTTGCATTTGCAGATGCAAAACTATGATAAACAGCCGAAAAATCCGCAGTACTTGTAAAAAATGTCGCTACAGCAATGATGGACACTAGTGCTAAAATCCCTTCGCCAACAGCTCCAGCATAACCAACAAAACGGGCATCTGTTTCTTTATCTAATTGTTTAGAAGATGTCCCTGAGGAAACAAGACCATGAAATCCTGATATAGCTCCACAAGCAATTGTAATAAATAAAAGCGGAAGCCACGATGTGTCTGCGTTAGCATTTGTGACAGGCGCGGTCATTTCTGGATTTGTAAAAATTAGTCCTACATATAAAATTCCTAACCCGACAACAAGCTGATGGGAGTTAATAAAGTCTCTCGGTTGCAACAATTTCCAAACAGGAAGTGTGGAAGCTATATATACATACACCATCAATATGATAATCCAAATAAAGAACGCTGAGGAGACTGCGCCTAATCCAAATATTCCCGTGCTGCCTTCTCCACCCATCCATTGCACAAGATCAATTTGCATCCATCCTATATTACTTGATAATACCGCTACAAGATACATGACCGCTAATGCAATAACAGATGGTAAAAGCATTTTGATATTTCGTTTGTATACAGCATAACCAATCCAAATAGCTAAAGGAATTTGGATAAATACAGGTACAACACTTGCTGGATAAGAGATAAATAAGTTAGAAATAACCCAAGCAAACACCGCATTCACCATAAGTACAAGAATTAAAATAATAAATAAAAACAATATTTTAGCTCGTTGACCGATAAGCCGATGAGCTAATGTACCAACAGATTGACCTTTATTTCGTATAGATAATACGAGTGTCCCAAAATCATGAACCCCTGCAGCAAATACCGTTCCTAGAATAACCCATAAAAATGCTGGTAACCATCCCCAATATACAGCTATAGCAGGTCCCAAAATAGGCGCTGCTCCAGCAACTGAAGTAAAGTGATGCCCCCATAATACGAACTTATTTGTCGGAACAAAGTCTACTCCATCTTTATATTGATGCGCGGGTGTAACATAGTTTGGGTCTAATCGGAAAATTTTCTCAGCTACAAATTTCGAATAATACCGATATCCTAATGCAAAAACAACGATACCAATAACAGCTACCAATATACCAGACATATATTCCCCCCTTTTTTTATGAAAACGATCTTGTTAACCTTTATGCGCAAACGCTTTAATTTAGTACATTTTATCTAAAAATATTTTAAATGTAAAATATTTAGAAAAAACAGAATTAAATTATTACTTATTTACTGGGAGAAAGAGTTGGAGCATCACTCCATGCATTGAAAAATAAACAAAGTCATTCCCCTATACCTTCGTTGTTACCCTAAAAGTAAGCTTGGCTTATCGACAAATATTTCATCTATTCGTTTTTCTTATTGGTAAAACCTTAAAGTTTTATCAATTTCTATTATGCAAATAAGCCGAACCATTATAATCTTAGTTGTTCGGCTTTGCTATATCGTATTTGCTTGTGCCCCAAACTCTTTACAAGTCACTACTTTTATAGAACATTAACCAAAAATTATTCATTGCTCCCTATCATTACCATTTGCTAAAACGTTCATAATACCCAAACTGCCATCGTTGTTGCTATCACAAGGCCAACGATAACAGGGATAAAGTTTTTTCTAACAAGCTCCATGACGGAAATACCACAAAATCCAGCAATCGCTACGAGTGATGACCAGGCAATAAGCGCTCCTCCACCTGTCCATATAGACCCCATCTGTCCAATTGCAGCCAGTGTTGCCACATCGACGCCATTTGATGGCAACGAAGTCGCTAAAGCACCTGTTAGTGGAAGTCCAGAAAAACCCGATCCATCTAAGCCAGTAATCATACCAATTATTAAAATACTAAATGCCACTAACCATTGGTTTTCAGGTAAATAGGACTGTGTGGACTGTACTAAATCAAACAAAAATGCTGGTGCATCTTCTCCTATGCCTAATATGGCATCTGCAAAATTTGAACTTCCTAAAAAAAAGAATCCAGCTATTGGTATCACAGGGCCCATAGCTTTGAAGGCAAATACAAATCCATCTGTAATATGCGTAGTAATATAGTCCAGCGCTTTCTCTTTTCGAAGCGCTAACGTTGATAACAAAAGCAGAATAACAGCTACACCACCGATAAAAGCTGCTCCATCACCGCCTTCAAAACCGCTCCTTCTTCCTAAATGAAACTTTTCATATATCATGTAAATAACCACTGCAACTAATGCTAAGGGTACGAAAACAGCAAACACCTTGCTCCATTTCGTTTGTATTTCCTTATTTGATTCAATAGGACCATCTTGAGAAGTCTGCATATTCGCTAAATCTTCTAAGTTTATTGGATCATTAGCGTTACGTATCTTATTACGAGCAAATAGATATGCTAAGCTGACTGCAACAGCTCCAGTAATTAAGGAAAGCATGAAAGCTTGTTCTGCTACTGTTGCAGTATGTACGCCAGCTGAAGCAGCAGATAAGCTTGGAGCAACTTGCACAATATAATCTGAGGACAAAGCCATTCCTTGCCCAGCTATAGCAATAGCCACCGCTGCAGTAATTGCTGGTAAGCCAGCGCGAATAGCTGCTGGTACTAGTAAAGCACAAATAAGCGGAACTGCTGGTGTTGGCCAAAAGAATAGAGAGATAATGTATGTTGCAATGACTAAAACAAAGAAAGAAATATGTCCATTTATCATGATTTTCTGCATTGGCTTTATCATGCGTTTATCTGCTCCCAAATCTCGTAATGAATTTAATAATGCAAGCATAAACGTAATAATTAAAAAAATGCTAAATAGTTCTCTAGCAGCAACTAAATTTGCTTGAAAAATTGCTGTAAACCCTTCAACAATGCTTCCTTTGTATAACCATGCGATTAAAAACGTTCCCAATAAAGATGGTAGAACGACTCCTTTTCGCATCATCATTGTAATGATAATGAGTAACGTAAACAGACCATACACATAGTGAGATATAGAAAGCTCCACCATTAACCTTCCTCTACGAATAGTGTGTTACAGCCTATGCAAGCGTTACTTATTTGGTTCTGTTCTGTTCATTAACTACAGAAGAGAGGTCTATCCTATATCTATGAAATACGCTTTCGCATTTGGTAAACAAAACTAGATGACCGTGATAAAATAAATACAATTTAAAAAGTAATGTCAATAGTACGAAACTCCACGAAGACGAGCCGCCTATTGACATTACTTTTCTTTATTTGCAAACAGAGTTTTTCAATAGAAATAACAAATGAAAAGGGGTAGAAAACGTCACTCTGTGCAAACTCCTAATGCATTCCATTTTTTATAAGTTAATATTGAGCCATAGAAGGGCAATCTAGACTAATTTCATAAATTCATCTACATCCTTCATGCACTCATGTACAGCTTCTTCCCAAAACGCGGTTTTGGTTAAATCTACATTCAAATGCTTCTTAGCTAACTCTTCCACTGTCATTCTACCAGTATCACGTAATAACGAAATGTAGGCTTCTTCAAAGCTTCCCTCTCCATTTTTAGCTTTTGCATACACGCCATTACTAAATAAATAACCGAACGTATATGGAAAATTATAAAATGGTACACCAGTAATATGAAAGTGAAGTTTAGACGCCCAAAAATTAGGATCATATTCTGAAAGCGTCTCACAATATGCTTCTTTCTGAGCTTCCACCATTAACTGATTTAATCTCTCTACAGAAACTATTCCTTGTTTTCTTTCCTCATAAAAACGCGTTTCAAATAAAAAGCGGGCATGTATATTCATAAAAAATGCAACACTTCGTTGAATCTTATCCTCTAGTAAAGCTTTTTTCTCTTCTTTTGAAGTTGCTGCTTGTAAAGAGGCATCAGCAACTATCATTTCCGCAAAGGTAGAAGCAGTTTCTGCCACATTCATTGCATATCTTTGATTTAAAGCATTCACATCATTCATCACATGCTGATGATAGGCATGCCCTAATTCATGTGCTAAGGTAGCAATATTACTAGCTGTTCCAGAATACGTCATAAAAATTCGCGTTTGCTCACTGTGCGGAAAGCTTGTACAAAAACCGCCAGGGCGTTTACCTGGTCGATCCTCTGCTTCAATCCAACGCTTTTCAAACGCCATTTCTGCAAAATCGGCCATTTTAGGGCTAAATTTTCGGAACTGATCTACAATAAAATTGGCTCCTTCTTCGTATGTATAGGTTTGAACTGTTTCACTGATTGGAGCAGTTACGTCATAAATACTTAATGTATCAATATCGAGAAGCTCTGCCTTCTTATTTAGATAATGGACAAAGTGTCCTTTATATTTTGTAATTGCTGTCCACATAGCATCTAATGTTTCTTGTTTCATCCGATTAATCATTAGCGGTTCTTTTAGCACATTTTCCCAGTCTCTATGCTTATACGTCTCTAAGCGAAAACCAGCCAAATGATTTATTGTTTGACCAAATAAGTCTGCTTGCTCCTCCCAAGCCGCTGATAGTTTGGTAAATACGTGTTGACGGAAACGACGATTCGGATCTGTTAATTTATTGGTTGCTTGTCCAATCGAATAATGTTGCAAACTTCCTTTTTCTTCTAACGTAATTTCCATATTCCCAACGATGACATCGTACATTTGCCCCCATGCATGATAGCCATCCTTTGCTAAATCATTAATTAAGGCCTCTTGTTCTAAAGGTAAAAGGTTTTGCGCCTGCTCTCGGTACTCTTCTAGCACAAATATAATCTCTTGTAACGATTCGTGCTGTGAAAATAAGCTCCAATCTTCCTCTGTTATTGCACCAAGTTTTTGTTTTAGCTTTGTTTGTATTCCACCAAATTTTGCATTCAATTGAGATCGCTCACCAAGCAAAGGTTGTACATGCTGATCATTTGTATCCTGTGCGTGTAAACAACTTATAAATGCAAAAGCCTCTCTCATCAATTTTGTCGTGCTTTCCATTTGCTCACATAAATCTACTAGTGCCTCGATATTTTCCTTTGTAGCCTTAGGTTGAAGCTGATCTATGTAAGCATCCAGCTTATCAAGTTCTTGATCTACGATTGTTAAATGTTCTCGAAACTTCGTAGATTTACTTCCTCCAGGGAAAATAATTTCTAAGTCCCACGTCAGATTCTTTAATGGTTTCAAAAAAACCCTCCTTATTTTTCAGAAAATTCACTATGAATTAAATTATACCAGACTTTTCATGGTATATCATACATTTTATAACTGAAGAACGAATAAATCTAGATCAATATGCAATTTTAATGAAGATGAGAAACAACGAAAGCTTGCTTAAAAGAACTATTTTCTCTAGACTAGTTCGTTTTTTATCGTACTTCTAAGGGTACAGATAAAATAAGACACTCCTTTTCAAACGTTTTTGTGCAAGAAATCCAATCAATTACTTGACAATATAAAGTTTCTATTTTACACTAGGTTACATAAAGTAATAATAATAGTAATTCAACTAATTTGTGGAGGGATAGTTTTTATGACGAAATCGGTTTGGAATGTAGACTCCGTTCATAGCGAAATTGGCTTTTCAATTAAGCATATGATGATTTCAAAAGCAAAAGGAAATTTTATTTCATTTGATGGGGAGATCAAAGCTGACTTAGATCAATTTACAGATGCAGAAATTAAACTTACTATTGACGTAAGTAGTGTGGATACAAGAAATAAGGATCGGGACGACCATTTACGCTCTGCTGACTTTTTCGATGTAGAAAATTATCCAAAAGCTACATTTATTTCCAAAGAAATTAAAAAAACATCTGACAACCATTATGAGGTTATTGGAGATTTAACACTTAAAGGAACGACGAAAACAGTGACCCTCGAGGTTATTGTTGAAGGTCAAAGTAAAGATCCGATGAGTGGAAATACGGTTGCCGGCTTTAGTGGAGAAACTACCATAAGCCGAAAAGACTTTGACCTAACATGGAATACAACTTTAGAGACTGGTGGCGTTTTACTTAGTGACGATGTAAAAATTAGTTTCGAGATTGAGGCGCATAAACAAGATTAATGGTATGTAAAGAACAAAGGCTCGGGGCGCCCGGTTAGCAATGTAGCGACTAGAACGAAGGCGACTAAAGTTTTAGGAATTATGGTGAGACGGTGTTGACGAACCAATGATGACTTAGCGTAGGGCGATTTCGTGAAGTCGCCTAATTGCTGGGCGCTGAAACCGGACGTGGCTAAATAACATAGTATGTTTATCCATAGCTGCAAAATTGTATAAAATTGCCTA
The DNA here is from genome assembly GCF_900129865.1 of Virgibacillus chiguensis. Classification (GTDB taxonomy): domain Bacteria; phylum Bacillota; class Bacilli; order Bacillales; family Amphibacillaceae; genus Virgibacillus; species Virgibacillus chiguensis. The sequence continues at coordinate 297,455 of NZ_FQXD01000002.1, forward strand.
GACTAGGACATAGCCGAACAACTAATAATGCTATTTGCTCGGCTTGTTTGCTATTTAAAATTTTTCTGGAAATGTTCAACAATATCTGAGGAATAAACACGAACTACTAATTTCCCATCCAACGCATTCGCTCGCAGTAAAAGCGGTTGATTATACTTATTTTTAAAACTAAAGTCAGGTCCCCACCAACTTACGGTTGCATCCTTTCCTGGCGGGACATAGGGAACATTTTTACTATGAGCATACCTTTCTACAATTTCAATTCCCTTTAAATCAACAGCATTAAATAAAGTAGACGATACTTGACAAATGCCACCGCCAATATCTTCAGCTAATTCACCTTTAACAATAACTGGTGCACGCTTATATCCTTTTTCCTCTGTTCTCTCCCCTACTACTGTATTAAATGAAAATAACTCACCAGGAAACACCACATGGCTATCTATCGCTTTGGCAGCTAGTTCAATATTCGTGGTTCTCTCCTTATTGGATTGTCTAAAATGAGTAACATAACTACCTAATTGTTTTTGACTAATTTCGATTAATAGCGCTTTATCTACACGAGGGTATATCGGTTTTACAGGAACTTGAAATTCGTGGATATCTTTATTATAAAAAGCTTCTCTAAATCCAATGTGAAACTGATTTCTATCTATAGAAACCCCCGGTTTTCCAGATACAACCTCCCCATTACGGTCTAATTTTGCATTTATTGGAGGCTGGTAAACCTTTTCATTTAAGTACTTCATTAGACTTTCCAATTTTAATTCATTTATAAAAAGTTTTTCTACATTTTCTAGCGCATATTGATCCATTTCTACACGTTTCATCTTAATTTCTTCTGTTTGCACTTCATTAGCTATAACTTTCTCAACTGGTAATAAAAACAATACGAATATGAACGCACAAGCAAGGAACCTCATTATAAGAACGACCTCCCATTTATAGTATAAGTAAAATAAGGGCAAGTCATTCAAAAAAAGGGTCATCATTAGAAAAACTTATTTTATAAAGTAGGTATTATAGAATTATTTGCCTGCCCAACATGAACCTAAGCCCATGGTATCACTCTTATCAAACCATATGTCTGCTATTAAAAAAGAGTAATATGCATTCCGTTTAACTATGTACTTCTTCTATTTGACAACCAATATTGAACGCCCTAAAAATTTTTATGCTTTCCTATAGTATAAAAAACTACCTCACCTAAAAATAGGTGAGGTAGTTTTTTTACCTAAAATCTCTCGTTTCTTCCATATAATCACTTAACAGTCGATACCCAATTAACGAAGCAATAACTAAGAAAATCCCACATAACGTTTTATTTTTCATATTCGTAAGCCTCCCCATAAGTTTTAAATCATATTAGGCTGTGAACATCTTAAAATGGACGAAATTTTCCTTTTTTAAGTACTAGCTTAGGTCCACCTATAAGGTATAGAGAACGATTATCTACTACTTTCTTCATCGCAGCTGCTGCTTTTCCTTTAAGTTTATTGTCATTAAACACATTTGCGATTCCATCGGAATGACCAAGTGATGCAACTGTTCCTTTACTCTTAAAGACAAAATCAGTTAATGGCTCATTGTTTAATAAAGCAACCAAGTTTGCAGCTACCACATCCGCTTCTTGCATAGCTAATTGTGCAGTTGGCGGATACGGACGATCTGCGTTATGATCCCAAACCCAAGAACAGTCACCTATAACAAAAATATTCTCCTCACCAGACATACGTAAGTCACTATCTACATTTACTTTTCCTTTCGTAAGTTCAAAGCCAGATTTTCCTAGCACAGAACTTCCTTTTACGCCGCCTGTCCAAATAATTGTACCAGCCTTAATCAGTTCATTGTCTTCTCCTACAATGAACCCTTCTTCTGTACATTCTGAAATTGGCGCGCCAATTTTAATTTCTACGCCACGATTTTCTAATGATTTCTTCGCATATTCAACCAACTCTTTATCAAACATTGGTAAAATAGATGGAGCTGCTTCTACATTAATAATTCTTACTTTATTACGATCAATATCGTATTTTTTACATAATTGTGGAACACGTTCTGCAAGTTCCCCAACTAATTCTATTCCTGTAAAGCCAGCACCACCAACTAAAATATTCAAGCTATGTTCATCAACACTTTCACCTGAATTATATTTTGCAAATTGATATTCTATGTGTTCACTAATTACACGACTGGAATCAATATCTTCAATAGCAAACGCGTGCTCCGCCATGCCTTTAATTCCAAAATCATTTGATTCAAATCCAAGAGCAACAACAAGATAATCATAATCCAATTCACTGTTTTCTAAAATGACACGTTGGTTATCCTTATCGATTTTTGTTACAGCATCAACGACAAGCTTTACTTTATTTGGATTAATAACATCACTAATTATAACGCGAGCTTGATTTGGATTAATCGTTCCTGCAGCAACCTCATGTAACCAAGTAGATTCATAATGATAATTATGTTTGTTAACTAATACTATTTCTGCTTGTTCAGGAGACAATTTTTGCATAAGGCGTTTTGTTGTTGTTAGCCCTGCATAACCCGCCCCCAACACCACTATTTTGGGTTTATTTAGACTCATAAAAACTTCCACCTTCCTATAAACTTACTTCTATATTGTAGGAAAAAGCGCTCCTCTTATAAAATATAATAAAATGACATCAACACGCTTATCCTTCATTTACAATATAATTATCATAACAAATATTTCATATTTAAGCCATTCACAAGAAGATTCTTTTCTCCCTCCTTTTTACATATTGACCTTTTAAAAAATACTGACAAGCTTGATTAGTTGCTGTTATTTATTCACTCTCTTCATCCATTTCCTACTCCATCTCCATTTAAACTTATTTTTTAAACGCTTTCAACATTTTGTGTTATAATTTCATAATAACGTATATTATGAAAAAACGGAACAAGGTGGGGATTTTTATGGAACAAACGGAAGTCCGTGTAATTAATCATAAAGGGGAAGATGTAGCACCTAACGGGAAAGAAATTGGAGATATTATCGTCAAAGGAAATGGTGCCTTACAGCATGCTGCACACCAGCAAACACTTGAAGATGGTTGGATTCTCACAGGTGATAGAGGGACAGTAGATGAAAATGGGCGTATTCATGTACAAGAAGCAAGAAAAGATATTCCTCATTCCACAGGTGCTATATCTACAGCCTACTTAGAGCAAACTTTACAGCAACATCCATCTATACAGGAAGTAGCGGTTGTTCCTATACCGCATAAAGAAAAAGGGGAAATTGCACACGCTTTTGTCGTTTTAAACGAAAATGAAAACACCATATCTGAAGATAGCCTCCTTTCTTTTTGCAAGCAACATTCTGAAGATTCCTATATTATCCACATATCCATTGTTGAAGAATTGCCAAAAACAGCTAGTGGAAAAATTTTAAAAACAGAGTTAAGAAACAGACTTTAGATTATTAATAGCAGTATTTCATTGAAATAAAATAAGCAAATGACATAAAATCTAAAAACTATATTGACAAATGCTAGATAAATTGGGATAATACAAAGGATAAATTGATACGGTTACCTTTAATTCAGTCCCGTGAGGCTGCCAAGGTGAAACAGATAGAAATCTGTTGATAAAAGAAATAAGCTTGTTTTTCTTTTATAAAGCACCCTGCATGCACAAACACGGCAGGGTGCTTTTCTTATGCAGCACGGTAGCCGTTAAATTAATAGGAGGAATACAACGTGACACAACATAAAGAAATACAAGTAGATGAGCGCTTACCTTTGTTAACGAGTTTACCACTTAGTATCCAGCATTTATTCGCCATGTTTGGCTCAACGGTACTTGTTCCCATTTTATTTGGGGTCAATCCAGCAACGATATTAATGATGAATGGTGTTGGTACATTAATTTACTTATTAATTACAAAAGGGAAAATTCCTGCCTATTTAGGCTCTAGTTTTGCATTTATTTCACCTGTTACAGCAGTTCTTACAGATTATGCTGGTGGAGATGGTTACAGCTATGTATTAGGTGGTTTTTTAGCTGTCGGTGTTGTTCTATGCATCGTCGCCTTTATCGTTAAACTTGCTGGCACAAGCTGGATTGACATCATTTTCCCACCTGCTGCTATGGGAGCTATTGTTTCGGTTATTGGATTAGAACTTGTACCTACTGCTGCTGAAATGGCTGGGTGGATCGCACCAGTTGGAGCAGATGCATCATGGACCATTAACTCAGACACAGCTATCGTCGCTTTACTCACTTTATTAATCACAATTATTTGTTGGGTAACGTTAAGGGGTTTTTTGAAAATCATCCCTATTTTAATCGGAATTATTTCAGGGTATATCATCGCCTATTTTTTTGGATTAGTAGATCTTTCAGCAGTTCGTGAAGCAAGCTGGTTTTCCATGCCAGAATTTTATCAAATGAAATTTGATTGGGGAGCTGTTTTAACCATCTTACCAGCAGCCATTGTGCTTGTACCTGAACATATCGGTCATCTATTTGTAACAGGGAATATTGTTAAAAAAGATCTTGCCAAAAACCCTGGTCTTGATCGTTCACTAGCAGGTAATGGCATATCGACCATTATTTCTAGCTTTTTCGGCTCTACACCTAACACAACATACGGTGAAAATATCGGCGTATTAGCAATCACGAAAGTGTACTCTACATGGATCATTGGTATGGCAGCAGTTCTTGCTATTATATTGTCATTTGTAGGAAAACTTGCAGCACTGATTTCTTCTATTCCTACCGCTGTTATGGGAGGGATATCTTTATTACTGTTCGGTATTATTGCAGCAAGTGGACTACGCATGCTAGTAGAAGCAAACGTAGATTATAACCGTTCGCAAAATTTAATCCTATCAAGCGTTGTATTAGTAATTGGGGTAAGTGGTACGACTGTGCAGATTGGCTCCGTTGCCTTATCAGGTATGGGTTTAGCAACAATTGTCGCTATCCTCCTTAGCATCTTCTTTAAAATATTGGATATACTAAAATTGTCAAATGAAGGTTAAGACTTCCCCTATTAAATTGTAACATAAACAATCCGAACGAAATGGACCATATGGTGGACAAAACAAGTTCGGATTGTTTATTTAATGACTTACATCGTTAAAAAATGGAAATTAGAAAATCAATGAGAAGGACAAAATAGCCAAAGATCAGTGATGTCAATTTTTTCCCTTACATGTTCATCTTTTACATGCTCATCTTTTTCCAAAGTATAACAAGCCTACCAGAGCACCAATTACACACATAATAATTGCAAAAACAAGGAATGGTATTGCTCCAAATTGGTAAATCAGCGGTACAGAAAGAGCTGTTACGAGACCCCCGCCAAGAAATGGTTCATATACAAGTTGCTTATAACCGAAACCTTCAAAAGCAGGTGTTTCACTTCTAGGGTCTACAATCCGCATCAATAATAGACCTGTTGCCGTAATTCCCATCGATTGCCCAAAATCACCAATTCCACGTTCGAACCAATAAGAGGGAATCATTCTTGGTGCTAAAATTAAAAATCCCAACACATTCCATACTATCCCTGTAATTGCTAGTAACAGAAACGGAACAATATAATCCCCTATTACATCAATGGATACTGTACCTATAGCCGTTAAAATTAGTAAATCTAACGCAAATCCTTGAATGCGATTAATCATATTTCTATCTACAATTTGTGCGTTATCTATTTTATTAAAAAATTTCTGGACAAATATCCCGCCAATCATGGCAAGTGGAAATAATGGGATATAAGTCATAAACGTAGAGTCTGTAAACGGTGTAATAATAACCGACTCTAGCCATATGAGAACTTGTAAAAGGAGGTACCCGACTAATACGGCTAAGCCAACCAACGCAAAATGTAACGACAATGGTTCAATAGACTCTGGTCGTACAGTCATTTTAGCAGCCGGATCACGATTTTCAAATTCCATAATTCCTTGCTTTCGTAAATCTGAAAAACCTTGTACATTTTTTATTACATGTGTCTTTTCTTTTCGTACCGCCCAGTTAATTAAAATAATGCCGACAATTACACCTGATAATATCCCAATGGTAGCAAGACCTACTGCCAAATCATATCCTTGTGCAAAGCCAATTTCTTCAAATGTTCCAGCTAAACCAGCAGCTGTCCCATGTCCTCCTTCAAATGCTACCTCAATAAGGGCACCAGTTAGCGGCGGCAGACCGAATACGGGACTCAATACAAGTATAGCTAACAGAATTCCTATCACATACTGACCCCAGCCAATTGTCCAGCCAAAAGCTAATTGTGGTCCACCATAGTCCCATACCTTTCGTAATCCTGGAATAGAAGTTCCAAGAAACAGTGAAGCAAAAACGACGTTAATGAATAACCCCGGTAAATCGCTCCAGACTGCGGTCACTTGCTCCGGAAAAATCCCATTCACCCAAAAAGAGTCTTCTGCTACAAAAAGATGTAGTATTTTCCCAAGCACTTGCGGTCCAAGCATTAAAGCTATAAAACCTCCAATTATGGATGCTGGTAAAAATAAATTCTGCAACCAAGCAACCCTTACTCGCACCCATTTTCCTAAGAGCAAAAAAGCGGCCACATATAAAAAAGCAAATCCAACTTGGCTTGCTGTCATTTTGAAAACCCCCTTCTTTATTATTGGTGCTATTGCTTTTCCCCAGATGATGGTTTTCAAAACTTTTACCTTATGAATCTGACTAAAACCCTAGACATTTCTCAAATTAGTTGTTGCCATAGCTTTTCCTCCATAGAAAGACGAAGGGTTTCTTCATAAGGATTTGACGAAAGCCTCCGTTTATAAAACTAAAGTGCAAACTAGTACTATATCATACGCTTGCTATAATGTGTAAAATACGATCCTCTATCTCTTTACCTTCGTCTTCATCTACTAAATGATTTAATAACAGAGAGAAGATGATATTATCCTTTTTAGTGTGCATATATCCGGAAAGCGTACTTACACCATAAATGGTCCCTGTTTTAGCCTTGACATCAAGCTTTTCCATACGCCCTTGTAGTGTACCGAGCATACATGGTTCTTGTGCAACAGTATGTGGTAACGCATGTAAATATGTATTAAACCAGTCTATTTTTTGAATTTTGTATAGTAGCTTGGTTACTTCGTTCGCAGGTATCATGTTTATATGTGATATACCTGAACCGTCTCGAATAACCATTGTTTCCAAATTCATTCCTATGCCGTCCATTTCCCGTTCTAAAACTTGCAACCCTTTTTCCCAGCTGCCCTCTCCGTAAACTTGTCTACCCATTTCCTTTACAAGTATTTCCGCAATGGTATTATTGCTATTTTTCATAAATGGAAGCATTAGTTTCTTTAAAGCGGGAGAATGGTGCTTATATAATAATGTTGAACTATCCGGGGCTTGCCCACGACACATCCCCCCCTCTATGAACACTCCTTGCTTTTTTAACGCTGCTTGAAAAATATGTAGCGCGTAATCAGTTGGCTCCCAAACGGCTAGCCATTCTTCCACCCCCTCCCCACCTTCTGGAATTTCTCCTGATAAATAAATCGTATTTCCGTTCCTCTCTCTTATCATGGTAACATCTTCTTCTCCCCCTTTTTTCCCTGTCCTTATCGTATTGAACACATCTATATAGGCTGTTTTTGGTGATACAGATATCTTAGCATCATCTCCATATTTTTCAGGCAATATTTTCACATAAACACTTCCTGCATCGTACCGATGATCTGGTGAAACAGTTAATGCAGAGATGGAAGATGCATAATGAAAAGTCTCATCATTCCAAATTACATCCTGCGACAAGCGAACAGCATCATACCACGTATCATCACCAATTATACTTCCTGCAATAAAATGTATTTCTAATGCATGCAATTGTTGAGCCAATCGTTGATACGTTTCTGGCAGTAACGTTGGATCCCCTTTACCAACTACATATAAATTCCCCTTTAGTTTTCCTCCTTCTATCACTCCGTCTGTACGTAACTCCGTACTAAAACAGTACTTCTCCCCTAACACGTTCAAGCTAGCCGCAGCTGTTAGTAGTTTCATATTGGAGGCTGGAAGAAATCGCGTATCTCCCATATGCTCATAAATCATTTTCCCGGTATTTGCATCCCTTATACTTATACCTATCAGTGCCCCTTGTAATCTTGACTCATTCTTTATATATGCTTCTATACTTTCTTTCACCAGACATTTCCCCTCTTATCTTCATTTATTATCGCATGCTTGTAAATTTGTATATAACTATTTCCATATGGTGAAGGGCAATCCTTTTTTTCATGTTAAATTTATCACTGCTTACTGAAATAATTTTTAAAATATAGATTGCACTGCATTTTTAACAAAACGTTGATGTTTGGAATTAAATACCACTAGTAACATGGGGCAAAACTGCTTATAATAAGAACAAATGTTCTTTTCAGGTGTAGAATCTTTTTCATTACATTGATAGGCTTTCACCATAAAGCTGTAGCAATAACCCCAAGTTTTTCTAATGAGGATGATGTTTGATGGATTATTCCGTTTATCCCCGTAACGATGTTTTATGCATCGATATGCGTTCTTTCTACGCCAGTGTAGAAGCGGTTAAATTAGGGCTTGATCCAATGGAAACTTTATTAGCTGTTGTAGGCGATCCCAACCGTTCAGGTAGTATTGTACTTGCTGCTTCTCCTGCACTCAAAAAGAAATATGGAATGAGTAATGTCAGCCGTTATTTTGAACTACCAAAGGATCCAGATCTACATATTGTTCCAGCACATATGGCAGACTATTTAGAAGTGTCCACAGAAATAACTAAATTACTTTATCAATATGTTCCAAAAGAGGCGATCCATCCCTATTCTGTTGATGAAGTATGGGTTACTGTTAACGGATTGCAAAGGCGATTTGGAAATCGTCTAACTATAGCGCAACGGATTAAACATGATATTCTAGAATGTTTTGGCATTACATGCTCCATTGGTATTGGAGATAATAAGTTTCTTGCTAAAGTCGTGATGGATATTCATGCAAAGAAACAAGGCATTGCCGAATGTACATATGAGGATGTACAACAAAAACTGTGGCCCGCTCCAGTGGAGGCGATTTGGGGAATTGGAAGTAGAATGAAGAAAAATCTCGAACGAATGGGCATTATAACATTAGGACAACTCGCGCGTTTTGACTTACAACGACTACGAAAACGTTTCGGGGTTATGGGAGAGCAATTATACTGGCATGCATGGGGGATTGATTTGAGTCCCGTTATCGGCAATTTTGTGAAAACAAAGCAAAAGGGGTTTGGCCATGGTATTGCATTACTACGCGATTACGCAAAAGAAGAAGTTCATGTCTGTATACTGGACCTTTGCGAAGAAGTATGCCGAAGAGCAAGAACCGTTCAGATGGCAGGAAAAACCATTCAACTTGGAATTAGTTATTCAAAAGAAACAGGGGGCGGCTTTTCCCGTTCGACTTCTATTTCTATACCAACTAACGCCACAATGGATATGTATCATGTTTGTATGGGGTTGTTTTTTCGTTTTTACGATGGTAGAAGTAGTATTCGTCGAGTATATGTGACTTTAACCAATTTATATACGAAACAAGATACACAACTGAGCCTATTTGAAAATCGTACGAAAAAAGAGGATATTGGCTATACAATGGATGCGATCCGAGCAAAATATGGGCCTACCTCCATTCTCCGTGCCATTAGCTATACAGATGCAGGCATTACAATCGAAAGGAGCAAAAAAATTGGTGGGCACTATGCTTAATGGAGAAATAAAAATGAGTGACAACATGAGGAGGTGACCTGACCAGAAATTTGCGTATGAATGTCAATAATGCAAAACCACCAGTTCACACCCAACACTGGTGGTCTTCTCAGCAACTAGCCTTTATTAATGGTTTCGTGAAATTTCAAACACCTGAAGAGTTAAGTAAGAAAAAGCACCGTTATTTTACTTGTACGATACCCCACCAAACCTCCCTATGGTGTGAAAATATCGCTAATCAACTGCACATCCTCTGCGGCAAGTGCAATCGTAGCAGCACGTTTGTTACTAACAACTTGTTCTGGCCGCTTGGCACCTGGAATAAGGACATCTACAGAAGGACGGGTGAGATACCATGCTAAAACAATATGAGCAATTTCTTCGTTATATTTCTCGGCAATTGGTTTTAATTTCGCCACTTTCTTAAGGTTTTCATGAAATGTATCACCTTGGAAATTCGGATTTTCAGCTCGTAAATCTGTAAATGTTTGATCTTTAGCATATTTTCCAGCAAGCAAGCCTGATTCCAGTGGAAAATAAGGGATAAATGTAATATTTTCTTTTTCAGTATAAGGAAAAAAGCTATCTTCTGCCTCACGTTTTAGTAAATTGTATTCGCCTTGTACTACGTCTACATAGCCATCTTTATTCGCTTCTTTCAATTGTTCCAATGTGAAATTAGACACACCTATGGAACGAATTTTCCCTTCATCTTTTAATTCTTTCAACGCTCCAACTGCCTCATCTTTTGGTGTATCTTGATCTGGAAAATGAATATAATATAAATCAATATAATCTGTTTGCAAGCGGCGAAGACTATCTTCGACGGACTGCTTCAAAAAAGTTGGTGAATTATCCATGACCACTTCATTACCAACAAATTTATGCGCTCCTTTTGTTGCCAGCACGATATCTTCCCGGTTATATTCTTTCATCACTTCACCAGTTAACTCTTCAGAGCGTTCGGGTCCATAAATATATGCCGTATCCAACATATTAATCCCTTGATTTAAGGCTGTACGCACAACATTCTTTCCTTGTTCCTCATCAAGCATATTTGGATACAAATTATGCCCGCCGACAGCATTGGTACCTAACCCAATTGGATAAACAACGATATCTGATTTTCCTAATGTAACTGTAGTCATAAGTAAAAACATCTCCTTTTCATATGATTTGCTTTACTATCTTTAATTTACCATAAACAAATGCTCTAAACATCCCAACGCAAAATCACTCAAACGCTAGGTTTTTTCCTACATCATGCTCTGTTGCTTTAAAAAACTTCAATTAGAAGGCTTATTCTCCTGCCAAATTTCTGAAAAAAAAGAGTATGTAAACCCTTATCTCCAAATACAACAATATTACTCTTATCGTAAAAAACCTTTCATATAAAACGTTGTCCTATTATACAATAAATAAGTGAACCTGTTTCACTTATACTATGTATAGAATTTAGAGTTTCAAGTAATAGCATTCGCCACAAAAACCGGCGATCGGCCAAATACGAAAAGGAGATGATACGATGCTGCATATTCTCGTAATCGGTGGGGATAAAAGATATATACATGTTATCGAAACATTAGCTAAATTAGAAAACAACTTATATTTAATTGGATTTGATACAGTTTCATTTGATAAATCTAATGTGAAGCATGCCAAATTAGAGCATATGGATCTTTCTATTATCGATGCGATTATTTTACCTATTGCAGGGACAGATGAAAGGGGCCAAGTTGAAATCATGTATGCAAATGGACACTTTTATCTTACAGAACAAATACTTTCCTCTACTCCTGATCATTGCACCATTTATACAGGAACTGCAAATGATTACTTACAGGAAATGTGTAAAGCAGCACAACGAAGTTTAATACGATTATTTGATCGAGACGACATTGCGATTTATAATTCTATCCCAACAGCAGAGGGGGCATTAAAAATTGCGATAGAAGAAACAGAGGAAACGATTCATAACGCAAATGTATGTGTGCTTGGATTTGGCAGAGTGGGGAAAACAGTAGCACGACTTTTTCATGCAGTCGGTGCTAACGTATATGTAGTAGCTAGAAACCATGCAGATTTAGCTAGGGTTACAGAAATGGGGTTAACTCCTATAAAACCTAATCGACTACATAAGCTACTAGCTGATATGGCTATCTGTATCAATACAATCCCTTCCTTAACTATCGATGATGAACATTTAAGCAAGATGTCGATTTCTACCGTAATTATTGACCTGGCTTCAAAACCTGGTGGCGTAGACTTCGTAGCTGCACAAAAACGGGGGATAAAAACCGTGCACGCGCTCGGTTTACCAGGCAAAACAGCACCTAAGTCAGCTGGTAGAATAATAGCTAATATATTATTGGAAAGTTTAAAAAGCGAACAGAAACACCAGTAAAAAAACTTGGATTTTCATCCATTCTTATAGCAAAAAGCTGTCATTTTGCTTATGAACTATATACTTTCCTAAATGTAAATAAAAATCACAAATTGCTAAGTTATAGAAACGTACTTTCCTGCAACATAATGAACAACTTCGGAATCATTCAAAAAGCGAAGCCCCAATGCTGCATTACTGTTTCTCGTAAAGTGTATTCTCGCTTTCATTTCCTAAACATCTAGAGAGTCTCTCTTTGCGTGATTTTCAAAAGCGATGATGGCTCGCTCAAAATGAGCCATCATCCATGCTATAACTTTGACTTATCCAGTATATACTGCAACTTCTTAAAGCGAGCGAACTTAAAGGAAAAAGCTCTATTTAATTAAAAATTTTGTTCTGCTAGAGCCGTCTTTGGACTTCGTTACTTCAAGCACAGCTGGAAAAATTGCTTTTAATTCTTGCACATGAGAAATAATGCCAATCATTCTTCCTGACTGCTGCAAATCGACTAACGTATCAATTGCTTTATTCAATGCCTCTTCATCAAGCGTACCAAAACCTTCATCAATAAACATCGTATCAATCGAAATAGCACCTTGAAAGCTTTGAATCACATCAGACATTCCGAGCGCTAAGCTAAGGGAAGCGTTAAACTTCTCTCCTCCTGATAAAGTTTTTACATCTCTCGTTTGGCCTGTGTAAGCATCATATACATCAAGAGCGAGACCACTTTGTCTCCCGTATGATTCTTGACGATCACTACGAATAAAGGCATATTGCCCATTTGACAGTTCTTTTAACCGCTCATTTCCTGCAGCAATAATTTGTTCTAAGTATTCAATCTGCAAATAACGTTCAAACGAGACTTTTCGATGATTTTGACCTCGAATCATATCATATAAATCAGCTACTCTTTGCAACTGACGTTCATAATTTGTTACTTTTTCCAATACTTTTTGTACCGATTGCTTTAACCCTTTTGCCTCTTGTTCATACTGTTTGGATTCATTCCATCTACTGAAAGCTAATTCGTACGTCTCTTTTAAACGATGTAAATCCTGTTGCATAACAGTTACATCTAACTTCTCCTTACCTACTAACATAGCATCTAATTCTTGAACCTGTTCACGTAATGAAGATATAGACTGATAGTATTGTTCTAAATCTTGTTTCAATGCTACCCGTTCAGATTCAGGCAATTTTGCTTTTTGATAAGTGGCTTCAGAGGAAAAACCTTCCTTTTCTAAAGCTTGTAAAAATTGGTCGACAGAACTCTCTCGCTTTTTAACCGTTTCATCCAGCTGCTTCATGGCTTGCGTGAGCTCTGATTGAACTTTCGTTTGTTCCTGTTTCCATTTCTGTTGCTCTTTTTGTATAGCTTCCCATGCACTTTTTAGTTGCTCTAAATGAGTGGCTGTTTTAGCAATTTGCTCTTTCAAGTCTGCAAGTACACGCATGCTCTCTGGTACAGACTGTATCCTTTCCTGATAAGCTGCCTGCTTTTGTGCTAATGTTAACTTTAATTGTTGCTCCAATTGCTGTTGCTCTTTTTGCTTTGCTTCCAATGCTTTATATTCGGATTGAAGTTTTTCAAGCGCAAGCTTCTTTTCTCCACGTTGATGACGTGCTTGTCTTAGCCTTTCTACCTCAGCATTTAGCTTTTTACCAACTGTTGCAAGTTGCTCCTCTTTTTGTTTTACATTTGTGCTAGCTATATGCTGCTTTTCTAATTCAGTTGCTTTTACGCGAACATTTTCTTGATTCGCTTTTAACTTACCACGTACATCTCGATATGCTGTGTCGACTCTCTCAAATTCTCTTCTCGCTTTTTCTAATTGCTCTTTCGTCACTTTCTCCCATTGTTGTGTAGCTTTACTCGGGTGGTCTAGACTTCCACAAACCGGACATGCCTTCCCTTCATGCAAATGGGCAGCTAAATAAACGGCTTGGTTACCCATCCATGTTTGTTCAAGTTTGTTATAATGCCCTTTCATTTGGATAGCTATTTTTTCTTTTTGCTTCGCTTCGGTTTTCAACAAAATTTGCTGTTCCATTAGTTTACGATATTCATGTACTAACCTAAATTGCTCACGCATCGTATTTAATTTTTCCTGTTTATCAGGAAGCTTCTCTACAAACTGGTCAAGCTCATGCATATGCTTTTCCATTTGATCTATTTGGTCCTTTTTCTTCCCCAAAAGTTGTTCTGTAGCATAAAGGGTATCAGCTGCCTGCTTTGTTTGATTTTTTATCGTCATTAACTGCCGTTTCATTTCATCAATTTGTTCCACAATAGGTAAATAATTATTTAATCTATCTAGCTTTTTCCGAACCTCTTCTCGCTCAGGCTCCCGTTTTTCTTCAGCCTCTAATTGTTTGTTTACATTACTTAATTGTTCATCGACACGCTGCTTGTGATGCTTTCCATTTTCTAGTTGTCGTTTTTTTCTTTCTTCCTCTTTTAGCCAATCATTTCTCTGTTGCTCCAAGAGAACAATTCCTTGTGCAAATTCCGCTTGCGTAAGTTTTTGCTTTTTTTGTTGATATTCCGCTTCTCGTTGTTCAAGGTCTTTTAAACGAGCTTGCTTTTGCTGTAGTTCTGTAAACCGTTCATTTATAGCCTTTGCCTCATAAAATTCCTGTTGTTTTTTATCATGGGCAAGATATGCTTGCTCATATTTCTGTTTATCTGTTGCTATTTTCCATTGATAATAACGACATTCCTCTTCAAGACCGCGCAAAACTTGATGCATGTTATAGCTTTCTTGCTCTAACGTTTGGAAAAGTACGGCGTCCTCTCGTATTGGTAAGGAAGTATGAATTTGCATTATATATTGTTTTTGTTCCTGCTCTGCTTGCATAAATGCTTCTTCTGCTGCTGATTTTTTTCGCCTGAATCGCTCTGCAATGGCTTGGTAGGTCTCCGTTTTAAACAATCGTCGCAAAATTTCTTCCTTATTTTCCGTTTGCGACGTTAACAATTTACGAAATTCACCTTGTGGAAGCATAACAATTTGTTTAAACTGATCTTGCGTGAGGCCAATTAGCTGTTCTATTTTTTTATCAATTTCAGAAACAATCTGTCGATCTACACAAGGTATTTCACCGTCATTCGTGACTTCAAAAAACTCATATCGTTCTCCCGTTTTCGTTTTATTCCCTTTTTTCACATGTCCCAATTGACGTAAAACACGATACTGATCTCCTTTTAATTCAAACAAAAGTTCAACAGCTGTATGAACATCATCTTCAGCAAAATCACTTCGAAGCATCGTATTATTTTCTCTATCTTGGCCACTGGCAGCGCCATATAACGCAAAACAAATCGCGTCAAAAATGGTAGTCTTTCCCGCTCCTGTATTACCACCAATTACAAACAAACGATGATTCCCGAGTTCATCAAAATGAATAACTTCCTTATCCTTGTATGGACCAAATGCAGTCATGGTTAATTTTATCGGTCTCAATTGTATTCACCCTTCCCAAACCGTTCAGCTTTTTATTTCTTCTATCTTATTGAAGTGTATGAGTGGCATCTTTTGTCTCATCTTGTTCTGTTAAAAGATCATGTAAGGTTTCTTGAAACAATTTTACGGTCTCCTCGTCTGGAGCCTCTCCTTTCACTTCTTTATAAAAAGCTTCAAACAGTTCCATATCTGACATTTTTGTTCGTTCTACCATTTTTTCCTTCTCAGAAGCATCAGGCGTTGTGAAAAACGTTTTCCTCTCAACGTGCATTGCATTTGGATACACAGAGCGGAGTTTTTCCATCGGTGATAAGACAGGAGTTTCATCTGTCAGTTTAATAAATACATAGTCTTCATTCATTGGTTGCTGTAAAAGATCATCTAATGCGCCTTCCACTGTTCGCATTTCTCTTTTCGGTAGGAGTAGCTGTTTTTCAATTTCTACTTCACCTTTCCCATCTACATTCACAATAAAAAAACCTTTGCGATGATTTTCTTCAGAGATCGAATATTTTAAAGGAGAACCTGCATAACGAATCTCTTTTCTTTTGACATAATGCGCTTGATGAAGGTGACCTAAGGCAGTATAGTGAAAGCTATGAAACAAATCAGCTTCTACGTATTCAGATCCCCCTATAGACAATGGTCTTTCTGATTCACTAGTATTCGCCTCGCTTTCCCCATAAGGGGTCACAAAAGCATGTCCTACAAATACATGTCTGGCATTTGGATCCATGGATGCTTCTATATGTTGAATAATTATTTTCATGGCATCATTGTGCGTCCGAACGGTATCATTACCAAAAACATGACGTACAATGCTTGGATCACAGTAGGGAATGAGGTAGACATGGACTTCTCCATACGCATCATGTAAGACTACTGGCCTAATTGGTTTTGAAAGGTTCCCTGCAATATGCAAACCATTTTCACGTAATATTTTACTTCCAAAATCAAGCCTACTCGGACTATCATGGTTACCTGCAATTGCAAGAACCGGTATATTTAGCTCTAAGACGATTTTACCTAACGTTTCATCTAATAAATGCACAGCTTCTGTAGGCGGTACTGCTCGATCATATAAATCTCCTGCAATAATAACAGCATCAGGCTGTTCCTCTTCAACAGCTTGAATAAATTTTTCTAAAATATAACTTTGATCATTGGTCATATGTACGCCTTGCACAAGCTTACCAAGATGCCAATCTGCTGTATGAAAAAATTTCATCGTTAAAACTCCTCCCCGTATACAAGCGTATTTTTAACTGAAATACCATCTAGAAATACTTAAGCAATCCGATTCAGAAAATCGCTACGTCTTTTTGACGATAATGTCGCTTTGCTTATACTATAATAGAGGTTTTATATTTTCCTATAGTGCAAAAAATCTTATCCTAGCGTGGCGTTTAGTAACTCGCTCTCACCTAGTTTTCTATAATAAAATACATACCTTAAAACCATTTATGTATCAATGATTTGCCTTCCATTTTAGTATAAAGCAAATTCTAACATCAAACCAGTTTTCATTTTACACGATGTTCCTATCTGGATGTAGAATGTCATTCTTATTCTAATAATCCTATTACTTACAAATTGAAGCACGATCTTGCTTTTATGGATGGAT
This sequence comes from Virgibacillus chiguensis, assembly GCF_900129865.1. Classification (GTDB taxonomy): domain Bacteria; phylum Bacillota; class Bacilli; order Bacillales; family Amphibacillaceae; genus Virgibacillus; species Virgibacillus chiguensis. Next base: position 314,693 of record NZ_FQXD01000002.1, read on the forward strand.
GCAAATAACACCCTTTAATAAAGAAAAAAGCCTACTGATTGAAGAGTTATATTCCAGTAAGGCTAGATCCTATTGAAATTTTAAACTTTTAAGTACCACACCATGCTCCTTTTCTAATAGTGCCATTTAAACGATATCATTACAGCGTAACAAGCAACATCTTGTGTGCAACATGGCTTTGATCGACAAATTTACTGATGCTTTATTTCGTGCAACGAAATACGGCATATGGAAGCTTCTCCTTATACCTCTTCGTCAACGCTTGGTGTTGATGCAGTATATCTAATGCCTCATCTATCTCTGAATTTGAAAAATGAAAATCTTGTGCTTCATCTATCGTTATAGGTAATGGATTTAGGCTTGGTTGTTCAATATTAATTTGCTTAAAACTAGACTGAGAGAGTTTTTCACGCCATTCTGTTTCTGTTAATAAATGACGGAACCCATAAAATGATGCGATTGCATGCTTATCACTCTCTCCCACACTTTCATCAACCATTATTTCAACAGCTAAGAAACATCCATTACATTTTAAAACATTCCTAATAGAAGTTAACGATTTTGATATATTTGTAAATGCTAAAACAGATTCCGAAAGAACAATATCAAACTGCTCACTCCAACACATCTGCTCTATATTACCTTGAACGACGGAAATGGGAACTTCGCCATCTAGAAATCTCTGCTTAGCTTTTTCCACCATGATCGGATGGATATCCATTGCTGTAACAGAACATGCATATTGATTCGCGATAAAAGCCGCCGTCTGCCCTGTGCCACACCCAATATCGAGTAATTTAGTTGTATGATCAATAGATTGCTGTGCTACTATTTCTTTTGTTAACTTTAGCCCTCCTGGATGGGCGCCGCCTACTCCAAGCTTAGCCAAACTTTCCAAATAATTCACACCTTCACCTCCACGCATTTAATATATGCGCCCCTCATTACATTCGATACAAGTCCCTATTTCTTCCGACATGCATATGCTATCAAAGTGACTTTTTCCAAAGGAGGTGCAGAAAAAATGGCGGGGGTTATTCGTACGGATAAATGGCTGCTGCATGACGATAACCAACCACTCCAAATTGCCAAACGATTAAAAAAATATTTTCCTAATGCGGAAGCAGAAGACGTTCTCCATCATCTGACAATGTTCGGCATGAGTCGTTCAGCAGTAACCAAAAAACAAATACAGAAGATGCAGGGGGCAAATACATGGAAAATAGTTGCAAAAGATTATCAACAGTTGCAATATGATTGGGAAGGAGCTAACATTCCTATTTTTATTCTTCCATCTGATACTGCCAATCATAAGTTACGAAAAGAATTTAATGGAAAAGCCGGGCTGAGCTTTAACGATAAAATTTTCTTATTTCTATCCGAGTGGAATACTAAAATGGAGATTCGAGCGCTCTTAACACATGAGTACAACCATGTTTGCCGGTTGACAAAATATAATAAACCAGAAAGTAAGTATACGTTATTAGATACGATTATTTTAGAAGGAATGGCAGAATACGCTGTTTACAAACGGCTTGGTGCAGAGCATACAGCTAGTTATATTGGAAAATATAGCGATGATGTATTACATCGATTTTGGAACAAATACATTGCACCCAAAAAAGAACTAGAGCCAGAATCAAAAACATACTACCACTTACTGTATGGATCACATTTATACCCAAAAATGCTAGGATATTGTGTTGGAGAATGCCTTGTTCGTACCTATGCGAACAAACATGAATTGTCTTTAAAAGAGTTGTTTACGATTGAAAGTGAGCAAATTGCTGAAACAGATATACTTGACTAGCAGAAACTTACGTATGTTTTAGCAAACTACGAATCACTCTAGCCGTACAGTAGCATAAAAGAGAAATTCTTGGTCGCCTCTAAGGATGACCTTTCTTTTATCACTATCGAATGTTTATTACAAGTGTATGGCTAGGCTCATTTTCTTATATGATAGACCGTTAAAGATTCTATACTCATCTATCGCATGAAAAATATCCGCGGAAAATAACTATTATTTCCGCGGATATTTTATCCTATTAGTCTACTAACATTCATGTCTTTTACTTTTTTTAATACGATCAATAATAAAAAGAATGGCGCAAACGACAAGCATCACCATTGCAGTAAAAACAAACGGTATCCCCCACCACTCGGCAATTGCTCCGGAAATAGAAGAGCCAGCGACAACTCCTAATGAAAAAAACGCATAAAATATGCCATATGCTTTTCCGCGGTCTGTTTGAGTAGAACTTTCTGCTACCATACGGTTCATGGAAGGAAAAACAAGTGCAAACCCGATCCCATACACAATCATAGTTAAAATTCCTAACCAAAATTCTGTAATATAGCTTAAAAACAGCATCGAACTTCCTATTAATAATATACCCGCCCCCACTAAAGTCAATGGTTGCGCTCGATCATAAATTCGATTAATAGGAGTTAAGAATACTATTATTGCCATAATTCCGAACGTGCTCAACAATGCTCCAGTTGCACTCGTATCCAATCCAATCGCTTCCACCTTTAAAGGTAATGCAAACGCTAATGTTCCATTACTAATCATTAACGCAAACGCTGCTAGGGAGGCTTGCAATAATAAAGGGTTTTTTAATAATGGAATGAAATGCTTGACATGGACTTTGGATCTATCTCTGGAAATAAATGATTCTTCTAAATAGCGAAGGACTAGAAAAGACGTCATGAAAAACAACCCTGCTACGAATAGAAACACATACTCTATCTGCCCGCGAGCAGCTAAAGCACCACCAACAGCTGGTCCTACAATGGCTGCAATTCCAATCGCTGCACCTGTAAAAGCCATGGCTTTTCCTCTAGAACCAACCCTCGTCTGGTCACCTACATACGCAAAAGCAGAAGGAATTAAAAAACCACCAGCAAGTCCATGTAATAATCGAATAATAAATAACTGCATCCCTGTAGCAGCAAGAGGGTATAACAATAAAATAACCGTCACGGAGATCATACCAATAAACAGCATGCGCTTTCGGCCATACTTGTCAATCCAGTGTCCACCTACTATGTTTCCGAACATATTTGTTAATGAATAGACAGCTACAATTGCACCTGTTAATATATTTGAAGCCCCTAGACTCTTGGCATATGGAGTTATGATGGGCAATTGAATAAACGTATCAATAAATGAAACAACAATAATAAAATATAAAAGCTTTTTCACATATCTCTCCTCACTTTCCAACCTATTATACCTAAATTCATAGGAAAAGCGATGGCAAACGTAGAAAAATGTTTATTCGTCACAGTTTTTTCAAAATATGTTTCAAATGATATGTTTATTGGTATTATATATATTGACTTATTCCTTTTTTACGCTATAGGGGAGTATAACTTTAAAATATTGTACAAGCAAACCAAGCGCGTTTTTTACCATAAAGCTTGATGGATAAGCCAAGTTTTTTTATTGCTTCTTACAAGCAAGAAGTGCTAAGCGAGCACATAAAAATCAATGGTGCATTGTAACTTTTCTTATATTTACTAAGATAAACAGCACAGCTAGATACGTCCATTGGGCATTTTTTAAAATATTTTCAGGGTTTAACTTAAGTTTTGAAGTTCTGTAAGGTGTCACCTCTGCTGTTTTTTGGTACGATAGAAAGTACAAACTTTTTAGTGGCGGGTTTCTTTCATTCCACAAGGATATGATCTATGATCATGCGGTGAGCCTTGCACATGTTTATTAGGAAAAATCTAAAATAAAGAAGGCGATTATTAACTATGCATATCTGGAAAAAATATAAACAGACTTCATTTGTCATTAAAATGACTATAGCTTTCATTGCTGGAATCATTATCGGATTAATATTTCAAGATCAGACAGATATTCTCGAACCATTAGGTACGTTGCTCATTCACTTACTAAGTTTAGTCGCTATTCCTGTTATCTTCCTGACAGTGGTGCTCGCAGTAAATAAAATGAAAATTCATCAACTCGGTCGTATGGGTGGCAAATTAATGTTATACTACATGGCTACGACTGCAGCCGCTGTGTTAATAGGCCTCGCATTAGCTTTATGGATCAACCCAGGTACAAGCTTAACGCTTCCAGACACGCAAGTGGAAGAACCTGAAACACCAAGCTTTTCAGATATACTGTTACAAATTGTGCCTAAAAATATTTTCACTGCATTTACATCTGGAGATCTCATGGCTATCTTATTTATTGCTGTCATTATGGGCATTGCTATTTCTACCATGCGCTATGGGAATGACAAAAAAATGAAAGAATACGGTGACTTATTAAATACTTTTTTCACCGCGCTCAATGAAATGTTTTACAAGATTTTGCAAGGAGTCTTGTTATACGCCCCAATTGGAATTTTTGCTATTAGTGCAACTGCATTTGGAAGCCAAGGTTGGGACACTTTCCAATCGTTATTAAAATTTACGGCGGTTTTTTATTTAGGCATTTTACTATTATGGGTATTCGTATATACAGGCTTTTTAAAATTGGCCAAAGTTCCTGTCATTTCTTTCTTTAAGCAAACGAAAGAAGCCTATACCACTGCATTCTTTACATCTAGTAGTATTGCCTCCCTCCCTATTGCCATAAATTCAGCTAAAAAAGCAGGCATTTCGGAAACAACAGCGAACTTTGCACTTCCACTTGGTGCTGTTTTCAATTCCGATGGTGGGGCGTTAAGAATGGGTGTTTCATTGGTATTTGCAGCAAATATTACTAATTTAAGCCTCTCACCAACAGATTTTCTAGTCATTGTTATGATCGGCACTCTACTCTCCATAGGGACAGCAGGCGTACCTGCGGCAGGCTTAGTAACCTTATCAGCTGTACTAAGCATGTTCGGCTTACCACTTGAAATCGTCGCTTTAATTGCCGGAGTAGATGCGTTAATTGGAATGGCTGGTACTGCTTCAAATGTCATTGGAGATATCGTTGGGGCGACAGTTGTTGATAAATCAGAACGAAAACGAGCTGCATAAAGGATGTTACGTATATTTGAGCATTTTCTGTCTTTATGTATGAACAATCGAGAACAGTATGCTTATATAGCATGCTGTTTTTCTTTCACGCACAATCCTATAGGAATTGCTTGGTAACATATGAACAATTATTGAATGTAAGGGTTATTGTCTTGAAAAATTACCCCCCTATCTATATAATAATAATGTGAAATAATTCACATTTAAAAGGAAGGGGTTTTACTTATGGAAGCAGAAATAAAAAAACAGCAATCGATCCAAAGTAATCAGTTGCTAAAATTAGAGTACGTATTAGGAATTGTTGCTATTATATCCGTTTTTATTTTAGGCAGCGTACTTCTAAAGACAGATATGTTATTTTTTAGACTACTCATTGGGGTGGGGCTTGGGTATACGTTAACACGTGCTTATACCGGTTTTGCTGGAAGCATTAATCGCGCTTATGCCACTGGTTCAACAAAATTGCTTCGAGCGATGGCATTAATGTTTTTTGTTACTACGTTAGCAACGACTACATTTTTATTGTATTCTAACCCTACAAACTACGATTTATGGATTAACCCAATTAATGTTGGTTTAATTGCAGGTGGATTGTTGTTCGGATTTGGCATGGCCTTCTCTTCATGCTGTGCATCAGGTGTGTTAACCGATTTAGCGACAGGTTTTCCTAGAGCACTAATCACCCTTTTATTTTTTGGTATTGGCATTTTTATTGGATTTCCAATTCAGCATACGGCTAGTTGGGTTTCTGATTCATGGTTTTCTACCTCTATAGGGAGCCAACTACAAGGCGGCGTATTCTTACCGGATCTTTTTAAATGGGATGGTCTAAACGGATATGTTGGAGCAATTTTACTTACTGCACTCTTCTGTGGAATAACCGTCTATTTTGCCTATCGTTATGAAAGAAAAAGAAAGCAACAAAATCGATATATGGAACATGAAACAGAAAAATTACAAGAGCAACCGGATACATTTGATAGTAAAGATTATAAACTATTCAGCCAAGCAACTTACAACCGTGTTTTTATTAAACCATGGTCTCTGAAACAAGGAGCAATTGTAATTAGTGTATTATTCGTATTACTAATGGGCGTTACAAAAGCTGGCTGGGGAGCTTCTACTCCGTTTGGTATTTGGTTTGGAAAAATAGTAATGTTCTTAGGAGTTTCGCCAGAATCCGTTGCTTCCTTTACTAAAATGTCAGCTGAACCGTTTGTATTGCCTTTCTTCGAGCATCCAATATCTGTCCAAAACTTTGGTATCTTAGTAGGAACGGTGATCTATTTATTAACAGCTGGGAAAATGAAAACAATGTTTTTACAAGGTGCTCATATTCAAAAGAGAGAAGCAGCTCTATTTGCTTTAGGTGGGATTACTATGGGACTTGGCACAAGACTTGCCAATGGATGTAATGTCGGAGCGTTATTTACTCCAATTGCAAACTTCTCCCTATCAGGTTGGATATTCTTTATCTTTTTAGCATTAGGCGGTATTATCGGTAATATGCTAGCTAAACGTTTATTTTAATCATCCATTTTTTGAAGGAGCCTATGTTTTTGCTTGGCTATCGCCCAAGCTTTTATATTAAAAGCTTAAAACAATAAATACAAAGATCTATACTTCATGTAGTACTAAAAAATTAGTATTTGTGAGCAAAATTTAAATTTTTTTAACGACAGAGAAATTACCGATACGGGTATATGTACAAAAAGTGATTTTTTTGGTATGATTGCTTTAAACTTAAATGTTATCTGATTCACAAATGAAAGTAGTATTTGAATGATGTGATGCATTGTACTATGTGTAAAAAGGAGAATGAAGATGAATAAAAAAATTGTTGTTATCGGCGGTGTTGCCGGTGGCGCTTCAGCTGCAGCAAGAGCTAGAAGATTAGACGAACACGCTGAAGTGATTATGTTTGAGCGAGGCCCTCATGTGTCCTTTTCAAACTGTGCATTGCCATTTCACTTAAGTGGCATTGTTGAAAATAGCGATGATCTAGTCCTAATGAACCCAGCCCAATTCAAAAAACAATACAATATCGAGGCACGTGTAAATAGTGACGTGATTTCTATTAATCGTAGGAATAAAACGATTACAGTGAAAAATGTGCTAACTGGGGAAAGTTACGATGAAAGTTATGATAAACTCGTCCTCTCTCCTGGAGCAAACCCTATTGTTCCGTCTATACCTGGAACAGAAATGGACCATGTGTTTACCGTACGAAACGTAGTTGATATTGCTAAATTAGATGCATATGTCAAACAAGATACCGTAAAGCAAGTAGCTGTCATTGGTGGTGGATTTATTGGTATTGAAGTTGCAGAAAATCTTCGCTTAGCTGGATTGGACGTATCGTTAATTGAATTTAGTAATCAAGTTATGGCTCCTTTCGATTACGATATGGCGCAAATCTTGCATAAAGAAATGATCGATCAAGGTGTGAACTTAGTTGTAGGTGATGGCTTAGCAAAAATAGAAACAAATGAAATTGAACTGCAATCTGGTAAAAAACTAGCAGCAGACGCTGTCGTGCTTGCTATTGGTGTAAAGCCAGAAACTACTTTAGCAGAGCAAGCTGGTCTTGAAATCGGACAAACTGGCGGCATTAAAGTGGATCATAATTACGTCACAAACGATTCTGATATATATGCAGTTGGAGATGCCATTGAGGTGTATCATAAACAGACCCACAAGCCTACTAGACTAGCTCTAGCAGGACCTGCGCAACGTCAAGCTCGAGCTGCTGCTGACCATATGAACCGAATTCCACATCGCAACACGGGAGTTATTGGTTCTTCTTGTATCCATGTGTTCGATTTAAATGCTGCGGCTACTGGATTAAATGAAAAAGAAGCTAAAAATGCGGGTATTTCTTATGATTTTGTTTATATTATTCCAAATGATAAAGTTGGCTTAATGCCGGAAAGTCATCCGATTCATTTTAAATTAATTTATGAATATCCAACAGGAAAAATACTTGGTGCTCAAGCCATTGGCAAAGGCAACGTTGATAAACGCGTCGACGTCATTGCGACGATGATTACGATGGGTGGAACATTAGAAGATTTAAAAGAGCTGGAGCTTTGTTATTCTCCAATGTTCGGAACAGCGAAAGATGTCGTTAACTTTGCAGCATTAGTTGCGCTCAATCGTTTAAACGGCGAATTCAAGCAAGTTCCGGTAACAAACGTACGTGAATTAGTAGAAAGTAACGCTTTTATTATGGACGCTAGAGAAAAACATGAATACGAACGCGGTCATTTGAAAAATGCAGTGAACATACCTTTAAGCGAATTTAGAGATCGACTAGATGAAATCCCACAAAACGAGCCTGTATACGTGCACTGTCGTTCTGCACAGCGTAGCTATAATGCAGTGATGGCATTACAGCACTTGGGCTATACCAATGTGTATAATATATCAGGATCTTTTCTAGGAATTTGTTTATATGAGTATTATAATGATCAAGTAACTGGAAGAGAAAAAATCGTCACTGCGTATAACTTTAAGTAACGATAAAACGTTATGAAAACGACATTAAATCGCTTTGATATATTAAGCTTAGTATTAGGTTCCATTATCGGCTGGGGAGCATTTACGCTTCCCGGCATTAAATTTCTTCCAGAGTCTGGCGTTATTAATACAACGATTGGTTTACTGTTAGGCGGATTTGCCATTATTTTCATTCAAAAGGGTTATCATATTATGATGCAGCAACACGCTGAAGATGGAGGCGGCTTTTCTTATACGTTTAAAAACCTAGGGAAAATGCATGGCTTTATTGTTGGCTGGTCTTTAATCCTTTGTTATTTAAGCATCGTCCCTTTGAATGCCACAGCTTTTGTTTTAATTGTTAAAATATTATTTGGAACGAACGTAGAATGGTTCTATCTTTACGATATTGCTGGGTACCCTGTATATTTATCGGAAGTACTCATAGCAAGCATGGTGCTTATATTATTTGCCATCCTAAATATCAGAGGTTTACGAAAAAGCTCCAATGTTCAAAACGTAATGGTATTATTTTTAATCATTAATATTGCCATTGTTTTTATTGCCATGCTATTTGATACTGGTTCAGCTACTATTTCCACGAATTATATAAAAAACTATACGTTGAACCTGTCAGAAATAGCCAAAGTCGTTGCCATCATTCCGTTTCTATTTGTGGGATTTGATATTATTCCTCAAGTAGCAACTCAGTTAAAATTCAAACCTGAAAAAGCGACATGGATAGCCATTATTTCCGTTTTTTCTGGAGTAGTTGCGTACAGTATATTAACAATTGTAACTGCCCTTGCTTTTTCTCCTGATCAAGCAAAACAATTAGATTGGGCCCTAGGCGAAGCAGTTTTAACCCATGTTGGAAGCATCGGATTTCTGTTATTGATTATTGCCCTAATGACTGCTGTATCTGGAGGAATTAATGGATTCATGATTAGTAGCAGTCGATTACTAGCTTCGTTATCTGTTTATAAGCTATGTCACCCTAAATATAAGAAACTGACCCGTAACGCCGTACCAGTAAATAGTGTTCTATTTATCACTGCAATCAGTCTGCTTGCTCCTTGGTTTGGCAGAGAAGTGATTATTTACATTGTCGATATGTCATCATTTTTAGCTGCTATTGCGTATTTCTACGTATGCTTGATTAGTTATAAGTATGCGACAACAAAATGGGATCAATGGCTAACGTTCATAGGAATTATGATAAGTATTAGTTTTATTCTACTTTTAATTCTCCCACAATCACCTGGGAAACTAAGTACACCTTCTCTCCTTTTTATGGGATTATGGGGGATCATTGGATTCTTTTATTATCGTAGCTATACAAAAAAACATGCATAAACAACACCAGATAAATAGCTGGTGTTGTTTATATTTATTAGCTATCCCGTTTTGGGGATTTCTTTCTGTATACTCATAAGGCGAAGTTGCTATGTTTAAGCAGTTGTTTAAAACTGCGCTAAAATATGATTTTAAAGTTTTCCTAAGGTTCGATCAATATTTTCACTTGCGCTTTTTCTTGAAGAAGTGATTCAAACCCTTCCTCCACGATGTTATCTAATGTAATTTTTTTCGTTATTAAATCGCTTACATCAAGCTTACCATCAGCTATTAACTCAATCACTGTCGGGAAAATATTGCGATAACCGATCGATCCGACTAAATGGAGTTCTTTAAAAACAAAGCTATTAGCATCCAATTTCGGTTTGGATTCCCATAAACTTTCAATAACAATTTCTCCGCCCATTTTCGTGCTGTTGACAGCTTGTTCTAATACTATCGGAACGCCTGTAGCCTCAAAGCTAACATCTGCGCCTTCTCCATTGGTTTGCTTCATAATGTCTTCGGCAACATTTGTCTCTGCTGGATGAATAGCCACTGCCCCTAGCTTAGTAGCAACTTTTCTTCGCTCTTCTGATAATTCAATCGCAAATACCTTTTTTGCTCCAGCTAGAAAGCTTGCTTGTATCGTTAATAACCCTATTGGACCTGCTCCAAAAACAGCCACTGTATCACCTACTTTTAAGTGACTAAGTTTTACTGCATGCATGGCAACTGCTGTAGGTTCAACCAAAGCAGCTAACTCATAGCTCATATGTTCAGGAATTTTATGGATCATGTTCTCCGAAACAACGGTATATTCAGAAAAACCTCCACCAACACCAGACATACCAAAAGCTGCAATAACTTCACAAAGGTTATAACGACCTTGGCGGCAAGCTTTACATTTCCCACAAGTAATCATTGGCTCCACCGTGACTCGATCACCTACCGATACTTGCGTAACATCTTTTCCAACTTCTACTACCTCTCCAGCAAATTCATGTCCCATAATAACTGGTGCCGTTCTTTTCGTTAATGGATGAGGAGTATCTGCTGGAATCGTAATGGGCCCAGCAACATATTCATGGAGATCACTTCCACAAATACCAGCCCAAGCTACCCTAATTTTCACATCCCCCGCATGAACTGTTGGTTCATCAACTTCTTCAACACGAATATCCTTCTTTGCATACCAAATTGCTGCTTTCATTGCCTTCACTCCCGTGGAATAGTTTTATAAAAGCATTATTCACTCTATATAAGCATAGCATTAGAGTCAAGCCATTTTTGTATATATTTAGCAATTTTCTATGACATTTTGTTTATTCGATCAATTTGTCAAGGACTTTAGGATCACTAAAATACCATCACATATCGAAATTGTTCTACATCTTTAAGCTTTTGATGTCAGCAGCTTGTTTAGCTGTGAACTTGATAACGCACCTTTTAACCTCCAAAAACTCCTTTCAAAATTACTTCTTGAACTTCATACTATGTTCCGTTATACTTTGGTTAATATTTTTGAATTTTTCATCATTTTTTCAGAAACTGCTTGTTTCACCATAACAATTAGATGAGGAGTTGGGTTTATGGAAACGTTATTCAAGGTTGATTTGAATAAGTCAATGGATAAACAAGACATACCTGGACATAATCGTTGGCACCCTGATATACCTGCTGCATTTGCAGTAGATCCAGGGGAATCCTTTCGTATGGAGTGTTTAGAATGGACAGATGGTCAAATTAAAAATAATGATGACCCCTCTGATATTCGTAAAGTTAATTTAGAGCGTGTACATGTACTAAGTGGACCAGTATATGTAAATGGTGTGGAGCCCGGTGACTTGCTGGTCGTTGACATTCTTGATATTGGCACTTTCGGAGAGCAGCCATGGGGCTTTAACGGCATTTTTGCAAAAGACAATGGCGGGAGCTTCTTAACCGATTATTATCCAGAAGCCGCAAAATCTATTTGGGACTTTCACGGTATTTACACTACTTCAAGACATATACCTAATGTCAAATTTGCAGGATTAATTCATCCTGGGCTCATGGGTGTAGCTCCCTCTCAAGAACTTTTAAACGAATGGAATAGACGGGAAAAAGAATTAATTGCTTCTAATCCAGAACGAGTCCCTCCACTTGCTAATCCACCAACAGAAGAAAGCGTTGTTTTGGGTAATGTAACTGGTTCTAACTTCGACCGAATAGCCAAGGAAGGGGCTAGAACTGTTCCTCCTCGCGAGAATGGTGGCAATTGCGATATAAAAGACCTGTCTAAAGGTTCTCGTGTATATTTTCCAGTATTTGTTGAAGGGGCGAAATTATCTGTAGGAGACCTCCATTTCTCACAAGGTGATGGGGAAATCACCTTTTGTGGTGGAATAGAAATGTCTGGGTGGATTGAATTACGTGTGGATGTTATCAAAGGTGGTATGGCGAAATATCAAATAAAAACAAACCCTGTCTATCAACCAGGTCCAGTAAACCCACATTATAACGAATATATTGTCTTCCAAGGCGTATCCGTTGAGCCAAACGGAAAACAAACTTATTTAGATGCCAATGTCGCCTACCGCAACGCATGTTTAAATGCCATTGATTTTCTAAAGGCGCAAGGATACACTGGAGAACAAGCCTATATGCTTTTATCTGCTGCACCAGTACAAGGGCATTTAGCAGGAGTTGTTGACATACCTAATACTTGCGCAACAGTTGGCATACCAAAAGAAATATTTACGAAGAATATCTTACCATTGTAACGGAGGTGGACTCATGGTCACTTATACTTTTAACTGCCAATTATGTGGTGAATTTTCAGAGTGGCATCAAAGTATAAAAGGTAATAAACAAATAACGACCTGCCCAACTTGTCATGCTGCTTCCAAGCGGGTATTTAAACCACCCATTATCTTTCAAATGGACCAAACCGTAAAGAAACAAATTGAACGCGGAATGAAACCACAATTAATCAAAAAACAACATTTGCCCTCAACACCTATTGGATCAAAAACGAAAACAAAGCGACCTTGGCAGGTTTGAATCCATTTTGAATACGCGGGGGCTGGAATATGCAGCCCTTTTTCTTACTACCAATTTACGGCTTGTATTTCTGCCCATACCATTCTGCCTCAGCAACTCCAAATTTCTGCCTAAATTTATCCATGTACTTGTATAAATAGTAACTTCTTATTGCGACACTGTTAAAATATAAAAATAATAGGGATGCTAAACATACAGCTAAAGGTGCAAAATCAATTAATGAGCCCATAATTTTTGTTTCTAAATCATTTGCCTCAGAGAAAATAACTTTCGTTAAATAATATAAACCTCCAACTCCAAATAGTATACTTGTAACATTTTTTCTATTTTGGCTAAACCATTCCACAAATTCTGATCTTTTCTTTTTGGTACCATATACCATCTCTTTTGCGTTTTGATAGCTTCGAAAAAAAACATATAGATAGCTAATTACAAATAAGATGGTATAAGTCATTCTTAAGTAAAAATTATTCACAATTAATTGCGCTAACTTAAATGAAAAAGTAAAAAATAACAACATAGCTATAGTTAAAAATACATTATATATAAAAACACCTTTAATATTATTTTTTTCTCTATAAATGTATGCTGCTAAAGCAGCTACTAAAACTAACATAGCCTGTATGTGCATGTACCATATACTTGAAAAAACAGGAATGAATTCATTATTTACATCCAATGGAATTGTACCTCTATCCATATTATTAATCATAAAAACACTTAGACCATAGTAAGCATAGGAGCCTAAACCAATAAAAAACACAATAAAGGCAATTGCCTTTATAGTTTTAAATCGTTTAACCATATTAATCGAATTCTTTGCAAAGCTCTCACTTACTGCACCTTCCACTTGAGAAAATGATCCCTTAAATATGTTTTGCTTCATAATCCCACCCTTTTCATAATTACCTTATGAAAACTTGCAATTAAGGAAAAATAATATGTAAATAGGTTTATTAGAAAAATACATGTATTGCAAAAGTTTATTACCATATTCATTTTTAGTGTTCATGACATTTAACCCTTATATTTTTCCCCATACCAATCTGCCTCAATAATTCCAAATTTCTTCCTGAATTTCTCCGAGTACTTGTATAAATAATATGCTCTTATAACTACACTATTTAAATATAAAAACGTAGAAATTATTAAACATACGAATAAAGGGGCAAAATCAATTAATGAGCCCATTATTCTAGTTTCTAAATCAGCTACTTCTGGAGAGATAACTTTCGTTAATAAAAATAAAGCTCCAACTCCAAATAATACACTTGTAACATTTTTCCTATTTGTGCTTAGCCATTCAACAAATGCTAACCTTTTCTTTTTCGTACCATACACCATTTTCTTCGCATTTTGATAGCTTTGATAAAAAACAAAAATAAAACTACATATAAGTAATACCGTATATAATATACGTAATATATAACTATTTACCATTAATTGTGTAAGTTTAAAAGTGAAAAGTAAAAATAGTAACCAACCAAGCGATAAAAAAATGTTTAATAGAAAAAAACCTTTCACATGATTTCTTTTTTTATATATAAAAGCTGCCAACCCAGCTATAAAAAATAGAAAAGACTGTATATGTATATACCATATACTAGAAAAGACAGGAATAAATTCATTATTACTATCCAGCGGTATTGCAAAATCATCTATATTGTTAGTTAAGTAAAAGCTTACTCCATAAAAAACATAAGAAGCACCCGAAAAAAATAGAATTAATATGAATAATTTATAAAATTTAAAATCGTTTACAGTTTTAATTGAAGCTTTCATAAAATTATCGCTAATTGTCTCTTCCACTTGAGAAAAAGACCCAGTAAATATGCTCTTCATCCTACCTCTCCACCTACTTACACAAAACTCACATTTTACATTTAAATTCATTTTAAATTTATAATTATCTGTATCAGCATGTATAATGTGTGGGGCACTATACACATGCGCATGAATAATTAATACTTGATATGGAGAGCCCCATGATTCAGCCGTCAAAAGCCTGCAGTTATTTACGTGCTTTCTGACCGAATCATATTTTATGCTATTACGCTCGTAGATGTAATAAAACTGGGGGCATTAGCTTTTTTTCGTGCTTAAATTTGCATTTATACAGTTACCTATGTAACCTTTTATCACATGTTCATAACAACTCGTATCCGTTTACCCCTGATATTTCTCCCCATACCAATCTTTCTTATCGACTCCAAACTTCTGCCTAAACTGTTCAGAATACTTATATAAATAATAACTTCTTATTGCAACACTGTTAAAATATAAGAATGAAAAAGATGCGAAACATACAATTAAAGGCAGAAAATCAATCAATGATCCAATAATTCTTGTTTCTAAGTCATTTGCCTCCATAAAAATAACTTTTGATAGGTAATACAAGCCCCCAACACCGATTAAAAAACTAGTAATATTTTTTCTATTTCTGCTAAACCACTCAATTAATGATGATCTTTTCTTCTTTGTACCATACACCATTTTTTTTGCTTTTTGGTAACTTTTCACAAAGATATATAGATAACTAATCATAAATAACCCTGTATAGATCAAACGTAATGATGAACTATATACTAGCAATTGCATTACTTTAAAAAAGAAAATCATAAATAAAAGTAGAAATATAGTCAAAAATGTATTGTATACAAAAAAACTTTTAATATTATCTTTCTTTCTATATACTAATGTACCAATCACTACTGTTAGTATTAAAATAGACTGAATGTGCATATACCAGATATTATCAAATATAGTGATAAATTCATTATTTTGATCTAATGGTATTGTAGCTTGATTCATAATATTACTTATATAGATACTTGCCCCATACAAAGCATATGAAGCTAAACCAATACAAAAAATCATGAATATGAATGCCTTTAATAAATTAAATCCCTTAATCGTATTAATTGAATTCTTTGCAAAACTCTCACTAACAGTTTCTTCTACTTGAGAAAATGATCCATTAAATACGCTTTTCATCCTTTCACCCTTTTCATAACCACCTAGGAAAACTTCCGATTAAAGAAAAATAAGGTGCAAACAGGTTTATTAGAAAAATACATGTATTGCAAAAGTTTATTGCCATTCTCACTTTTAGTGTTCATGACATTTAACCCTTATATTTCCCCCCATACCAATCTGTCTCAGCAATTCCAAATTTCTTCCTGAACTCCTCGGAACACTTATATAAATAATACGATCTTATTAGTTTACTATTTAAATATATAAACGTGAAAAATAATAAACAGACGGCTAAAGGCGCAAATTCAATTAATGAGCCCATAATTCTAGTTTCTAAATCATCTACTTCTGGAGAGATTACTTTTGTTAAATAATATAAAGCTCCAACTCCAAATAGCATACTTAACACATTTTTTCTGTTTTTGCTTAGCCATTCAACAAATGCTAATCTTTTCTTTTTCGTACCATACACCATTTTTTTTGCGTTCTGATAGCTTTGATAAAAAACGAAGATAATACTACATAGAAATAATGCCGTATATAACATACGTAATGTATAGCTATTCACCATTAATTGTGTGAATTTGAAAGCAAAAAGCAAAAATAGTAACCAACCAAGAGATAAAAAAAAGTTGAATAGAAAGTAACCTTTCGCATGATTTCTTTCTTTATATAAAAAAGCTACCAATCCAGCGATAAAAAATATAAAAACCTGTATATGTATATACCAAATATTTGAAAACAAAGAAATAAATTCATTATTTTTGTCAAATGGTACTGCTAAATCATCTATATTGTTAGTAAAGAAAAAACTTACTCCATAGACTGCATAAGAACTACCCGAAAAAAATAAAAATACTAATATCAATTTATACATTTTAAATTTTTTTATAGTGTTAATTGCCTCTTTCATAAAGTTCTCACTAATTGTCTCTTCTACTTGAGAAAAAGACCCAGTAAATATGCTCTTCATCCTATCTCCACCTACTTACACAAAACTCACATTTTACATTTAAATTCATTTTAAATTTATAATTATCTGTATCAGCATGTATAATGTGTGGTGCACTATACATGCGCATGAATAATTAATACTTGATATGGAGAGCCCCATGATTCAGCCGTCAAAAGCCTGCAGTTATTTACGTGCTTTCTGACCGAATCATATTTTATGCTATTGCGCTCGTAGATGTAATAAAACTGGGGGCATTAGCTTTTTTTTCGTGCTTAAATTTGCATTTATACAATTACCTATGTAACCTTTTATCACATGTTCATAACAACTCGTATCCGTTTACCCCTGATATTTCTCCCCATACCACTCTTTCTTATCGACTCCAAACTTCTGCCTAAACTGTTCGGAATACTTATATAAATAGTAACTTCTAATGACAACACTATTAAGGTATAGAAAGGTAAATAAAACCAAACACAATATTAGCGGAGCAAACTCTGCTAACGACCCATACAACCTAGTTTGAATATCCCCTGTTTCTGGAAATATCACTTTTGCTAAATAATAAATTCCCCAAACGCCAAATAACGTACTCATTACACTCTTTCTATTCCTGCTAAACCATTCAACTATAGCAGACCTCTTCTTTTTTGTGCCATATACCATTTTCTTCGCATTATAATAGCTTCGTAAAAAAATATATACAATACTAGATATAAATAAAACCGTATATAACATCCGTAACCAAAATTCATTCACAAATAATTGAGATACTTTAAAAACGAAAATCATAAATAAAAGTAAAGACAGCGTAAAAAATAAGTTATAGAAAAAAAATGCTTTTACATTATTTTTTTCTTTATACACTAAAGCTATAATTACAACTATTGAAATTAATAGAGCCTGGATGTGCATATACCATATACTTGAAAAAACAGGTATAAATTCATTATTTACATCAAGCGGGATTGTAGTTTTATCCATGTTGTTTCCTAAATAGATACTTACCCCATACAAAGCATATGAACCTAATCCAACACAAAAAACCATGAATGCGAATGCTTTTAATAAATTAAATTCCTTAATCGTATTAATCGAATTCTTTGCAAAGCTTTCACTTACTGCAACTTCCACTTGAGAAAACAATCCCTTAAATATGTTTTGCTTCATAATCCCACCCTTTTCTTGAAAAAAATAAGATGTAGACAGGTTTATTATAGGTAATATATGTATTTAAGTGTTCATGACATTTAACCCTTATACTTTTCCCCATACCAATCTGCCTCAGCAATTCCAAATTTCTTCCTGTACTCCTCCGAATATATTAATAAGTAATAATTCCTGATTGCTACATTATTTAAATACAAAAAAATAAGAGATCCAAAGATTGAAAATAGCGGGAGAAATTCTGCTAATGATCCAATTAATCTAGTTTCTAAGTCCTCTGCTTCTGGGAAGATTACTTTTGATAAGTAGTATACCCCTCCTATAGTAATCAAAACACTCGTGACCTTTTTTTGGCTGTTCCGTGAACCATTTCTATTGCATTTTTATAACTAGTGACAAATGTATATAATAAAAAAACTATAAGCAATATGGTATATATCGTGCGTAATGGCGAGCTAGATACAAACAATTGAGTAAATTTAAAGAAATAAAGTAGAAAAAATAATATAAAAATGTTTAAAAAAACATTATAGATAAACGCTGCCTTTATTTTGTTTTTTTTCCTAAATAATAAAACGCCAATTACAATGGTTAGAATGAACATAGCTTGTATGTGCATATACCAAATGTTTGAAAAAATGGTTATAAATTCATTATTATCGTCTAATCTTACTACCAATTCATTCATATGCGTTCCAATATAAGTACTTACTCCAAATAAAGCGTAAGACGCTAACCCTACAAAAAAAACCAAGAATATAATTATCATTAAAAAGTTTAATCTTTCTATATTTTTAATGGTGTTCTTAGCAAAATTAACACTAATTGCTTCTTCAACCTGTGTAAATGTTCCTGTAAATAGTTTCTTCATTCGCTCTCCTTTGCATGGAGGATGCCAAACTCTATTGAGTAAGTACTAACTCCATATTTTCATATATGTATTCTCCTTCTT
Source organism: Virgibacillus chiguensis (assembly GCF_900129865.1). Lineage (GTDB taxonomy): Bacteria > Bacillota > Bacilli > Bacillales > Amphibacillaceae > Virgibacillus > Virgibacillus chiguensis. The sequence goes on from NZ_FQXD01000002.1 coordinate 333,610, forward strand.
TATTTCCAAATGTCATGTCAATTTTTATATTCTTCATAGAATCTTTTAGACGATTAATAGTATTAATAGCTATTTTTATAAACTTCTTCCCAGCTTGGTTGTAAGTCATTTATTGAATATGTTAACACATTGTCAAATGTTAACGGTCTAATTTCCAATTTCAACTCAAGCACTATTTCTTCCCGGTTTAATTCTCCACGTTTATTAAAGACTCCATTTTCACTCTACTCTCTAAAGCTTTGCTCCTTCTTCTGAATGAACGCTATTATTAATCTCCACTCCGGGATCACTTCACCACCCCTTGAACCAGTACCGTTTTTTCCTACTCTAGATTCATGCGCAGTACGTTTTCCTTTCCGTAACGATCTCATACCATTTTAATCCTTGTATTTCTCCCCATACCAATGTTTTTTAGCAACCCCAAATTTCTGCCTGAATTTCTCAGAGTACTTGTATAAATAGTAACTTCTTATTGCTACACTGTTAAAATATAAGAATGAAAAAGATGCGAAAGATACAGCTAAAGGTGCAAAATCAATTAATGAACCAAATATTCTAGTTTCTAAATCATCTACTTCTGGAGAAATAACTTTTGTTAAATAATATAAAGCTCCGAATCCAAATAGTATACTTAACACATTTTTTCTATTTTTGCTTAGCCACTCAACCAACGCTGTCCTTTTCTTTTTTGTACCATACACCATTTTCTTTGCATTTTGATAACTTTGATAAAAAACGAAAATAAAACTACATAAAAATAATACCGTATATAACATACGTAATGTATAGCTATTTACTATTAATTGGGTAAATTTGAAGGCGAAAAGCAAAAATAGTAACCCACCAAGAGATAAAAAAAAGATAAATAGAAAGTAACCTTTCGCATGATTTTTTTCTTTATATATAAAAGCTATCAATCCGGCAATAAAAAATATAAAAGCCTGGAGATGTATATACCATATACTTGAAAATAAAGGGATAAATTCATTATTTTTATCAAATGATACTGCTAAATCATCTATATTGTTAGTAAAGAAAAAACTTACCCCGTAAACAACATAAGAACTACCTGAAAAAAATAATAAAAATATAATCAATTTATGCATTTTAAAATTTTTTATAGAGTTTATTGCCTCTTTCATAAAGTTCTCGCTAATTGCCTCTTCCACTTGAGAAAAAGACCCAGTAAATATGCTCTTCATCCTATCTCCACCTACTTACACAAAACTCACATTTTACATTTAAATTCATTTTAAATTTTTAATTATCTGTATCAGCATGTATAATGTGTGGTGCACTATACATGCCGCATGAATAATTAATACTTCATATGGAGAGCCCCAGATCCAGCCGTCAAAAGCCTGCTATTTAGTGCTGGCTAACGTATCCAAACTATTACCTAAGAGTAATTCCTGTCTATTAATAATAGCTTAAATGCTTACTTTTCTATATCCATTTCAAAATTAGCCATGTCTATATACACATTATCTTTTGTTAAACGATTAAACATTTGCTCCTGTTGTGGAGTTACATCCAGCATAAATGGTATTGCGGTATCAGCATGAAGAATGCCAAACTCTTCTTCAGTAAGCACTAACTCCTTATTTTCAAATATGTATTCTCCTTCTTGATTTCCAAATGTCATATCAAATTTGATATTCTTCATAGAATCTTTTAGTCGATTAATAGCCAGAAATAAAATGGATCGACTTCCATCAGGGTTAATTGAAATATCAAACGGATAGAGGCTAAAATCATTTGGAACTCCCATTTTGGGATCAGCTTTAATTGCTTCATCTAAAACCGTATAGATTTCATTATTTTGAATTGTCATCCCCGCATCTTTGTCCTGTTTCTGTAATTTCAATTGTAAGTCGTGCATTTGACCTCCAGCATGTTCACTTGTGTTTTGTTCATTTCCATTATCTGTTTTCGCCTGCACTTCTGTATCTTCAGATTGCTTCTCACTGTCATCTATTTCTTTTGCATCATTACTACATGCAACCAATAAAAACAAAAGCGCAATCATGATTAGCATTAAAAACCTTTTCATTATTCATTCTCCCTCCCCAATGGCTATTGCGTTTAAACTCCTACACTCATCTCCACATATCTTCTTCCCATGTGGCTAGTCTTATACTCTACAAACACAGGGGTTTTCTGTTGCAATCCATTTTGTCTTATATAGTGCATTAGCTCCCAAAACTTCACTTGAGATGCTGTTTCAAAATCATCCATTAATCGTGTCATAATCATTGGCTTGACAGAAAAGTAACTATGAAAATATACTTGCTGCTCTTCATCCGAAATTGTAAAATTACTTTCAAGAATTGGCAAAAAAATTTCTGCCTGCATAACCTCACTTGTTGGGTCGCTCAAAATAGTAAATAACATTCTACCATCTGGATGATATCCTTCCTTTTCCAAAATAGATTGAAAATCTTTAATGGCTATATCAATTTCTTCAGGTACAAACTGATAATATTTTGAAACTACATTTGTATGCGCAATATGATGTTGTTCTACAATCATGACCCCTCACCTCTATGATTGAAAGGTACATATAGATCAATGATAAAATCATCATATACTTCCAACAGTACACAATAAAATGTAGCATCTATTGGTACATCATGAAGATGAGCATATTCTTGAATTCGCTGATAAGCAGCATGGAAATCAGTTGCTTGATCCGCCTGGCGTAAAACTAAAGCGTCTTTAATATATAGTTTCTCTTGGAAATGAAAGTCGGTTTCATCTGATAACTTAACAGGCTCGCTAATTGGCAAATAATATGTGAACTTACCAAATTTATCTTCGTTCTTTTCAGGAGAAACCGAAAAAAATATGGGACCATTTTGGTAAATACCTTCAGCAAGTATAAAATCTTCCATAATGAAAAAACCTTGTTGCCAATTTTTTTCTTAACTGCCTTGTTTCATAGATTAATAAATTATCAAAAATAAGTGAGCGAGTTTCAAATTGCAAATCAATCATCCTCCCTTTCCGATCCCATTGTCTTTAAAATTTCCATTTTTATCAAAATTAAAACTTTCAAAACGATATTTACAGTAGAGAATAACTAATTGTTCTGGTAGTACAAAAAGCATGCTGAAATATAGTAAAGGGCCTATTGTAATTAAAACCATGGCATTTATGTCTAACGTGTAGCTGATTTGATGCATATATTGAATGATATACACCAACGCTGTACCAACCATTATAGCTACAGGAAGATATGATCCTTTTTCTAACTTACTTCTATGTGCATCTTTTTTAGTTCCTTCTTTATAATGACCCTTTTTTAACAATATATAAAACCTTGCATAAGTGATTACGAAAACAAGGAGCCCTATTGAAAGTGTAATAAAAGTAAAATTCATGAGTGAGCCCACTGTAGCCTCAAAACTAAAATTATTTGAACCCAGTATAAATAATGAATTTAGATACATACTTAAGCCTATATTTTGAGATACAAATATAATTAACAAATACTGGGCTTTTTGATTACTTGAATACACTTTTGGAATTGAAAGAAATATAGAAAAGACTACAAGTGCTATTGTTATCCATAAATGCACATTCATTAAAATGTCTTTGTATGGATAAATGGTTGTATCAGCAGCTACTACATATGTTAAGAAAAATATTAATGGTTGAATAAAAATCGATAAGAATACAGCAAAAGCTAAATTCTTTGGACTTTGCCTGCCTGATTTTAATGATCCACGCAAAACGTAAAAATCTTTTTCGTGTAATTGATTAAGCATTTCTTGCATCTCCCTACCTTAAAAACAAATAAACAAAAGATTCTTGTGAAATTTCATAAACATAGTAATGTAACAAAGCTTGCTTTAATGTTAATAGCAATTTTTCTGCTTCTCCATACCAACCTCCCTTTCTTAGAAATTCGAAGTTTTACCCTAAAGATAAGATATGGAATTACAGATTTCCTGGAATTTTAATATATCAATGCATCCCTCAAGCGTTCATGACCTAATCTTATGAGTACAAAAAGAGGAGAAAATAAACCTAAAATATAAATTTAATACGGAGTTACTCTTCTCCTTGTTTTCCATCCTTTTTTCTTCTCTGGAAGAATAGAATCAATGGAGTAGCAACCAGTAATGGAATTAAAATTTTCAGAATCACAAAAGGAAGAAAAATAGATTTTTAAGAAAAAAGTGGTTTAAACATGTTATCTCTTTAAATGCTAATTTAAGTACTGATGCTAGTTTAACCGTGTGATTTTTTATCCCTAGTGTATTAACTTTATTCGGAAAGGCGAGCATAGATAGCCTTGTTCGGTCATCCAACTCTTATAACAGCTAGCTTTTGACTGTCGAACCATGCGAGTAAAGGTAACTAATTATTCATGTACACGTATAAAGAAGCATGCTTTTAAAAAACTTTGTAGTTTGAAACAGACATTTATATCTTGTCCAAGAAGGAAGCTGTAGTGGAAAGCAAGGGAACACTTACTAGCCATCCCCTTGCTTATCTTTTTTATTCTAAAAGTACAAGCTACAATAATATCAAATCTAACAATCAATGGTAAATTTAGGGTATTTAACTTCAGTAATTTTTTTATTATATTCTTTTTGAAATAATTCTTCCTGTTCATCTATATACCCTTCAAAAAACACCTTATCAATATTTTCATGATTGAAGAAGTACACCTGTTCTTCAATCTTTCCAGTAGGATATATAGATGCTGAATAATCAAAATACCCTATAACCCCCTCTTTATTATACAAGGGGGCTCTATTTATAATCATTAACTTTATATCCCCATTTTTCAATTGAACTACGCTCCCTATTGGTAATATTTCCAATATAAACACATCCTCCGCAAAAGAATTTTTATAAGTGAATATTTTTATTTTGAAATCCTCTTAAAATTTTCAATCTAGAAAGCGGTCTATTTATTAATATTATAAACAACGGAACGCTTCCTAAAGAACCAATTATTAAAAGTTCCATTTGTTGGAAAATAAAAAACAGAACAGATCCTATCACAAACATGACTAGGCTAATTCCCCCTCCTAGATTGACTTCAAGGCGATATTGATTTTCACCTTCTGTAGCGTATTTTTTCATACTCTCTTGATTTAAAAAAATATTTTCATCTGTTTTCTGAATATAATAATGACTATATACAAATTTAGCTATAAAAAAGCAAACACCGTTAGCTATAGCAAACAAAGTAATATTTAATAGCACTCCTTTATATGGTTGATAAATTTGATTTATAAATTGTGAACCATAGAGAACTACAAAAAACAGTAAAATATATATTAGAGATGACTTTTCTCGATGAGGGAACTTATAAAGTTTATTATTTTTATCATCAAAAAATAATGTGTAAATTTCTTTTTCTCTATATATTGGAATTAATTTATTTTTCACTACCCCACTCCTTATATACTATACAAATAATTAATTAAATATAGATCCTAGATTACCAAAAAAACCAGCTACTGCATCGCCTATTTTTTCACTAGCAACTACAACACTATCGCCTACATCCTGAAAAGTTGATGCAATTTTTTCTTTATTGTCATAGTATAAGTCAAACAACATTGACCCTGACACTCCTACCATAAACCCTACTGGCGCACCAATTCCTCCACCAATTAATGTACCTATTTGGGCTCCAATTAATCCAGCCCCTAAGTGTCCTGTAGATTTCAAAGCTGCATCAGTAATTTCTTCACCTTTATACAGTTGAATACCAAAATCAACTACTGAACCTATAATTGGAACACGAATACTAGCTGCTGATCTAAGCATTTGCTTTGCTATTGAAGGAGGCTCATATTGTAATGCTTGAGTACCGTAGGGCCCCACAGTTACTAGACCTCTATCTATAAAAATTGATGTATTATCTTTCACCCATTTATTAATTGATTCCGCAATAGGCTTTGATATTTCTTCAGTTAACTTAGAAGTAGCAGCATTTCTTAAAAAAGCTGTTCCCGTACTAATTACTCCCTGTAAGATAGAATCATATGTTTCCATACTTATTATCCCTTGCTCATAATCTTCCTTAGCTTTATTTATAATCACCTTGGAACCCCGATCAAGATTTTCCAATTTTTTCTTTTCTTCGCTAGAATTATTTACATAGTCTTTTAAAACAGGTAATCCTACATAAGCTATTGAGAATGTATGACCTTCAAAGTGACCTTGATCTTTTTTCTTGTCAAAGTTATTTATTGTAACATCGATATGATGTAATAGTTCTTTCATTTGTAAGTCATGTTGTTTTCCTTCTGTTGTAAATAAAGCAAATTTCTCTTCTAAATTTTTAATTTCTTTCTTTAATCTCCTTTGGTCATTTTCAACAAATGAGAAATCTGGGGTAGTAGTGCTACTTATATCTCCTACATTACTTATCGTTCTGTTAATAGATTGATGTTCAAAGTTAATTTTCTCATACTGTTCATTTACGTCCATATTTATATCTTGCAAGTGATTTTTTTCTATTTTTGTAGATTTATTTGAATCTACCTCAGATACAAATAAATCTATATGATTTCCTAAATAGTTTTTCACATCTAAAAACAGCCTTTGGTAAACATCTATAATCGTCAAATGAAAGTCACCAAAATATTGTTTTGCTTGTTTTGCAGCTTTTCCTGAAAAAGACTCTATTGCAATAATTTGTTCAATATCTTTTTTAACTCGTTCCAAGATAGAATCAATTTCTGAAGATGCAACCTTTAAATCATCTGATAATCTAAAAACTTCAGACATATCAACTTTATCTCCCATTTTTATCCCTCCTCTAATAACGTAAAGGTTGTGGTCCAGATATATGAAAATCATTATCTGCATAGCCAGCTAGCTTTTTATCATTCTCATACATTTTCTCACCTATATCTTCTAATGAGGTGATATCTTTTTGCAATAATGTTTTGTATTTTTGAAGCAACTCAATTGCTTTTATTATATTTTCTAGATCATTAACAAATGGTTTTACATTTGTTCTATCAAAAGATCGACTAGTTTTAATACTAGACTCCAAATCGGACACAGAAGATCTTAACTTACCTATCTTTGATCTAAATTGCTCTATGTGAATACTAACTTCCTCTGACATGTAGAATTACTCCTTTCTAGAAATTTCTCTATCAATAGAAGTGAGTGTATTTTGTAAACTCATGATGCCAGTTTCATATGAATTTATCTTTCTCTCATAAAGCATGATATCTTCTTCTATTCTTTGCTTAACATCTTCTGTCTTTAGAATAAAGCTTCTTATGCTACTTTTATACACATTATAGTACTTATTAAATTCAGTTACTTTTGCCCCCTTCCATCTATTTTCATCAACTGGTAGGTTATCTATAGAACGCTTAGTTGTTTCCATTTCTGTAATGCTTGCTTCTAATTCTCTAGCCGCATCTTTTAATCTAATTACCTTAGAATTTAAGATATCAATTTGATTCCTTGCGTTTGCAATACCAGCTAATGTCGAACCCCTCTGCTCCCGCAAAAGACTTAATGATGTGCTCATCCCTCACTCCCCCTTATTCAGGTATTTTCAATTTTGTATGCTGATGATCCATTGCTAAATAACATTCAAATGGATTTGGATATTTTTCCTGTCTAATAAATGGTTGCTTGAATATATCCTGATCGCCAAGTCGCATACTCATCAATCCTACTATGGCTTGCGAACGTATATACTTAGCAACTTGTTCAAAGCTCAGTCCAATATAACTGTAATCCCCTATAAATATGAAATGGATGCCGGTCTTTTTGCCCTGTTCTATTAGAAGGGTTATTTCATCCACTTCTAATTGAGTGCGATCACAAAAATCTTTTACATCGGCAATAAGAACAAGCCATCTAACATTCTCCCCCGTTGTCTGTTTAGTACGGATGTTAATTTCTGTCATAAGATCATTTTTCACAGAAATAACTCCTTCTTTTTCAGATATATATGCATGTAGGCTTTTTCCAATGTCGGACAGTTGTTGTTCTGCCGTATCAATTAACATCGTTTGATAAAAACCAGAAAGAAGAGACATATTTTTTGCTAATGATTGACGTAATCTATCTAAACCATCTTGCCGATCACTTACAACAGTTAAATGACCATGTTGGATTGGATCAAAAGCAAGTGGTTGTACTTCCTCAAATTCCAATCCTAGGGGGACTTGCATTTCTTTTACAAGTTGTTTTGTCTTTCTGTTGTTTTTAAACTTCTCAAAGTCAACCACTCCTTCAGGCATCATCGGAATTTCCTCTGGTAATTCACCATCCCAGAATGCTGCCATTTCTTTTGCAGTTGCTTGAATCGCATCAATAATTGCTAATGTCTCTTCTCCTTCTGCAGGAAGCATGGTTTGGAATAATGCTGGTTCGTCCAGCTTAATCATCCCTCTTCCTGGTATTTCTTCAATTTCAATCTCTGTCCTACCGACAATTCCACGAGCTTCGGTTTCTTCAATTAAATAAAGTGGAATTTGAGTTTTAATATTCGACAATAACGGCATGCGCATAGCACTTTGTCGTCCGGCACTGATGGCTAGATGAATGCCAATACTTGCACCCTCTCTAGCAATTTGTGTAATTAGCTTTTCGAACTCATCAGAGAATGCTGCATCACGGACAGAATCATAGTTATCAATAACAATTAATTGATTTTCCACTATATCTCCGCTCGCTTTTTCATACATATCCATACTTGCAACGCCATAATTGCTTAACTTCTGTTTCCGTTCCTTGATTTTACTGCTCATAAGACGGATGAATTTAGCTACTTTCTCTTCCTCATCCAGTAGCATCGTATCCGCAACATGTGGTAACGATTTTAACGGTAGTAAACCATTGGTACCAAAATCTAGTAAATACACATGTAAATGTTCAGGATGGTGCTGATGCACAAGATTCATAGTAACTGTTTGCAAGAACGTTGATTTTCCGTAGCCCGGGCTGGAAAAAACAGCAATATGTCCATGTTTCGTTAAATCAAGCGTAAGTGGTGATTGCGATTGTAATTCTGGCTGGTCTAGTAAACCTAATGTAACGACTAGCGATTTCTTGCTTTCCTCTTGCCAAATTTCTTTAAAATGAACATCATGTATTTCCTTTGGCAATATTCGTTCTGGTAACGGTGGAAGCCATGGTCTTGGAAGAGGATCAATTTGGCATTTTTCTGTGTAAGTAGCAATATAATCAATCACCGCTTCCAATTCAGTTGGTTTTTTCTCCACATCTTGTTTATTGGCCAATCCACTTAAATCCTCAGTAAGAATATCATATTGACCTAAGTCATTAATCGCATAAACCGTTGTATCTATAAATTCATGATCTTCTTTATCTGGCACGTAATCTGCACCACTCCACGCACTTTGAAACAGTTCATAGATTTCATTGTTCCCAACTTGCAAGTACGCCCGTCCTGGTAACGTAATCTCCGCTGCATCAGGTGTTTTCAATATTTCATTCGAATCACTCGCATTTTGTACTTTGAGTGCCAATTTAAATTTTGAGTTCGACCAAATTTGGTCATCGACAACTCCACTTGGTTTTTGTGTTGCAAGTATAAGATGGATGCCCAGAGAACGCCCAATTCTCGCAGTGGATACAAGCTCTTTCATAAAATCTGGCTGTTCGGATTTCAGTTCTGCAAATTCGTCCGAAATCAAAAACAAGTGTGGCATCGCTTCGCTTGCTTTACCTTGCTTGTAAAGCTTCTGATATTGATTAATATGATTGACATTATGCTCCCCAAATAGCCGTTGACGTTTTTGCAGCTCTGCTTTTATCGAAGCGAGCGCCCGCATTGATTGCGCTTTATCCAAATTCGTTATCGTTCCTAACAAATGTGGCATGTCATGAAATAAATTTGCCATTCCACCGCCCTTATAATCTATGAGTAAAAAGGCAACTTCATAAGGATGAAAATTGATCCCTAAAGACAAAATATAGGACTGAATAATTTCAGATTTCCCTGAACCAGTTGTACCAGCAACAAGACCATGTGGACCATGAGCCTTCTCATGTAAGTTTAATTGAACGATATCTTCTTTACCCCGAAGACCTAATGGAACGGCTAAACTTTTATACGTTTCATTTACCTTCCAACGATGTTCAATATTTAAATCCGTTACATTTTCCACATCATACATTTCTAGAAAAGTCACTTTTTCAGGTATAGAGTTTTTTAGATTTTGTAGATGATTGATCGGTGCCAAGGCACGGGTTATTTCTTCCTTATCAAACCCTTCCGGATAATGATCCAGATGGAATTTTTTATTCACTAATTCTCCTTCTTCTAATAAAATGTTTCCATGCTTTGCATCACGAATGTCGATAACCGTTTTCACATGTTCTGGAAGTGCCTGCATGACATCTTGCACAAATACTAAGGACACACCAATTTCACTTAGATCTTCATTGAAAAATTCCATAATAATATGATCTAATATCATCTTCTCATCTGTAATAAGTACGATATAATGGGGAGAAAAATAAAGCTTTTCATTTTTGTTCGTTTTCTCTTCTATGGTTTGTCTACGTTCTTTTAATAATTGGTACAAGGAATACAACACTTGATCACGAGAACGTTCGTGATATATAAACCCGCGCACGTTAACATCTCTTAAACTAGCATGTGGTAGCCAGCGCATCCAATCCCATTCTTGTTTTTCTTCTTCTGGAAAAATTGTAATAAATTGCACGTCGTGATAACTATGAAATAATGCAAGTTGTGTAACTAATAACTGCAACTGCTCTAACACAAGCGGACGATGACCGATGTAGCCAACAGGTCCTTTGGTTAATGATGTAACAACGGGTACATTTTCAATTTCTTTATATTGAGATAAGAGCTCTCTTGCTTGATCTATAAGTTCATCCTTTTCTTGGGTAAATTCTTCATCATTAAAGTCAATTTTAAAGCTAGATGAAACCGTTCCTAAACCCGCACGAAAATGCAGGAAATCATGCTGATACATGGTTTTTTCATAAATTCTTGCCTCCATATTTCTAACCATATCTCTAATCGTTACGATATCAGGATAATGATAAAATAAAGCGTGGCGTTGCTCCTCACTTACTAAGTACAGTTCTTTCGTTTTCCGTTGCAAATACGCTTTATATGTCTCTTCACGATGTTTCATATCCGCTTTATATTTTTTAACACTTTTCACATAGGAAGTAATCGAAAATATTATCGTGACAATGGTGATCGATAGCATCACGATGATGTAAACCCCTCTAGGTTGAATTAGTGAAATAACGATCAGTGCTACAACCATTACTATTGGAGGTACGATCGTTCTTGCCAATTGTTCACTAGGCTTTGAAGGCTTATGTGCTGGTTTAGCAATCGTTCGATCTTCTTCAGGTTCCCGATAAATAATTCTAGGTGAACGATGATAATCTGGATACTCCCCGCTGTAAGGAGTAGTCACTTCTACCAATTCCACAAGCTTACTTGTAAAATCAAGATGTGATGTCATCACTTGTAATTCCTTTTCACCTACGCAAAACATCGTTCCAGCAACAAATAATTGGTCTCCAGGACATACGACTGCTTGCTTTTCAACAGCCTTAAAGTTATGAAAAATGGTTGCACCATTATTTTCTAGCTGAAAAGTAAACCCATTTTCCTGTCTGTGCAAGACAAAATCAACAGACGAATTAGGTAGCATAATATCATCATATGAATGCGTGCCAACCGTTATTGTTTCTACACCTGCAGCGTCATAGAATCTGGTTTCTTCCCTATGTAACAAATATAATTCCAACAGATGATCCGCTTCAGGGAGAGACAGTTGTTTTTCTAATTTTGCTTCCCCAATAAAAGCCTCGTTGCCATTCCACATTAGTTTATGTGTTTGCTCTAAGTTGGAAAAAGTTATATTATCTGACCAGCTATTACCAATTATCATTTCCTTTTTTTCTTGATCTGGTAAATGGCATTTATGCAATTGATTATCATAAGTGACCATGAGTATTTTGTTTGCCATTACGTTTCTCCCTCTCTAAAACGTTACAATATAAAATATGTGGACAGTTTCTGGACGCCAATGTTTATACTACGCAAGATATACGGCGCTTGATGTCATACCTGTAATGAACGTGTGTATCGATGAAGCAACACGAAAGATTAATTTAATAGATGGCTAAAAAGCTATTTTTCCTTTTCTTTGTCACCACTATCTTCTTTCTTTTTATTGTCCTCATTTGATTGCGCTTCTTGTTCTGTTTGGTTAGTATCTTCCGCCTCTGACTCACTTGCCGGTACTGTTTCTTCATCCTCGTCTTGTAAATCAAACTCCTCACGGTACTGTTCTAGTTCATCTTGTAACTTTTTAACAGTCTTTTCTCTCTCTGATCCTGTTAAGTCTGGATTGTTTTTAGCTTCCTCTATCTTTTGAATAAGTCCGTGTATAATTAAGACAGGGTCATCAATGTACTTGGCCTTTTCAAGCGATGTATCAAATTCTCCCCTGCCATTATAAATCCAATAGGCTAAGTAATCAGGATCACTTTTCAAACTGACATTTTTTAAAATAACTTCCTTCTCTGCATCAGGTAAGTTTTCCACGTTAATATAGGAATGAGCTAAAATATACATCGTTTGAATCGGTAGCTTTTCTGGATCTTCCCCCTCTAAAGTGGAAATAACATCGCCATAGGAAGAAGCCAAATACTCACCGTGAGCTTCTAATAGATTATCTTGGTAAGGTGCTTTTATAATGCCGTAATAAATGACGGGAACGGTTAACAATACGGAAACGATAATCATAATAATCGAAAGTTGCTTAAATAAACGAAAGCGTTTCGTTGGTACAACTGTCATCGTTTGTTCTGTTTTGACTTGTTCTTCCTGATAACTTTTATACAATAAATCCTTGAGCTCTGCTAAGTCGGCTACTTCACTTACCTGTCGTTGGAATTCGGTTTCCGTTGCATTTTGTAATGACCCATGATAAAGCTGATCAAAATTAAATTTTTTAGAGAATAAAGCGATCGCATAGCATTTTAATTGTTTTAAAAAATCTGCTTCATCCCATTCATAAGGTGGTACAAGCTTGCGAATACCTCGATAGATAACAACAGGCATCAGATTATCATTAACCATCAGGTTATCAGGATGAAGCACAAAAGTTATCCTCGTGTTCAAAATAGGCTCTAATTGCAACATGTTGCAAAGTAATCGTAATTTTTCATTTCTATGTAATTGCAGTAGATGATCCCAGTTTTTCCATCTAGGCTCTAACTTAAATGTAAATTGAAATGCATCTTTTTCTTCCTCTATAGTAAGCGGGGCAAAAAAATCAGAAGGATGTAACATGATATCCATTTGGCGAACATCATGTACAGCGGTTTGTGATTTCGGTAAACGCATTTTCCAATTAGTTTGATCCATTTCAAATTGCAATGTGAGGTTTTCAAATTCGATTGTTTTTTCCTTCATTTCCCATTAACTCCTTTGTCCTCCAGTAAAAATGCATATTCCGCTTACAACACGACATATTGTGTCAAGCTCGATCATTTTAGCAATCATTCATATAAGCCATATGTTTCTTGTTATTGAACAACTAATATATCTCCATCTGTAACAGGGTAATCGATGATATAATCATCATCTGCAATGAACAGCTTCTTCGTGGTAACTTTGATGGCATAGTAAGAATGATCTGGTAGCGTAATATGTAGAGCATCTGTTACATAATAGAGTAATTGTTTTACCGTTAATTGTGTGGGGATACGGAGGTCGTAAACTCCGCATCCAATGTAGTTAAAATCCATTGTCACATTAATATGGGTATCTTGTGCCATTTGTTATTTCTCCTAATTTAACATTTTTTGCATCATTACATAGATTCCACCACATAAAAGTAAAGCAAAACCTGTTAACACATATAGCCATGTATTACTAGATTGGCTTGTCTCTGCTATCTCATCTTTATTCGGCTTCGAGGTAGATGCGGCAATCTCTTCATAATCTTTCGTGAACAGGTCGTCTTTAACAGAATCCAATGTCTTATTTATTTGCACATCCTTTGCAAAGAGATCTGACTCCAGTTCTTCTAAAGACTGCTGCTGCTCCGCTTTCTTTTCAGCAATGATTTTAGATGTTTCTTCTGTAAATAGTGTAGGGAAAATCTTTTCTAACTCTGTTTCCTGGTTAACTGTATTTTTCTTATCATCTTCCACAATACGGTCAATTTTCATTTCTAAGTCTCCATCACTATCGGCACTAGCCGCTGGTGCTTGGTATCCCCAAACAACCAGCACGCTAATAACAAGTGTGAGGATCGCTTTAACTAACCTCTGCTTCTTTTTCATTGTCCACATCCCCTTTTTGTGTTGAGCGATGTACAACAAACAAATTGGCTAAAGCACCTACTATTACAACACCAATCATAATAAAGATGGACGCGGAGTAATTAGCTTCTCCTTGTACAACACGAAACAAAAGGGTTTCAACATATTGCAGTGGCGAGAATTCTTTCCACGTCTCCATTCCTTTTATACCTGTTCCAAAAGCATTTGTTAAGAACAGATATAGACTGAGCACCACTAAAAGTATAAACATACCAATCATTTTAACTTGTCTTAATAAATAAGTGGAAAAAAGTAACATTCCAGTAATTAATAAGACAATAAGCGTTGTAAGCATTAACATATCACTATCAGCAATTTCCATTGTATAACTAGATACAACACCAATCACAATACCTTCTAATACACCGATACCAATCGTTATAAGTGTAATTGGTATGTTCAGGCTCATTATTGTTTTTCCTTCCGAAAATGGATCTCTCTCCATACGCTTCTGGTTTATTGTTGAAATAACATAGGCTGTAAACAAGACAACAATGAAACAGATTAACACAAGATAGTATGGTGTAAATGAATCACTGGATGTAATCGTTCCTTCATTACTTGTTTGAACTGGATTGGATAAGAAATCATATAAGTCTTCATTTTGCCTGTCACCAATACGACTATTTGCTAATACACCAGTGAAGTTCTCGGCAAAATTTTCATCGTCCATTAATTTATTTGTCATATTTTCTGACAACGTTTCTACTTGTTGAACAATATCATCGCCACTTTCTTGAATCGTCGTCGCTTGCTCATTAATACTATCGAAAGTATCATAAACTACATCACCTTCATTTACATTGCTCTGTGCTTGCTCCGACAAAGATTGACTAGCTGATAGTAGTGGCTGAAAGCTGTCATCCAAGGAAACGATGGCAGACTGCTCTTCATCTTCTTTTGTTTGAATTTGTTCTTGAGATTCAAGTAAGTTCAAGCTTTTCTCTCGCCAAGCTTCTACATTACTTAAAGTTGTTTCAAGACTTTTATTCAAGACCCTAGCTCTTTCAGCAGTTTCATCTATTTTATTCACTAAAGCATCCGCATTGCTGTTCATTAATGCAACTTTCTCTTCATGGATTTCTATTTGAGCTTGTAATTGTTCCCATGGAGTGCGGATTTCTTTAGCCACTTCATCACTAATTTGTAAGACAATATAGTCTTTGATTAAACCAGGGACATCTTTTTTATTAAAAAGATAATATAACGAATCTTTAGTAGCTAATTCTTTTAAAGGTTTACCTTTAATTTGTTCCGGTAAATTCGGCCCCCCCATATGCAAACCAAAATAACTTTCATAGGTTGAGAATAGTTTTTGGTAAGGGGTTACCGTGTTCGTTACAGCTTTAATTAATTGATTCGTCGCTTTATCCATTCCTTCCATTGGAGTCATAATTTCATGGTTAATGCGATTATTAATGACTTTAACTCTTTTGGTTGCTGGTTTTAGCTTCTCAAGCGGGACACTATCTTCTTCGTCCGATGGTTCATCCTCATCTGAGACATCCCCGCCCCCTGGCTCGTCCGGATTATTATTTCCAGGTGTTTCTCCATCCTCACCTAAACTTCCACCTTCTTCAGAATCGCTCTGTTCATTGCTTCCCTCAGACTTTTCTTCTGAAGTTGGTTTTTGCTTCGCTTTATTATCTGAAGTGTCAACATTTTTTCCTTGTTGCTCCACCTCTACCTTTGCATTGGCAACAAGTGGTGTTTCTGCTGTTTCAATTTGGGCTGTTTCAGGAACATCTACATTATTAATATCTTTTTGATGAAGATTCCATCCCCAAGGAATTGGTTGGAGTATGTCTATATTTGAATTTTTATCACGCAACCGTAGTGTAACCTGAACGGTAAATACACCTTCTTCATTCGCTGGAAGAATAATTTCACCATCATGATATTCTTTTGTATAATCTTCTTCGCCAATACCAGGAATGGTAAGTTGTAAGTTTTCCACATTATATTTTTCGAGAATACGCTTTGGTATTTTTAATTTGAATGTTTGTGCTGATTTTTTATTTTTTGGCAACTTGACGGAATCAGACATCGTCATCCCTGAAGTATGCAACTTTTCTTTTAGTTTGTTTATCTTATATGATAGGAGTTTGGTTGGGTCACCATCCGGGCTAAGATTTTCATCTTTGCCTAAGCCGTCTTCATTCATATATTTTTCTGTTACCGCAATAACATTTCTAATTTCTTTGATTGTCCGCTTTGGCAAACCAACTTCTTCAAAGTCCTCCATATCCATTGAAGGTAATCTTCTTATGTGCTTATGAATAGTGTCTTTTGCATGAACAGCTGGCTTTTTTAAAAGCATATTTACCAGTTGATCATCTTTACCCAGCTTGCTGGTAAGTAGTCCATCTAAACGATCTGAAATTACCCCAGTAAAACCGCCCCAATATTCTGGGTTTATTCGTTTTTCAATATCATTATACGTTTTCTGGACTTGCGTTAATGAATCGTCTAAATGCTTCCTTAATACATTCGCTCTTGTTGCAATATTACCCCCGGGATTACTTTGATACATTACAGAATTCACAGGTGGTTTAATTTCTTCCATACCGCCGTTGTTCTGTAATTGTTCATTAATCAATTTATTTGCCAACTGTAAACGTTCCAACTCTTGTTCTACTTCCTGTTGCTTTAAGGAGCGATCAAATTCATTTAAAGTTTGATAGAATTCGAGAATTTGCGTATTATTTTGCTCTTTTAATTTTTTAACATCATGAACAGATGACAAATAATCTTCATCCAGTTCTGCATCATCTAACAGCTCTTTTTCAAAGTTATTCATTATTTCCTGAAAGCCTTGAAAGCTATCCTTCGATACCTCTGTGCTATCTTTTATCGTGCTAAATTGATTGGTATAATTATCTAAAGGATTATACACTTCACTGCTCATAGTGTTTGTAAATACGGCTTGTTTTTCAATAATGCCACCAATATTATCCTGTGCATTCTGCAGATTTCCGACAATACTTGCAAAATAAACGTCAATAATCCTACGATTAAATTGATTAAGAATATTACTGGCTGTTTTTTCTGCTTCCGCTTTTATTTGCTCATTATCCGTTGCGTTAATCTTATAATTTAAAACGACTTGGTCTGGCGATTCCGAATCAATAGATAGCGCTTTTTCGGAAAAATCATTAGGAATCACAATCATCATGTCATATGTACCACGTTTTAAGCCACTTTCTGCTACACCGCGGCTAACTACAAACCACTCGTGATTGTCTTCATTGTTCACTCCTTGGACGAAAGCCTCTCCAAAAGCTAGTTCTTGTCCATTTAAGATAGACCCCTCATCTTCATTAACAAGCGCTACAGCCATTGCTTTATTTGATTCTGATTCATCCTTTTCTGTTTGTTCTTGTTGGCTTAAAGCAAGATAGGATAAGCCTGATGCTAAGATAACGATTAATACTAAAAACAGGAACCAGCGTTTATCCAATTTTTTCATAACAAACAGCTCCTAGAAGTTTCACAATTTATTTTGTTACATGAATCACTAATCGCAAACTCTTGTTCGTTTTTTATACTATCTTTCCAAAACAGAAGCTGCACAACTTAAGCCGTGCAGCTCTCATAATGAGTCACGAAACGTTGTTTACGACAATTTTCCGCTCATATAAAAACCTTTATTTAAGACCAAAATTTTGAGATAATGCACGATCTTGATCAGCAACTGCTTCCGCTGTTTTCGTTAACTGCAATTCAATATCTCTCATTAATTGAGCAAAATTCAGTACTTTTGGTTTAAGATCCTCAAATTGCTCATCAAATCGGTCAAAGGCTTGCCCTTCCCATTCACCGCGCAATTCAGTTTGTAAGTTACTCAAGTCTCTTAGGATGTGCTCAATCTGATCTGAACTATTCCCATAACGTTTTGCTTTTGCCTCCAACTGTTCAGGCGTCATACGAATTTGTCCTGCCATTACAATCTCATCTCCCTTTGTTGATTTACTTAGAGGCGAAATAAAGTAATTAGCCTCTTTCCTACAAGACTAATCAACCGAATTTTCTATGTCAATTGACTATATGCATTTTTTGGATAATTGATAACAAAGACCTAATTTACACCGAATGTACATTTTTCACATGGTAAAATTAGGAAATATTTACCCCGTCAAAATTTAGGACTATCGTATTAGTTTCATTTTTTTGCCAGTTAATATCTTTATCACTATACGGAAAGAGAGTTGATTCATCGACTAAAAGAATCAACTCTAAACTCTCCTATAGAAGCACTTCAAATAACAAGAAAAATGAATAAATTCTTACCAAAAGAAAAATGGTAATATGGCTAATGATGCAATTGCACCTAAAGCAACACCGTAGCCGAATCCATATCCAAAACCATAAAAACCAAAACCAAAGCCTCCCAGTCCACGTCCTCTATCTAACGGCCTCATGTAAACTCGGTTTGGGCTCACTTTTTCAATGATACCTCGATGAACTTTCCCACAATGTGTTTTAATCTCTACAGCCTTTCCCATATGACGTTGACATAATGAATAATAATGCGAACCTGACATATAAATTTCACCCCCAATGTATAAGTCAGATACAACATCATATGAGATAGTAATTAGCCCTGTAAAAGACAAATTACTCAGGTAATGAGCGGAAAATTAATGTTAAAAAATATCCTTTAGCAAAATTCAGCTTGTCATCCAGTCAGAAGGCATAAACTATTTTTCTTATACTACAAGTCCTAAAAATTTTTGGCCTACCTAAAGTATTAAAAATCTTAGGTGTAATAGTATGTATAACGCTATTTCACAAAATTTCTTTCAAATAAATTCAAGCATACTAGGTGATCACCCATATCATTTTCATTGCTTAGGCATACATTATTATTGTAAAAGAACTGGAGGTGTTTAACATGGGTGAAGCTGTTGCAGGTTATGGCTACGGCGGTGGATTTGCCTTAATTGTCGTATTGTTTATTCTGTTAATTATCGTAGGGGTTGCCTACATCTGTTAACAATTCATAAAGATAGGAGGATAAACTATGGGATATGGATATAATTGCGGTTGTGGAGGATACGGTTACTCCGCACCTGCTGGATATGGCTGTGGTATCGGCGGATTTGCTTTAATTGTTGTTCTATTCATCTTACTCATTATCGTTGGAGCAGCATGCTTTTAAGATTTTACCACTACAGGAAAAAGCAGGTCCCTATTGCGACCTGCTTTTTTTAATTTGTATAGAATTGTAGATTATTTTTCCCCGTAAAAATAAAAAGCCTTCTTACTTTCTCATGAAAAACATGCTTTCCTAACTACTTTATCGTCTTATCGTTTAATAACTGTTGTGTATAATTGATAAAGTCAGTAAAATAGCCATCAACATTAAAAGATTTGACACGTTTTTGTTCTTGTTTTTGTGTTGCCAAATCGGTAAAATATACGTGTACTTCTTTTCCTTGCTTATGAAGCTCATTTACAACTTGTAAACTCACATCCGTCGACTCTACTCCAATAGCAGAATATGGTACCTCTTTTGCTTTTTCAAGATTAAATGCCCCTTTTTTAAACAGTAACGTTAACGGAATGGACGGAGCAAGCAGCTGCAATTGTTCCAAGCTGGATTCTGAAAATGATTGAAAAGAGACATGTTGTCGATCAAGCAGATCATATTCCTTTAATAATTCAATTAATTTTGTTTCCATCTTCGCTTTACCATGAACGAGCCGTGTTTCAATATAATAATGCTCCTTTTTTTCAAAAACTTGCAATACTTCTTCTAAAGTTGGTATTGTTTCCCGTTTCTCCTCTTGCTGAAAGACTTCAACAGTCTCAAACTCCCTCAATTCCGCAAACGTATACGCAGATACTTTGCCGCTACCGTTCGTTGTTCTATCAATGGTGTCATCATGCATGACAACAAGCTCTCCATCTTCTGTCATTCGTAAATCTAATTCTAACGCATCCACACCATCTCTAGCCGCTATCTCATAAGCAGTAACGGTACTTTCATTAAAACGATCATTTGCCCCTCTATGCGCATAGATTTCTGCTTTTTCTGTAACCATAGGCGTTATTTGAATTTCTGCATGAGCATATAACGATAAGCTTGTAAGCAATAGTAGTATGAACAAAAACCCTCCTATTCTGTTAAACAAATGATTTTCTTTCACTTTTGTAGAACACTGCCTTTTCTGGATAATCCGTTATGATTGCAGCTACCCGAAGACCAAGCAACTGCTTCATATCATTCATATCGTTCACTGTCCATGCTCGTAACCTTGGAAAACTAGGACGCCAATAGTCTACCCCGTTTAAAATCCCTTTTCGAGAAACGTGAATAGCTTCTAAATGAAAACAATCCATATACTCATGCGGATGCGGTAAGTTTCCTTCTACGAGTAGCGCGACCTCATGATTTGGGTCTAATTGTTTTATTCGAAGCAATGTTGGTAAGTGAAAGGATGAGTAAATCACTTTTCTATTATTTCCATAAACTTGCACAATTTGCTGCACTTTTTCTTCTATTCCTTTATACGTAAACTTCGTCGTTTTTAATTCAATATTTAGTTCAATCGAATACGGTTTTAACAATTCTAAAACTTCTTGTAAAGTAGGAACCTGTTCCAAGCGCCATTGATCCTCAAATAAGTCAAAGTGAGAAAACTTCACCCCAGCACTATGTCTTCTTATTTCTTCTAACGTTAAGTCCTTTATATATCCTGTTCCATCTGTTGTGCGATCTAAAAATTCATCATGAATAACGACAATTTCTCCATCCTTTGTCATATGCACATCTAATTCAATCCCGTCAACACCTTCTTTTATAGCTTGCATAAATCCTAACAACGTATTTTCTGGGTATGTTCCCATGCTGCCTCGATGACCATAAATTTTTGTTTCCATAAAGTCCCTCCTTAAATAGTAAAAGTGATCCATTTTATACTTACCACGTAAGATCCTTATTAGGGAAAATTTACTTTCTTCTCTCAAATAGAAATTTTAATTTACCCAGATCGCATCGCATTTTTGAAGTCCGAGTCTTACAGCATTTCACATCCGAGATAAATCACTTTATATAGAGAAGAGAATGAAACTACTAGCTTCATTCTCTTCTTATAATCTACTCTCCTCGAGCAGTGTTTGCTTGTTCAATCGCCGCATTCACTTGTTCTACAGCAGTCGAGAATGCTTCATCGACATCGCCGCCATTGTATACCGTCTCTAATGCTGTTTCAATAATTTTACGCTCTTCAGGTATCATATCCATGAGTCCTCCCTGTGTAGCTATGGAAGGTTTGGTAGCCTGTAATTGCTCTACCGTTACTTGTAATTGCGGCATTTTTTGATACGCTTCTTGCACAACTTGCTGTTCATATGCTTTAGGATTGATGGCAAAATACCCTGTCCCTACATGCCATTCAGCTTGTACTTCTGGTTTTTGCACATACTTTAAGAAATCCCAAGCGGCCTTTTGTTCCTCTTCTGCCTTTCCTTTCGACATCCAAAGGCTCGCACCACCAATTACAACTCCATGGCGCTCCTCTTTCTCAGGATATGGGATAAAAGCAACACCTACTTCAAATGGCGCATTATCAATCACATCTCTAGCACTAGCGGAAGACTGCATAAACATAGCTACATCGCCACTTAAAAATCCAGTTACCATATTGTCTGAATTCGTTCCATAATTTGCAAATGTATCTTCATCCATCATACGTTTGACCCATTCAAAAATCGATTTTCCTTTTTTATTATCAAAGGCTACTTCAGTCGCTGTATCACCACGTCCATTATCATTATTTAATAACAGACCGCCTTGATTTGCTAACAATTCTTCAAATAACCAGCCATAAGCTTGCAGCGCAAAGCCTTTCATGTCAGAATTGGATTCCTTAATTGCTTTGCCTGCTGCTTCTACTTCCTCATAGGTCTCTGGTGGTGCTTCTGGATCTAAACCAGCCTCTTTAAATGCATCTTTATTATAATACATGACTGGTGTAGAAGAGTTAAAAGGCATGGAATAAAACTTTCCATCGACCTTGTAATAATTCGTAATATTTTCCTCCAAATTACTCATATCATAACCTTCTTCATCAATAAACTTTTGAATTGGTTCCACGTTACCACTGTGAACCATCGACATCGTTCCAATCTCATTTACTTGCACAATGGTTGGTGCATCGTCAGTTCCACCTACACTATGGTATTTTGATAGCGTTTCTTCATATGTCCCTTGATATTCCGCATTGACTTGAACTTCATCTTGGGATTCGTTATATTTCTTTACGATTTCATCCAAGGCAACCTGTGCTTGACCGCCCATTGCATGCCAAAACGTTACCTCTGTTTTGCCACCTGATTCTCCATCTTCTTTCGCTTTTGCTGTACCTTCACTATCTTTTTCCTCGGAACTACAGGCAGCAAGTATGAACGTAAAAATAACTAAAGTAAATACGAGTATTCTTTTCAATTTTCTTCGCTCCTT
Organism: Virgibacillus chiguensis; assembly: GCF_900129865.1. Lineage (GTDB taxonomy): Bacteria > Bacillota > Bacilli > Bacillales > Amphibacillaceae > Virgibacillus > Virgibacillus chiguensis. Next base: position 356,435 of record NZ_FQXD01000002.1, read on the forward strand.
TTGACAATGTTATTTATTTTATTAAGATAGAATTGTGTTATTTTATTGCGCCTTCTGTTAAACCTTTTTGCAATTTCTTTTGCCCTAAAAACAATAAAATTAATGTTGGTAAAACCACAATTAGCCCGCCAGCCATAATAACTCCCCACTCATTAAGCTGTTCCTGTGATTGCAATTGCTTTAATCCTATTTGAACGGTTCGAACCGTATCATCTGTGGTAGAAAGTAAAGGCCAGAGATACATGTTCCAAGAAGTTAAAAAGCCATATACTCCTAAAGTTACTAAACTCGTCTTGGCTACAGGTAGAACGACAGTTAGATAAAATTTGACATCGCCCATCCCCGTTATTTCACTTGCCTCTTTTAATTCTTTTGGGATTTGTTTGAAATGTTGCCGTAACAGAAACGTGCCAAACGCAACTGCAAAGAATGGCAAGGACAACCCAGTATACGTATTCAATAAATCAAGCCCTCTTATCGTTTGGAAATTAGGTATAATCGAAGCCTCAAAAGGGATCATCATTGTCGCAATAAAAATAAAAAACAACGTATCTCTCCCTTTAAACTCCAAAAACACAAAAGCATATGCAGCCATACTTGATAACAACAATTGTCCAAGCGTAATAAGCAACGAGACAATAAAACTATTCATCAAATAACCAAATAAAGGGAAACGTTCAAAGGCTTTTATATAATTGTCCAACGTCCATGTTTCTGGTAGAATCTTCCCTGTTAAAATATCTTGGCTCGACATAAAGCTCATTAAAAACGCCACAATCGCTGGGGCGAACAGCAACAATGCAGATACGGTAAGAAGAAGGTAAAAAACCAGCTTTTTACTAATAGACATCGTCATTGGTAATGCACCTTCCTCTCTCCCAACTTAAATTGTAACAATGTCATCAAAAGAATAATGACAAACAAAACAACTGCTTGTGCGCTCGCTGTCCCATATTGATAATTTTCAAATGCTTCTTGATATATAGAGTACACAAGTAAGTTCGTTTCATTTTGCGGTCCACCACGGGTTAACATGTCAATTTGACCAAAGGTTTGAAACGCATTAATGAACGAGACGGTAATGACAAAAAACAACGTAGGCGACAGCATTGGTATCGTTATTCTTCGTAATTTATATAAATAACTAGCGCCATCAATTTCTGCACTTTCATACAAATGCGAATCTATCGATTGTAAACCACCTAAAAGAATTAAAAAGGTAAAACCAAGATTCATCCAAATTGTGGATATAGATACAGAAATAAGCGCCCATTTTGGATCTGTTAGCCAACCAATTGCCTCTAACCCTACCGCCTCTAACAGTTGATTAAACCACCCCATCGTCGGATGGAATAAAAACATCCAAAATACAGATGCCGCAGCTACAGAAATCCCCATGGTAGAGGAAAAAATCATTCGAAATAAACTGATTCCTTTTAATTTTTCATTGGCAATCACAGCGAGAAACAAACTAATTACAATCGTACCCGGCACGGTGTAAAGCACGAATAAAAAAGTGGATTGTAAGCTTTTCAAAAAAATAGGTGATGTGAAGATGTTTTTAAAGTTATCCAAGCCTACAAAAACCGTTGTGGCTCCACTGTTATCAGTCAGAAAAAAACTTAAATATAATGTTCGCGCCATTGGGTAAAATAAAAATACACTAAACAATATCATAGAAGGTAATAGAAACAGCATTCCTTTAACAAAGCGGATACGCTTTTGCTTTTTCTTGATTTTAAGGAAGTCAATTTTCCTATATTGCTCTTGTAGTACGACTGCTTCTTTCATACGACCGCAACCTCTTTCTCCTTTGTTGAAGAAGCTGCTTTTAGTAATAAACCTGAATCTGTATCAAAAAAACACAGTTTATCTCTGGAAATATGTACGGGTACCTTTTCCCCAACTTTTATCGACCATTGTCCTAACCATTTAGCCGTCCATAATTCTGGACCTATTTCAAATGTAGCTAGTGTTTCATTTCCAAGCTGTTCTACATTAATTACATCTAGATGATGCGTAGCTTCCAGATCAACGGCAGGTAAAATATGCTCTGCACGAATACCAATAGTAAGATTTTTAGCTTGGACAATTTTTGTGGCAGGTTGTATAGAACCCATATCAATCTCAAGAAAATCTTCTACCTTTAACATTTGCTGATTGAACACAGCTTTTCCGAGATTCATTTTTGGTGATCCGATAAATGAGGCAACGAATAAGTTAGCGGGCTCATTATACAATGCAATCGGCTCTCCAACTTGTTGAATTTCCCCATCGTTTAAAACCATAATTCGGTCACCCATCGTCATGGCTTCCACTTGATCATGTGTTACATAAATCATTGTTAAACCCAACTTTTTTTGTAATCTTCTAACTTCTATACGCATATGCGCACGGAGTTTCGCATCTAAATTAGACAATGGCTCATCCATTAAACAAAGAGGTGCTTCACTGACAACAGATCTAGCAAGTGCTACCCTTTGTCGTTGTCCTCCAGAAAGTTCCCTAGGCTTTCTTTTTAACAACTCCGATAACCCCATCATTTCTGTGGTCTTTTTCAATCTATCCTGCTGCTCTTGTTTGCTTACTTTTTTCGCATGTAAGCCAAATAAAATGTTTTGCTCTACATTTAAATGCGGGTACAATGCATAATTTTGAAAAACCATGGATAAATTACGATCCTTTGGGCGTAAATGATTTACTATACGATCGGCAATCTTTAATGTGCCTCCTGTAATTTCTTCTAAACCAGCAATCATACGTAATAACGTACTTTTTCCTGAACCAGATGGTCCTACTAGCACAAAAAACTCCCCTGCCTCTAAGGACAGGTTAATACCATTTAATACATTAGCCTGTTTGTCATAAGATTTGGAGATATCCCATAACTCCACTTTGCTCATTCTTCACCCTCCCTCAATGTAATAACTTACTTCTAAGGCTCCTTTTCCACGTTTATTTAAACATAATAATTATTGTTTTTGGGTATTTTTACATAATATTTGCTTTATTTTAATGTTTTTAACGTTTCCTTAATATTCCATGTAGAAGAGTTAAATTAGATGTTTTTGCACTTTAAGCTATCGTCTAGCTGAATAATCCTCCTTCTGGCAAACAATGCTAGAATAAGGTAGCGGAGGAGAAGCACCGTTACTCCTTGAAAATGACAATCAGTTTCTTCGTTCATTGTTCGCATGCATAGCTTTCCTTGTCCAATAAGAAATAGCAATGGAAAGATCAGATAGGAAAAAATGCAATATGTTTGCCAAATGGATTCATGGATAAGCTGTCCACTGAAGTAGAATTTTTCCAAGTATTGTCTTCTCGGTAGAAAATGACATGTTTTCATATTTGTTCGTTCTATTAAAAAGTCTCTCTTGCATAGAATATGTTAAAGAAACAAAGAAAGGCTGACATAGAATGAAACGTGTATTATTAACCGGGTTAGTAGCTATGACAAGTATATTTTCACTCATTTTTTTCCTTACTTTACCCCAATTTCAAAGCAAATTCTTTCAGCTACCATTGCTTGATGGAATAACAGAATCAGTTGTTTTTTCTGATGCACTCTATACGGTTATGAGCACAGAAATACCACAAATGGAAACTACACTTGAAGAAAATGATATACAAATGGCAAATTTACCAAAACTATTATTAGAAACCACATCTGGTGTTTCGCCTAGAAATTTCTCAAGCTTACTAGATTTAGCGCTTCCTGGAAGAAACCCTGACTTTCATTTTTCGTTTGTTTCAAACGGTGTAGATGAATTATCCATGCCTATTGAATCCCCGCCACCAGATTTTGAGGAATTATTAAAAGAAGAACCGGAAGAAGAGCAAACAGACGATAAAAATAAAACGGATCAGCAAGAAGCAGAAGTGTATGTTTACCATAGTCATAGTTGGGAGGGATTTTTACCCTTATTAGGAGAAGATAAACAAAAACCATCACAAGCATCTAGTACGGATAATGCAAAAAATATTGTTCTAGTAGGCTCCATGTTAACGGAGCAATTAGAAAAGCAAGGTATACCTACTTTTCATGATCGAACAAACGTTACTGCTGCTCTACACGAGCAAGGTTGGGATTATTACGACTCCTACCGATTATCTCGAAAAACGGTAGAAGCAGCGATGGCAAGCAACCAGAAAATACAATATTTTATTGATATTCATCGTGATGCCCAGCGTAAAGATATTACTACTACGACGATTCACGGAGAGCCATTTGCCAAATTGTATTTTATTGTTGGTGAGGAACATGAAAATTACAAAGAAAACCTTGCATTTGTAGAAAAGCTCAATGCCCAACTAGAAGAAAATTATCCTGGCATAAGTCGCGGTATCTTTTTAAAAGATCACACAGATGGTAATGGTATTTACAATCAAGATTTATCCAAACAGTCCATCCTAATCGAAGTTGGTGGCGTAGATAATAATAAAGAAGAACTATCCAATACAACGAAAGCTTTAGGGAAAGTAATTGGAGAATATTACAAAAATGCTGAGCAAGTAACGACAGAGAGGTAACTTATGTGGAATAAAAGAATATGAGATAAACATAACTTGTCGCCAAATCTTATGGCGAAAGCCTTTGTTTTTCTTATGTTGAATTCAGTTGAATAAGAGTAATTACAAAGGCGTCTTTAGTTAGCTTCCAAAAAAAATGTATATACACTGCTCCCTTGAAATAGACGAATATTTTCAAGGGAGCAGTGACAGAGAAGCACTACTAGTACTAAAAATAATGCATAACGGTATTTATAATGTCCATCTTTCATAAGCGACACATGGTTTTCTTCTCCATTTAAATTTGCCCATCCTCCTCTTTAAAATCTTGAAATGAGTATCTTATAGCGAAATAAGCGAGACGTCTAAAATTCGGTACATTTTCTAAAATTAATTTACTTTAACCTGAAACTATTTATTCACTCACTCGTATTATAAGTAAATGATTTCCATTACTTTTGTAGAAAAACGAACTTCATTGCCTAACATGTTGAAAATTGTCGTTTTTCTTATTCTACAAAGCCTAAGGTTTTATACGCTACGGCTTAAAAAGGGGGAATACATATGACTGTTTTTGGGTTGCCAATCGAGACATTATATTTATACATGCTGATTATTGCTGCAGCCCTAACCATTATTTACATGCTTTTTGGCGATGTATTAGAAGGGATTGGTGAAGTAATTCCTATAGCTAATCCTATCCTTATTCTTGCCTTTGTCACTTTCTTTTCAGCAACGGGTTACTTACTTGAAACGTTAACATCCTTGTCCAGTCTAATCATTATTTTCATTGCCATGCTTATTGCCTTTATTCTTGATACGCTTTTAAATGTATTTATTTTGGGTCCTTTGGCTTCTGCAGAAGAATCTCTTGGCTATACAGAGGAATCGTTAATTGGGCGTGTCGGCAAAATTATCATTCCCGTTCCAGCAGATGGATACGGAGAAGTTGTTATTGAAAGCAAAAGTGGTAGAATCTCTAAACCTGTAACAGCGTATCACAACCAGCCCATACCTGAAGGAACAGAAGTATTAATTTTAGATATAAAAGGTGGCGTGCTCTATGCTGAACCTTATTCGAAGGATGTTTTAGATGCATAGAAACATGCACGAGTTCTAAGCATGTTACTTTAGTAATTTACACTTTTTCAGCCCATTCCGTGCATGCATTTTAATTATTTTCAAATGCACTCAGCAAGGGATTATCTGTTTAGCAAAACAAATCTAAGGAGGATTTCTATGTTTGAAGGATTTTGGATTATTATTGGTATTGTTTTATTTTTACTCGTAGCACTTATCGGTATTTTTGTTTCCAAATATCGCACAGCTGGTCCGGATGAAGCACTTATTGTCACTGGAAGTTATCTTGGTGGGAAAAATGTCCATATCGATGAATCTGGAAACAAAATTAAGATCATTCGCGGTGGTGGCTCATTTGTATTGCCAGTGTTCCAACAAGCAGAGCCTCTCAGTCTACTATCTAGCAAATTAGAAGTAACAACACCTGAAGTTTATACAGAACAAGGAGTTCCAGTCATGGCAGACGGAACAGCGATTATTAAAATAGGTGGGTCCATTAGTGAAATTGCTACTGCTGCTGAACAATTTCTTGGAAAAACGAAAGAAGATCGGGAAGTAGAAGCGAAAGAAGTACTAGAAGGGCATCTTCGTTCTATTTTAGGATCGATGACGGTAGAAGAAATTTATAAAAACAGGGATAAATTTTCACAGGAGGTACAGCGTGTCGCCTCACAAGATTTAGCAAAAATGGGACTTATTATTGTTTCTTTTACGATTAAAGATGTGAAAGATAAAAATGGTTACTTAGAATCTCTTGGTAAACCTAGAATCGCCCAAGTAAAACGAGATGCAGATATCGCTACAGCTGAGGCAGATAAAGAAACGCGGATTAAGCAAGCAGAAGCTGCCAAAGAGGCGAAAAAAGCAGAATTAGAACGCGCAACAGAAATCGCTGAAGCAGAAAAAGTCAACCAGTTAAAAACAGCCGACTATCGTCGTGAGCAGGATATTGCGAAAGCTCGCGCAGACCAAGCGTATGATTTTGAAACCGCAAGAGCTAAACAAGACGTTACTGAACAGGAAATGCAAATTAAAATCATTGAACGACAAAAACAAATCGAACTGGAAGAAAAAGAAATCTTACGTCGTGAGCGACAATACGATTCAGAAGTGAAAAAGAAAGCAGATGCTGATCGTTATGCTGTAGAGCAAGCAGCTACAGCAGATAAAATGAAACAAATGACAGAAGCAGAGGCAAATCAATATCGTATTGAAGCGGAAGCAAAAGCAGAAGCGGAACGTGTACGTGTGGACGGTCTTGCTAAAGCAGATTCACAACGAGCTCAAGGGGAATCAGAAGCAGAAGTCATCAGGCTTACTGGTTTAGCAGAAGCAGAAGCAAAACGAGAAATTGCGCAAGCATTTGAACAATACGGAGAAGCAGCTATTCTAGATATGATTATTAAAATGCTTCCAGAATATGCAAAAGAAGTCGCTAGTCCACTTTCCAATATTGATAAAATTACTGTAGTAGACACAGGTGGCAATAATGCAGAGGGTGGAGCAAATAAAGTTTCTGGATATGCAACAAACTTAATGGCAAATCTACAAGAGTCATTGAAGGCATCTTCCGGCATTGATGTCAAAGAGCTGTTGGAAAATATAAGTGGTAAAAAGCACACGACAGATGATTATGATTTAGGTAGCCCACGATATGAAACAGACGAATTAAATAGAGAACTAGCAGATGTAGACAACGAATAACTATAAGGGTCTTTAAACAGAGAGGCATTGTACAAAGTGCCTCTCTCTTCTATGTTTTTAACGTTTACTTTTACATGTGAAGCAGCTTCCTAGATTGAATAATTGCTTTGTTTTTCTTACAACTATTTTTCATTATGATATACTTTGTTCCCTAACGTTTAATAGTCGCCCCTCATTGAACCATTTATTACTTATTATACAAAATATAGAAACTATTACTAGGCTAATTCCAACCCAACGGTACAATGAAATAATACCTACTACTTCGGCCAATAAACCACCTATCAGAGGAGATAAAATCACTGTACTGCTTATAACAGTATTCGTTATGCCAGTAACTCTGCTTATTTCTGAGGCGGATGTGTTCATTTGAATAATATAAGAGAATATACTATTCAACAATCCAATCCCTATTCCAGCAATAAATCCAAGTAATAGAAGATATAATGTTAGAAAACCATGTGTTAACCATCCAACTCCACCAAATCCAATGCCAACAAGAAACAAACTTAGGCCTAACAACCTGCCATATTGTTTCAAAGCTGTATAACGATTTAATACAAGGATAGCCAAAACAGCTCCTAATCCAGAAGCACCCATTAACCAGCCAGCTAGCTCAGGTTTTGCAGGAGCAAACATACGTAATATAACACCAATTTGGATATCGACCATTTGTACTCCTGTAACCCCTATAACCATGATCAACATACTAAAAATTAAGATTTTCCTTCTTAAAATAACCATCCAACCTTCCATCCATAAACGAAAAAAGCTGCCTTCAGTCTGTCTTTCCACTTCACCATTCGTACAGATAATATGGTAACTAGCACTTCTAAGAATGCTAAATAAAATAAGTGCTGACATTAATAAGGAGATGGCATTGATTAAAATAATATATATTGGAGAAATGACACTAATTAATGCCCCACCTACCATAGGACCAATAATTTTAGAAAGCTGGCTTACCACTCCATTTAAAGTGACCGCTTGTAAAATTAAATGATCAGGTACCACTTGTTTAATGATTGCTTGTTGTGCTGGTCCATGTACAACTGTAACAGCTGACCGAATCATAATAATGAATAAAACAGGCCAAGCTGATTGTATAAAAACTATGATAAAAGTAAGTATGGCTGCACTTATATCTGCGATCAACATAACACGTATTTTCGAGTATCGATCTAAAATAACGCCTGCAAACTGACTTAAAATAACTTGCGGCAACGCATAAGCAACAGGTATGAAAGAAATTAGCATTGGCCCCAATTGCCATTCATAGCTAAATAAAACGATCATCGCTAACATATCAAACCATGTACCAAACATGGAAACAGAGTACGAGGCGAAGAGTCGATTAAAAACACTTATTTTCCAAATAGATGTATCAACTTTTATAAAAGATTGCTTCAAAATCCATATACTCCCTTTCGGTTTAGAGTTGTATAACGAAAGGATAGCAATGGAATGTCAGAAGAATATCAGAGGATGAAAAAATGTCATAATAAAAACGTCCGTTCCCTGAAGAAACAGCCGACCTTAACTTTATAACCTTCATAAACTTTAAAAAACAGTTCCTAAATAAAAACGGTTACTGTAGTTATAAGCAAGATAAAAGTTCTTGTTTTATTTTTTCTTTATAGTGGTCTGTGTGATAGTTTGTTTCGTAAGTTTCACGTAAGTATTTAAGTAACTCTTTGAGTCGGAAGTTTGAATAAACTGACAGCAGTAGTTCCCCTATATTTATAGATAAAAGAATATGAAGGGGAAATCCTTCTCTCTCTAAAATAGTAAAGCATTGCTGTACACTATCTAAAGCTTGTTTTTCTTTGTTTAATTGAATATAGTAAAATCCTTTTAATAAAGAAAATAATCCTCTTTCTCTTTGATAGCTCTTTGTATCAAGAAATTGATGGAGTTCTGCTATTTTTTCTTCTGTTAATAAATCATCTTTTATATACAAGGCGTACATAAGCCACCAAAGCTGTTGAAAGCCATAAAAGCCATTTTCTTCATTTAAAATAAAAGCGTCTTTTTCTTTCAAAAGTAAACATGCTTGTTCCGAATGACTCAGTTGTAAATACATAAAAGAACTTAATAAATACACTTCGGGTAAATCTTTTTCATCAATGAAGCCTTTTTCTATGTATCTTTTCAGTAATCCATAATTATAATAGGGGTCTGTGTTTACTAATGCATAAAAAGAAAGATAACAAAAGGATTTTTCCTTTATAGGCAAGTCTTTATTCTTTAATAGAGAAGAAAAGTCGCCATTAAAAAAAGACAATCTAGCACGGATCGATTCTTCCATTTGTACAGTAAACACTTTCTCATCCAAAAGGTTTCTAACAGCTTGCCCATTTCCATATAGATGATATTTGGAAATTAATTGTTCATACAAAGATTGTATTTCAACATCATTCCTTAAATGTGTCTCTTCATTTGTTACATAAGTATTATTTATACGCAGACAATATCCATATCCTTTCATCGTTTCAATGGTCAAGAAGGATCGATAAGGTTTTAATTTTTTTCGCAACCGATAAATATGGTCATCTACTGTTCGATCAGACGGAGACTGTAGTGGCCAAACTCCTTCTAAAATATGATTTCGAGATAACGCTTTATTCGCATTCATATACAAATATTTCAATAGTAAGTATTCTTTTCTGAGAAGATCGATAGTTTGACCATGTATAGTTATGGAATAATTATCCACTTGAAATAAAATCATGTATCTCCTCCTCCCATTAGGATGTTTAACGTAATCTATGGTTCTCCTCCAATATAGCATATATTTTCATTTCTATTGAAGCAGGTAAATTCTGCTTACATGCATTTTGTAAAACATTTGTATGGGAAATGCCGTGTTTTCGGAAATATTTTTCCATATACCTAACTTTTTGCTCTCTTCTTGGCATTAATTGATAAAGCACGAACCAATCTTCTAGTAAGCAGAATGGAAGTACCTCCCCTAAATAGTTATGCCGCTTAACGGAATAATTGGAAAAATCATAGGTATACAAACCATTTATATGCTCTAACTGAAATTGAGCCATCATATCCACAGTTGCCGTTTCCACACAAAACTTATGAAAATATACGGTAGCAAATGGCTTGTGGCGCTCTACTTCTTTTTCTTTTCCCATCCTTTGTAAAACATGGACAGCCTTATCTATATGCTCTGGTTCTACAATAATGTCTATATCATTTACATGATCTACAATATCATAGTAAGCTAACAGCATAGAACCGCCAATTCCCCAGGTAATTTGAGCTTTGTCTAACTCTTTGGCTATATCTACGATTCGTTTGACATTCATGAATCCACCTCTTTTTATTTTATGCAGCAACGTAAAGATATACAAATTAGAAAACATAGCTTAGCAAGCTTTCTTTAAGCGTAAGCTAACTTTTTTATACAAGTCTACATCATTACACTTTTGTAGCAAAAAAAGTAATCCCTCCAAATTATAAAGCATAAGAGGGATTACTTTCTACATTACTTATAGTGGCATTACATAAAATAACGCTATAACGCTGCTACATTTTTTAGGATTACGTATTGAACCATTCCACATATAGAAATTTATTTTTATATTTTAAAGTAGTAGTGTAGACTCCAATTTTCTACCAATTATTTTTATAAGTGAGACGCGTCGTTATTTTTCTACTGTAATTTCATACTCTTCATGCTCATGCAAATCATCATCGTTTTCTACATGAACAATTAATTGATATTTCCCTTTGTCTGTGAATGTATAAGAACCTGTGTATTCTCCTGCTTTACCTTCTTCAGCGTCTACCCATTCTTTATCCGCTGTATTTTCCCGACCGATTTCATAACGAACAGAAGCTTCTTCTAAAGGTTTTTCATTCATTTGTAGATGTACCATTAACTCTGTTTCTTCTCCCGCTGCCACATTTTCTGGTTCCATAAAGTGTAACGTAAATCCGTCTGTTCCCTCGTGGTTGGCATGTTCTTCGTCATCCTTTGTTTCTACATTTTCCACATCACCAACTGTAATCGCTTTTTGCGGCATCGTATGCAGATCTCTAGCGGTGGTATGAGCAAACATCTCGTATACACCGTTATTATCAAAAGTAACTTCTGCGGTGTAAGTGCCATCTTCATGATTGGTAGATTCGTAATTAGTACTGTCATCTTTCTTACCTTTTTCCCAAACTTCAAACACCACTTCATCTGCATCTGTTACTTTTTCTTCCCCATAAGTTACCGTTGCTTTCAACTCAACAGTGTCTCCTATTTCAGCTGATTCAGGAACTTCAAAATCCACTTTTAACTCTTTCGGCTCCTCCTCTTTAGCATCCGTACTTTTCTCAGCCTTCTCTTCTTGTCCACATGCGGCCATTAAGATTAACGCAATAATTCCAATAAACATCCAAAATCTTCTTCTCATGATACAACAAATCCCCTTTTAAATTTAAAATTTTAGTGATGCTTGCATTGTGTCGATCCTTTCATTTGTTGATGTAAGACTTCTTGTACCTCATCAAATGAATACACTTTTCCTCCAAAACCCTTTACAAATTTATCAGCATGTTCTCGGTACTCAAAAGTTAATAATTGCGGATGACAGCAGCCCATATGTAAAGAAGTATCCGTCACATACCAAGCTAAAGAAGCACTAATGGTTGTACTCCTTAGAAAATCAGGGCAGATGGCTTGATTCACTTTATCACCAAGTTGTTGTTGGCGTAGTAAGCCACAGTGGGCACAACAAGTAACTTCGATGTTATGATTCGTCAATATTAAGCGATAAGCCATTTTTTCATTTATTGACCTTGCACAATAAACACACCTATCCTGCCTGTTTTCCTCTGTTTGCACTAAGGAAATGCCACCAAAGGTTTTTGTAACAATTCCTTCTTCTTCCAAGGATTTAACATCACGATGTATGGTCATCTCTGATACACCAAACATGTCGCTTAAATCTGCAATTTTCAAATTTTTCCTCTGCAAGATCAGCTCTTTAATACGTTCCTTCCTTTCAAGTGGTAACATAGATACCTCCCCTCATTCCATAACAAATTCTAACAATCTAAAACAAAATATATCATTTGCAATCGGATACAACAAGCCTTTTTTCGTGACATGTTTGTGAACTTGTTTGTGACAAAGTTCACATAAAATGAAATTTCACCCACTTATTCGCTTCTAGTTGGGATAAAATAGGCTTGTGCAAATGTTCAATTATGCTACTGTAAATCAGTTAGCTTGCGATGGAACAATGGATAGTCCTACCTATCATATAAACCTTCAAAAACAAATAGCCACTACTAAAGCTATTAGAAATTACATAAAGTCTATTTTCTTTAGCATATATGTCGCAAAGTAGACCAAGTTCTCCTGGTTCCAATTTGGGGTCGTTAAGTTCCGCTGATAATGTTCTAAAGCTTGCTGTATTAACGGTTTCCAATGATCAGCAACCATTTGCATCGCCCAAATGCCCCCTTCTTGCTTAGAAGCTACCACGCCTTCTTGAACGTAAAAAAGAGCTCGACATAAATTTAACACATAATAAACGGGAGATTGTATAATTGCTGTTTTTGCTGTTTGTATATCATTTTTTATGGAACATATGAAATACTTATCATCGATTGTCGGAATAACTTCTTCCATATTTGGTCCGTCCACAGTCATCCCTCTATGTAGTGTTACTACAAGATGCGCGGCTACATCTTTATCAGTTCCTTGATCACAAAGGTAGTCCTCCTCATTTTCATAGTGATACTTATGATAGACAGAGTAATGTAGTTCGAACGGCGTTGGAAACTGAAAAGGAAATAATACCGCCTTGTCAATGACACTCATTTCAAATTGCACTTGGTAGTCTGCCTCAAGACTCATAAGATGGTGAATCAAATGCTTTTTTTCTTGTTTCGTTATTGGAGAATTGACGATAACTAAGATATCAATATCACTTCGTCCATATTGATAGCACCCCATTGCAAGCGAACCGTGCAAATATACTCCAACATACTTTCCTTGCAGTATGTTTCGACAAAGGCTTGCGAATTGTGTTAACACCTCTTTATGACACATGAATATCCTCCCTTGAAAAATTATTAAACCATATTTTCATTAAGTGTGAATTTTTTTTATTATAACACAAGTTAGGAAGACGAGTAATTACAACAAACTGGTAGTTAAAAAACTAGGCTTATCGTCAAATCGTATGTGTGAATTTTTTCTGGACGTAGTTATAACCTCTATATTTCAGCGCCTCTATTTACACTTATACTACTGGTGCTAATAGAATGATTGTTTTACAAACGCACAGGCGAAATGTAGATAGCCGCTGCTTAAAAACAGTATCAACTGCGGTATTTTTTGTTCTAAAATCTAACAGCTACCGTGCTATCGATTACTAGCTGGCTTCTTCTATCACGTTCTACAAACCAAGAATTCGATCTTTCTTTGTCCAGTTCTCATTTGTTCTAGAGTAAAAAACTGCCGCAAGAATCTCCGGCAGTTTCACTTAACAAAACGAATCTTTTGATTTTGGTACAGACAAGCCAAATAATGGGCGTACATATAAAGCGATAAATGTTCCTCCTAGCGCTAAAATCCCCCATATATAGCCATGTAAACTAAATGAGGCAATTCCTCCAAAATAAGCGCCAATATTGCACCCAAAAGCTAAACGGGCTCCATAACCCATTAACAATCCACCGATAACTGATGCAGCGACATTTTTCAAATTTAAACGTGTAAATTTAAATAAACCACCAGCAGCAGAAGCTATAAAAGCTCCTATAATAACGCCAAAGTTCAGTACAGTTGTGGAATCAGCAAAAATGGAAGCTTGTAATGCTTGAGCATTATCCCCTTGCCAATAACCCCAGCTTGCTACATCCACACCTATAAGTGCAGCAATTTTAGAACCCCAAAGTGCAAAACCAGATGTTATTCCCCAAGGTGTGCCTCGCGTCATAAGTGTTAGTGCATTTAATACAGCTAATACCACCGCTGCCGCAAGTAAAGGCCATGACCCCCGCAATATACGCTTCCAGCCTTTTTCGGAAGGTACAGATGCCATTTTAGGTGATTGTTTTTTCTTCTCTACAACAATCGTGATCCATGTAATCATGCCAAACAAAATAATTGATATCAACCATGCGCCACCATACCCAAGGCCCGTAGATGTAGCTAATGAAATAGGTGCAAAGCTCGGTAAATCTTCTGTCCAAAAAGGAAGATGTTTTGCGCCAATGGTAGACCCAATAATAAAAAACAGGAGTGTTACAAACATAACCGTTCTCCCCCCACCAACAGCGTAAAGTGTCCCTGAAGCACATCCACCACCAAGTTGCATGCCTATCCCAAATACGAAAGCTCCAACTAGCAAGCTAATACCAACAGGCGAAACATAGCCGTTTACTTCTGCACCAAAAAAAGAATAACCGTAAGCAAGAATTGGGGCAAACAACGTAACTGCTACAGCAAGCATGAGCATATGAGAACGTAATGCTTCTCCATTACCTACAGACATAAAACGTCTAAAGGCAGAAGTAAAACCGAAACGTGCGTGAAACAATGTGTAACCTAATAACAAACCAAGTAGTAACAAAATTGGCTGGGTGATTTCCTGAGTAGTAACTAAATATATTCCAAGGAGAAAAGCAACAATGATTCCGCCTGTAATGAAAGTAGTTTGTGGTTTGTTTAATTGAAACTGATCCGTACGTACAGGGTTTTTCACTTCACTAACTGGTTGAACTTTCATTAAAAACATCCTTTCCTTATAAAATTAGTCGGATTTAATTTATAATAATACATTCTACACAAATACGTGTCAATACTTTTTAGAAAATTTGGCTTGTCGCTAATCTTTATAGCCGAAACTGTAGTTGTTGTTATACGATACACCTCTAGACCTTCTTATTGAGTAAAAAATATTAGAAAAAACTTCACTTCTCAAAATCGCTGTAACTAGCCTTCTCTACAGTTTTAAATTCTATCTCTTTCAAAACCGAAAACAGCACGATTAATAATCCATAGCCCCCAAGGTATATACATAATTTATTTGCTATATGGAAAATCTACGTATAGCAAAGGAGGAAGTTACATGTCTGAACAAAACAAAAACCGTAACAAAGACAAAAACAAGCAAAACAATCAAAATAAACACAATAAGTTACGTCCCGATGTTGAATTTTCCAGAGAAAATCCAATGAATCAGGAAATAAAAAAGCAAAATCGTTAAGCATTAACATTGTTGTACCTAATTTTAATGAAATAAAGCTCGTTGCAAAACGTAAATTCTTCATGAGACTTGGCTTATCGCTAAGTTTCATTTTTTATACATTGGTTTATTATAAAGCAAAAAATTGCACCAACATGCTCGGAGATTAGCAATTGTCTAGCATTTTCATAAGATAAAATTGGATCCCTTATAGTACAGTACAAGCGTAACGACAGCCTTTTGCCACCAGTAAGTCTTTAAAAATACATATGTTAAAAAGCAGCACTACTTTCATAAAGCATTTTATTATGCTTTTTTTTACACATCGCGTAAACTCTATATAGTTCCAAACGATTCAAACATGGAGCACCACTTATATTTCCTTTTAGAAAAATTCTATGACGGAAAAATGAATTATATTCCTATATAATGTGAAATCTTGACTCATCAGGGAGTTTAAGTACATCCTCCACTGAATAATGTTCGTATATCATACTCAAAAGCCTCTAAATGAAAGGGAGGTTCTCCATGCAACAAGTTTATAGTGATATTAATCAATTTCGTGGAACTCATTACGACTTTGGTTATTACCAAGGAACGCTATTAAAAAATTTGCCTATTTTACCCAATCGAAAAAAGCAATGGGCCGCAAAAAAGCAACGCCATTTTATAATAGATGACAACAAAATAAAAGAACGATTATTTCAATTTGCACCTGGTATCTGGGATGAACTTCACGGTCTAAAAGATGCTCTACAAATGAATATTAATGAAGCAATTCAAGATTTTGGTGGATATTATTTGGAGTACGGTCGTAGTGGCTGCTCTATTTACACAAATACGGATTACATGGTGCGAAATTACGATAATGCACCCTCTACCTATGAAGGTCGTTATTTACTGTATCAACCTACAGATTATGGATACGCCGCTCTCGGCCCTACAATGCAAATAACAGGGCGAACAGATGGGATGAACGAGCATGGTTTAGCAATGGGTTATAACTTTATTAATCGTAAGCAGTCTGCTGACGGATTTTTATGTAATATGATTGGACGAATTATTTTGGAATCATGTAAAAATGTAGAAGAGGCTGTTGCACTTTTAAGGGAAATACCACATCGACACTCTTTTAGTTACGCCTTACTTGATAAAAATGGCATGAGAAAAGTCGTCGAAGCCTCTCCTCGAGATGTTGTGGTACACAATGCTTCTATTTGCACAAATCATTTTCAGCATTTATCTGAAGAAAACCGTTTTCGCATGGATGATTCCTTGCGACGTTACGATGCGATAGAAAGTCAGTCTACACATATCCATACCCGTTATCAAGCTTTCCAAATGCTCAATCAGTCAAATAATGGTATATTTTCGACGAAATATGGGGCTTGGGCTGGAACATTGCATACGGCGCTATACCTACCTAAAAGTAAACTTGCGTGGTTTGCGCTAGGAGGAGATAGAGAGCCTTTACTATTTGACTTTAACCGTTGGCTTCAAGGCAAAGACACGAATATGAAACGAATAAAAGGAGAATTGCATAGTTCGGAAGTTTTTGCAAACATGGAACTTTTTTAATGGTGCTAGAAACACGAATCATTTTTTCTCAACATAACCAGTGGGCGATGTTTCCCTTCTGGTTACTTGAAGCCTTTTCTACCTTCTATCTATGTTATACTTATATACGTTAGAAAAACTTGGCTTGTCGCCAAGTTTTATGGCAAAAGCTAACGTTTTTCCGATAGTGGAACAAAGGGACAAATACATCTCAAAAACGTCTAAAAACTGGACATGTCCAGTAATAGTAGGAGCACATAATCATTCGCTTGGAAGGAAAGGTGTCGACTCTTGCTGGAAAAGCATGAGATTGGCGTTTTTTGCGAGCGAGGAGACTCAAGCAACCATGAGGAAAGCGTCCGCCTATAGTGAAAAACGACGGGTTCAAGTACGTATACAATTTGGATTAGGAAAACAAATAAAATCTTAGAAAAATAACGGATGAATATAACACCTAAATTAATATACGAGGAGTCATTTTATGATACTCATGATTGACAATTATGATTCATTTACCTTCAATTTAGTACAATATATAAGACAGCTTGATTTGGAAGTGCGTATTGCAAGAAATGATGCGATCACTGTAGAAGAAGTTCAACAATTGCAGCCAGAAGCGATTGTCCTATCTCCAGGTCCTGGAACTCCAAATTCAGCTGGAATTTGTTTAGAAATTGTAACGAAACTATACCAACAAATTCCTATACTCGGTATATGCCTTGGTCATCAAACGATTGCCCAAGCTTTTGGCGCCACGATTGAAAAAGCAAAGCAACCCATGCATGGTAAAGTATCTCTCATTACCCACGATAATCGAAGAATGTTTCAAAATCTAAATAATCCTCTAGCAGTTACTCGGTATCATTCCCTCATTGTAAATAAAGAATCCATGCCAGACTGCTTAGAAACAAGCGCTACGACAAAAGAGGGAGAAATCATGGCGCTTCGCCATAAACTTTATCCAATAGAAGGCATACAAGCGCATCCCGAGGCAATTTTATCAAAAAGTGGAATCGAATTACTTCATAATTTTTTTACTGTCAAAGGAAGTTATAAGAATGGAAAATATTTACCTGCAATTTGACTTTAACGAACAGCAACCTGTTGCATTTAAAGATCCCATTACCATTATTTCCACCTATGAGTTATCTGAAGTTGTCCCTTGTTTGCAGAAGGTGGAGCAATATATTCAAGCTGGATACTACGCAGGAGGGTTTCTAGCTTATGAAGCTGCGCCAGCATTTGACCCAGCTTTTCAAGTACATACAAACGGGAGCTTTCCGCTAATATGGTTCGGTATTTTTTCAGAAGCGGAGGCACCTCACAAACGACGAGTGAGTCCATTTGCCATTCAAAAATGGCAAATGGATATCAAAGAACAAGAATATAAGCAGCAAATTGAACATATTAAACAGCAGATTGAAGAAGGTCATACATATCAAGTTAATTATACCATTCCCTTAAGGAGCTATTTTACAGGTGATAGCTTTGCATATTATGAGCAATTAGCCGCTTCACAAGCTGCAAACTACGCTGCTTATTTACAAACGGGCAATTATTCTATTTTATCGGCTTCCCCAGAGCTTTTTTTTCATTTAAAAAAGGGGGTAGTTACTACAAAACCGATGAAAGGAACTGCAAAAAGAGGTAGCACAATCGAAGAGGATAAAGCAAATGCGGATTGGCTCTATTATTCTGAAAAGAATCGTGCGGAAAATGTGATGATTGTTGATTTATTACGTAACGATCTTAGTAGAATTGCAAAACGCGGCACCGTACGTGTACCTGAACTGTTTACAATAGAACGCTACCCCACTGTTTTTCAAATGACATCAACTGTTACAGCAGAAGTGGAAACGAATTTAACGAGCATCTTTGGAGCATTGTTTCCTTGTGGTTCGATTACCGGGGCACCAAAAGTCAGCACCATGAATATCATTCGTAATATAGAAAAAACACCGCGCAATATTTATTGTGGTGCAATTGGCTACATAACTCCTGAACATGAAGCGATCTTTAATGTACCAATTCGAACAGTATCCATTGACAACACTAGTAATGAAGCTACTTACGGTGTAGGAGGAGGAATAACTTGGGATTCAACAGCGGAGGAAGAATATGAAGAAATGCTTGCCAAAACGCTCGTGTTAGAAAAAAAGAAAAATAGCTTTGACTTACTGGAAAGTATTCGGCTAGAAAACGGTTGCTATCCATTGCTTGCGTACCATTTAAACAGAATGGAAAAATCGGCTACCCATTTTTCTTACCCATTTGATCCATTATTTATAAAGCAGAAACTGGAACAAATTGCCCAGCAATCGAATACAAGAGTGCACAAATTGCGTTTATTGTTATCCAAAACTGGGCAAATTAATTTAGATCTGCAGCCGATAAGCATGTTAAAAAAACAACTGCATGTCCGTCTTGCTACACGGGCAATAAACAAAACAAACCCTTTCTTTTATCATAAAACGACAAACCGAGAAATATACGAAGCATTTTTAACAGAGCATCCCGATGCTGATGACGTTTTATTATGGAATGATGAGTTGCAAATTACCGAATTTACCATTGGCAATGTGGTCGTAGAAATAGATAAAAAATATTATACTCCCCCAGTAGAATGCGGGTTGCTACCAGGAACCTTCCGTCAATATGTACTTGAAACAAAAGAAGTGCAAGAAAAAATCATTACTATTACAGATTTACAACAAATATCGAATATCTGGCTTATTAACAGCGTTAGAGGCTGGGTCCCTGTTACCATTGAAAGGGAACAAATGTAAAAATAGATTTTGTAGAAGTAAAAAGCTCCAGATAGATTTGTCTATTCTGGAGCTTTTCTTTAACCAAGCGCAACATCTAATATCATCATAACTGTAAAGCCAACCATTAAACTCATGGAGGCTAAATCACGATTGCCTTGTTCTTGCGACCCAGGAATAACCTCTTCTGCCACTACAAAAATCATTGCTCCGGCTGCAAAGCTAAGTGCATATGGTAGTAATGGCTGAATAAACGTTACAGCTAAAGCACCAACAACACCAGCTATTGGTTCAACCATTCCTGAAAATTGACCGTACATAAAGCTTTTCTTCCTAGACATCCCTTCCCTTCTCAATGGCATTGATACCGCAACACCTTCAGGGAAATTTTGAATGCCAATACCAATTGCTAAGGCTACTGCCCCTGTAATAGTCGCTGTTGGAAGGTCAGCAGCAATAGCTCCAAATGCGACACCAACGGCTAAGCCCTCAGGAATATTGTGTAACGTGATCGCCAAAACTAACAGCGTGCTACGTTTTTTACGTCCTGGATGTATCCCTTCTGCTTCTTGGATTGGAGAAGTAGGATGCAAATGTGGTAATACCTTGTCAACACCCCAAAGTGCTATTCCACCAAACATAAAACCGATAGCGGCAGGAACCCATGGCGTGTCACCATTAGCTTCCGCCATGTCTAACGCTGGAGATAATAACGACCAAAAACTAGCTGCAATCATTACGCCG
This sequence comes from Virgibacillus chiguensis, assembly GCF_900129865.1. Classification (GTDB taxonomy): domain Bacteria; phylum Bacillota; class Bacilli; order Bacillales; family Amphibacillaceae; genus Virgibacillus; species Virgibacillus chiguensis. Next base: position 377,004 of record NZ_FQXD01000002.1, read on the forward strand.
CCTGCAAAACCGAGCATGCTATCTAAAAAACGTTGGTTAAAATTTTTGGTTGTAAAAACGAGAGCCGCGCCGAGTGCTGTCATCCCCCATGTAAATAAAGTTGCAATTAATGCTTGAATTATTGGATGTAATGTAAGAAAATAATCTACGAGCATGCGCATACCCTCCAAAATATCAATTATTTACCATACTGCCATTTTATCATACATTATCCTATTGGCACATTAACAAGCTATTTACGACACTATTTATTGAAAGGAGGGGACATAACATTATGCGACTTTGGCATGAAAAGCTAATCACAAAATTACCTAGACAACAACTTTTAGGGCAACATCGAGAATGTTGTGCTTTACGAGGAAACGGTTGGGGAAAAAGTCACGCAATTGTAAATTACGTGTTTCACTACTCTCCATATCGCCTGTTTTTATATCACCAATTCATTATGGAAGAAATGAAAGGAAGAGGATATCGAGTCGATCCTTTATGGGAAAACGCATTTTACCGAGGGAAACAATGTAAGCAACATACAAAAGAAAGCCTCTATGCAGGGGAAGAAAATATTAGTAATGAATGGCCTTTCTACCCCGAACATGACGACACATATTTACAAGAATGTGTTGTGAACTTAAAAGAAAAAGGCATTGATATTTTAGTTTAATTTATTTTATAGAAGGCTGGTCTTGCAAAAGTTGTTTCTGCTACTATAAACCAAAAATCTTTAGGAGAAGCTCCCGTTTTTCTAAGCGTAAGAACAAAGGCGCAAGCGCCCGTTTAGCAACGTAGCGAGTGGAACGAATCAACGAAAGTTTTAGGAACCATGCCACTAAAACAGGGTTATGCCGTGGGCGGCAAGCCCGTTTTTAATCGGCCTTCCTTTTTAACACGAACCGATGATGACTTATCGTAGGGCGATGGAGTGAAGTCGCCTAGTTGCTGGGGGCTGGAGCCGGACGTGGCTAAATAACTTAGTAAGTTTATCCACAGCTGCTAAATTTTATAATTTCCTAGACCATAAGAAAAAGGGCTGCTTATACCACCTTAACGGTTTAGCAGCCCTCATTTATAAAAGGTTCTTATGGTGTTGCCACAAATTCTAAAGATAAACATTTTATCACGTGAAATATTCCACTTTAGCAGCTGGAAATAACTCTTGAATATACCCATGTAATGTCGTTTTTATATCAGCTTGTTCTTCATCTTTATATACATATTTTCCTATGCCGTAACGGCCCCATTTCCATTTTCGTTTTGATTCGTCTAGCTCTAACTTGGTCATTGGATAATTTTTCTCAATTACACGCTTAGCTGGCTTCGTAAAACGATGCTGAATCATTTCAAAAGTTAAATCTTTCTTCGCTTTTTCTGGCAACATTGCTTCTAATTTTTCAAACATCTCGTAATAACCCGTTTTCCAACCTTCATGTAAATAAATTGGTGCAACGATAAAACCTAATGGATAACCTGCATTAGCCACCTTAGCAGCGGCTTCTATCCGCTCATGAAGTCTGGACGTACCCGGCTCAAAGTATTTAATAATGTAATCATCATTTATACTAAAGCGGAAGCGAGTTCTTCCATTGTGTTCAGCATCGAGCAAATGATCAACATGAGCAAATTTCGTAACAAATCGCAACTGTCCATGCTCTGTTTTCCCGAAGAATTCGATTGCCCGTTTTAATGTGTGGGTTAAATGATCGATACCTACAATATCCGACGTACAGGAAGCTTCAAAACGTGTAATTTCTGGGGCTCTTTCTTCCATATACGCCTCTGCAGCTTCAAATATCTCTTCTGTGTTAACATACGTACGGATATACGGCTTGCTCCCCATCGTCGTCTGTAAATAACAATAATGACAATGGCCCATGCACCCTGTAGCAAAAGGGATAGCGTATTCGGCAGAAGGTTTTGACGTATCAAATTTCAACGTTTTTCGTAATCCTACTACTAAAGTAGATTTTGCTACCCGATATTTTTGAAAATGGTTATCTCCAGGTAAATTACGAATCTGATTATGAGAAGTAGTTTGCCGAATCTCTATCCCCATATTTTCAAATTTTGTAACGAGCTCTTGCCCTAAAGGATAATCCAATGCTTTTGGTTCCACATAAACAAGCTGCGGTACAAACGGCTTAACCATAATATCCTTCCTGATCCGCCACGCCAAATGCTGAGGCATATGCCGCTTCAGCTTCATCCGATGTTTTATACACAGCTACTTCCTCTGTTAAAGGATAGTACGTTTCATGGATAAATAGCGCCAACTCATTGGATTGCTCTGGGTGTTCGACTACAGCAGCTTGTTGAATGTGTGCAACATTTTGGGCATGTGGATTGCGAATAATAATGTAAACAACTTCACCTGGTTGAAAATGATGATGCACTTCCATTTTTTCACCTAGCTTTCTTAGCATTTACACTCATTATGCGCAATCTTTCCCCTTTTATTACAAAAATGTCAAATCAATAATTAAATTAGGGAAGTTCTTTTACATAAACATGACTTCCGTACAAGTATTGTTAAAACTTACTTACCAATTTGTTTAAATGCTTCCGCTTGTTCTTTAATCCCTTTTTCTGCTGCAAATCGTTCTATACTGGAAGCTCCAAAAAAGCCAACAATCCCATCGACTCTTTTAATCACATAAGCAGCATCCTCGGGCTCTGCGATTGGTCCACCATGACAAATCGCCATGATTTCAGGATTTACGGATCTACCTGCAGCAATTATTTTTTGAATACGCTCCACAGCATCATCTAATGTTAATGCGGTTTGAGCGCCAATGGTTCCTTTTGTTGTTAAACCCATATGGGCTACTAATATATCAGCTCCAGCCGCTGCCATTCTTTTAGCCTGGTCTTCATCAAAGACATATGGGGTAGTTAACATATCAAGCTCATGTGCTTTACGAATCATGTCTACTTCTAAATCATAACCCATCCCTGTTTCTTCCAAGTTTTGACGAAAAACACCATCAATTAATCCGACAGTAGGGAAATTCTGTACTCCACTAAATCCTTGGTCTTTCAGTTGCTTTAAAAATACGTCCATGACACGAAATGGATCTGTTCCATTTACACCTGCTAAAACTGGCGTATCTTTAACAACTGGTAAAACTTCATTGCCCATCTCTACGACGATTTGATTAGCATCTCCATAGGAGAGAAGCCCAGCTAGAGAACCACGGCCTGCCATGCGATAACGTCCAGAATTATAAATGATCAACATGTCAGCACCACCAGCTTCACTGCTCTTTGCAGTAATCCCAGTACCAGCCCCTACTCCAAGTAAAACATTACCTTCATTTATTTGTTCATGAAATCGTTGTATAATTTCTTTTCTACTTAACATGCTATTTCTCTCCTTTTCTCTTTTCAATTAATTGAATAAGTTTTTCGGCTGCTGCTTCTGCAAAAGCACGGTCATTAATTGCTTTTTCCAATTCAATTACTTGAACCTTCGTTCTGTCAACGTTTTCTTTTAGCGTTTGAAAAAGCATTTGATCTTCTTTTGGCCCATAGAATGGCTGACCTTCTACATCTAAGCCTGATAATCCTTTTAATGGTAAAATTAAAGAAGTGTTCCCTTGTGCTAAATTTAACTTTTTAGCTATAACTTCTCCAATGCGTTTGTTTTCCTCTACATTTGTGCGCATCAACGTCACTGTTGGGTTATGTTTATAAAATTTGCGCCCAGTAAATTTTTCAGGAACCGACTCATAAGGTCCAAAGTTAACCATATCGACTGCCCCAACAGAAACCACTTGTGGAATGTGATGTTTAGCCGCTGCTTCTAAACGATTCGGTCCAGCTGCTAATACACCTCCAACTAACTCATCCGCCCATTCCGTAGTAGTAATATCTAGCACACCTGCAATAAACCCATCTTCAATCAAACTCTCCATTGTTTTACCGCCGATCCCAGTGGCATGAAAAACAAGCATTTCATAACCTTGCTTTTCCACATATGCCTTCGCATAATTAATACACGGCGTCGTTAAACCAAACATGGTAGCTGCTATAAGTGGTTTTTGTTCTATCTTTTGATTATTTTCAAATCGTAACATCCCTGCAATCGCAAACACAGCATTCGAAAATATCCTTGTAGAAATTTGATTTAAACCTGCTACATCAACGATAGATGGGTACATCATTATATCGCTTGTCCCAACATAATGGGCTACATTACCAGAGGCAACTGTAGATACCATCACTTTTGGAACACCAATCGGTAACGCTCGCATCCCAGGAGTTACAATGGAAGTTCCACCTGATCCTCCAAAAGAGAGTACCCCTGCAAATTTTCCTGCTTTATACAGTTGAGGTAATAAGATTTCCATACCTTTTGATAATACAAGCGTAGCTTTCGCTCGATCTTCTGCAGCTACAATGGATTGTATGTCTTCCCCAGCAGCTTGAAAAATGGCTTCATTTGAAATATCTGGTTGAAATTGTGGTCTGAATACACCAGTATGAATGGTTAAGGTTTTAAAACCTAATGACTCAATTAGATGTTTTACATACAAAAATTCTTCTCCTTTTGTATCAAACGTCCCTGCTAAAGCTATCGTTTTTGTCAATGTACTCTCTCCTTTTTCGTGAATAAATAAACGGCACCATTTGTGAAAGTAAAAGCAGTAGTGATTTAAAATTACTTTTGCCCTCACTTATATGATACCGTTTTCGGAAGTGAAAATTAATGTCGTTATGTATGTTCATTTTGTCTTTATGTTCACTTACAAACGTTTAACACGATTTCACGTTTGTAATTTCCTGTAAAAAAAGTAAATGGGATTATAATTCAAGTATTAACCATCACCCATAATATATACTACTCCTTTAAAAATCGGCTTGGAGACACTCCTTTTCTTTTTTTAAAAATCTTACTGAATTGTACGTAATTCGCATATCCGACCATTTCAGCAATTCTTGCTAAGGGTAATCTTTCCGTATGCATCATTTCAATAGCCCGATTTAATCGGAAATTGATGAGGTAGTCAACAAAAGAAACGCCTACTTCTTCTTTAAAAAGCGTGCTTACGTACGTTCTGGATAAGTTTAAAATATTTGCTAAATCACTTAAGGTGATTTCTTCCATATAATGATTACTGATATAGTCTTTAATAAACTCTACATAGTCTTCTTTATTTGCAAATCCTTCCATTATTTTTTGAATAGAAGCTTCATATTGAATGTTAAACGTTTCTTTAAAGGATTTGGTTGTATTTTTAATTACTTGCTCAGCTGGAATGCGTTCAAACACGGACCCACCAATATACCCATTAATACCCGTACCATCGTACATAAATTGCACATCAATTGGACTATTGACAGGCCCACCATAAACCATCTTAATTACATTCGGATTAATTTCATTACATGCTCGAAAAATATCTACGGCTAACTTCTTAGCACTCTGTAAAGACTGAATTTGTTTTGCTCCTAACACACCACCTGTTGTTAAACCTAAATGTACGCAAATAACATCTGCACCAGCATGAAGCATGTCGATAGCTTGTGATTGATTAAACACAAATGCTACTGTAAATAAATCAAGTTGGTGTGCTATTCGAATAGCCTCTACTTCTCTAGAAAAAGTGATATCCTGTGATTCTAACGCCTCTCGAAATTGACCATCAATTAAGCCGACAGTCGGATAGTTATTAATTCCAATAAAACCATATTGCTTAATACGTGAAATATAGTCTTCCATATGAAGCATAGGATCGGTGGCAAACAATCCAAAAATAACTGGAATTTTTGTCATAACTGGCAACAACTCTTTTGAAGCAAAGTCCATAACTAATTCATTGCTATTCGCACAAGCTGTAAAACCAGCCAAGGAACTAACACCCATTTGGCGGAAACGCCCAGAACATAATGCTAAGATAAAATCAGCTCCGCCCTGCTCTGCATACTTAGCTGTAAGCCCAGATCCAGCTGCAACTCCAATCACATGCCTATTTGTTTTTATTTGTTGATTTAACTTTTCAAGCAAACGCCATTTATTATATACCATCCATTTACTCTCCATCTAGCTTGTTTTGAATATACTATACATTAATATTGTTATTTTTGCATAACCAATATGTATATAAAAATTGATTGATAGCCAAGTTTTGAAGACAAAATATGTAGTTTTCATCATACTAAAAATATAGAATTTTATACTTTTACTGAAAAACACTTCCCCGCAAAACCATGCCCATAATAAAAAGCGCACTAATTATTACGAGCTATGTAATAAACACCTATCGTTAAACGATAAACTTAGTAAACCAAGCAACATACTTTGCTCCAGGAATAAATAGTACTTGGGCTAATAATGTACCGAACAAACGCGAGGTTACCATCATAAGCGAAACGCCTTTTAAAGTTCGATAACTCCCTCGGTTATTCACCACGTCATCTGCTAAAACAGAAACTTTTGGATCTACAAAAACAACAAGTAAAATTGTTGCTATTCCATTAATTAATCCAGAAGCCATGACAGCTGTAGCTGCACGTTCTGGTACAAGCAATGAGGCGTATAAAGCAGCTAACACACCTATTGTGTAAATAGCTGTTATGATCATATTCATAAGAAATAATTTCATTGGTATATCACTGAAACGAATTTCTTTTATATCCGTACGTTTTGGTAAGCGAAAATGTTTCCACCCGCGCATAAAAAATTCCATTGAAAAGCCTTTTTTTATAAGCGCAGGTATAGATCCTTTTTCATTCGCCAAATGAATAATAGCTCTAGAAAACAAGGCGATAAACGTTGGAAATACAATAATACCTGCGATAGTACCTGCAGTAGAAGCTCCAATTAATATACGGTATTGATCTTCAACCACTTGTAGCGCATACACTGGCGGTGCTGTATCAATAAGGCTCCCTGTAAACGGTTGCTGCATCATATTGGCTAGTCTGGATACAATAACCATTACATTAAATAAAGCAAGTGCAGAGGCAATCATTTTCACTCTAGCCCCCGATAATCGCACTGCATAAGCTAAAGTTTCAATACTGTGTATGACAAAAATAAACAAGAAAATAAGGATTAATTTCCCAGTAAAAACTTCCATAAGGATGACATTCCTTCCCAAAAAGATAAAACAATAGCTTTACATTACCATAATCTTGTTTTAAATGTATAGATAATCTTCTTTCTATCAATTTTTACAACATAGTGATTTGCAAACTCTATTCATGTACACTTTTATTCATTTTTTAACTAGAAATTGTTTTGCTCTATAGCAAAGTATCAGAAAAACAAAAGCTTTCTTATCTTATAAAAATCCTCCACCTTAAATTTACTGGAAGGTGAAGGAAATGAGTTAAACTTTTCACATACAAATTTACAGTAACCTCTCTCATGTTGCTGGTCTCTTATTTTAAAATCGCCTTTTCTACCTTACCATTTACAGCAAAATGATGAATAGTAATTTCCGGACGACTACCAATACGAATGTTAAAGCCGGTTTGACCGAGCCCTTCACTAATATAGAAAGGACGTCCATTTATTTTGTGGAGCCCCTTTATCATATTCATTTTGACCAACTGTCCCATTTTTTTAAGATGATACGGTTTTGGCCAGTGGATTTGCCCACCATGAAAATGTCCAGAAAGTAAATAATCAAATCGATAGTTATTAATCGTTATGACAACGTTAGGATCATGGGTTAATACTAAATTGGTTCCTTGATTTATACCAGTGAAAGCTTTTTTTACATCACTATGCTTCGTAGAATAATTATCAATTCCAATGATATTTATTTTTTTCCCATCTAATTCTATTTGTCTATTTTCATTTTGTAATGTTTGAAAACCATATTCATTTAATACTTTCTTAAGTTTTACAAAGTTTTTCTCTTTTAACACATAATCATGATTTCCAAAAACAGCAAATGAACCGTACACTGGTTGTAAATTCCTTAAAGCTTTTAGATAGGGAATTAACTTAGGTATACTCCGTTTCCGATCTAAAAAATCTCCAGTTAGCGCGATTATATCAATATTATAAGAACCGATGCTTTCTATTAAACGATCTGGAGTAACGGAAATATTTTCTAAATGCATATCAGAAATATGCAATATTTGAAGCACCTTTTCTTTATTATCTCTATCATCTGTATCTATCGTAATTTCATTAACGACGAATTTTTGTGTATTTTGATGGCCTTTAAAGAACAAGTAACTAAAAAGAATACATATTACTAAGCCAATATACAATATATCACCTCCACTACTATTATATAAACAAATTCGATCATCTGGCTAAAGCAATATATGGAAAAAATACGAGTAGAAAATTCTTTGACAGTTATTTTATAATCAGTATAACCCCAAATAAAAACCGTATAGATGATCATTAATTGGGATTGTACTACGTGAGGAAGCCTAAAGCTATTTAACAGGAATTGGACGTATGGCAATCATTGGTAGTGCTATGCTATTAAATATAGCGCAAGAACAACAACGAGAGGCACCCGTTTAGTAACGTAGCGAATGGAACAAATCAACGAAGATAAAAAAATCACAGTAAGGTGAAGAACCGTCGTAGGGTGATTTCATGAAGTCGCTTAGTTACTGGGCGATGAATCAAGACATGCATAAATAGTTATTTATTTATTTCCTAAGTACACTCTTTATCGTTTCCTACACAGCAAAAATTACATTTAATGGATTTTATAGATAAATTATGAAACATTTTTCTTTCTGCATCGTACTACTTCATAAAGACCTGCGGTAGTATGTCAAGTAAAAATTAAATAGTTTTTTAGTTATCAAGGTACAATTTGCTTAAAAAAGGCAACCCTAAACCGACTCCAGTAAATATGTGTAGGTCGAAACGCACACTGGGAAACAGTCTTTCTAATGCGGTTGTCCGCAAGGAGAGTAAGAATTGTCCCAAATGATCCTAAGACCATTATTAGGAACATCACGGAACGTCCAAGATATTTGACATATTATCTTAGGTCTTTACTAATTCATGAGTTTGTCCAAACCAAGTTACTTGGAACGGAAGGCGGCGACTCCAGCGGGAAAAGCATGAGACTTGAGACCCCGCAACGAGCGTTTTTTGCGAGTGAGGAGGCTCAAGCCATGCCCGCGGAAAGCGTCCGCCTGCAGTGGAAAGTAACGGTAGCACTAGCAGATACAATTTTTATAAATTAGTTAGAATAAAATAGGCGGAAAAATAACGCCTAAACATAATATACGAGGAGACAAAAAATATGAATATATGGAGCATTATTTTAATACCTTTAGCTATTGTTGGCGGACTGTTTTTTTTCAATTTCTTATCTGGTCAAGGAAAAGGTAAAATCGTCTTTGATTTAGACAAGCGCTATGTTAATTACGGAGAATACATACAAGCTATTTTACAAGAATTAAAAAAACAAGGAAAGCAAGCTTTCTATGAAGGTAATGGGCGATTTATTATTGATGGGGCTCCTTACACGTTTATAGAATGGAACGTTAATTTAGGTGGCGTTCCGACCCAACGAACGGTGTTAAAACAAAATAAAACTTCATAAATACCCGTGCTAATAATTAGTGATTAGTTGACTGTGTTCTCTCTACTAACAATTCTTACACCATGATAAGTGAGAAAGGGACATAACTACATACTACCGCAAATGGTATGGCTAATGAAGGGTTCATAGTAGAGGAAAACAAAACGACGGCTTTCACCATAAAATTTGGTGATAAGCCGCGTTTATACTCCTTTTACTTATGTCCCTCGCTCTAAAGATTTGCTGTTTATTCGGTTAAAAGTGGGTAATATCCTTCTTTTGTATGTGTTTCGGTTCCTACTAGAGGAGGATTAAAAACACAGACCATGCGCATTTGTGTTTTTGCACGAAGCTCATGTTTATCATTTTCGTTTAATAGATACATAGTGCCTGGCTTCAGGTTATATACTTCACCAGTTTCCAGCTTTTCTATCTCACCTTCCCCCTCAATGCAATAAACCGCTTCAATATGATTTTTATACCAGAAGAAATTGGTTGTTCCTGCTTTAATTATCGTATCATTTAAACTAAAACCTACATTATCTTTCTTCATGATAAAACGGCGACTCGTCCAATTGTTACCCGATGTTTCATCTCGAGTGCCAATGATATCGTCTAGTGATTTAACAATCATGTAAGTATCTCCTTTATTTATCCTTTATTGTTTAACACCTGTTCAATGCTTACTTCTAAAATATCAAACCCTTGGTTGATCCCCGCTTCATCAATAGTTAACGGTGGTAGAAACTTGACAACTTCATCATCTGGCCCAGATGTTTCTATAATTAACCCAATTTCAAAAGCTTCCTTACAAACGGCTGACGCAAGTTCACTTTTCTCCATGGCAATCCCTTGCATCATTCCTCTTCCACGAGCTTTCGCATTTAATGATGGGAATTTTTCGATAATATGATCTATACGTTTTTTTATGATTTTACTTTTCCGATGTATAGACTTTGAAAATTCTTCATCCTTCCAAAATTCCGTTAAAGCTTCTGTTGCTGCGATGAACGCTAAATTATTACCCCGGAATGTTCCGTTGTGCTCCCCTGGTGCCCATTGATCATATTCCGGTTTGATTAAAGTAATGGCCATTGGAAGTCCAATACCACCAATTGATTTTGACATACACACTATATCTGGTATGATACCAGCTAGCTCAAAGCTGAAAAAAGTTCCTGTTCTCCCACATCCAGCTTGAACATCGTCTACAATTAATAAAATATCCCAACGATTACAAATGAAAGCAACCTTTTGCAGCCATTCCGTGCTAGCCGCATTAATGCCTCCTTCGCCTTGGACAGTTTCAAGAATAATTGCTGCAGGCAAAGCGACACCGCTCCCGCTATCTTCTAAAAATCGTTCCAAGTAAGCAATTGAATCTTGATCATCCACATATTCGTCAAACGGCATAGAAACACTGTGATGCAGTGGTATCCCGGCCCCATGACGTTTAAATGAATTTCCTGTCACCGACAGCGATCCAATTGTCATTCCATGAAAAGCATTCGTAAAGCTTATTACTGTATCACGTCCAGTTACTTTTCTAGCTATCTTCAATGCACTTTCAACTGTATTCGTTCCAGTTGGGCCTGGAAACATCACTTTATAATTCATATTTCGTGGTTTTAGAATGGTCTTATAAAAGGTCTGTAAAAATTCTTTACGGGGTGTCGTCCCCATATCCAAACTATGAATAATATTATCATTTTGTATATAAGTGATTAGTTTCTGTTGCATCTTTTCATGGTTATGACCATAATTTAACGCACCAGCACCTGCAAAAAAATCAATATACATATTTCCATCTATATCCCAAAGTTTATAGCCTTTTGCTTTTTCAAAAATCGTCGGCCATCCTCTGCTATAAGTTCTTACTGCTGATTCTAATTCTTCAAATGCTTGCATCGGACTATTTTTTACAACTGTTGTAGTCACCAAATCATCCTTTTATTTGTTATTTTCCCTTGGAATAGGGCCAATCTTATACAACTGTTCATCTTCATGTCCTGTTCGTGGAAAATCGACGGAAGTATAGTAATTACCAACAACACATTCTGTATTTAGTTTTTTAGCTAAGCCCATAAATAAATACTGTGAGGGCAAGTTAGAAGGTGTTACCGTTGCCTCAACAAACTGAATTTCTGCTAACTGCTTTCGTTCTAGCAGTTTAAATAACATACGTGTCGCTAGACCCTTCCCACGCTGTGAAGTATCAACAGCAACTTGCCAAACAAATAATGTATTCGGTTTATTCGGATGGATAAACCCGGATATAAACCCAACCACTTCTCCCTCTTCCTCAACGATGATAGATGTTTCAGAAAACATATCACACCATAGAAGATAACTATAAGAAGAGTTTAAATCCAGATTATCAATTTGATGAATTAAATCCCAGACTGCTGCCCCATCATCTTTTGTAGGCATACGAAATGTAAGTTCTTGTTCTACTTTACTTTTAACTGAATTCGTGCGAATTGCTGTTTGGATGGTTTCACTTCTCCCTTCGTTTAATATAAGCTTCTATATAAGCTTATAAATAAATCAACTACATCGTCAAAAGGCTTTAAGTAGCATTTAGGAAGATTAAATGTGTTCAGCAGCCCTCACGGTTGTAGAATATGCTCTCCTTTAAGAATAGCTACGAAAAATTCCAAATAATAGTATTGTTATCTAAATTCGATGATAAATAAAACAACATCTCTTACCATTCGACAATTATTGCATCTTTAACTAGCGTTATTATACAATTAAATGGTAAATGTAACTAATTGTAGGTATCATTCCTTTTTTCGAATAAGTGACTCTCTATAACAGAAAAAAGGTGCAAGCGCCCGTTTTGCAACGTAGCGAGTGGAGCGAATCAACGAAAGTTTTAGGAAGCCTGCCACTAAAACAGGGGTATGCCGACGCACGAAGGCAAGCCCGTTTTTAGTCGGCCTTCCTATTTAGCACGAACCGATAGTGACTCAGCTTAGGGGCAATGGAGTGAAGTCGCCTAGTTGCTGGCCGCTGGAGCCGGACGTCGCTATTCCATTAAATCGGTATCCAATAGCAACAAATTTTATACTTTTCTTATCCTCTTAGAAAAACTTGGCTTTTCACAACGCCTTGATGGCGATGGGAATGCCGTCGTTTTTCTTATACTAATAAGCCTAGAGGTTCTATACTTTCCTATAGTGCAACAAATACCCGAGCATCAAATGACGATGATCGGGTATTTGTTCAATGCTTAAGTACGATTACAAATATATATGTTTGGTTACCGAATTGTAATAGTAAAGAGTATGTGAGGTGCATGTATCAAAGCCACGCTCTTGCAAGAATATCGGCAAATCGTTGTCTCCCATTAATTACTAAATGTTAGGTCTAAAAAGGTATCTGATTCTTTTTGAACGAACAACAGCTTATGAATAGTAAGATATAATTAAAACAATAAGTTTTTTTCTACTTTCCCATTCTTGATTACTACTTGTATGGTATCATTATTCAATAGCATATCAACATCGTTTAGTGGATTGCCTTTTACAATGATAATATCCGCTAATTTCCCCACTTCAAGGGTGCCTAACTGCTCTTCCCATCCTAAACACTCTGCGGCTGTTTTAGTAGAAGCCACAATTGTTTCCATAGCAGTCATCCCAGCGTCTCTCATTAAACCAAGTTCTCGTAAATTTGTTCCATGCTTCATAACACCAGCATCCGTTCCCATTGCAATCTTTACGCCTGAATCGTACGCTTTCGCAATGCTTGCTTGATGCTGTTCAATCACTTCTTTCGACTTTTCTACAGCTGTATCAGGCATTCCTGCATCTTTTGCTGTCTCTAAAACAGCAACCGGAGCAAGTAAGGTTGGCACGAGATAAGTTTCATTTTCTAACATTAATTCAATAGCTTCATCATCTATAAAAATCCCATGTTCAATGGAGTGAACACCAGCTTTAATCGCATTCTTTATCCCTTCAGCACCTTGGGCATGAGCCATTACCTTAACACCTTTGCGAAATTTTGCCTCTTCTACAATAACTTTCAATTCTTCCAATGAAAATTGCGTAAATTCAGGATGGTCTGTGGCACTTAACACACCACCTGTAGCATGAACTTTAATCACTTCTGCACCAGCCCGTAGCATTTGTCGTGTTTTTTTACGAACTTCCTCTACGCCATCACATTTCCCATTTGGCATACCTGGGTAATTAGAAGCTAACAAATCCACGGTGTTTCCAGATATAGTATAACCATCGCCATGCCCTCCAGTAATTGTTAAAGCATTAATACTTAATTGCATCCTTGGTCCACATATTAATCCTTCGTTAACAGCCTTTTTCACTCCTAAATCAGCACCTAAAGCATCGCGAACAGAAGTTATTCCAGCATGTAAAGTTGCTTTTAAATAATTTGCTGCTTGATAGTACATAAATGAAAATGGAGTGGCTAATCTTTGGGTAATTGGTGCGTATTCAAACATCATGTGTACGTGTGTATCAATAAAACCCGGCAAAACGGTGCCACCTTGAGCATCTATTACGGATTCTGATCCATCAAATGTATAATTTTCTTCTTTACCAACGTAAGTAATTTTTTCATTATCTAAGGCAATGATACTATCTTTTATTGGAGCTGCACCGTTTCCGTCAATAATAAGCGCATTCTTAATTAATTTTTTTCCCAATTTTTCTTCCTCCCGTTATAAAGTTTTTACTAAGATTCCAGCAAGAACTACAGATGCTACTGTTACAGTTGTAAATCCGCCAATTAGCATAGGCGCAAGTAGCTCATTGAAGATTATTTTCTCTTCCTGTTTATTTCTAGCTACACTACGACTCACTTCTTCACATAAAATGTAATCCGCAGGGAATCCAAATAATGCGGTTAAAGCAACAGGCATACCTTTTAATACATCCCATTTTACTAGCTTGGACATTACATACCCGCCCAGTGCGATTGCGAATGTTCCTAAAATTAAGATCAGCAAAATACTAGGTAAATTTGCGAGAACATCTTGAGGAGAAACCCCCGCCATTGTGCCGATAACTACAAATATTATTGCTACCATTGTTATAGAAAAAGAATTCGCCTGTTCTAGAGATTTACTCTCTAACAAACCTAATTTCAAACCAATAATACCAATTGCCAAACACCATAAGCTATAATGTATAGGTGTTAATTCACCAAGAGCAACACCTATTGCTGCTCCCACAAACACGTAAAACAGTTTTAACGTTAAACTTTGCTTTAATGGACTGATTTGTTCTGTCGCACTAGACGCTTCTTTATACATAATGCTTGCATCCATAGGGATAAATGTATTGGTATCCATTTGCTTTTGAAGCTTCAACGCATATCTCCGCATAAAATTTAGTGCTAATGGCATACCTAAAACCCCTTGAAAAGCAACAACTAAGGCTGGTATAACGACAAGGCTAGATTTACCTACAGCAGCAAGCTCTTCAGAAGTAACAATTAAAGCAATAATTCCTCCACTCAACGGCCCAACTCCAGCAACAGCCGTTGCATAGTCAAAAGCAAGCGAAACAACTATTAAAATAGTGGCACTTGCTACAAGTATACCACCTAATGAAATAAAAACGGCTTTTATTTGACTTTTTAATAAAGCTATAGGAATCAAAGTACCCATATGAACGATTGCAGGACCAATTAATATGGCGCCTAATGCAGCAAACTGTGATTTTTCCAATATATCTCCTGGAAATATCCCTGTCCAAACAAGAACAAGAAACCCTGTCATGGCAGTGAGTAGCATAGGTATTCTTGCTCTAGAAACAATGGAGAGCCATTCTCCCAGTGCAATTAATGCAAAAATAAGTACAGTAGCAATTAACGGGTTAGCTAACAAGAGAATCGCCTCCTAAAAATAATACTAACTAATATATCACTAGTAGTGTTTTTTGTCTATACTGCTTTTTTTGACAATTAACGTTTATTTACACAATTTTACGCTAATATATAATTAATATTTATTTTAAATTTGCGATGCTCCCTTTATAGGTAACGCTTTCAATATATTACTAAAAAGAGCGCAAATGTTTCTAAAATTTTTCTCAAAAGTTTTACATAGAACTTAGCTTGTCGCAAGTCTTATAGCAAAAGCCTTTGTTTTTCTGTTACTATAAATTTCAAAAACTTTAAACTTACCTATAATGATAGAAAATTCCAATGGATATATCGTTATTGTACAAAACTCCCACTCACGAGTTGGCAGATATGTGTTGGACAGGTTCAAATGTGATATACATTTCAGAATCCTTAGGTAAAATCATTATTTTGGTGCACTCGCCCAAAACGATTGAATAGATAAAGCATATATTATGAATAAATACGCATATATGAGGTGTTTGCTAATGGATAATAAACGTTGGAAACGCGGAGAACGAGGACCGTTTCAAGGTATTATGGAACAAATGGACGCTTTTTTTAATGAATCTGCGAAGAACTTCAATTCGCTTATTAAACGCCCATTGGCTGTTCGTACACGTGAAACAGAGGACAATGTGATTGTAGAAGCTGAACTTCCAGGGTACAGACGCGATCAAATCCAATTAGAGATATTTGGTAATCAATTACGAATTTTTGTTGAAGATCATTCGAACACGGATGAAGAAGGTTACAGCCACCAATCAGAAAGAACTGTAACACTTCCATTTGCAATTTCCGAAAAAGAAACCGAAGCAAAATTGAATAATGGCATTCTACAAGTAACTATTCCGAAAAACAATTCCAGCCGGAAATTTATCTCCATTCACGACACTACAGATTTGTAACGGTTTCGGTTAAGCGTTTACAATAGCAGAAACATAAGATGATGCATCACTCAATTAGTGGGGCTTTTTTCTACCCCACTAATTGTTATAAAGTTTGAATGTGAACGACCGTATTATATACGTGCCAAAATTTCAAGACACACTTTACAGACACTTTACACCAGTTTTATACTCCCTTCATAACAGATTGTTACACTGAATGTAGTAAAGACATATAATCGGAGGGGTTTCAGGTGAAATTTTTAGGGAAATTAGTAATTTCGCTTGTTGTGATGATCATTTATTATGTTTAAAAACTCCATAGTTTGAAAAAATTTCCAAACTTTAACCCGCTCATTTTCTTTCTGGCCTTTATATTCGTACACCTATATTTATATCAAGTTATCATCTAACCAATTACTAAATATAACCCTCCTAAAGCAGCTAACAGCAACACTATAATTGTAAACACGTTTTGCGGTATCCACGGTAGCACTTTAGCCCCAATAATGGCCCCAATTAAAATTACTGGAAGCATTAATAAATTCAGGCTAAAAGATGCACTGCTAATTAAATTTAGATGCAAATAAAGAGGAACCTTTATCGTATTTACAGTTATAAAAAACCACGCACTTGTACCCACAAATTCTTTTTTAGGAACTCTTTTTACTAACAAATAAATCGTCATGATTGCACCAGCAGCATTCCCTACCATCGTCGTAAAACCACTAAGGATTCCCATAGTTATTGTAAAACTAATGGAGGTTGGTAACAGCTGATTAAACCGCTCACCAAATTGATTACGAATGACGTTTAAACCGATTATAACGAGAACGATCGTTCCTATGATTGGCTTTAACTGTTCATCATTCACTTGTCTTAAAACAAAGAACCCACCAAGAATTCCAACTAAAATCCATGGAATAAGCGGTATAAGATTTTTCCAAACAACATGACGACGATAATAAATGACAGCAAATAAATCGCCGATCAAAAGCATAGGAAGCAGAACGCCCACTGATTCCTTTGCTGGAAAAACAAACATAATTATTGTGACCACTAAAATAACTAAATTTGGAATTCCAGATTTAGAAAAACCAATAAATAAAGCACAAGCAATTACGATGAACCAGTCCAAAATGGTTAAATCAAACAAGTGAATCCCCTCCTTTTTACTGTAATACTAAAATTTCTATCTATCTTTCGTCACAACGACTTGGCATTTCCCGACTCTAAATCCCGCTGTGAAACTAATCATTTGCTTCTTTTCTATTACAGTAAATGAGAGAGCCATAAAATTGAAAAGTGTACATAGAATAGTATTGCATAATACACGTTTTTGAAAGCAATATGCTCATTTTTTCGCAAACCAGCTTAATTTATGAAAATTTCTTTTTATGACGATACAATATCGCAAACAAACCTACCATCACGGCTGCATAAAGGAATATCCATAAATAAATAAGGAGCAGTCTCGTACTGTCCAATGGATCGTTCATAAGTAAAGCTAATTCTGATACTGGCGGAAATACTATTAATATGTATTTCCAATATCCTGGCAATAATGGTTCTACTCCTAAGGAGACAATAGATATTACAAGCACAAGACTAAGCCCCAACCAGGAATTAATCTTTTTAACTAAAATTATTCTAGAAAATAACACACTGACAGTAACGGCTACTAACCCTAATAAAAAATGAGTAAAAAAGCCAACAGTGACTTCTAATACTGTTGGGTTCTTGCTAAACATTCCAAAAACAATAGGATAACTAGTCGAAATAAGAGCTAACAAAACGACAAAACTACTGGCTGTTACATATTTACTGCAAAAATATCGCATCTCATTTTTAGCGTGAAGCATCGTTATTTGCTGTTGAACGGGATCTTCTGTATGAAAAAAACGAACCGTAATCCAAGCTGCTATAATATACAAATATATCGAAGTCACGCCATAACTAGCTAACACAGGGTTTGGATAAATAGCATAGTTGACCACTAAAATGATAATAAAAAAACTCATAGGCGCTACATAATTGTATGATTTTATGTATGATATAAGATGATAAGTCATCAAAGATCTCATTTCGTTCCCTCCTTTGCTTAGAAAACTTGCCTTACACAATAAACTCTGAAATTCTATACTTCGTACATAGAAAACGCTTTTTATGGAATATGCCATACAGAATAAATGGACGCTCCACTTTGAATTAATAGAGCAATGATTTCATCACTTTGTCGTGAATTTACAGTAAATTGAATCTTCTTTTTGTGTATTGTTTCATGATTGATACCATAGATAGCGCTTATTTGTGTAAGAATAGATACATCTGCTGGAAGCGTCGACTTTATCGTAACAAGACTCTCCTCGACATAATCATAAGTGATTACACTTTCCATAAGCTTCCCATTTTGTAATGTAACGGTACGGTCTGCTAAACGATGCACTAGTGGCGAGTCATGGCATGTAAAAAAAATCGTTAAACCTTGCTGCTTTAATTGATATAACATAGATTCTACTTCTAACTGAACAGACTCATCTAACCCTGATAAGGGTTCATCTAATATGAGCAAAGAAGGTTGATGTAAGAGTGCTTGCATGATATTTATTTTTTGTCTCATTCCCTTCGAATAATGCTTAATTGCTTCAAACTGGGCAGTAAAGTTAAACTGATCAAAGAGCTGACCAACACGTTCTTTTGCGACTTCACGTGAGAGTCCTCCTATTCTTCCTAAATGATAAAGATAATTAAATCCTGTAAACGTCATATTCGAAGGAAATTGCTCTGGTACATACCCTATCCGGATATGCTCACGTCGAATGCTTCCACTTGACGGAAGTGTAATTCCTGCTAAAATTCGTAGTAAAGTGCTCTTACCTGATCCATTAGCGCCAATAATTGCTACTGTTTTCTGTTGATAAAAAGTAAAGTTTAGGTTCTGTAAAATATGTTTTTTATTTATGTTTTTTGACATATTTTTACCTTGCATCAATATGGACAACAAACCACCCCTCTTTAAAAATACCTATTCTAACGAAGTAATACATTACTGCGCTTACCAGCATGTGCTTTACTTTTAACCACACTTTTATTTGACACGCTATAAGGAATATTTTGGATTATATATGTATTTATTATATCCATAGTTACTTTTACTTTCAAAATCTTTTTACCTATTTGTCTTTTTTGATGGTTAAATGGATCTTTATTGTGGTATAACATAACATATAAGTGTCATGAATTAGAGCAGTCTGTGTTCCAAAAAAAATTATCTATACAGGGGAAAATTTCATTTTATTCTAAGGAGGATGCATGTATGCCTAGCGGAACAAAGGAAATGACTCTTCAAGCGCCAATTGAACAAGTATGGGATTTTGTTAGCGATATGAACCACTGGGCTCCGTTAGTACCTGGCTATATTGATCATGAGATTATAAACGATACCGAATCCACATGGAAATTCAAAGGGGATCTCGGTATTGTTCAAAAAAAAGTACAACTAAAAGTACTTATAACAAAGTGGGAAAAACCTGAAAAAGTAACTTTTAATTTAAAAGGAATAAGTGAGAAATTCACCGGTAGTGGTTACTTTCATGCTTTAGCAATAAATTCAGATACAACAAAAATGACAGGTCATCTAGACATGAAAGCTGAGGGGATGATGGGACCAGTTATTAACCCAGTTTTAAAATCCTTTCTACCTAAGATGACTACAGAATTAACGGAAGCAATTGCCCAAGAAATAACCAACAGCAAAAGTCATTCTTAATCTACATTGGAAGAACAAAGAAGGGGCGCACATTTAGCAACGTAGCGAATGAAATGAATGAACTGGGATAAAAGATTTACGGTAAGATGACGAACCGATCATGACTTATCTTTTTACGAAGCTTTTATGGGAAAAAGGGAGTTTTTCTTATATTATAAACCTTTCATTTTTATACCTTCTATAAGACATAAGCAAATACAATAAAGCCCAAATTTTTCATATCCTTCATATAGCGAAAATAAAAGCTGAACAATTCTTATCATTGTTCAGCTTGCTTACATAAGGGAATCTTCAACCCTTGGAGGTTTTCTTTTACCCAAACACGAATTGTGTTTAGTAGCCCAAAGGTATGACATATGGCTCCAGAGGGCAATTTGAGTCACCTTACCGCTTTTATTACATTTTCACTGCAAGGCTATTTGCATAATGGCGTTTATGCTCACCAACCCCGGAAAGTTTAATCTTTGCAGGATCATTTTGATCATCCAGTTGATAAGCAGTTCCATCTTTTGGCAACGTCGCTGCAAATATTCGTTCGTACTCCTCTACACTTACTTCTGTTCTAGAAGAAAGTAATTTCTGATGTTGCTCTGCATGCAAATGTTCTTGATAACCAGATTGTAAAATACCCGCAAAAAATTCTCCTACTGCTCCAGATCCATAACTAAACAACCCAATCCTGTCACCAGCACGTAGATTATTTTGATGCTCAATTAAAGACAGAAAGCTCAAATACAAAGAGCCAGTATAAATATTTCCGACATTTTTATTGTATATTTTACTATGTTCCAAGTTTTCTAACAGACGTTCTTTGTCCGCTTCCGTTCCTTGGTCATAAATCATTCTTAGAGCTTTTAAACCCATTTTCGTATATGGGAGATGGTAGCAAATGGCAGAAAAATCGCCAATTCCCAAGCCTGTCTTTTGTTGATAGGCTTCCCATATCTTTTCAAAAAAAGACAAATACATTTCATTTGATAATTTTCCATCTACTTGAGCATATTCAGAGTATACAGGTCGCCAAAAATCCATTACATCTTCTGTTAAATAGGCAGATGGCTCCTCTATTGCCATAATTTTAGGGTTCTTACTCATTACCATGGCTACTGCACCTGCACCTTGTGTTGCCTCTCCACCAGTTCGTAGTCCATATCTGGCAATATCTGAGGCCAATACTAGAACTTTGCTGTTTGGATGTAAAGCAATGTGAGCTTTAGCCATTTGAATCCCAGCTGTTGCTCCGAAACAAGCCTGCTTTACTTCCACGGTTCTTGTTTGCGGTTGGAGATTTAATAAATGGTGAACATATACTCCTGCTGCTTTAGAATGATCTACACCTGTTTCTGTACCAAATATTACAAAGTCAATAGCTTGTCTATCTGATTCATCAATAATTTCCAAGGCAGCATTAGCAGCCAACGTAACAGCATCCTGGGTAAGTGGTGCGATAGCCATTTTTTCTTGACCAATACCAATGGTGAATTTGGCTGGATCTACGTCCCTAGCTTTTGCCAAATCATTCATATCTACATATAAATGTGGCGTGTAAAATCCTATTTTATCTATTCCTATTTTCATAATAAGCTCCTAGCTCCTTTACTACATACTAGATGAAATATCCATTAAGTGACTATTTTCACAATTAATCTAAAAAATTAACCATAGTATATCATAATATAATCTAGTCTTAAACACAAATAACGGCGCTTCCAATTTTTTTATTTAATTGAATTATCGCCCATAAGATTCCTCTATGAATTTGGAAAGGAAAGAACAAAGGCTCGGGGCGCCAGTTTAGCAACGTAGCGAATCGACGAAAGTTTTAGGAATCATGCTCCTGCAACAGGAGTATGCCGGCGCCCATTCGGTTATTTGATTACGCCAAAGCATCAAATTTTATGCTTTCTTATCTTTTAAAAAAGGGAAAGAGGAAAACAGTATCTAATGTGCACATGTGCTCCGTGAATTTTAATGCCATTAAAGTCTCTGCGCAAAGCTTTATTTTCCTCTTCTACTGTATACATTGGATCTAATCCGGATTACGCCCTGTAAGTTCGAAAATCTCTCGATACAACTCTGGCATCATAACGATACTTGGCCCTAAATCGAATTGATAACCATCTTGTTTAATCCGATGCATTTTCCCAATTGAATAATTAATTTCTACTAATTTTATCTATGTAATTTAAAGCCATTTTAACATTTTTAAATGTATTCATATCTTTAAACGTATCTTGAATAATCACCGTTTTCAGAGCCATATCTGGGCGAAAACCAACAAATAATAATTCTTTGCCCATTAATGAAATAAATTGATGAACTTTTAGAAGACGTGACACAGTATATGTATCCACTTCATATAGCCCAGATAAATCAATAATGATATATCCCTCATTTGCCTGCTCCATATACGTAGATATATTAGTCATGAGCGTTTCCATTCGCTGATCATTCATATTACCGATAAGAGGTAAGACTGCGACATCATCTCTAATGGGTACAATAGGCGTGGAAAGTTTATCGATCTCCTGCAAACTCATTTGTAATAGGCGTTCACTTTCTTTTAATTCTGTAACATCTTTTTGGACGCCAACGAAATAATATTTTTGCTCCTCTTCCACCCACATCGGATCAATCGAAAGCTCATTCCAAAAACCAGTCCCATCTTTTCTATAGTTATATAGCTGTAGCGAAATGGACTCCTTTGTCCAAATTGCAGACCGTATTCTATCCATACTATAAGATTCCGTAGCTTCACCTTGCAAGAATCGACAATTCTTACCTATAACTTCATTTTCTTCATATCCTGTTAATTCAGTAAAACCTTTATTTACAAAAATAATTGGATTATCTTCTATATTTGGATCAGTTATAATTAAGCCGACTCTCGTATAATTTAATGCCTTTTCAAATAAATGCAATTCATCATGTCGTTGCTTCTTCATTCAAATGATTCCTCTTTCCTGCAAAATTATCTTGTATAAGACATACTTTATCTATGGCTTGCTTGATACAAATAATGGTATGGTTTTCCTTTAAGTACGCCTTGCTCTTGGTCAATTCCTTTTTGCGTATTTCTATTTTTATGCGCATGCTGGTACGCAGTAGATGCTTGCCAATTTCGGAAATCTTCCTCCGTTTGCCATTGTGTTAGAACAATATATATATCATCTTGTAAAGGCCGTAAAACGCGAATTGCGATAAAGCCTTGTTCGTTTTCTATCATTCTAGGGCGTTGTAAAAAAACGTTCTTCAAAGCGCTCCCTATTTTCACTATAAACACCAATATAATTTAACACAGTAACAGCCTCTTGACACAACTTATTGGATTGATCAATGATTTCATAGGTATTTACCTGTTCTGAAACAATTTGAACTTGGTTTCCTTCTTCAATAATAGCTAATGTTTCTCCCCCATGAATCCTTTGAATCTTCAATTTCACTTTTCAACATCCTCCCTTAAACTTTTTAACTGCAACAAAACATAATTCTGCAACGACTTATCAAAATAGACAGGCGGCAACAGCTTTGCTTTTGGATAGCCTAGCACCCTGTCTTTAAACTGCTCGTAAACTGCCCCTTTTCCAAATGTTAGTGGCAAAATATAAAACAACTCATAACGGAAAGAAAATTGTTCTAAAACGGCATGTTGCCCTTCGCCAAATAAGAACAGAGACGAGGATGGTCGGGAATATTGTTGTTCCAAAAGAGTAGTCAACTGTTCAAGTGCATCATTTGCACGAGTGTCATGAGCTGACCCATGTGCCGCAATAATAACTGGTTGATTATAAACCGAATATAAACGCTCAACCACATAGGTTAAAAATAAACCGTCTTCGCAAAGTGGTGGGAGCAATACTGTATTTTTATTTATTTCTTGTTCGTATGCTTCAATAACCCCTTTTACATCCTGGTTATAATGCTTCCCTCTTAAGAAAAGCAATGGAAAAATGTAAACACGTCCGTATAAGCTATCCCGTTGTTGCATAATTTGATTTATAGTAGGCTCTGCTTGCTCAATATAACATCCAATAAAGCGCGCATTTCCATCATCCCAAGCCTGTAAATGATCAACAAAGTTTAAAAACGCTTGATTCTTATCATCATCCTTAGATCCATGATAGACAATCACAACTACATCTTTATCCATCAAGAAGCCCCTTTACGTTTATGCATTTTTTAGAGAAAAAATCAGTTTCACAGCAAAGTTTTTATGAAGGAAAAAACGTTCTTAATAGGAAGAAAAGATGTTTATTTTCCTATAGCGGGAAAGATCCTTCCAGTGCTGCTAAAATCTACATTAACAATATCACATTCTTATGCATGATAACAGTTTACCAACCCGACTATCATTATTAAAACTTCTATTGCTTGAACAAATGTTCATGTACAAAATAGTAGATGAATAAATAACTAATAAAGCTTTTGTCATTCTCCTCCATGTATTTAAAAACACACAACATGGTAGTATTCTCATCCTTCAACGTCGGCTTCCCTTGTTTGTAAAAATGGAGCAACGTCATAAAACCATTGAGTGTGGTTTATTTTCAAAACAAAAAGAGCTCTTATTATAATAAAGCTCTTTAAAAACAGACTTATTACCAAATCTTTATGGCGAATTTCTTATACGATAAACCTTCTACAATTCTATAATACAAGCAAGGGTTTTATCTCATTAAACTGGGCAAAATTGTAACAAAAGAAGGAAATATAATGAGTATTAAAATGCAAATAATCATGCCGACTATCATTGGTATAGCTCCCTTAAATATAGTTTGAACAGGTATATTAGGAGCAACCCCTTTAATTACAAAAATACTAATTCCCAGTGGGGGGGTTAAAGAACCAATATTAATTGCCATTACCATTATAATTCCAAACCAAACACCATTAAATCCTAGTTCCAAGATTATTGGATAAACAATTGGGATGGTAAGTACAATCAGAGATAACCCTTCAATAAAACATCCAAGCAAAAACAATGCTAGTAATATACCAATAAGAATGATATAGTGATTTAAATCTAAACGACTGACAAGATAAGTTAATTCTACAGGAAGTCTACTTATCGTCAAAAACTGACTAAACAACGTAGCTCCAATTAGAATAAAGAAGATATAAGCTGTTAATTTTACAGATTCATGAAAAGCTAGTTTTAGCCGGTGCCAATTCATTTTTCTAGTAAGTAAGGAGAAAAACAAAGCACTGATAGCTCCTACTCCAGCAGCTTCTGTGGGGGTAAATATCCCTAAATATATTCCTCCAATACTAATTAAAAAAAGCGTTGCAAAGGGCCACATACGTATTAGTGTGGTCATTTTTTCCGTTGTTAAAGCGCTCCCTTCTTCTCTAGCAGGAGCTAACGTAGGGTCTCTACGCACAAGAAACACTACAATCAATATAAATAGGAGCATTTGAATCATTCCTGGAATGATTCCTGCAATAAGCAGTTCTCCAATAGGTTCTCTCGTTTGAATGCCGTATAAAATCAAAATCACACTTGGCGGAATCAGAATGCCTAATGTTCCTCCCGCTGCCACACATGCTGTAGACAAGCTTGGCTTATAACGATATTTTTCCATTTCAGGTAAAGTGATTTTCGATACGGTAGCAGTTGTAGCATTTAAAGAGCCTGATATGGCTGAAAAAATAGCTGCAGAACCAATTGTTGCCATGGCTAAGCCACCTTTCCAATGACCAATCCAACTATCGACAGCTTTGTATAAATCTTTCCCCATACCTGTATAAGAAAGAATCATACCCATCAAGATAAATAATGGAATAACGCTTAAAGAGTATGAACTTGCTGTATCAAAAGGCGTTCTACCTAATTGAGAAAACGCCACGTCCCAACCACGAATAAGTGTTGTTCCGCTTAGAGCAATTATAATTAAAGCGATGCCTACAGGTATTTTTAATAACAACAGGCCAACTAATCCAATAATTCCTATCATCCCTATCATTTCAGGAGTCATTTATGAAGACCCCCTTATGCATATAACGTATAGCGTGTAGCAGGGCTGATAATGCGAATAAACTTAATCCAATAACAGCTACCCAAGCAATAGGATAAAGAGGAATAGTAAGATCTCCGGTAGTTGTATTAGCATTGTATAGACGAATTGCGTATTCGCTAGTACTCCACCCTATTAAAACCATTAAAATAAAGGTGAGGAAATGAATGATGGCATGTAAAACCAATTGCATTCGCTTTGGAAACCGTTCGAAAACAAAGTCTATGGAAATATGTTCTTCTTTTACATGTGTATAAGCAATGCTTAAAAAAATCACCATTGATAAACCAAGTTCCGTAAAATCAACAGCACCTAATATGGGTTTATTCCACATCCACCTTGATAAAACATCTATGGTAATATATATAGCCATCATAAACAAAATACATTGAGCTAGCCTATGAGAGAATCTTGCAAGTTGTTCTATCCACCTTTTCAATTATATATCACCTCTTTTAACGTAACTCTTCTTTAAGTTCTAAAGCTCGATGGTAAATTTCCCTGCCTGGATAGCCTTCTTTTTCCATTTCTTCTATCCATGTCTCAAAGACAGGTTTTAAGGCTGCATTCCATTCACCTATTTGAATTTTATCTACCTCATACACTTTCGCACCGTTCTCTTCTGCTAGATTTCTCCCTTTTCTCCCATCTTGATCAAAAACTTCGCCACTTTTTATCGCTGCTTCTAAACCAGTGGATTCGTGTATCATTGATTTTTCCGATTTTGAAAACTGATTATACTTGTGTTTGTTCATGACAGCAAAAAAAGGCGTTGTTGAAAAGTTTCCGATCGTAATATAGTTTGTTACTTCATGAAGGTTGTAATTATATAAAGCTTCTAACGGAATCATTGCTCCATCAATGACGCCTCGCTCCATAGATTCATACACATCTCCCATTGGCATAGATACCGGAACGGCACCTAGCGCTTCTAATATTTCATTTGCTAATGGAGATGGTGATCGAATGCGTAACCCTTTTACATCTTCTGGAGATTTTATTCGTTTTGTTTTCGTCACTAACTGAGCAGGATCTGCGGTGAATAAAAATAATGGAACGCTATCATCATGTTGCTTTTGAATACTAGGAAATTCATGAAATAAATGTTCTATTATTTTTGACCCGTGTACTGCTGACTCTGCAAAAAATGGTAATTCCAGTATAGAAACTAAAGAAAATCTTCCTGGTGAATAGCCATGAACGCTTAAGGCAATGTCTGCCTCTCCAGTGACGGCCATATCATACTGTGATCCTGCATTCCCTAATGCATTAGAAGGGTATAAATCATATGTAATCGAATGATTCGATTCCTCTGTCCATTCATCGCCAATTTCTTTCAGAATATCCGTTTGAATGGGGTGGCTCCCGGGTAAAAAATGGGAAATTACCAAATGGTGATCCGATTCGGTTAAAGCTATTCCTTGAGAACAAGCCGATAGAATAAATAACCATACAAAGCCTATAAGCAGGTAGTGATTTCGCAACATCCTATCACCTCAAATTAAAATTACTAAGCAAATAAGATCGTTCAAAACAAAGTTCGGTGCGCCGCGTTGCAAATGGAACAAATCAACGAAAGATTATGGACAAATTTCTGCTAAACCCGTCCACGTCTTGTGGTGGGTTTAGCAGTAAGCAAACACATTATTTTTCTTGTATATAGCGATGATGAATATTGTTTAATTTGTAGGTTGGAAGAGTAAATTCATATAATTCTAGGGAAATAGCTAAATACTTTTCGTTATATAAAGAAGCTAAATAGTTTGTCATCACCGTAAACAAGTCATTGCATAATAATTTTTTTTCCTCATCTGTCCTCCCTTTTCCAAGTTTTAAAGTTGCATGAACAAACGCATCATCCTCTGTACCATCTGCGACAAGATATTCTTCTAATGCAATTGCTCTAGAACGAAGTCCACCTATGGGGATTAGCTCACGATGGCATAATAACACCTGATGAACCTGTTTCAATAAATCAGGGATATTTATTTCCTTTCGAATATTGGCAGTATATTCGATGATTAAATGAGGCATGCAACTCCCTCCCTACTCGTTTTTAAAGTTTGTTAACGCTTCTTCACTTATAATCGTATTCATTAAACGCCCAATCCCTTCAATTTCCGTGATAACCTCATCTCCCACTACCGTATCAATGGACCCTTTTGGTGTACCTGTTAAGATAATATCTCCTGGATATAACGTCATAAAACTACTCAAATATTCAATGAGTTCTTGTATGCTTAGAAGCATATCTCCTGTACAACCTTGTTGTGTTTGTTTTCCATTAACAAACGTTCGTAAAGTTAAGTTCATCGGATCCTTTACGTCTTCTTTGTCAACAAGCCAAGGACCAATCGGTGTTGCAGCATCACGGTTTTTCACACGTAGGTTTGGGCGATAATAATTTTCTAAGTAATCTCGAAAGGCATAATCATTTGCTACAGTATAGCCTCTTACATAGTCATAAGCCTCTTCCTGCTTTATATTTTTTCCTTGTCTACCTATTACTACTACTAATTCACATTCATAATGCATAAACGTCACATCATTTGGGCGAACAGTCTTTCCATTATGACCAATTAAAGTGTTTGGGCCTTTAAAAAAGACTAGCGGCTCCTTTTGAACTGCTGAAAATGATAGTTCTTTCGCATGATCCGCATAATTTAATCCTAATGTAAAAATTGTATTCGGCTGTACAGGAGGTAACCAAACTACTTCATTTTCCTTGACTAGCTGACCATCAAGTAGTTGAATATTATTCTCTGTCACAATGGCTTCTTGTATACTTCCTTCAAATGCTACCCGTGCATACTTCATATTCTTCCTCCTGCAGGTAGTGATTCCGTTACTATTGTATTTTCAAGTGTACCTACCTTTTCAATTTCTATTTGTACACGTTCATTTGCTTTTACTCGTGGAGGATTCTCAGGTATACCTACTAATAATACATCTCCTTTTGCAAGTGTCATAAACTCAGTTACATCACAAAGCAATTTTTCTACGGATCGAATCAATTGATTTGTATTACTACGCTGTTTAACTACTCCATTAACGAGAACACGAACCTCTAAGTTATTAGGATTATCTACTGCGGTTTTATCCATAATCCATGGCCCAATTGGACAAAAGCCATCTCGTGCTTTTTCCTTTACCGATGGACGATAAACACTATCATGCGGAATGCTAACATCATTGGCAATTGTATATCCTTTAATATAATCTAGCGCGTTAGCTTCCGATACTTTCTTTGCCGTTTTTGCAATCACAATCCCTAATGCTGCACCTATTTCCACCGCGCTTTCAGGACAAGGAATAGAAGATGCTGTTGCAGCAAATGTATTCATCGGTTTTATATAGAGAATGGGTGCCTTAGGTGGCTTTTCATAGGGTGCTTCATTCATAGCTGGCTTTAATTGCTCATAGGCACCATGGTAGTTTAATAATGTCCCGTATACAGTTCCATTTATAGGAATTTCCAATGGTATTTGATCTGCTTTATAGGTGGTGTTCCCTATCATAATCGTTTGCTTCCTTAAATCCACTCTACCTTCTTGTAAAGGCCCTACTCCTGACAACTTCATATAAATTGTCTGCACTATTTTCACCCTTCCTCACTCGTTGCATTAAAATGACATCATAACGTAAGCAGGATTCGAAAAAAGTTGTTATTTTCAAATATATTTAAGATGAAGAAGCCTACGTTTGCTGCAACACCTTTCCATAATCCATTAAGGTTTCATATATTTCGTTCTGTAATTTCTCAGAGGGAACATCCATTGGCAAACGTAATACTGGTTCAATTTTCCCCATCATGCCAAGCGCTGCTTTAACGGGAGCAGGATTCGTATCTTTAAATAAAACATCATTTAACTTCATTAGTTCAAAGTGCAAATTCTGTGCCTGTTCAACATCACCTTCTGCCCAGGCATTATGCATATCAGCTACTTTTTTCGGCTCGACATTCGACGTTGCACTAATTGATCCTGCTCCACCAATTGCAAGCATAGGATAACAAAGCAGTTCAATACCTGAAAACAGCATAAAATCTCTTCCACAATGAAGCAATACACGATTTACATGCTCAAAATCTTTATTCGATTCCTTAACACCAATAATATTAGGACATTCTTCCCTTAATCTAGCTAATGTTTCCACTTCCATATTGACAGCTGTCCGACCTGGTATATTATAGACAATAATCGGTATGTCTACTGCATCAGCTACGGTTTTAAAATGCTTAAATAAAGCGTGCTGATTTGGTTTATTATAGTACGGAACAATGACCATAGCAGCATCCGCACCAATCTCTTGAGCTTTTTTCGTTAGGTACATCGTTTCTTCATGATTTGTAGAACCTGTTCCAGGAGCAAATGGCACTCTTCCACGAATGGCTTTGTGGGCATTTTCCATTACGTAAACACGTTCTTCTAAAGTAAGCGAGCTTGGTTCTCCCGAAGTTCCCGTAACAGAAATAGCATGTGTTCCATTTTGAAGTTGATAGTCAATTAATTCTGTTTGTTTTTCATAATCTACTTCATAATTTGCTTTAAAAGGCGTAATTAACGGAGTAACAGACCCTCTTAATCGTTGTTTTATATTCTCATAGTTTTTAACCAAATGAATCATCCCTTCCTATTATTTTCACATCTATTCCAAATGAATAACATACATCTTTTATAAATAATCACCACAGATGGCAAGCGTATGACCTAAACCCTTTCATAATTAGGGGGACCATCTAGCATCTGATTACAATACGCTTGTATTAGGAGACTTACAGCTTCTCCCCTTACATGGAGAATAAACGAAAAGAATCAAGACGAAATATAATGAGATGAGATGCTAATGAAATTCTTGCACACTTTTTTCATGCTACATGATAAATTGTGGCTTACTTTTTTTCAGTTTAGGCTGCTGTAATGCTATTTTTTGACCGGTTTGTATATCTAAAACGTCTGAAGCTTCATCAAACCAGCTGTCTGGAGCTTCATGTCCCCAAAAGGTTTGCCGCATTGGATCATCCAATTCCCATTTTATAGGTTTGAAATCAGGGTCACTCGTTAAATAATCACCATTATATAGTTCGATTCGGTGTCCATCTGGATCTCTCACGTATAGGAAAAAAGCGTTCGAAAGCCCATGGCGACCAGGTCCTCTTTCTATGT
The DNA here is from genome assembly GCF_900129865.1 of Virgibacillus chiguensis. Taxonomy (GTDB): domain Bacteria; phylum Bacillota; class Bacilli; order Bacillales; family Amphibacillaceae; genus Virgibacillus; species Virgibacillus chiguensis. Next base: position 408,225 of record NZ_FQXD01000002.1, read on the forward strand.
TGGTGCTATATCCTGCCGCTGCTAGCACATCACATCCATCAATGAGGCTCATAGGATCTTTTAACCAAAATCCAATATGATGTAAACGGGGGCCTACTCCATTCATAAACGCAACGTCATGAACAGAAGGCTTACGATGAAGCCAAGCTGCCCATATTTTTTGATGTTCCCCTACTGTGTACTCTGAACAGGCAAAATCTAGTTTGTGCAAATAATAGTGGTAAGCTGTTTCCACATCGCGCACCATACAGTTAAAATGATCAATTCGTTGAACTTTTGCACCTGTGTGCAAATCATACCGTTGTAAGAGTCGCTCCACTGCCTCCATTTCTGCATAAAATTCTATAGGAATACCTGTTATATCCTGCACACGAATTGTTTGACCAACAGCAGGCTGTTCTCCTGCTTTGATCCGCTTTACTTCTCTTCCTTGACGCCTAAAAAAACTTTCAAGTTCATCTATATCTTTTTCTGAGGTCACTTTGTAACTAATTACTTCCACAGCTGGCTCTTGTTTCTGTTTTAACCATAAACTATGATGATTATGCTCTTCTAAACCACGAAGAAACAAATTTTCATTATCAGTATCCGTGACGACAAATCCAAGTTTTTCGTAAAATAAACGCGATTTTTCTATATCGGTAACATGTAAGACAGCACGACCGGCACGTATAATATTAAAATTCACCTTCATCAAGCCCCCTTTATTTTCCAAATTGTGGAATATAGTGATCTTTCAATGCAATATGAATAATTTGCGTTTCTGTATAAAAATCAAATGCGTAATGCCCACCTTCACGACCTATACCACTATGCTTAGATCCTCCAAATGGCGTCCTTAAATCCCTTACATTTTGAGCATTAACCCATAACATTCCTGAATCAATGGCTTGAGCAACCCGATGCCCACGTTGTATATCTTTTGTCCACACATAACCTGCAAGCCCGTAGCGGACATCATTAGCTAAATGAATTACTTCCGCTTCATCCGTGAATGTCATTGCTGCTATGACAGGGCCAAAAATTTCTTCCTGAACGATACGCATATCATTTTTCGCATGGAGAATTAAAGTCGGCGGAACATAGTTTCCCACACTATTCCTTGGTGCATGGCCACTTATTACTTCACAACCTTCTTCTTTTGCTAAATCCAAATAACTCCGCACATTTTCATAATGTTCTTTATGAATTAACGGTCCTACTTGTGTATTTTCATTAAGCGGATCTCCAACTTTTATATTGAAAATTCGTTCTTTTAACTGTTCAATAAATGTGGAAGCGATACTTTCATGTACATAGAGACGTGAATTAGCTGTACAACGCTCCCCATTGAAAGAGAAAATTCCCCATGTACATGCATCTAACGCTCTTTCTACATCTGCATCTTCAAACACTATAATCGGTGACTTGCCACCAAGTTCCATCGAAAAACGCTTTAAGCTATCCGCTCCATTTTTCATAATTTCTGAACCTGTTGTTGTTTCTCCAGTGAATGAGATTAAAGGCACATCAGGATGTGACACCAGTGCTGCTCCAGCTGTTTCTCCATAACCATGAACAACATTAAACACACCATCTGGCAACCCTACTTTATCTATAATTTCCGCTAAACGATTCGCTGTTAACGGTGACCATTCTGCTGGTTTTAACACGACAGTATTTCCAGTAGCAAGTGCAGGTGCAAGCTTCCAAGTTTCTAACATAAATGGTGCATTCCAAGGTGTAATTAAACCAGCTACTCCAACAGGCTTATGAATGGTGTAATTTAAAAATTCATCGTCTACTTGATATGCTTCTCCAACCATCCTTGTTGCAACCATTTCTGCATAAAAACGAAAATTATATGCTGCTCTACTTACCATTTTTTTTGTCTGACTTATTGGCAACCCCGTATCAAATGACTCGAGTGGCGCAATTTCGTCAATATGTTCATCGATGACTTCGGCAATTTTATAAATATAAGCCAGCCTTTCCTTTATTTTTAACTGCCCCCACTCACCGTAAAATGCTTTTTTAGCAGCATTTACAGCTAAATCTATATCCGCTTTATTCCCTGACGCTACTTGATTGATCGTTTGATTGGTAAATGGACTAATATTTTCAAAGACTTCCTCCTGAACTGCAGAAACAAATTTCCCATTAATATAATGTGGAACATCCTTCACTTGTTGCTTCATTTCTAAATGTTGTTCTGTTATTTGATTTGTCATACTTATCCGCCCCTTTGTAAACATTCCGAATATAATATATCTGTACTATATAATTTTTAAAGACAGATTAATTTACGTATTCTGCAGGCTCATATTTTCCATACTGTCCCTTATAAAAAGTTAACGGACTGCCTTGGTTAGACTCCATTGCTATTACTTTACCAATAAAAAGGGTATGATCCCCTACTTCAAAAGCCTGCTCCACTTCACAAACAACGGAAACAAGCGCATCTTGAATAATTGGGACACAATGAAGGATTTCAAATGGTATTTCCTCGCATCTTTTAGCTTGATTGGCAAAATGCATGGATATATCTTGTTGCGTATCTGTTAGAACATTAACTGCAAACTTATTAGATTTATGCAGTTTTGTTAACATGTTCGCTCGATTATCTATCGATACTGTAATTAATTTCGGCTCTAAGGAAACGGACATAAATGCGTTTGCTGTCATACCATGGATCTCTTCTCCTATTTTAGTTGTAATGACAGTAACTCCAGTTGCGAAGCGCCCCATTGCATTTCGGAAAGCTCTACTATCCATAAGATTTAACCTCCTTTATGTTATTGAAGCTTTCTTTTTCCTTGCTTTAAATTTCTAATTTATTTATTTTTTGACTACTTTAGAAAAACTTAGCTTGTCGCCAAGTCTTATGGCGAATGGCGTAGTTTTTCTTATACTATAAACCTATAGACTTTTATGCTTTCCTATAGTGTAAAAAATCGCTCACTTGCGCTTTATAAGTTTGTTTATCATACTTATCAAAATAAGCCATTCCCATCTTAATTGGGTCACCAAAGAAATAATATTCATAATGGGTCTGCCTGCTTCCAAACGCACTCATTGTTAAGTCCCACGCTAAGCGAAAGATCTGTACACGCTCATATCCTTGGACATTTTTCCCTTGCATCGCACGGTGAAGAATAGGTCCAATCTCCTCATTTTCAAAGTCAGCCTGTGTTGGAATCCCCATCATTCCAGATGCTCCCAAAATTCGAATGATTTCTGCCATCCGTGGATATACACGCGGGAACCAATTTCTAGCTGCATCAAGCGCCGCAAAGTCCGGTGTCATCATTCCCCATTTATCGAGCTTAGCATTATGTTCTGCACGGAATAAATGTGACTTCATCGTTTCTAATGTAAGCATAATTTCTGTCCCTTTATCTTTCACGTGCTGAAAGCCATCAATACCGATAGAATCCATTAATGTCAGCACAACACCAAGTAAAAATTCTGTTTTTGCAATATCTTTTATGACTACTTGATGCGTCATATGAACGACAGCATTCGTTTCACCAAATGCCCGGTTACAAATGGATGAATTCTCCAGCACAAAAATACGGTCCCATGGTACTAATACATGATCAAAAGCAACGATTGTATCCCCTTCCTCAAACTGTTGGCTTAACGGGTGATCGTATGAATTATCACTATAGACAAAAGCTTCACGGCTTAAATATTTTAGACCTGGCGTATTATTTGGGATTGCAAAGGCTAAGGAGTAAGGGTCATCCAACTCACCTGATTTTTTAACTGTTGAAGGAAAAACTAAAATTTCGTCCGTGATTGCTCCTTGTGTTGCTAGCAAGCGAATTCCATCAACTACGACTCCATCATCGTTTTTCTCTACAACATGTAATGCTACATTTGCGTCTTTTTGCTTTGCTTGTATTTTTGCCCGGTTTACTTGAGGATGAATTAATGTATGCGTCAAGCTAATATCATTTTCCCGAGCAAACGCTGCATAATTTCTAGCGTTTTCAGCAAACATCGGATCTCCTTCAGCATAAAATTCACTTGCCTGCCCCATTGCCATGACATCCGCATTTAAATAGTCAGGTGACCTTCCCATTACCCCTTTTGTAAAACTTTGCCATTCCATAATGGCTTCTCTACGCTCCATTAATTCATCTATCGTTGTCGGCACCATAAATGTTTTACTTACTTGATCGCCTGTTGTTGGTGATGTATAGAGCATTTTCTCTGGCTTTTCATATTGGAGATCATATAGCTTTGCCATCGTTTGGGTGACATTTTTAAAGAGACGATGCTCTGTTACATCTTGAACCCTTTCTCCCTGGATATACACATTATTATTTGCTTCCTTTAAACGTTGAATATACTGTTGTCCTGTTTTAGCTGGCATAGTTTCCCTCCTCTAATAATAAACGCTTACATTTTCTCCTGGTGCACATTTCTGAATAATTCTTTTAATTAGAATAATAGCATTATTTCTGCTATATTCATATTATCTATTTCATTAACAAACTATATAAAATTTATATACCAAAGCTTCATAAGACATACATGATCCTCTGTATTTAAATTAATCGCAGCACAATCTTGGCGCTTTTTTACGAGTGAGGAGGGTCAAGCACGTAAACAATTTTGAGGAGCAAAACAAATAAAATGGTAAAAATAATGGGTGAACGCCTAAATATAGTATACAAGGAGTGCTAAAATTGGATTTAAGACAATTAAGATATTTTCAAACGATTGCCAGAGAAGGACAAATCACACGTGCAGCAAAAAAATTGCATATAGCTCAGCCACCCTTAAGTCAAAGCTTAAAAGCTTTAGAAACCGAATTAGGCGTCAAATTAATGGAGCGTAATGGCAGGAAAATGGAATTAACAGAGGCAGGTAATATTTTATACCAAAAAACAATTCACCTGTTTGAGTATGTGGAAGAGACCTGCATAGAGGTGAAAGATACAGCAGCAGGTATAAAAGGAATACTATCCATTGGTTGTGTAAAAACATGCTTTCCGCAAATACCAAAAAAGCTTAAATATTTTCATAGGAAATATCCGAATGTTCATTTTCAGCTCAAAGAAGGTGATTCTTACTTGCTTGCAGAAGAACTGATCCAGCGATCCATTGATCTAGCAGTTGTTCGCTTACCTCTTGATATGAGCCTTTTTGCTAAACAATCTCTTCCTAGTGAAAACTACATAGCTGTCATACCGGAAAGTTGGTCTACTACTTCAACCGCCAAAGCCATTACCATGAAAAAATTAAGTGAGTTGCCATTACTACTCTTACACCGCATCCAAGGACAAGGGCAATATGAGTTAATTCTTGAGCAATTTGAAAACCACCGTTTATCACCAAAAATTATTTGTGAGTGTCCAGATGTGGACATGATCTTGCAATTAGTAAGTGAACAGGTAGGAGCAACTATCATTCCAGAATTGACGCTACAAAATCATCCATTACGTGGTTTGAAACAACTACCTATTAAAGATCATTCCTTCTCTTCTCACTCAGCAATCATTTGGCTAAAAAATCGCTACTTACCAAAAAGCGCCAAACGTTTTATTGAACTATTTACAGGTGATAAATGAAATGAGGAAGAACTATGAACGGGCTTTACTCATTAATTTCCCTGGAAGTTTTAACGTCATAAAAAATACAAAAACGGAAAACACAAAACAAATAATCGCAAGCAAATGTAATGTTTCATGGTTCACCTGATCATTTAACGTTACACCTAGCAAACTAGAGGATAAGATTGCTCCCATATATCTGCTCGTTTGAAATAAACCAGAAGCTTGCCCTGTATTCTCAGGCCTTACATTTTCATATAGCGCTGTCTGCATCGATATATTGTTAAAGCCATTACTAGCGCCTAAAACACTCATAATTATAAGTAACCAACCAATGGGCGAGCTTTCATGATACGTTAACAATAAACCGGTTCCAATGACGAGTAAACCAATTCCAATTAAAGCAGGTAATTTCGAACCTACCTTATCAATTAAACTTCCTGCTAATGGTGCAATGATAACGCCAAAACCTGCAAGTGCAAGCATCAAAACGCCCGTTTTTGCTTCGTTATACGCTAGAGCTTGCTGCATAAAAATAGGAAAACCAAAAAAATAACAATAATATATCAGGTTAATGCCCGTAAATTGCACATACACGAATGTTTCTTTTGTATCTTTTCTTAACCTATTTACATCCATAAACGGGGCATGGTGCTTAGCTTCAAAACGGTAAAACAACACAGCAGTTGCAATACAAATGAACAGTGTCCACCAACGGATATTTCCTTCCTCCAACGAAAGCAAAAACAAAATAAAGCTTGTTATTGATAAAATAAACAAACAAATTCCTAACAAATCTATCTGTTTTATCACTACTTTTTCATTTTTAGCAGGTAAAATAAACATAGCTAATACAAATGACACAATAATAAATGGAAAGTTGATAATGAAAATAGCTTGCCAATCCCAAGAATGAATAAAAAAACCACCAATAGAAGGACCAAAAGCTGCCGATGTAGAAGCGAAGATGGACAAAATCGCGAGCGCCCGCCCTTGTCCTTCTGTAATATGCGTTCGTATCATGCTCATCCCACTCGGGAATAAAGTTGAGCTACCAATCGCCTGTAATGCACGACAAGCTAATAAAATTGGAAAATTAGGAGAAAACGGGGCAAGTAAAGATGCAAAAGCTACAAGCGTCAACCCTGTTAAAAATAATCGTTTAGCTCCAAACATATCACTTAATTTCCCCATTACTGGCTGTCCAGCTGCGCTTGCTAAATAAAAAATAGAAATTAACCATGATGCATGGATAAAAGTTAAAGCAAAATCCGCCTGCATACGTGTAACTGCTACAGATATCATCGATGAATTTAAAGGATTTAGTAATGTTCCTAATCCAATTGTAATAATAAACAGCCAACGCTTTTTGTTTAATTTCTTCATCAAACCACCATTCATATGTATAAAGCCTTTAACTATGAGAATTCAGAAGTAGTCTTTGGCTCTATTTTTTATGCTGGAAAAAGGTGCTGTATGCGCCCCGCTTCAAGAACTGGAAGATAACAGCACCTACATCCCCTTTTTCGTAAAGAAGCCTTTTGAGATCATACCTTGAGGATAACAATCAGTGTAGGGATAAAAGGCTCGCGGATAATAGGTTCACTTTATGCGTGAATTTAACCTTAAACGTAACTTATTCCATTTCTCTAAGTTGCGTTTGCAAATCATGTAAGGATTTTTCCAACTGTTCCATCATCACTTCCATGCCTTGTTTAAGCGGCAAATTTTCAGGCATATAGATAGGTTGTCCAAAAATAATTTTAGGCTTCACCCGTTTGAAAAGATCAGTGAAATTATTGGGACCTTGATAAGCTACTGGTAAAATCGGCGTTTTCGCATACCCAGCCATCGTAACCGCCCCTCGTTTTAATGGCACTTCTTCACTTGTTCTTGTACCACTTGGAAATACACCGACGATTTCACCGTTTTTCAATAGTTTTCTTGGGGTTTTTATTGCGCTTGGTCCTGGATTTTCCCGATCAACAGGAAACGCATGCAACTGTTCCATTAGCCATTTCAAAAATGTCGACTGAAACAACTCTTTCTTAGCCATATAATGAATTTGTTTAGGTAACATACTAACGCCCAGCCATAAAATATCTACCCACCCTGAATGGGTACAAGCGATAACAAAACCACCAGATATTTCCGTATTTTCCTTTTGATAAATCTTTATTCTGCCAAACAAACTGAGAATTATTTTTAATACATAAGTACAAAAATAGTACATAAAAGTCGTCTCCTTCTTGCTACCAATAGTATGCGTTTATTTTAACACATAGTTTTAATATCTGGTACTAATTTTTTTCTTTTTTCACTCTAACAGCATACAAATACTTAAACGACCACCTGCTAAAGCAGGTGGATTTAGACATAAATGTCGACGACTAAAGTCGTTTCCCAGGCTAAAGTCCTGCTCAAAGGCCTTAGCTAAAGCATCCTCAAAGCTAGACTAAACTCATTCTTCTATCCTGAATATTTCGTCCTTACCTTCATTGAATTGATTTGCTATATAATTTCTTATTATTTCTTCCGTTACCGTTCCTACGGTGGCACAAAAATATTCTCTTGCCCACAAGTGCTGCCCCCAATATTTCTTTTTAAGTTCTGGAAACTCATCCTGCAATAATCTCGATGATCTTCCTTTTAGATACTGCAATATTTTACTT
>NZ_FQXD01000020.1 GCF_900129865.1 Virgibacillus chiguensis
CCGGCAATTTTTATACAATCGGGCAATGACCCTGTAGGAAAGCAACGCCGGCCCCACTTCATGGATAGACCGAACGAAGGAATGTATGCGCGAAGACGCTGTGAGATGTGGGAGGGTTTGTCACCATGAGTATTGTGGGATGAGAAGGTGCGATCATAGCAGTGAAAATTCCCATTTTTTTCAAAAAGAGAAGGATGGCTTATTAAGTGCACCCTTCTACATTAAAATTATGCTTACACGGTCTTAAATATCGTTAATGAGTAAAAAATAAAATGAAATTCTAAGAAAAACAAAGAAAACAAGAGAAAACGTTAGTATATAGAGGGAGTTTAAAGGTTTATACTATAAGAAAAAATACGCTATTCGCCATAAGACTTGGCGACAAGCCAAGTTTTTCTAAGGATAATACTGTTTCTCGTACTAACAAGACTTTTGACGTGAAGCTCCATTCATAGAAGGTTTCTTTTATTATGTTTTTTATGAGTTATTTTTGTCTACAATAAACATAGTATTGTATTTGCATCTTCTTTAAATTCCCGTATAATAAAAGTATAGTCAAAGATAGTCAAAGTCAAAATCGTTACTCTGTACAAAAGGGGGTGGGCATATGAGTAATATATCAGATATAATTGAGAGTTATTTGAAGCAAATCCTTCAATCAAAAGGGAAGAATGTAATCGAAATTAAACGAAGTGAGATAGCTGACCAATTTCAATGTGTCCCCTCACAAATTAATTATGTAATTAATACGCGCTTTACTGCTGAAAAAGGTTATATTGTGGAAAGTAAGCGTGGTGGCGGTGGTTTTATTCGAATTATGCGGGTTATTCATCAAGAAGAGTCCAAGTTAATTGATGAAATTATTGAAATGATTAATCCATCTGTATCTCAGCAAAAAGCAGTCGGTATATTAGAAAGATTACTTGAAGAAGAGTTAATTACGGAACGCGAGGCTAAGATTATGTTAAGCGCTATTGAAAGAACGACGCTTCCATTCCAATTGCCTTTACGAGATGAAATTCGTGCACGCGTATTAACATCCATGCTTACAACGCTTAAGTATCTAAATAAATAAAGGGGAGTGTGAACATGCAATGCCAAGAATGTCACAAACGTCCTGCAACACTTCATTTCACACAAGTGATTCAAGGGCAAAAAATGGAGGTTCATGTTTGTAATGTATGTGCAAAGGAAAAAGGGTATATGAACTATTCAGAAGACGGATATTCGTTACATCATTTACTTTCTGGGTTATTTAATTTTGACACCTCCAGCTTGTCAAATCCACATACGGAAAGTTATCATCAGACAAAGGACTTACAATGCCCAAAATGCGAAATGACTTTTTCACAATTTAAGCAAGTAGGAAAATTCGGTTGTGCTATATGTTATGAAACTTTTAACGATCGTTTAGATTCAATATTTCGAAGAGTTCATGCGGGGAATGTAAAGCATAATGGGAAAATTCCTAAACGACAAGGTGGAGATTTGCATAAGAAAAAACAGCTAGAAGATTTAAAACTGCATTTGAAAAAATTAATTGAGAATGAAGAATTTGAAGAAGCAGCAAAAGTTAGAGATCAAATTAAAGCTTTAAATCAAGAAGACGGTCAGGCAGAGGCAGGTGATCAATCATGACTTTGCGGCAATTTATGAATGAAGCGATTAGCCCGTGGATGCGGAAAGACGGTCCAGATAGCGATATTGTTTTAAGTAGCCGCATTCGCCTTGCTCGAAATTTTGCTAATATACCTTATCCAATAGCTGCTGATCCAAAAGATTTAGAGGAAATAAGGAGTTTTTTTCAAGAAAAGTATGAAGGGCAAACTTATGGAGTGTATAAAGATTTAGCATTTGTATCCATTCGTGATCTATCCGCTATTGAAAAACGAGTATTAGTCGAAAAACATTTAATTAGTCCGTTGTTAGCAAAGCAATCTGAAGTTGCAGCTGTGCTTATTTCAGAAAATGAGCAAGTATCTCTTATGATCAATGAAGAAGATCATATTCGCTTGCAACTTTATTTCCCAGGCTTTCAAATAACGGAGGCTCTGCAACAAGCATTCGAATTTGATGATTGGCTAGAAGAAAAAATCAATTACGCTTTTGATGAAAAACGAGGTTACTTGACGAGTTGCCCGACGAATGTAGGAACTGGAATGCGTGCTTCTGTTATGATGCATTTGCCCGCCTTAGTTTTAACAAAACAAATCAATCGCATGATACCAGCAATTAACCAGTTAGGTCTCGTTGTACGAGGTATTTATGGCGAAGGTAGTGAAGCGCAAGGAAACATTTTTCAAATATCTAACCAGATTACGCTTGGAAAATCAGAAGAGGATATCGTTGCTGATTTGCAAAGTGTTGTAAAGCAATTAATTGAACAGGAACGTTATGCGAGACAGCGGATAATGGAGCAATCGAAAGACCAGTTGGAAGATCGAATTTTTCGTTCTTATGGTGTATTGGCATATGCAAGAATTTTAGAATCAAAAGAGGCTGCAACGTGCTTATCCAATGTAAGGTTAGGTATTGACGTAGGTTTATTGAAAAATGTATCAAGAAATATTTTAAATGAACTAATGATTTTGACTCAACCAGGATTTTTACAGCACTATGCCAAAAAAACATTAGCAGCTAGCGAACGTGACCAATTGCGAGCTTCTCTTATTCGTCAACGGTTGCAATTAGAGGAATAGATAGGAGGAAAAGGATATATGATGTCTGGACGTTTTACCGAAAGAGCACAAAAAGTTCTCGCACTCTCCCAAGAGGAGGCTGTAAGGTTAGGGCATAATAATATCGGGACAGAACATATTTTACTAGGGCTTGTCCGTGAAGGAGAAGGTATTGCTGCAAAAGCATTACAATCACTTGGGTTAGAAATATCAAAAATTCAAGAAGAAGTGGAAAAGCTGATTGGCGTAGGGAAACAGCCAATGCAGACAATTCACTATACACCACGTGCAAAAAAAGTGGTAGAACTTTGCCAAGATGAAGCACGTAAGCTTGGACATTCGTATGTTGGTACAGAGCACATACTATTAGGGCTTATCCGCGAGGGAGAGGGCGTTGCTGCTAGGGTTTTAAATAATTTAGGGGTTAGCCTAAACAAGGCTCGACAGCAAGTTTTACAGCTTTTAGGTAGTAATGAATCGCAAACAAATCGTCAGGGACGTGCGCAACAATCCAATGCGAATACCCCAACACTCGATTCCTTAGCACGTGATTTAACGGTGAGTGCAAAAGAAGGGAATATTGACCCCGTTATTGGACGTAGTAAGGAAATCGAACGGGTTATTCAAGTGTTAAGTCGCCGTACGAAAAACAACCCTGTTTTAATTGGTGAGCCGGGTGTAGGAAAAACAGCGGTTGCAGAAGGGCTTGCACAACAAATTATTCAAAATGAAGTACCAGAAACATTACGAGATAAACGCGTGATGACGCTAGATATGGGAACGGTTGTGGCAGGAACAAAATATCGTGGTGAGTTTGAAGATCGTCTGAAAAAGGTAATGGAAGAAATTCGTCAAGCTGGTAACATTATCTTATTTATTGATGAATTGCACACTTTAATTGGCGCCGGTGGGGCAGAAGGTGCAATTGATGCGTCAAATATTTTGAAGCCATCACTTGCCCGTGGTGAGTTACAGTGTATTGGTGCTACGACATTAGATGAGTATCGTAAATATATTGAAAAAGATGCAGCGCTTGAGCGAAGATTCCAGCCTATTCAAGTTGATGAACCAACGTTGGAAGAAACGATCCAAATTTTAAAAGGCTTACGTGATCGTTACGAAGCACATCATCGTGTTACGATAACAGATGAAGCAATTGAAGCAGCTGCTAATCTATCGGATCGCTATATAACTGACCGGTTCTTACCAGATAAGGCGATTGATTTAATTGATGAAGCAGGATCGAAGGTGCGTTTAAAATCCTATACTGTACCACCAAACCTGAAGAAATTAGAACATAAGTTAGAAGAGGTTCGTAAGGAAAAGGATGCAGCTGTACAAAGTCAAGAGTTTGAAAAAGCCGCATCGCTTCGTGATTCCGAGCAACGGTTACGTGAAGAAGTAGCGGAGACGAAGACAAAATGGAAAGAAAAGCAAGGACAAACCGATACGGAGGTTACAGTAGAAGACATTGCAAGTGTTGTATCTATCTGGACAGGTGTCCCTGTAGCGAAGCTAACGAAGGATGAGAGCGATCGTTTGCTTAACATGGAGGAGACCCTTCACAATCGAGTAATCGGCCAAGAAGAAGCTGTAAATGCCGTTTCTAAAGCAATCCGTAGAGCTCGAGCAGGGTTGAAAGATCCGAAACGCCCAATTGGTTCGTTTATATTTTTAGGACCAACAGGGGTTGGGAAAACGGAATTAGCTCGTGCCTTAGCGGAAGCTATGTTTGCGGATGAAGATGCCATGATTCGAATTGATATGTCGGAGTATATGGAAAAGCATGCTACTTCTCGTTTAGTCGGCTCACCTCCTGGCTATGTCGGATATGAAGAAGGCGGTCAACTAACTGAAAAAGTCCGCAGAAAGCCGTATTCCGTTGTGCTTTTGGATGAAGTAGAAAAGGCTCACCCGGAAGTGTTTAATATCTTATTACAAGTTCTTGAAGATGGTCGTTTAACCGACTCCAAAGGTCGCGTGGTAGATTTTCGTAATACGGTATTAATTATGACATCGAATGTTGGTGCAAGCGAATTAAAGCGAAATAAATATGTTGGCTTTAATTTAGGGGAAGAAGATCATGATTATAAAAATATGAAATCAAAAGTAACGGAAGAGCTAAAAAAAGCATTTCGACCAGAATTTTTAAACCGAATCGATGAAACAATCGTTTTTCATTCCTTAGAGAAAAAACATATGAAGCAGATTGTAACGCTAATGATTCAACAACTGCAAAAACGTTTAAAAGATCAAGATATCGAGTTCTCACTAACAGATAAGGCAATTGAAAAGATTGCCAATGAAGGTTTCGATCCTGAATATGGAGCAAGACCCCTTCGTCGTTCGATTCAAAAGAATGTAGAGGATTTATTGTCTGAAGAGCTTTTAAAAGGAACAATTGAAAAAGGCCAAAAAGTAAAAATTGGTTTAAACAATAAGGGAGAATTTATTATACTTCCTTAGTCTTATCTATAAGATGATAAGTAGTAACGGAAATCGGCAGCCATGGTCATGGCCAAAAAGAAGACTTGTTATAGCCAAGTTTTTCTGACAAACAATCCTTTCGTGAGGAGGTAACTTCACGAAAGGATTGTTTATTTAGAACCAAATTGATGGAGCTTTAAGAAATGTATTTATGAAAAAGAAAAGAAGTATAAGAAACAAATATGACCTAATTTGTACTGTAGGAAAGTTTAAGATTGTAAAGTTTTACCGTATAAGAAAAACGACGGCTTATGCGTAAAGACTTGCCGATAAGTAAATTAATAAAATAGATAGGTTTAGGGAAAACGTCCTGCTATGTTGCAATAATATAGATGATGAGAATCATTCTTTTAACGCCAAAATATGTTAAACTGATAAAAATAAGCAATAGAGAGCATAAAATTTTAAGGTTTATCGTATAAGAAAAACGAATGCATTTTATTTAAAAACTTGGCGATAACCAAGTTTTTCGAATAACCAAAACACTAGCTTTTACGTAAAGCGAAGCAACAAGAAGCGCTTTTCGAAAAAAGTGAAACTATTTTTAGCTTTAAGCAGTATGTAATAGGTAAGATTTGTGGCACGACTATGGAATTCCTATTCAAATTGATAGGAACCTGTAACTTTATCATTGTTAAAATCGTATATAATAGATAAGTGAAGGGGTAGTGGTAGGTTGGCGAAGCGTAAAACGAAATTTGTTTGTCAGGAATGTGGGTATGAAGTAGCAAAATGGCTTGGGAAGTGTCCCGGTTGTAACAATTGGAATACGTTTGTAGAAGAGATTGAAATTACTGGTGGGAGACAAAAGCAGTCCTTTCAAACAGGTAATAGGTCAGTAGGAAAGCCTGAAAAAATTACAGCAATTAAATCACAACAAGAACCGAGAGTGACAACAGATATGAAAGAGTTTAACCGTGTGCTCGGCGGCGGCATTGTACCAGGCTCTCTCGTTCTAGTTGGTGGGGATCCAGGTATTGGAAAGTCTACCCTATTATTGCAAATATCATCTCAATTGGCAGATAAAAGTTTGTCTGTTTTATATATTTCCGGAGAAGAATCAACGAGACAGACGAAGTTGCGTGCTGATCGTTTAGGTGTAACTTCCGACGAGTTATATGTGTTAGCAGAAACAAATTTACTTGATATAGCAAATCAAATTGAAGCAATAAAACCATCATTTGTCGTTATTGATTCTATTCAAACGGTCTATCGTGAAGAGATTACGAGTGCACCGGGCAGTGTTTCTCAAGTAAGAGAATGTACATCTGAATTAATGAAAATCGCTAAAACGAATGGAATACCCATCTTTATTGTGGGACACGTGACGAAAGAGGGGACGATTGCTGGCCCAAGACTCCTAGAGCATATGGTGGACGCTGTGCTATATTTTGAAGGGGAGCGTCATCATACGTACCGCATTTTAAGAGGTGTGAAAAATCGGTTTGGTAGTACGAATGAAATGGGCATCTTTGAGATGAAGGAGGCAGGGCTACGCGAAGTTTTAAATCCTTCAGAAATATTTTTGGAAGAACGTTCACAAGGAGCTTCGGGGTCTACCGTCGTAGCTTCTATGGAGGGAACAAGACCAGTATTGGTAGAGATACAGGCATTAATCTCTCCTACAGCGTTTGGTAACCCTCGTAGAATGGCGACAGGAGTAGATCAGAACCGTGTTCCACTACTGATGGCAGTGTTAGAAAAGCGTGTCGGTTTAATGCTGCAAAACCAAGATGCATATATTAAAGTTGCTGGTGGTGTTAGACTTGATGAACCTGCCATTGACTTAGCAATTGCTGTTAGTATTGCTTCTAGCTTCCGTGATCAACCAACAAAGCCGGAAGATATTTTTATTGGGGAAGTTGGACTGACGGGAGAGATAAGACGGGTATCTCGCATTGAACAACGTGTTCAAGAAGCTGCCAAACTAGGATTTAAACGCGTTATCTGTCCTAAAAATAATTTAGGAGGTTGGACAACGCCAAATAACATCGAAATTATCGGTGTAAACACGGTACAAGAAGCATTACAAATCGGGGTAAGTAGATAAGTTTTGTTTTTATTTCATTAGTAAGAAGTATAAATGAAAGGTTTGTAGGATAAGGGCGTTTGAAAATGCTTATTTACTCCAACGTTTAAAGGATTGTTCATTACTTGGAAGTTTATAAACTATCATATGGAAATTATTTCATTATAAATATTATTCAAGGATTATTTTTTTTCATCTTAGGCAATAATATAAGTTAGGAGGTGGCATTGCTGATGAAAAAGATTGTGCATTTGTTTTTCATTATTTTAGGAGGAACTATAGGTTATCTTTATGTTCCTTTGTTTTTAGCTTTATTAAATATTGCCGATGCTAATTGGATGTTCTCTCCCTATATAGGAATGGCGATCGGTGCTATTATTTTCTTTCTCATATCATATTGGCTTGTCGATTATATTGTAGGGTTTTTAAAATGGATAGAGGAAGCACTTATTCGTCTACCTGCTGGTGATTTATTTTCAGGGACGTTAGGTTTGATGGCTGGTTTAATTATCGCGTATTTAATCACCATACCTTTGGGAGATCTTAATGTATTAGTTTCACAAGTTCTTCCATTATTTATAACGATTATATTAGGGTATCTAGGTTTTCAAGTCGGTTTTCGCCGTCGTGAAGATATTGTCAATTTATTTAATATGAATCGTAAGGAAAAAGAAAAGCGAAAAATCCCAGAAAGTGATGTAACAAATACAACCATACAACCTAAAGCAAAGATATTGGATACAAGTGTCATTATTGATGGACGGATCGCTGACATTTGCCAGACGAACTTCTTGGAAGGAACGGTTGTTATTCCGCAATTCGTACTTGGCGAGCTGCAACATATTGCTGATTCCTCTGATGTATTAAAGAGAAACCGTGGACGTAGAGGTTTAGACGTGTTAAATCGGATTCAGAAAGATTTGCCTGTAAAAGTGGAAATCTATGAAGGCGACTTCGAAGATATTCATGAGGTGGATAGCAAATTAATCAAATTGGCTAAAGTAATTGACGGGATCGTTGTAACCAATGACTTTAACTTGAATAAAGTTTGTGACTTGCAAAGTGTGTCTGTATTAAACATTAATGATTTGGCGAATGCTGTGAAGCCTGTTGTCTTGCCTGGCGAAGAATTAACCGTACATGTTATAAAAGATGGGAAAGAACATAATCAAGGGGTCGCTTACCTTGATGATGGAACCATGATTGTTGTGGAAGAAGGTAGAGACTATATCGGCAAAACAATCGAAGTGTTAATTACGAGTGTCTTGCAAACGTCTGCTGGACGAATGATATTTGCAAAACCAAAATTACTTGAAAAAGCTCTATAAAAAGGTATAACATATAAAGGATGAACAAAAGTGATAACAATCATTGTTATCACTTTTGTTATACGAGCAAGAACCGTATAATTTAATATAGAATTTTAAAAGCAAGCCTTAGTCATACAGGAAATATCCTGTATCACATTTTAAGTTTCTAAAACATAGGAGTATGATTCATTTTCTTTTACCTTAGGAAAGTATAAAGTTTTAAGGTTTATAGTATAAGAAAAACAACAGCGTTTTTCCGCCATAAAGAGTTGGCGGTAAGCTAAATTTATCTAATTCATGTTTAATTGTAGAAAGGGGAAGGACCATGACGAATCAGGTTCGAGTACGTTATGCACCAAGTCCAACAGGTCATTTGCATATCGGAAACGCACGTACAGCATTATTTAATTACTTATATGCGAAACATTTTAATGGAAAGATGATTATTCGCATTGAAGACACAGATGATAAACGAAACGTAGAAGGCGGCGAAGAAAGTCAGCTAAAGTTTTTAAATTGGTTAGGGGTTGAATGGGATGAAGGCGCTGATGTAGGTGGGGATTACGGTCCGTACCGTCAGATGGAACGTCTTGATATTTATCAAAAATATGTGGACGAGCTGTTAGAAAGAGGCTTAGCATACAAGTGCTATATGACAGAGGAGGAGCTTGAAGCGGAAAGAGAGCAACAGCGCGCTAACGGCCAAGTTCCAAAATATTCCGGAGCCCATCGTGATTTAACGGAAGCACAAATCGCAGCCTTTGAACAGGAAGGTCGTTTACCAAGTATCCGTATGCGAGTTCCTGAAAATAAAACATATACATTTAATGATATTGTAAGAGGCGATATTACTTTTGAATCTAGTGATTTTGGTGATTGGGTTATTGTAAAGAAAAACGGTATTCCCACGTACAACTTTGCTGTAGCTATTGATGACCATCTAATGGAAATTACACACGTATTGCGGGGAGAAGAACATATTTCCAATACTCCAAAACAATTGATGATATATGATGCATTTGGTTGGCAGCCGCCAAAATTTGGCCATATGACACTGATTCTTAATGAAGAACGGAAAAAATTAAGCAAGCGTGACCAGCATATTATTCAATTTATTGAACAGTACCATGACTTAGGCTATTTGCCAGAAGCTTTGTTTAATTTTATTACGTTACTAGGTTGGTCTCCGGTTGGGGAAGAGGAAATTTTTGATAAGCCAACTTTAATTGATATCTTTGATCCAAATCGATTATCTACGTCTGCGGCCATCTTTGACCGTCATAAATTGAAATGGATGAATAATGCGTATATAAAATCTGCAGATCTTTCAGAAGTGATTGACTTGGCGCTACCACATTTAGTAAAGGCTGAAAAGCTGCCGACCGATATGGACGAAGAGACAAGAGTTTGGGTTGAGAAGGTCATTGCATTATACAAAGAGCAATTGCGTTATGGTGCAGAAATTGTAGAATTAACGGAGATGTTTTTCTCTAAAGAGCTCAGCTTTGATGACGCTGCTTGGGAAGTTCTTGAAGGAGAGCAAGTTCCAGAGGTATTACAAGTCTTCACAGATAAGCTTCTTCATTTGGATGAATTTACAGCCGATTCAATTAAAGCTCAGATTAAAGCAACACAAAAAGAAACGGGGCATCGAGGTAAGAAACTATTTATGCCGATCCGTGTAGCTACTACGGGACAAACTCATGGTCCAGAATTACCGATGGCAATTGAACTACTCGGAAAAGATACCGTCATTAGCCATTTAGACGCTGTATTAAAGAAACTTAAAGCGTAATGATTCACAACTTACGTAAAATGTAATATAGTAATATTACATAAATAAGGAACGATGACGAGGGAAAGTAAAAAGCAATAAACTAACACAGAGAGAATCACCTTGGCTGGAAGTGATTTTTAGGATTGCTTTTGAAGTGCTCCTCTGAAGTCCGTTATGGAATAGTAGTACATAACGGCGGCGCTTACCGTTATAAGTTTAAGTTGGAAGGAATTTATTTATCCTTCAAACAGAGTGGAACCGCGCATGAAAGCGTCTCTGAGTATGCATACCCAGAGGCGCTTTTTAGTTTGTTTAATTATAAAATTTAGCAGCTGTGGATAAACTTACTAAGTTATTTAGCCACGTCCGGTTCCGGCGCCAGCAACTAGGCGACTTCACTCCATTGTCCTAAGCTAAGTCATCATCGGTTCGTTCTAAATAGGAAGGCCGACTAAAGACGGGCTTGCCGGAGGGCGCCGGCATACTCCTGTTGCAGGAGCATGATTTCTAAAACTTTCGTTGATTCGTTCCAGTCGCTACGTTGCTAACCGGGCGCCCCGAGCCTTTGTTCTGGTTCATTGTTATCAATCCTTTGCTATACACCGTGAATGTAAGCCGCAACCAATGACCGTGTTATTTAGCACGAAAGGAGCTACTATTGTTAATGAAAGTAGATGTCTAACAAAGGAGATTTTGCAGAAAAAGCTTTACGGCTAAGAATGAAGCTAAATATATCGATAAGTTTTACATCCATTATGTATTACATTAATCATGGGGAAGGAGGCTGGAGGATGGGCATTTGGAAACGAATGAAAGATGATATGGATGCTGTATTCGAGCAGGACCCAGCTGCACGCTCTTATTTTGAAGTTTTCTTAACGTATTCAGGTCTTCATGCTGTTTGGTCGCACCGTATTGCCCACGCGTTATATAAGCGTAAAATGTTTTTTATTGCCCGTGTCATCTCACAAATGAACCGTTTTTTTACTGGAATTGAAATTCACCCAGGTGCGATAATTGGTAGACGTTTATTTATTGACCATGGAATGGGGGTCGTTATTGGTGAAACATGTGAAATTGGCGATAATGTAACGATTTTTCAAGGGGTAACGTTAGGCGGTACTGGAAAAGAAAAGGGGAAGCGGCATCCGACGATAAAAGATAATGTGCTAATTGCAACAGGAGCCAAAGTGCTTGGATCCATAACAATTGGGGAAAGCGCAAAAGTAGGTGGCGGGTCTGTTGTTTTAAAGGATGTGCCCGATCATGCTACCGTTGTCGGTATCCCGGGAAAAATTGTAAAGCACCGCGGGGAAAAGGTTACTAAAGACTTAAATCATCACAAACTTCCTGATCCAGTAGCAAATCGATGTGAATATTTACAGCGGGAAATTGATGCTTTAAAGGAAGAAATAGTTAAATTAAAGGAAGGGAAAAAACACGATGTCCATTAAAATATACAATACGTTAACACGTGAAAAAGAAGTGTTTAAACCAATAGAACCGGGCAAAGTGAGCATGTATGTTTGCGGACCGACTGTATATAACTATATTCATATTGGTAATGCAAGACCTGCAATTGTCTTTGATACAGTGAGACGTTATTTAGAGTACAAGGGTTTTGAAGTAGATTATGTGCTCAATTTTACGGATGTGGACGATAAGTTAATTAAAGTTGCCAATGAGCTCGGTAAGGAAGTGCCAGAGGTAGCTAACCGATTTATTTCCGCTTATTTAGAAGATGTTGGTGCTTTAGGGGTAAAAGAAGCTACGCATAACCCTCGAGTAACAGAAACAATGGCTGATATTATCGCCTTTATTGAGAAGCTTATTGAAACAGGTGTTGCTTATGAAGTACAAGGTGATGTCTATTTTAAACCTCGGGAGTTTAAAGGATATGGAAAGTTATCTCATCAATCTGTCGATGAGCTAAGGTCTGGAGCTCGAATTCAAGTTGGTGAAAAGAAAACAGATCCACTCGACTTTGCTTTATGGAAAAAGGCAAAGGATGGAGAAATTGCTTGGGATTCGCCGTGGGGAAAAGGGCGCCCCGGATGGCATATTGAGTGCTCTGCCATGGTAAAAAAATACCTTGGCGAGACAATTGATATTCATGCAGGAGGGCAAGATCTTGCTTTTCCACACCATGAGAACGAAATAGCACAATCGGAAGCTCTGACGGGAAAAACATTTGCTAACTATTGGATGCATAATGGTTATATTAATATTGATAATGAAAAAATGTCCAAATCACTAGGCAACTTTTTATTAGCTCGCGATTTAATCCAACAGTATGATCCACAAGTCATTCGTTTCTTTATGCTTAGTGTTCATTATCGTCACCCGATTAACTTTTCTGAGGAGTTATTACAAAGCGCAGAAAACAGTTTAGAGCGAATAAAAACAGCTTATTTTAATTTAGAGCACCGCAAATCTTCTAGCATGGATCTTGTAGATCATAAAGAGGATTGGTTGCAAAAGCTAGCTCAATGGAGCCAGCAATTTGAGGCGGAGATGGATGATGACTTTCATACTGCCAATGCAATTTCGGTTCTTTTTGAAGTAGCGAAAGAAGCGAATGTCTACTTGCAACAAAAACAGACATCAAGCGAGGTAATTGCAGCTTTCCAACAAGTCATACGCGCTTTCTTAAAGGTGCTTGGAATTGAATTAGAGGTGAACCAGCAGCTACTAGATGCAGAGATTGAGGCATTAATTGAAGAACGTAATACCGCAAGAAAAGCTCGTAATTTCGCTCGCGCTGATGAAATTAGAGATATACTAAAAGAAAAAAATATTGTTTTGGAAGATACGCCTCAAGGAGTACGATGGAAAAGAGGATAACCATGGAGCAAGATGTAAAACAAATGAAGAGCCTTGCCCTTGCCTATATGGGAGATGCTGTCTATGAATTGTATGTAAGAGAGCACCTCCTTCAACAAGGTCAAGTAAAACCACAGCAATTACATCAACGAGCAATCCGTTATGTGTCAGGAAAAGCGCAAGCAACTGTTGTTCGTCACTGGCTAAAGGTAGACAAGTTAACCGCAGAAGAAGTACGAGTAGTGACGAGAGGAAGAAATGCAAAGTCGGGATCTATTCCCAAAAACATACGCGTTCAAACGTATCGCTACAGTACAGCCTTTGAAGCATTAATCGGTTATCTTTATTTAGGAAATGATAAAGAACGGTTAGAACAACTTATTGATGAAGCGATACAGTTAACAGAAAGGAGTGGAACCGAATATGGATCAGGAGCTGATAATTGGTAAGAATCCTGTTATAGAAGCGATGAAGTCTGGAAGGTCGATAAATAAAGTGTTTATATCCGAACAGTTAAATTCTTCCGTACAAACAAAGTTTTTTCAATTAGGAAAAACGGCACATACTGTCGTCCAAAAAGTTCCCAAACATAAATTAGATCAGTTAGCTAAAGGAGGAAACCATCAAGGGGTGGTCGCATATGTCGCATCGTATACATATGCAACGCTAGATGACCTATTTCACCAAGCTGAAAAACGAAATGAAGCAGCATTCTTTTTGATTTTAGATGAATTAGAAGACCCGCATAATTTAGGTTCTATTTTACGGACGGCAGATGCTGTAGGGGCACACGGTGTCATTATTCCAAAGCGTCGTTCCGTAGGTTTAACTGCAACTGTAGCCAAAACAGCAGCTGGGGCAATGGAGCATGTTCCGGTTGTTCGCGTAACGAATATTGCTAATACTATTGAAGCCTTAAAGGAACGCAATATTTGGGTAGTTGGTACAGAAGCGGATGCATCAGAGGATTATCGGCAATTAGAAGGTACGCTGCCGCTTGCTATTGTAGTGGGAAACGAAGGGAAAGGGATGAGCCGTCTAGTAAAGAAAAAATGTGATTGGACAGTAAGCTTACCCATGAAGGGGAAGGTATCCTCTCTTAACGCTTCCGTTGCTTGTAGCCTTTTATTATATGAGGTGTATCGGAAAAGGAATCCTTATGGTGATTAAGCGATGATTGTTGTCATTGTAGATGGATATAACATCATTGGGGCATGGGATGAACTTCAGCGGTTAAAAGAAAAAGATATTGGGCAAGCCCGAGATCGTTTAATTGAATGGATGGCTGAATACCAAGCGTATTCAGGTTTTCGTGTTATTGTTGTATTTGATGCTTATTATGTACACGGGGTAGAAACAAAAACAACTGCATATAACGTAGAAGTTATTTATACAAAAGAAAAAGAAACAGCCGATGAATGTATTGAAAAATTAGTCAAAGAGGTAAAAGATATTCGTACGCAAGTTTATGTAGCAACATCTGATTTTGCAGAGCAACGAACAATTTTTGGAAGTGGAGCTTTAAGGAAATCGGCTCGAGAGCTCTGGATAGAAACGAATAATATACAACAGAACATTGAAAAAACGATAGAAAAGCATTATAAGAAACAAGCAAATTCAAAAATTATATTAGATGCGAAAACGTTAGAGACTTTTGAAAAATGGAGAAGAGGGAAGATATAGAACTGCTAACACTCTCACTTCTCTAATATTGACTACTTTAAAGCGCTTCCTGTATAATAAGCTTTAAATGGACTGTGTGTAGTCGGGGGGGCATCTTGGTGAATGTCAATCAAATAGAGATGAGCGATCAACGCTTAAATAAGCTGGACGATGAGAGTATTGTGCAGCTTATTCATCAGGGGAACAGTCACGCTTTAAATTATTTGATACAGAAGTATCGTAATTTTGTACGTGCAAAAGCACGGACGTATTTTTTAATTGGCGCGGATAAAGAGGACATTGTTCAAGAAGGAATGATCGGCTTATATAAGGCTATTCGCGATTATGATGGGAAAAAGCTATCCTCATTTAAAGCTTTTGCTGAATTATGTGTAACAAGGCAAATCATTACAGCGATTAAGACAGCGACAAGACAAAAACACATTCCGCTAAATTCGTATGTGTCTTTGGACAAGCCGATTTATGATGAGGAGACAGATCGCACTTTATTAGATGTCATCGCAGGATCAAAAGATATTGATCCGCAAGAACTGCTTGTAAACCAGGAAAAATATGGAGACGTCGAAGCGAAATTATCAGAATTGTTGAGCGGATTAGAGAAGAAAGTACTGCAACTTTATTTAGATGGAAGGACGTACCATGAAATATCTGTTGCACTTAATCGTCATGTTAAGTCGATCGATAATGCACTACAACGAGTAAAGCGTAAATTGGAGCAGTTAATTGCAGAGGCGGAAATTACTTCATAGGGAGGATTGACACATTTTTGCAACCATGCTAGAGTAAAATAGTATTAGAAACTCTCCGCTCGAGGTGAGGGAATGAATAAGAAAATCACTTTAGCGTGTGCAGTTTGTGCTAGTAGAAATTATACAACGAATAAAAATGTATCCACACAACCTGTACGGCTTGAAGTAAATAAGTATTGTAAACATTGTGGTAAACATACATTGCATCGGGAAACAAAATAGATTTTCGCGATGTAATGTGCGAAATAATAGCATGACTATAACAAAGTCGTCATTTTCAGGTGTAGGGGGTACAAGCATGTTTCGTTTTTTTAAAAACGTTTCAAGAGAAATGAAGAAAGTTAGCTGGCCGAATCGCAAAGAGTTAACAAGCTATACCATAACGGTTATTACAACGGTTGCTTTTATAGCATTATTCTTCTTTTTAATTGACCTTGGAATCACGCAAATTTTAAACTTACTTTGATTTTACTAATGATTGAATATTTGTGTTGGTTTTATGCTATAATGATAAGGAAATAAATAATGAGTTTCTGTGGAACCCGGTATCAATCGGGTTTTTTAGGTTGGAGCAAAAAAGCCTAACATATATAGTTTATTCGTGATATGAATTTAAAAACGTTGCATGTCTGGTGCAGAAATAAATTGGAATGAAATTCTGTATTGTATAAAAAAGGGAGGGAAGGACAAGAACTGTTGTCCAAATAAATGGAAAAAAATTGGTATGTCGTACATACGTATTCTGGTTATGAAAATAAAGTGAAAACGAACTTAGAAAAGCGTGTGGAGTCCATGGGGATGGAAGATAAAATATTTCGCGTTATTGTTCCCGAGGATGAAGAGACAGAAATAAAAAACGGCAAGAAAAAGGTAACGAAGAAGAAATTCTTCCCAGGATACGTGCTCACAGAGATGATTATGACAGATGATTCATGGTATGTCGTTCGAAATACTCCTGGAGTAACAGGGTTTATTGGTTCAAGTGGTGGTGGAACGAAGCCAACGCCGTTATTGCCAGAAGAAGTAGAAACAGTATTAAAACGTATGGGTGTTGCGGAAAATCCTGTACAATTTAATTTTGAAATTAAAGAGAATGTTCGTGTGACCGATGGGCCGTTTACTGATTTCACTGGTACTGTTGAAAGCATAGACACAGATAAGCAAAAGGTTAAAGTTCACGTAAATATGTTCGGAAGAGAAACCCCTGTAGAATTAGATTTCTCGCAAATAGAGAAGCTCAATTAGCTGAGTAAGATTTTTTGATAATACCCTGCTTTTTTCTAATAGCAGAACAGCAAGCGATAGCGCGGTTGTTGTGGGAGTTACCATTCCTGAGAAGTGGGAGTCTACAATGCATATAGCGTTAGAGGTATCATGAAATTAGTAAAGGAAAATCACGAAGTCCCTTAGAAAATGATTGCAATATCCTTGCATTTTTCTGATATTCATGCTAAAATTCTTTTGTTATTCTTGTGACTAGCCATTCGGTTAGAACAATAGGAGTGGGAGGGGAAAAACGAGTGTCCCCTATTACCACATCACGGACTTTAAGGAGGTGTGTCTCGTGGCTAAAAAAGTGATTAAACTTGTAAAATTACAAATCCCAGCTGGTAAAGCGAACCCGGCACCACCAGTAGGACCAGCACTTGGTCAAGCAGGTGTTAATATCATGGGCTTTTGTAAAGAATTTAACGCACGTACGCAAGATCAAGCGGGTATGATTATCCCTGTTGAGATAACAGTGTTTGAAGACCGTTCGTTTACGTTTATTACAAAAACTCCACCAGCAGCTGTTTTGCTTAAAAAAGCAGCAGGCATTGAAACTGCTTCTGGTGAACCAAATCGTAATAAAGTAGCAACAGTTAAGCGCGATAAAGTAAAAGAAATTGCAGAAACAAAAATGCCTGACTTAAATGCTGCTGATGTAGAAGCAGCGATGCGCATGGTTGAAGGAACAGCGCGTAGTATGGGTATTACCATCGAAGACTAATTGCGCTTCGCTTTCGTGATGTTTGTTGTGAATGATTGTATTATTTGATTTTTTGAAGTCACTAGTACGGTATAGGTTGCGGTTGGATTCCCTACGCAACCTTTTTCGTGAAGTGGATGACTTCTCTATAGTTCGTCATCCACTTTGCCTTTATAAAAGCGTGTTTGCTTTTATAAGTGGGAGGTAATACCGTTATAACCACATTTGAGGAGGAAATAAAATGGCTAAAAAAGGAAAAAAACATCAAGAAGCATTGAAGCTTGTTGATCGTTCGAAAGCGTATGAAGTATCAGAAGCAATTGCGCTTGTAAAAGAAGCTGCCAAAGCTAATTTCGATGAAACAGTTGAAGCTGCTTTTCGTTTAGGCGTTGATCCTAAGAAAGCAGATCAGCAAATCAGAGGAGCGATGGTTTTACCACATGGTACCGGTAAAACACAGCGTGTGCTTGTTTTCGCAAAAGGTGAAAAGGCGAAAGAAGCGGAAGCTGCTGGAGCTGACTATGTAGGAGATACAGATTACATTAACAAAATCAACCAAGGTTGGTTCGACTTCGATGTAGTTGTTGCAACTCCGGACATGATGGCAGAAGTAGGTAAATTAGGGCGGGTATTAGGTCCAAAAGGTCTTATGCCAAACCCTAAGACTGGAACAGTTACATTTGATGTAGAAAAGGCTATCAACGATGTCAAAGCTGGTAAAGTAGAATATCGTGTCGATAAGTCTTCCAATGTGCATGTTCCAATTGGTAAAGTTTCATTCGATAACGAGAAGTTAATTGAAAACTTTGTTGCTATTACAGAAACACTTGTAAAAGTGAAGCCGCAAGCTGCTAAAGGAACGTATATGAAGAATGCGTCTGTGTCTTCTACAATGGGACCAGGAATTCGCGTTGATGTTTCTAGCATGGTGCGCTAATAAAAAGTGTTGACTTTATCAGTATGTTTCGCTATACTGTAATCTGTATTTAATAGAATAGGATGTACCGTAGACAGTAGGAGCGTCTTTGCGCTTAATTATCCTGCCGAGGTGTTTATAGATAAATTGGATATATACGGTTTATATTCCAATCGATGAATAAGCTCTCATGTCTACGTGAGGGCTTTTTATTTGCGCTTATGTGCCAAATCGATACGGTATAATCACGATTTTTTAGGAGGTGGAAGAATGTCTAGTATTATTGAGCAAAAGAAACAATTAGTAGAAGAAATTAAAGATAAGCTTGTTTCTAGTGAAACGGTCGTAGTAGTGGATTATCGTGGTTTAGATGTTGCTGCAGTAACCGAACTACGTAAACAACTACGTGAAGAAGGTGTTGATTTCAAAGTCTACAAAAACACCATGACTCGTCGTGCAGTAGAAGCTGCTGAACTAAACGAGCTAAGTGATGTTTTAGTTGGCCCTTCTGCGCTTGCATTTAGCAAAGATGATGCTGTAGCTCCAGCTCGCATTATTAAAAAATTCGCTAAAGAAAATGAGGCACTTGAAATCAAAGGTGGCGTGATTCAAGGTAGTGTTGCTACAATCGACCAATTGCAAGAGCTTGCCGATCTTCCGAATTACGAAGGTATGGTCTCTATGCTTCTTAGCGTGCTTCAAGCACCGATCCGTAATCTTGCATATGCAGCAAAAGCGGTGGCAGAACAAAAAGAAGAACAAGGCGCATAATTTGCGTGTAGCGGTATAAAAAAACAATTTTTAGGAGGAAAAAATCATGACGAAAGAACAAATCATTGAAGCAGTAAAAGAAATGACTGTACTAGAACTAAATGATTTAGTAAAAGCAATTGAAGAAGAATTTGGAGTAACAGCTGCAGCACCTGTAGCGGTAGCTGGTGCTGCTGGTGGCGCTGAAGCTGCTGAAGAGCAAACAGAATTTGACGTTGTTCTTAACGACGCTGGTGCATCAAAAATCAAAGTTGTTAAAGCAGTACGTGAAATCACTGGTCTAGGATTAAAAGATGCGAAAGAATTAGTTGACAATGCTCCAAAACCTGTAAAAGAAGGCGTGTCTAAAGAGGATGCTGAAGAAGTTAAAGGTAAGTTAGAAGAAGCAGGCGCAACTGTAGAAGTGAAGTAATTTTGTTCAAAATGAGCTCGTCGTAATGATTGCGGCGGGCTTTCTATATACCTCAGTCTTATTTCATGGAATCATCAGTTTGCTTGAGCGTGCATACGTAGCTGATGAGCGTCTTCAATAAAAACAAAGTAGGTGCTGGAATGAGTGAGCATTACTTTTCACAAAAACCCCAAACGATAAGTTCACCAAAAACATGGCTATACAATGCGAATGGAAAAAAATACATCTTTACAAGTGATGTAGGTGTGTTCTCGAAAAATGAAGTCGATTTCGGAAGTCGCTTTTTATTGGAACAGTTTACTCCTCCTGATATAATAGGAGATTTCTTGGATCTTGGTTGTGGATATGGACCGATCGGTATAACGGTAGCAGACCGATATAAAGATCGACATATTGTAATGGTTGATATTAATGAGCGAGCATTGGAACTAGCGAAAAAAAATGCAGCGCAAAATACGGTGGAAAATATTACGTGTTTGCAAAGTGATAAATTATCAGCTGTTATGGATCGAAAGTTTGCAGCTATAATTACAAACCCGCCAATTCGAGCTGGTAAGTTGGTTGTGCATGAGATGTTTGAGCAAGCAGAGCAAGTATTATTTCAAGGTGGGGCTTTATGGGTGGTAATCCAAAAAAAGCAAGGAGCGCCTTCAGCGAAGAAAAAATTGGAGCAATTGTTCGCAGAAGTAGATACCGTCGCTAAGCGTAAAGGTTATTATATATTTCGAGCAGTTAAGGTTTGACCAAGAGGATGTCTTGTGGTAAGATAGGAAAATGCTAACATGGCGCTTATTATGTCAAGCGAATAAAGAAATAAGGCACTAGTATATTTTTAGATTGTTGGGAAACAATGGTAAAATAGGTGTTTTATTTGTTTTTTGCTAGTGTAAAGCGCAGAGTTTTTTATGTAATGTAACTTTGCATGATTATACTAATTTTGTTGATATTCGAAAAACCAAGGGGGCTTTTCGCTTCTTTAAGCATGTGTTCAAAAAGTCGTGATGTCGATCTAGATAGCATGGTCGCTTTATCGAATTTTTAGCTAGCCTGTTTTGCTTGGTTTTTCTTATTATAATAAATTTTACGTAGAATGACAATCTACGAATAAATGGATGATTTAAGGGGTGAAGCAGTTGACAGGACAACTAGTTCAATATGGGCGGCACCGCCAGCGCAGAAGCTACGCACGAATCAGCGAAGTGCTAGAATTGCCGAATTTAATTGAAATCCAAACAGCTTCTTATGATTGGTTTTTAGAGGAAGGGCTTCGAGAAATGTTTAAAGATATTTCTCCAATCGAAGACTTTACAGGCAATTTATCACTAGAGTTTGTTGACTACAGTTTAGGAGAGCCCAAATATCCTGTGGATGAATCGAAAGAGCGAGATGTTACGTATAATGCTCCGCTTCGTGTGAAGGTTCGTTTAATTAATAATGAAACCGGTGAAGTGAAAGAACAGGAAGTGTTTATGGGCGATTTTCCTTTAATGACAGATACAGGAACGTTTGTTATTAATGGAGCAGAACGTGTCATTGTATCTCAGCTCGTAAGGTCGCCAAGCGTGTATTACAATGAAAAAATTGATAAAAATGGTAAACGAGGCGTAGCTGCAACCGTTATTCCAAATCGTGGTGCATGGTTGGAATTTGAAACGGACGCAAAGGATGTTGTCCATGTCCGAATTGATCGTACACGTAAATTGCCAATCACCGTATTATTGCGAGCGCTTGGTTTTGGTGATGATCAGGAAATCATTGAACTCATTGGGGAGAATGAATACCTGAAAAACACGCTTGAAAAGGATAATACGGAAACAACAGAAAAGGCATTATTGGAAATTTATGAGCGTTTACGTCCTGGTGAGCCTCCTACCGTTGAAAATGCAAAAAGCTTGCTCGTATCTCGCTTTTTTGACCCAAAGCGTTATGACTTAGCGCATGTAGGTCGTTATAAAATGAATAAAAAGCTGCATATAAAAAACCGCTTGTTTAACCAAGTATTAGCTGAAACTATTGTCGAT
The DNA here is from genome assembly GCF_900129865.1 of Virgibacillus chiguensis. Lineage (GTDB taxonomy): Bacteria > Bacillota > Bacilli > Bacillales > Amphibacillaceae > Virgibacillus > Virgibacillus chiguensis. The sequence goes on from NZ_FQXD01000020.1 coordinate 21,626, forward strand.
CCTGAAACTGGGGAAGTGTTAGCTGAAAAAGGTGATAAGCTGGAAAGAAAGCTATTAGATAAATTAATTCCTTATCTAGAACGCGAAGAAGATAAGTTAGGTTATAAGGAATTACAACCAAAAGAAGGCGTGTTGGATGAGTCCATTCATTTGCAGTCTGTAAAAATTGTTGACCCTACAGACCCAAGTGGAGAAAGAGTGTTAAATATAATCGGAAATGCTGGTGTTGATGCAAGTGTGAAAAATATTACGCCTGCTGACATATTAGCATCCATTAGTTATTTCTTTAACTTGTTGCATCAAGTAGGAGGGACAGATGATATTGATCATCTAGGTAACCGTAGACTTCGTTCTGTAGGAGAACTTTTACAGAATCAATTTCGTATCGGGTTATCTCGAATGGAGCGTGTGGTACGTGAAAGAATGTCCATTCAAGACACGTCTAGCATAACGCCACAGCAATTAATTAATATTCGTCCCGTCATTGCGTCCATCAAGGAGTTCTTTGGTAGCTCCCAATTGTCACAGTTTATGGATCAAACGAATCCGCTCGCTGAATTAACGCATAAACGACGTTTATCCGCACTAGGCCCGGGTGGTTTAACAAGAGAGCGTGCAGGGTTTGAAGTTCGTGACGTTCACTACTCTCACTATGGCCGTATGTGCCCAATTGAGACACCAGAAGGACCGAACATCGGATTAATCAACTCACTTTCCAGCTATGCGAAAGTGAATAAATTCGGATTTATTGAAACGCCTTACCGACGTGTGGACCCAGAGACAGGCAAAGTAACTGCCCACATTGATTATCTAACTGCTGACGAAGAGGATAACTATATCGTTGCGCAAGCTAACGCAAAATTGGATGATGATGGCACGTTTGCTGAAGACGAGGTAATCGCGCGTTTCCGTGGGGAAAACACGATTGTCGCTAGAGAAAAACTCGATTATATGGATGTATCACCAAAGCAGGTCGTATCTGCCGCAACAGCATGTATTCCTTTCCTTGAGAATGATGACTCTAACCGTGCATTGATGGGTGCGAACATGCAACGTCAAGCTGTTCCATTAATGCAACCAGAAGCGCCAATTGTTGGAACAGGGATGGAATATGTGAACGGGAAGGACTCTGGAGCTGCTGTTATTTGTCGCCATGAAGGTGTTGTAGAGCGTGTAGAAGCCAAACAGGTACTTGTACGCCGAACGTCCGTTGTTGATGGGCGCGAAGTAAAAGGTGACCTCGATCAGTATAAGTTACAAAAATATATACGTTCTAACCAAGGAACTTGCTATAACCAACGCCCGATTGTAAGCGAAGGCGACCGCGTTATGAAAGGAGAAATCCTTGCTGATGGCCCTTCTATGGAAGACGGAGAATTAGCACTTGGCCGAAACGTACTCGTCGGTTTTATGACGTGGGAAGGTTATAACTACGAGGATGCTATTATCATGAGTGAACGCCTTGTGAAAGATGATGTGTATACATCGATCCATATTGAAGAATATGAATCGGAGGCGCGTGATACGAAATTAGGTCCAGAAGAAATTACAAGAGATATTCCTAATGTTGGTGAAGATGCATTAAAGAACCTCAATGAGTATGGAATTATTCGCGTTGGTGCTGAAGTAACAGATGGAGATATTTTGGTTGGGAAAGTAACGCCAAAAGGTGTAACGGAGCTATCCGCTGAAGAGCGTTTGTTGCATGCTATCTTTGGTGAAAAAGCACGAGAAGTTCGTGATACTTCCCTGCGTGTGCCGCATGGTGCTGGAGGTATTGTGCTTGATGTGAAAATCTTTAACCGCGAGGATGGCGATGAACTTCCACCAGGAGTTAATGAGCTTGTACGTGTATATATCGTACAGAAACGGAAGATTCACGAAGGCGATAAGATGGCAGGACGTCACGGAAATAAGGGTGTTATCTCTAAAATTCTTCCTGAAGAAGATATGCCTTTCTTGCCTAATGGAACGCCAATTGACATTATGTTAAACCCATTAGGGGTACCATCTCGTATGAATATCGGACAGGTGTTTGAGCTCCATTTAGGAATGGCGGCGCGTGCACTAGGCATTCATGTTGCCACACCAGTATTTGATGGAGCGACAGAAGACGATGTTTGGGAAACATTAGAAGAAGCTGGTATGCCTCGTGATGCGAAAACGATTCTTTATGACGGGAGATCTGGAGAGCCATTTGACAATCGAGTATCTGTTGGTGTTATGTATATGATTAAGCTTGCTCATATGGTAGACGATAAATTACATGCTCGTTCTACTGGACCATACTCCCTTGTAACGCAACAGCCATTGGGTGGTAAAGCGCAATTTGGTGGTCAGCGTTTTGGAGAGATGGAAGTGTGGGCTTTAGAAGCTTACGGTGCAGCATATACCCTACAGGAAATTCTAACGGTTAAATCAGATGATGTAGTGGGACGTGTGAAAGCATACGAATCCATTGTCAAAGGGGATAATGTACCTGAACCAGGAGTCCCTGAATCCTTCAAGGTACTTATCAAAGAGCTGCAAAGTCTAGGTATGGATGTAAAAATGTTATCCAGTGATGAAAAAGAGATTGACATGATGGAACTAGAAGAAGAAGATACACAACAAGCTAGTAAGCTAAATATAGAAGTGGAAGAAAGCTAAATAAAGGATAAGGGCAGCTTTACATTGTAAGGCTGACCTTCAAATTCTCTTATAAATACGAGGCGACAAGTCAAGTATTTTTAATAATTTGCACCAAAAGTATTGATTACAAGAATAGTTGTTAGTTGCAGTGAACAGTAGCTTAGAGGAAATAATATAGTAGCTGTGTTTTCTTAAAGTAACCGTTGATAGCTTGGTAAAATCGGACACTAAGAGGGAGGTTGACCCCTTGCTAGATGTAAATAACTTTGAGTATATGAAAATTGGTTTAGCTTCACCAGAGAAAATTCGCTCTTGGTCACATGGTGAGGTAAAAAAACCAGAAACGATTAATTATCGAACATTGAAGCCTGAAAAAGACGGATTGTTCTGTGAGCGGATTTTTGGTCCACAAAAAGATTGGGAATGTCACTGTGGAAAATATAAGCGCGTGCGCTATAAAGGCGTGGTTTGTGATCGCTGTGGTGTTGAAGTGACAAAAGCAAAAGTTCGTCGTGAGCGGATGGGGCATATTGAACTTGCTGCACCTGTATCTCACATATGGTACTTTAAAGGTATTCCAAGTCGTATGGGGCTTGTCTTAGATATGTCACCTCGTGCGTTAGAGGAAGTCATTTACTTCGCTGCTTATATTGTTACGGAAGCAGGTGACACACCGTTAGAGAAAAAACAACTCCTATCAGAAAAAGAATACCGTGCATACTACGATAAATATGGTAAGTCTTTTAAAGCACAAATGGGAGCTGAAGCAATCCGTAAATTGCTTCAGGATATAGACTTAGAAAAAGAAGCAGGTATTTTAAAAGAAGAACTAAAAACAGCACAAGGACAACGTAGAACACGTGCGATCAAGCGTTTAGAAGTATTAGAATCGTTCCGTCATTCCGGAAACGAAACATCTTGGATGGTTTTAGACGTGTTACCAGTCATCCCACCTGAAATTCGCCCAATGGTGCAGCTCGATGGGGGGCGTTTTGCTACTTCTGACTTAAATGATTTATACCGTCGTGTAATTAATCGAAACAATCGGTTAAAACGTTTATTAGATCTTGGAGCGCCAAGCATTATCGTGCAAAACGAAAAGCGTATGCTTCAGGAAGCTGTAGATGCCCTAATTGACAATGGTCGTCGTGGCCGTCCAGTAACTGGACCAGGTAACCGTCCATTGAAATCCTTGTCTCATATGTTGAAAGGGAAGCAAGGACGTTTCCGTCAAAACCTACTAGGTAAACGTGTGGATTACTCCGGCCGTTCGGTTATCGTAGTTGGGCCGCATTTGAAAATGTACCAATGTGGACTACCAAAAGAAATGGCCTTAGAGCTATTTAAGCCATTTGTGATGAGAGAGCTAGTGGAAAAAGGAATTGCACATAATATCAAGTCTGCCAAGCGGAAAATTGAGCGTGTGCACCCTGAAGTGTGGGATGTCTTAGAAGAAGTTATTAAAGAGCATCCTGTATTGCTTAACCGTGCACCAACATTACACAGACTTGGAATCCAAGCTTTTGAACCGACACTTGTAGAAGGTCGTGCAATTCGTTTGCACCCATTAGTTTGTACGGCGTATAATGCCGACTTTGATGGGGACCAAATGGCTGTGCACGTACCGTTGTCTGGAGAAGCTCAAGCGGAAGCAAGAATTTTAATGCTTGCAGCTCAAAATATTTTAAATCCTAAAGATGGAAAACCAGTTGTAACACCATCTCAGGATATGGTATTAGGAAACTATTATCTTACTTTAGAACGAGAAAATGCTATCGGAGAAGGATCTGTCTTTAACGATACGAATGAAGCGGTGTTGGCTTATCGGAATGGGTATGTACATCTACACACTCGTGTTGCTGTACACGCATCAGGTTTAAATAACCAAACATTTACGGAAAAGCAAAAATCACAATTGCTTATTACAACAGTTGGGAAGCTGATTTTCAACGAAATCTTATCAGACTCCTTCCCTTATATAAATGAGCCAACAAAAGAGAACTTAGAGTATCATACACCAGAAAAGTATTTTGTGGAAAAGGGTGCGAATATCCCTGAGCTTATTAAGTCATTTGAGTTGGTAAAACCATTTAAGAAAGGCTTCTTAGGAGATATTATCGCTGAAGTCTTTAAACGGTTTAAAATTAGTGAAACATCTAAAATGCTTGATAGAATGAAGGATCTTGGCTTTAGCTATTCCACAAAAGCAGGTATGACAGTCGGTGTTTCTGATATTGTTGTACTTAAAGAAAAAGAAACGATCCTTGAAGAAGCACAAAATAAAGTAGATAAAGTACTAAAACAATTCCGTAGAGGATTAATTACGGATGATGAAAGGTACGACCGCGTTATTGCAATTTGGTCACAAGCCAAAGATACGATACAGGATAAGTTGATGTTATCCCTTAGCGAAAGAAACCCGATTTATATGATGAGTGATTCTGGTGCTCGTGGTAACGCCTCAAACTTTACGCAGCTTGCAGGTATGCGTGGTTTAATGGCTAACCCGGCTGGTAAGATTATTGAATTACCGATTAAATCAAGCTTCCGTGAAGGTTTAACCGTATTAGAGTACTTTATATCTACGCACGGTGCTCGTAAAGGTCTTGCGGATACAGCATTGAAAACAGCTGACTCAGGATACCTAACACGTCGTCTTGTTGATGTGGCGCAAGACGTTATCATACGAGAAGATGATTGTGGGACAGATCGTGGCTTGGCTGTAACTGCCTTACAAGATGGTACGGAAATGATCGAACCATTAGTTGATCGCTTAATCGGGCGTACGGCATTCTATGATATTAAGCATCCAGAAACGAATGAAGTCATTGTTGAAGCAAATGAAATTATTAGTGAGGACCAAGCAAAAGAAATTACCAATGCTGGTATTGAAAAAGTAACCATACGTAGTGCATTCACTTGTAATACGAAGCATGGTGTATGTCAAAAATGTTATGGAAGAAACTTGGCAACTGGTGCTGATGTAGAAGTTGGGGAAGCAGTAGGAATTATTGCAGCTCAATCCATTGGTGAGCCAGGAACACAGCTAACGATGCGTACTTTCCATACTGGTGGGGTAGCCGGGGACGATATTACACAAGGTTTGCCACGTATTCAAGAGTTGTTTGAAGCTCGTAATCCGAAAGGGCAAGCAGTTATTAGTGAAATATACGGAACCGTACTAGAAATTAAAGAAGTGAAAGATAAACAAGAGATTGTCGTTCAAGGCGATGTTGAGCAACGCTCTTACGCAGTGCCTTACAATGCTCGCATGAAGGTGAACGTTGGTGACAAGGTTATTGCTGGTCAAGAACTAACGGAAGGTTCTATTGATCCTAAGGATTTATTACGCGTTCAAGGTGTAGAAGGTGTACAAAACTACCTGTTGCGTGAAGTTCAACGCGTATACCGTATGCAAGGTGTTGAAATTGGCGATAAACACGTAGAAGTTATGGTTCGCCAAATGCTTCGTAAGATTCGCGTAATTGACTCTGGAGATACAGATGTTCTGCCAGGTTCTTTATTAGAGTTGCACCAGTTCCGTGACGCAAACCGTAAAGTACTACAAGATGGACAGCAACCAGCTATAGGTAAACCTGTGTTACTCGGTATTACAAAAGCATCACTTGAGACAGATTCCTTCTTATCTGCTGCATCTTTCCAAGAAACAACGAGAGTATTAACGGATGCAGCTATTAAAGGAAAACGGGATGAGCTTCTTGGTTTGAAAGAAAATGTTATCATTGGTAAACTTGTACCTGCTGGAACAGGTATGCAGCGTTACCGTCGTATCAAACCTGCTACATCTGAACCAATTACAACTGAGCCAATTGAAGAAACAGAAACAGTTCAGTAACTGGATGAAGTAGTTTCCCATATCAATTTTGGTGTGGGAGACTCACCAGTTCTATACAAAATAGAATAAGTTTTTAAGCGGAAGCGTAAAAAATATGTAAATCATGTTGACATAGAAAATGCAGAGTGGTAGAATATTCAAGGTGCTTCCGGTTATACTTGGTGCTTTGGAGGATATGAGATGTCTTATGAAAAAGTAATGCAAGTGAAATCTAGTGTAATTATCGGAACGAAACAAACGCTCAAAGCCATGAAAAATGGGCATATTAGTGAAGTGTTTGTTGCTGTTGATGCAGATCAACATATGGTACAAAAGGTTACACATTTAGCTGAAGAATTGGGCATTCCTTGTCATCATGTTGATTCTAAAAAGAAATTAGGAGTAGCATGTGGTATCGAGGTCGGTGCAGCCGCTGTTGGTATAAAACAGGATTAGAGTTATTATAAAAACTGTTTTTTTACCCAAAGATGAACCACCTGGATGTGTGGGATTACAAAACTCAAGCTGAATTAGTGATATATTCATGACGGAAAGGAGGAAATAGTTATGCCAACAATTAACCAATTAGTGCGTAAAGGTCGCGTGAGCAAACCAAAAAAGTCTGACTCTCCAGCTCTAAACAAGGGGTATAACAGCTTTAAGAAGACATTTACAGACCAAAATTCTCCACAAAAGCGTGGTGTATGTACACGTGTTGGAACATTAACACCGAAGAAACCAAACTCAGCACTTCGTAAATACGCTCGTGTACGTTTGTCTAACAACATGGAAGTAACAGCATACATTCCTGGAATTGGTCACAATCTTCAGGAACACAGCGTTGTACTTCTTCGTGGTGGTCGTGTAAAAGACTTACCTGGTGTTCGTTATCACATTGTTCGTGGTGCGTTGGATACAGCAGGTGTAGAAGGTAGAATGCAAGGTCGTTCTAAGTACGGTACGAAAAGACCGAAGAAGTAAGCATATATTAAAAAAGCCCAATAGGAAAGGAGGAAGGACATATGCCACGTAAAGGCCCAGTACCTAAACGGGATGTCTTACCAGATCCGCTTTACAACTCAAAACTTGTGACTCGTTTAATCAATCAAATTATGGTTGATGGAAAAAGAGGAAAAGCACAAAAAATTCTTTATAAAGCATTTGAATTGGTTGCTGAGAGAAGCGGCCAAAATGCAATGGAAGTATTTGAACAAGCGATGAAAAATGTTATGCCTGTTCTTGAAGTACGTGCACGTCGTGTTGGTGGATCAAACTACCAAGTACCAATGGAAGTACGTCCAGAACGTCGTCAAGCGCTAGGACTACGTTATATTGTTAACTACTCTCGTTTACGCGGAGAAAAAACAATGGAAGAACGTCTTGCTAATGAAATTTTAGATGCTTCTAACAATACAGGTGCTTCTGTGAAGAAACGCGAAGAACTGCATAAAATGGCAGAAGCTAACAAAGCATTTGCTCATTACCGCTGGTAAAATAATAAATCAAATTCAAGCTAGAAAGGAGAAGAATACATGGCTAGAGAGTTCTCCTTGGAAAAGACGCGAAATATTGGTATTATGGCACACATTGATGCAGGTAAAACTACTACTACGGAGCGTATTCTTTTCTATACAGGACGCATTCATAAAATTGGTGAAACGCATGAAGGTGCTTCACAGATGGACTGGATGGAGCAAGAGCAGGAAAGAGGTATTACTATTACTTCAGCTGCAACAACTGCTCAATGGAAAAACCATCGAATTAACATTATTGACACACCAGGACACGTAGATTTCACTGTTGAAGTTGAACGTTCATTACGTGTGTTAGACGGCGCCGTAACCGTTCTTGATGCGCAGTCAGGTGTGGAACCACAAACGGAAACAGTATGGCGCCAAGCTACAACATACGGTGTACCACGTATTGTTTTCATTAACAAAATGGATAAAATTGGTGCTGATTTTCTTTATGCGACAAAAACGTTAAAAGATCGTCTAGGCGCTAATGCACATCCGGTTCAACTTCCGGTAGGTGCAGAAGATAACTTTGAAGGAATTATCGACCTCATTGACATGCAAGCATTCTTCTATGAAGATGATCTTGGAACTCGTGCAGAGACTCGTGAAATTCCGGCTGATTTAATGGATAAAGCTCAAGAATGGCGTAATAGCTTAATTGAAGCTGTTGCTGAACTTGACGAAGACTTAATGATGAAATACTTAGAGGGTGAAGAAATCTCTAAGGATGAGTTAAGAGTCGCTATCCGTAAAGCTACCCTAGATGTTGAATTCTACCCAGTATATTGTGGGTCAGCATTCAAAAATAAAGGTGTACAATTAATGCTTGATGGTGTTATTGATTATCTTCCAGCACCTACGGATGTTGCTGATATTGAAGGGATTGTCCCTGGTACAGAGGAAAAAGTAACTCGTCCATCTACAGACAATGCACCATTCTCAGCATTGGCGTTTAAAGTAATGACAGATCCATATGTTGGTAAGCTTACTTTCTTCCGAGTATATTCAGGAACATTAGATGCTGGTTCTTATGTGAAAAACTCTGTAAAAGATAAGCGTGAGCGTGTTGGACGTATCCTACAAATGCATGCAAATTCAAGACAAGAGATTTCCACTGTATATGCTGGTGAAATTGCAGCTGCTGTTGGTTTAAAAGATACATCTACTGGTGATACGCTTTGTGATGAAAAGAATTTAGTTATTCTTGAATCTATGGATTTCCCAGAGCCGGTAATCGGAGTAGCTATTGAACCAAAAACAAAAGCCGATCAAGATAAGATGGGTATTGCTTTAGGGAAACTAGCTGAAGAAGATCCAACCTTTAAAACAGAAACAAATGAAGAAACAGGCCAAACGATTATTTCAGGTATGGGTGAACTTCATCTTGACGTTATCGTTGACCGCTTGAAGCGTGAATTCAAAGTAGAAGCAAACGTTGGAGCGCCACAGGTTGCATATCGTGAGACATTCCGCTCTGCTGCTGAAGTAGAAGGTAAATTTGTTCGCCAATCTGGTGGTCGTGGACAATACGGACACGTTTGGGTTAAATTTGAACCTAACGAAGAAGGCGCTGGCTTTGAATTTGTGAACAAGATTGTCGGTGGGGTTGTACCACGTGAATACATTCCATCTGTTCAAGCTGGTATTGAAGAATCAATGGAAAATGGTGTATTAGCTGGATATCCACTAATTGATATTAAAGCAACATTGTATGATGGAAGCTATCATGATGTAGACTCTAACGAAATGGCATTTAAAGTAGCGGCTTCTATGGCACTAAAAGCTGCTAAAAATAAGTGTAACCCAGTTCTTCTTGAGCCGATTGCTAAAGTAGAAATTGTTATCCCAGAAGAATATATGGGAGACATTATGGGTGATATTACTTCTCGTCGCGGACGTGTAGAAGGTATGGAAGCTAGAGGTCCTGCTCAAGTGGTAAAAGGCTTCGTTCCACTTTCTGAAATGTTCGGTTACGCTACAGCATTGCGTTCTAACACACAAGGTCGTGGTACATTTACGATGTACTTTGATCACTACGAAGAAGTACCAAAGAGTATTTCTGAAGAAATTATTAAGAAAAATGCTGGTCAATAATTGATTTTTTCATAAATCTAAAGTATAACTTGTATTAAAGGCTAAGAAGTGATGTTGACCCATTGTTTCTTGCTACTTAAACATTCTAAAATAAACTATTTCATTTATTTAAAGGAGGAACTATAAATGGCTAAAGAAAAGTTCGACCGCTCGAAAAGTCACGTTAACATTGGAACAATTGGACACGTTGACCATGGTAAAACAACGTTAACTGCTGCAATTACAATTGTAATGCATAAGAAATCTGGTAAAGGTACGCAAATGGCGTATGACCAAATTGATAATGCACCAGAAGAAAAAGAGCGTGGAATTACTATCGCTACTTCACACGTAGAATATGAAACAGATACGCGTCACTATGCACACGTTGACTGCCCAGGTCACGCTGACTATGTTAAAAACATGATCACAGGTGCTGCACAAATGGACGGAGCTATCCTAGTAGTATCTGCTGCTGATGGCCCAATGCCACAAACTCGTGAGCACATCCTATTATCTCGTAACGTTGGTGTACCTTCTATTGTAGTATTCCTTAACAAAGTAGATATGGTAGACGACGAAGAGCTATTAGAATTAGTAGAAATGGAAGTTCGCGATCTATTAACTGAGTACGACTTCCCAGGTGATGATGTTCCTGTAATTGCTGGCTCTGCTTTGAAAGCAATTGAAGGAGTAGAAGAATACGAAGCAAAAATCGTTGAATTAATGGAAGCTGTTGACGAGTACATTCCAACTCCAGACCGCGATAAAGACAAACCATTCATGATGCCTGTAGAGGACGTATTCTCTATTACAGGTCGTGGTACTGTTGCAACTGGTCGTGTTGAGCGTGGAGAAGTACGTGTTGGTGATGAAGTAGAAATCATCGGCTTAAACGAAGCAGCACAAAAAACTACAGTTACTGGTGTAGAAATGTTCCGTAAGCTTCTTGACTATGCAGAAGCTGGCGACAACATCGGTGCACTACTTCGTGGTGTAGCACGTGAAGACATTAACCGTGGTCAAGTACTAGCAAAACCAGGTTCAATCACACCTCACACAAAGTTTAAAGCTGAAGTTTATGTTCTATCTAAAGAAGAAGGTGGACGTCATACGCCATTCTTTGCTAACTATCGTCCACAGTTTTACTTCCGTACAACGGATGTAACTGGTGTTATCCAACTTCCAGAAGGAACAGAAATGGTAATGCCTGGCGATAACATTGAAATGACAGTTGAGCTTATTTCACCAATTGCAATTGAAGACGGTACTCGCTTCTCTATCCGTGAAGGTGGCCGTACAGTTGGATCTGGTGTTGTATCAGAAATTATTGAGTAAGCACCAAGTTTAGAAACACAGGTTACGTGACGACGTAACCTGTGTTTTTTACAATATAGAAAAATAAAACAAAGGCGTTTTATCAGCATGCTACTTGTTGCTAGACCCAATTTTTCTAACGCTTTTTGTAAGTTAGTCAACACGATAGCGTATCACCGTACCTCTAAACAAGAATAAAAGATAAACCTCTGTTTTTCTTTTCATCTCTATTAAGTTTGGCGATACATAGTAGCAATTGCCTTTGTATTAAAAGTCACCTAACCGTATCCCCTAAACCCTTCTTTTAACTTAAAAAAATCTCGTCCTATAAATATGGTATTATACCTTGCCACTTAAAAATCTCAATCGAAAGTTTTTAAAACTATTTACTATGATTAAAAGCAGTCTGTTTTGACTAAACTTATTAATAATTTTTTGTAAAACCCCTTGCAATCAAGTAGTAAAGTACGTATAATATGTAGATGTGCAATCATTATCCATAAAAAAGATTGCAGAAACAAATGACATTCTATATAATAAGAATGTTGCTTGCTAAAGGCGATGAAGCAGAAGGTTGTTGGCACACCCGGCCCCTTTGCCATGGCGGGAGTTACCAAGAAATTTCTGCAGAGTATGTCTATTATAAATGGGCGAATAAAGGAGGGAAAATAATGGCAAAAGAAAAGATTAGAATCCGTTTGAAAGCTTATGATCACCGTATTTTAGATCAATCAGCTGAAAAAATTGTAGATACAGCGAAACGTTCTGGTGCTAATGTATCTGGACCAATCCCACTACCTACGGAAAAATCAGTCTACACGGTTTTACGTGCGGTTCATAAATATAAGGATTCACGTGAGCAGTTTGAGATGCGTACACATAAACGTCTCATCGACATTGTTAACCCTACACCGCAAACTGTTGATTCACTAATGCGTTTAGATTTACCGTCTGGTGTAGACATTGAAATTAAACTATAAATGAAAGTTTTAAATAGGAGGTGTAACGGATGACGAAAGGAATCTTAGGTCGTAAAATCGGCATGACTCAGCTATTCTCTGAAACAGGAGAACTAATGCCTGTAACTGTAATTGAAGCTGAGCCAAACGTCGTATTACAAAAGAGAACATTAGAAAATGATGGTTATGAAGCAATCCAACTAGGTGTTGCTGACGTAAAGGAATCACGTACGAATAAAGCGGAAAAAGGTCATGCTGAAAAAGCAAACACAAACCCTAAGCGCTACGTTCGTGAAATCCGTAACGCGAAGCTTGACGAATATGAAGTTGGTCAGGAAGTGAGCGTAAACGTATTTGCTTCTGGTGATAAAATTGATGTGACAGGAACTACAAAAGGTAAAGGATTCCAAGGTTCGATTAAGCGTCACAATCAACAACGTGGACCAGAAACTCATGGTTCTCACTATCATAGAGCACCAGGTTCGTTAGGTGCGGTTGACCCAATGCGTGTATTTAAAGGAAGACCACTTCCAGGACGCATGGGTGGAGAACAAGTAACGATCCAAAACCTTGAAGTAGTAAAAGTAGACGAAGAACGTAATCTACTATTAGTAAAAGGCAATGTGCCAGGTGCAAAGAAATCATTCGTAAAAATAACGAGTGCAGTCAAGGCTAACTAATCATACAGACGAAGGGAGGATATGTCATGCCTAAAGTAGCACTACTAAAACAAGATGGAGCTCAAGCTGGTGAGTTGGAATTAAACGAAGCTGTATTTGGAATTGAACCAAATGAGCATGTATTACATGAAGCAGTAGTTATGCAACGTGCGTCTTTACGTCAAGGTACGCATGCGGTAAAAAACCGTTCTGAAGTACGCGGTGGTGGTCGTAAACCATGGCGTCAGAAAGGAACTGGTCGTGCACGTCAAGGTTCTATTCGTTCCCCACAGTGGGTTGGCGGAGGTACTGTATTTGGACCAACACCACGCAGCTATAGCTATAAATTGCCAAAGAAAGTCCGTCGCTTAGCACTTAAATCTGCGCTTTCTTCCAAAACAAAAGAAAATAATCTTGTTGTCTTGGAAAGTCTTACTTTTGCTGAACCAAAAACAAAAGAAGCAGTAAAAATGCTAGCAGCATTAAATGTAGATGCAAAAGCTTTAATTGTTGTAACTGAAAAAGAAGAGAACGTTGTTCGTTCCGTAAATAATCTTCCGGCTGTCTCTATTTTAACAGTGGAAGAAATGAATGTATTAGACTTGCTTGGCCATGACAAGCTGATCTTAACAAAAGAGGCAGCTGAAAAAGCAGGGGAGGTGCTTGCATAATGAAAGATCCACGTGATATTATAAAGCGCCCTGTCATTACAGAACACTCAGCTGATTTAATGGCAGAAAAAAAGTACACGTTTGAAGTAACTCCTCAAGCGAATAAAACAGAGATAAAAAACGCTGTAGAACAAGTTTTTGGAGTGAAAGTAATCAAAGTGAACACGTTAAACGTAAAAGGTAAGTTCAAGCGTATGGGTCGTTACGGTGGCTACCGTTCAGATCGTAAAAAAGCTGTTGTTCAGCTTTCTGAAGACAGTAAAGAATTAGATTTCTTTGAAGCATAAATTATAAAGTTCGTGAAGGAGGGAAATAAAGATGGCGATTAAAAAATTCAGACCAACGTCCAACGGTAGACGTAATATGTCCGTATCTGATTTTGCAGAAATCACTACAGATACGCCTGAGAAATCCCTTTTAGCTCCACTACACAAACGTGGTGGTCGTAACCATCAAGGGAAGTTAACCGTTCGTCATCAAGGTGGCGGTCACAAGCGTCAATACCGTATCATCGATTTCAAGCGTGATAAAGATGGTATACCAGGACGCGTTGCTACTATTGAGTATGATCCAAACCGTTCAGCAAACATCGCATTAATTCATTATGTTGATGGTGAAAAACGTTATATATTAGCTCCAAAAGGTATAAAAGTGGGGCAAGAAATTATTTCTGGTGAAGATGCGGATATTAAAATGGGAAATGCATTACCATTAGTAAATATCCCAGTAGGTACAGTTATTCATAATGTTGAGTTGAAGCCAGGACGTGGCGGACAGCTTGTTCGTTCAGCCGGTGCAGAAGCACAAGTCCTTGGTCGTGACGGTAAATATACGTTAGTTCGTTTATCTTCAGGAGAAGTTCGTTTGATTCTTTCTTCTTGTCGTGCAACTGTCGGTCAAGTCGGTAATATCGAACATGAGCTTATCCGTGTAGGTAAAGCAGGTCGTTCTCGTTGGTTAGGCATTCGCCCAACTGTTCGTGGGTCTGTTATGAACCCGAATGATCACCCACACGGTGGTGGTGAAGGACGCGCACCAATCGGTCGTAAATCACCAATGTCACCTTGGGGTAAGCCAACTCTTGGTTACAAGACACGTCAACGCAACAAGCCATCTGATAAGTATATCGTTCGTAAACGTAAAAAATAACCAAAAATAGTGGCGGGAAGATAAGCCCGTCTCTCCAATGCGAAAGGAGGTTTATCCATGGGTCGTAGTTTGAAAAAAGGACCTTTTGCAGATGACCATCTTATGTCAAAAATCGAAGCATTAAACGAAAGTGATAAAAAACAAGTAATTAAAACTTGGTCACGTCGTTCAACTATATTTCCTAATTTTGTAGGACATACAATAGCGGTATATGACGGACGTAAGCATGTACCAGTCTACGTTACAGAAGACATGGTCGGACATAAATTAGGTGAATTCGCGCCAACACGTACCTTTAAAGGGCACGGTGGCGATGATAAGAAAACAAAACGCTAATAGGAGAGGAGGCACACAACATGCAAGCTAAAGCCGTTGCAAAATCGGTTCGTATTGCTCCTCGTAAAGTACGATTAGTCGTTGATCTTATTCGAGGAAAAAATGTAGGTGAAGCAATTGCGATTTTACGCCATACACAACGCGGTGCTTCTCCAGTCGTAGAAAAAGTATTAAACTCTGCGATTGCTAATGCAGAGCACAATTATGAAATGGATACAGATAACCTGGTCATTTCAGAAGCATATGTAAACGAAGGCGCTACTTTGAAACGTTTCCGTCCACGTGCACAAGGTCGTGCAAGTAGAATTAATAAACGCACAAGCCACATTACAGTAGTGGTAACAGAAAAAAAGGAGGGTTAGTCAGTGGGTCAAAAAGTAAATCCAACTGGTCTTCGCGTTGGCATCATTAAAGACTGGGAGTCAAAATGGTATGCCGGCAAGGACTATGCAGACTTATTACATGAAGACATTAAGATTAGAGAATACTTGGAAAACCGCTTGAAAATAGCTGCTGTTTCATCTATTGATATTGAGCGTGCAGCAAACCGAGTGAATATTACGATTCACACTGGAAAACCAGGTATGGTTATCGGTAAAGGCGGTTCTGAAGTGGAATCTTTGCGTAAAGCTTTAAATAGCTTAACTGGCAAGCGAGTTCACATCAATATTGTAGAAATTAAAAAAGTAGATCTTGATGCAACATTAGTTGCTGAAAATATTGCTCGTCAATTAGAAAATCGTATTTCTTTCCGTCGTGCACAAAAGCAATCCATTCAACGTGCGATGCGTGCTGGCGCAAAAGGAATTAAAACACAAGTATCCGGACGTCTTGGTGGCGCAGACATCGCTCGTGCGGAACATTATAGTGAAGGGACAGTACCACTACACACATTAAGAGCTGATATCGATTATGGTACAGCAGAAGCAGACACTACGTATGGTAAGTTAGGTGTCAAAGTGTGGGTATACCGTGGAGAAGTCCTTCCAACGAAAACTGACAAATAAGGAAGGGGGCACTGCATTATGTTAATGCCTAAACGTGTGAAATATCGTAGACAACATCGTGGTAAAATGAGAGGCCAAGCCAAAGGTGGCACAAGTGTTGCTTTCGGTGAATATGGTCTACAAGCAGTAGAAGCGTCGTGGATTACTAGCCGTCAAATCGAGGCTGCTCGTATTGCAATGACTCGTTACATGAAACGTGGCGGTAAAGTTTGGATAAAAATCTTTCCTGACAAACCATATACTGCAAAACCCCTAGAGGTTCGTATGGGTTCTGGTAAAGGTGCTCCAGAAGGATGGGTAGCAGTAGTAAAACCAGGAAAAATTATGTTTGAAATCGCTGGTGTACCAGAAGAAGTTGCTCGTGAAGCGTTACGTCTTGCTTCTCACAAACTTCCGATTAAAACAAAATTTGTAAAACGTGAAGAAATTGGTGGTGAAAGCAATGAAGGCTAATGAGATTAGAGAACTAACCACTGCCGAAATTGAACAAAAAGTAAAAGACTTAAAAGAAGAGCTATTCAACTTACGCTTCCAGCTTGCAACTGGCCAACTAGAAAACACTGCACGTATTCGTCAGGTAAGAAAGTCAATTGCTCGCATGAAAACTGTTGTTCGTCAACGTGAATTAAGCGTAAATAACTAGAATCTCGAGAGGAGGTAAACCTCAAAATGACAGAACGTAATGATCGTAAAGTTTACACTGGACGTGTTGTCTCTGACAAAATGGATAAAACCATTTCTGTTCTAGTGGAAACATATAAATTCCACAAGCTATACGGCAAGCGTGTTAAATATTCAAAAAAATTCAAAGCACATGATGAGAATAACCAAGCAAAAGTTGGCGATATCGTAAGCATCATGGAAACTCGTCCGCTATCAGCTACAAAACATTTTCGCCTCGTTGAGATTGTTGAAGAAGCGGTAATTATATAATAAAGTTCGCTCGGAAGGTATCCGAAGGGAGGTTACAGCGATATGATTCAACAGGAAACACGTTTAAAAGTTGCAGATAACTCTGGTGCACGTGAACTATTAACTATTAAAGTATTGGGCGGATCCGGACGAAAAACCGCTAATATTGGCGACGTTGTTGTTTGTACGGTAAAAGAAGCAACACCAGGCGGCGTTGTCAAAAAAGGTGATGTTGTAAGAGCTGTTATTGTACGTTCGAAATCTGGTGCACGTCGTAAAGATGGTTCATATATTCGTTTTGATGAAAATGCAGCGGTAATTGTTCGTGATGATAAGAGTCCAAGAGGAACTCGTATTTTTGGACCAGTTGCACGTGAATTGCGTGATGCAAAATTCATGAAAATCGTATCTCTTGCTCCAGAAGTATTATAAGTGTGTGTTCAAAAAGAGGATGATTGAATTTTGATTTTCAACAGGCTTTTAAAGTCAACCAGAATTTCAAGATGCCTTCTTCCTATAAATTTTGAACAGCCTTTATAAGCTAAAATTTAGCCTTGTTAGGAGGTGCGTTAAGCATGCATGTAAAAAAAGGTGATAAAGTAAAAGTTATTTCCGGCAAAGACCGCGGAAAAGAAGGCACTATCTTAGAAGCATACCCGAAAAAAGAGCGTGTGCTTGTAGAAGGAATTAACATGATTAAAAAACATGCCAAACCTTCCCAAGAAAATCCACAAGGTGGAATTCTTAATCAGGAGGCACCAATTCATGTTTCTAACGTGATGCCAATAGATCGTAAAACCGGAGAGCCAACCCGTGTTGGTTACGAAGTACGTGATGGAAAGAAAGTCCGTATCGCTAAGAAATCCGGAGAAGCGTTAGATAAATAGGTTCAGCGAAAGGAGGGCGACATGATGAATCAATTAAAGAAAAAATATCAAGATGAAGTACTACCATCTTTAATGAATAAATTTAACTATGAGTCTGTAATGCAAGTACCAGCTATTGAAAAAATAGTAGTGAACATGGGTGTTGGTGATGCTGTTCAGAACTCAAAAGCTTTAGATAATGCTGTCGAAGAGTTGGCGTTAATTTCTGGACAAAAGCCAATGATTACTCGTGCAAAAAAATCAATTGCTGGATTCCGCCTACGTGAAGGAATGCCGATTGGTGCTAAAGTAACCCTTCGCGGTGAGCGTATGTACGAATTTTTACAAAAACTAGTAGCTGTATCACTTCCGCGTGTACGTGACTTCCGTGGTGTGTCTAAAAAGGCATTTGATGGTCGTGGAAACTACACTTTAGGAGTGAAAGAACAGCTTATTTTCCCAGAAATTAACTATGATAAAGTGAGTAAGATTCGTGGAATGGACATTGTTATCGTAACAACATCTAACACGGATGAAGAAGCTCGTGAACTTCTTACTCAGTTAGGCATGCCTTTCCAAAAGTAAGCAAAAGAGCGAATACAAGGAGGGAAAATAGTGGCTAAAAAATCAATGATTGCAAAGCAAAAACGTCCGCAAAAATACCAAGTACGTGAATATACACGCTGTGAGCGCTGTGGACGTCCGCATTCTGTAATCCGTAAATTTAAACTTTGCCGTATTTGTTTCCGTGAACTTGCCTATAAAGGTCAAATTCCTGGTGTCAAAAAAGCAAGCTGGTAAAACCCGATTTTGGGAAGGAGGTAATGATGAATGGTTATGACAGATCCAATTGCAGATATGCTTACTCGCATTCGTAATGCGAATATGGTAAGACATGAAAAGTTAGAGCTTCCAGCATCAAAGATGAAAAAAGAGATCGCTGATATTCTTAAACGAGAAGGTTTCGTTACAGATTATGAGCTTGTAGAAGATAACAAGCAAGGTGTTCTTCGCATCTTCCTTAAATATGGAGCAAACGAAGAGCGTGTAATTACAGGTATTAAACGTATAAGTAAACCAGGATTACGTGTTTATGCGAAAGCTGATGAAGTACCACGTGTACTTAACGGTTTAGGAATTGCTATCGTTTCAACTTCAAAAGGTGTGCTTTCTGACAAAGAAGCGCGTTCTCAAGCTGTTGGCGGCGAAGTATTAGCATACGTGTGGTAATAGAGTAGTTAAAGAAGAGGAGGTGCATGAAATGTCTCGTATAGGACTGAAGCCAATCGAAGTTCCTGAAGGAGTAGAAGTCAAATTCGATGGAACTGTCGTTACAGTTAAAGGACCTAAAGGTGAATTAACAAGAAATTTACATCAAGATATTAAAGTTAACATGGAAGGCAACGTGATTAAGCTAGAGCGCCCAAGCGATCATAAGGATCATCGCGCATTACACGGTACGACACGTAGCCTCATTAACAATATGGTTGAAGGTGTAAGTAAAGGGTTTGAAAAAACGCTCGAAATCATCGGTGTTGGTTACCGTGCGCAGAAGCAGGGAAATAAAGTAATCGTCAACGCTGGTTACTCACACCCTGTAGAAATCGATCCAATTGACGGGATTGAAATTGACGTACCAAAAAACACACAACTTATTGTTAAAGGTATTGATAAGGAGCTTGTTGGAGCTGTTGCCTCTAAAATTAGAGCAATTCGCCCACCAGAGCCTTATAAAGGTAAAGGAATCCGTTACGAAGGTGAATATGTACGTCGTAAAGAAGGTAAAACTGCCAAGTAAGATTAGGTAGCAGAAAGGAGTGACCTAAGTGATTACAAAACCTGATAAAAATATGGTGCGTAAGAGAAGGCACGCTCGTGTACGTAAAACCGTTCACGGAACAGCACAGCGTCCTCGTCTAAACGTCTACCGTTCAAATAAACACATCTATGTACAGCTTATTGATGATACAAGTGGAAACACAGTGGTTAGTGCCTCTACAAAAGATAACGAGTTGAACTTAACAGGTGCAACTGGTAATGTAGAAGCAGCAAGACAAGTCGGAGAAGCAATAGCTAAACGTGCTCAGGATAAAGGTTACAAATCGGTTGTCTTTGACCGCGGTGGCTACCTTTATCATGGACGTGTGAAAGCTTTAGCAGAGGCTGCAAGAGAAGCAGGTCTTGAATTTTAAACGATAAAGGAGGGACATACATGAATAAAAACATTGATCCGAACAAATTAGATCTTGAAGAACGTGTTGTTGCGGTAAACCGTGTTGCAAAAGTTGTTAAAGGTGGTCGTAATTTCCGCTTTGCAGCTCTAGTTGTTGTCGGAGACAAGAATGGTCATGTAGGTTTTGGTACAGGAAAAGCACAAGAAGTACCAGAAGCAATTAAAAAAGCAGTAGATGATGCGAAGAAAAATTTAATTACAGTACCTATTGTTGGAACTACCATCCCACATGCAATTCATGGTCGATTCGGCTCAGGTAATGTATTGTTGAAACCAGCTACGGAAGGTACAGGAGTTATCTCTGGTGGCCCAGTACGTGCGATTTTAGAGCTTGCTGGTGTTGGTGATATACTAACAAAATCATTAGGTTCTAATACGCCGATTAATATGATTCGTGCAACAATCAATGGTTTAACAAACTTAAAGCGCGCAGAAGATGTAGCAAAACTACGTGGAAAGTCTGTAGAAGAACTGTTAGGATAAGGAGGGAACTGTTATGTCTAAAAAACTAGAAATAACCCTCACGCGCAGTGTTATTGGTGGAACAGAAGTTCAAAGAAAAACTGTTCAAGCATTGGGATTAAAGAAAATTCGTCAATCGGTTGTTCATGAAGATACTCCAGCTCTTCGCGGCATGGTCAATAAAGTATCTCATTTACTAACGGTTAAAGAGGTTTAAATAAGAAATAAGCGTAAGAGGAGGTGCTCGCATGAAACTTCATGAATTGAAGGCTGCAGAAGGTACACGTAAAAACCGTAATCGTGTAGGTCGTGGAATGTCATCTGGCAACGGGAAAACATCAGGACGTGGACATAAAGGTCAAAAAGCGCGCTCTGGTGGCGGTACTCGTCCAGGGTTTGAAGGTGGTCAGTTACCACTATTCCAACGCTTACCAAAACGTGGGTTTACAAACATTCATCGTAAAGAGTTTGCTATTGTAAATGTAGAAACGTTAAATCGGTTTGAAGAAGGCACAGAAATAACACCTGAGCTATTACTGGAAGAAGGCGTAGTTAGCAAGTTGAAAGCAGGTATTAAAGTACTTGGCAACGGCTCGATCGAGAAAAAACTAACAGTAAAAGCTCACAAGTTCTCTGCTTCCGCTAAAGAAGCAATCGAGGCAGCGGGCGGTCAAACAGAGGTGATTTAATGTTCCGTACAATCTCCAATTTTATGCGCGTAGGTGATATAAGACGGAAAATAATTTTCACGTTATTAATGTTGGTTGTCTTCCGTCTTGGCACATTTATACCTGTGCCATTTACTGATAAACAGGCAATTGACTTTATGAATTCCCAAAATGTGTTTGGCTTTTTAAACACATTTGGTGGTGGCGCATTGCAAAATTTCTCCATCTTTGCGATGGGGATTATGCCTTATATTACGGCGTCTATTATTATGCAATTGCTACAAATGGATGTCGTACCTAAATTTGCTGAGTGGAAAAAACAAGGTGATGCAGGTAGGAAAAAGCTTGCCCAAGTTACGCGTTATGGTACCATTGTCCTTGCCTTTATCCAAGCGATTGCTATGTCAGTAGGATTTAATGCTATGGCTGGTGGTATGTTAATTGCTGATCCTGGTCCCATGAAATTTATTGTTATTGCCATTGTTTTAACGAGTGGGACAGCATTTTTAATGTGGCTTGGAGAACAAATTACTGCGAATGGAGTCGGTAATGGAATTTCGATTATCATTTTTGCAGGTATTGTTGCAGCAGTACCAAATGGCGTACAACAGCTATACAGCCAGTATTTTATTAACCCTGGCGATGAACTGTTCATTAATATTGTTATTGTTGCGTTGATTGCTTTGGTTGTGGTTGCCGTAACCGTTGGAGTTATTTTTATTCAACAAGCGTTACGTAAAATACCCGTTCAATATGCAAAAAAACTTGTCAATCGTTCTCCAGTAGGTGGTCAGTCAACACACTTACCTTTAAAAGTGAACGCTGCTGGTGTTATTCCAGTTATCTTTGCCATAGCGTTTATTATGGCGCCAAGTACAATTGCGACATTCTTTGAAGGAAACGATATTGCTGCAACCATCCAACGTATCTTTGATTATACACAGCCAATAGGTATGGTTATCTATGTTGCGTTAATTATCGCTTTTACGTACTTCTATACGTTTGTTCAAGTAAACCCAGAGCAAATGGCTGAGAATTTACAAAAACAAGGTGGTTATGTACCTGGGATTCGTCCAGGTAAAAACACAGAGGCCTATTTGACTAGAGTACTGTACCGTCTCACATTCGTAGGTGCACTATTCTTAGCTGCTGTATCTGTCTTACCGCTTGCTTTAAGCGGAGTTGCTAACTTGCCGCAGTCCATACAAATTGGCGGAACTAGTTTACTGATTGTTGTTGGAGTAGCACTTCAGACGATGAAGCAATTGGAAAGTCAATTGGTAAAACGTCACTATAAAGGATTTATTAAGTAATTTTGCTGAAGACGAGAGCGAGGAGAAATCTGTTGAACTTAATTTTAATGGGCCTGCCCGGTGCTGGAAAAGGCACACAGGCAGAGAAAATAAACGAAAAATATGATATCCCTCATATTTCAACAGGAGATATGTTCCGTTTAGCTATTAAAGAGGGAACAGACTTAGGTAAAAAAGCAAAAGCGTACATGGACCGAGGAGAACTTGTTCCAGATGAAGTTACGAATGGTATTGTTAAAGAACGCTTGAGTAAAAATGATTGTAAACATGGATTTTTATTGGATGGTTTCCCAAGGACTATTGCTCAAGCAGAAGCATTACAAAGTCTATTGCAGGATATCAATCAATCCATTGATTACGTCATTCATGTAGATGTACCAGAAGAAAAATTAGTGGAGCGTCTAACTGGTCGTAGAATTTGTCCAACATGCGGAACAACGTACCATGTAGTTTATAATCCGCCAAAAGAAGACGGGGTCTGTGATAAAGATGGCTCAACCTTAATCCAACGTGATGACGATAAGCCAGCTACGGTGAAAAAGCGTCTATCTGTAAATATAGAACAGACGAAGCCGTTATTAGACTTTTATAATGAAAAAGGATATCTAGTAACAGTTAATGGCGATCAGGATATTGATCAAGTGTTTCAAGATATTCAAGCTAAAGTACAATAATAGCCTTAGAATTGTATGAAGTGCATTTCTAGTAATGAAAAGTTATAATAAGTCGTGAAGTACAGTGCGGCATATTTCTATATAGATAATAAGGTGACACAGGATAAAAGTGAGTAATTCTTTTCAATAAACAGGCATTGATATAAACTATAGCCTAAGTGAAGGTGATCGTTGTTGAACGAAGATGATTCGATACCGCGGATAGGTCAAGTTGTTCGAATTATGCAAGGTCGTGAAGCGGGTCAATATGCAGTCGTTATTAAATCTGTCGATGATAAGTATGTCTTGCTTGCAGATGGGGAAAAACGTAAATATGATCGACCAAAGAAAAAGAATCTTCATCATATCGAGTTAATGGATTATATTTCTCCAGAAGTCCAAAACAGCCTTCTAGAAACTGGTCGTGTCACAAATGGTAAACTGCGGTTTGCCATAGCTAAATTTATCAATGAAGTTGTGACTGATTTGAAGAAGGGAGATCAACACGATGGCGAAAGACGATGTAATTGAAGTGGAAGGAACCGTAACGGAAACATTGCCGAATGCGATGTTTAAAGTCGAATTGGAAAACGGTCATACTGTATTAGCCCACGTATCCGGGAAAATTCGTATGCACTTTATTCGCATTCTTCCTGGCGACAAAGTAACGGTTGAACTTTCTCCGTATGATTTAACTAGAGGACGAATTACGTACCGTTATAAATAAGTGAGCTCCGATATTAAAGGAGGTAAAGATGATGAAAGTAAGAGCATCTGTAAAACCCATTTGCGAAAAATGTAAAGTCATTAAACGAAATGGTAAAGTAATGGTTATTTGTGAAAATCCAAAGCATAAACAAAAACAAGGATAACAAACAGGAGGTGTTAAAGCTTTATGGCACGTATTGCAGGTATTGATGTCCCACGTGATAAACGCGTAGTCATTTCCCTAACGTATATTTACGGTATTGGAAAAACTACTGCTCAAAAAATCCTTAAAGAAGCAGGCGTTTCTGAAGACACTCGTGTACGCGACCTTACTGAGGACGAATTAGGAAGAATTCGTAAAGCTACAGACGAGTATACCATTGAAGGAGACCTTCGTCGTGAAGTATCTCTAAATATTAAACGTCTTATCGAGATCGGCTCATATCGCGGAATCCGCCATCGTCGTGGACTTCCTCTTCGTGGACAAAAAACAAAAAATAATTCACGTACTCGTAAAGGGCCGCGTCGCGCGATCGCTGGAAAGAAAAAATAAATGTTAAAGGAGGTTAAAAGGTAATGGCACAAAAGTCAAGCGCACGTAAACGTCGTGTGAAAAAAAATATTGAGTCAGGTATATCCCATATCCGTTCAACATTTAATAACACCATCGTTACGATTACAGATACGCAAGGAAATGTTCTTGGATGGAGTTCTGCTGGTGCATTGGGCTTTAAAGGTTCAAAGAAATCTACTCCATTTGCTGCCCAAATGGCAGCTGAAACTGCTGCTAAATCTGCAATTGACCATGGTATGAAAACTCTTGAAGTAACCGTTAAAGGACCAGGAGCCGGCCGTGAAGCAGCTATTCGTTCTCTTCAGGCAGCAGGTTTGGAAGTTACAGCTATTCGTGATGTAACGCCAGTACCACATAACGGTTGCCGCCCACCAAAACGTCGTCGTGTATAATTATACCGTATATAATTTGTCACCCTGTCTATAATGGGTTATGATAGCTAAAAGTCTAAAGGTTGGTTTTCCTTTAGGAATAGAGCTTCCAGAAGACAAGAACGTACGAAAGATTTACAAGTAGTGCAGAAACGCCAACTGCATTTTTGAGGAATTTCGGTTAGACCGCTGTCTAACCGGGGTTTCGACGTTTTAAAGGAGGGTTTTATGGAATGATCGAAATTGAAAAACCAAAAATTGAGACGGTAGAAATCAGCGATGATGCTACATTTGGAAAATTCGTAGTCGAACCGCTTGAACGTGGATATGGTACCACTCTAGGAAACTCCTTGCGTCGTATCCTACTATCCTCACTTCCAGGTGCTGCTGTGACTTCAGTTCAAATTGATGGAGCGCTACATGAATTTTCAACGATTGATGGTGTTGTTGAAGATGTAACAACAATTATTTTGAACTTGAAAAAATTAGCGCTAAAAATCTACTCAGATGAAGAAAAGACATTGGAGATTGATGTGCAGGGAGAAGGAAAAGTTACGGCTGCAGATCTAACCTATGATAGTGATGTAGAGGTCCTAAATCCGGATTTGTTAATTGCTACATTGAATAACAAAGGCAGCTTGTTTATGAAAATTACTGCAGAACGTGGACGTGGGTATCGACCTGCTGAAGCAAACAAACGTGATGATCAGCCAATCGGGATAATTCCAGTTGACTCCATTTTTACTCCAGTATCACGTGTAACCTACCAAGTAGAGAATACACGTGTTGGTCAAGTAGCTAACTTTGATAAATTAACATTAGATGTACGTACAGATGGCAGTATTCGTCCAGAAGAAGCTGTTTCTTTAGGTGCGAAAGTCTTTACAGAGCATCTTAATATTTTTGTAGGTTTAACAGATGAAGCGAAAAACGCTGAAGTGATGGTTGAGAAGGAAGAAGACCAAAAAGAAAAAGTGATGGAAATGACGATTGAAGAACTCGATCTTTCTGTCAGGTCCTATAACTGTCTAAAGCGTGCTGGGATTAACACCGTACAAGAACTAGCAAATAAATCTGAAGAAGATATGATGAAGGTACGCAATCTTGGACGTAAGTCGTTAGAAGAAGTAAAAGTGAAGCTTAACGATTTAGGTCTTGGCTTGCGAGACGATGACTAAACATATCATATAGACATCATTAGAAAATTACGGCACACGGATAAATAGTGCTTGCATATACGAATTACTCCATTCAGTATTTTTAGTTTGCTTTCGTTCGTTGCATCACTTTTTTGCGTTTTGGAAAAGGAGCTGTCATCGCTTTTTTCCGAAGAGTAGAGGATGTGCGTAGGAAAAGATAAAACAAGGTAGACCTAATGTGAGTATACAAGGTCGTTTGAATGGAAGTTTTTAAAAGTCATCAAAGAAAGGGAGGGATAGTCCATGGCTAGAAAATTAGGTCGTACATCGGATCAACGCATGGCGCTACTTCGTAATCTTGCTTCTGATTTAATTATTCATGAGCGGATTGAAACAACAGAAGCAAAAGCGAAGGAGTTAAAATCCGTTGTTGATAAAATGATTACATTAGGCAAACGTGGGGATCTGCACGCACGCCGTCAAGCAGCCTCATTTCTATATAATCAAGAAGCTAATGAAGATCAAAACGTTATTCAGAAGCTTTTCAATGATGTGGCTCCGCGTTACGAAGACCGTCAAGGTGGGTACACACGTGTTCTTAAACTGGGCGCTCGTCAAGGTGATGGTGCGAAAATGGCAATCATTGAACTAGTTTAATGTAACCACAGGCGACAAGGGCAGGACTGAATCTCTTCTACGAGGTACATCCAAGCCCTTTTTTTGTCTATAGGAAAGTATAAAGTTTCTAGGATTATAGTATTAGCAAACCAACGGCTTCCACCATAAGATGCGGCGACAAGCCAAGTTTTTCTAATACTATAATTTGCGTTTTGTAACAAGTACCCTTTTTGGCAAGAGGAGGAGTTTAGATGAGTAGCAATGAAAAATTGGTAGAGTTTAGAAATGTATCATTTCGATATGGAGCAGAGCAGCCATGGGTACTGAAAAACTGTAGCTTTGAGATCGATCGCGAAGAATGGGTTGCCATTATTGGTCATAATGGTTCGGGGAAATCTACCATAGCTAAATTAATGAATGGACTTTTATTTCCGCAAGAAGGGGAAATTTATGTAGCTGGGAAAAAAGTGCAGGAAGATACCATTTGGGATGTACGTAAAGATGTCGGCATGGTGTTTCAAAATCCAGATAATCAATTTGTAGGTACAACGGTACAAGACGATGTTGCATTTGGCATGGAGAATAGAGGTTTTCCAAGAGAGGAAATGTTACAGCGACTTGATGATGTGTTACATGCAGTTGGCATGGTGGATTATCGCTTAACGGAGCCTCATCGTCTATCTGGGGGACAAAAGCAACGTATAGCTATTGCAAGCGTACTAGCTGTATCTCCCAAAGTGCTTATTTTAGATGAAGCAACGGCGATGTTAGACCCAAGAGGAAGAAGAGATATTATGCAAACCGTCGCTCATTTGCAAGCAAATAAGGATGTATCCTTACTAACAATTACACACGACCTGCAAGAAATTGTCCAAGCAGATCGGGTTATTGTAATGAATGAAGGTCAAGTTTGGGACGAGTCTCATCCGAGAGAACTTTTTTCTAAGCAAGATGATCTACTTGCAATTGGATTAGATGTTCCGTTTATTGCTTCCTTAGCAAAAGCTTTAAAACAGACGGGCATTCCCATCACAAAAGAACCATTAAATCATGAAGAACTGTTGGAGGAACTATGGACATTACATTCGAGAACGTAAGCTATATCTATCAACAGCACTCCCCATTTGCTCATAAAGCGATTGACCAATTAAGTTTTCATATCCCTTCTGGAACATTTGTAGCCATTGTAGGTCATACGGGTTCAGGAAAATCAACTTTAATTCAGCATTTAAATGGTCTTGTTCAGCCGACAGCAGGAAAAGTAAAGATAGGAGACTTTGAGCTCACGGCAGAAAAAAAGCCGAAACATTTGAAACAGCTAAGAAGCAAGGTCGGTGTCGTATTTCAATATCCGGAGCATCAACTATTTGAAGAGACGGTTGCGAAGGATATTAGCTTTGGACCTAAAAATTTTGGTGTTGGGGATAGCGAAATACAACGGCGAGTGACAGAAGCATTACAAGCTGTTGGTTTATCAGCAGATTATGTAGAGCGCTCCCCCTTTGATTTAAGTGGTGGGCAAATGCGCAGGGTCGCTATTGCTGGTGTTTTAGCTACAAAACCAAACGTCCTTGTCTTAGATGAACCGACTGCAGGACTTGATCCAAGAGGGCAAAAAGAAATGATGGAGATGTTTTATGAACGCCATCGGTCTGAACAGCTTACAACGATACTCGTCACACATAGCATGGAAGATGCCGTTACGTATGCGGATCATGTCATTATTTTAAATAAAGGTAGTAAATATATGGAAGGGAAACCAGAGGAAGTGTTTGTGCAAAAGGAAGCATTGCAACAAGTTCAACTGGATGTTCCTGAAATGGTAGCCTTTATTAATCGTTGGAATGAAAAATTTCACACCAAACTTCCTTTTACGAAGCAGTCTGAGCGCGAATTAGCAACCGCTATTACCGCCGTGCTTAAAGGAGGGAAAAGCCATGAATAATGCCATGGTTATTGGTCAGTACGTACCAGGGAACTCTGTTGTTCACCGATTAGACCCACGAACGAAGATTACAATTATATTTATCTTTGTGTTTGTCGTCTTTTTAGCGAACAATGTGTGGAGCTATACAATATTAACTGTTTTTGCACTTTTAAGTATGATAACATCTCGTGTACCATTACGATTTGTTTTAAAGGGTTTAACGCCTGTTTGGTTTTTAATTATTTTTACCTTTCTACTCCATGTAATTATTACAAAAGAAGGTGATGTCGTATTCGAGATTTTTACCTTTCAAGTATACTCTGGTGGGTTAATTCAAGGTTTTGCTATTTCCATGCGATTCTTTCTACTTATTTTAGTCACGTCGCTACTAACATTGACAACAACACCGATAGAAATAACGGATGCGATTGAAAGCATGTTGCAACCATTAAAAAAAGTGAAATTTCCGGTTCATGAATTGGCGTTAATGATGTCGATATCACTCCGTTTCATTCCAACGTTGTTACAAGAAACAGATAAAATTTCAAAAGCGCAAGCGTCACGTGGCGTTGACTTTCGAACAGGGAAGCTCAAAGATCGCATACAAGCCGTCGTGCCATTGCTCGTTCCATTATTCGTCAGTGCTTTCAAACGAGCAGAAGAGCTAGCTATGGCGATGGAAGCGAGAGGCTATCAAGGTGGCGAAGGTCGTACCAAGTTACGAGAATTAAAATTTACGAAGCTAGACGTAGGAATATACATTTTATTTATATTCGTCATCTTAGGACTATTTTTTACAAGGAACTAGATAGAAAGGCTGCAAAAACATGGAACGACTAAAATGTACACTTCAATATGACGGCTCTCATTTCTCGGGCTTTCAAATCCAACCTGGAAAAAGAACCGTACAAGGAATACTAGAAAAAGCATTACAAAAAATGCATAAAGGTGAACCTGTACGCATTCATCCTTCAGGGAGAACCGATACAGGCGTTCATGCGAAAGGACAGACGATTCACTTTGATTCTCCATACAACATCCCTATGTACAATTGGAAGCAAGCATTAAACACCTTGCTCCCTGATGACATTTATGTTAAGCAGGTAGAAGTGGTTCCTAATACGTTCCACGCTAGGTATGATGTAGTAGAGAAGGAATATCGCTATTATGTATATCATGCAAAGGAACCGGATGTATTTAGACGCCATTATGCTTATTTTTTCCCGTATGCATTAGACGTTGCTTCCATGCAAGTAGCATGCCGTTATTTGGAAGGAACGCATGATTTTACAACCTTTTCCTCTGCTAAAGCAACAACAAGAGGGAGCAAACAGCGTACGCTTTATCAAGTAACCTGTGAACAAAGAGGCGCCGAAATCGAATTTATTTTTCGCGGCAGCGGATTTTTATATAATATGGTGCGCATCATCGTTGGTGTAATATTAGACATAGGTCAAGGAAGGCGAGAAGCGTCTGATATAGCTGTTTTACTGTCAAAAAGGGATAGACGAGCAGTAGGAGAAACAGTGCCCGCACAAGGCCTCTATTTGTGTCGTGTGAAGTACTAATTATTCTTGCAAGTGATAAGGGTAGTGATTTGCGGCAACACAAACCATTTGGAAGAGTGTAACTACTAATCCAAACGGAATAAATAGGGCGGTGCGCACTTGGGTAGAACATGGTAAAGAGCCTATATTAAAGCATTCTTTGCTCTATGGATGAAAAAAGGCGATCTCGTAAAGTTGAAGAGGAATAAACCTTGACATAATAGTGATATTTGGTGTATTATGATTAATGGCATTTTATTTCTAAACCATGATTAGCCCCGGAAACTAATTATGTTGAAATAGACGAACGAATAGAAATTTGAATTTAATTATTTTGGAGGGAAAGACACATGCGCACAACTTTCATGGCAAATGAAAATAATATCGAACGCAAATGGCTAGTTGTTGATGCAGAAGGCAAACGATTAGGTCGTTTAGCAAGTGAAGTTGCTGCGATCCTTCGTGGAAAGCATAAACCAACTTACACGCCACATGCAGATACAGGTGACCATGTCATCATCATTAACGCAGAGAAAATTGAATTAACTGGTAATAAACTAACAGATAAAAAATACTACCGTCATACAAACCACCCTGGTGGTTTAAAAGAACGTAATGCAGAGGAAATGCGTACAAAATATCCTGAGCGTATGCTAGAGTTGGCAGTTAAAGGCATGCTTCCAAACGGTCCTCTAGGTCGCAGAATGGCTAAGAAGCTTCATGTATTCAGAGGCGCTGAACACAATCATCAAGCACAAAAACCAGAAGTTTATGAGCTTCGTGGGTAATTAAAAGGAGGTAAATCATTTTGGCACAAGTACAATACTATGGCACAGGTCGTCGTAAAAAATCAACTGCGCGCGTACGTTTAGTACCTGGTACGGGCAACATTACAATTAACGGTCGTAATGCAGCTGATTATTTCCCATATGAAACACAGTTGTTAATTTTAAACCAACCACTTGTAGCAACAGAAACACAAGGAACATATGACATTATTGTCAACGTTCATGGTGGTGGCTTCACTGGTCAAGCAGGAGCTATCCGTCACGGAGTTGCACGTGCATTGCTAGAAGCTGATCCTGAGTATCGTAGCGCTCTAAAATCAGAGGGTTACCTAACTCGTGATGCTCGTATGAAAGAACGTTATAAATACGGTCTTAAAAAAGCACGTCGTGCACCACAGTTCTCAAAACGTTAATAGGAACATTGATATACCAAGGTTTTGCCCTCTTTGCTCTAATGAAGCAGAGAGGGTTTTTATATTCTAATTTGGAATTGATTACCCCGAGCTAAAAAGTCATGTACTTCTGGAACATCTCCGCTGTTTTCTCTTTCGCTTCATCGGTCACATGCGTGTAAATATCCATCGTGGTTTGAATATCGGTGTGGCCGAGTCGAGATTGTACATCTTTAAAGCCACGGCTGCAAACAACAAACTGGCATGTGTATGCCGGAATTCGTGAACTTTTAATTGGAAGTCCACGTCGGACCAATGCAGGGCATATGGTTCTCCCTTGTGTGCTCCTGTGAAGGCGAGCAACGAAACATGGTATAAGCCATGTCACCCTCCTGAATCGACTCTAAAAAGTTCCTGAGCTCTTCACGGGTATAGTAATGCTTCTTTCCTTCCAGTTCCGCATTATATTCTATCTCATGTTTTGGTTTCGGCAACGTGACAAAATCCATCGGGTTGCGCTTAATCATGTCCATTTTTATGGTGTATCGGAAGACCTGGTTTGCTTGTATCTTATAATTCTTGAAGCTTTTAACCTACAAATGCGTGGTTTAACTCCATCGTCTTTAGACGGTATTCGCTTTTAGTCTTATCCTTTTTGTCCATACGAAGTGAAGAGGTGAAAGTATGGAAGGATATAGAAAAATTAGTCATGCTGTGTATGATATCAAATATCATGTCATATGGGTGACAAAGTATAGATATAAGGTTTTGGGCGGGCACATAGCGGTGAGAGTGCGTGATTTGATAAGACAAGGTTGTGAAGCCAGAGGAATTACCATATTGCAAGGAAGTGTTGGAAAAGATCACATGCATTTATTATTATCTTGTCCTCCAAGTATTGCTCCAAGTAAAATATTGCAGTATCTAAAAGGAAGATCATCGAAATTATTGCAGGATGAGTTTCCAGAACTAAAAAAAAGATATTGGGAGCAACACCTGTGGGCAAGAGGATATTTTTGTGCCACCGTAGAAACGGTAACGGAAGAAATAATAAGAAATTATATAGCAAATCATCAATGAAGGTAAGGACGAAATATTTAGAATAGAAGAATGAGTTTAGTCTAGCTTTGAAAATGCTTCAGCTAAGGCCTTTGAGCAGAACTTTAGCCTGCGAAACGACTTTAGTCGTCGACATTATGTCTAAATCCACCTGCTTTTAGCAGGTGGTCGTTTAAAAAACAAAATTTCTATTCGTAATTGTAGAGTGGCATCTAGCAACCAGAGATCCCTTTTTTGGCAGGAGCATGTGGAAACTTCCCTTTCTCATTTTAAACTTACTTATAAGTTAACTTCTTAAGTGTTTGTGTTGTACCCCAAAATAAAAAACGATATATAATTGCAATAAGAAAAAATATATAAATAAATTCGAAAAGATGGAAGGGCTTATAATCAATTAAATAAGAATTAACAAATATTAATATTAAAGATAAAAGTTCCATTAAAGATTTATTAAATCCGTTCTTTTCGTATAATTTCTTTGCTTTTTGGAAATTAAAAATATCCTTTATTTCCTCGCTAAAAAACCCTTTTACAAGGCTTAAACCTATTATATAAATTCCCATAGCATATTCATAAGAAATATTCAAAGTCTGTGTTATAACACAATAAATTATGGTAAATAAAAGTAAATACATTTTTACCACCCCCTTTTTTATTATTCTTAATATTATAATAAGTGTAACACCATGTACATACTTCTGTGTTAAAAATTAATTAGGAGGGTTCATGTGCTTAAAAAATTCTTTTCTGTATTATGCGTTGTTGCTGTTGTTTTAGTTCTTTCTTTTCCAATAAGTAGTCATGCTAGCGAAGTTAATTATGGTGTAAATGAAAAACCAATTGATTGGAATTATGGCACATATGTTATTGTAGATAAGAATCAGGTCCAAATGGCAGAAAAACTGTCTACTTATTTTGAAGAAAATACAGATGGTACTGTTGATTTTAATGCCGATAAAGAAACTCTTATGGATATTGGAATTTCAGAAAATGATGCTGAATTAATGGCTTCAATTAATTCAGATGATTTATCTTTTAACGAAGAAAAACAAGAGCAACAAATTCAAGGCTTTGTAGGCTTTTACTTGAAGTTAGGGCCAAAAGTTAGAGCAATGAATGCTATAGTAGCTGGCGCATTTGCTGCAGGGTACGTTGGTTGGCATGTAAAGAAAATTGCTGCTGCAGGGCCTTGGGGCGCTGGTGCGGCTGCAGTCATCACCGCTTCAACAGCCGGGGTAGTTGGATGGGTAGTCAAAAATAAGTTATAAAAGGTTAACGTAGGAATAAATATTGCCCGTGTAAGTTTATCATACACTGTAAGAATACCATAAATAGTTGCCATAAGGCAGTCTTTAATTGTTGGCCCATGGAAGCGAAAATTCCTAGGAATTTTTTTCACATTCCATAAAGAAAACCCAAAGATTCGGGTTTCTAAAGAAAGTATCAAACGCTTTAAACAGCGTGTCAGATAACTAACTTCAAGAAAGAAGTCTATGAATATGCAGGATAGAATCGCAAAGCTAAATAGATATTTAGTAGTTGGCTACGGAACCGTACGTACGGTGGTGTGAGAGGTCGGGGGTTAGCCGCCCCCTCCTACTCGATTATGAATATAAATTTATCTAGCTTTCTACATTCTTATTAGTTGCATTATACTGTTTCTTTAAATCTATTAGCCCCGTAATAAAGTAAATTAACCCTATAATCATAGCAATAATACTTAGTATCATTAAACTACTTGGTACATATGATAAATGCGCCATAAATTCTTCTTTAGACCAACTTTTAGCGTTTGCTCCTGAAATTGCTGCGCTAATGTATCGAGTACAATATAGAATTGTAGAAATTAGAATGAAAATGGACCCTATAATTTTTTTGTTCATAAAATTCTCCTAGCATTAAAATTTCACTACTCTATAATTTCGTTCAATCCATCTTTTAGGATATACATACTTAGTTGCATACACCCTACCTCTAGGATGATAAGCTTGAACTTGTTTTACTTTATACTTTTTGTAAACGTGTCTGTATTGTAATCTGTACCTACCAGATGGATATGAGGGGCTTGAATAACTAACTGTTTTCGACCAAGACTTAGTAGTGTTGAATCCTATATAAGCATTTAAATCCCTCTTCGTAACATTTAATGATCCAGAATATGAATTAGCAACAGTTGATGAGTGAGATGCATGTAACACGCCACCACTGATTGTTGAAGCTCCTGCGTATCTCCATGATCCGTAACTCAGACCAACATATTTCTTACCACCTTTAAGGTACCATTTTTTTCTCCTGCTCATTGGTGACACAGATTCACCTTCAATAGATTCATTCTCAGTAAGCGCTTCTTTTGGAAGTACTTCATTTTCGTAAATTAATTCATCTTCTGATACTGGTTCATAATAAAAATCCACAACTGTTTCACCGGGTTTTAAACCCTCGTAAAGGAAATCTTTTTCTTCTTCACTACCAATTTCATCAGCATAGACGGTTACGTTAAAAATACTCAGCAATAAAAATAAAAAAAGACCAAAAAAATTTTTTTCATAATTTTTCCTCCAATTAATTCTATTATCAATAATCTAACATTTTAATTGGAAAATTACAACAAATATTTAGAATTAAAAAGACGTTATATACGTAATAGCCTCTCCTCATGATTTAACACCAACCAAATGTCCTGGTATTATTCTTTCCACAACAAAACCACCTCCTGTAACTATAATTGAAATGAGTTACGGAAGGTGGTTTATTGTAAGGTAATGTATCGATCTGAAAATTACTTTGAGTTCAAAGCATTATAGATGGTTTGTTTTCATACTCTATACACCATACTATAGAATCTATAATAGTATACTCTTGTATTTCTTCCTCAGAAATATCATTAATTTTATTTACTTTTACTAATTGCTCCATTAATTTGCTTTTATCTGTGTCAGATAATGAGTTTATTTCATCTTCTAACCAGACTGAGCATTGGTAGTAAGGGATCCACTCTTTTTTACAAAATTCAATTACCCAATCTGGCTTTGGAATGTGTTTTTCAACTTTTTCCCATTTGCTTTTATATTCTTTAATTGCGTCCCCAATAACAATCATAATTTCAGAGTCAAAAATATCAGTTTGATTTATATCTAAGCGTATGTAGAAGCTTTCAAACTCATCTTTTGCTTGGGCTTTCCAATGTTTAAAAACATCAATAAAACTTGAAACAATTTTGTGTTTAAACCAATTCGGGATAAAATATCGTTCGTCAAAGTTAAATATTTTTCTATATTCAACGCCATACTCTTTTAAAGAGTTAATATCAAGTGTAATACTATCTTTTTTCCATCCCCCAAGCTGTTTTACTCTTCTCTTCCAACCTCTAATTTTTTTTATCTGCATCGTTACTATCTCCTATTTTAAAACTTGAGCCTTCTCCCCTTTACTGGACCTTTATACATTTCACCAGTCAAAGGATCCTTGCTTCCTAAGTGTTTATAATTGCTATCGTATACTTCAATATCATTATGGGTATGACCCCACTGATAATACCGTTTCTTTTTTTCAGATCCGGAAGTTTTAGTTTTACCTTTGTATGGTCTCAATTTCTTCCATACAGGACTCTGGGATTTAGTATTTAGCCATATTAAGTGCAACATTTCTTAAGGTCCTTTTCCCAAAATATTTAATAGCCTGCTTAACACCTAATCTTGCAATAAAAGCTACCACTACAGGAACCGCTGGCAAAACCGAAGCATTTAATTCTGTTGAATCATAAATATACTCTTCTCCAGTTTTTTGATCTTCATGTTGGTTGCCTCCCTGACATTTTGTATTATATTAATTTGTACTCTTAGTGTCCAACTTGATTTGGGGGCTTATGAAAAAGCAACATAAGACATTTTAGCTAGGTTTGGTAATTTTAATTCAACTTGGACACTTTCATTAGTTTCAACTCTTTTTATAAATGGAACATACAAAACCACGAGTAAAAATAGTAGGTTTTATAATAATTAATAGTGTGCAGTTCGCTTAAATAGGAAAAAGTGATCTTCAGCAATCAGCGTTTTGCAAAAAGAAAGCGCCTGCTCTTAATCTTTAATGAAGATTTGTTTATTGAAAGAAAAAGTGCTAGAAAATAGTAGGTACCATGCCTCCATCCATACGAATCGGAGAACCTTTAAAAGCGGAAGCATAAGGGCTACATATAAAGGTAGTTAATCTACCTATCTCAGTTGGCTTGATAAATCGTTGAATTTCTGATTGAGGTAGATTTGTAGTCATAAATTCTTTCTCTTTTGCTGAAAAAGTCATTTCTTCATTTGGGTACATCTCCTCAATTATTTGATGCACATTTTCAGAGAGCGATGGTCCCGGCAAGATCGTATTGACTGTAACTTCTTTTTCTATTGTTAATTTAGATAGGCTTTTTGACAATGATAATAGCATTGATTTTGTCATACAATATTGAGGCATTTGTCCTGATGGCATAATTGCTTCTTCACTCGCAATAAAGATAATTCGGCCAAAATTATTTTTTATCATTTTAGGTAAGTAAAATTTAGATAATCCATTTGCGGCAAGCACATTAGTACGGATATACTTTTCCCATACTTCATCGTCAACGTCTTCATATTTCATAATTTCATAAATACCCACATTGTTGACTAAAATATCAATTTGGGGATGTTTTTTAAATAATGCTTCCCTTTGTTGATTATCTCCAATATCGGCAGTAGCATTTTGAGGGAAGCTATCAGGGAACTCTATCTTCATTTCATTTACGGTTCGTTCTACCTCTTCGTAATTTCGTCCATTAATTAGTACATGAACACCTTCTTTTGCAAGTTCAATGGCAATTGCTTTTCCAATCCCTCTTGTTGAACCAGTGACTAAAGCTGTTTTATTTTTTAATTCCATATCCATAATATATTGCTCCTTTTGGTTTGAAAAATATTCCTTTTCTTTTACAGTTCTTATTAAGTTATGCTACTGATACAGCAGTGTCGAAAAGCAAACTAGTCAATTTATCAAGTTTGCACAGAGATGTTCCGTACGCCACTTTAAAGGCGTAGCACCTTCCCATAGGTGAAAGGCGCGGTAGAATGAGCTTTGGTCTTCATATCCAATCAAAAATGCGATCTCTTTAATATCAAGCGACGGGTCTGCCAGATACTCTCTTGCCTGTTCATGTCGAACTTTTACTAACAAATGCTTGAAGCTTGTGCCTTCTTCAGTAAGCCGACGCTGCAAGGTACGATCACTTATCCCTAACTCGCTCGCAATAGTCTGAATATCAGGGCGACCTCCTGTTAAGCTACTTTTCATGATCCACTTGACGGTTTCGGTAATTGAAGAGCTGCGTGGGTGCTCATTCAACGACTGTTCCAGTACGGGAGTCAGTATCTCTAACAATTCTGCATTGTACGAGACAAAGGGACGATCTAGATCTGTTCGATGTATAGTCAACCTGTTACAATTTGTGTCGATCTGAATTTGGCAGCCGAAGTAATCTTCAAGTATCTGTAGGTCGCCAATGGAATGGGTAGAAAATTCTACGCACTTTGCTGTCAAAGGTTGACCTGTGCCACGACGCCCTAGTTCGAGAAGAAATGCCAACGTAATACCAATTAGTAGGGGAAGACCGGGTTGTTCACTATGCAATGTTTTTATTTCTATTGTACAGTGTTCACCTTCCTCGTTGATATGTAAGCTTTCAGGCGGACAAAGTTGCTTGTACCTGGCCATTCGCTTTAAAGCATCACGGTAGTCATGATCGTGGTAAGTTGCTAAGACAGTCGGAGGGAAATGATCTGTTTCAAAGGATGTTGCAAGCTTGATGATTCCTGTAGCAGTGTTATTAATGAGGTCGGAATAAGCTTGCCAGATCGCAAAATATTGGGCTGTGGTGACAACTGGATCAGAAACAATGGAGATTGGCAATTGTGCTTTTTGAACTACGTCATGCGCGGCTATTCCCAATTGACGTAATCCTATCCAAAATCCTGCAGGAATTTTTATACGGTCAAAGGTATATAACGTCATACATATGGTCCTCCTTTACCTATTTACATTATAAGTTTAAGTGTGTTCTGCTTTTCTAACAGTACAGTTTAATAGTAGCTCTCCAACGATGCTTTGTAACTAGTAAATGACGACAAAAAACTTGCTAACTACGCCAAATTATATTAAAAATGACAGCAGTACATAAGGATATAAATACTAAATTTTTGGTCCGTTTTTATAGCTCTACCTTATTTTCCACTTTTCAGCAACAAAGCGTAATTATTGATTAGGGTGGAACTGTAAAAATAGATGAAGAAGATTATAAAAACTCTAATATAAAAGCGGGATTAAGCAAAGATTCTGATCCACCGGTCGCTTCTTTATACGAAACGCCTGAAGGTTATACTTGGCATCACCATCAAGACGGAAGAACAATGATTCTTGTTGACAAAAAAATTCATAGGGAATTTACTCATGCCGGTGGAATTAGCGTCGTTAATAGAAAATAATTAGGAGGGTATATATGGTGGAAATTTTTGGTTCACATAAAAATCTTTCGTTAGAACAAATAGAGAGATTTGAAATTGAATATAATTAAACTTACCAAATTATATAAGAAGTTTTTATTAAAATGGAATGGTGGAAAAGTAGCTCCTAACTTATTTACTATATCGGACGAACAAGGCAGAAGTGTATTAAATGTATTTTACGGAATCGGTAATATGTATGATAATCTGGCTGATTTTATAGATATAATGGACGGAAGGTTACCGGCAGGATTTATTCCAATTGGAGATGACCCAGCAGGTAATGCTATATGCTTAGGCACTAAGCAACCGTATTATGAAAAAATTTATTTCTGGG
Organism: Virgibacillus chiguensis; assembly: GCF_900129865.1. Lineage (GTDB taxonomy): Bacteria > Bacillota > Bacilli > Bacillales > Amphibacillaceae > Virgibacillus > Virgibacillus chiguensis. Next base: position 60,865 of record NZ_FQXD01000020.1, read on the forward strand.
ATCATGAGCAGGAACCAGAAAATCCTGATGATATGAGTAATATGTATTTTTTAGCTAATAACATTGACGAATTCCTGAATAGTTTATATGGAGAAGTTGAACAAAATAACTCTTAGTATTTAAAGATGTTATTTTTTAAAAAATAACATAAAAATAACTGAAAAAAATAACAGAGTGAAATCCGAGGAAAAAATAATCTTGTTTTTATTTTATAAGCTGCATTTTTTAGGTGAAAAGAAGTGAGAAGTAATTTGAAGAAATGGTGTCAATTATGGCGGCATGATGTAAATCATCGCCCGTAACCTCTGATGCATCAAGGGTTATAAGTGTTGGTTAGGTGATATTTGGAGAAAATCTCACAAAAACCTCACATTTTTTAAAAAGTTGTTTTTTCAAGGATGTTTCCGTAAAGATTAGATATCTTTTCGGTTGCATCCTTTTTCATTTTATCCGTAACATGTGTGTAAATCTGCATAGTAGTATCAATATCTTCATGGCCAACGCGCTTCATGATTGTAATAATATCAACACCAGCTTCGGCTAGCATACTAATATGAGTATGTCTAAAATGTGAGGTGTAGCATACTTTTTTATACTTGTTTTTCGCATGAGACGATTCATTCTAGTTAAAATTGTCTTTGTAACAAAAGGAAACCCGTTTGCTCTTGCGAATACAAAATCTTTGGCGTGATAGCCTTCAATTAAAGTTCTATATTGCATTTTATGTTTATCGTTTTCTTGAACGACTTTTCGTAGCATGTCCATAACGGATTGTTCCATGCTTATTAAGCGGATGGATCCATCTGTTTTGGGAGTTGTTAGTTCGTAACCACGCATTTATTTTTTCATTCGTCTAAGTAAAGGTAAAAAAGAAGCTCAAAGAGTTTTCACGAAAACAGTCGTAAGCCGATTAAAAGCTTTGGGAGCTCATAAATTAGCTTGGGCAGCAGGAGCGGCGTTAGCGATTGCTAAACAAATTGACAAAAGGGATAAATATCCTAATAATGGATGGATAGATATTGCGTTTTAGGAGTT